>CAUPRE010000016.1:0-93012 GCA_963513565.1 uncultured Flavobacterium sp. | reverse complement strand
TATGGCTATTGGCTAATGCCTTAAAATCTTAAGGTGGTTATTGCGGCGGGGCTCACCTCTTCCCATTCCGAACAGAGAAGTTAAGCCCGCCTGCGCAGATGGTACTGCAATTTGTGGGAGAGTATGTCGCCGCCTTTCTTTTTAAAAACCCCTTCATCATCCGATGAAGGGGTTTTTTGTTATATCTTGATCTTGTATTGAAAAAAGGTTATACCTCAAACATGTAAAGTTCTAATCCTATGGAAAAAAAAGTATGCAGAATTATGATTTAGTCAAAAAAGGAAACATTCTTCATTCCTGATGCAATGAATTGAGATATAAATGTTTCTACTTGAGTATTCAAGCAATTCCAGACCTTTCTTTTGTTATTTTATTTCAAACACTTTTCTATCCTGACACACACACATTTCTTTATTGTAAGCTTTAGTTTAATGGTAAATTACTATTGTTTATTGAGACATAGTTAGGTGCTATAAGGTTATTTTACTTGTATACAATTGTTATTTGATATTTGATAGAATAGATATCTATACTCGTAAACTTTCCATTTCTGATTCTAGTTACTTACTTCTGAGTCTATTAATAAAATGACCTTTAATTACCTTTAAAATAAAGCATAAAAAAAAGGCTGTCTAATATTTAAGACAGCCTTTTTGGTTGGTAAAAATAATTATTCCTGTTTTTTTATGTCATTTACAAATTTAGTCAACTTTTTACCATATAAAGATTGAGCTACTTTTGGTGTCATTGATTTCTGAATTGTATCTAAAAATTTGATGTTGATGTCATAAATTTCAGAAAGAGCAATATAAGGAGCTATTTCATGGTCTTTATGATTTACCGCAAAATTTGTTGCATATAGATACCTTCTTTTGATATTTGATTCTTCTTTGGTTTTTAAGCTATCTAATTTTTTAATGTTATTGAATTTTGTTGCTTTAAATTTTTGTTCAATAATACTCAAATTTTCATCTTTAAATTGGGAATTTATTTTCACAAACTCTTGATATAAATCATGGTTCACAGATCCTGTAACCTTTGCTCCATAAAGAAAACTATCAAGATTAGTTTCAATATTGATGTTTCCTGGTTCAGCAAAAAAAAGTAAGTTATTGTCTAATGAATTAGATACACCTCTGTTTAAGGATAAGTAGAACATTTCTGGTGATTCAATTGCAATATTGGTTTCAAATTTAGAATCTCCTTCAATTTTGATGGAATCGATCGTAACAAGTGTAGTGTCTTTAAGTCGTTGAATGTATAAGGTTCCTTTTTTTAATCCTACTACATTTCCTGTTAGATGCAAGTTGTTTTTTGATTCGTTTTTAGTACAAGAAATTATTGATGTTAATGCTACTAGAGCTAAAATAGTTTTTTTCATTTGAATTTTAATTTGGCGCAAAATAAAGAAAAATGTTGAATTGCTGCACTATCTATGCTTTAAATTAAAAAAAAATCCCAATCTATTTCTAAATTGGGATTGTAGTATTTATGAAAGTTGGTTATCCTTTTAACCAAGCTTCTTTTAATGCTTTTTTAGTAACATCAGAAGCAGCTAAGCTTTCTTTTTCTTCGTAGGGTAAAGCAACTTTTCCGGTAATGGTTTCTTCTTTACCAGTTCTTTTTATTTTTAAAGTGATGGTGTCATTTTCTTTCCATTCTTGACTAGTAGTTATCAATTCAAAAATATTCTCTTTGCTATATGATTTGTTGTTAATAGCTAAAATTACATCTTCTCCTTTTAAGGATAAACCTTTAAAGAATTCATTTAATTCAACATTAGGTAAAATTGAAATTTCACCTGTTTGCGGATTTATAGTGATATAAGGTTTTTGTCCTTTTAAAAATATTCCTCCTGGAACTTTTGTTACGGATTTTGTAACTCCTGCTTTAGCTAAAAAGACTTCATATGGTATTGGTGTTGGGCCAGCCACATAAGTTTTAAGAAATTCACCAACTTCAGGATAAGTTAAAGACACAATTTTATCAAACAATTCTTTATCATCAAATGCTTTATTAACGCCATATTCATTAGAAAGTTTGTGCATTAGGTCAAGAATTCCTCTTTTTCCTTCTGATTTTTCACGGATAATAATATCAACACACATTCCAATTAATGCCCCTTTTTGATATACATTTAGATATTGCTCCTTGTAGGGTTCTTGAAGTACATTAGCACTCATAGTTGTGAAAGGCATCGTGTCATTCATCCTTTTAGACTGCTCTATTTTGTCCGCTATTCTTTCGTAGAATTCCTCTTCGGTAATTAATCCTTGATTGATCTGGAATAAATTTGCAAAATATTCAGTCACTCCTTCATACATCCATAAATGCTCTGACATTTTAGGTGTATTGTAATCAAAATACTGAATCTCTTTTGAGTGAATAGTTAATGGGGTTACAATATGAAAAAATTCATGTGAAACTACATCTTTCATTTGTTCTTGAAGCATTTTAGCAGGAATTGTTTCAGGCATTACTACTGTAGTTGCTGTAGGATGCTCTAATGCTCCGAAACCTTTGGCATCGTTTGGTTTCATGCTAGATAAATACAATAGAACTGTATATTTCTTATTAGTATTGATTTTGCCTAAAAATGTTTTTTGGGCAATCATCATTTTCTTCATTTCTGGAGTGATACTCTCTGCAGTCACTTTTCCATTAGGAGAAAAAACTGCAATTGTGATATCCATTCCGTCAACTGTAAAAGTGGTATAATCAGGTTTTGAATACATTATTGGATTCTCTACTAATTCACCATAGCGGGAAACAATAAATTCATCAGAAGCTGCTTTTGTATCTAAGTCAATCATTGAAGTAGCTCCCCAAAGTGTTTCTGGGTGGGTAATATTTACTCTGTAGGGCAATTCTTTTTTGTCTTGAAAATAGCCCACAAATCCATGCATGTTTACCATAAAATTGGTTCCTGCATCAATGTTAGTTCCTGCTGGAGAAAAAATATCTTCTTGACCAAAACCTCTCCCTTTTTCAGTATCATAGGTGTCGTTTACTAAGTAAGTTATTTTACTTAATTTTTTCGCTGATTGAATAGACCAAGTATTTTCGTCTGTTTTTTTAACTTCTAATGCTGCTCCTTTTTCGTCATATGCTTTTAAATCTTCTATGTAACGTCCATAATTGTCATTAGAATAGGTGCCTGGAACGATTTTAGGAATACTATATGTAATTATATCTGATTTAATTTTTGGTGCATAAACTGTTACTTGTACTTTATCATCTTTTACATCCGTAAGGTTTATAGCAACTTTAACTTCTTGCTTGTTTTTGTCCGTAGTCGAAATGCTTGATTTACAAGCTAGAAGTACAGAAGCTAAAGCTAGGGATACTATTATTTTTTTCATATTTTTTTATTTTAGTTTCACGTTAGACTAAAAAGTGATGTAATTGTTACATTGACTTATGTATATTCCTATTTTCTTTAGTTTTTAATAAAAAAAACTCCTACTAAAGCAGGAGTTTGTATGGTATTAATCTAATTTATTTTTAATGTAATATTTGCCATCTAAATCTTCATCAAAATCATCAATTTTTACAGGTTTTGGTTTAGGTTTACTTGCAATTGCTTTCTTTTTCCACATTTCGTATTTTTCAGCAGGCATTTTCTTTTTCATAAACTCCAAAACTTCTTTTTCAGAAAGTCCGAACTCTTTTTTTATTATTTCGAAAGGATTTCTTTCTTCTAAGGCCAATGTAACAAGCTTTTCTGTTTGTTCCCAATTCAATTCTTTGCGGTTACTCTTTTTCATCACATGAAAATTAATTCAAAATTTGGTGTTAATGATTAATAAAATAGGTCTCTAATAATATACCAATATTAATAAAAATAACAATTACTTTAATTAAAATGCCATTTTTTTTTGCTTCTTATTCTATTTCAGGAGACCTGTGTTTTTGAAAAGGAATATTTAATAAGTTTTTTAACTCATTGTGTTCTTTTGGGTCTTGATGTGTGTCGATTCCATAAATTATTTCTTCTCTCGGCATGGTTTTGAAGGTTCCAAACAAACGATCCCAAACAGAAAAAATGTTCCCGTAATTGCTGTCTGTATAAGGTAATTTGTAATGATGGTGTATTTTGTGCATGTCTGGAGAGACAATAAAATAGCTTAAAAGTTTATCTAATTTTGGTGGTAAAGCTATATTGGCATGATTGAATTGAGTAGCCACAACCGATAAGGTTTGGTATAAGAAAACCATCCACATTGGGCTTCCAACGATAAAAACACCTAACAAGGTAAAAGTAAAACGAATAACACTTTCGCCTGGATGGTGTCTGTTGGCTGTTGTAGTATCAATCCAAGTATCTGTATGGTGAATAAGATGAAAACGCCATAAGACTTTTGTTCGATGTTCAATGAGATGAACTAGATAAGCTCCAATTAAATCCAATAAGAGTAATCCAATAATTGCATACAACCACAGTGGCAACTCTGGAAGGATTTGAAGGATTCCAAAATCATTTTTGATGGTCCAATCGGCTGTTATTAATAAAAGATACGCCAAACAAAAATTGATGATGATAGTTGTTAATGTAAAAAAGATATTAATACCAGCGTGTTGCCATTTTTTATACTTAAAATGAAATAATGGAAAAGCATTTTCAATGATCCAAAAAAGGGTGATTCCTCCCACAAGGATTAAGCTTCTGTATGAGGATGGAATATTTGTGAAATAGGCAACAATTTCGTTCATAATTATTTTGGTTGAGTGTTTTTAGTTTTAGGAGATAATCCTGAAAGTTAGGTTAATTCTGGGGCCAATTGGTTTTGTTGTTTTCGGAATTTGATGTTTCCAAAAATGTTGCGTTGTTCCTTTCATTAGTAGTAAACTACCATGTTTTAAAGTTAGATTTATTTTTTGATTTTGAAGATGATTGTGCTTGAGTTGAAACACCCTTTCTGCACCAAAGCTTAAAGAGGCTATGATTGGGTTTATTCCTAATTCTTTCTCATTATCAGCATGCCATCCGTTACTATCTCTGCCGTCTCGATAATAATTGAGCAATACTGTAGAGTAAATTGCTTCAGTTGCTTTTTCTACTTTTTCTTTAATGCTCATAAGCAGTGGTGACCATTTATGAGGATGCATAGTAATATTCGAGTAAGAATAGGATTTTCCTTCGTTGCCAAAAAGCGCGGTTAATCGGGGTTGTGGATACACTTTTCCGTAGACTTTGATGTCGTCCTGTTGCCAAGGAATTTCTTTTTGTAAAGTGTCAAATAGGATAGCTGCTTCTTCGTTTGAGAAGAAATTAGGGTAATAAATAATAGATGCATCTGGGACATCAAAAACAATGGGTTCAGAATCAAAAAGGGATTTCATTTGGTAAAAATAAAGAGAAAAAGAACATGAATTTTGCTCTTTTTCTCTTTATATAAAAGATTATTTTTAAGCTTCTGAATGGTCTTGCAATAAATTTTTATAGATAAAACCAGCTACAATAGCCCCTAATATTGGCGCTACCCAAAATAACCATACTTGCCCTAAAGGTTCTCCTCCCACAAAAATAGCTTGTGATAAAGAACGAGCAGGATTTACAGAAGTATTGGTAATTGGAATACTGATTAAATGAATTAACGTTAATGCTAAACCAATTGCTACTCCAGCAAACTTACCATTAGCAAATTTATCGGTTGCGCCAAGAATCACTAATAAAAAGAATAGGGTTAGTACAAACTCTGCGATAAAAGCCGCTTGCATGGAATAGCCATCAGGAGAGAAAGCTCCAAAACCGTTAGAAGCAAAAGCTCCCGCTTTGGTATTGTCAATCACGAAGCCTACTTTTCCAGAGGCAATAGTATATAATGTTCCTGCGGCTGCTATTGCACCAACACATTGTGCGATGATGTAAGGGACTAAATCTTTGGCTGAAAATCGACCACCAGCCCATAAACCAAAAGAGACAGCGGGATTAAAATGCCCACCAGAAATATGGCCTACGGCATAAGCCATTGTTAGTACTGTTAATCCAAAAGCTAGAGAAACTCCGGCAAAGCCAATACCCAAATCAGGTATTCCAGCAGCGAATAAGGCGCTACCACATCCTCCGAAAACAAGCCAAAAAGTTCCGAAAAATTCTGCAAATAGTTTTTTCATAAGTATTTAGTTTTTATTGGTTACGAGTTTGTAATTGATTATTCAGTATAGATATATGCCCAATACATCAAAAGTAGTTGTAATGGCAAACGTAGGTACAAAACCCATTTTGGGAGTCCCATACTTGCTTTTGGGTTGGTCAACATGAAAATATGTGTTGGAAAAACAGCAATTAGCAACAAAATGATTCCCCAAGCCGCATAGTGGGAAATGGCAGGAATTAGCAAAGAAATCCCTAAAACAATTTCAATACCTCCAGATAAAATGTTTAGTAATGAGGGATTAGGAAGATAAGAAGGAATGATCTTTTGATATAAACGAGGGACTCTAAAATGATTGATTCCAGCAATTATATAGAGAAAAGCCATTACATACAAATGCCAAAGTGAATTCATAACAAGTTGTTTGTTACGAATTTATAAAAAAATTAACAGTTTGAAGATGTTATTGAAAAATATTTTGGCTTTGATTATTTTTTTGAAGAGCTAGTATTCATAATTATAATGGCTAGAATGATCAAAATAATTCCAAACCATTGAAGAAAGTTTACTTCTTCATTCAATAGAACATAAGCCATAGTCACTGAAACGGGTAACTCTAAGGCCGAGACTATACTGCCGAGACCAATTCCAGTTAGTGGAAAACCTGCATTCATCAACAAAGGCGGAATGATGGTTCCGAAAAGAGCCAAAACAATTCCCCATTTCATAAAAATTCCCATTTGAAAAGGACCTACTTGAGTAAATAGAGCAAAACCAAAGACGATGATGGCACCACCAAGCAACATATATAAACTTCGTTGAGCAGATGAAATGTGGTTCGCAATATGATTTGCAGTAAACATAGTAGCGGTAAAAGATGCTGCTGCAAGTACTCCTAAGACAATTCCTCTCCAATCCAAAGAAGCCGTTGTAGCAATAACGTTTGTAGCCAAAAAAGTTCCTATTAAGACAATGATGACTGCGATTATTTTTTTGAGTGCTGGTAGCTTTTTGTCAATGGCCATTTCTACGACTACACCCATCCAAACGGTTTGCATCAACAGTACAATAGCAATAGAGACAGGAATGTATTTTACAGCTAAATAATAGAAAACACTCGTCATACCAAGTGAAGTTCCTGCAACTATGAGTTGGAAAATGTTTTTTGAAGTAGCTTTTACAACCGTAGTTCCTTTTTTTGTTTTTTGAAATAAATTAATCAATAACATACCAAGAATACCAAGAATGAATTGAGCAGAAGTTACTTCGGGAGTTGAATAGCCTTCGTCATAGGCCATTTTTACAAAAGTAGCCAACATGCCATAACTTGTAGCGCCCAGTCCTACCAAAAAAACTCCTTTTAATACTTGATTCTTTGTCATTTTTTAATTTTTAAAAAGCGGGCAAAGATACAGCATTTCTTTTTGAAACGACTCTTAAATAGGTAATAGGTTTAGAACATACCCTGAAGAGGACTGTTTTTTAATCCAATTGACTTAGGGTCAAAGGCTAATTTTTGCTGTAAAAGAGTGGCATAAATACTTCTAAAATCGATTTGGTATTTTAAGTCGCCTTCGTCTAAATCAGTCAAGTTTGGATTTTTACCAAGTACGTTGCCCTTTGTATTGCCTCCAATTACAAAAAGCGGTGCTGCCGTTCCGTGATCGGTTCCTTTTCCGTTGTCCTTTACTCGGCGACCGAATTCAGAAAACACCACGATAGTAGTGTTTTGTAATACTTGCGCTTTTTTCAAATCAGAGTAGCAACTGAAAATAGCGTCATTAAGTTCGCTTAATTTATTTTGATGAATAGCCAATTGATTGTCATGCGTATCAAATCCTCCAAGTGAAGTGTAGTACACTTTAGAATTTAAATTTCCTTTTATCAATTTGGCAATCCATTCTAAATTTTTGGATAGTCCAGTTTTTGGATAACTAACTTCAGATGGAGTGCTTTTTTTGAGAGCATCTTGTATGGCATCGGCGCCTTCTGTAACAGAATTGGCAATTTTTCGAACAAAATCCAATTGAGGGTTATCAGATAATTGATCTTTGGTTTCAGGCGAGTTACGGCTGTTGAACCGATTGGGGTCTTTCACTGTAATACTGTTGGGTTCTTCGCCTTTTAATGCCAAGGTATCGATAGTGTCGATATTGATTCCTGCCGTCGGTTGATGGTCATTGCATTGCAAATCTAAGTAGCGTCCAAGCCAACCTTGACTGAGGTATTCTTGATTAGTTGGAGCAGTTTGCCAAATTTCTTGGCTTCTAAAATGAGAACGAACAGGATTAGCATATCCTACATTTTGGATGATCGTTAAATCACCATTTTGTTGCATTTTAGCAAAATCCTTTAAGGCAGGATGAAAGCCCATTCCGTTATTTCCAGCAATAACGTTTTGTTTCGCGATCCCAATTGCTGGACGATGATGATAGTACAATTCATCTTGATAAGGAATGTAAGTATTGAGTCCGTCGTTTCCGCCATTCAACTGAATAAAAATCACGCATTCATTTCCTGTAACAAGTTGTTGTTGTGTGCCAAAGGCGTGAAGAAACTGAGGAAGAATCAATGTTCCTCCTGTAAAAGTTCCTGTTAGCGCTAAAAAATTTCTTCTGTTCATAACTTGGATTTAAATAAGTTGAAATTCAGGTGATTTTATGATAGCATTAAAAAGTCGTAAAACAGCATTATTGGCTCCAAGCGATTGGGGGTCAAAATCATATTTTAGTAATTTTTCAAGGTCTTGTTGCAAAGAGGCATCGGTAGAAAACAACAATCGGTCAGTCAGTTCTTTTATGATTTCTTTGTTTGTTCCTTTGTTGTTCCATTCCAATGAAATAGATAATGACTGCTTTTTATCTAATGTATTTTCTCTCTCTTGTTTTGGTTTCGGAATGCTTTTTCCGCTACAAAGCAAGTCAGCAACATTGTTTCGTTGTAAGTATATTTGAGAGGTAAGCCAACTTTTTCCGCCGTCCCATCCTTTTACATTGGGTGGATTGAACAAATCCATTCCTTGTTGTTTTAAGAAAAAGGCAATGGTGGTGGATTGTGGCTTGTTGGTTTGTAATTCGTTAGTAACTAACAATATATATTCTAAAGGATTCTTGATTTTCGAGCCTGCTGTATCATTTTTAGCAAATTCTTCGGTAAAAATTTTGATTAATAGCGGCTTAATTTCAAAATTGACTTTTCTAAAATAATCACCATAATAAGTTACCAATTCTTCTTTTGGTTCGTCATAAAGGAACCATTTCAGCATTTTTTGTGTGAGTAAATAGGGAATTTTTGGGTGATCAAAAATGGCATCTACCATTTCATCCAGTTTTAAAGTACCTTTTTTGCCAAGATATTCAATGGGGTCATTGTCTTCTAGAAATCGGCGATAGACCGCAGCAGTTTCTCCAATTCCTAATCCTGCCAATCCTTTGGCTCCATTTTTTATATCAGATTCAGAGTAATTGCCAATCCCAAGTGTAAAAAGTTCTAGTAGCTCTCTACTTAAATTTTCGTTTAGTTTTCCTTTTTTATTGTCAACATTATCGAGATAGCGCACCATCGCGTTGGTTTGTATTGCTTTTTTAGTTACCGTTTTAAAATTGCCAAAAGCATTTTCTCTAAAGAGTTGGTTGTTTTCGTACATCCAATAATTTACTTTAACTTTTTGATAAGCGGTAACAAAATGATTCTGCCAAAAAAGAGTCATTTTTTCTCTTAGCGGAAAATCAGTTGTTTTGATTTGATCAATCCACCAAGCTTTTAATTCATTGGAGGTCTGAATTTCTTTTTTTAAAAGTTCTTTGGCTGCTTCAGGATCTTCTTTTCGGGTTTGTCTGATTTTTTTGAAATCTTCTAGCGATTTTGGACTTTCAGCGAGTAACTCAGGAATACTGGTGTTAAAAGGTGCTTGAAACGATTGTTGAAGAAATCGTTCCATTCCTAATTTTTGAATCGCTGAGGCTTGTTGATTACTAAAACCTAGTCGCTGAGACCAGAGAAACTCATTTTTCATATTTCAATCCATTTCAGAATAAGACTTTTGTAGCTTGTAATAGTTTAATGGACAGCTAATAAGAGTTCTCCCAATCAAATTTGTTTTTGATAATTTCTTGCTTGTATTCTTCTAAAAAAGAGAGGTAGGCTTTTGCTACTGGAGAGAAATTCTTGTTTTTTTGCCAAATTAAATTCCATGTAGATTGTATGGGTAAGCCACGAACAGGAATGATTTGAAGATTACCTGTAGTGATTTCATTTTTTATGCCAATTATAGGCATAATAGAACAACCTAATCCTGCAATGACTGCTTGTTTTACGGCTTCATTACTGGTAAGTTCTAGTTTTTTCTTTACATTCAAATTGTTCAAACGCATGAATTGCTCCATGCTTTGTCGGGTACCAGACCCCATCTCTCTAGAAATAATAGGAATGTTTTCTAAAATGGTTTTGTCATATATTTTTTCATGAAATTCGGCAGCTGAGTTCGAAACCAGAAACAAGCGATTGGGCATTAATTCAATTCGATTGATTGTTAAGGTTTCAGGTAAAATAGAAACCAAAGAAAAATCGACTTCATTTTTTTCTAAACTCTTAATCACTTTAGATTTATTGGTTACATCCAAAATTAATTCTACATCGGGATGCAATTTTAAGAAGTCGGCCAGAAAATAAGGCATAATGTATTTTCCAGTAGAGACGATGGAAATCTTAAGCCTTCCACTCAATTTTCCTTGATAGGCCTGCATTTTATAATTGATGGCGTGTACTTCGTTGATTATTTTTTCGGCGGCTAGTACAATTTCTTTTCCAAAATCAGTCACATACAGTTTTCTGCCAATAATTTCTGTTAGCGGAATTTCAAATTGGTCCTGGAAATTTTTGAGTTGAATTGAAACTGCGGGTTGGGTCAAATGCAGTTCTTCAGCCGCTTTAGTAATGCTTTGACATTGTGCTACTTTTAGAAATACTTGTAATTGATGGAGTGTATAGTTCATAAAAATATTTAATGATGTTTATTACAAATATAAATAAAAATTAATGATTTGATTTGCTCAATTTTGTAGCAGAGAAAATTAAATTATGAACCATCAAGAATTGACACTATTTCAAAAAATGAAATTGACGGCAGTACTTATTGTATTGATTGTCCTGCTAGCCTTTGCTTTTTTGAAACCTGAGAATTCCTTTTTTAGTGTTTTGTTAGTCATTGGAATTCTATGTGGAACTCAGATTTTAAAAGATTTAAAATATAAACTTTAATTTAAAAAGCCACTTTTTTATGGAAAATGACTTCCAATTTCAATTAATCGATGGGGAATTTACCCCAGCAGGAGCTGCCAAAGTGCTATTTCCTTTGATTAACAATAAGATTAATTACCATTCTTTGGAGAGTTTTAGTAACGAAATTCGATTTGAGAAAGATGCTACTAACTCCAAGAAAAGAATTTCAGAATTACAACAAGTACAGTTGATGATTCAGGAATTATTAGAGAAAGCTGAGGCAAACGGTTCTAAGTTAAAAATCACTAGCCAAATTAAAATTGAGTTGGACAACGCTAAATAGTTTCAAAGGGCGTCAGCTTGTGATTGCAACAATGCATCATAAAGAACAAGTGATGGCTCCTATTTTAGAAAATAGTTTAGGTGTAGTTTGTAGCACGCCTAAAGATTTTAATACAGATGGTTTTGGAACCTTTTCGGGCGAAATAGCTAGAGTATCAGATGCGCTTTCTGTGGCTCGCCAAAAATGTTTGGCAGCAATTGTTGCAACAGATTGTGATTTGGCAGTTGCCTCTGAAGGTTCTTTTGGTCCCCATCCTTCTGCTTATTTTGCTTCTGCAGATGATGAATTAGTAGTGTTGATAGATCGAAAAAACCAACTAGAGATTATCGGTCGTTCTGTAAGTTTTAAAACTAATTTTTCTGGAACATCAATTGCTACTCAGAAGGAACTTTTGGATTTTGCTTCTCAAGCTCAATTTCCAAGTCATGGACTAATTCTCAGACCGAGTCAGCATAGTTCCGAAGATATGGTCAAAGGAATTGTTTCTCGAGAAGTTTTGTTAGCACAGTTTCATTATCTAAAAGCGAAGCATCCTTCGGTATTTGTAGAGACCGATATGAGGGCTTTGTACAATCCTACTCGGATGGAAATTATAAGCATGGCCACTAAGCAATTAGTACAACATGTTCAGACTTTGTGTCCAGAGTGTCAAACCCCAGGTTTTACTATAACCGATGTTAAAACAGGCTTGCCTTGTTCATGGTGTGGGAGTGCAACTTCATCAGTATTTAGCCATGTGTATAGTTGTAAAAAATGTGGTTTTGCCAAAGAACTTTTGTATCCTAATCATAAAAAAACAGAAGATCCTGGTTTTTGTAATTATTGTAATCCTTAATGTATGAGTACTCCTTTTGATCTTGCGAAAGCGGTCACTTTATTAAATAATGAATCACTTGTGGCTATTCCCACTGAAACCGTTTATGGTTTGGCCGGAAACATTTACAGTGATACTTCCATTCGGAAAATTTTTGAATTGAAGAAACGTCCTTTGTACAATCCTTTGATTGTTCATTTAAAATCTTATACCGAATTAGAAAAAGTTGCTTCTGCTGTTCCTGAAAAAGCTAGAGTATTAGCAGAAACTTTTTGGCCTGGACCATTAACATTGGTTCTTAAAAAACAAAATAACATTTCTGATTTGATTACTGCTGGTAAGGATACAGTTGCGGTTCGTGTTCCTAATCATCCATTGGCTTTAGCACTGTTGCAAGAGTTGGATTTTCCATTAGCAGCCCCAAGTGCCAATCCATTTGGGTCGATAAGTCCTACTACGGCTGCTCATGTGACTACTTATTTTGATGCTAGTCAATTGTTTGTTTTAGATGGTGGTGCATGTACTAAAGGTATTGAGTCAACCATTGTTGGATTTGAAGAGGATCAACCTGTTCTGTATCGTGCTGGTGCCACTTCAATAGCCGCTATTGAAGCTATTGTTGGGCCATTGAAAATATTCACGAAGGATGATGTGGCTCCGGCTGCTCCCGGAATGTTATCCAAACATTATGCGCCATCCACACCAACTGTTTTTTCCACCGACATAGCTAAAACACTTTTGGACTATAGCGATAAACAAATAGGTGTATTGTCTTTTTGTCAGCAATATGAACATTCTAGCATAATCCATCAAGAAATGTTGTCGAGTAAGGGTGATTTAGACGAAGCAGCCACTCGATTGTACGCAGCTATGCATGAATTGGATGGTAAAAAACTAGAGCTATTGATAGTTGAACAATTGCCTAATGAAGGAATTGGCATCGCCATAAATGATAAGCTCAAGAGAGCTTCAATACTGTAAATTTTAAACCATAAATATGAATTTAGACTTATTAATTGAAAATGTTACCAATCCAGCATTGCTTTTCTTTTTACTCGGTATCATTGCCGTTTACTTAAAAAGTGATTTAGAAATTCCAAATAACACCTCAAAGTTTATCTCGCTTTATCTTCTCTTTTCCATTGGATTTAAAGGGGGACAAGAATTGGCTCATAGTGACTTTTCGATTGAAATCATTTGGTCAGTAGTTTTCGGAATGGTAGTTTCTATATTGATTCCTTTGTATACCTTCTTTATTTTAAAGAAAAAATTCAGCATCGAAAATTCTGGTGCTATAGCAGCAGCCTATGGTTCGGTTAGTGCGGTGACTTTTGTGACGGCTATTTCTTTTTTAGAAATGCAATCCTTAAACTTTAGTGGACACATGGTAGCCGTAATGGCTTTGATGGAGGCTCCAGCAATTATAGTGGGTGTGATTTTAATTCAAATGTTCTCTAAAAAATCAGCTGTTGATACAAAAATAGGCCCAATCATTAAGCACTCTTTTACGAATGGAAGTGTATTGTTGATCATCGGTAGTTTGATCATCGGTTTGTTAGCCAGTGATAAAGCAGCTTTAGGTATAAAACCTTTTACTACTGATATTTTTAAAGGATTTTTAGCCATTTTCCTTTTGGATATGGGAATTGTAAGCGGTAGAAAATTAGGCGATTTCTTTAAAAGTGGCTGGTTTAGCTTTGCTTTTGCGATTGTCATTCCATTAATTAACGGAAGTATAGTGGCTTATTTGAGTCAGTTTGTTACTGAAGATGTAGGGAATCGTTTCATATTCGCAGTGTTAGCTTCAAGTGCCTCTTACATTGCAGTTCCAGCAGCTATGAAAATTGCAGTACCTAAGGCGAATCCGGGTATTTTTCTGCCCATGGCTTTAGCTGTTACGTTCCCTTTCAATATTACTTTTGGAATGCCAATTTATTTATCCATTGTAATGGGAGGATAATCATTGGTTTTTTCCTTTTGTGTTAAATCGCTCAAATGAAGACGTAAAGCGTCCACGGAAATATTGATTTCCCAAAAGGATAATCCAAGGGAAACTAGTAAGGCCAAAAGGCTTAATCCAAAGAGATAAATCCCAGCAATTTGTTGGTTGAGATACAGCAATAACATGGCGAAAACAGATAGAAATAAGCTCATTACGCCTGCCATTTGCATGTACCGAATTAGTGTTAACCGCAAATTAAGATTTTTAATTTCTAATAAAATCATGCTGTTCTCTTTTTCTTTGTAAGCTTTCTTTAATCCACGAATGATTGTGGCTAAAGTTAAAAAGCGATTGGTATATGCCAATAAAATCAAGGAAGTTGCAGAGAATAGTAAAGCTGGGGTTTCTATTTGTAGGGTCATCTTTTTTTTTTACAAAGGTCGGTTAACTTTGGTTTCATTTCAAAAAAAAACTTCGTTTCAGTGCTGAAACGAAGTTTTTTTTTTGAATGTTGGTATTGTATTACATAGTCAAATTGAAAACCAAACCATTTTCATGAGTGTAGGTAAATTTGTTGTCGCAATCTCCGTTACCATAATCAATTGTTCCGTTAAGTAACGTTCCTTTTACAGTTAGTTTTCCTTTTGAAACATAATCACAATTGTATTTTTTTACTAAAGTTTCTGCCACAGTTAGGGTCAAACTTGGTCCGTTTTCTTTGCTAACAGTGTGAGTACCTTGAGTCATTTCATAGGTGTTGTCAGAAAGTATTAAAGGTGTTCCTACGCCTTCTGTTTGTTTGATGGTATGGGTTCCAGCATTTAAGAATACCATTCCTTCTAAATTCGTTAGTTTTCCATTGGTAACAGTTCTGCTCCATTGAGGGACATTAGGAGTTACAGTTTCATTAACATATACAATTGTTCCTTCTACTTTTAATCCGTTTACATAGTAGTTTTCGCGTTCTATTTTCATAGTAGCTTTTGGAGTGCTTACTAAACTAGACAAAGTAACTTTTAATTTTCCTTTTCGAGTAATGTTGTTGGTGGTGCAACCTGTTCCAAAGTCTATTGTTATCACTTTTGGAAAAACATTAGGCGTTAGATTGTCTACGGTAACAGTAGCACAAGCGCCCACTAAGGAATTTACAGTTAATTTATTGGTTGATTTCGATAATGCATTCTCGAACGTAACTTGTGTTCCGGTTTTGAAATCCAATTCGTTGATGATATCGATTGTGGCTGAAGCTACTACTGTATTGGTGTCTGTTGCATTTACTAATTCGTCTTTGGTACAAGAAGTAACAGAAAAAGCGGCTGCAATAACAGCAACCATTAATAGTTTTAAATTTTTCATATGAAGTTAAGTTTAAGATTTGGTGCGATTCAAAAATAGTAAAATGATTGAGAGGACCATAATAAAAACTTGAAAAATTCATTAACAGATGTTTAAGGAAGTGTTTTCCTTATTTTTTTACATTATGCTTTTGCTTTGTCTATTTTTTTATGCAAATAATCAGAATAGAATCCAGCCATTATTAAAGCAATTATGGTACTTAGACCAAAAAAAGAATTAATATAAGTCAACGATTCTTCAGGTGTTATCATAGCAAATGAGCCATAACCTAAATTTCCATAAATGGTAGATAACAGCGCAAACAAAGCCGCAATAATAGAAACGCCTCTAATTCTGAAACGGAAAGTTGTCCAAAGTAAAACGATGATTAAAAGGTATTGGTCGTCTGCATGGTCGAAAGCGACCAAAACACAGATAAAAATAGTAACCAATCCTAAGGCCAAAGCCTCTAATAAAGAAGTAGCGATAATTTTGATATGATAACGGTATAGCCAAGACGTCAAAAATGGCGTCAGGATTATCGTTCCAATAAAGTCTCCTTGCCACCAAGTCGTCCAGTTGAATATGAAATGATTTGGAGCACTTAGACCAAAAAGGGATATGACACTTACTCCAAGTAAAGAACAGATAGCGGAATAAAACACACTAATTGCCAAAAATATAATAACTCCCCATCCTGTCTTTAAAGGATAAGTCCCTTTGTTTAGAAGATTAATAAAATAGGCTCCTAATGCGGCACCCAAGGTAACACCAGAAGCCACTAAAACTGCCGACAAAATGGTTGAAAGTAAGGGTAGTTCAAGCATTTGACTGGTGTCCCAAAAAGAAAACATGTTGGCGACCACTGAGCCAATCCAAATCCCAATTAGCGTTTTTCTGCCCATGATTAAAACCGAGGCTAATGCAAATCCAGCAGCGGTGTAAATTGGAGCGATGTTATCTGGAGTAACCGTAATTTGATAGCTAATAAAGGCTAGGGCATTATAAATAAAAGCTACTAATACAATCTTTATAGGAGCTGATTTTAAAAAAGAGGGAAGAAAATAATCGTTGGGTGCTTGTTTGTACATGATGGAATACCTTTGGAATTTCTCAATAAAAATACACAAAATTTTATGATTCAATCGTGAAGTTGTAAAAGTTCTGTTTTGCGGAAATAAAGCTATAAAAAAACCTGCAAATTGGAATTTGCAGGTTGATGATTATGGTAAAGAATATTTTATTTAATCATTTCAAAACTTCTTTTCACAAAAGCTGTCAAAGCTTCTCCTTTTAATAAGTTTTGAGATAGTTTCGCCAAATCTAAGGCTTGTTTTACCAAGTTTTCTTGAACCGTTTTGTCTTCGTTGTTCAAGATACTAGTAGCCAAATCTGAATTGGTGTTCACTACTAAGTTGTACATTTCTGGGAAATTACCCATTCCAAACATTCCACCGCCACCGGTTTGACTCATTTCTTTCATACGACGCATGAATTCTGGTTGCGTGATGATGAATGGTGCTGCACTGCTATCCAAAGCTTCTAACTGAACGGTATACGTTTGTTTAGGAACAATAGTTTCCACTACCGTTTTCAAACTTTCTTGTTCTTCTGTAGATAATTTAGAAATCGCAGTTTCTTCTTTTTTGATTAAATTATCAATGTGGTCAGAGTCAACACGAACAAAAGTTAATCCGCTATTGTCTGATTCTAATTTTTGAATCAAATGCGGAATGATTGGAGAATCTAGCAACAATACTTGATAGCCTTTATCTTTTGCAATTTCGATATAAGAGTGTTGTGCTTCTTTGTTTCCAGCATACAATACTACCAATTTACCATCTTTATCCGTTTGGTTTTCTTTGATAGCTTCTTTCAATTCTTCAAGTGTGAAATATTTATCATCTACTGTTGGATACAATACAAAGGCGCCTGCTTTTTCATAGAACTTGTCTTCAGAAAGCATTCCGTACTCCAAAACAATTTTGATGTCATTCCATTTGGCTTCAAAATCAGCTCTGTTTTCATTGAACAATGATTTCAACTTATCCGCAACTTTACGTGTGATGTAGTTTGAGATTTTCTTTACTGCACCGTCTGCTTGCAATCCAGAACGAGAAACATTCAACGGAATATCTGGTGAATCTACTACACCGCGAAGCATCATTAAGAATTCTGGAACAATACCTTCTACGTTATCTGTTACGTAAACTTGGTTTTGGAACAATTGAATTTTATCTTTTTGGATTTGTAAATCAGCTCCTAATTTTGGGAAGTACAAAATACCAGTTAAGTTGAAAGGATAGTCAACATTTAAGTGAATGTGAAATAACGGCTCCTCAAATTGCATTGGATACAATTCACGATAGAAGTTTTTGTAGTCCTCATCTTTTAAATCTACTGGTTGTTTGGTCCAAGCTGGATTTGGGTTGTTGATGATGTTGTCAACTTCAACGGTTTCTGCAGTATAATCTTCAGGGGCATCTTCTGGCTTAGGAAGCGTTTCAGTTTTGGTTCCAAATTTAATTGGAATCGGCATGAACTTGTTGTATTTGTTCAACAACTCTCTGATTTTGTTTTCTTCCAAAAATTCTAATGAATCTTCAGCTATATGTAAAACAATTTCAGTACCACGATCAGTTTTATCTGCTGGTTTCAAAGAAAATTCTGGGCTACCGTCACAAGTCCAGTGTGCTGCTGGTTCGTCTTTGTAGGATTTGGTGAAAATTTCCACTTTTTCAGCTACCATAAAGGCAGAATAGAAACCTAATCCAAAGTGACCAATAATTCCAGAGTCTTTAGCCGAATCTTTGTATTTGTCTAGAAACTCTTCCGCTCCAGAAAAAGCGACTTGATTGATGTATTTTTCAACTTCGTCAGCGGTCATTCCTAACCCTTGGTCAATGATGTGGATTTTTTTACCTTCTTTGTCTATTTTAACTTCAATAATTGGATTGCCATACTCTACTTTAGCTTCTCCTATACTAGTAAGGTGTTTTAATTTTAAAGTAGCGTCGGTTCCATTAGAAATCAATTCACGCAAGAAAATCTCGTGATCACTGTATAAAAACTTTTTGATTAAAGGGAAGATGTTTTCTACCGAAACATTAATTTTACCTGTTGTCATAATTATAATACTATTTTAAGTTTAATTTGATGTATACATTGCTTCAAATAGAATACCATTTGCCAAGAAAATGACAAAATGTCGCAACAGCCGTTTTTTTTAAAAAAACAATTGAATTCGTGTTAAAGCAAATTTTTGAGTCGTATATTTGTTAATGTATTAATTTTAAATTAGTTATAGTTATGAAGAAATTTATTCTTTTGGGTGCCATAGTTGTTTTACTCTTTGCTTGTAAATCAAGTGCCCCAACAGTTGCCCCTACCGAACCCATTGCAGCAACCAAATTGGATAAGAAATCACAAGTTGCCATCAAAGGAAATTGGCAAATTACAGATGTTACCTATCCTGGTTCTGAGTATTTCAAAGTAAATTCGTTTAATATTGCAGATTCAAAATGCTTTATAGGTAGTACTTGGAATTTTATTTCTAATAACAACAAAGGTAATATGGCTCTAACTGGAGCTGGTTGTACTTCGTTTTCCTCACCAATCGTTTGGAGTATCAATAGTGAAGGAATGTTTGTCCTGAAAATAGTAGAAGCAGGTGTAAAATCCAAAACCGTCCAATCCGGATTTTTATTGAAAGTAGCCAACCAAACCGAAAGTACTTTTGAGCTTATTGATGTAATGGATGTTGCCGGGCAAAAAAAAGATATTGTGTATCATTTTAAAAAAACTAATTAATCATAGCTATGAAAAAAATAACGATCCTAGGTTTAAGTGCTTTGTTTTTGTTTAGCACCATGTTTACAGCATGTAATTCTGTAAAAAACGCCAATAACACCCAAAAAGGAGCAGGAATAGGGGTAGCTGCCGGAGCATTAATTGGTGGTATTTTAGGTAATAATTTGGGACATGGAGGTAATGCCGCTTTGGGTGCTGCTATTGGAGCAGCCATTGGTGGAGGAGCAGGAGCCCTGATTGGAAATAAAATGGACAAGCAAGCTCGCGAAATCAGTCAGGCTTTGCCTGGTGCTGATGTGCAACGTGTTGGAGAAGGAATTCATTTGACATTAAATGAAAATGCCGTTCGTTTTGATTTGAATAAATCGAGTTTGACTCCTCAAGCACAAGCCAATCTAGATAAACTGATACCAGTTTTTAAAGAATACGGCGACACCAATATCGAAATTTTCGGGTACACTGATAGTTCAGGAAAACCAGAGTATAATTTGACTCTTTCTGAAAAAAGAGCCGAATCAGTAAAAGCATACTTAATTGGAAAAGGATTAGTGGCTAGCCGATTTAAAACTTCGGGTTATGGAATTGCAGATCCTATTGCACCAAACGACACACCAGAAGGAATGGCACAAAATCGTAGAGTAGAATTTGCCATCACTGCCAATGATAAAATGATACAAGATGCTAAAAGCGGAAAATAATTCCGTTACTACAATCATGTTTTTAAGCTGTTTCTTTTGAAGCAGCTTTTTTTTATATAAAATGAATTTTTCAACCGCTTATTTTTTCTAAAGCCACTATCTTTGTTTTTTTATAAAAGACACAATAAATAATGCTTGAAGTTCAAAATATTTCTTTCGCTTATACAGACAAAGCGATTATTCAGAATGTTGATTTTACCGTAGAAAAGGGACAGAATATTGCATTAATTGGCGAAAGCGGTTGTGGCAAAAGTACTTTGTTGAAACTCATTTATGGTATTTATGATTTAAATGAAGGGAAAATTTTCTTTAATAAGACACGGGTTTTGGGACCCAAATACAACTTGATTCCAGGAATGCCCTTTATGAAATATTTGGCGCAAGATTTTGATTTGATGCCTTATGAAACGGTTGCCGAAAATGTAGGTAAGTTTTTGTCTAACGGTTTTATGCCTTTAAAAAAATTGCGTATTCAAGAGTTACTCGAAATGGTCGAAATGACAGAGTATGCCAAAGTGCGCGCCAAAGATTTAAGTGGTGGACAGCAACAACGCGTAGCCTTAGCCAAGGTTTTGGCGGTAGAACCTCAGGTGTTGTTATTAGATGAGCCGTTTAGTCACATTGATAATTTTAGAAAAAACGCTTTACGTCGTAATTTATTCGCTTATTTAAAGAAAAAAGAAATTACGTGTATAATTGCAACACACGATAGTACGGATGCACTCTCTTTTTCAGATGAAACTATAGTTTTACAACAAGGGAAAATAATTGAAAAAGCACCTTCTGCGGAAGTGTATCAATTTCCGATTAATAAATATGTAGCCTCTTTATTTGGTGAAGTCAACGAATTGAGAATGTCGCAATTGATGCCAGTCGAGGGCGAAGATGAATTGGTATTGCTGTATCCGCATCAATTAAAGGTATCTCCTGTTGGTACAGTGAAAGCAGTGGTTAAACAATCCTATTTTAAAGGAAGTCGTTATTTAATTAAAGCTGCTTTTGATCGAAAAGCCATTTTCTTTGAACACGAAACGGCTTTAGAATTGAACCAAGAGGTACTATTGAAGATTATGTAACTTCTAATTGAAAGTATAAAAAAAGAGACAACTTTTCGGGTTGTCTCTTTTTTGTTGGAACTAATTTGACTTAGTTTTTTAAATACTTTTCTAAGAATTGATCTTGTTCCCAAAGTAAGTGCAAGATGTTTTCTTTGGCAGCATAGCCGTGACTTTCTTTAGGCAAAATTACCATACGTGCAGGGCCACCCAATCCTTTTATAGCTTGGAAATAACGTTCTGTTTGCAAAGTAAAAGTACCAGGATTATTGTCCGCTTCTCCGTGAACTAATAGTAAAGGAGTTTTCATTTTGTCTGCGTGCATAAAAGGCGACATCGTATTGTATACCTCAGGTGTTTCCCAATAATTACGTTGTTCACTTTGGAAACCAAAAGGAGTTAAAGTTCTGTTGTAAGCGCCACTTCGAGCAATTCCGCAAGCAAAAAGATTGGAATGTGTCAACAAATTAGCCGTCATAAAAGCACCGTAAGAGTGACCACCCACAGCGACTTTTTTTCTGTTGATATAACCCAAAGCGTCTACCGCATTGATAGCAGCTTCGGCATTGTCTACTAGTTGAGAAATAAAGTTGTCGTTAGGTTCGGTTTTGCCTTCTCCAATAATTGGGAACGAAGCGTCGTCTAAAACCACATAGCCTTTGGTTACCCAATACACAAACGAACCATAGTTAGGAAAGGTAAATTCGTTAGGATTTTGAGTACTTTGTCCCGCGCTGTTTTTGTCTTTGTATTCGGCAGGGTAGGCCCAAATTAGTAAAGGCAATTTTTCTTTTTTGGCTTTGTCATAACCTACAGGCAAGTACAAGGTTCCAGATAATTCAACACCATCTTTACGTTTGTATTTGATTACCTCTTTGCTCACATTTTTAATGCTTTCAAATGGATTTTTGAAATCGGTGATAGGAGTAAGTTTGTCTTTTTGGTTGATGTTTCTGAAGTAGTAATTTGGGTAATCGTTTTTGGACTGAATTTGTACCAAAACCGTTCCTTTTTTGAAATCCTCTACTTCAATCAAATCTTCTTTTTTGTCTTTGTAAGTTGAGGTATACAAACGTTTGCTTTGTAACGTTTTTAAATTCAGTTCGTCAATGAATGGAAATTGTCCTTCTTTGGTGTACCCATCTCCAATACGGAAAGCTTTGTCGTTTTCGATAGCCAAAACATAGCGGTTGTATTGGTTTTTTCTAGTTTCAAAATTACCTGGATCAGCGTAAACGTCTTGTGAGTTTCTGTCGGTAATCACTTTTGGTTGTTGTGATGGATTTGATGGATTGATCAAGTATGTTTTGGTATTTCTAGTGTCATACCATTCATCAGAAACGATAGCAACGTTGTCGTTCCCCCAAGTAATATCGCTAAAACGTTGAGGTGTTTTCACTAACGAAGTTGGATTGGCTGTAAAGGGAGCTTCCCATAAAAACATTTCGTCTCTAAAGGCAACTTTATTTGCTGGATCTCCTTCGTCTAGTGCTTCTACAAAAGCCAAAGTAGCTGGTTTGTCGTTTCTCCACATTAGGGATCTTTTTCCTTTTTGAACCGCCATAAATCCTTTTGGCATAATTTCGGTCAATGGAGTTTCGTTTACGATTTTTACTTCTCTTCCGCTTTTGTCATACACTACGGATTTCATTGGGAAACGATTCAAAGGAACGATATAAGAAAACGGTTTTTGAATCGTAGTAATCATAATATAATTCCCATCAGGAGATAAACTTTGACCTGCAAACATATCTGCTGATTTGAATAGGGTTTTGTTACCACTTAAGGTGATTTTGTATAATTCAGAAGTGATGATGTTTTCAAAATTGATCTCGTCATTTTTGTTTTTCAACATATCTGGATAGGTTCTGTTTTGAGATTTTGCACCACTAGCATTCGAGATAATTGGCCCAGCTGGCAAATCTTTTTTGGCATCCAATAAAGGTTTTCTGTTGCTAGGCAATAGTTTTACCAATACTGTTTCGTTGTCGCCAAACCAGCTAAACGGAGCGCCTAAGTTGGCATTCAAATTCGCCTCGGTTAATTTTTTGGCTTGAGCCGAAGCCACATCAATTACCCAAAGTTCTACACCATTGGCAGCGGTATTTGTAAACAAAATTTTAGTATCGTTTGGTGACCAAGATAGATTGCTAATTTTTGCATTAGCTGGTAATCCCGCCACTTGAACTTCGTTTTTGTCTTTAATTTTTCGAAGTTTTAAGTTGTTGATGTACGTTACTGTACTCGAAATGTTGGTAATAGGATTGATACGCAATCCGCCCAAACGCAATTCTTCTTGGTTGAGGTCGTCAAGCGTTTTGTAGGTGTTTCGGTAAGAAAGCAAAAGGTATTCTTTTTTGGTATCCATCGAAACCGAAGGGGCTCGTTCGTAATCGGCTAAGTCTAAAATGGATTTAGAAGGTTTTTGATAGCTCAGGTTTTCTTGAGCCAACATAGAAAAACCGAAACCTAGAAACAGGAGTGTGAGTTTTAACTTCATGAAGTAGTGAATTAGTTGAAAGAATTAGTTATGGTCTAATTAGTCCAACGGTTGCGAAAAATGTTACAGCTCGAAAGTGTTAAATTGATTTTTAGTGTTTGCTAATAAATGTAGTTTCTAAAACTAT
The DNA here is from genome assembly GCA_963513565.1 of uncultured Flavobacterium sp. Taxonomy (GTDB): domain Bacteria; phylum Bacteroidota; class Bacteroidia; order Flavobacteriales; family Flavobacteriaceae; genus Flavobacterium. Next base: position 69,070 of record CAUPRE010000016.1, on the reverse strand, counting down.
TGTTTTCTGGGAATTTAATTCATTGAAACAGTTATAATATAAAGAAAGACAAGGTGTCATTAGATCTTGTGTTTTTCCGGAAGAGAAGCAATAGTATGACTTGTTTTTTGCTCTATTTTTATTAAATCTGTAAGTGAGCGTATGGGAATAAATGATTTATTTTTTAGGTTAAAAATGATTATATCAAAAAAAAGACTAAATTGTGTGGCGTCTTTTTAAAAGATGTTTAATTTTGTCAATCAATTTTTAATGAAAAACAAGTACTTATGTATCACTCTAAAATAGCAGGGTTAGGATTTTATGTTCCTTCGAATGTGGTTACAAATGACGATTTGTCAAAGATAATGGAAACCAATGATGAATGGATTCAAGAGCGTACCGGAATCAAAGAACGTCGTCACATTATCAAAGGGGAAGATACGACCACTACAATGGGAGTAAAAGCAGCCGAGATTGCTATTCAGCGTGCCGGTATTGCCAAAGAAGATATTGACTTTGTAGTTTTTGCTACTTTGAGTCCCGATTATTATTTTCCAGGACCAGGAGTTTTGGTACAACGCGATTTAGGTTTAAGAACTGTAGGGGCTATTGATATTAGAAATCAATGTTCAGGTTTTGTGTACGGATTATCAGTTGCTGATCAATACATCAAAACTGGAATGTACAAAAACGTTTTGGTGATTGGTTCTGAGGTGCATTCTTCAGGATTGGACATGACAACTCGTGGTCGTGGTGTATCTGTAATTTTTGGTGATGGAGCAGGAGCCGCTGTTTTGTCAAGAGAAGAAGATTTGACCAAAGGAATTTTATCTACACATTTGCATTCAGAAGGGCAACATGCAGAGGAATTATCACTTATTGCGCCAGGAATGGGTGGTCGTTGGGTAAATGATATTTTGGCCGATAATGACCCGAATGACGAAAGTTATTTTCCTTATATGAACGGACAATTTGTATTCAAAAATGCTGTAGTTCGTTTTGCTGAGGTAATCAATGAAGGATTACAAGCGAACAATTTAGAAGTTTCAGATATTGACATGTTGATTCCACATCAAGCGAATTTGAGAATTTCTCAGTTCATTCAGAATAAATTCAAGTTGAGTGATGATCAAGTTTTCAATAACATACAGAAATACGGAAACACAACCGCAGCTTCTATTCCAATTGCTTTGACCGAAGCTTGGGAACAAGGAAAAATCAAGTCGGGCGACACCGTTGTTTTAGCTGCTTTCGGTAGTGGATTTACTTGGGCAAGTGCGATTATCAAATGGTAAATTAAATAGCATACAAACCAAACGAAAAGGTCTAGAGCAAATGTTCTAGACCTTTTTTTTGTTAATTAGCATTGACTTCTGTAAGTTCGAGAGTTTTATTGTTTTTAGTTAATTCAAAAGACTTTAATGGTTTATGAACAGTTAGTGATTGATTTTTTCTATATTTGGAAGTATGGAAGAAAGAAACTTATACATTATTGCAGGGTGTAATGGAGCAGGAAAAACGACCGCTTCATTTACAATTTTACCCGAAATATTAGATTGTAAAGAGTTTGTGAATGCAGATGAAATTGCCAAAGGACTTTCTCCTTTTCAGCCTGAAAAAGTAGCATTTGAAGCTGGAAGAATTATGCTTAATAGAGTAAATGAACTTCTTTTGCAAAAGGTTAACTTCGCTTTTGAAACCACACTTGCTACAAAAAGTTACAAAAACAAAGTTCTTGAAGCTAAAAAGAGTAATTATAATGTTGTTTTACTTTTTTTTTGGTTAAAGAATCCTGAATTAGCCAAGGAAAGAGTAAAAACAAGAGTTTTTGAAGGAGGTCACAATATTCCAGCAGATGTTATTGAAAGAAGATACTTTAAAGGGATTAGAAACTTATTCGATATTTATATACCAATTACAGATCAAGTTCTTATCTTTGATAACTCAGAAGGTAAACCTCAATTAATTGCTGAAAAATCAAGTACTGATCAACTTATGATTCTTGATGAAAAAAAGTTTACTGAATTAAAAAAATATTATGACCACTGAAACTAAAATAGAGAGAAGAAATAAAATTCTAAAGGGACTTGAAAAAGCCTATGAGAAAATGCTTGATTTTAAAAAAGAGCGTAAAAGTGAGCTTGTAATTATTAGAGACAATAAAATAGTGAAGATAAAATTATAAGATAGATAAAGCACTATTCTTGAAAGTTACTAAGTTTTTTCCTTTTTTAAATTTTTTGATTATTGGTGTTTTGTTATATGTTTGGGATTGCATTTATTTCCCTAATTTGGTCACAACCAAAAAAACAGTACAATGACCAATCGTCGCCATTTTCTAAAAACCGCTACCATAGCCTCAGCCGCTGTAGTTTTACCTTCGTTTGCTAACGCTTCAGAAGAAACACCTATTCCAACCCCTTCCAAAATCCGAAAACCTATTGTACTGTCCACTTGGCGTTTTGGGCTTCAAGCCAATGATGCCGCTTGGGAAGTACTCAAAAATAATGGCAAAGCCTTAGACGCAGTAGAAGCAGGGGTCAAAATTCCCGAAGGCGATCCCAACGAACGCAGCGTAGGTTACGGTGGTCGACCTGATCGCGACGGACGTGTCACGCTCGACGCTTGCATTATGGACGAAAAAGCCAATATTGGTGCCGTGGGTTGTTTGGAACACATCAAGCATCCTATTTCGGTGGCGCGTGCAGTAATGGAAAAAACACCTCATGTGATGTTGGTTGGCGATGGCGCTTTGCAGTTTGCCCTTTCACAAGGATTTACCAAAGAAAATTTATTGGTCGAAGCCAGCGAAAAAGAGTGGAAAGAATGGCTCAAAACCAGCGAGTACAAACCCATTGCCAATATCGAAAACCACGATACTATTGGAATGATTGCTTTGGACAGTCACGGCGATTTGTCTGGCGCTTGTACCACTAGCGGTATGGCGTTCAAGATGCACGGCCGTTTGGGCGATTCCCCCATTATTGGAGCTGGTTTGTATGTCGATAACGAAATTGGAGCCGCTACAGCCACAGGTCACGGCGAAGAAGTCGTGCGTATTTCGGGTTGTCATTTGGTGGTCGAGTTGATGCGACAAGGAAAATCCCCTCAAAAAGCCTGCGAAGAAGCCGTGGCGCGCATTGTAAAACTCACCCAAAACCGTGGCAAAAGCCTCAAAGACATCCAAGTTGGATTTATTGCATTGAACAAGCAAGGCGAGTATGGCTCGTATTGCATTCAAGGCGGATTCAATTATGCGGTGCACGATGCTTCGGGCAACCAACTCATCGATGCGAACTACTTTTTAAAATAAAACAGTAGTGAATCATAAAGAACGTATAGGATAATAAAAACCAAGTGTCAGTTCGAGATATAATTTTTATGCTAAAAAAAAAATATAAAATGATGTTTACTTTGTCAGGTTGAGCGGTCATTCTGAGCGGAGTCGAAGGACGAAACCCTTCTTAAACAAAAACGTCTATAGTAGTAGTTTATACTGAGCGAAGCCTAAGTACAGTCGAGAACCAGTAGAGCCTCTCGACTGCGCTCGAGGTGACAAAAAAGACTATAGCAACCGAAATAACGCTCTTCATAGTAAAAAGTAAAGTCTGTAACTAAGAATAAAAATGAACCAATTAGAAATCGCCTGTTTTAGCTTAGACGCCATTGCCATCGCCCAAGAAAATGGCGCCGACAGAATCGAATTGTGTCTCGACCGTGACGCTGGTGGCATCACACCTCCCTTAGAAATGGTGCAAGCCGCTCGTGCTCTAACCACTGTAGCGCTCAACGTGATGATTCGCCCACGCGAAGGCGATTTTGTCTACACCGAAACCGAGTTCCAAGCGATGAAAAACAGCATTACCACTTTCAAAAATCTTGGCGTCGATGGTTTTGTGTTTGGGATACTCCATCCCGACGGCAGCATTCATACCGAGGCCAACGCGGCTTTGGTGCACTTGGCGCATCCGTTGTCTTGCACCTTTCACCGCGCTTTCGATGGCATTGCTAATCCGCTGCAAGGGTTAGCAACGTTAGTGGCTTGTGGCTTCAAAACGGTCCTCACCTCCGGAGTGCGCACCAATGTGACCGAAGGCGCTGATCTCCTACAACAATTGGTCGCACACGCTACTGACCGCATTACGGTAATGCCTGGAGGTGGATTGCGTTCGAGCAATGCCCACTGGCTGAGCCAAACCACCCGAGCCGTGTACTACCACTCCGCCGCGATTACCGACCACAGCGAACTTCCCAACCCCGCCGAAGTCGCCCTACTAAAACAACAATTGAATACCCTTTAACATTGTATTTTGGGCATGCCCCCGAGGCACACGACCCTGCACAGCTACAAATCCCTTCTCCTCGGGGTCGGGCTGTACACTATATCTCTTGGGGCGAACCCCGCCCCAAGAGGATGTCGCTCCCATCCCGCAGTAAATACAATGAATAGTCTAGATGAATTCAAAAAATATTAAATTAATGTTAAAAAATAATAATTTTATTATATTTTTTAGTTAAATAGAATATTCTTGAAGAAGGAATCATTGCTGCATAAGTCAACTTGGATATATATAAGTGAAGTTAATATTCCTTACACACACACAAATAAATTGTAAAAATTTTACAGAAGTTAACCATGAAAGATGACTAAAGACATAATTAAATTATGTAGCATGAAAGAGTGGGCTCTGATGGAAAATGATATACAGTGGGGAGGCACATTTAAACTAAAAACCCAAATTGTACCTAAAGCTTTCGTCCTTACGGTAGTCCGTATTAATAATAAGGTAAATCTCTATTATGAAAAAAGTATTATTCGCCTCTTTAGCATTATTTTATTTAACCCTGTCTTGTAATTCGACGGATGAAACATTTAATGAAACAATTAGTAAAGATATATCAAATGAAAAATTAAAAGAGATAAGATTTGATGCATATACTACTATGTATGACTTCGTTACTAAATCAAAGGAAAATATTAATATTGGTGATGATTTAATTCTCACAAAGTATAGTGATTTGAATAATGATTTTGATAAAAAAAACTATAAAATTGATGTAGAATTGCATAACCTAAATAATGATAGGGATATTTTATATTCTCTAGAAATGATAAATAAAAAAGATTTCACAAATTGTTATATCTTGTATAATAAAAAATACAAGGAATTTATTACGTACTTCATCAATGTTAAAAAAGATCAATATATCGAAGTATATAATAAAGATAAAGAATTCATAACCTCTTTTGTGAATGTAGATGGATTTGTTAAATTGACGGAAGAAAAAGTTTCTAATAACAATATATCTAGCAATAAAAGTTGTTTTCAATATTGCATGGATTATGTTGAGGATAAAATAACTGATGATTTAATAGGTTGGGCAGCTTGGAACTTAAGTCCTGGAGTTCAAATAGCAGCTGCAATTGGTTGTGACAGGTCTTGTAATCCAAAACCTGGTTTTTAAAAACAAAGAAAATGAAAAAAGGTTTTGTATTTATGCTAATTGGCATGGTGTTCATAGTAATAATTTCAATACTTAAGCTTGTTGGGTTAGAAAGAAATATTGTTAATATTTGTTATTTAATAAGTTTTATAGTTGAAATAGTAGGATTACTTTATATAATTGATAGTTTTAAGAAATAACTCTTTAGCTAACAATACTGAATTTAAAAGCAGTTTTTGACTTATGTCGAAAGCTGCTTTGTGTATTTGTGTACACAGGCTATCTCGAGCGTCACGCTCGTACCCATAATTACTTAATCCAAAACCTAAAATAAGAAAATGAAAAAAAGAGTCCTGTTATTTTTATTGTTTAGTGTAACGCAGCTGCATTACAGTCAAAAATCCATTACAATGACCAACAGTTATGGAAGTGAAAACCAAGAAATTCAAAACCTAATGGATTTTGAGAAGATTTACACTGAGCGATTAAACTTTGCAAGCGAAGAGCTAAAAGGAAAGCATTATGAAGTGAGTCTTGAAGAATTCAAAAATGGAAAGCTCATTAAGACTAGTGCTCTTTTTGATAGTTCAGAAAGTGATTATTTTAAAATTGACACGAATAGCGAATCTTTAAGTTTCTTTTTTAAACTGAGCGATGGAAAATTAAAAACCTATATAAGAGGAAAGAAGTTCGGGAGTAAAAAGTATTACTTTAAGTTGTATAGCGATTCAGATGAATATGCATTAAAAGACTTTTTTGGTGGTAAAAAAGAGGTAACTATTGATTTTCAAAAGAAAAATGCTGTTTTTGCCATTATAACCCCCACTATACATAAAGACGGTTCAGGTTCGTATTGTGAAGTTGCACAATCCGATATTGCACCTGAAAAATTGGGTGAGCATTTTAATATTCCTCATTATTTTATTGTTTCGATAAAGTTCAAGTAAACATATTTTTTAGGACTCTAGCTTGCATTTCGCTCGATTTTATAAAGTAGTATTAAATAAACAAACTGTTATGAATAAAGTATTTTTTCAATTCCTTTTTTTTGCTTTTTTTTCGATTGCTCAAGCTCAAAATTCTGAATTGATTGTAGGGAAATGGGTTTTTAAACAAGCTCTTAATAAAGGAATAGATAAAGAGGGAAGAAAGAGTTTAAAAGACTTTATGATAGATAAAATGACTTTTCTGTTTGAGAAAAATGGAGATTTTGAAGCTTATCTTATGAATGAGAATCAGAGGGGGAAATGGAGTTTTAAAAACAATTCTAAAAGTATTGTTTTGGATACAGGAGTAGAAAAATTTGAACTTAAAATTCTTCAACTAACAAAGACAAGGTTGGTATTAAAAATAGGTTTAGGCGAGTTTTTAATGCAAAAGATATAGTTTGTTTCCTTTTCTATGTGCTGCTCGAACGTCTCTGACTTCGAGCTATTGTACGTCTTGTTGCCATGCTTAGACGTGATTAAAGTCTCACGACTTTTTGCGATAACTGTTTTTGGAATGATTATTTCTTCAAAAGGTTGAAAAACTACAAAATAACCGTTGGGCTATTTTGTAGTTTTTTGTTTTTTATAAGTTGTTATTGGGTTCTGAAATCAAAACGTCTCGCCTAGCCCCGATGGCAGTGGCATCCTTGCTGGGCGGGGTTCGCCCAGCAAGATATAACGTAAAGCGGGACGACTCGTGTGGTGCGCAAAGAAGTGGTGCTTCTATTAATAAAATTACTGTTGGCGCCAATTCTCTCTCTATCCTTAAAGCACTTTACTATTTCTACTTTTTATTTGTTTCCTCGCTTCGTACATCAACTCTAAAAAACCGACTCGTTTTTTATCGCTATTTTTGCACCCAATAGTGTTGGGTAGTAGAATAGGATATGGATAAAAAGAATTCGCCTTGCTGGAGCAATTGTCCAGACTGTCAGGGGCAAGGCAAGAAAAGCCAAAGACTTCGTAAAAAAGTGCGATTACAGTACCAGCAGTTGGTAGATAAACTTTCTGCTGATGGTGAAGTGGTAGTGCCTGAAGCGCCCAAAGCGCCTTTGGTGTCTTGCTCGTTATGCGGTGGTTCAGGTGTGATTCCTTCGGAAGCGTTTCCTGTAGTTGATGCTAAAAACTATCCGCATATTGCCATTATTGGTGGAGGAATAGGTGGCGTGGCGTTGGCTGTGGCTTGTTTGCATCGCGGTATTCCGTTTACGCTTTTTGAACGCGACACTCACTTTGAGGCACGTTCGCAAGGCTATGGACTGACCTTGCAGCAAGCGAGCAAAGCCATAGAAGGATTTGGAATTTTTTCTTTGACTGAAGGTGTGGTTTCTACACGGCATTTGGTGCACAAAACAGACGGAACCGTAATAGGCGAGTGGGGCATGCGAAAATGGGTGCAGCCCACCGAAAAAAAATACACCAAAAGATCCAACATTCATATTTCGCGACAAGGGTTGCGATTGGCACTAGTGGAGCAACTCGGAGGCAAGGACAACATACAATGGGGACATCAATTGCTCGATTTTCAAGAGCAAGCTTCGGGTAAAATACAGTTGCGCTTTCAAGTAGGTGCGCAAATCAAAACAATTCCAACCGATTTGGTGGTGGGTGCCGATGGCATTCGAAGTGTCGTCCGTCAGCAATTGATTGGAGAAGCGCTTACCCCTTTGCGCTATTTGGGTTGTCTTGTGATTTTGGGAATTTGTCCTTTGGATGCCTTAGCACCGCTTACTTCAGATTTGTTAGATTCGGCTACGGTTTTTCAGACGGCCAATGGTCACGAACGTATCTATATTATGCCTTTTACAGAAGATTCGGTGATGTGGCAATTGAGTTTCCCGATGGAAGAAACCGAAGCCAAAAAACTAAGTGCACAAGGCGCACAAGCCTTGAAGGAAGAAGCCTCTCGAAGAACGCAATGGCATTTACCTATTCCGCAAATAGTCGATGCTACTGTGGCTGCTCAGGTATCGGGTTATCCAGTGTATGATCGAGCTTTGTTGACTACAGCCCAGTTTGAAAACGCAGGAAATAGCACTTTGATTGGCGATGCCGCACATCCTATGAGTCCGTTCAAAGGACAAGGAGCCAATCAAGCCTTGTTGGATGCTTTGGCGTTGGCTCGAGGTATTACCAAAGGTTGTAAACCCTCGTCTCAATGGCAAACAGTAGGATTGCGAAAAAGTGTTTTACTCCCATTTGAAGCGGAAATGATTGCCAGAAGCGCCATAAAAGTCAAAGACTCCGCCGCCGCCGCTGAATTTTTGCATTCGGATATCGTACTTTATGAATCGGATGAACCGCGAGGACGAATACTCAAACGGAAAAAGCAGTAAGATTTTGGCTTGCTTTTCGAATCTTCGCTACTTTATATGCTTTGTTTTTTAGCTCAGTGAACTAACGATTCAAAACTAGGACGCTGATGATACCGATGGTACGGATTTTCGCTAGTTTGTTTTATATTAAATCTGTTTAAATCTGCGTCATCTGCGTGCCATTTTCAAAGTGGTTTCCAGTAAAGGGTTCTCCAATAAAAGTAAACCCCCAATAAAAGTTTGATATTGTTTTATTTCTAAAGCGAGTGTGTTTATTTAAAAAATAATTACATTTGTATCGTACGCGATTTAATCGTAAAAGATAAAAAAATGAAAACAACATTCTTTCAAAACAGTATGCGTATTCTTTTGGGCGCATTTATGACTTACGCAGGAATAAGTCACTTAACGTTCAACAGAACGGCTTTTTTAGCACAAGTTCCCAAATGGCTTACAACAGATCCGAGTTTTATGGATTTTGTGGTGTTGTCTTCAGGGATAGTCGAAATGGCGTTGGGCTTAGCACTTATTTTTTGGGTGAGCCAAAAAATATATGTTGGGATAGCGCTTGGGATATTCTTTGTTTTGATTTTTCCTGGGAATCTTTCACAGTATTATTATGGCATCGATTCTTTTGGTTTGAATACCGATAACAAGCGTTTGATTCGTTTGTTTTTTCAACCCGTTTTAGTGCTTTGGGCACTTTGGTCAACTGGAGCTTTGGCTTATTTATTGAAAAAGAGAAAAGCTATTTCGCAACAGTTTTTTTATGATTTTGAAGCCGAATCTATTCAAGGTAAGCGCATTCCGATGCGTGCTTACGAAGGTAAAACGGTACTCGTTGTCAACACTGCTAGTCAATGTGGATTGACGCCACAATACGAAGGTCTTGAAAAGTTGTATCAAAAATATGAAAGCCAAGGTTTGGTAATTCTGGGATTTCCTTGTAACCAATTCGGGAAGCAAGAAAAAGGAAGCGAGACAGAAATTGAAACGTTTTGTCAAGTCAATTATGGTGTCAGCTTTCCAATGTTTTCGAAAGTTGAGGTGAATGGAAGCCAAGCGCATCCTTTGTTTGTGTATTTGAAAGCTAGTTTAGGAGGTTTTTTGGGAAGCAACATAAAATGGAACTTTACTAAATTTGTCATCGATAAAAATGGACGCCCTATACAACGTTTTGCTCCTATCACTAAACCTGAAGCTATAGAAAAATACCTTCAAGACATCCTGTAATTATGGAAAAAAATTTTAGTGCGTTACTTCTCGAAAACCAACTTTGTTTTCCGTTGTATGCGGCTTCGCGTTTGACCACAAAGCTATATACTCCTTTTTTGGAAGACTTGGGGATTACCTATCCACAATATTTAGTGTTACTGGTTTTATGGGAAAAGAACGCACAAACCGTAACTGAAATAGGCACTCGATTGGCTTTAGAATCCAATACGTTGACGCCTCTTTTAAAACGACTAGAACAAAAGGAATTGCTCACTAGATCACGTTCTTCGAAAGACGAGAGAGCGGTTGTGGTTACTTTAACAGCAAGCGGACAAGCACTCAAAGAACAAGCAGTTTGCATTCCGCAAAAAATTATGGAATCTTTTGCGAATACTTCCATGAGCAAAGAGGAACTTCAAGCGTTTCAAAAAACATTGACTAAATTGGTGGAGTTGTTGCGCGAAGAATAATAGTTGTCTTTTCCTTACTTAAGGTAGCCTTTTATTGTTCGTTTTTAGAGCAAAAGTTATCTAAAAAATGTCTTTTATTTCATTAGGTTGTATAATCTTTATTTTTTAAAATAGTCATAAAGGAATTTAGGAGTTATTATGATTTGTAATTTTGAAAAAAAGATTGGAAAATGGATTTACAAACACGAAAATTAAATTTCATCCAAGACTTTCTTAAATTAGAGAGTGAGAAAACGATTGCTCAATTTGAAAAGTTACTTAGGAACACAGCTGCGAATGAGGAAGAGCTGAATCCAATGACAGTAGATGAATTTCATAAAAGAATTAATCAGTCTCTGGAAGATGTTAAAAATGGTAAAGTAACGGATGCGAATGACCTTTTAACAGAAATTGAAAAATGGAGTTAAAAGTCAAGTGGACCGATTTTTCTTAGAATGAGTTGATTTTTTTTGAATTATAAATTAAAGAGTTTCGATATATAGTTTTTAAAAATTATAAAATCATTTATTTCGTCAATAGTCAACTGAATACAATTGAAGTAGTTGATGTTTTTGATACTAGACAAAATCCAATTAAAATCAAGAGAACTAAATAGTAAATGAGATTGTAACTATTGTTTTATGCCTCACATTTCAAAACAAAGAACCCCTAGAGTTGGCAGTCTCTAGGGGTTCTTTTTCTACAAGTTATACCTAACGAAAAGATATAAACTCAAAAAAAATCTGGTATAATGCCGATATAGTATGAAAATAGTTCAATTTTTATTGGACTATATTGAAGACATAATCGGTATAAAAAAATAAAATAGAAGAGGGATTAAAACATACCTCCGCCTCCTTTATTCGTATTGTCGTCTCTTTGTTTGCGTTGTAAACTTTTGTTTTTTCCACCACCAAAACTGTAGGTTATACCCAAGTATACCGTTCGGCTTTCCCAAGTAAATTCTCCAGTTTGTGGATAAGGATATTCAGCATCAAAAGCATAACGCATAGTGTTGAACATATCGTTGAAACGCACACTAATGTTCATTTTGTTGTCTAGCAAAGTATAGCGAACACCACTATCAATCTTGTACATTTCTTTGCTGTTGTTTTGCAATCCATCCACACTTCCTCTGTAGAATCCGAAAAGTAAAAAGCTTAAGCGTTTGTTGGCTTTGAAGTTAGAATTTAATCGACCGTTGAAAGCTGAAACAGTTACATTTCTTTCCAAAGGTTTGCTGGTGTTTGTTACTGGGTCAAAAGCAAAAACTACACCTTGTTGTTTGATGCTTGAGAAATCAATAGCTGGTTGTATGTCCCACCATTTTGTGATTTTATAATTAGCAGACACTTCAAATCCAGAAGCCGTATTATTATCGAAGTTGGTGTAGGTCAAAATCTGTCTTTGGCCACTTGGGTCATTTTCGTCAGGGTACAAGATACGGCTGATTTGGTCGTTGATGCTTCTTACGAATACGCCTGCGGTAATGCTACCTTTTTCTAAAACTTTGGTATAATTCAATTCAACCGAATTGGTAAATTGTGGACGTAATTCTGGATTTCCAAAAGAAGTCACCAAAGGAGTTGCAAATTCACGGATAGGTTTGGTTTGCTCTAAACCTGGGCGGTCAACACGACGGCTATAGCTCAATTGCAACGTATTTTTCTCATTCAAATTATAAGTCAAATAAGCAGAAGGATAAACGGTAAGGTAATCGTCATCAAAGGTGGTTTTTCCTTTGTTCAAGTTGGCGGCTACTTTATAACTTTCAAATCTAGCACCTATTTGGTAGCTGATTTTTTTGAATTTTTGACCAAAAGTGGCATAGGCAGAATAAATGTCAATATCGTACGTGTAATTCGATTGTTGATCGGCTGGAGCTACCAATGGGTTTCCGGTGCTATAATTGTTCTCTGTTCTTGTGATTCTGGCTTCGGCACCTGCTTCAAGTGTTGATTTTTCGTCGATTGGATTAACATAATCAATATTAAAAGTGCTTAGTTTTTGAGCATCTTTGATATTGTCTTTGAAAAAAACAGTGCTGTTTGAATTGTTAGTCGTAGTCGTTTCGGTATCAAAACTCGCTCTTTGGGTTTCTTTGTAATCGTTAAAATTGGCTTCTACATCAAGCGTGTGGCCTTCTTTTTTGAAAATATGTTTGTACGCCAAGTTGTAAGTTCCGGTTTGATTGGGTCCTTCGTAAGTGGATTTTTGCAGAATTCTGTCAATCGTTCCTCCGTTATTGTAGTCAATATTGGTGTTTACATTTCCAGTTCCATCCGCTTTGTTTTGGTTGGTGTAAAAAGACAAGGTGTTGTTGTCGTTGATCAAATAATCCATTCCTACTTTGTATAAATACGAATCATTTTCATTCGAAATATCTAATCTTTGCACTAGGTCTTGGTCCAATCTCGCGATTTTTCCATCGTTGAAATAAGTACCAAAGTTGCGTCCTCCGTTACCAAAGAAATTCACTTTGCCTACTTTGTAATTCATATCTAAAGATTGGTTGTATTTGGCAGTTTCACCAAAGGTAATTCCACCGCTAAAACTTCCGTTAAAACCGGTATTGGCATTTTTGTGTAAGATGATATTGATGATGCCCGACATTCCTTCAGGATTGTATTTGGCACTCGGATTGGTAATCAATTCTATTTTTTTGATAGAAGTCGATGGAATTTGTTTTAGCAATTGCGCTGGGTCAATGTTGGTTGGTCTACCGTCAATTAATACGCGCACATTTTCATTGCCACGTAACGATAATTTTCCGTCTTGATCCACATTTACTGATGGGATATTGTTCATAATGTCAGAAGCCGAAGCACCTGCCGTGGTCAAATCTTTTCCGACTGTGATTACTTTTCGGTCAATTTTTTGTTCAATAGTAGAGCGTTCACTTACGATGTTTACGCCTTTCAATTGCGTCGCTTCTTCTTCTAAACTAACTTTAAAAGTAGCTTCTTTTTTGTTTTCGCTTAAAATGGCCGACCCGATGTATTTTCTAAATCCGATATATTGAATCTCGATCGTATAGCTTTTTAACGCCAAATTCTTAATGGTGAATTCACCGTTGTCATCAGTGTTCGCGCCCGAGATAACTTTTCCGTTGTCTTTGATTGAAACGATAGCATAAGATATCGGAGCGTTTGAAGTTTTTTCAGTGATTTTTCCGGTGATTTTCCCAGAATTTTGTGCCGTTCCTATTCCAACTACACATAGTAGTAGAAAGGTGATTAGTTTGATTTGCATGATTGATTGATTTTGATTGATGTTTTATTTAGACTGAAAAGCTTGCGATATGTTACAAGAAAAATTAAGAAATGTTTACTTTGAAAGACGATTATTCCCTTTTTCTAAGCCTTTGAGGCTCATTTTGGTTAAACAATGTTTGGTTTTAATCGATTTTTAGTCAGGAACTTATCGCTAGAAAAGAATGGGGTGCAATCTTTTTTTGGAACCCTTTCAAAAAAAACAGAAAACACGCTGATTTTTTTGAGCATCTTTAGGAAAAATCAAACAAATTCGTTGGACAAGCGGTTTTCTAATTGCTAAATAAGCAGTATCTTTGCGCACTTTTAAAATACAGTATACATGTCATTACAACAGATTCTTACTCCGTCGATTCACAAAACCGTTCAAACCTTGTTTGACGTAACTCTTGATAAAGTTGAATTTCAAGCGACTCGAAAAGAATTCGAAGGAGATATTACCTTAGTTATTTTTCCCTTATTGAAAGTAATCAAAAGCAATCCGGTAGAATTAGGAAACAAAATAGGAACTTATTTGGTAGAAAATGTAGCCGAAGTGGCTCGTTTTAACGTAGTATCTGGTTTTTTGAATATTGTCATTGCCGATGCCTACTATTTGAATTTTTTCAACGGAATCAAAGACGATACTCGTTATGGTTTTGTAACGCCAAGTCCAGATGCGAAAGCGGTAATGGTAGAATATTCTTCTCCCAATACCAATAAGCCTTTGCATTTAGGACACGTTAGAAACAATCTTTTGGGGTATTCTGTTGCGGAAATTATCAAAGCTTCTGGAAAAAAAGTATACAAAACACAAATCATCAACGATAGAGGAATCCATATTTGTAAGTCGATGTTGGCTTGGCAAAAATTCGGAAACGGAGCTACTCCAGAAAGCACAGGCTTGAAAGGAGATAAATTGGTGGGGAATTATTACGTAGCTTTTGATAAGGCGTACAAAGAAGAAATCAACCAATTAATAGCCGAAGGTAAAACCGAAGAAGAAGCGAAAAAACAAGCGCCTATTTTGTTGGAAGCCCAAGAAATGCTGTTGAAATGGGAAGCTGGTGATGCTGCCGTAAAAGCGCTTTGGAGCACAATGAACCAATGGGTGTATGATGGTTTTGCAACTACCTACAAGAATTTGGGAGTTGATTTTGATAGTTATTATTACGAAAGCAATACTTATTTGCTAGGAAAAGATGTCGTGCAAGTAGGATTAGATAAAGGTATTTTCGAAAGAGATCCTGATGGTTCCGTTTGGATTGACTTGACCGACGAAGGTTTGGACCGTAAGATTGTCTTGCGTTCAGACGGGACAGCGGTTTATATGACGCAAGACATTGGAACAGCAATTCAGCGTGTAAAAGATATGTCTGATGTAGGAGGAATGGTATACACAGTAGGAAACGAACAAGATTACCACTTCAAAGTATTGTTTTTGATATTGAAAAAACTAGGTTTTGATTGGGCTTCTAGCTTATACCACCTTTCGTACGGAATGGTAGATTTGCCTTCAGGAAAAATGAAAAGTCGTGAGGGAACTGTAGTAGATGCCGATGACTTGATGCAAGAAATGACCGATACGGCTCAAAAAATCGCTGAAGATTTGGGTAAATTAGACGAATATTCAGCCGAAGAAAAGGCTGCTTTATATAGCACCATTGGATTAGGAGCTTTGAAATATTACATTCTAAAAGTTGATCCAAAAAAACGCATCTTGTTTAATCCTGAAGAATCGGTTGATTTTGCTGGAAATACGGGGCCGTTCATTCAATATACCTATGCTAGAATTCAGTCTATTATTCGTAAAGCGGCTTTCGATTTTTCAGCGCCAAGTGTTCTAAACGAATTGAATGAAAAAGAAAAAGAACTCATCAAACAATTAGAATTGTTCCCAGAAGTGATTCAGAATGGAGCTCAATATCATAGCCCTGCTTTGATTGCCAATTACACTTATGAGTTGGTTAGAGAGTATAATTCGTTTTACCAAGCGGTTTCTATTTTAGGAGAAGAAGACCAACAAAAGAAAATTTTTAGAGTACAATTATCTAAAAAAGTAGCCGATACGATTGCGGCAGCTTTTAGTTTGTTGGGAATTAATGTTCCTGAACGTATGTAATTTTAAATGTTTAAAATCAAAAGACATTCTTGTGAATACACCTAAATCGTATTTTTTTCGCTCTTTTCTGATTATCCTGATGGCAGCTTGCTTTTTTTTAGGATTAAAGGAAGTATTGCCAAAGAAAATATTTGCAGCGGCCAAAGGTCCTTCTAAAAATGTATTGATCGACAGTATGTTGATTGATGCTTTTGAGTCGGAGCCTGACAGTGTGGCGATTACTCCCAATGATACAATGGCCAATCAAAAAATTGTTTTTGAGGAGTCCTTTGGGGTAACTTTTCCTGAAGAATCAATGGATAGTTACAAAGGGTATCAGTATTTGATTCCTTTTTATGAGCGATTGTATCAATTAGAAACTAGTCAAAATGGTAAAGTTCGTATCGCTTATTTTGGCGATTCTATGACCGATGGCGATATGATTGTGCAAGATGTTCGTTCGGCATTTCAAAATAATTTTGGAGGGAAAGGCGTTGGTTTTGTTTCAATTACCTCAGAGTCTGCTGCTTCTCGAGGTTCTGTTTTGCACCAGTTTTCAGAAAATTGGAAAATGCAATCGTATTTGAATGTAAAAAATCCAATTCGTGCTTTTGGGGTTAATGGACATGTGTTTTTTGCCAACGATCCCAATAAAGATATTTGGGTGAAATTTGGTGCAGGTAGAGCTAGAAATACGGCATCCTTAGATAATCCTACCTTGTTTTACGGAAGTTCAGACAATGCATCAGGGCAAATAAGTTATCAATTAGATAAAGATACCATTTATAAAAATTTAACCCCTAACCATTTACTCAATACAATTGTTTTGAAAAATGGTAGTCTGAAAACAATCAAACTGAATTTCAAAAACGCACAATCGGTACCGGTATATGGCGTTAATTTTGATGACGGAAAAGGCGTTCATGTGGATAATTTTTCACAACGTGGTAATTCTGGAATCCCTATTTCAAAGTTCGATCCTGCTTTGATGCAAGCTTTTCAAAAGAAATTAAACTATAATTTAATCGTTTTGCATTACGGTACGAACGTGTTGAATTATGGTACAAAAGATTACAATTGGTACGCCAGAAGTATGACGAAAACTGTAAACCGTTTGCGAGAAGGTTTTCCAGGAGCTTCGATTTTGATTGTTTCAACTGCTGATAAAGCTTCGAAATACAAAACTGAAATGAAAACCGATTCGGCAGTATTACCTTTGACTAATGCTCAACGCAACTATGCCCTCAAAACCCAATCCGGATTTGTGAATTTGTACACGCTTATGGGCGGAGATGGCTCAATGGTAAAATGGGTTGAGCAAGAACCCGCTATGGCCAATAAAGATTATACGCATTTCAATATACGAGGTTCTAAAAAAGTAGCTGGGATGATTTATGACCAAATTATGAATGGCTATCAGGAATACAAAAGATTGCGTAGAACAGTAAAAACCGTAAAACCGGTAGCCCCTAAGGATAGCGTCATAGCGCAACCCGTTGTTCCTAAAACAGAAGAAACCGATGAGAACTAAATTCCTTTTTTTCTTTTGCTTTGTAGTCTTTAAAATGTTTTCTCAAAACACGCTTTTACCTGTGCTTATGTCAATATCATCTGTTAACGAAATGGTGGATCCTGAATTCTATCCAAGAGGAATTCAGAACACGGAGCGACTTACAACATTTTTTACTAAATTAAAAGTGTTGCAAAGTACCCAAAAGGGAAAATTAAATATTGTTCATATTGGTGATTCGCATATTCAAGGCGATGTGATGACGGCTGTTTGTAGGTACAATTTGCAAAAGAATTTTGGGAATGCTGGTCGTGGTTTGGTTTTCCCATATACACTAGCGCATACGAATGGCTCTCCAGATGTCCGTTTTTCATCAAATGTAAAATGGACGAATCACCGTAATATCTTGCCCTTGAACGGAAGTCCTGTAGGAATAAGCGGTATTTCGTTGACTAGTAAATCAAAAAGTTTGCGCCTTACGTTGCAAGTAAAAAACAAAGACTATTTTTTTAATACTTTAAAAATAATCACTCCCAACAACGAATCGCTTTTTGAAAGAGCGGGTGAGGTTGAAAAAACGGTTACAATCAAGACAGTACCCAAGAGGGTCGTTCATACCATTAAAAAAGGCGAAACGCTTTCGACCATTGCGGATCATTACAACGTTAGTACGGCAAAACTTAAAAAAGAAAACAAACTCACAAGTACTAAAATTACGGCGGGTAAGACATTAAAAATTCCAACCAATCAAACCAGTGAGAAATCGGTAGTAAATACGAAATATCATTCTGAAACTTTTGAAGAAGATATGAATTATCATTTCTTTGAGTCCGAAAAACCATTAGATCGTTTTGTTCTATTGCCAAATAACGAAGCTCCTTTGTATGCTTTGAATGGAGTGGTTTTAGAAAGTAATACTCCCGGGATTATTTATCATAATATTGGTGTAAATGGTGCTAAATATTCTGATTACAATAAATATCCTCTGTTTTTTAATCAGTTAAAAGCCTTGCAGCCCGATTTGATTATTGTGTCTTTGGGAACCAATGAATCCTATGGGAAAATTGCACCATTGGATTACCTCAAACAGGTACAGGAATTTTTGTTGAAAGTTAGAACACAAAATCCAGATGCCGATGTTTTGATCATTACACCACCGCCATCATTTTTACCTCATCATCGTCTTAATACTTATGTAGATGAATATGCTAAGAGTTTGGTGAGTTACGCAACGTTAGGACAATATGCGGTGTGGGATTTGTTTCAAACTTTAGGAGGAATGCATGGCGTTAGTAAGATTTATGGCAAAGGATTAATGAATCCAGACCGCGTACACTATACAACAAACGGGTATCAGCTACAAGGAAATATGCTGTCCAATGTATTGCTCAACGCTTTTAAAGAATTTAATAAATAAACTAGATTGTGATTACTATTACAGATATAACAAATTGGTTAAAAACCACTTTTGGCACCATTGATGCAGCTCAAGTGAATGAATGGATTACGTTCAATCCAAAAGAGCCAATTCTTTTTAATACCGCTTTTTTCCTAGGACTTTTTTTATTGTTCTATCCAATTTATATTCTTACGACCAAAGCCAAAACTAGGGTGTACCGACACATTTATGTTTTTGCCTTCTCGTTGTTCTTTTATTATAAATCCAGCGGAATCTATTTTTGTCTCTTGTTGTTTTCTGGTTTGGTCGATTATACGTTGGCTAAATTTCTTTATGAAGAAACCAAAGAAGGCTATCGTAAATTCTTCTTGATAATCAGTATTATTTTCAATTTATCTTTTTTAGGTTATTTCAAATATTCTAATTTCTTAATTGACAATTACAATCAGCTATTCGAAGGTCAAATTCATTTTATCGATGTGATTTTACCTGTCGGAATTTCGTTCTATACTTTTCAATCGATGAGTTATATCATTGATATTTATAGACGAGAATTAGAGCCAACAAAGAATATGTTGGATTATATGTTTTTCGTATCCTTCTTTCCACAGTTGGTGGCGGGGCCAATCGTTCGTGCTTCGGAGTTTATTCCGCAAATTTATAGTAAGATTCAATTGTCTCGCGTCGATTTTGACTCAGCTGTATTTCTTATTATGGGCGGTTTAATCAAGAAAACCGTCATTTCTGACTATATCTCTTTGAACTTTGTGGACCGTGTATTCGATGCACCCAAAAGTTATACAGCCTTCGAAAACCTTATGGCATCGTATGGCTACACGATTCAGATTTATTGTGACTTTTCAGGCTATTCCGATATGGCTATCGGGATTGCTTTATTGATGGGTTTCAAATTGTCAGTCAATTTTAGAACCCCATATCAATCGGCTTCTATCACCGAGTTTTGGAGAAGATGGCACATTTCCTTGTCTACTTGGTTACGTGATTATTTATACATTTCCGTAGGAGGAAACCGTCGTGGGAGTTTTGGAGGGTTTTTATTTCCCTCGTTGTTCTTTGCTGGTTTGATTGCTTGGGCAACTTGGTATTATCCAGTGAGTCCAATTCCGTTAGTGATTGCTATTGCTTCACTGTTGGTTTTCTGTTTGACATTCTTATTGGCCAAAGACAAGAAAAGAACTATGTTTACCAATGTGAACTTAATGACTACGATGTTACTAGGTGGCTTTTGGCACGGCGCAAGTTTGAAATTTATTATTTGGGGTGCTTTGCACGGCATTGCTTTGGCAGTTAACAAATTGTTTTCGGATTATTTTCCTTCTTCCAAAGATTCTAAATTCACGTTTTGGAAAGCCATCACTACAGTTATTTCTGTTCTAGTTACGTTTCATTTTGTAGTTTTCTGTTGGATATTTTTTAGAGCCAAAGATTTCTCAGTGGCCTTAGATATGATTACTTCAATCGGGGAATTACAATTCAATTGGGAACAATGGGCGATAGTCATTTCAGGCTACGAAAATGTGTTTATAATGATTGCCATTGGGTACGCGCTGCACTTTATCCCAGCCAAAATAACTCAAGGACTAAAAACGATTTTCGACAAGCTACCGATGCTTTTCAAAGCTCTAATTCTTGCGCTTACCTTTTGGTTGGTTGCTGCGATGGCTTCAAGCGAATTGGTACCTTTTATTTATTTCCAGTTTTAATTTTTTAGGATGGTATCCGTTACATCACTATTCTAGTATAAAAAATTTTGAATGATATAAATCTTCTGAAAGTACATCTCATTTTATTCTAATGATTTTCTAGTTTTGAATTCAAACCTCTTTAAGACATAGCATATCCAATGGATTTTAGTATAAAAACAACAAGGGCTTTAAGCCCTTGTTGTGTAAAGTAATATGCAGGATAAGTTTTACTAGTTTACTCCACCGCCTAATGCTTTATATAAATTGATAATGGCTTGATGTTGTAATTTTTTGGTAATGATGAGTTCAATTTTTGAGTCTAAAGCAGTTCTTTGTACTAATAATACTTCTAAGTAAGTGGCTCTTCCGGATTTAAACAAATCGTTGGCAATTTCGGTTGACTGAGTATACGAAGAAACCTCTTTGTTTTTTAGTTCATAAAGTTCTTTCAAGTTTTTTACATTGGACACTTCATTAGATACTTCGATATAGCCGTTTAAAATTGTCTTTTGATAATTGATTAATGCTTCTGTTTGATTCGCTTTAGTCGTATTAAATTGTGATTTAATAGCACTTCTGTTTAAGAGAGGCGCTGTCATTCCTCCAAGAATAGTGTATGCTATTGATTGTGGAGATTGAAAAAGCAATCCAGTAGTAAAGGCTTGGAATCCCGCTGCTCCTGTAATTGTAAAGCTAGGGTAAAACGCTGCCTTTGCTGCTTTTACATCACATTTAGTTGCAAGTAGCGTAAGTTCTGCTTGTCGAATATCGGGTCTATTGGTTAGTAATTGCGAAGGAATACCTAAGTTAACAATGGAAGGGTCTAAGGTGTTGAATTTAGTTTTGTCTCGAATTATAGTTTGCGGAAATTGACCACAAAGAAAATTAAGTTTATTTTCTACAACAGTAATTTGTTGTAGTATTTTAAACTCAAATCCTTTGGAATTGTTGACTTGTCCTTCAAATTGTTTTACAGCCAATTCATTGAGTATACCCGTTTGTTTTTTTATCTTGATGATTTCAAGAGCAGCTTGTTGCAACGTAATGGTTTCTCGAATAATATCGAGTTCATTGTCTAAGGCTAGTAAATCAAAGTAGGTCGTAGCGACTTCGGCAATTAATGCCGTTTGAATGGCATTTCTACCTTCTATAGAACTACTAAAGCGGGCAACTGCGGCTTTTTTATTAGAGCGAAGTTTCCCCCAAACATCCACTTCCCAGCTCGCATTGAAGCCCGCAAAGTAGTCAGGTAGGTTTTCTGGAACGACTCTTCCAGGTTGAATATCTGTACTGGCGTTTCCAGCGCCATCCATAGTAAATAATCCAAATTTGCGTTGTGCAGCAGACAATCCTGCGCTTAAAACAGGAAGTTGTGCTCCTTTAGTGAATTGTACTCCTGCACGTGCAATTTCAATTTTTTGAATGGCAGTCTGCAAATCATAATTATTGTTGATGGCAGAGGTAATCAGTTTCTTTAGATTATCATCTTTGTAAAATAGCTCCCATTTTACCTTAGCACTGTTAAGCGTGTCTTTTGATTCCAAATAGGTAGCGGGTAAAGGCGTAAGTTGTTGTTCCGCTACATTATTTGTTGTCTTGCATCCAAAAAGACCAAGGGTTATAATGAGGAAAAAAACGATTCTTTTGAATTGTAACATAATTGTTGAAGTTGATTCTTTAATGAGTAAAATTTATTTTGCGGCTGTATTTTTATAAGTCAAACTCGCGAAAATGTAGTAAAGCCCAGGAATAATTAGTACACCGAAAATGGTACCAAACAACATTCCTCCTGCAGCTGCTGTACCAATAGTTCTATTTCCGATGGCACCAGCGCCTGAAGCAAGCATAAGTGGGAGCAAGCCTGCAATAAAGGCAAACGAAGTCATTAGAATAGGACGCAAACGTGCCAAAGCTCCTTCGATGGCAGCCTGAAATGGAGTTAATCCTTCTTTTTGTTTGAGAATGGCAAACTCAATAATTAATACCGCATTCTTTCCTAGTAGTCCAATAAGCATTACCATAGCGACCTGAGCATAAATATTGTTTTCTAAACCCAATGCGACCAAGAGGAAAAATGCTCCAAATACTCCAGTTGGCAAAGATAAAATCACAGGCAATGGTAAAAGAAAGCTTTCGTATTGAGCCGCTAACAAGAAGTAAATAAATAGTAAACAAATAAGGAAAATGTAAATTGCTTCATTCCCTGCATTAGCTTGTTCTCGCGAAGAGCCTCCCCAGTCAAAGCCGTATCCCTTTGGAAGTTTTTCGCTAGCAACAGCTTTGACAGCAGCAATGGCTTGCCCACTACTGAATCCTTCTTTTGGTTCACCATTTAACATCGCTGCTGGGTACATATTGTAGCGAGTGATTTGTTCTGGGCCATAAACTTTTTCAATAGATAAAAAGGAGGACATAGCAACCATTTCACCTTGAGAGTTCTTGGTGTAAAGCTTTAAAATATCTTCTGGCTTTGTTCTGAATTCAGGAGAAGACTGCACCATAACTTTATACATCTGATTAAATCTGATAAAATTAGTGGCATATTCACTTCCCAAATAGGTTTGTAAAGTGTTCAAAATTTCGCTTATGATAACCCCTTTTTGAGCAGCTTTGGTATTGTCAATGTTTACAAGAAACTGAGGAAAGCTTGCGTCAAAAGATGAAAAGGTGTTTTTTATTGCTTCATTTTTGTTCAATTCTAAGGCGAAATTTCGTGCTACTTCTTCTAATTTTTTCAAATCACTTTTACCGGTTTTATCTAGAATTCGCAATTCAAATCCACTTGAATTACCATATCCAGGAACGGGTGGAGGAGTGAAAAACTCAATTTTACCATCTTTAATATTTTTTGTGTTTTCTTTTAACTTTTGGATTATTTCCTGATCTGTAGTTCCTTTTCTTTCTTTCCAGCTTTTTAAGCTAATTAAGTTCATCCCGAATGAAGCACCAGTTCCATCGGTAAGGAAGTTATAGCCTGCTAATGTAGAAACAGAGGCAACACCTTCTATTTTTAAAGCAGATTCTTGTATGGCATCTACTACTTTTTCAGATCGTTCTAATGTTGCTCCAGAAGGAGTAGTAATACTCGCATAAATGGTTCCTTGGTCTTCATTTGGAATAAAACCAGTTGGTAAGAATTGTCCAATTCCAAAAGTTCCAACACAAAACAGGACAAGCGTTAGAGCCGTTACCACACGTCTGTTTACAATGTATTCTAGTATTTTTCGATACTTTGCTGCTATGGTATTATAGCGAGCGTTGAAAGCATCAATAAAGCGATTGATAATGGTATTTTTGCGTTCTTGATTGTGAGTATTCTTTAGCATAAGAGCACACAAAGCGGGTGTCAATGTTAATGCGATAACACCTGAAAGTACAATTGCGATAGCCATTGTGACAGAAAACTGTCTAAAAAAAACTCCCGAGGGTCCCGGTAAAAAGGCTACTGGAATAAACACAGCAGACATCACTAAAGTAATCGCTATAATGGCTCCACCAATCTCTTTCATAGCACTTTCCGTTGCTTCTTTTGGATTGAGATGTTCTTCTTCCATTTTGGCGTGTACCGCTTCCACAACAACAATGGCATTATCCACTACAATTCCAATGGCTAAAACCAATGCAAAAAGTGTGATTAGATTGATGCTAAATCCAAAGAGTTGCATAAAGAAGAAAGTACCTATTAGCGATACAGGAACTGCAATAACAGGAATCAAAGTAGACCTAAAGTCTCCCAAGAAGATAAAAACGACTAAAGCAACCAATAGAAAAGCTTCTATCAGCGTATAAAGGACACCCTCAACAGACGCATTCAAAAAATTGGAAACATCGTAACTATAGGTGTATGATATTCCTGCGGGAAAAGAGGACTTTAGCTCGTCCATTTTATTTTTAATGTTTTCAATTACATCGCTTGCATTACTTCCCGGGCGTTGTTTTAAAACAATTGCAGCAGATGGTTTTCCGTTTTCTTTGGATAAAACATCATAATCTAGTGATCCAAATTCTACATCGGCAATGTCTTTCAATCGCAACAGTTCTCCTTGAAAATCACGTTTTATGATTACATTTTCATATTGTTCTTTGGTATTGTATTTTCCTGTATATTTTACTACATATTGTAGTGATTGTTCTATTTTTCCAGAGCTTTCACCTACTTTTCCAGGGGCTGCTTCTATATTTTGCTGCTTAAGATTTTGAATAACTTCTTCGGTCGAAATATTATAAGCAGCCATTTTTACTGGGTTGAGCCAAACACGCATTGCATATTCTCGTTGCCCCATTATATCGGCATAACCCACTCCTTCAATTCGTTTTAGTTCAGGTATAATGTTTATATCTGCAAAATTGAACAGGAATTTTTCATCAAGATTAGCATCTGAACTTAATATATTAAGATACAATAGCATACTGTTTTGTACCTTTTCAACAATTACTCCAGATTTAATTACTTCTTCGGGTAATTCATCCAGAACAGAAGAAACTCTATTTTGCACGTTGACAGCGGCAATTTCTGGGTCTGTTCCCGCTTTAAAGATGATGTTGATGACACTAGTTCCGTCGTTTCCTGATACAGACGACATATAAGCCATTCCGGGTACGCCATTCACAGCACGTTCCAAAGTAGTTACTACTGCTTTCACGCAGGCTTCAGCATTTGCTCCTGTATATTTAGTGGTAACCGTCACTTCTGGTGGAGCAATATCTGGGAATTGGGTCATGGGTAATTGTGTCAATGACAATACCCCTAAAAGAACAATAATTAATGAGATAACTATTGATAGTACAGGTCTATGTATAAATTTTGAGTACATTGTTTTGTTTTTTTAAAGTCTATAGACTTTATAGTTTTGAAATTAATTCTTGCATTCGTTTGGTTTCAGGGAATATTTTATCTCCTTCTTTCAAGTTCTGAATGCCTTCATATATAATTCTGTCGGATGTTTTTAATCCTGACTCGATTACATACAAGTGTTGAATGCGTTGTTTGATTTCAATATTTCTTGCGCGTACAATGTTGTTGTCATCTACTACATAAACGTATACTTTGTCTTGTATTTCAAAGGATGCTTTTTGAGGAATAAGTAAGGCCTTTTTTATAGTATTGGTTAACTGAATTTTCCCGCTTGACCCATGCTTTAATAGTAAATCTGGGTTTGGAAATTTAGCTCTAAAAGCTATGTTTCCAGTTGTTTTGTCAAATTCTCCTTCAATCGTTTCAATGCTTCCTTGGTAAGCATGTGCTTTGTTATTGGCTAAGAGTAAAGTAATATCTGCTGCGTTATTCTCTTTTTTTTGCTCTTTAAATTGCAAGTATTCCTTTTCGGATACATTAAAATAGGCATAGACAGAGCTGTTGTTGGATATTGTGGTAAGGAGCGTTCCCTCATTGATTAAACTTCCAATTTTGAAAGGAATTCGATTGATGACGCCGTCAAAAGGAGCTTTTATTTTAGTCAACGAAACTTGAATTTCTGCACTAGATTGATTCGCTCGATATTCATCAATGCGCGCTAAAGCGGCTGTGTAAGCCGCTTGTGCTTTCTCTAATTCAGTTTTGGATACAATGTTTTTGTTGGCTAGTGTTTTAATGTTTTGCAAATCAAGTTCTGCAGTTTTTGCCTCAGCTAAAGCATTTTTGACCATTGCTTTCGCTTTAAGAACATCTTTTTGTAAAGTTTGGCTACTTATGGTGAAAAGTAATTGGCCTGCTTTTACAGGTTTACCTTCATCAACGTATATTTTTTCGATGTAGCCATTAATTTTTGTTCTAATTTCAACGTTTTGCAACGATTGTATTTCAGCTACGTGATCTATAGTAAAAGTGGTGTCTACCAAAATAGGATTAGTAGTAGGGTATTTTTCTAAAGCTATTTTTTCGCTTTTGTTTGAGTTGCAAGAGAAAGTAGTCCCAATAGCAAGAACTAGGACAAAAATCAAAATAATTTTGTTCATTTTTATGAAAATTAAATAATAGTAAGTACAGTGTTTTTCTGCTTTATCGACAATCCTTTTGCTTAGGATGCACAACAAAACAGCAACTTAGTGTAATAATTATTTAATTTTTTGGAGGAGGAGGAACAATATCTTGGTAATACTGACGTGGCTCTATATGGATATAATTATCAGATATTTTTCTATAATTGAAAGCCAAGGGTAGCTGATAATGAAAGCTAATAGGAAATAAGGAAGTCTCGAAACTATCCTCAATTTCGTTTACAGAGTTTTGTTCGCTATCATTTGTTGTTTCAAGCGGTGAGTCTGAGTTTGTATCTTTAGAAGTAGTCGATAAATAATTCAAAACAGTTTGTTTATTCTTTTTATCGTTTAATGAAAAAGAAGAATACGCTCCTGTACTGGCAAGTGCAGTAGTGTCAACAAAGAGTAGTAGCGTAATAAGCCATATCAATACTGAGCGCATATGAATAAATCTTTTTTCCATTATGAGCTGCAAATATATACGAATTCCGTAATGTGGTTTGCTATTTAAGAATATCTTAGGTATTTTTTAGTAAAATCATAAGACTTGTTTTTAACTTATTGTTTTTGATGGGGTTTCTATCCAAGATTGCTTGCTTTTCAAAGCACTAATTCTTGCGCTTACCTTTTGGTTGGTTGCTGCAATGGCTTCAAGCGAATTAGTACCTTTTATTTATTTTCAGTTTTAGCATTTATGATATTTTAGGAGCGGAGGCAAAAGGCTCTTTTGTAGACAAGTTTCCCGCTGTCCACTATATCTCCTGCCTTGTTTGGTCACAAGTCAGGAGGATGCCGTTCCCATCGGGGCTAGAAAGTAAGCATAAGGCTTTTTTGGATTCATACCAAAAAACAAAATCGAAGAATTTGCAATTACCTTTTTTTAGTTTCCAAAAACGTCTAAAATCGCCAAAGTTTAAAGTTCAAATCTTTGTGCCTCTAAACCTTTATAGTATATTTGCATTTCAAAAAAACAGAAAATTATGTTCGATAATTTAAGCGATAAGTTAGATAAAGCGTTCCATATTCTTAAAGGACACGGGAAAATCACCGAAGTCAATGTAGCCGATACCTTAAAAGAAGTTCGTCGTGCTTTGTTAGATGCCGATGTTAACTTTAAGATTGCTAAAGATTTTACAGCCAAAGTTAAAGAAAAAGCCATTGGTCAAGACGTATTAACAACCTTGCAACCAGGACAACTTTTGGTAAAACTAGTCAAAGATGAATTGACAGAATTAATGGGAGGCGATGTTGCTGGAATTAATTTGTCTGGTAATCCATCCGTAATTTTGATGTCAGGTTTGCAAGGTTCTGGTAAAACTACCTTCTCTGGTAAATTAGCCAATTATCTTCAAACCAAAAAAAATAAAAAAGTCCTTTTAGTTGCTTGTGATATTTATCGTCCAGCAGCGATTCAACAATTATATGTTGTTGGAGATTCTATAGCCGTTGAGGTCTATTCTGAACCAGAAAACAAAAATCCTGTAGAGATTGCACAAAATGCGATTAAACACGCCAAATCCAATGGATTCAATGTGGTAATCGTCGATACCGCAGGTCGTTTGGCTGTGGATGAAGAAATGATGAACGAAATCGAACGCGTTCACAAAGCCATTCAGCCACAAGAAACCTTGTTTGTCGTAGATTCAATGACAGGACAAGACGCAGTAAATACTGCAAAAACCTTCAACGACCGTCTAAACTTTGATGGAGTTATCTTGACTAAATTAGATGGTGATACTCGTGGTGGAGCAGCATTGTCTATCAAGACTGTTGTTAATAAACCAATTAAGTTTGTAGGAACAGGAGAAAAAATGGATGCAATTGATGTATTCTATCCTATTCGTATGGCAGAACGTATCCTTGGTATGGGAGACGTTGTTTCTTTGGTAGAGCGTGCTCAAGAGCAGTTCAACGAAGAAGAAGCTAGAAAATTACAAAAGAAAATTGCTAAAAATGAATTTGGTTTTGATGATTTCTTGACTCAAATTCAACAAGTAAAGAAAATGGGTAATATGAAGGATTTGGTTGGAATGATACCAGGTGCTTCCAAAGCAATGAAAGATATCGAAATTGAAGACGATGCGTTCAAACATATTGAAGCCATTATCCATTCTATGACACCTGGCGAAAGAAGCAAACCAGCACTAATCGACGCCAAACGTAAGATTAGAATCGCAAAAGGTTCTGGTACAAAAGTGGAGCAAGTCAATCAATTGATGAAGCAATTCGACCAAATGAGCAAAATGATGAAAATGATGCAAGGTCCAGGCGGAAAGAATTTGATGAAAATGATGGGCGGAATGAAAGGAATGCCTGGAGGAATGCCTAGATAATACTGATAGTTTCAAGTTTCAGGTTTCAAGTAATTGATACTTAAACTTGAAACTTTTTTACTTTAATAAAATAGAAGTCTCAATTACTTGAAATTTTAAACAATAAACCTGAAACCTTTTTTAGAAATGCAACTACTAGACGGAAAAAAAACATCAGAAGATATTAAGAAAGAAATTGCCATTGAAGTACAACAAATGAAAGATAATGGGGAGAAAGTGCCTCATTTGGCTGCAGTAATTGTAGGTACAGATGGTGCTAGTTTAACTTACGTTGGTAGTAAAGTGCGTTCTTGTCAGCAAATTGGTTTTGAATCTACTTTGGTGAGTTTGCCAGAAAGTATTACTGAAGCAGAGTTGTTGTTGAAAATAAAAGAATTGAATGAAGATGATGATTTAGATGGCTACATCGTACAATTACCATTGCCAAAACATATTGACGAACAAAAAATATTAATGGCAATTGACCCTGACAAAGATGTTGATGGTTTCCATCCAGCTAATTTCGGAAAAATGGCACTAGATATGGATACTTTTATTCCTGCTACACCCTTCGGAATTATGCAATTGCTAGAACGCTATAAAGTGGATACAGTAGGGAAACATACGGTTGTAATTGGAAGAAGTCATATTGTAGGCCGTCCTATGAGTATCTTGATGAGCCGCAAAGGAAACCCAGGTGATTCAACCGTTACTTTAACGCATAGTAGAACCAAAAATATTGAGGAATTTACTAAAAATGCCGATATCATTATCACCGCATTAGGTGTTCCTAATTATTTGAAAGCGGATATGGTAAAAGACGGCGTTGTTGTTATCGACGTAGGAATCACTAGAGTGGAAGACGCTTCTCATCCAAAAGGATATGTAATCACCGGCGATGTTGATTTTGATGGGGTAAGCAAAAAATCATCATTTATCACTCCAGTACCTGGTGGTGTTGGGCCAATGACCATAGCGATGTTGTTGCAAAATACATTATTAGCGAGAAAAATGAGAATGAAATAATATTCTTTCATATAAATGATAAAGCTCAAACGTAAGTTTGGGCTTTTTTTTGTCTTAAGATTTGCATAAATAGTGTACTTCAAAGAGCAATTTAAAATTTAAACAATACTTTTGCAACACTTAAAATAAGCAGCCCCAATGGACGATTATTATTCGGAAAAATTGAAAAAATAAAGCTCTTGAAAATCATTTCAAGAAGCTATAACTTAACCTGTAGATTTTTGAAATGAAAGCGTTTTACAAAAACAATAACGGATTGTTTGAGTCAAAAGAATGGACTCCTAATTGTTGGATTAATGTTGAATGTCCAACAGAAGATGAAAAAAAATACCTGCTTGAAGAACTAAAGGTTCCCGAAGAATTCTATAATGATATCGAAGATATTGACGAAAGACCCCGTATTGAGACGGAAAACGGTTGGACCTTGATTATCATTAGAATCCCAGTAAATACCAATAATGTAAAATTACCTTTTAATACAA
This sequence comes from uncultured Flavobacterium sp., assembly GCA_963513565.1. Classification (GTDB taxonomy): domain Bacteria; phylum Bacteroidota; class Bacteroidia; order Flavobacteriales; family Flavobacteriaceae; genus Flavobacterium. The sequence goes on along the minus strand of CAUPRE010000016.1, from coordinate 38,912 downwards.
TTCCAGTTGGAATCGTTTTTAAAGGTGACATTTGTGTGACGATTAGTTTTCATAAAACAGAAATGTTGACGGATTTTGTGGTGTACACTCAGCGTAAAGGCAAGAACATCAAAGATAATTTTGACTTAGTTTTGAAATTGCTTTTATCTTCGAGTGTTTGGTACTTAAAGTATTTAAAACAAGTCAATCAAAAGATTAAGCTGGCCGAAGACAATTTGGAAGAGTCTATCAAAAACGAGGAATTGCAAGCGCTACTTCAAATTGAAAAATGCTTAGTATTCTTTATGACTTCTTTAAAAGGAAATGATATTTTACTACACCGAATAAAAAATCTAAAATCCCAAAGAGATTCTTATGACCCTGAATTGTTAGAGGATGTTGAGATTGAGTTGCGTCAAGCACAAGAAACGACAAACATTTATAGCGATATCTTGACAGGAATGATGGATGCTTATGCTTCAGTGATATCAAATAATTTAAACGCGATTATGAAGCAAATGACCTCTATTTCTATTATACTAATGATTCCTACGGTAATAGCAAGTTTGTATGGTATGAACGTGCCCAATAATCTCGAAGGCAATGCTTATGGTTTGCCAATAGTCATTCTTGTTTCTATCATCTTGTCTGTTTTTGGTGTGTTTTTGTTTAAAAAGAAAAGATGGTTTTAAAAAAGGCAACTTTTTCTTTTATATTTCATTTATTTATATAACTTTGTATTTCAAAGTACTTTTATTATGACTGAAAAGCATCAAGAAGATTTAGTGCATATCCGCTCCATGATGGAGCGTTCTTCCCGTTTTATTTCTTTAAGCGGTTTGTCTGGCGTTTTTGCTGGTTTGTCTGCTCTATTAGGCGGTGTATATGTTTATCAATTGTTTAAAGCCTATGGTATCGAGTATTTTGAAGACAATCATCAGTTGTATTCTACTAGTTTAATTACCGAATTAATCCTTACAGCATTTGTTATCTTGTTCTTTGCACTTGCTTTTGGTATTTTTTTTACAGTTAGAAAAAGTAAAAAATTAAACTTGCCAATCTGGACTTCAGCTACAAAAAATATGCTTTTCCATTTAGCAATTCCTCTAATTGCTGGTGCTGTCTTTTGTTTTGCACTTGTTTATCATCAGATGTTTATTTTGGTAGCGCCTAGCACCTTGATTTTTTACGGTTTGGCCTTGCTAAATGCAGAGAAATATACTTACTCAGATATTAAATACCTAGGATTTTCAGAGGTGATTTTAGGAAGTATTGCTTTGTTTTTTGTGGGATACGGTTTGGTGTTTTGGATTCTCGGTTTCGGTATATTGCACATTTTCTATGGTTTATTATTATTCAAAAAATATAAATAACCATCGATGGGAATTATAGATAAACTAAATAAAGATTTCGAGAGTCGTGTCAGATTAGGCATTATGTCTATTTTGATGGTTAACGATTGGGTAGATTTTACCGAAATGAAATCGCTATTGGATATAACCGATGGAAATTTAGCCAGCCATTCCAGTGCTTTAGAAAAGAGAGAATATATCGAAGTTAAGAAAGAATTTGTTGGCAAGAAACCCAAAACTTCGTATCGAGTAACGAATAAAGGACGTATTACCTTTGAACAACACCTCAAAAGTCTTGAAAAATTATTGAAAACTAAATAACTATTTTTTTTGTCTAATTACTTTGAAATACAAAGTACTTTTAATTTATAAAAATAAAATTATGAAAATAAAAACTAAAATTAATGATTTTGCCAATAAAAATGGCGTGAGAGCTAGCATTGTAGTTACTTTGTTGAGTACCGTAATGCTCATAAGTTCACTCGTAGGAAGTGAATTTGATTTTGATAAATTTGAATTTTTATGCTTTTTCAATATTATAATTGAATTTGTTTTTGGTGTAATTGTTACTTTCAGTGTGCTAAAAAACAAAGAAAAATACCAACATCTTATTCCGTTTTTATTTCTTAATTGGTTTATTGGTTGTTTCTCAACTAATGTTTTTATCAATGTTTTTGAAAATTTACCCATCTGGGTTTATGTGGTTACTTTCTTGTTTTGCTTATCTAATTTTGCCATTTACAGTAACTTCAAACATAAGTATTTAAATACAGCCTTATATTTTACAAACGGATGCTCGTATTTACTTATTTTGTATTATGCTATTTATTTAGTTCCATTTGCGCCCATTTCTTTTGTGGGGATCATAGCTTTGGGACTTGGTTTTTATGGATTAGTACCGATGATTGTTCTTATAAGTCATACAGTGATTTTGATTCAGAACTTTTCTGAAAATAGAAAAAATGGACTTGTATTTGGTTCAGGAATCGGATTAGTTTTTATTGGTTTTGCAATTTTTACAGTATTTTTAAATATTGAAAGTCAGAATATTTCTAAAAACACGATTACAAATTCTTTTGAAAATATAAATGCAGATTTACCTAATTGTATTACTATTTCCCAAAATTTAAAACCTAATTATTTTAACGAAATTCTGCTCAAAAAAGACATTGTTTATATTGCTTCTGATGATTTTTTTCAGTTCAGAGGCTTTGATTCTTTTGGAAATAACAAACAGTATAACGAGAGAAAAACACATAATCCTATAATAAATCTTGCCTATTTGTTTACTTCAAGACTAGATTTAAGTGCAGACGACAGAATAAATATTCTAAAATCAAACTTTGATAAACGATTGGAGACCGAAGAGCAATTGTGGGATGGCAAAGATTTGTTTACCAAAAACATCAAAGAAGACGTCAAAATTTACGCAAAAGACCGTTTAGCATATACCGAAATCACTATGGATATTGCCTGCGCAGAAAAAAGTTGGGGCGATAAAGAAGCTATATATTCTTTTCAGCTTCCCGAAGGAGCTGTAGCAACTTCCTTGTCATTATGGGTAAATGGAATGGAAAGAAAAGGAGTTTTGACTACCAAAGAAAAAGCAAAAAAAGCTTATAATCAGATTGTGGGAGTTGAATCACGAGATCCTTCATTGATGCAATGGAGAGAAGGGAATAAAGTAGTAGTTCGTGTTTTTCCGATACGATATGATTTGCCAAGAACTTTTAAATGTGGTTTTACAACACCATTAAAAGTAGAAAACAATACAATGAAATATCAAAGTTTGGACATCAAAGGGCCTAATATTAATGATGTCAAAACTATTTCAAGAATTCAAATGGCAGGTAACGAAAAGTTTGAATCCAGTAAGGATTTCGAATTCGAAAAAGGTTTTTATACAAACGAATCAACTGGATTAGATGCTTGGGAAGCCGAAATGCCAATGACCAGTAAAGTATTTTCAACTGCATTTATATGGAAAAATAAAGCCTATAAAATCAACGAAATTCAGAAACAAATGATATCCTTTAAACCAAGCGAAATTATTTTGGATTTGAATGCTAGCTGGACAAAAAGCGAAATTGAAAAAATAGTAAATCACTCTAGTAACAACTATTTTGTTTGGAACAACAATCAAAAGCAATCCATAAATAGCGCCAATTACGAAACTGTTTTTGCTCAATTTGAAACTTTGACATATTCGTTATTACCACTTTATAACCTAAAAGAGAATAGTTTGGTTATCACTAAATGTGGTAGTATTTCTGCCAATTTTGAGGAATTAGAAACATCGGATTATCTGAAAAAATTAAAAGAAAGAACACAACAGAAAAACATAAAAGTGATTAACATTTCAGAAAATTTGAATCCATTTTGGCAAACCGTAAAAGAGCAAAAAATAGTTTCTTATTTGAAAATTGAGTTGAATAAATGCTTGAAATTAATTGCAGAAAATCAATTTTTGGAATTCAAAACACTTAATAACACCATTAATATTGAACCTGCAAATATTGCCATTCAGGAAACGGAAGTAAATTCAAAAATCCAAAATAATGGCTCCAATCATATTTACAGAATGTATGCCTTCGGTAAAGTTTTACAAGAGCAAGTGGCAATACAAAAAGATTCTTTGAAAGAAAATCAATTTGTAGAGTTAGCAAAAGATGCAAATATCGTAACTCCAATTTCATCACTGATTGTTCTAGAAACAGATGAAGATTATAAGAATAATGGGATCGAAAAAAATGTAGATACACTTGGAAATGCTTCAATAAATAATGATGGGGCAGTTCCGGAACCACAAGAATGGTTGTTGATTATCATTGGGCTAACCACGGTTTTCTTTTATTATAGAAAACAAAAAATGTTGAATTATAATGTATGATTTCTTATCTAAATATAAAATCGGAATAGGGATTTTTGCAGTTTGTAGCCTTTTTGCAATGAATTACAATGTCTTCGTTCTTGGTTTTAACAATGACTTTTTTGGAATCGTTTTTTCTGCTTTATTATTTGTTTTTGGAAGCAGAAAAACGAATTTCAAGATCAATTATTTATTGATTGCATTGATTTTTGTTTTTGAGTTTGTCAGTTACCGATTGCATACTCAATCATTGCATTTTCTATCTCTGATGCTGTTTTTGTGTTTGATTTTTTACAGTTTTACAGGTAAGTTTTCCTTTGTTGCCTTTATTTGTATATTGTTATTTTCAACAATTTTCAATAAATTTTTCGATCATCTCACTTCCGAAATTAAACAAGGATTGTGTTATGCAGTCTTTTTGACTTTAAAAAACTTTATGACTCTGGATAGGATAGAAGGAGTCAATTTTTATATTAACAATGCCAAAATCACAATTGATACGGCTTGTATGGGATTATCAATGTTCAAAACGGGTTTGTTGACAGGAGCAATTTTATTGACATTAGAAGAAAAAAAGCAACAAAAATATTTTGGCATTATTCCGATTGTCGCTTTTTGTTTTATTGTAATTGTATTGAATGTCATTTCTAATTATTTTAGAATTGTGACTTTGGTTATTTTAGGCTGTACACAAGAAAATACATTACACCATTTGGTTGGTTTGCTTTGTTTTGGAATATATCAAGTGGTTCCAATGGTATTTATTATTCGCTATTTTACACCAAGAATTGCTGAAATAGAAACAACAAATTTTCAATTCAAAAGTGTTCCAATTATCTTCACTTTTGGGGTTCTATGTATAACTAGTTTGGAAGTAAAAAGCCTTCAAAATAATGATTTATTGGAAAATCTGAATCCAGAATACAATGTCAAAAGTGGTATATGGGTTAACGATGAAGTATTTAAAATTCAAACATTCAATAAACTCATTTATATTAAAACAGCTTCGCATAAACCGCTAATTTGCTGGACTGGAAATGGCTACACCATTACGGAATCGAAAGAGATTTTAGTAGGGAATGAAAAAATATGGTTTAATAAAATGGAAAAAAATAATACTCAATACCAATCCTTTTGGTGGTATGAATGCGGAGGAAAAAAATATACCTCTTTCCTAAAAGTAATGTATGTGAAATTGATTTATAACCAACCGATTCGATTGATAAATGAAACAAGTAGGATGTATTAAAGTTGTTGGATTCGTAAAATAGAGGTTGTCTTAAATTTGTTTTAATACAGTCTCTAATTCATCTAATAATCTCCTCTTTTCTTAAATCTAGGATCGTCTTTTTTGATGAATTCGGCTCTTCGTTTGGGAGCTTCTGTTTTGGGTAAGCTGGCTTCTTCTGTTTTGCTAGAAGGTTCGATAAGCGTATTGAGTTCCTTGATTTCGGCATCGGTTAAATCTCTGTAGCGTCCCACGGGAACATCCAAAGAGATATTAATGATTCGGATACGTTTCGAAGCGGTTAACTCAAAGCCTAAATATTCACACATTCTACGTATTTGACGATTTAAGCCTTGCGTTAAAATAATTTTGAAAATGTATTTGCTAATTTGCTCTACTTTACACTTTCTAGTTACTGTATCTAAGATTGGAACTCCATTGCCCATTCTTTCTATAAAACGATCCGTTATGGGTTTGTTTACCGTAACAGTATATTCTTTTTCGTGGTTGTTTCTTGCGCGAAGAATTTTGTTTACAATATCTCCATCATTGGTCATAAAAATTAAGCCTTCACTGGCTTTGTCCAATCGGCCAATCGGGAAAATACGTTTGGGATAATTGATGTAATCTACGATATTGTTACGAACTTCTAGATTAGTTGTGCATTCAATTCCAACCGGTTTATTAAAGGCCAAATACACTAATTTTTCGTGTTTCTCAATAATCAATTTTCCGTCTATGCGTACTTCGTCTTGGGGTGACACTTTAGTTCCCATTTCTGGAACCACGCCATTAATAGTTACGCGACCTTCTTCGATTAGTTTATCGGCTTCTCGACGAGAACAATATCCTGTTTCTCCAATGAATTTATTGAGACGTTTTAGATTTTCTTCCATAATGCAAAAATACAAAATTGAATAGCAGTTTATGATACTATTGCAATTGTTTGTTTTTAAAATTAAAATTGTGTTGTGGAATGGCAGTTAGCTTTCTTTTCCGAATAAAAAATCACTTACTTTATGGTACAGCTGGTTGTCGTGCATGCTATGTCCCAAACCATTAGTTTCATACAAAATGGCATCTTTCCAAGTGGCCGCAATTTTTTTAGCTTCTGCGATTTTAACTACAGGATCTAATGTGTCATGCGCAATAAAACCTTTAGTTTCAATTTTTTTAGCAAATAGTTGACTTGAGAATTGATGGATATCTAAATGAAAATGATCTAAATAATGATTCTCAATATTTTTAGCAATGGTAGTGTTGAGTCGCAATAATTTGATAAAATTGGAAAGTATAATGGTAAAGTCGCTTGGAGTACCTAAAATAACCATTTTTTTTATCGCTTTGTTTTGATACATCGATTGGTAATACAAACACGTTTGACCTCCTATGGAGTGACCAACTAGGTAATCTGGATTGAATTTTTGAACCGCAAGGTGGATAAATTCCGCATATTGCGGAATACTAAATTCTTTGCCACTAGACAGACCGTGGGCGGGTGCGTCAATAGCGACAATGGTACTGCCAGATTTTTTTAGGAAGGGTAATAATTTTTCCCAACGAGAAGCATTACTTTCCCAACCATGTACTAGCAATATTAAAGTATCATTTCCTTTCCAGGTATAGGTTTGAAAGAAAGAGTCTTCAAAGCTTATTTGTTCTGATTGTGCCTGTTGTAGAATCTCAGGAAGTTGTTCGTTGTTTAGTTTCCCAGCTCTTGGTTCGCTAAATAAACCATATGCAATTCTGGTCGCTTTTTTTGGGAATGCAAAACTTAGTAGATTTAGTGCTAAACCTAAGAATTTGATATAAAGATAAAGTGCGGTTTTTTTCATATCAAAAAAGCCTCCTAAAAAGGAGGCTTGTTAGATTTAGATTGTTGAGAACAATTGTTCCATTTTTTCTCTTTCTTCCTCTGCAAGGACACTGTCAACCAAGATTCTTCCTGAGTGCTCATCGATAATTATTTTCTTTCTTGCTGCAATCTCAACCTGAGTTTGTGGTGGAATAGTAAAGAATGAACCTGCAGACGCTCCTCTTTCGATAGAAACTACTGCTAAACCATTACGAACACTAGTTCTGATTCTTGTGTAAGCAGTCAATAATCGTTCTTCAATTGTTGCTTGGAACTCAGCTGATTTTTGAGTTAAAAATTCTTCTTCTTTTTGAGTTTCTGCCATAATAGCTTCTAACTCTGATTTCTTATGTTTTAAATGAGAAGTTTTAGCTTCTAATTTTTCTCTAGAATTAGTGATAACCTCTTTTTTGTGTTCGATAGAAGCTTTCATTTCTTTGATTTGCTTTTCAGCCAATTGAATTTCTAATTCTTGAAACTCTACTTCTTTAGTCAAAGAGTTGAATTCACGATTGTTACGAACCGTTTCTTGTTGTTTTGTGTATTTTTTAATCGCTTCTTTGTGCTCATCGATGGCATTTTTCTTTACTTTAATCAAGTCTTCGATAACCTCAAGATCCGCTTTTAATTTTTCGGTACGAGTGCTCAAACCTGCAACTTCGTCTTCTAAATCTTCCACCTCTAAAGGAAGCTCTCCTCTTACGTTTCTAATTTCGTCAATTCTTGAGTCAATAAGTTGTAAATCGTAGATTGCTCTTAACTTTTCTTCAACACTTAATTCTTTCGTAGTAGCCATATTCTATAAGTACTTAACTGGATTTGTATTTTCTTCTGATAAAATGATTCCGCTTGGTAGCGAGACGGGTGCAAAATTAAGGATTTTTTTTCGAAGATACTCAACAATATAATTTTTTGTATAACGTTCGCTTTCAAAATGTCCGATATCTGCTAAAAGTATTCGATTTTCTGCTTCATAAAACTGATGATATTTCAAATCTGCGGTCAAATAGGCATCAGCTCCTGCTTGAATGGCTTGTGAAATAGCGAAACTTCCAGCGCCACTCAAAACGGCTACTCTTTTGATGGGACGATCCAAAAATGCCGAATGTCGAATGCCCTCTGCTTGCATTTTTTCTTTTATAAAATGCAAAAAGGAAGATTCCTCCATCGGTTCTTCTAGTTCACCGACCATTCCTAGTCCGATTTTTTGGTAATTGTTTTGCAAATCATAAATTTCGTAAGCTACTTCTTCGTAGATATGAGTAGTAAATAATGCTTTTAAAATTTTTGACTGCAAATGTTTTTCAAAAACGACTTCTATTTTGGTTTCGGTTCCTGTTGATAAAACGCCTTTTTGCCCTACCACTGGATTGCTATTTTCGTTACCTAGATAAGTGAAAGTGCCTTCTGAATTAAAACTGCAATTATCATAATTACCGATACTTCCTGCTCCCGCTTGAAACAAAGCGTTTCGAACGGCATCTGCATTTTCTCGTATCGTGTAGGTAACTAATTTGCGAATATAGTTTTGTTTGGGAACCAATATTTTTGTATTTGTTAAGCCCAAGGCATCGCAGAAGATTTGATTTACGCCTTCAGGATGATTGTCTAAAGCGGTATGAACGGCATAGATGGCAATGTCGTTTTTAATCGCTTTTAGAATCGCTTTTTCAACATAATTTTTGCCCGTTATTTTTTTAATGCCCGAAAAAAGAATGGGGTGAAAGCACACTACTAAATTGCAATTTTTATTAATTGCTTCTGTAATAACATTTTCAAGGGCGTCGTGACAAACCAAAATACCTGTAGCTTCGGCATCTTGGTCACCCACTAATAAGCCTACATTGTCGAAATCTTCGGCATAACCTAGTGGGGCCATTTCTTCAAGTAAAGCAAGGATTTGTTTTATTTTCATTCAAAAGAATTTTGAGTATTAGTTTGATTTGGTTTTCAATAGGGAGTACCTGAAAAGCCTAACAAATATACACTTTTTAGTTTTTTCATTGAATAATTATAAAAGGGCTATTTGTTCTCTTTTTTTCTTCGAAGAATAAAATTTAAATATTCATTAACAGTAAATTAGGATAGTTTTTGAAAGTCAGAGCGATAATTGGGTATTTTTGTAGTCTAATTTTTATGTAATTATGAAGCGACTCCTGTTGGTTTTACTACTTTTGATTTTCTCTTTTGGTTTTGCACAAACCAATACTTTGTTAAAAGGGAGAGTTATAAGCGATACTTTGGCAGCAATTGGAGTCGAAGTGATCAATTTGAATTCAGAGCAAAGTACCAAAACCGATGCTCAAGGTTTTTTTGAGATTCCTGCTAAAAGTAAAGATGTAATAGCGTTTTATTCGAAAGAGTATGTCTTTAAAAAAATGGTTGTCATTCCTGATTATTTTAAAATGGAGATATGGGAGGTCAAACTCATTAGATCAGCTATTGAATTGGATGAGGTTGTGGTAAAAAATAGTAAGATAAACGTGCCTAGGTTTACATATGAGCAAGCGGCTGCAGCTCGAATTTCTAAAGAGGCTGCAAATCCGAAAAACCCAAATGTATATGATGGCACGATTACCAATGGAATGGATTTAATGGAGATAGGAAGAAAAATTATTAGCCTATTCAAAAATCCGGACAACCAAAAAAGGAAAAAACAACCTGAGGAAGATTTCATAGCTTATGCTAAAGCTAGTATTGACGAGTCTTTTTATAAGCAGAAGCTTGGTCTTCAGAAAAATGAAATAGATAATTTCTTAAGCTATTGCAAAGAAGACCCTGAATCAAAAAAAGTTTTTATAAACAAAGACGAATTGACATTGTTGGATTTTTTACTCAAGAAACAAAAAGCATATCTCGAGTTAATTCGTGAGAATAATAAGTAATGACTTTTTCTTAGATGATGCGTCTCAAATGCTCAATTTGTTATAATTTCGTAGTATGAAATTACTCCGAATATTACTTTTTCCTTTTGCTGTTGTATATGGCGTTATTACTACTATCCGAAATTTTCTTTTTGATATTGGATTTTTAAAATCGTATTCATTTTCAATACCCATTATAGCTGTTGGTAATTTAAGTGTTGGCGGAACGGGCAAAACCCCTCAAATTGAATATTTGATTCGGTTGCTTTCAAGCAAATACAGTGTGGCAACTTTGAGTCGTGGCTACAAGCGACAATCTAAAGGTTTTCTACTAGCTGATTCATCAGTCAATGCAGCGATTTTGGGAGATGAACCTTTTCAGTTTTTTCAAAAGTTCCCTGCTATTCAAGTGGCTGTAGATGCTCATAGAAAAAATGGCATCGAGCAATTGTTGTCCCAAAAGAATATTCCTGAAGTTATTTTATTAGATGATGCCTATCAACACCGCAAAGTAAAAGCAGGGTTGTATATTCTATTGACGGCTTACGGAGATATCTTTGCCAATGACTATATATTGCCAACAGGAAACTTAAGAGAAAGTAGAAGGGGTGCCCAAAGAGCAGCGATTGTGGTGGTAACCAAATGTCCAAAAAACCTTTCTGCCTCGGAACAAATAAGGATAAAAAACCAACTAAAGTTAGCCGAAAATCAGCAATTATATTTTACCTTTATTGATTATGAAGATTCGGTTTATTCGAAAGAGTTAAAAGTAAAATTGGGTGATTTAGGAGATGAATCCAAATTACTTTTGGCAGGAATTGCAAAACCAGAATCTTTTTTTGAGCATATCAAAGCAGAGGATGATGAATGTTTGACATTTCCAGATCATCATCATTTTAGCGAAAGCGAAATCACAGCTATTCAAAAACAAGCCGATGGTAGAAAAATTATAACTACCGAAAAAGATTATGTTCGATTGAAAGATTCCATTCTTTCCGAGCAATTGTATTATTTACCAATAAGAAGTTCTTTTATCAATAATGAAAAAGAATTCGATCAAACTATTTTAGATTATGTGGGAACAAGTTCAAGAAACCGTTAGTTTTATTCAAAATAAAATCAATTTCACACCTGAATATGGGGTGATTTTAGGTTCAGGATTAGGAAGTTTTACGGACGAAATGGAAATTGTGTATACTTTGCCGTATACCGAAATTCCAAATTTTCCAGTATCAACTGTGCAAGGTCATAAAGGCGCCTTGGTATTTGGAACGATTGGTGACAAGAAAGTAGTAGCGATGCAAGGTCGCTTCCATTTTTACGAAGGCTATTCAATGAAGGAAGTGACGTTTCCTGTTCGAGTAATGAAGTATTTAGGTATGACGAAATTGATTGTTTCTAATGCTTCAGGAGGAGTAAATTCTGAGTATCAAGTGGGTTCGATAGTGGTGTTGAAAGACCATATCAATTTCTTGCCAGAGCATCCTTTACGTGGGAAAAATGACGAACGTTTTGGTCCACGTTTTGTCAATATGAGTGAACCTTATGGCCGAAAAATGATTGCTCACGCTGCTTCTTTGGCGGAACAATTAGCCATCAAAGTGCATATCGGAATATATTTAGGTTTGCAAGGGCCTACTTTTGAAACGTTGGCTGAATATAAAATGGTAAAAATTCTAGGCGCTGATTGTGTTGGAATGTCAACTGTACCAGAGGTTATTGTAGCCCGTCATATGGATGTCGAGACTTTTGGTGTTTCGGTTATAACTGATATGGGTGATGCCGATAGTATCGATACCATTTCACACGATGAAGTCCTCGAAGCAGCCAAAGGTGCGGAACCTAAAGTCAGACAATTAATTAGAGAATTGATTCTGACCTATTAATTAGCAATATATTTTGATATAATAGTGTAAAATTCTTCTGGTATGAATGGTTTGGTAATCACATCATTCATACCGTAAGAAAGTAGTGTTTCTCTATTTTCGTCTAGTGAAATTGCAGTCAAGGCTATAATTGGTACAGTATTATCAAATTCTCGAATCTGTTTGGTGGCTTCGGTGCCATTAATGCCTGGTAAATGCACATCCATTAAGACTAAGTCATATTCGTGGTTGTACATCAATTTTACTGCATCTTCACCATTGTCTATAATGATACATACAATTCCTTTATTTTCAAGCATTTTCTTGGTAATCATTTGGTTGATTTTGTTGTCTTCTACCAATAATATTTTTTTACTTCTGAATTGTTCTTCATCATAATTTACTACTTTTTCTGTAGCTTCCTCTAAACTTTTTGCTATTGTAAATGGTAAGCTAAATGAAAATGTAGACCCTTTTCCTTCTTCACTCACCAGCTTTATTTTTCCACCCAAGACTTTGACAAGTTTTTTTACAATCGTTAATCCAAGTCCAGTTCCACCGTATTTTCTGTTGATTTCTACCGAACCTTGAGAGAAGTTTTCAAAGACTAATTCCAGTTTGTCCTGTGGGATTCCAATTCCAGTATCGATAATTTGAAAATTGATTTTGGCTTTGTCATCTTTAATTTTGATCAAATTGGCTACAATTGTGACCGTTCCGTCGTGGGTAAATTTCAAAGCATTATTGATTAAATTCAAAAACACTTGGGAAAGTTTTGTGGGATCGCCTATGAGGTAATTCGGGATTTTGTCATCAAATTCTAAGTTGAATGCATTGTTGTTGGTCAATGCAAATTTGTTCAACGAGCTTTGAATATTTTCTAATAGCTCTTTTAAGTGAAACGAGATGCTCTCTAATTCAATTTTATTGGATTCGATTTTGTTGATTTCAAGAATTTCATTGATAAAAGTAGCTAAGTAATTCCCTGAAAAATGAAGCGATGCCAAATAATTCAACTGCGATTTTTTTGGTTTTTCCTCTAGTAACAAATGAGTGATTCCGTTGATGGCATTGAGTGGTGTTCGCAATTCGTGACTTACGGTCGAAAGGAATTCAGCTCTGGCTTTAGAAGCTTTTTCAGCGTTGTTTTTGGCAATAATTAATTCTTGATTTTTTTCTTTTAAGAGCTTGTTGCTTTCGTTTCTGATGATGTTGTTTTTGTATAAGGACAAACTCAAAAGTGATAAAATCGTGATTAGAGCAATGGCTAAAATATTGATTAGCTTAGAGTACTTGTTAGCATCTTCTGTTTGTTGTTGCTCTTTGTTTTTCTTTATGATGGCTTTGTAAGCTTCATCACGCTTGAATTGTTTGAAATTTTCTTGATTTTGCTTAGCGCTGATGATTTCGGCTAAATGCATTTTGAGTAAATGATATTCTTCTAAATAGGAATAGGCTTGGTCAAAATCTCGCATTTCTTTGTAGCATTTGCTGAGTTGCAGCAGAATGTTTTCTTTGCTTTTTAGGTTTTTGGTGGATTTGTTCAAACCCAAAGCTTTTTCCAAAAGGGCAAGTGCTTCTGGATATTGTTTGTTTTGAAGCGTTATAATTCCAGTATACAGATATACTGCTTCTATGTTGTTTTTTTCAGTAGCAGCGTCTGAATTTGAAAGAACTCTGTCGAAATTAACAGCCGCAATATCGTATTGATTGTTGCTGAAATATAGTTTTGACTTTCTTAAAAGCAATAAGTTGACCTTTTTTTTGAGTGCTGGCGTGATCGGTAAGTTGTCCGCTTTTGCAAATGAAAGGGATGCTTTGTCCCATTCTTTTTTCTCAATAGCACAATACCCTACAAAATAGATCGCTTTGAATTTATTGAAATCCGCTGGGTTTTTGGTGTTTAGTTGAAAGCTTTGTTCAAAATAATTTTGGGCCTCATTGTATTTTTTCAGATCAAAATACAATTTGCCAAGAATAAAATTTTGTTCAATTTGTGCTTCTATATTTTTAGTCGTTTGACTGTATTTTATTGATTTATTTGCGAAAAGAATCGCTTTCTCGTAATTGTGTATTTTGAGATTGTATTGTGATAAGTTTTGGTAAATAGAAATACTATCAATGATTTGTGTAGTCGAAGCATATAGTATAGTGCAACTAGCTAATATTACAATCAATAAGTATTTTATTTTTTGGTTCATTTTTCGGTATCCTATTTTGTATATGAGATCAAATCAATAATTCTGGAGGAATAGCCTATTTCATTGTCATACCATCCCACTACTTTTACCATTTTATCTATAACAGAGGTAAGTTGACCGTCAAAAAGGCAAGAATTTGTATTGCCAATAATATCAACGGACACTATTGGGTCTTCGGTATAATCCAATATTCCTTTTAGCTCATTTTGTGCAGCATTTTTAAAGGCTTTGTTGATTTCTTCAATGGTAACGGCTCTTTTTACATTAAAAGTAATATCAGTCAATGAGCCATCTGGAACTGGGACGCGTATGCCACAACCTCCAATTTTGCCTTCTAATTTAGGGAAAATTTTTGTTAGTGCTTTGGCAGCTCCTGTTGTGGTTGGAACAATAGATTGACTAGCACCACGCGCTCTTCTTAGGTCTTTATGAGGTTGGTCATGTAAACTTTGATCTGTAGTATATGAGTGTATTGTAGTAATGTAGGCTTGTTCAATGCCGCACAATTCATCTATAATTTGAATCATAGGTGCTGCGTTATTTGTGGTACAACTCGCATTGGAAATAATAATTTCGGTACCGTCGAGGATGTTCTCGTTTACGCCCAAAACCACCGTTTTTATTTGTTCTACTTCGGCGGGAGCAGATAAAATCACTTTTTTGGCACCTGCTAGAATGTGTGCATTGATCTCGTCGAAAGTTTTGTATTTGCCGGTAGATTCGATGACATAGTCAATGTTGTGTTTTTTCCAATCTAGGTTGGCGATTTTTTTTTCGTTAAAAAACAAGTAATGTTTATCGGCAACGATAAGGCCAGTAGTGTCGTGACTTACTTTTTCGGGTAAAATTCCGTGGATACTGTCGTATTTTATCAAGTGAGCCATTGTGGCTACCTCGGCAATGTCGTTTATAGCGATCACTTCGATGGTTGGATGGTTGACCAAAAGGCGGAATAAATTACGTCCAATCCGTCCAAAACCATTAATTGCAATTCTTGTTTTCAATTGGTTGTGTGGTATTTTTTTTTTTGGAATCTTTTTATAAAATGTGTTTTTGTGCTTTGTAAGAAGAACGAACAAGCGGGCCGCTTTCTACGTGTCTGAAACCAAGTTCTAATGCATAGGCTTCGTATTTAGCAAATTGTTCTGGTGTGATGAATTCTTTTACCGGAAGGTGTTTTTTGCTGGGTTGTAAGTATTGACCAATAGTAACAACGTCTACTTTAGCATTACGTAAATCTCTTAATGTTTGAAAAACTTCTTCTTCTTGTTCTCCAAGGCCTAACATAATTCCAGATTTGGTTCTGTTGATCCCTTTTTCTTTTAAATAAAGCAGTACTTCTAGGCTTCGGTCGTATTTGGCTTGGATGCGCACTTCACGAGTTAGTCTTCGAACGGTCTCTACATTGTGCGAAACCACTTCAGGATTGGCTTCAATAATGCGGTCGATGTTTCTTTCTATACCTTGAAAATCTGGGATAAGTGTTTCAAGTGTGGTGTTTGGATTCATTCTTCGGATTGCTTTTACAGTTTCGTTCCAAATAATTGATCCGCCATCTTTTACATCATCTCTGTCTACACTTGTGATGACTGCGTGTTTGATGTTCATAATTTTTATTGATCGTGCAACTTTTTCAGGTTCATCCCAGTCAATGGTTTCTGGTCTTCCTGTTTTTACGCCACAAAAACCACAAGAGCGAGTACAAACATTTCCTAAAATCATAAAGGTTGCAGTTCCTTCTCCCCAGCATTCTACCATATTTGGGCAGCTTCCTGATGTACAAATGGTTTTTAAGCTGTATTTATCTACTAATCCGCGTAATTCAGTATATTTTTGTCCAATTGGCAATTTTACTTTTAACCATTTTGGTTTGCCTATTGGTAATGTGTTATCTGTTGTCGTTTCCATATCTTCATTTTTTCAGAGTCACAAAGATAGGGCAAAGTTGTTTTGAAAAAAAGAAGTTAACACATCAGTTTTTTGAGTCAATTTTGCATAAAAAAAGCAGAACTAAATGTTCTGCTTTTTTGAAGTTATTCTGCTTTTATGACGATGGGTAGGGTGTAAGCCGTACGCATCGGTTTACCGTTTAAAATTCCAGGAGTCCATTTGGTTTTTAATGATTTCAAGACTCTAATGGCTTCTTGTCCTAATCCGTAACCAGGATCTTTTAACACGCGAATATCAGTCATGGAACCGTCTTTTTCAATAACAAAAGCTATAGATACGCGTATAGTTTCTAATCCTTCGATGTCTGGTTTTGAAAAATTATTACCAACATAATTGTAGAATTTTTTCATTCCACCCGGAAATTCAGGGGATTTGTCTAGCATGGTTGTGTTTACAATGCTGTTGTTTGGCAATTCTACTTCGGGAGTTGTGACTTGTGTTGCAGTAGTCACCGTTCCAGCTGTTGCCTCACCACTAACAGCGGTTGTAGTGCTAGATTGCGAAAACTCATTGTTTTTAGGGACATCTGGAGTAGCTGCTTGAGCGTTTACAATCTGTGGATTGGTCATGTTTTGGGTGGTTACTACATTTTCTACAGGATTTTTTACCGTTGGGAGTGCTGTTTTTTTAACAGGTTCTTCAGGTGTCACCGGAATGATGTCATCTAAATCTATAGGTCGTATTTCAAATTCTGGAATTTCAGGTGCAACGATGGTATTTGGGCTTAGCTTGTTAATGACCATAGCAATGCAGACGATTGTAGTAATTAATAAAACGCCAAGAAAAAAAGCAGATACCGTGTTTTTGGTACTTTCTTGTCGTAATTGATAGGCTCCATAATTTTTGTTTTTGTCTTCAAAAACAAGGTCAATCCAGCGGCTTTCGTAAATACTTAATTTTGACATGGTGTATAGTTTTAGAGGTTAAGTAACTATAGAATCATAAGCAGTAATTTTTATATTTAACAACGTCAACAAGTATTCTCTTATTGTGTTAAATTACAAAAAAAAATGCAAGTATTTAACTTTATTGATGTAAAATGTAATGTTATTGCTTGTTTTTTGTTGAAAAAACTGAAGAAGCGAAGTTTTGCTTTTTGATGAAACTAGCTTTTTTGTTGGATAATTTCTGCTAGTAACTTTTTAGCTCTCAGGAGTTTGATTTTTACATTACTGATGGGTTCGTCAATTTTGGTAGCGATTTCTTGGTAACTTAATTCTTGAAAATAACGCAATTGAATAACTTCTTGATAATGCGGTTTTAATTCTTTGATGAATTGCAATAAACGAGATAAATTTTGCTCTGTAATCAATTCGTCTTCTGCTGATGGGGTAGTGTCGGCAATATTTTGAGCTTGTCTGTCTTGTTCTTCGGTGATTTCTACGAAAAGATTGGATCTTTTTTTGCGCAATAAGTCGATGTGGACATTTTTT
Organism: uncultured Flavobacterium sp.; assembly: GCA_963513565.1. Taxonomy (GTDB): domain Bacteria; phylum Bacteroidota; class Bacteroidia; order Flavobacteriales; family Flavobacteriaceae; genus Flavobacterium. The sequence continues at coordinate 21,316 of CAUPRE010000016.1, read as the reverse complement.
GCAATGGCAATTAACCAAGTATTGAATTGAAATTCGCTGTTGTAGGTGCTAATTTTATCGAACGCTTTTGAGAATGTTTCGATAGTGATGTCTTCCGCATCGGTTTCGTTTTCGGTTCTTTTGAGCATAAAGCCGTATACTTCATTCCAGTAATGATCTAGCAAGAAAGTAAAGGCAATTTGATCCCCTTTTTTAGCTTTTTCAATTTTTTTATTTATTTCCAATGTACAGGTTTTGAAAAAATATTGGTAATAAAGATATTAATTTGTGTGAATATAAGCCAAAATTCAAGAACAGGATACCAATAGATGATATCTTTTTCTTTTAGTTTTTTAGCTCCTAATCCAAAGCTAATCCAAGTGAATAAATATCGGAAAGCAATTAAGCTTGCAACGATTATCCATTCAAATTGAAAAGCAAGTAATACAATTGCGGTTATTATGAAAAGTAATTGGGAACAATAAAAGACACCAAGTTGGAATTGGTCTCCTAATTTGTAATGTTCAGCGGTTGCTACGTGTCGTCTTTTTTGATTGAACCACTCTTTAAATGTTTTTTTAGGTTCAGAATACGTAAAACTTTCTGGAGTGTAAGCAATGGTTGTGTTTTCTTTATTTGCTGCTTGATTGACAAATAAATCATCGTCGCCAGAACGCACTTGAATATGGTCAATAAATCCGTTTACATCAAAAAAAACGTCTCTTTTGTAAGCTAAATTTCGTCCGACTCCCATATAAGGACGACCTGATTTTGCCCAAGAAAAATATTGAATTGCTGTTAATACGGTTTCGTAGCGTATGATTTTGTTTAAAAAAGAATTGGCGATTTTGATATAGCCTCCATAACCTAAAACTATTTTTTTGTCAAGATCAAAATGGGCGGTCATATTGGTAATCCAATCTTTGGTAAGCGGGAAGCAATCTGCATCGGTGAATAGCAAATGCTCATATTTTGCGGCTTTAATCCCTAAGGTCAAAGCATATTTTTTATTGCCCCAAAAGGCTTCGTTGTTTTGAACTTTTACCAATCGAATGTTTGGGTATTGTTGTTCAAAGGCTTCAAAAACTTCTAATGTTTCGTCGCTAGAAGCGTCATCTATTAGTACTAATTCAAATGTAGGGTAGTCTTGTTGTGCAAGAATCGGAATGTATTCTTTAACGTTTTCTTCTTCGTTTTTTGCACAAACGATTACCGAAATAGGAATATTTTTAGCGTTGATTGCATCAGGTTTTGTGAAGGAAAATTTACTAAAAACGCCAATATAGTATACAAATTGTATTACGATTAGAGCGATAAAAAAGTATAGTAGATATAAAAACATTGTATTAATTAGTTTCTGATAGGATGGCTGCAAAGTTAATTATCAATTGTAAACTTTCCATACAATCGGTGATTTACTTTCTTAATTTTTTCATTTCTTCTGCAACGGCAATAGCTGAAGGGGATTGTGTTTTTGCTAACTCTTGAATTATGTTTTTGTAATTGTGGTCGTCACGATTTTGTGACATTTTTTGTGTCGCTTCAATTTGAGTGATTTCAATTTCAAAACCTATTACGCCCTTGGCTTGTCGCATTGTAGCTTTGGATAGTTCACTAACTTTTACCGGGCAGGCTGAGGCTTGTTCGTATTTGTCTACCAATTTTGTTAGAGAATCGATTAGGGCTTCTCCGTGAATGATTTTTACTTTTCCGTATACGTGAACGGCTGAGTAATTCCAAGTGGGTACGTTTTCGTGGTCGTACCAAGAAGATGAAATGTAAGCGTGCGGCCCAGTAAAAACGGCTAAAACTTCGGTGTTATCTTCAAAAGCGATGCCTTGTGGATTTTCTTTGGAAAGATGACCGTGCAAAATTTCTTTACCCTCGCTATTGTAATCCAATTCCATTGGGATATGCGTGGCCCACAATTTTCCGTTGGTTTGATTAATGAGGATGCCAAATGCATTTTCTTTTAGAAAGGCGCGAATGCTATCGGGATTTTCTAGTTGGTAAATATCGGGTGTGTACATTTTTTGAGATTTTTGGATGTTTACAAAAAAGCCTTTTGTGGCTCTTTAGCCCCGATTGCAGCGGAAATCCTTTTGTGCCGGGGTTCGGTACAAAAGATTATAGCGAAAAGCGGGAACCTTGTTTCCTGAATAGCCTATTGTTTTGCTCCTAAATGATATTCACTTCGGCCTCGATGTGGATGCCAAAGGTGTTGAAAATAGTTTCTTGGATGTTTTTGGATACCGCCACGATTTCTTGACCCGTTGCGTTGCCATAATTGACAAGCACCAGCGCCTGATTTTTGTGAATTCCGGCGTCGCCAAAGCGTTTGCCTTTGAAGCCTGCTTGCTCGATAAGCCAACCAGCAGGCACTTTGACCTCGGTAGGAGAGACCTCGAAAAAGCGCATTTCGGGGAATTTTTTATGGATGCTTTCGAAATCGGCTTTCGGAAGGATTGGGTTTTTGAAGAAGCTACCGCTGTTGCCAAGTTCTTTTGGGTCGGGTAATTTGCTTTGTCGGATGGCGATTACGGCGTTGCTCACGTCTTTTAGCGTGGGTTGTGTAATGCCTTTTTTGGCTAATTCTCCGGTAATATCGCCGTAAGAGGTGTTGATGTGGTGGTTTATTTTGGTTAATTTGAAAATCACGCTAGTGATTACGAATTGACCTTTTACTTCGTTTTTGAAAATGCTTTCACGGTATCCAAAATGGCAATCAGCATTGGTGAAACTTTTGATTTCTTGAGTGGCTATGTGCATAGCGTGGCAAGAAACAAAAGTATCCTTGATTTCGGTGCCGTAAGCGCCAATGTTTTGAACCGGAGTGGTGCCCACATTGCCCGGAATAAGTGACATATTTTCTAATCCACCAAAATCTTGCTCGATGGTCCAAAGTACGAACTCGTGCCAGTTTTCGCCAGCTTGGGCTTCGACCCAAACGGAATCGACATTAGCATCGATTATTTTTTTTCCTTTCAAATCGATATGGATGACCAAGGCGTCAATGTCTTGGGTTAATAGCATATTGCTGCCTCCACCTAAAATGAATTTTTTTTCGTTGGGATGCTGTGCTAACACTTGTTGTAGTTCTTCGGTAGAGTGAACGGCAACGAATTGTTTGGCTTTGGCTTCAATGCCAAAAGTGTTGTATTTTTTTAATGAAAAATTTTCGAGGATTTCCATAAGGATTATTATTTTGTCTGTTGCAAACAGGTTATTCTATTTCTAAAGCTCTGTTGAGGAATTCGTTTAGCGGTCGCAAAGCAATCATTTTTTGGACTATTAACGGAATAAAATCTTTGTGCGTCAAAAGTTCAGGATTGAAATTTTCGGTGGCGGTGTAGCTTTTTAACTTTAAAAACTCGATCGCTGGGTTGTCTTTTTCGTAGCCTCTTGGAGGATTTTTTAGCGTTGAATTTTCGTCACGATTTAGTGCTTTGTAGTTGGAAACAAAAGTTTTATCGCTTGTTATGGCTACTAAATCATCGTAAAAAAAGTTGATTTCTTTTCGGATTTTCTGAATTTGTTCAGGTTGCGGACAATACATTCCGCCGCCTACAAAAGGATTTTCGGTGTCAATTTGCATATAATATCCAGCGGCCTCGGCATTTTTGGCACCTGTTGAAAGCCAAATGCCCAAATGTGTTTTATAAGGGGTTTTATCTTTTGAAAAACGAATATCGCGATTGATTCTGAATACACAGTTTTTTACTTCCAAAAGTGCTAAGGCTGGATCCAAAGCTTTCATGCTATCCAATATATCAGCAGTTAGTTGGTAGTATTCTTTTTTTACGGTTTCGTACCGTTTTTTGTTGTCTAAGAACCAATCTCTGTTGTTATTGGCTTTTAAATCTTTCAAGAATTGTAAAGTGCTTTCAGAAACCATAATTATAGTAGTTGTTTTTTCAAATCATCTTCGCTAACATATCCGCTGCTTTTCCATTTTAGATTTTTGTTTTCATAAAGCAACATCGAGGGTAATTCTTCAATCTTAAGTTCTTTCATGATTGTTTTGTTCTCATCGGCATTCAATCGAACGATGACAACCTTATCTTTCATCTCTTTTTGCATTTTTAAAATGTACGGTTCCATTTTTTTACATGGAGCACACCAAGGCGCGAAGAAATTGATCAACACTTTTTTGTCTGAAGCTAGCAAAGCCTCAAATTGTTGTTTGTTGATTCCAACTAGTTTTTCACTTGGTTTTGAAAGGCCAGCCGCTTCCCATTTTAAAATCCCACCTTGTAAATCATAAACAGTGGTGAATCCCATTTCTGCTAATTTTTCGGCTGCTTTTTGGCTACGACTTCCTGCTTTGCAATACACGAAAACTGGTTTTGTTTTGTCTAATGTCGCAACATTGGTTACGAAGTCAGCGTTCAACCAATTGATGTTTTTGGAGTTGTCCAAATGTTCTCCCGCAAATTCTTGAGCCGTTCTTACGTCAAGGATTTGTGCGTTAGGGGTGTTTTTTATTTTCTCTGCAAAAGCTGGGGCTTCTAGTAATTGTATATTCTTTGAGGTTTGTGCTTGGCACGAGCTAAGGATTATACACAGGTAAATAAAAGTTATAAAAAAGGGCTTCATTTTTTTTAATTTTTTAAGGTAAATAAAATTACGGTTTATTTTGTAGTTGGTTATATAGTTTTTGATAAAGTTCCTCTTTATTAATTGGTTTTATTAGAATTTCATCAAAGCCAAAGCTATTTATTTCTACAGTATCAAGATAGGTGTCTCCAGATAAAGCAATTATTGGTTTGTTTTTGTTCTGATTTGTTAATGCTTTAATCTCTTTTGCTAAATCTATACCGGAGTAATCAAAAATCTGAATGTCAGTCAATATTAGGTCTACAATGTTATGTTTTAGGTATTGTTTTGCTTCTGGTCCTCTGCCAAAAGTTACAATTTCAAAGCCTATATTGGTCATTAATTTTTTTACAATTTGAATAATTACAGGGTCGTCATCAACAATTACTGCTTTAATAGTGCTGTTTTTGGTTTGATTTTTCAATTTTGTCTCAAATGTTTCTTGATTTTCGTTTGGTTTATCAAGAAAGAGAGTAAATGAAATTTCTGTTCCAATTCCTATTTTACTTTTGATATCAATATTTCCATTGTATAAGTCGACAATACTCTTGCAAAGATTGAGTCCTAGTCCCGCGCCATAGCTCATTTGTTTTTGATGACTTTTACTTTGGTAAAATTTATTAAATACTTTTTTCAAGTCCTCTTCTGGAATTCCTATACCTGTGTCTATGACTGAAACATCAAGTTGGTAGTTATTTATTTGTTTGTTCAAATCAACATTTACGGTTATTGTTCCTTTGTTGGTGAACTTTATTGCATTGATGATAGTGTTGTAAAAAAGCTGATGAATTTTTATATTATCTGCCCAAACAAGCGTATCGACATTCTTGTTGATATTACTAACAATTGTGATGTTTTTAGTTTCAGAAATGGTTTGTAGTGTATCCAATAACGGGATTATTTCTTTTTTTAAATTCACGTTAGTATTGAATAATTTAAGTTTAGCGTTTTCGTTTTTTAAGAAATCTAAAATCTGATTTACAGTATTTTGTAGTGAATTTGAGGTGAAATAAAGTGAATTAATATCCTTTGTTAACTCGGCATTTGAGTTTTGATTTTTAATTTTTTCAGAGTATTTCGAAATGATATTCAATGGAGCTCTCATTTCATGTGATAACATTCCGATGAGTTGGTTTTTTAAATCAAGATTTTTCTCTGCAGTAGCTTTTGCTTTTTCCAATTTGCTTTCATTTATATAGGTATAAATGGTGTAAAGAATCAAAATTACTGTTGCGCCACTCATTAAAATAAGTAAATAAAAAATACTTTTTTTATGCCTAATATTTTCGTTACTATAGTCTTGTATCGCTTGATTAAATTTATTTCGGCTAGCTTCTTGAGCCGATTTTGAATATGCTAGTATAAGTTTTTGGCTTTTATTTTGAATGTTTTTATTGATGAGTAATAATTCTTGGTCTTTGTTCTTTAATGAATTGTAAGTGGCTTTTATTCTATTAAAATTGTTTAAATAGTATTTCTCCGTAAGTACAAAAGTATTTCGGAGTTGATCTTCAAATGTGCCTGATTTTTCCTTGTTATTAAAAACCATTTTTATAATGGATTGCACTTCTTGTTTGTCCACATCGGACTTTCCTTTAAGTGCGTTTCCAATTCTTCCAAAAAAAGATTTTTTCTTGGTTTCTGTTACTTTTCTGATGGTGTCATAAGTGATTGAGCTTAAGATTTTTTCGTAATTGAATTTTTTTATGGATAAATCTGGGTTGATATTACTTTTATCTTTATCATACTTTTGATTGATGAGTAGTTCTAATTGATTCTTCAGAGAGACCACTTCTAATTCAATTTGTTTTTTATTGTTTATGACAACCGAAAAATCTTTGTTAGTTTTATTTAAATAGTTTAAACTATCTAAATACACCGTCATGCTATCCAATGAAAGTTGGTATTTTTTCAAAGAAATAGGTTTGTGATATTGTATGTATTCATTAAAATGGTTTCCCGCTTCAAGATAATTTTTTGTAGCTAGGTTCGAAAAAACCAAAGATTTATTAGGTTTTAATAAAGAATAGGCGTTTTGATTGATGTTGTCTTGTAAATAGTTGTCAGAACTCCATATTTTGTAAATAAAAAACTGTGTCAAAAGTGTTAATAGAAAAAGAAGAAGTAAGCCTAATTTTTTTATTGTAATGTTATTCATATGTTTTAATTATAGTTTAATTACTGAATAGCTTTGGTAGGTGGATTGAATAATCGCTTCGGTCCGCTCAGGATGAGTGTCCGAAATAAAGAGTTGTCCGAACGAATCGTCTTTTACCATTTCGATAATTTTGGCTACCCGAAATTCATCTAGCTTATCAAAAATATCATCAAAAAGCAGTATTGGTTTTACGCCACTTTGTTGTTTCAAAAAATCAAATTGGGCCAGTTTAAGCGCAATCAAAAATGATTTTTGTTGGCCTTGTGAACCAAATTTTTTGATAGGAAAGGAATCAATTTCAAACGACAAATCGTCTTTATGGATGCCAACGCTGGTGTACTGTAACGCTCGGTCTTTGGCTAAATTTTCATTTAGTAAGTTCAAAAGAGAGTTCTCATAAAGATGACTTTCATAAACGAGTTGTACTTGTTCTGCGCTTCCGGTAATGGCTTGATGATGTTTATTAAAAATCGGTAAAAATTCGGCAATAAAGGCTTTTCTTTTTTCGAAAAGTAAGGCAGCAAAACCATCCAATTGCTCGTTGTAAATAGATAATGTGTCCTTGTCAAAAACGTGGTTCAAGGCAAAATACTTCAATAAAGCATTGCGCTGACTGATTGTTTTTTGATACTGAATCAATTGTTGCAAATAGGTCGCGTCAAGTTGCGAAATCACGCTGTCCATAAACTTTCTTCGGGTTTCGCTGCCTTCTATAATAAGGTCACGGTCGGCAGGCGAAATAATTACCAGTGGAATGAAACCAATGTGGTCAGAAAATTTGTCGTAGGCTTTGCCGTTTCTTTTTAAAATCTTTTTTTGCCCTTTTTTGATACTGCAAACAATTTGTTCGTTGCGTTCATTTTTTTCAAACAAAGCATCAATTACAAAAAAATCTTCACCGTGTTTAATGTTTTGAATGGCTAGCGGATTGAAATAACTTTTGCCGTAAGCCAAATGATAAATGGCATCCAGAACATTCGTTTTTCCAATTCCGTTTTTGCCAACAAAACAATTAATCTTGTTGTCAAATTCAAATTCAGCTTCGGCAAAATTTTTATAATTGAATAAAGAAATTTTTTTTAAATACATAGTGAAAGCTCCCTTTTTATGGACAACAACCTCGTTTATGAGGGCTAGTTTAGAGGGGCGCAAATTATTGAAAATTATCCATATTATTAAGGTTTTCAAGAATTGAAAAAAGAAAGAAGATAAAACTGAATATAAAATCAATTTTTTTTACGTCTGTTTCAATAAAAATTTTATTTTTGCGGCTCACTAAATTAATTTTAAATGGCTACTTACAGCAAACGAGGATATAAAACACCAAAAGAGAAAGAAGTAAAAGAACCAATCGAAGAAGTTCAAGTTAATGAAAAAGACAGCGCTACTGCTGAAGTTTTCTCTAAGCTAGACGAAACAGCATCAAGAACTGAAGATTTTGTTGCCAAAAACCAAAAAATCATTATTGGTATCGTAGCAGGTATTGCTTTGATAACTGTAGGGTATTTAGCGTACCAAAAATTTATTGCTACTCCACAAGAAGAAGAAGCAGCTAACGAAATGTTCGTAGCACAACAAAACTTCCAAAAAGCAACTGACGGTGTAGCAAGTGATTCTTTATACAAATTATCATTAAACGGGTCTGAAGGTAAATTCGGATTTATCAAAATTGCTGACGAATACTCAGGAACCGCTGCTGGAAATTTAGCCAACTACTATGCAGGTATCGCTTACCTAAATACAGGCAAATATGCAGAAGCAATCTCTTATTTAGAGAAATTCAAATCTGATGATATTATCCTTAGCGCATTAGCAAAAGGAGCTATTGGAGATGCCTATGCACAAACCAACAAGCAAGAAGAAGCTTTAGATTTTTACGTAAAAGCAGCTGAGTCTAACAAAAACGATTTTACTACGCCACGTTTCTTGATGAAAGCGGGTAAAACAGCTTTGAGCCTAGGTAAAAAAGAAGACGCTTTAAAATACTTTACAGACATCAAAGAAAATTATGACGCAACTCCAGAAGCAGCCGTTGTAGATGGATTGATAGGATTAGCGCAATAAAAAGCACTTTTCCCAAAATAATTTGAGGTTAGAAACCAAAGGAGTTCGAATTAATTTTTGAATACTTTCATTTCTAACCTCTTTTTTTATGCCTATATTTACTACTGATTTTTAGGAGCAGCAACAATAGGCTTTTCAGCGAAAATTGTCCCGCTGTCCTTCCTATCTTTTGTATACAGCTGGCAGGTTTTATCACCTGCCAGCTGTATACAAAAGGATATTCCCTCCCATCGGGGCTAGGAGTAATGTTTTTGCTTTTTTGGCAACATTCTTAAAAGGCAACAAAAAGTACAAGAGTTTAATTTAAATAAAACAATACAATGGCAACCGTAAACAAAAATTTATCGGATTATAATAAAAACGAAGTTCCAGATGCCAAAGATTTCCGTTTCGGAATTGTGGTTGCAGAATGGAATGAAAATATAACAGAAGGGCTTTTCAATGGCGCCTACCAAGCCTTGATAGAAAACCAAGTGCCCGTTCAGCACATTATCCGTTGGAATGTTCCAGGAAGTTTTGAGCTGATTTATGGAGCCAAAAAAATGCTGCAAACCCAAAACGTAGATGCGGTTATCGTGATAGGTTGTGTGATTCAAGGTGAGACCAAGCATTTTGATTTTGTTTGCGAAGGCGTTACCCAAGGCATCAAAGACCTAAACGTACAAACCGATATTCCAGTAATCTTTTGCGTACTAACCGATAATACGATGCAACAATCTATAGACAGAAGCGGAGGAATCCACGGTAACAAAGGTACCGAAGCTGCCATTGCAGCTATAAAAATGGCATACATTCGTCATCAAGCTACGCTTACGCACCAGTTTCAGCATCAAAATTTATTAGGAGCTGGCGCTTTGCAAATCGAAGAGAAGCCGTTACAACTTGAAGAATAGCGTTATAGTTTCTTAATTTCACAACCTATACTTCGATTTTTCAAGTATAGGTTTTTTGTTTTTTTTATGAGTGCGACGCTAGCAAAACCCAATAGTTTTTGCTTAAATTTGTCCTCCTCGGTTTTTGATTTTTTTAATCATAAATTCTTAATCTCTAAATCTAATTTTTTTTAATGTCGAGTATTATTCAATTGCTGCCAGATCACGTCGCTAACCAAATTGCTGCTGGAGAAGTAGTGCAAAGACCTGCATCTGTAGTCAAAGAATTGCTAGAAAATGCAGTCGATGCCAAAGCAACCGACATTAAATTAATCATAAAAGATGCAGGAAAATCTTTAGTTCAAGTCATTGATAATGGTGTTGGAATGAGTGTGACGGATGCGCGTTTGTGTTTTGAACGCCACGCTACATCCAAAATCCGTTTGGCCGAAGATTTATTTTCATTAAACACCAAAGGGTTTCGTGGAGAAGCATTGGCTTCTATTGCAGCGATTGCCCACGTAGAAATGAAAACCAAGCAAGATCAAGACGAATTAGGTACTCATATTATTATCGAAGGAAGTAAATTTGTTTCCCAAGAAGTCGCTGTTTTGCCCAAAGGAACTTCTTTTGCCGTAAAAAATCTTTTTTTTAATATTCCTGCCCGCCGAAATTTCTTAAAATCGGATACTGTCGAATTTCGTCACGTAGTCGATGAGTTTCAACGTGTGGTTATGGCGCATCCCAAAATACATTTCACTTTTTATCACAACGGAAATGAAATGTTCAATTTGCCTCCTGCCACTTTACGTCAGCGTATTGTTGGAATTTTTGCTGGTAAAACCAATGAAAAATTGGTGCCTGTAAGCGAAGAAACGGAGATAGTAAGCATTCAAGGTTTCGTTAGTAAACCCGAATTTGCCAAAAAGAGTAGGGGAGAGCAGTTTTTCTTTGTCAATGACCGATTTATAAAAAGTGGTTATTTGCACCACGCGGTAATGGCAGCTTTTGACGGCATATTGAAAGATGGTTTGCAACCTAGTTACTTTTTGTACCTCACCGTTGAGCCCAATACGATTGATATCAACATTCATCCTACAAAGACTGAAATTAAATTTGACGATGAACACGCTTTGTATGCTATTCTAAGAGCTTCAATCAAGCACAGTCTTGGGCAATTTAATGTAGCTCCTGTATTGGATTTTGATAGAGACGCTAATTTGGATACACCGTATCATTATAAAGATTTGGAAGGTTCTTTTCCTATGATTGAAGTTAATGGTAATTTTAACCCTTTCGCTGAATCGACTCCAACACCTCAAAAATCCTATTCAAGTTATAAGAAACCAGAAGCTACGGCAAGTTGGGAAAGTTTGTATGTTGGGCTAGAACCAGAGATAGAACGTGACCCAGAACCCGAGCAATTTTCTAGTATGGCTTTTGAAACAGATGCGATTTCTTCCTCATTGTTTTCGGATAATGAAGTAGAACAAGCGGTTCAAAAAACATATCAAATACATAAAAAATATATAGTTTCGCCTATAAAGTCAGGAATGGTTATAGTCGACCAACAGCGCGCTCATCAAAGAGTGTTGTACGAGCAATTTTTGGCCAATATGACTATGCATCAAGCGGCTAGTCAGCAGTTGTTGTTTCCGTTGAATTTGTTCTTTTCTACCGATGAAATGGCGTTGATTACGGAGTTGCAAAGTACATTGACTGCAACAGGCTTTGTTTTTGATACTTCGGCTACAGACTATGTGGTGATTTCGGGAATTCCAGTTACGATTTCTGAAAGTGAAGTGGCTTTGGTCATCGAACAATTATTAGCTGATTTGCACGATGGGATTCCAGAAAACAGTTTTAGCCAAAGTGATACTATTGCCAAATCAATGGCCAAAAGTTTAGCAGTAAAAACAGGAACGTATTTAACCGAAAAGGAACAAGAAAATCTTGTAAATGGTCTTTTTGCTTGCAAAGAACCCAATGTTTCTCCATTTAATAAACCTACTTTCATCACCATGCGTGTGGAAGATTTAGATAAAAAATTTGCTATATGATGAATGTCACTCCAACCGTTAAGCAATTGTTGATTATTAACGTGCTGTTTTATATTGGTTCCATGATTGTGGGTGAACCAGCATATCGCTTATTGGCGATGTATTATTTTGATAATCCCGATTTTCATGTGTGGCAAATTTTCACGCATATGTTTATGCATGCTCCATTACCGAATATAATGCACATCTTGTTTAATATGTTTGCGTTGTATTCTTTTGGTTCAGCTTTAGAGCATTTTTGGGGAGGTAAAAAGTTTTTGTTTTTTTATATTTCATGTGGATTAGGAGCGGCTTTGTTGCATACAGGTGTGAATTACTATTTCTTCGAAAACGGATTAAATACTTTAATTTCAAATGGTTTTTCTAAAACCGAAATTTTACAAGTGTTAAGTGAAGGAAAAATGGACACAAGATGGCAAGAATTGCTTACTGTAACCGAGTTCAATGAATTTATTAGTGCCTATATGGGTACAGTAGTTGGAGCCTCAGGAGCTATTTACGGACTGTTGGTTGCCTTTGCTTTTATGTTTCCTAATGCAGAATTAGCTTTGATGTTTATCCCAATTCCAATCAAAGCAAAATACTTTGTGCCAGGATTATTATTAATCGATTTATATTCTGGTGTAACTGGAGGCTCTATTTTTGGAGGTTCTTCAGGAATTGCTCACTTTGCGCATTTGGGAGGTGCTCTGTTAGGTTTCTTGATGATGTGGTACTGGAAAAAAAATCAATTCAATAACAATCGTTGGAATTAAAAAAGATAGTTCTTTTTTATAGCTTTGCTTATATTTGAGTCATTAATGCATCACTTTATGAATATATTCGATGATTTAAAATCGCGTTACCGTTTGGGAGATGTTGCATTGCAATTCATTTTCTGGAATATTGGTATCTTTTTACTCTCTATCCTCTTTTTTTATCAATTCAAATTAGGACAGTTCGTCTTCCCTGATTGGATTGCTTTGTCGTCAGATCCTTTGGTTTCGTTACGTCACCCTTGGACGTATCTGTCGTATGCTTTTTTTCATGATGGCATCGGTCATTTGTTCTTCAATATGATAGTTTTGCATTTTTGCAGTCAGTTGTTTTTGACCTTTTTTACTACTAAGCAGTTTGTAGGATTATATGTGTTGAGCTCTATTTTTTCGGGGATAGTGTTTGTGGTTTCATATTATTTTTTGCAGTATACTTCGTTAATTGTTGGAGCTTCGGCAGCCATTTACGCTATTCTAATGGCGACAACTACTTATCAACCACTAATGGAAGTCCAATTATTTCTATTCGGAAGGGTGAAGTTGTGGTACATCACCGCTGTAATTCTTTTATTGGATGTGCTTCAATTCCGTTTAGAAAACATGGGCGGACACATCGCTCACTTTGCTGGTGCTTTTTTTGGTTTTTTATTTATAAAACTATTGGTTAATGGTTTGGATTTGAGTAAATTGGTTTCTGGAATAACTGATTTTTTTGTGAGCCTGTTTCAGAAAAAAGAAAAAAAACCGTTCAAGAAAGTTCATGTTAATTATGCAAGAAAAGAAACACCAAGAACGGCTTCTAAAATTGTGACTAAAGACAAAACACAACAACAAATCGATGAGATTTTAGATAAAATTAGTCAGTCGGGTTATGATTGTCTGACCAAAGAAGAAAAAGAATTTTTGATTAAAGCCGGAAAATAAAGTTGTTTTAGATACCGCAAATCTAAATCTTCAACCTGAAACTAATAAAAATGAAAAACCTATCTTGGTTCAATAAAATAATGTTTTTCTTGAATATAGTGCTAACTGTATTCACCTTTACGGCTTACATTTTTCCTTTTTTGTCGCCCAAAGTCTTTCCGTTGTTTGCTGTTTTCACCTTATTTATGCCCGTTTTTTTCGTGCTTAATGGTTTGTTTTTTATTTATTGGGGGATTCAGTTCAAAAAGCGAATGATTCTATCGGGTTTGGTTTTGCTGATGGGGATTACTTTTATCAATAAATTTTACAAATTTTCACAAAAAACCTACCCAGAATCTCCAAAGGATTTTAAAATAATGAGCTATAATGTTCGCCTTTTTAACGTATTCAAATGGATCGATAGAGAGGATATACCAGAAGTAATCTTGGCTTTTATCAATCAAAACAACCCTGATATTCTATGCATTCAAGAATATTCAAACCACGGAAATGTTGATTTAAAAGTCTATCCTTATCGCTATATTTTTATCGAAGGGGATAAAATTCGTACGGGGCAAGCCATTTTTTCAAAATTCCCTATCATCAATCAAGGCAATATTGTGTTTCCTAATTCTAATAATAACGCCATTTTCGCCGATATAAAGCGAGGAAAAGACATTATTCGCGTGTACAATATCCATTTTCAATCGATAAAAATTTCGCCAGACGTACACGAAATTTCCGAGAACATTGAGGTGATCAATCAACAAAAATCACAGAAATTATACAACCGAATTAGCAAAGCTTTTAGGCAACAACAAGAACAAGCCGAAATATTTATCGCTCACAAAAAAGAATGTAATTATCCGTTAATCATCTGTGGAGATTTGAATAATAGCGCTTTTTCGTATGTGTATCGCAATGTAAAAGGCAAATTGAGAGACACTTTCGAAGAAGCAGGAAAAGGTTTCGGGCAAACCTATACGTTTCGTTATTACCCCGCAAGAATCGATTATATTTTTGCCGATAGCAAGATGGAAGTTAAAGATTTTCAAAGTTTCCCCGAATTTCAAAACTCAGACCATTATCCCATCATAGCCAAATTGAGTTTTTAAAAGTAGTTTTAGGAGCGCATCAAAAGGCTTTTTTTGAGTTATGGTTTCCCGCTTTTCGCTATAATCTTTTGTGCCGAACCCCGGTACAAAAGGATTCCGCTTCAATCGGGGCTAAAGGACCGTCAATAGGTCATTTATTTCACAGTAATCTTTTGATTTTTCAGATAATCCAAAGCAAATTTTCCTTCATTAAAAATCAAATCCAACACACTTAAGTTGTTAATAAAGCCGTGTTTGTCATCAAAAACTTGAGTATAGGATTCAAAAACATTTGGGTCTTTTTTACCATTTACTAGGCTTCTAGCATCAAAAATGTCATCTGCTACTTCGTGAAAATATTCATCTGTCTTTTTGAATTCTAGCGGATATCTTAGGCATTTTTCCACCAAAGCAATGGTTTCAAAATTCAAATCCATCAAAAAGTGGTGTTTTTTTTCAAAAAATGGCATAAAATCATCTTCAAAAAACTCAAAGAAAGGAGAGCTTCTATAGCCCGCCTCAAGTGATTTAAAGTGTTGCTTTTGCCAATCAAAATCATTTTCAATGGTAATGTCTTTTGTTTTTTGATGTCCTTTGTTGGCGTGCTTTATAGGAATATTTAGCATTTGAATCCCATTCGGGCTATAAATATACGTTCTATTTCTATTGGTCTGTTTTTGAAAATTATCTTCAACTTCAAACGTCACCACTTCCGACTGTACCATAGCCGCAAACTGACTAATTGAAGGGAAATACGAGGGGTGTATTAATGTATTCATACTACTTTTTTTAAAGTCAAAAGTCATATCTGTCCGAAAAGGAAAAATATGACTTTTGAATAAACGTTGTACATTGGGTTAAATCTCAGTTTTAGCTTTTCTTTTTTTCCAAAAATATTCTCCAACAAAGAAAGCAACTAAAGCAAACAAGAAATACTTGAAATAAGATTGTGGTTGGCCTTCTCCGCTAACCGTTGTGAAAACACGGTCCCAACGAATTTTGTTGATGCCTTTTCCGTTAGTATCCCAGCTCAACCAAATAAAAATAGGTTTACCCACAATATGGTTTTCTGGAACAAATCCCCAATAACGACTGTCTTCAGAGTTATGGCGATTGTCTCCCATCATCCAATAATAATTTTGATCAAAAGTGTAATTAGTAGCTACCTTACCGTCAATTCTGATTTCGGTTCCGTTTACTTCTAATTTTTTATTTTCATAATCGGTTATGATGTTTTTGTAAAAAGGAAGCGTCTCTATATTCAAAGCCACAGTTTTTCCTTTTTGCGGAATATAAATTGGACCATAGTTGTCTTGATTCCAGTTTTTGGTATGAGGAAAGACACTTTTTTCTGCACCTTTAGAGATTATTCTAGCCACCGAAGTAATACCTGGTACTTGTTTAAAGCGTTCAGCTCCAGCAGCCGTTAGAGCACTAATTAATAAAGTGTCTCTTTTTTGGTCATCCAAGAAGAACGCTGGGTCTGTAATATCTAGTTCTTTGAACAAAGTTTCAAAATCAATTGGTGTTTTACCATCCAAAGCCAATTTGTACGAATATTGCGGTTTGGCTCTTTCGGGTAAGATAAGTTCTTTTCCGTCAATGTAAATTAAACCGTCTTTTATGGATAAATTATCGCCAGGTAAACCAACACAACGTTTTACATAATTCGATTTTTTATCAATTGGCTTGTCAACACGCAATCCAGATTTGTCTCTAAATTTATATACTGTATCCACTGGCCAGTTGAATACTACGATATCATTTCGTTTGATGTCTTCTATAGAAGGAAATCTCATATATGGTAATTGTGGCCAATTTAAATACGATTTTTTCTTAGTTAGCGGAATAGTATCGTGAACCATCGGCATCGCAACAGTTGTCATTGGAACTCTTGCGCCATAGTTCATTTTGCTTACAAACAAAAAGTCTCCTACTAATAATGATTTCTCTAAAGATGAAGTCGGAATCGTAAAAGGTTGAATGAAATAGGTGTGAACAATTGTGGCAACAATAACCGCAAACAATAATGAACTTACAGTATCGGCAGCTTTATGGTCAGGTGCTGTATCTCTATCAGCTATATAATTCAACGGTTGTGTATAATTGATGTAGTACAAATAAAAACCAAAGGTTAGAATCACCAAGATGGTGTCTACTGTAGAGCGTCTTCCAAAACTACGCAAGGTTTCTACCCAAACTACAGGAAACATAATTAGGTTGATTACTGGAATGAACAATAAAATGGTCCACCAAGTTGGTCTTCCAATTATTTTCATTAATACAATAGCATTGTAAATAGGAATCGCCGCTTGCCAGCGTTTTCTTCCAGCGCCTTCGTACATTTTCCACGTACCCAAAAAATGGATTATTTGAACAACTAAAAAGAATACAAACCAAGAATATAGTGTCATAGGATTCGGTATTTTTTTAAAACTTAAGTAGCTTTATGATTATTTAAAATTTAAAACGTCTTTCATTGTGAAAACGCCTTGTTTTCCTGCCAACCATTCTGCTGCAATAACAGCACCTAAGGCAAATCCTTCTCTGTTGTGAGCAGTATGCTTAATTTCGATAGAGTCGATAGGAGAGTTATAAGTTACGGTATGAGTTCCAGGAACTTCTCCTGTTCTTATGGCTTCAATAGGAAGTTCGTTTTCTTTTGGACTAGCGTTCATAGTCCATTTTGAATAATTACTATGTTCCATAACTCCTTCGGCTAGGGTAATAGCAGTTCCGCTTGGTGCGTCTAATTTGTGGATATGGTGAATTTCTTCCATAGCCACTTTGTAAGAATCATAAGGAGCCATTATTTTGGACAAATAAGAATTCAATTCAAAAAAAAGATTTACCCCTAAGCTAAAGTTAGAACTAGAAATAAAACCACTGTTTTTTTCTTTACATAAGGCAATCATTTCGTCATAGTGTTCTAACCAACCAGTAGTACCCGAAACAACAGGGACATTATTGTTAAAACTTGCAGAGATATTGGCTGTTGCTGCTGCTGGGACACTAAAATCTATAGCAACATCGGCTTTTTCTAGTCCTTCGTAAGTGTTGAATTCGTCTTTTTTCAAAACAATTTCGTGGCCTCTTTCAAGAGCAATTCTTTCAATTACTTGGCCCATTTTTCCGTATCCTAAAAGCGCAATCTTCATTTTTTTTGATTTAAAATAAGTACCTCTTAAAAAGTATAATTAAAAGTTAGTCCAACGTTGGGACGAAACGTTACATCGTTTGGGTAAATTTCTGGTTTAAGCGACAGGTTTTCATTTACATTAAATTGTATCAAAGCCGCGTCAACATTAGCATCAATAATGTTTAAAACATAAAATCCAACAGTCACTAAAGCAGATAGATCTCTATTTCGTTGGTAGAATTTCTGTGCCGAAATTAATCTAGTATTATCTAAATAAGAAAAACGATCATCCGTATAACCTTCTAATCTTCTTTTGTAGGCATCTCGGTATTGGTTGTATTTTCTATTGTTATCAATATAAAAATACAAGCTAGTACCTATCCCAGCGTAAACTAAAGGAATTTTCCAATACTTTTTATTGTAGGCTTGTCCCAAACCTGGTAAAATTGCTGAATAAAAGGCAGCTTTAGCAGGGGTTAGCGGGTCAATATCGTTAGATTGGACAGTGTCTTTTGCAACTAAACCTTCCGTTTTTTTATCTTGTGCAAAAACAAAACCATTTCCTGTAAAAAAAGTGAGGATACATATGGTAAGGAATTTAGTCACTACCCTTTAATTAATTTAATGATTCGGTTTAAATCCTCTTGAGAGTGAAATGGAATGGTTATTTTTCCTTTTCCGTTATTGGCTACTTTCAAATCTACCTTGGTTCCAAAATAAGAATTAAAACTATGTTGTTGTTCGTCATCTATTTCGAAAGCAGAAGATTTTGTTGGAATGTTTGATTTTGGTAATAAACTTTCTTGATAGTTTTTTACCAAAGTTTCAGTTTCACGTACGGATAGATTTTGGCTTACAATTTTCTGATACATTTGAGCTTGAACATCTAAATCTTCCACATTGATGATAGCACGACCATGTCCCATGCTAATAAAACCATCTCTAATCCCTGTTTGAATGATCGGATCTAGTTTTAATAAACGCAAATAATTGGCAATTGTAGAGCGTTTTTTACCCACTCTTTCGCTCATTTGTTCCTGAGTCAACTGGATTTCGTCTATTAGTCGTTGATACGAAAGCGCAATTTCTATTGGGTCTAAGTCATGACGTTGAATGTTTTCCACCAAAGCCATAACCAATGATTCGTTGTCATTGGCAATTCGAATGTAAGCAGGTACAGTGGTAAGTCCTACTAAAACAGAGGCGCGCAAACGACGTTCCCCAGAAATTAATTGGTATTTATTAAAATCTAATTTACGAACCGTAATAGGTTGAATCACACCTAATTCTTTAATAGAAGTGGCTAATTCACGCAGTGATTCTTCATTGAAATTAGTCCTAGGTTGAAATGGATTAATTTCAATAGCATCAATTTCAAGCTCAATAATATTACCAACAACTTTGTCTGCATTTTTGTCCTCAACCGACTTAATATCGTTTTCAGGGTCTTTTAATAATGCGGATAATCCTCTACCTAGTGCTTGTTTTTTTACTGCTTTTGTCATAAAACCTATTTGCTATTTTTCTTTATTATTTCTTGAGCTAAGTGAATATAGTTTACTGCTCCTTTACTAGTTGCATCATAGTTGATGATACTTTCACCAAAACTAGGAGCTTCACTCAGTTTCACATTTCGTTGGATTACAGTTTCAAAAACCATATCATTGAAATGCTTTTGTACTTCTTCTAAAACTTGATTAGACAAACGTAATCTAGAATCATACATAGTTAGTAATAATCCTTCGATATCTAAATCTGGGTTGTGAATTTTTTGAATACTTTTTACGGTGTTCAATAATTTTCCTAATCCTTCAAGTGCAAAATATTCGCACTGAATAGGAATAATTACAGAATCCGCGGCAGTAAGTGCGTTCAAAGTTAATAAGCCCAATGATGGCGCACAATCAATCAAAATATAATCGTATTCATCTTTGATGGTGTCCAATGATTTCTTGAGCATGTACTCGCGGTTTTCTTTGTCGACCAACTCGATTTCGATAGCTACAAGGTCGATATGGGAAGGAATTACGTCTACATTTGGAGCAGAACATTTTAGTATAGCTTCATGTGGTGTGTTACTATGTTCTAGGATTTGATAGGTGCCAATTTCAACTGATTCAACGTCAATTCCAAGTCCTGACGTGGCATTGGCTTGAGGGTCAGCATCAATTAATAAAACTTTTTTTTCTAAAACACCTAATGATGCTGCAAGATTTACGGATGTTGTGGTTTTTCCAACGCCTCCTTTTTGATTAGCAATCGCAATGATTTTGCCCATTTGTTTTTGAATTTTGAGCGGTAAAAATACAATTTTTTATGGTTATTGAAAATCTATTTTGTTAACTTTTGCTAATGCTTAGTTAATCATTTCTTACCATTGTTGAATTGCTAATTATAATCTCTTTTTATTTCATTTTTATTAATTTTTTTGCTTTTAAAAAATGTCTTTTTTGTAAGTAGTATCAATCAATATAAAGTAATTTGATACCTCGATTAGTATTCAATGATTTTATCAATCACAAATGCTCTTGAGGCTTCGCCATTTTTAAGTTTGTATTGAATTTGTCTTGTGCCTCCGGTAGGACTACTATTGCTATCACCATCTTTATAGATTGGAAAGCGTTGTACTAAAGTGCCCTCAACAAGTGCAAATTCGTCATGACCCATATATCCTTTGTTTGCTTTTGGATTTTCGACTATACTTGGAATAGTAATTTCACTCATTGATTTGTTATTGTTTCCAGAAAAACCAATTGCCGTACCATAACTTCCACTACCAGCACTGGTAATATAAATCATTAGTTCAGGAGAGCCATCTGCATTTACATCATCTACTTCTACATTGGTAACGGTACCGTCAATCGTTTTGGAAACTTTTGTGTTGTCTGATTCAAAACCTGAGGGTTGAATCGTTAAGGTATCGCCTGATTTAGTTATATCAAAACTTATCGTTTTATAAGAAACAGTCTTTTTAAAATCTGTTTTTGGTTCTACTGACTCTGAACTTGTAGTAGTAATGGAATCTTTTGGTTGAGTAGAATCAGTAGTGGTTTCAGATTTCTTTTGACAACTAATTGACAAAAGAATAAAAGTTAGTGCTAAGCTGGTTAAGTTATGTTTTTTCATTTTAAATAATTGTTTTTTAATTGATTAGAAGATTAAAGTTAATGAAAATGAAATAACAATGCCAGTTTTTATTTTAATAATTGCTACATACCTTTGTTATTCAAAGTTGGTCTAAGTAATTGTAATTGAATTGAATATTTTATTTACTGTTTGGCGTAAGGCATTAAATAATTTTATTTTTGAAATAGTTTGTGATAGCCAAAAAAGTATTCTATATTTGCACCCGCGTTACGGGGTGTAGCGTAGCCCGGTTATCGCGCCTGCTTTGGGAGCAGGAGGTCGCAGGTTCGAATCCTGCCACCCCGACTTTTAAGACTTTCAAAGTCAGTCAAAACCCCTTAAATCCAATGATTTAAGGGGTTTTTCTATTTTATTCCACTCCAAAATATTCAAGTTATATCAAAGAAAATGGGACCTATTCGGCTACCCCTTTTCTTTTTTTACCTTGCAGGTCCCAAAAATCATTTTAATACCATCGTTTTCAGTCTGTTGTGCTCAAATTTTAACATTTAATGCTTCTCAAAATACGCGTTTATTTGATCAAAAAATCAGATGTATTGAGACCCATTT
>CAUPRE010000015.1:0-93907 GCA_963513565.1 uncultured Flavobacterium sp. | reverse complement strand
ATTCCCCATCCCTAAATAAGGGCTTGCATACTGTCCCATTGGGTCAGGACTCAACCACCTCCCAATCCTTCCATCCCACAGCCTTAGTTGAAAAGCCTCCATATTGGTTTCGATATCCAGCTCTTGCCCTTGGAAGGCGTAACGATAGTCTGAGGTGGTATTACGGCTAGGCAACTGCTCTCCAAAGGCATAATAATCAGCATAACTCAGTAAAATTGAGAACAAATTGGGGTTTTCTTGTATCACCGCTCGCACATTACCTAAGTGATCCGTGATTTCATAACTGGTTTTGGCAGGTATCACATTAGGTTTAAGACCTACCGCTCTAGTATAAACCCCCAACCTAGAGGCTCCAAAGATAGAGTTTTCTTTTTGATATAGTGTAATGGGGCGCTCAACTGTTCCTGTACGCTTGAAATACACCCCCATAACATTTCCGCTCAAATCTAACACATTGTATTCTGTATCGGTAGTAATACTTCCTGTTCCATTATTGGTTATGACTTCTTTACTAACACGGTGTCCTCTTTCGTTGTATTTAAGATTAACCGTAAGTTGTGTCCCTTTTTTAATTTGTGTCACCAATCCTTGGGTATTGTAAGTGTACGTTAGACCTTCGGCTAGGTTACCGGTCATTCTGCCCAACACATCATAGCCATAGTTATTCGTGTTTTGATCTTTAAGATCTTGTATATCAGCATTCCCTACCACAGCATCATCCACATGCGTCAGTTGGTTATTGCCATTACCATAATTATAAGTAAAATTATCTATAACCGTACCGTCTTCTTTGGCACGTTGCAAACTAAGGATGTTACCATTTTTATCATAGGTAATATTGCCCTCTTTGAAGGCAGTGGCAGGCGAAATAGCATTGCCGCTTACGTTTCCAAAACTAGCTCCAGTCAACCATTTATTCGGGTTATAATTGTACATATACCCTCGTTGTTGCGCCGTATTCGTGGCTGAGGCCGCTGCCAAAGGATTAGGAACGTCTTTTTGCCTGTTGGCCCAACGGCTGGCTTTGATGTTGCCATCATAATTGTCTTGATTCAAACCCGTCACCGAAGGTGAAGTCGTAATGTTGGTATTAGAACGTAGGTAATCGCCACTATAATAATCTAGCGTAACTCCAAAAACATCATTGGTATCACGCCCAGGGTCGTTTGCCGCCTCGAGACTAGGATGATTGATGCTTTTTAAAGCACCACCTAAGGTATACACATAATCTATACCTTGCAATCCTTGCGCTAGTTCTACACGCTTTAACTCGCCTGTTTGGTAGTATTTATATTTTGCATGCTCTTTAAAGGTCACATTGTCTACAGAAGTTGCTACTGTTAAAAGTGCACCATTGACTTGATAGGTGTACTGATGCACAAACATTTCACTAGCTACGTCTTTCTGATAGATTACTTTTTTGACATTGCCGTTGTGATCATAATAATAATGTACTGTTTTTAACCCTAGCCCAATTACATTTTGCACCATCCACTCCAATCGTCCATACAAATCATAGCTGTACCAAGTAAAAGAAGAATCGTTGAAAGTTACAGCTACATTACCCGACAAATTGTTAGGGATATATTGCGCAGCGTTCAAACCTCTGGAAGTAAGAAGTGCTGCCAAATCTAAATTGGCAGGAACAGCATAACTGGTTGTAAAATCCTTGTAATCATCATAAATTGTGAACATTTGCTCGGAACGGGTACCGTTAAGTAATGTACCGTCAGGATTAGCCATTGCTAATGTCCATATTCCTACACTACCCGTAATCACGCCACTTTCAATAGGTCTACCCAAACTATCATAGTCCGTATAAGACACTTTGGTATCGTTTTGTAACGCACTTTGAGAATAGCGTATTTGTCCATCTTTACGGTAGGCAAACCTACTAGTACCTTCATCTGGACTCGTTACCATCGTAACTTGCCCCAGCGTATCATAGGTATAAGTAGTCACTAAAGTATGTGTTGGCGTAGCCAAAATTGAAGTGTTATTTTGATAGCCTTTGGGTTGAATGGTTTTACTCAAGCGCCCTGTCTTATCATAATAATTCAAAGCAAAGTCAGCATAATTTACGGTGTACGTCACTCCTTTTGCTCCTGCACTATAGGTTACCCCACCTCCGCTAGTAATATAGGCCACTGGTTCAGCAGTAGGCACAACAACGGCTTCAATTCTGTAAAAATTACCTCCTAACAAACTCCCTGTGTGCAGGGCTCCAGTTTTTAGATTGTATATTTTATAATCAGAAGCCGAACCAATTAACGCCGCTGGAGAAACTCCCAACGGAATATGTATATCAATAAATCCTTGTGTCCCAATTAAGGATACCACAGGATACGCACTGCCTCTACCAGAGGTACCACTGGCCAAAACTTTACCTTCCCCATCAGAGAAGCTAACGTTTTCTACACCATTAGCATCTTGAACTACCGTTTTAAAAAACTTGGTCACCACTACTTCTCCCTGTGACTGTATATCACCATCAAAGTAAGCTGCACCAAAGGCATAATACATTTCTTGGGCAGCAGGCAACGTATAACTAAATCCCGTCTTCCAGTCTCCATTTATTTCATTCCCTCCAATTACTTTAACGGTATTCCCAGGATTCAATTCATCATACATGACTTCTGAAAAAGGATGTGTCGCTGTTGCCTGATAAGGCTCCAACGTATTGGCATCGCTATAATATTGGTAAAGATTGGGTTGCGCTACATCTTCATTAACGGCAGCCGCAGTAGCCGTAAAACCAGGGCCCGCGGAAAAATTTGTAGTTAATATTATTTGAGGAGCGGTAAAATTAACTGTAGTACTCGCTGCAATTGTAGATGAAGCTGTTATTAATTGGCTAGCCCTAACATTTTGACTAGAAGTAATCGGAGTACTTATAGGAACTTGTTGTGGCACACTCCCCGAACCAGTAGTTCCATAAGCTCTTAAAAAATTAGTTTTCTCAAAAGAATTTAGTGTGGAAGGCGCTACAAAAGAAGTACGAAAAGGCCTTCCTTGTTCATCATATATGGTTTCAGTTCCCCAAACCTTGTTGTTTAGAAAATCTTTGCTTAGACTCACATCTGATTTTCCTAAATCGTCAAAATAAGCAATACCAGCGGCAACCTTATTCCCTTTGGTATCATAGGACGTGCTTAATGTCCAATTCTTATTAGCGTCTCCCCCTTCAATACTCAAAAGATTAGCATCAGAATAAGAAAAATTAACACTACTAGGTGTAGGATAAACAGTACCTGGCACATAAAACACTAGATAGTTGCTTTCAATTTTGGCATTGTAATCTGTGGCAATACCATTACTGTAGATCACGCCCAACTCCGTATTAGGGACAGTAACTCCTAAAGCGGCAATTTGTCCTGTTTTTAAAGTACAATTTTCTGACCAACCTCCAGAAAAACTTAGTGTCGCTAGGCCACCTTCTAATTTAAAAGAACCACCACTACCACCACTACCTCCATTGGTATCACAGACATATAAGTTAGAAAAAGACACGTTTACACTGGCTGAACTAGCTAAACTGGTTTGTAACAAACAAGAAACCCCATTCATAAAAAAAGAAGAGTAGGCTACCAAGGCATTGTTCTCAATCTTGAGTGACAAACCAATAGGTGTACCCGCCGAGGTTTTTAATGGCCCTAAATCAATATCAGGCAAACTCGGACTGACATTCAGTTGCTTTAAAACGCCTAGCTTCATTTTTTTGGGTGACCAAGAACCAGAAAAAGAAACGGTTAAAACATTATTGGTAATACTTACATTTCCATTACCCCCGCCACTTCCTGTATTCACAAAATCAGACAAAAGAAGCGACTGCGAATAGTTGGGATAAGCCCCATACGTATCCAAATTGTAATGAACCGTTACTGGACTTACATTGGCTACTAGCTGCCCTGAACAAAGCACTGCTAATAGCAATGCAATTTTTACTATAATTTTTTTCATCTATGCAAAATTGACTGGTTATTGTCCATTATCGATAGGTAGCCTATAGTAGTCATACAAGCTAAACCATAACGGGACTTAGATTTCATAGGTTTATATTGGTATTGAGAAGCCCTATTGTGTAAGGCCTTTGTAATTTATTTTATTCACAGACTTCAGTTTAAATCCTCCTGAAATGCCATTATCGGCGTCGTCTAAAACTTCAATATATGTCTTAATCAGTCTTCCCGCAGCATCGTATTCAAATCGTGTCGCTAACCCATTATTACCAATAATGTGTGTCAATTCATCCCATTCATTATAAACATAGCCCGAAATTGTGGACGAAACAGGTCGTATCATTAAATCATCAAGGTAAACAGCAGTACTATTGGCTGACTTAACATTAATAGCATAAGCGGTATCTTTATTAAAATTAACAATAGCTGACTTTAAAACCCAATTCCCTGCCGTATAACTATCGGTAAAAGCAATAAAATTATTATTAACATATAAGGCAGCACTTGGAACAGAGCTTTTGTGAACCCATACCGAAACCTTGTATTTACCAGTACGATGTTCATTGTTTTTCATAAGTACCCCAAACTCTGAACTAGAGGTAGCTTCAACGGATAGTTTACCAGAATGAGCATAACGATTAGTCCTTGCAGCGTTCGTCATTTTAATATCTGACTCTAACCAATTGACTCCTAACACATCGGTAGTGTTTTCTGCTCCACAATAAAACATTTCGTTATAACCAGCATTACCAGTAACCATAATTTTAGTATTATTATCACCCATCTTGGTAGCAGCAAAATTACCATTAATGTCTTTTATTTCTAATGGTGCAGAAAAATGATTGTACAAGGTCACTTCAGAGGTCTGTTTCCATTGAACAGGTTGTTCATCGTTTCCTCCAAAAAATATCCATTTTGGTATTGGATCACCTAAACCTGAATTTGGATAACCAGGGCTATATACTTTACTCAGCCAATTGAACCCATCATCATTAGTACTATCAAAATTCATAAATATCCCATCATTATCTTTCTTTCCATTCCAAATAAAAGTTTTATGTTTTCGCCATATAAATTGCTTAGAATATTTATATAAATCCGATTTTGAATAATTATTTTCAAAATAGTTTGGAACTGTTTTGTATGGTTCAATATCTCCTCCTAAATTTCTATATTGCCACAAATTACTCCACGTATTAATACCAACACTTGTTTCCTTCCATGTACCATTTTGATTAACATAAGTATAATATGCAGCAATCTGAGAAAGCATATTAATATTTTTCGATTTTAATTCCGACGTAAAGTACCCTCCAGCCATGTCAGGATACTTTCTGAATGCAGGTATTAACTTGTTTTTCAACATTTTTCCATCACTAGAAAACATTAATTGCTCTTTTGACACCCCAGAAAGTTCATCATAATCTAAAAATTGAGTAGTGTATGTATAACCATTATTCTGTTCTGATGAAAATTTTAAAATACTAGGATATTTAATTCTTGTACTTGTATTAATCACCCATTTGTCATTCAATGAAGGATTGGTATAATCTATAGTTTTGTATGTTTGATAAGATTCTTGTGAAACTCCATAATTATTAGGTATAGAATTATTCTCATAGTAAACATTTGATATTTTATTCAAAATCTGATTCTTTGAATTAAATATTGCAACTTCTAACAACTGACCAATTGAATTTAAATTATCTTTTAATTTATAATTATTGACAGAGACATTTTTACCTTGATTATTTAAGTTATGCTCATTTATTTCAAGTTCGAAGAAATTTCCAAA
The DNA here is from genome assembly GCA_963513565.1 of uncultured Flavobacterium sp. Lineage (GTDB taxonomy): Bacteria > Bacteroidota > Bacteroidia > Flavobacteriales > Flavobacteriaceae > Flavobacterium. Next base: position 88,153 of record CAUPRE010000015.1, on the reverse strand, counting down.
TTTTATCTTATCAACTGACTTCTCTTTAATTATATTAAATTTATATCTAATCTTACCATAATCAAGACCACTACTCCCATTAGGATTCACATAAACATATTCATACATTACCCTTGGTGCAGGTAAGTCTGCACTATATGGCACCTCCTTATCAAGATTTGGCACAAATGGAATATAACTTACATAACCAATTCCATCTCCATCACTTCCATATTTGTATTCTGTTGAAAAAGTGTTAAATGCATCTGATATACTTATTTTTTTTACTCTAGTACCAGCTCCTGTATATATAGCATTTGAATTTACAGTAAGATTTACATCAATTTTTTTTACTATATCTATATTTTGAGAAGACGGATAAACAGACGTAGCTTGAGTAACATTCCCATCAAAAGTTACTTCGTAGACACCATCACCTAATAAAATATTAGATACGTGTCCATCACCTAAATATTTCAATGACTTAAGTAAACCATTTTGTTGATATTTATGAAAATAATCAATCTTTACAATTTGATTTATTTTTATTGGAAAATCATTTTTACCTACTGTCAAAATAATTTTCTTATTTGACAAATCAGTTGAGGATGCATAATTTGGAAATGTAGAAGTATATTTATCACTATTTTTTCCACTAAAATCTAATGTATGAGGCAGTGCACTCTTTAATTTATTTGATTCATAATCCATTGATATTTTTGCCCCTGAGGGTGTTGTTATTTGCTTTAAGGACCATTTATCTGGTTTTAAGCTATAATAACCCCAGGAATCCGTGTTTTTGTCAAAATCTGAAAAAGTCACATTATTACCAGAATTCTCATAATCAAATCTATACGGTGGTAAAATTTGAGTATCTGCTTTACCTTTAAAATTTACAGATTTAAGCGTCAAACAATTTTCTCCTTTATATAGGGAATAGTCATAATTAAAATCAATTACTTTAATTACTTTAGAAATATTAGACCCCCAATTATCATTAATATCGAAGATATTATCATAATTATTGAAAGTTGTTATTTCTTTTTTTGTACGAAGAATATCCTGCATTGCATTAACTCCGGGATTCTGCATTGGATTTTTAAAGACATAGTTTTTACTGTAATCAATACTTAAACTTGTATTCATATCAGATCCAAAACTTTTAGAAACTATAAAGTCATTATTTTTAAATAATAAAATTTTACTTAATTTCAGCAATTTATGAGTAGGAATAGAAAAACGATTTGTATAATCTGTAGTTGTTAGCTCTCTGTTATCCTCGTGAATAACTGAATTATATGTAAACTCTTTTGATTTTGCATCCTCTCGGATTTCTTTAATAAAGACTGCAGTATGCGTTCTAGTTGTTATTCTATCTAGGTAATAAATTTGCTTTCTCCCTTTTATCCAAGTCTTAATATTTGGATTAGATATATCTGTATAAGCATCTTTGTAGTCTGATTGATTCCAAATGTAACTATCAGACCATAGACCATAATCAAAACTTGTGTAATACCCTAAATCCCCTTCCCCAATAACTCCATCACCATTATCAACAAAATCAGGACCTGTTACACCAGTAAGTAACCAATGGGTAGCAAATGGTTTAAGTTGGCGCTTCTCCATATATGCCTGATTTTCATTTTGGTGACCAGGTATCATCCCATAAGTTCTTGTAATTATTTCATGATTATAAACTGGTAGAGAATAATGATAAGTTTTACCATCTGCCGCAGTAATTTCAAATGCTCCAATTCCTTCACTTGGCGCCTTTGATCTATCAAAGCTAGATGAATTAGTATTTAAAAAACCTGAGTATTTAATATCATTATCTTTCACAATATCTCCATTCAACCAATATCGTATTCCTCTAGAAGTCCTTCTTTTAAGTTTTCCTCCATAAGGATTAGGATCATAATTAAAATAACCTGTTATCGTTTGGGGATAACTCGTAGATGTATCTAATACTACAGGTAAAACATCCGTTGTATTCAAATAGGTACTTATTTCATTTTCAAAATAAAATTCAGGCTTTTTTGTGAATTTTTGACCAGGAGTATTTTCATAACTCACACTGTATCCCGAGCTATTTTCCCATTTACCATATCCACGTAACGCATTATTCTCATAAAAACTTGCTGTAAAATTACCAGCTAAACCTTGCGCTGTAACATTGAAGTTATCATAATTTGGCAAAACAAAATTATTGTTTTCATTATTAATTGAATCCGCAACGGAAAATTCATGAATATCACCACCAGGAACATAATTTGACCCATTTACAGAACCAGGAAATTGATTTACTGTCACTTGAAGATTTGGATACTTTAACATCATTTGTTCTCTATATAGCAATGCACTATTTAAATTTGTAAACCATGAAAGAATAGTGCTATTTACATAATTAGAAATATTTGGATCCTTTAAATGCACAATATATACATCTTCCGAAATATTAAAGTTTAATAAACCACTAACCAAAGTATTTTTATTTTTTGACAGGTAATAAGTGAATGATTGCTTACCAAAAGACAAACTAAAAACACCTATAGGAGTAGGCACGGACAAGGGCACCATCCATTCACTTGATCTCGTATTATAATCCCCCATTTGTAAAGTATTACTGAATGAAGATGTATTTCCTCCACTTCCTAAAGCACTTAAATTAAAAGTTGCTCCTTTTGATGATATATCTAAACCTATTGATGATACGCTACCTAGATTTACACTACCTGAAATATTACCTGACGTATTATAGCCTAAAGAGAATCCTTCACCATTAGTATTAGAGTGCCCCATAGTTATACCTAGATTACCTCCTGTACTAACATTAACACCAATAGACAAACCTGTAGAAGATATAACTCCTGCACCAATTGAAAAATTACCAGAATTACTTCCAAATCCTACCGAAGCATTCCCTCCAACACCAAATCCTGAAGCGTCTTTAAAACCATAACCGATACTTACCGATCCACCAAGAGACTGATCACTTCCCCAATTAAATCCTAAACCTACAGAACCACCTCCATTGGAGAATGCTACCGAAACACTCGATATAGATACTGTTTTAGATGAATCATAAAAATATTCTGTAATATTTTCATTAGAGTAATCATCTGCATATCCATTTACAGATCTCTCAATTGAACCAGGATTTACATTCCAACCCAATCCCGCCCAGGTAGCATTTTGATCCATTGCAATTCCAGCATGATACGAAAGAGCCAATGGATATCCTCCCTCTGGACTTGGAACATTAAGTAATGGCAAAACATAACTATATTGTCCAGTTATTAGATTTACCATATCTGTTGCATCTACAGGCTCAAAACTAGCCGCTTCTGGAGATTTAGGTCCATTTGTGGAAGCAAATAAATTGTTTGGTAGTAGAGTAGGAAAAAAAATAAGTAAAAAAAACGTTGCGATACACCTATGGTGCTTTTTGTAATTGGTTATCATAAAATCTTAAAATTGCAATTGTGGTTCTTTTTGTAAGGCTTGGGTGTTTAATTTGAATTTGACATCTCCGGTTTCAAGTCCTAAATCTTCTATAACAAAATTGAGGTAATGTTTATTTAAAAAGGTAGCCTCACGAGGATAGACAATCATTATAGTGGTAGCATCACTCATGCCGTACATTCTGGGATAAATAAAATCGGTCATGGCTAGGGTATCTTTTTCAGGGGTATAGAGATGTACTTTTTCTTCCATACCAAAAGCCAAATCATTCACCATTTGACCAAACTTGGCTTTGTCATGAGCGAGACCATTTAATAGTTCTTGGTTGTTTTTAGACATAGAAAGATTAAAATACAAGTATTTACCGTATTTCTTTCTTAGCTTTTCAACTTGTAGCGCATCCGATTGATCTCCTAATTCTTGTTTCACCAATAAGTCGGTTGGTCGATATTGCAAAACATAATCAACTCCCATTACCGTTTTTTTGTAGTGGTAACCATTGTCCTCGTCTTGTATATAAGCATGCATTTCGTCTTGGGTATCAAAAGTTTTGGTACAAGAAGAAATCAATAGTACAAAGCATAAAGCAAAAAAACTATTTCTTAGCATACTCTTCGTTCAGGCCTTTCAAGATTTCTTCAGTTAAATCCGTTGATTCATCAGCATACATAATATTTCCTCCCCCACTAGCCCCAAAAATAATTTTGTAGCCATGGTTCTTTCCATACTCTTTAATGTAATCATTGATATCATTGATAACTGTTTGAGTGACTTTTTTGTCTTCTTCTTGGATTTTTTTCTGGATCGCTTCTTGGTATCCATTAATTTGTTGCTGCTTGCTCCCTAACAATTCTTGCTTTAGTTTTAGCTCTTTTGGCGTTAGAGTCGTTCTTTCTTTTTCATATGCCTTGAGTTCTTTTTGCCAATTAGACACTAACGAATCCACATTAGCCTTCATCATATTCGCTTTTTTATCAAACTCAGCTTTAGCAGATTTTGTCTTTTCATAACCCATAATCAACTTATTTACATCTACATAGACTAATTCTGAACTTGATTTAGCCCAATAAACAGCGATTAAACTTACAAGGAAAGCAACTACTGCTAAATACAAAGGAATTTTTTTCATTTTAATAACAATTATTTTTTTACAATTTTAGCAATAATTAACAAAATTAACAAACTAAATTGTACTTTATTTTTCAACATTTAATATATATTTGTAAACCAATTCGCTATTACAATGAACACAACGTCAAAAAACAAAATCCCCTCTTTCAACCTACAAGAAATGCTAATCGTTTTGGCAATCATAGGCATTTTATTACTTATTGCCTTGCCTAATCTAATGCCACTGATTACCAAAGCTAAAAGTGTTGAAGCCCAAGTACAACTCAAAGCGATCTACAATGCTGAAAAACAATATTTTTTTATGTATTCCAAATACAGTCCTAACTTGACGGAAATTGACTTTGAAATTCCAAAAACTGTCAAAGAAAATGGTAGTGCTAATTACACTTACGAAATCATTCAAGCTACCACTAACGAATTCAAAGTAAGAGCCACAGCCCTGACCGACTTTAATGGGAATGGAGTTTTTAATGTATGGGAAATCGATCAAAATGGCACCCCAAAACAAACTACTAGCGACTAATGATGCTACTGCTTTTATTAATACTAAATTGGATTACCCTTACCTTAATTACCATACAAGATTATAAAGATAGAAGTGTTTACTGGTTTTTATATCCAATGGTTGGCTTGTTGGTATTGGGTATTCAATTGATCCAAAATTCATTTTATACTGTGCTTTTCAATAGCTTAAGCAATCTTGTTTTCATAAGTGTCTTATTGCTTTTTGCTGGGCTGTATTCTAAATTTCGATTCGAAAAAAAATTGATTAATGAGTCCTTAGGCCTTGGTGATGTACTGTTCTTCATTGCGATTTCTTTCGCCTTTGCTCCTATTTCATTTTTCATTCTTTTTGTTTTTTCGTTGCTTTTTGCGTTAGCGATTCATGTATTCCTAAATCCCAAAAAAAAAGGCTCAACCGTTCCATTGGCAGGTCACATGGCGTTGTTTTTTGGAATAGTGTATGCAGTGCTGTTTTTTACTAAGGATTATTCCTTATATGCTTATTAATTATGATTGATTTTAACCTCCCCTTTTCTATACAACAACTGGTCACTCCAGAACAAGCCTTCCATTACCGAATTATTCCTGTTGCACTTCAACAAGGAGTAACTGTACTAAAAACAGATCACTCAGAATTGCAACAACTGCAAATGGAATTGATGATTTTATGGAACACCCCTATCGAAATAGTAGATGATACTACAGAAAATATAAATCGTTATTTGAGCACCAACTACAGACAAACCCAATCGGACAGTATCAGTGAAATCCACTATACTACAGATTTTTTGGAAAAAATCGTAATCAATGCCAAGGAAATTGGGAGTAGTGATATTCATTTTGAACCGTACGAAACCAACGCAAGGGTTCGCTTCAGACTAGACGGAAAACTAAAAGAACAGTTTACAATTGCAATTGACGAGTACCCTATTCTGATTAATAAAATCAAGATCAGAGCACAATTGGACATCTCTGAAAAAAGATTACCACAAGATGGTCGTGTTACTATGGCAACCAACGCTGAAGATTTTGATATTCGCGTCTCTATACTACCCACCTTACACGGAGAGAAAGTGGTGCTTCGTATCCTAAGCAAGGACACAAGCCATATTGATATCAATGCTTTAGGTTTTACTCCAAACGAATTAACCCTTTACCAAGAAAACATACGAAAACCCAACGGTATTATTTTAATTTCAGGACCAACGGGTTCTGGTAAGACGACTACGCTATACGCTACCTTAAAAAAGCTAAACTTACCAAATACCAACATCCTTACCGTTGAAGACCCTATAGAATATACTCTTGAAGGCATCAACCAAGTACAACTTAGAGAAAACATCGGCCTTGACTTTGCTGCGACATTAAGGACTTTTTTAAGACAAGACCCCGATATTATAATGGTGGGTGAGATTAGAGATGTGAACACCGCCAATATGGCCATTCGCGCCGCACTTACTGGACACCTTGTCCTTTCTACCATACATACTAATTCTGCTTGGGCTACTGTATCCAGACTAATCGATATGGGAATTCCTCCCTTTCTAATTGCTAGTACCCTGAACATAAGTGTTGCTCAGCGATTGATTCGTAAACTATGTGATTACTGCAAAACAGAAGATGTTATTCAAAACAATTTATTCCCAATCGGTTTTAAAGTACCTACTACCCTAACCAGTCATCACAAAGCCGTAGGATGTGATAGATGCCATCATACTGGATATTCAGGTAGAAAAGCAATCTATGAACTTCTTCCAATCGATGCCGTTTTATCAGAGAAGATAAAAAACAATCAGCTTTCCATTGACAGCTACCTAGAAGAAAACAACATCAACACCCTTAGAAGCAATGCTATCCAATTAATACAAGAGGGAACTACTTCTGTAGAAGAAGTTTTTTCTTTACTATTATAATTTAATTTATATTCGCCAATAGAACTAGCCTATACTCATGAAAAAAATACTACCTCTCTTTTTACTTTTAACCACTCAATTCTTCTTTGGTCAAGAAAATAGAATTCAACAAATTAAAAACAATATTGAAGCGATAAGCACCTCTGAACCGGGTCTTTCAGAAAAAATAAACATCAATATTAAAGAAGCTTCATTGGCTAGTTTTTTAATGGCCATAGCTGAAGTTCATAAACTCAATATCAGCGTAGCTCCTAATTTGGCTCAAATAGCTATTGTGAATAATTTCACAGATGTGAACGTTGGAGATTTGTTGGTGTTTTTAGCCAAAGAATACAATTTGTCCATAGACTTCTCTGGTACTATACTCGCTATAAAAAGCTATGAAAAACCAATAGAAAAAGAAATTCCTAAAATAATTGACGTTAGTTACAACAACGATTTACTTTCGTTAAATGTAAAAGACGACAAACTGTATGATGTTTTTAAAAGAATAATCGAAGTCAGCAACAAAAACCTTGTTTCCACCCCAGGTTTAGAGAACAAGTTACTCACTTCTTTTATCATCAATATGCCTTTTGATGCAGCTCTAGACAAATTAGCCTTGGCCAATAATCTTAGTGTCACAAAATCAAAAGACAATTTTTACATTTTTGACAGTAATGAAGCTAGTGGCACTAATGATAATGGGATGGCTAAAAGTAAAACATTCAAAAACAGAAAAGCCAACTTCTTTTTTAACATTATCGATACTGAAAAGAAACTAATCGAAGTTGATTTTGAAAACACCCCAATTGCTACTGTAATTTTTGACATAGGTAACGCCCTGGACATTGATGTATTCCTTTCTACCCCTATGGACAATATCGGTGTTGCTACTGTAAAATCAAAAAGCATCACTTTTGATCAATTATTAAATAAGCTTTTCGAGATTAAACAGGAAAGCAAACCAACTCCCAACAACCAACAAAACCAATACAATGCAGTAGAAAACAATAGTCCAACAACTACTGAAGGTTACACCTATAAAAGAAGTGGGAATATGTATTTTTTTGGCACCAAAAACCAACTGGTGGTAAGAAATATTAAAACTATCCCTTTGATGCATCGCTCTATTGATTTATTAGGCGATCCCTCTAAAGAAGGAAGAAGCGCTGGCAGAATAGCTAACACCAATAATTTTTCGAATTTCAATTCCAATTCGAATTTTAATTCCAATGGAATCGACAACAACAATCGTTCTAACAATAATTTTTCATCCCAAAACAGTAATTATAACAATTCTTCCAGCTCTAGCTCCTCAAGCAATAGCTCCGAATCTATTTTAACTATTATCCCTGATGAAATTAAAAAAGAATTGGATATTAAGGTAGACAAAGAATTGAATAGTTTTTTGGTCAATGGACCAGCAGCTAATATAGAACGTTTCGAAGCTTTCATAAAATACATTGACAAACCTGTACCTGTTATCCTCATAGAAGTGATGTTACTAGAAGTAAACAGAAGCGCCACTGTCGAAACTGGAATTTCAGCAGGGATAGGAACCAAACCTACTACCACTTCTGGAACTGTTTTTCCATCAGCAGATATTAACTTAGGAGCTCAAACAATCAATAATATCATTGACGGATTCAATGGTTTTGGTTCTTTAAACATTGGAAAAGTTGTCCCTAATTTCTATTTGAGTTTAAAAGCAATGGAAAGCAATGGCAATCTAAAAATACGTTCCTCTCCAAGATTATCCACTCTAAATGGACACAAAGCTTTTCTATCTATAGGCGAAACCACGTATTATGTGGTGACCAATCAAAACTTTTATGGATCACAAATACCACAAGCCTCTGAAATAAAAAACTACCAACCTATTGACGCTGAATTATCCGTAACTATTATGCCTTTGGTTTCTGGTGACGGACAAATAACAATGGATGTTAAGGTTATACAATCTAGTTTTAATGGTCAAAAAGTAGACAAAGACGCACCTCCTGGAATCAACTCTAGAGAATTTACCTCGATTATAAGGGTGAAAGATCAAGACATAATTGTATTAGGAGGGCTCGAAGAATCGGTTAAAAATGACTCTGGAAGCGGTGTCCCATTGCTCTCTAGAATCCCAGTTATAAAATGGCTATTTAGCTCAAGAAAAAGAGAAGATTCCAAAAAGAAGCTATCTGTTTTAATAAAACCTACCGTTATTTACTAATGAAACTACCACAAATAGAAACACTATTAATGGGGAATCAATACCTGAGTATTGAACATTACACTTGTAACCAAGAAGAGAAAATAGCCCTTGTAGCGGTAAAGAATAAGAAAGAAGGACTACTTATAGAAAAAAAAGATAAAGTCCCCTACAAAGGAGAGATTGCTGCAAAATGGGATAAATCTTTGCCCTATTTTTTAGTAGTAAATACGAATCAAGTTCTTCAAAAAGAAGTCCCTTATACTGATCCCTTGGATGAAAAGTTAATCAACAAAGCTTTCCCCAATACCAATTGGGACACCTTCTATTACGAAATATGGCGATTAAAATCCAAAACTATTGTTGCCATGACCCGTAAAAATTATTTAGAAGAACTGATTCAAAACTATAACAAGCAACAGATTGCTATAACTGGAATCAGTCTAGGTACTTGCGCTATAGCTGACTTAAAAAAATATTCGACTTACGATGAATTGCACACCAATCATCAAATTATTGCTAATAACGAACAAGAGACCATAGTAAGTACTTCTACTGAAGAATTATCTGCCGTAAGCTATGACATCAATAATCTTTCAATACCTAACGCTCAACTGCTTGCTTTTTCGGGAATAATTAGACTAGTATCCAATTTCACCTCTAACACAGGGTCTATTGTTGTACTGAGCCGATTAAAAAAAGAAGAGTACCTACAACAAAGCTTTTTTTCCAAAGGTTCAAAAATAATGCTTGGAGTATTGCTTGTAGTACTGCTTATCAATTTCCTTTGCTTTTCGCATTACTATAAAGCCTCTCAAGAAGCCACAGAAAAAATTGCTATCCATCAAGTGGATCTTCAAAACTTAGCCTCCATAAAAGAAAGAGTCAAACATAAAGAGAGTATCGTTCAAAATGTATTCGAGAAAAAAGGATCGCAAAGTAGTTTTTATTGCAATGCCATAGCTGAAATTGTCCCTGCTTCAATACTATTATCCGAATTAGAATTTAATCCACTTGAAAAAAAGGTAAAAAATGAAGAATCCATTCGGTACATTGATAACACCATTCTAATTAATGGGATCACTAAAGACAATACCGCTTTCACCAACTGGATTGAAACCATAGAAAAAAAGCATTGGACTTCAAAGGTGGTCATCACCCACTTTGGAAAGAATGAAAACAACGAAACCGAATTTGGTGTAAAAATCAACCTGAAGTAATTATGACATTCAATCGAAAAAATAAAATACTCCTATTGGGTTTTGGTATAGCCCTTTACCTTTGCTATTCCTTTGCTATCAGTACTACTATAACTTATTATAAAGATCTTAAATCTAAAGAGGAAATCATCGAAAATTCGATCCAACTCCCTACACTTATACCTCAGTTAAAATACAAAGAAAAACAATTGGATAACTATCTAACTTCTCACGAAATCAAGACAAAAGCTTCTTTTCAAAATGAGTTGTTAAAACAGTTAACCCTTTACACCAATCAAAACCATGTTAAGATAACTGATTTTAAAGCCCCACACCAGAGTGCAAACAACAACAATAGTACCACCACAAGCTATATTTTCTCCCTCGAAGGCACCTTTTCTAATTGTTTAAAAACAATCAATACCCTAGAAAACAAACCTGAATTGGGGGTTGTCAAACATTTACACTTTGTCAAGAAAAAAAATTACAAGACCAACAAAGATGAACTTTATGTTGAAGTAATTCTACAAAAGAATAGCTGAAACATATTGACAATATGAATAAGAAAAATAATGTTACAATGTATTAAATTTACTCATCGCACTCGCTTTAATACTATCCTGAACATCAATGTAAGGTTTCATTGCTTTGTAATCTGAATGTCCTGTCCATTTCATAATAACCTGAACAGGAATACCTAATGATAGTGCAAAACATATAAATGTTCTTCTACCAGCATGAGTTCCTAACAAAGCATATTTTGGTGAAACTGTATCTATCCTTTCATTTCCTCTGTAATAAGTCTCTTGAACTGGCTCATTAATATTTGCTAACTCTGCTAATTCCTTTATATAGTCATTCATCTTTTGATTACTAATAACTGGCAAAACTTTATCATTCTCAAAATATACTTCACTATATTTTTTAAGAATTCCTCTTGTGTAATCATTTAAATCAATAATCAAACTATCAGCAGTTTTGACAGTTGTAACTTCAATATGATTCTTTTTTATATTACTCCTTTTTAAATTATAAACATCAGAATATCGAAGACTTGAATAGCAACAAAATAAAAAAACATCCCGAACTCTTTCTAAATATTGCTTAGATTCAGGGATTTCAAACTCTTGAAGCTGTTTGAGTTCCTCAGTAGTTAAAAAAATAACTTTTTTGGGAGTGTTTTTTAGTTTTGGTTTGAAAGCTTCATATTCAATTAGCTTATTATAGCCTTTATGATTTGCCCATCTTAAAAACCATTTTAGAAATCCTAATTGCTTTGTAATTGTACTATTACGCATTTTTTTATTATCTCTAAGAAAAACAACATAATCATTCAAACCTTTTTCACTAAACAATTCGAATGAAAGTTTAACATTAAAAGCAATTAAATGATTTTTTACACTTTCGAATTTTTCAAATGTTGATTCGGTCCAATTGTTTTGTCTTCCGCATTCTAATGTAAATTTATCAAAAACATTTAAAAAATTTATTACATTTTTTTTGGATTTAGAATCTTTTGAGCTATTAATAATACTAAACTTTTCTCTTAAAATATCGGGAGATGGAATAATGTTTTGTGTTTCAAATACCTTAAAAATATCTTGAATTTGAGTATAATACTTTAATAAGTCTGAGTTAATATCAGAAGAGGATTGTTTTAATTTATTGGTACATCCGTTTTTGACTTTTTGCTTTTCATTATCCCATTTTGACACGTCAATACGATAGCCAGTAGAAAAATCAACTCTATTGCTTGCGAATACCACTCTCATTCGTATTGGAACATTTTCAACAACTGGAACTCCATTCTTTTTCCTGTTTTCCAAAGAAAAAATAATATTTCGTTTTATGTTAGCCATAATTGGGTGTGATTAATTTTACACCCAAATTTACACCCAATTTTTGAGATACGCAACAGTCCTTAATGACCTTTTATAAGCTTTTAGATTACAAAAAAACTCAAATTAACACCTATTATAGCTAATATAGTCTTTAATAGCTCTGTAGGTTATAGAGCCTCTTTCTCCGCAAAAAGCACCTCAACGAGGTGCTTTTTTCATTTTAATACTTTCCTTGCTAATTTATTAGGATTAACACCAAAACTTGGAGGCGCAAAAAGTAAGGCGTAAATTACTCAAGAGTAAAAAACTACACTCCTACCATCTCCAAAAGAATCAAAAAACAAAAGATACAACCCTGAGTCAATTCAGATCACAAATAGGTGTACTGTATTTTTATAGCCACTTTACGGTTTCCCACAGCATTCTTTCCATTGCTTTTTTGTAGGTTTGCAAGTATTGAAATAGTTGTTAAATCTTAGATAGCCGTATTAAAATATTCACTATTTAAAATAGTTAAGCCTGCCACATTCAATAAAACGTCTGTGATTATTTTGAAAAATATTCGATCATTACATTTAGTTATAAAATATAATTTGATTTAAAAAAAATTGTAATTTACTACAAAACTTATTTATTATCAGACTGAACAAACTACAATTCTTGAAAAACGAAAAATATACACGTAAAGAAATTATAGACATTCGCTTAAAACAAGCGGGTTGGAATGTTAGTGACACAACTCAAGTGGTTGAAGAATTTGACATTGAAGTTCCTTTGCCTAATGGTGTTAATGAACCTCGTACCAGATATGAAGGACATCAGTTTAGTGATTACGTGTTATTAGGCAAAGATGGTAAACCTCTTGCCGTTGTTGAAGCCAAAAAATCATTAGTGGACGCAAATATCGGAAAAGAGCAAGCCAAACAATACTGTCATAACATTCAAAATAAAAAAGGAGGCGAACTACCATTCTGCTTTTTTACTAACGGTCATGATATTTACTTTTGGGATTTAGGCAATTATCCACCTAAGAAAGTGCATGGATTTCCGACCCGTGATGATTTGGAGCGTTACCAATATATCCGCAAAGCTAGAAAAGGACTTGCTAGTGAACTAATCAATACTTCAATTGCAGGGCGTGATTATCAAATTGCCTCTATACGTGCTGTGATGGAAGCCATTGAAAAACGCAAACGAAAGTTCTTATTGGTTATGGCTACGGGAACTGGTAAAACCAGAACTTGTATTGCATTGGTTGATGCTTTAATGCGGGCTGGATGGGCAGAACGTGTATTGTTCTTAGTAGATAGAATTGCATTGCGAGACCAAACTTTAGAAGCTTTCCAAGATCATTTGCCTAATGAACCAAAATGGCCTAAAACTGGTGAAAAGTCTATTGCAAAAGACAGAAGAATTTACGTTTCAACTTACCCAACCATGTTGAATGTAATTCGTGATGAAGAAAATTCGTTAAGTCCTCATTTCTTTGATTTGATTGTAGTAGATGAAAGTCACCGTAGTATTTATAATACATACGGTGAAATATTAGACTATTTCAATACAATAACTCTTGGTCTTACAGCTACCCCAACAGATGTAATAGATCACAATACCTTCAACTTATTTGAGTGTGAAGAAGGAGTTCCTACCTTTGCTTATTCGTATGAAGAAGCTGTAAACAATATTCCACCTTACTTGAGTAATTTTCAGGTAATGAAAATTAAAACCAAATTTCAAGAAGAAGGAATCAGTAAGAGAACTATTTCTTTAGAAGATCAAAAAAACTTGATTTTGGAAGGAAAAGAAGTAGCCGAAATCAATTATGAAGGAACTGATATTGAAAAATCGGTTACCAATAAAGGCACAAATGCTTTGATTATTAGGGAGTTTATGGAAGAATGCATAAAAGACCCTAATGGAGTTTTGCCAGGCAAAACCATTTTCTTTTGCACGACTATTAAACACGCTCGAAGAATGGAAGAATTGTTTGATGCTTTTTATCCTGAATATCATGGAGAACTTGCTAAAGTACTAGTAAGTGACGACCCTCGTGTGTATGGAAAAAGTGGATTACTTAATCAGTTTACTAACAATGATATGCCGCGTATTGCCATTAGTGTAGGGATGCTTGATACTGGAGTGGATGTTCGGGAATTAGTAAACTTAGTTTTTGCAAAACCTGTGTATTCCTATACAAGATTTTGGCAAATGATTGGTCGAGGAACTCGTTTGTTGGAACCTACCAAAATGAAGCCTTGGTGTACGCAAAAAGATAATTTCTTGATTTTAGACTGTTGGGATAATTTCGAATATTTCAAAATTAACCCTCGTGGCAAAGAAATAAGTTCTTCTATCCCGTTACCTGTTCGATTGTTTGGAATCCGATTGGACAAAATTGAAAAAGCTCAGGAATTGGATAGAACAACTATTGTTTGTAATGAGGTTCTAAAATTACGCAAGCAAATTAATTCCTTACCCAATAACTCGATTGTGATTTTAGACGCTAAGCACGAATTGCAACGTTTAGATGATGAAAATTTTTGGAATAAACTCACAGACGATAAACTGGAATTCTTAAAAATGGTAGTAAAACCATTAATGAGAACCGTTTCGGATGTAGACTTTAAAGCCATGCGTTTTGAAAAAGACATTCTCGAAGTTTCCTTGGCGCATTTATGGGAGGAAAAAGAAAAATTTGAAGCATTAAAAGAAAGCATCATTGAAGAAATAAGCGAACTACCACTCACAGTAAGCATCATTGCCAAAGAAGGGGAACTCATTAGAAAAGCCCAAACTAATAATTATTGGGCGACTATTACAGAAGAACGATTTGATGAACTGATTCTGAAACTTGCACCTCTAATGAGATTTAGAGAAGCCGTAATGCCACTTGGAACTGCTAAATACAATTTCAAAGATGAAGTGTATGCCAAAGAATATGTAGAATTTGGTCCGCAACACGAAGCGTTAAGTATTGCTAAATACCGAGAGTTGGTAGAACAAACCGTTAACGAGTTGGTTTCTGAAAATCCAATTTTGCAAAAATTAAAACAAGGACAAGAAATAACTGCCGATGAAGCAGCTACCCTTGCCGATGTTTTACATGACGAACATCCTCATATAACTGTCGATTTATTACGCAGAGTGTATTCACACAGAAAAGCACAATTAGTCCAGTTTATTAAGCACATTCTGGGCATTCAAATCTTGGAATCGTTTCCTGAAACCGTTTCCAATGCTTTTACCGAATATGTAAAGGCACATTCGTACCTTACGGCAAGACAATTGCAATTTTTAGACTTGCTTAAAAAATTCATTATAGAGAAAGGAGAACTCAACAAACGAAATTTGATAGAATCCCCTTTTACCATGTTGCATCCCGAAGGCATTCGTGGGGTATTTAAACCCAGCGAAATAGAAGAAATTATAAACCTTACTAATATATTATTAGCGGCCTAAAAAAGGCACTTAATTTATATAATAGAAAATGGCGAAAAGTAAAACAATCAATGTAAAAGGAGCTTCAATAACTATTTTACAAAATGGAAATAGTGAATTTATATCGCTTACTGATATGATTAAAGCCAAAGATGGTGACTTTTTTATTTCAGATTGGTTAAGAAATAGAAATACTATTGAATATTTAGGGATTTGGGAAAGTGTTTATAATCCAGATTTTAATTATGGCGAATTCGCCATAATTAAAAGTCAAGCTGGTTTGAATAGCTATAAGTTAAGTGTTAAAGATTGGGTAGCGAAAACCAACGCTATTGGACTTAAAGCTACAACTGGCCGATATGGAGGTACTTATGCGCATTCTGATATAGCATTTGAATTTGGAATGTGGATTAGTCCAGAATTTAAAATTTATTTAATCAAAGAATTTCAACGCCTAAAAGACGTTGAAAATGATAGACTCCAACTAAACTGGAATCTCCAACGCACTCTAGCCAAAGTAAATTATCGAATTCACACCGATGCTATCAAAGAAATTCTAGTACCAAAAGAACTGTCTAAACAACAAATAAATGGTCTTTATGCCTCTGAAGCCGATTTGCTTAATGTGGCCTTGTTTGGGATCACCGCAAAAGAATGGCGCGACACAAACCCAGATGCCGAAGGAAACATTCGGGATCAAGCGACTATTGAGCAACTTGTCGTACTGTCTAATATGGAAAGTATAAATGCCGTTTTAATCCATCAAGGATTGGAACAAAAAGAGCGACTAATTCAATTAAACAAAATGGCGATTTCTCAAATGAATTCGCTTCTTGGGAATAAAAATATTAAAAAACTTAAATAATACCATGTTACAAAACAACTCCGCATTAAAATCTCTTATTGACCGACTTTGGAACAACTTCTGGAGTGGTGGTATCAGTAATCCGCTTACTGCCATCGAACAAATTACCTATTTGCTTTTTATGAAACAAATGGATGATCTTGAAGCCAAACGCGAACGGGATGCCGAATTTACCGGAGAGACCTATACTTCCAAATTTGTGGGCATGTACAAAGTCCCTGGTAGTAACGAAGAAGTAGACAAGCAAGACTTACGTTGGAAAAACTTCAAGCGTATGCCTGCCGAGGCAATGTTGTTGCACGTACAAACCAAAGTTTTTCCTTTTTTAAAAGCATTTGAAGGAGGGTCTAAGTTTACACACGCCATGGCCAATGCCGTTTTCATTATGCCAAAGCCTTCTTTGTTGGTGGAAGCCATTAAAATTATTGAAGAGATTTTTGTAGAAATAGAAAAAGATGCCGTTGATGGCGGTCATGCCTTTCAAGACATACAAGGCGATGTGTACGAAATGCTGTTGGGTGAAATTGCCAGTGCTGGTAAAAACGGACAATTTAGAACGCCACGCCACATCATTAAATTGATGAACGATTTGGTAAAACCGCAATTAGGACAGCGCATTGCCGACCCTGCTTGTGGTACCGCAGGTTTCTTGTTAGGTGCTTACCAATACATTTTAACCGATTTGGTTAGAAAAGAAAACCCAACTGCTTTGCAACCTGACGAAGATGGTTTTATGCGTGCCACCGTTTCTGCTACTTTGAATGAAAATTTAAAACATATCGTAGAAGAATCTTTGTATGGTTATGACATTGATACTACAATGGTACGATTGGGATTGATGAACTTGATGATGCACGGTATTGACCAACCTAACATTGATTACAAGGATACCTTGAGCAAATCGTATAACGAAGATGCTCAATTTGACATTATCCTTGCCAACCCACCTTTTACAGGAAATATTGATAAAGGCGACATTAACGAAAGTTTAAAACTAGGCACAACCAAAACCGAATTACTTTTTATTGAACGCATTTACACCATGCTAAAAATGGGAGGAACTGCGGCTATAGTGATACCGCAAGGTGTGTTGTTTGGTAGTGGAAAAGCCTTTGTAGAATGCCGTAAAATTATGGTAGAAAAAAGTGAATTAAAAGCTGTAATTACCATGCCAAGTGGTGTTTTTAAACCGTATGCAGGAGTAAGCACTGCCATATTATTGTTTACCAAAGGAAGTGAAACTGACACCGTTTGGTTTTACGAAATGCAAAACGATGGTTACACGCTAGACGATAAACGTAACAAGGTTGACAAAAGTGATCTACAAGATATTATCAAGCAATACCATAACCGAGCTAATGTAAAAACCAAAGACGATACTAGAGAAGGCTTTTTCTTTGCTATACCCAAACAAGAAATTGTTGACAATGGTTATGATTTAAGCTTAAGCAAATACAAAAAAGAAATTTACGAAGAAGTAACCTATGAAAACCCAAAAGTTATTTTTGAGAAATTGGAAAATATTGAAGCTACTATTTTGAAAGGGATCAGTGAATTAAAAGAATTAGTGTAATGAAGCACGAACGATTAGGAAATATCGCAACGTTCATTAATGGGGCTGCTTTTAAACCGGAGGATTGGAATAATGAAGGATTGAAAATTATTAGAATTCAAAACTTGACTAATCCCAATAAACCATATAATAAAACTTTAAGAAAAGTTGATGATAAATATATAGTAAAAAAGGGAGATGTTTTAGTTTCTTGGTCAGCAACCATTGATGTATTCATATGGGAAGAAGATGATGATGCTTTATTGAATCAACATATCTTTAAGGTAGTTTTTGATTTTAGTAAAGTAGAAAAACGATATTTTATTTTTGCTTTGAAGCAAACAATTGATGAATTGACAAAATTTGCTCATGGTTCTACAATGAAACATGTTATAAAAAGAGATTTCGACAATCATAAAATATTATTACCATCATTACAAGACCAAATCCGTATAGCAAATATATTGTCTAAAGCAGAAAACTTAATCAATCAACGCAAAGAAAGTATTGCGCTTTTAGATGAATTGTTGAAGAGTACTTTTTTGGAAATGTTTGGGGATCCACTAAGTAATCCAAAAAAATTCCCAATTCGAAAATTAAATGAATTTTACATTTCACCAAAAGAAGGAACAAAGTGTGGTCCATTTGGAAGTGCTTTAAAAAAAGATGAATATAAATCAGAAGGTATTCCTGTTTGGGTTATGGATAATATTTCCAAAAATGGTGAATTTATTGAAAAGAATTCGTTGTGGGTTGATTTAAATAAATTTAATGGTTTAAAAAGTTACAGCGTAATTAATAATGATGTAATAATTTCCAGAGCTGGTACGGTTGGTAAAATGTGTGTTGTAAAAACAAATCAAAAATTTTCTCTAATTAGCACTAATTTAATTCGTGTTCGTTTTGGTGAAAACTTATTGCCTTTACACTTTGTTTCTTTAATGAAATATTCAATTGAGAGAATTGCAAAATTAAGAACTGGTGCAGAAGGAACTTTTACTCACATGAATACAGGAATATTGGATAATATAATTTTTCCATATCCTCCTCTCGAACTTCAAAACCAATTCGCTACAATAGTTGAAAAAGTAGAAACCTTGAAAACTGAATATCAATCAAGTTTGAAAGAATTAGAGAATATGTATGGGGTTTTGAGTCAGAAGGCTTTTAAGGGGGAGTTGAAGGTAAAAGAATACACCAATAAAGAGGTGTTAGGAATGGTGGCGGAAACGAAGGGTGGGTATTAGAACAATAAAAATATGATAATATATAAACTAGGTTGTATTTGGGGAAAAGGAGCGCCAGACTTTTTCGAAATGATTAAAGACAAGAATATTTCTTTAAGTCATATTCATGATTGCAATCCTAAAAAAGATTCAATAATACTAATCACTAAAGGTCATACAATAAAAGCAATTACAATTCTACAAGAAGATTGCCACCCTGTAACTGACAATCTTGAACTAAAAGATTCATTTGATCAATTTAGTATTAGTTATAATAATGAAACACTTTTTGCAAAATCAAAATGGATTGAACTTAAACCCGAGGATTATTTTTTATTCCAAACTCAAGATGGAATATGTCAAGTTCACAAACCGGAAATTCATCAAATTACAAAATCGCTTATTTCAAAGTATATGCAAAAAGACAATCTAGATAAACAAATTGAATTACTTAAGTACAAAAAACAAATCATTCTTCAAGGACCTCCTGGAACTGGTAAAACAAAAAAGGCTAAAGATATAGCGGTTGAAATGCTCGGTTTAGGGAATGTAAAGGATTTAAAAAATAACGAACAATTCAAACTAATACAATTTCACCCTTCATACACATATGAAGATTTTGTGAGAGGTATCGTTTCTGTACCAAATGAAGAAGGAGAAGGAGTTTTATTTAAAACAGAGAACAAAATACTTGCTGAATTTGCAGAGAAAGCATTAAAAAATAAAATTAACAGTCAAAAAGGGGCTGCTGAATTATCAAAAGAAAAATGGTTAAACGAACAATTTGAAAAGTTTATACATTCAATATCTGAATTATTGGAAGTAGAAGGAAAAATTGAATTAACAGAATCTGTAGTTATTATTGAAATAGATGAAGATGCCTTTAGATACAAAGGTTTAAAAGGCTGGACTAAAAGAGGTAATCGTATGCTTTTTAAGGATATAAAACAGGCTTATTTGGATGAAAATTTTGAAAGACAAGATTTAATACACAATCAAAACTTATCAGGATTGGCTAAATGGCATTCAAGCTATTATGTAAGAGTCCTTGTCATGTTTAAAAGTTTTTTAGAAGAAGAAAAAATAGACTTCATAGCCAGTACAACTGAAAAAGAAGAACTCAAAAATTATGTATTAATTATTGATGAAATAAATAGAGCCAATCTACCGTCTGTTTTAGGAGAGTTGATTTATGCTTTAGAATATCGAGATGAGCCTGTAGAAAGTATGTATGCAATAGATAAGAAAAACGAACTTATTTTGCCTTCAAATTTGTTTATCATAGGAACAATGAATACCGCCGACAGAAGTGTTGGTCATATTGATTATGCTATAAAAAGACGTTTTGCATTTGTGGATGTATTACCTGCAGACCAAGCTATTGATGATGTGGTTATTGACCCTGTTTTAAATGTTAAGGCAAAAGGTATGTACCATAAAGTAGCCGCATTATTCAATGAAGATAAATCAAAAACCGTTTATTTGCAATCTGATTTTAAAGCCAAAGATGTTCAATTAGGTCATAGTTATTTTTTAGTAGAAACAGAAAAACAACTGGCATTAAAATTGGAATTTGAAATAAAACCATTGCTTAATGAATATGTAAAAGATGGTATTTTAAGCGAAGAAGCTTTACTTGAAATAGCCAACTTATGATTTCAGTAATTCAAGAACACTACAATGGTCTTGCTTCTAAGAGGGATTTTGATTTCGAAGGTAGATTGACTTTTGAAAAAGATTACTTTTATCAGTTTACAAGAAAGTACAGAAACGAAAAAGTAGATTGTTTTAGAATTTATTCTGATGCAGTAAATAAAAAACATGCTATTTCAAATAGTTATTTTATTGGAGTAGATTGGATCATTGAAAAAGAAAAAGCCATTTATGTAGAACCAAAACTAAACAACAATTCAACCCAACAAACCGATTATCTTACAATGCTCTTTTCAGCATTAAAGCATCAAGAAGTAGCAAAACATACCGATGATTTGTTTGAAATCAAATGGGATAAGTCACCCATAGCAATCGAACAGCATCAAGATTTACTAACACCGTTGTTAGTTGTTCAATATTTGCGATTGGTTAAAGAAATTGTTCGCAAAGGATTAAAAAAGTCCTACTATAAAGTAGAGAATAATTTATACGCCAAAGTAAAAGGGAAAGTTTTGGTAAGTCAAACTATCAAACAAAACCTAGTCAAAAACAAACCACTCCACACCTATTGCAGTTATGATGAATTTGGTTTAAATGGGTTGGAGAATCGATTGCTAAAAAAAGCGTTGGTTTTTATTCAACGTTATTTACCCAACATCAAAAATCTGCAATCCGAAAAGTACACTTCAGAAATATTCAATTATATCAATCCAGCATTTGAATTTGTATCCGAAGAAGTTAATCTTCACGATATAAAGCATACTAAAACCAATGCTTTTTATAAAGAATATGAAGAGGCTATTCAACTGGCAAAATTGATATTAAAACGATTTGGTTACAATGTTTCCAACACTCAAGAAAAGACCATAAAAACGCCACCGTTTTGGATTGACATGAGTAAATTGTTTGAGTTGTATGTTCTGGGCTTACTAAAAGACACTTATGGGAATAAAGTACTTTATGGAAAAAATGAAGCCGAGTTGAATTTTGGATTACCCGATTATTTGATTACTAAAGAAGGTGTGAAATGTATTGTTGATGCGAAATACAAACTATTGTATAACACAAAAGGTAATTACGATTCGGATAATATTAGACAATTGAGTGGATATGCAAGAGACAAAAAGGCATTTGGTACATTAGGTGTAAAAGAAAATGTAATTATTGATTGCATCATCATCTATCCATTAAATGAACAAAACTCAAACTTAGATTTTAAAATTAATCTTGAAATTTTTGAAGAAGTGGGATCTTTCGTTAATTTTAAAAAAATTGGTGTTCCAATTCCAGTAACAAAAAAATGAATGAATTAATTCAAATATATTGCTCAAAAAAGTAAATAGAAAAAATCAAGCGAAAGCTCGGGTCCTATTGGATTCTAGCAATACAATCTTATTTCACAATAAAACCTCATATTCAGAATTACATTCCTTACAATCAATACAGTAGTCAACTTACCCCAAAAAACACCTTCTTTTAAACAAAGTTTCACCTATCCTTTCATCAGCAAATCAACAACAAACGATATTCGCCTTCATTTTCTATTGGCGCTCTGTGAATACAAGGCAGCACTTGTTGTTTGGGATGATCTACCGCCAGGCGCCAAAGATGGCCTTTTCCTAAATTAATGGGTTTGGCATTGGGTTTGGCTTGATAATGCAAATCAAAAAAATACTCCTTCAAAAAGGATTCAAATTCCTCTTCTGGACCTTGATGCAATGCTTTTAGCTTATTTCTAATTTCAGGAATTAGAATTTTTTGTTCCGCTTGATCGTTAGCGATAATGTCACTAGCCGCTCCGTGATACGTACATAAAAAAGTATCCGTTGCAATGGGTGAACGATCTACATGATAGGAATACACATCTGTGGAGATGAAATCAAATTCATCGTCTCGTTCATAGCATTTCAGTAAATTAAGAGACGGAGAAGCGCCAAAATCACTCAAGAACCGTAAATCACTTAGAATAATTTCTCTTGCCTTATTCCCTTCTTCTGATAACTGAAGCGCTAATAAATCCTCAGGCAAAACCTCTGTTATATTTTCTTTGAGTTGCAGTTGACTTACAATTGCTGCAAAATCGCCTTCTAAATTTCTGTGCCAACACAAGGCATTCATAGCACCTTTAAAATCCGTTTGCACAAGATCAGAAAAAGAGGAGACCCTTCCAATTTGGTCACTGTCAGGAAAAATTTTGCTCATAGTATGATATCAAAAAGAAGTAAATGAATCGACATACAAAAGTATGAAAATGCTTGGATTTGGACACAGGTCAATCACTTCCATCCACCATTATCTCTCTAAAAACATAAAAAAACCGAGCAAAAGCTCGGTTCCTATTCTCATTATTGTAATAACGTTAATTACACATTAAATCTAAAATGCATTACATCGCCATCTTTTACTACATATTCTTTTCCTTCAACTTTAAATTTTCCAGCTTCTTTGCATTTCGCTTCTGATCCGTATTGTACAAAATCTTCGTAGCTAATTACTTCGGCACGAATGAATCCTTTTTCAAAATCGGTATGAATTACACCTGCTGCTTGTGGAGCGGTAGCACCAATGTTTATCGTCCAAGCACGCACTTCTTTAACACCAGCTGTAAAATAGGTTTGTTGTTTTAATAATTTATAAGCCGCACGAATTAAAACAGACGCTCCAGGTTCTTGTAGCCCCATATCTTCAAGAAAAACTTGACGTTCTTCGTAGCTTTCTAATTCTGTAATGTCAGCCTCTGCACCTACTGAAAGAACAATTACTTCGGCTTCTTCATCTTTTACTAATTCGCGTACTTGATCTACATATTTGTTTCCATTTACAGCCGAACTTTCATCAACATTACAAACATATAAAACTGGTTTTGCCGTAATCAATTGAAAACTTTCCATCAAAACCTCTTCATCATTACTTTGAGGAAAAATGGTCCTTGCTGATTTAGCTTGCAAAAGCGCTTCTCTAATTCTATCCAATAAAGCTTTTTCGGTTTGCGCTTCTTTGTTTCCGGTTTTAGCTGCACGATTTACTTTTTCTAAACGTTTTTCAACGTTCTCTAAATCTTTCAACTGCAACTCGATATCGATTGTTTCTTTATCACGAATCGGATTTACATTACCATCAACGTGTACAATATTATCATTATCAAAACAACGTAAAACGTGAATAATGGCATTACATTCTCTAATGTTACCTAAGAATTGATTTCCTAATCCTTCCCCTTTACTTGCTCCTTTTACCAATCCAGCAATATCTACAATATCTACCGTAGCCATTTGCACACGTTCTGGCTTAACCAATTGCTCTAGTTTCTCAATTCTTGGATCAGGTACATTCACCACACCAATATTGGGTTCGATGGTACAAAAAGGGAAGTTTGCACTCTGCGCTTTGGCATTTGACAAACAATTGAATAAAGTTGATTTTCCAACATTAGGTAAGCCTACAATTCCTGCTTTCATAGTATATATTTTTCCGAGAATCAAAAACCGACTCTTCTTTTAGCTATTACATTTTTTAAAGTTTGCAAATATAAGATTTATAATATCCTTGTTGAAGAACATTCTAACATTTATTAAAAGTTAACAACAAAAATAAAATACTATGAATATTTTTCAATCATTATGTTAAAATTTACTTATATTTGATGATAATTCAACTAAACAATAACCAAAAACCAAACAATTATGAAAAAACTATGCTTATTATTTTTCCTACTGTGCTCCTTCATCATGGTAGCGCAAAAAGAGGTCTCGGGTGTCGTAAAAGATAGCTAAGGAAACCCTTTACCAGGAGTAAATATCATCGAAAAAGGCACCTCAAATGGTACTTCAACCGATATGGATGGAAAGTACAAAATCCGAATCAGTGAAGATTCAGCTTTAACTTTTAGTTATGTAGGATACAACACGGTAACTAAAACAACTGCGGGCACTGTCCTAAACATCACTTTATCTGAAGAAGGAGGGCAAAACCTACAAGAAGTAGTAGTAACTGGAACTAGAACAGCTCCAAGAAGCAACACGACGTCAGCACTTCCAATTGATGTCTTATCTTCTAAAGATTTAGTATCTACTGGACAAGCTACTTTTGACAAAGCCTTACAGTACAAAATACCTTCATTTAACACCGTACAAACTCCTGTAAATGATGCTACTTCATTACTTGACCCATATGAGATTAGAAACATGGGACCAAGCAGAACTTTAATCTTAATCAATGGAAAACGTAAGAATTTAAGCTCATTAGTTTATGTACAAACCTCTCCAGGTCGCGGAGAAACAGGAGCTGACATTTCTGCAATTCCAACCGATGCCATCGAAAGAGTAGAGATTTTACGTGATGGTGCTTCGGCACAATACGGCTCTGATGCTATCGCAGGGGTAATGAACATTATTCTAAAGAAAAACAGCAGCGCTAATTCTGTTACATTGAGAAGTGGTATTACTTCTGAAGGCGACGGTGAAATGCTTGGCGCAAGTATTAATGGAGGAACTACAGTTGGAGAAAAAGGTTTTTTAAACTATACGCTTGATTTCTCAAAAGTAAGTTTAGCCAATCGTCCGGGGAAAGTAGATGCTGCTGGGGAAGCTGGTGATTTTGGTGCAAGCTTAGCAGATGTCCAAAACTTTTTATCAAAGCATCCCGATGCTGGTAATATTAATGGTTCTCCAGAAACAACAGCCGCTAAATTTTTAGTTAACGGTGGTAGAGATTTGAGTGAAAACACCCAAATGTATTACAATGCCGCTTATGTTTACAAAAAAGTAAATTCTTTCGCGAATTACAGAACGCCTTATTGGAGAACATTAGCTGATTATCCATATTTAGCTGATTTCTTTGGCGATGGAACAGCAGCTTCTTACCAAGGATATGTACCAACATTTATTGGCGACTTGAATGACTACAATGCAACTCTAGGTTTCAAAAACCTAACCAATGGTTGGAACACTGATGGAAGTATTACAATAGGTGGTAATAGCCAGTTTTATACAGTGACCAACTCACAAAATAGATCTGACATTAAAGACAGCAATGGTGAAAATGTTTACCAAGAAAATAGCCCGATTTCATTTAAACCAGGTGGAACAAAGTTTAACCACATCGTAGGAAATATTGATGTCTCAAAAAATCTTAGTGATAAAGTAAGTATTGGTTTTGGTACCGAGTTTAGAACAGAAACTTTTGAAGTTGTAGAAGGAGACAAAGCGTCTTGGGATGGCATTGGTGCAGATTCCTTTGCAGGAAATAGACCAGAAAATTCAGGAAAATGGAATCGTTACAATTTAGGACTTTATGCAGATATAGCTTTTGATGTAACCGAAGATTTTTTATTAAACGGGACTTTGCGTCATGAAGAATATAGTGACTTTGGCGGAGCTACTGTATGGAAATTAAGCTCTCGTTACAAATTCCTTGATGACAAAATTACTTTGCGTGGTTCGATTTCAACTGGATTCAGAGCGCCTACCTTACACCAAATCTATACTCAAAAAGCACAATATTCTTTTGTAGCTGGTCAAGGTATTCAGGTAAGTGGAATTATCAACAACGTATCACCACAAGCTCGTCTTTTAGGTATTCCTTCGCTTAAAGCAGAAAATTCTACTAATATCACTATTGGTATAGGTGCAAAACCATCTAAAAACTTCAATTTTACTGTTGATTATTACAACATTAAAGTAGCTGATAGAATTGTTTTAGGAGACAGACAAGATAAAGTAATCAACGGCGTAACATCTAATGTTGCTTGGTTTTCGAACTCATTCGACTCAAGAACTCAAGGATTAGACTTTGTAGCAAACTACAGCAATATAGGTCTAGGCTCAGGGAAATTAGGTTTCAATTTAGCAGGTAATGTTACTCTGCAAAATGAAAGAATTTCTGATGTAAAAAACAACTCTTTTGGACCAATATTAGATGCTTTAACTTTCACCTCAAGACCAAATACAAAATGGATTTTTGGCGCAAATTATGAAGTTGGAAAATTTGGGTTTTCATTAAACAATACCTATTTCGGTAAAACAACCTTCAAACAAGATGGTATGAGCAATGATTTAAGAACTGAATTTATTCCTAAAATTGTTACTGACTTAGGTATCAATTTTAATGCAACTGATAAACTTACCTTAGCATTAAACATTAACAACTTATTGAATGTATTACCTGAGTGGGAATTTAAAGCTGAGAACAGTAATGGACAAGCTATCTTAAATGACCCTGCTCAAAGAAAAACACAGTTCAACTTAATTACTTTTAACGGTCGTTATTCACAAATGACATATGATGGATTCCATTTTAGTCAATTAGGAACGATGATGAATTTATCCTTAAATTATAAATTCTAATTAATTTAATAATTATCATTAAAAAGGGTTGTCAATTGACAACCCTTTTCTTTTAAAAAATCATTATATTTATTAATCAAAAACAACTAATTATGGCTGAGCTATATAATGATAAAATGGCTAGCGTTTATGACGCCATGTATCAAACTTTCATTGATTATAATGAGGAGTATCACTTTTATAACAACATCGTACAAAAGCACCTAAGTAATACTATCCTTGAGCTTGGAAGTGGTACTGGAAATTTAGCCCTACGTTTTTTTCAAAACAATCAGAGTTATTTGGGTTTAGATGCTAGCGAAGACATGATTGCAATTGCCCAAAAGAGAACTTCAAATAGCACTTTTATTCATGGTGACATGCGAGAGTTTGTGTTAGAAAATCCTGTTGATGCCATTCTTATTACTGGTCGTTCTACTAGCTATTTGATTTCTAATGAAGATGTGTATTATTGCCTTGATTCTGTTCATCAAAACCTAAGCAGCGATGGCATATTTGTGTTTGACTTCATCGATGCGAATCGTTACATACCTTATACTGAAAACAACAAAAGCATTCTCCATAAAGCCGATTGTGATGGAATTCCACATTACAGAGAAAGTAATTGGAAACTCACCACGGCGGATAATTTTTTAATGGAATGGACAGCGACTTATTACACAATACTCAATAATGAAAAAGAAATAATTGCAGAAGATTTTTCGACCGTTAGAGTATTTACTTTAAACGAAATACAGCTTTTTCTTTATATGAAAGGTTTTGAAATTCTTGAGATCATCGATAGAAAAACCTATGCTTATGACACTTATGTTATTGTAGCAAAAAAGAAAAAAAACTGAAAATTTATAGAACAAAAAAGGATTACATTTTTTTCTCAATAATCGAAATTATTCGCTGTTCCTCGTCGGTAGCAGCTAAGCCCGAAAAATCCCAATAATTGGTCAAAATACTATTTCCTTTATTAATCAAGGTTTTGTCTTTAAAAACCTGAGGTTCACGATACGTATAATTTTGGTTACTAAAATTGGTCGTCACCAAATAATTTCTGACCTCAATATTTTTGGTTTCTTTTTTATAAACCTTTTCAAAACCAATCTCTTCTTTGGAACTTACTAAAAAATAATTAGTATCCTCGACTCTGTATGTGGTTTTAAAATTAGACATATAAATATTTTTAGCTCCAATTTTGGCAACATTTGTATTTCTTGCCAAACTAATTTCAGATATCTTGGAACTCACTTCAATGATTAAATTTTTCTGATTGTCATAGATAATCTTGAATTCATCTAGTAAACCTTTGGAATTATCTAATGGTGTAGCTGTCAAAACATAATAGGCATCATTTTCAGAATAAGAACGCACCAAGAAATAGTAATTATCTTTGGCCTTGGGATCTAAAATTGGGGCTAAATACTTAAACGTATAGTAGTTTTCCATGATGTTGTTGAGATTATAACCCAACAAATCAGCACTTACCTCCTCTTCAACCACGCCAAAAGAACGATTTTGCTCTACTAAAATAGTTGAATTTAATTTTTTTTGATCGCCTACAATTTGAAAATTCAGTAAGCCATCTGTGTAATAGGAATACACGCCATTTAACTTAAAAAACTCACGACAATAGACCTTCAAACGGGCAGGAACATTGAACTTTTTTATAGAATTAGCCACTAGCGACTTTAGTAATTTCTGAGGATGCTGGCGTGTAACTACCAATTCATCTAATTTATTTAAGCTGCTTTTCAGGTAAATAATGTTTCCATTTTGTTTTAGTGTAGCAGGACGAACCGTAATACCTACATAAGAAGGATGTGAAAACTGAATATTTGAATTTCCGTTTACTATAAAACTAACTTCCCCTTCCTTATTGCTCATCAGGATTTGTTTGGTTTTGGCTACCAAAACAGTCACATCTTCTATAGGAAGTTGTGAATCCATATCTTTAATTATCAAAGTTCTTTCTACTTTCTGTGCCAGAACTACGGTACTAGCCATTAATAAAAAGACAATAAGAGTTCTCTTCATGTGAAGTGATTTTATGTCTTAGTTAATTTAGAAACTTTACAATTCGTGATAAAAATAAAAAAATTGTTGATAAAAAAAAGAAAAAAAGCAAAATATGTTATTAAAAGCAGGTTTATTTTTTAATAATTCATTCCAAACCTAAAAAAGGCAAGGAAATAATAATAGTTATTAACAATCCAACACAAAAAAAAGACCCGAGCTATACTCGGGTCTTTAGGTACTTTATAAGTATTTAAACTATTCGTTATGTAAAAACGATTGTCTGTTCAATAATGTTTCTTCAGATTCTACATGGTTATCATCTGGGATACAACAATCAACAGGACAAACCGCAGCACATTGGGGTTCATCATGAAAACCTTTACATTCTGTACATTTCCCAGGTACAATATAGTATACTTCGTCAGAAATTGGAGTTTGAGCAGCTTCTGCATCAATTTCGGTACCGTCAGGTAAAATTACTTTTCCTTTTAATTTGGTACCATCTTTATAACGCCAATCGTCTGCGCCTTCATAAATTGCTGTATTTGGACATTCTGGTTCGCAAGCTCCACAGTTAATGCATTCGTCTGTAATAATAATTGCCATCTTTAACTAAATTTTTTAATTAAAATTTAAAGTGATTGTTTTTATAATAAAAAACAACTGTTGTCATTAGCTTCTAAAAAGCTTATTTTTGTGCAAAATTACAATCAAAAGATTTCATACACAAGCAATATGACATTAGAAACAAAAAAAAGTAAATTTGTTGAATTAGGAAAATTCTTGAGTCAATTTTCTTCTATAGAGAATTCCTCGAAAAATGATGTTTTGGGCAACGATTTATTTTTTGACGAATGTCTTAATCTAATAGCTCTTTCTCAGTCACACAATGGTTGGTATACTCCTGAACAAGTCTGTTTTGCTTTTCAATCTTGGGCGAAAGCATTAACCCAAGAAAAACTAGACCAGTGGCTTTCTAAGTATGATTTTTCAGAAATGCAACCCAAAACAATTGCGCTAATCCTTGCTGGAAATATTCCTTTGGTCGGTTTTCATGATTTTTTATCGGTATTGATTTCGGGACATAATGTACTAGTAAAAACATCTTCGAATGACCAGCATTTACTTCCTTTTATAGCGAAATACCTAACACATATTGCGCCTGAATTCAAAGATAAAATCACTTTTGTTGAAGGAAAATTAGAAAACTTTGATGCCGTTATCGCAACAGGAAGTAATAATACTGCTCGCTATTTTGAATATTATTTCAAAGACAAACCTTCAATCATCAGAAAAAACAGGAACTCAGTAGCATTGCTAACTGGTGAAGAATCCCGCGAACAACTCGAAGCTTTGGGTGAAGATATTTTCCGCTATTTTGGTTTGGGATGTCGCAACGTATCAAAACTTTTTGTGCCAAAAAACTATTCTTTCGATGCTTTTTTTGAAGCCATTTTTAAATACAAAGAAGTTATTGAATATGAAAAATATGCCAATAATTACGACTACAACAAGGCGGTATTTTTGATGAGTAATTTCAAATTACTTGACAATGGCTTTTTGACCATAAAAGAAGATAATGGCTACAGCTCTCCTATTTCGAGTACTTTTTATGAGTTTTATGACAACATCGATGAGGTGGTAAAGCGTTTGCAAGACGAAGAAGACAAAATTCAGTGTATAGTTTCTAATAATTTAATCTCCAACAGTATTCCCTTTGGGCAAACCCAAAGCCCTGAATTATGGGATTATGCTGATAATGTAGATACAATTTCATTTTTACTAACAATAAAGTAGAAAATTGTATAATTATTTCGAATAATTCAGCTTGTTTTCAAGTATGATTGTCGAAATTTGCATTTTTAAATTTTCGGATACTTACAAACCATGAAAAAACACAACTACAGCGCAGGACCATGTATTTTACCACAAGAAGTTTTTGAAAAATCGGCTCAAGCCATTTTAGATTTCAACAACTCAGGATTATCAATTTTAGAAATTTCCCACCGCAGTAAAGACTTTGTTGCCGTAATGGAAGAAGCCAGAGCTCTTGCTTTAGACTTATTAGGTTTAACAGGCAAAGGCTACCAAGCTTTATTCTTGGCTGGAGGAGCTAGTTTAGAGTTTATTATGGCGCCTTACAACTTGATGAAAGAAGGAGGCAAAGCTGCCTATTTAGACTCTGGAACTTGGGCCAGTGCTGCCATTAAAGAAGCAAAAACTTTTGGAGAAACCGTTATCGTGGCTTCCTCCAAAGAACAAAATTACAATCATATTCCAAAAGGATATACGGTGCCTGAAGATGCAGATTATTTTCACTGTACGAGCAACAACACCATTTTTGGAACCCAAATGAAAGAATTTCCAAAATTGAATATTCCAGTTGTATGTGATATGAGTTCGGATATTTTTTCACGAGTTTTAGATTTCACTCAATTTGATATTATTTATGCAGGTGCTCAAAAAAATATGGGACCAGCAGGAACAACTTTAGTAGTGGTTAGAGAAGAGATTCTTGGCAAAAACGGTCGCGTGATTCCAAGTATGTTGGATTACGCTAAACATATCAAAGCAGAGAGTATGTACAATACTCCACCAGTTTTCCCAGTATATACTTCGCTATTGACTTTGCAATGGTTGAAAAACTTGGGAGGTGTAGCAGCCATCGAAAAAATCAATAACGAAAAAGCGGCTTTATTATACAATGAAATCGACAGAAATCCATTGTTTAGAGGAACAGCTGCTGTAGAAGACCGTTCGAATATGAACGTAACTTTCTTATTGAACGACGAAGCGCATAAAGATACTTTTGACGCGATGTGGAAAGCCGCTAACATTTCAGGGCTTCCAGGACACCGTTCTGTAGGAGGCTATAGAGCGTCTATCTATAATGCGATGCCAATAGAAAGTGTTCAAGTTTTGGTTGATGTTATGAAAGCTTTGGAAGCGGCGGTTTAATCGCTTACAACAAATTTTCTTGAAAGCACAACTCCCCTAGCCCCGATAGTAGTGGATATCCTTTTCTATTTTTTCTTTAAAAATAGAAAAGATAGCAACGGATAGCGGGATTAGCTCCTAAAAAAATAAAAATATAGTATAGTTGATTCTTTGGCACAAACAAGGAATTAGAGAAACAAAATAAAAACAAAATGAAAGTATTAGCCAATGACGGAATTTCAAAAAGTGGAATTCTAGCTTTAGAAAAAGGTGGTTTTGAAGTAATCACTACAAAAGTGGCGCAAGAACAAGTGGCCAATTTTATTAATGAAAACAACGTGAGCGTTATCTTGGTAAGAAGTGCTACCAAAGTGCGCAAAGACATTATCGATGCTTGTCCTGGTATCAAAATTATTGGTCGTGGAGGTGTTGGTATGGATAATATTGATGTGGATTATGCGAAAAGCAAAGGGATTCACGTAATCAATACGCCTGCTTCTTCATCAGAATCAGTGGCGGAATTGGTTTTTGGACATTTATTTACTGGGGTTCGTTTTTTACACGATTCTAACAGAAATATGCCTCTTGAAGGAGACTCAAATTTTGATGGTTTGAAAAAAGCGTATGCTAATGGTACTGAACTAAGAGGAAAAACTTTAGGAATTGTAGGTATTGGACGTATTGGTCAAGCTACTGCAAAAATGGCTTTAGGACTAGGTATGAAAGTTATCGCTGCCGATAGTTTTATTCCTCAAGTAGACATTAAAGTGGAGTTTTTTGATGGACAATCGATAACAACTACAATTGTTTCTCAATCTTTGGAATCGTTGTTTCAAGAAGCTGACTTTATTACTTTGCACGTACCAGCTCAAAACGGGTATATCATTGGCGAAGAACAATTGGCTACTATGAAAGACGGCGTAGGAATTGTAAACTGCGCTCGTGGTGGTGTAATTAATGAAGTTGCCTTAGTGAAAGCTTTAGACAGCGGAAAAGTTGGTTTTGCAGGTTTAGATGTTTTTGAAAGCGAGCCAAAACCAGAAATGACGATTTTGATGCATTCTAAAATCTCGTTGACACCTCATATTGGTGCAGCTACAGGAGAAGCTCAAGACAGAATTGGAACAGAATTAGCCTCTCAAATTATTGCTTTGTTAGGATAAGTAAAAGTCTTCAATATACCAAAAGGGTAATTTATTAACAGCAGTTATAAATTACCCTTTTTTATTTAAATTTGAGAATACTTTAAATCTAAAATCCTATGTTTGAACAATTAACACAATTAGTGCAGCAATTTGGAGATGATGCTGTTGTAAAAAACAGTGCTATTCCAAATGAGCATAACGAGGCAGTCCTTCAAGAAGCTGGAAGTTCAATTTTTTCAAGTTTACAAAAAATGGCTTCTGAAGGAGGAATTGAACAATTAGCAGGCTTGCTTCAAGGCAATAACGCTCAGGATAGTTCGAATCCTGCAGTACAACAAATCACACAACAACTGACCGGAAGTTTGAGTGAAAAATTCGGAATAAGTGGAGAAGCTGCTTCTGGTGTTGCTGGAGATATGATTCCAAAAATACTAGGAGGATTGATGGGCAAAGCCAATGACCCAAACGATAGTTTTCAAATTTCGGATATCATTGGCGCAATTGCTGGCAATAGTGCTCAAGCAGGAGGAATTATGGATACCATCTCTAAATACGGAACGCAATTTGGCTTGGATCAAAATGCGGATGGAAAAGTAGATATTAGTGACGCCATGAATCTAGCAAAAGGCAGTGGTGGAATTGGAGGAATACTAGGTAAATTATTTGGTAAATAAAAGGCTGAAAAAATAAATAAAAACGTCATTTCCTTAATAGAGATGGCGTTTTTTTATGATAGAATTTACATTTTTCGGGCTCAGATTTTGTAAATTTCACTTTCAATAGTTAAGCCATGAAAAAGATAGCTTTTATAATCGTGCTTATTGCAATAATTGGCGCTTGTTCTACTCCAAAGAATAGTCTAGCTTCACTTCCTGCAACCAATCCAGTTAAAGGAGACACAATAAGAATTGCTAACGATTCTCTGGAATATGAAGTAATCATTATTGATCCAGGTTTTAACACTTGGCTGAATTCTATTGCACTTCCGAGAGGCTACTATTCTCAATTTTATCTAGAAAATAAAAATCGATTTTATATTACAGAGTGGAATAATAGAGTACTACAACCTTTTCGATTTGATCCAAATTTGTATCTAATGACCATTAATTATGAACCACAAATAAATTATGGATACGAAGTCAATTATTTAATCTACAATTATATGATTTATTTTCAAAATCGATACCAGCAAAAGCTATTTGGCAATGTCCCGATACGATAATCTTAGTATATTTGTACAATTGACACTTTAGAATGAAAAAATTAAAAGAACGTTGGGGAATAGAAAGTAACTTTCAATTAACATTAATTTTTATTGTTTTTGCAATCACTGGTTCAGCATCCGCATGGTTATCTAAACCTTTTTGTTATTGGCTAGGTATTACCAAATCTGATTTAGGACTTTGGTTCACTCCTATCCGGCTCCTACTTATTTTTCCTATTTATCAAGTACTTTTAGTTTGCATAGGATTTTTGTTTGGTCAATTTCGATTTTTTTGGGCTTTCGAAAAAAAAATGCTCCGAAGTATGGGACTCGGTTTTCTTTTCAAAACATAAAAAAAAGCTTCCTTTCTGAAGCTTTTTTTGTTGGTATTAATTAAGAATTTTTCTGTTTCTTGATGAGATAAGTGTATATCCAAGTCAAAGTAAACGTAGGAATAACATCCGAGAAAGGAAAAGCTTCTTCTATAAATGTAATCGCTCCCGCTACTTTCCCAACACTTCCTTTGTACATCCAGGTCATCAAAAAACCTGCTAAAGGTGCCCAAATCACATCTGAGAATTCACCTATCATTGGTATGGAAAAAGAAAGCATTCCAATAGCATCAAACAAGATACTCAAGAATAAATGTTTTATTTTCTGAGAAGTTTCAGCGCTAATTTCTGCTTGGTTTGTCATTTTTTAATTTTTGAAAATGTCCAAACAAAAATAGTGCCTTTTATTCTTGTTTGATCATATTGAAGAAATCATTTCTATTTTCTTTTTCATTAAATATCCCACCATATTGGATTGTAGAAGTAAAACTAGTTTCATCTTTAATTCCTCGGCTAGACACACACAAATGTTTGGCTTCCATTACAATGATTACATTATCCGTTTCCAAAACGGTTTTTAGTTCATTAAAAATCTGCATAATTAAACGCTCTTGTACTTGGGGACGACGAGAATAATAATCGACGATTCGGTTCAATTTTGACAATCCAATCACTTTTCCGCTAGAAACATACCCTATGTGAGCTTTACCTACAATTGGTAAAAAATGATGCTCACACGTAGAGTTAAAATTAATATTTGCCTCAACCAACATTTTGTCATATTGGTAGCTATTTTCGAAGACAGAAATTTTCGGTTTGTTTTTAGGATCTAACCCACTAAAAATTTCTTGAATATACATTTTTGCCACACGGAATGGAGTGCCGCTCAAACTATCATCCGTCATGTCCAATCCCATTTCTTCCATAATGGCGTGAAAATGATGTTCAATTCGTTGCATTTTCTCGGTATCCGATTTTAGAAATGCGTCAGCTCTAAGAGGAGTATCTGCGCTAGTGGCTTGGTGATTATCACCTAAAATTTCAATTAATTCTCTGTCTAATACTGTGTTCATCTTTTAGGTGTTATTTATTTTAATAATGTAGTAAACGATTCAGAAAGTTTGTTCATTTTTGGAGTAATGACGTAATGACAATACGACTGTTCCTTATTGAGTTGATAATAGTTTTGATGGTACGTTTCGGCTGGATAAAACGTAGTAACAGAAGAAAGCTGAGTAACGATAGGTGAATCGAAAACTTTAGCATCTTCTAATTGTTGGATATAGGCCTCGGCTAGTAACTTCTGATTGTCCGAATGATAGAAAATTTCACTACGGTATTGTGTTCCTTCATCGGCGCCTTGTCGATTCAATGTCGTGGGATTGTGTGTAGCAAAAAACACTTCTAAAAGAGTTTCAAAAGCAATTATGCCCTCATCATATGTAATTTGAATAGCTTCTGCGTGTCCTGTTGTACCTGTACATATTTGTTGATACGTTGGATTTTCAACAGCACCTCCAATATAACCCGATACTACTGATTCTACTCCTTTGAGCTGTAAAAAAACAGCTTCGGTACACCAAAAACAGCCTCCAGCAAATGTTGCAATCGATTTATTCATTAAAATTGAATTATAATTTTGTTTAACAAAAGTACATTTTAATTAAACAAAAAAATCATTTTAACGAAACATTAATAATTGTTTCCACAAATAACAGCTGAATCGGTTCTAGAAAAATTAAAATCTTTGTTTCTTTGTAAAAACACTTTGGAATGATACAAGCAAAAAATATACATAAATTCTACGATCAACTTGAAGTTTTAAAAGGAGTAGATTTACACATCTCTAAAGGAGAAATTGTATCCATTGTAGGCGCTTCTGGAGCTGGAAAAACCACTTTACTTCAAATACTTGGCACTTTAGACAGACCGACTTCGAATGAAAATTCAAGTTTATTGATCAATGGAGAAGATGTCTTGAAAATGAACGACAAAGCCATGTCGCGTTTTAGAAATTTAAACCTAGGGTTCATTTTTCAATTCCATCAATTATTACCTGAGTTTACTGCTCTGGAAAACGTATGTATTCCTGCTTTCATTGCTGGTAAAAATAAATCCGAAACCGAACTTGAAGCGAAAAAAATATTAGATTTTTTAGGTTTATCGCATCGTTTACAACATAAACCCAATGAACTCTCGGGAGGAGAACAACAACGCGTGGCAGTAGCTAGGGCATTGATAAATAAACCTGATATTATATTTGCAGACGAACCTTCTGGGAATTTGGACACTACATCAGCTGAAAATTTACATCAACTCTTTTTTAAACTTAGAGACGAGCTGGGACAAACCTTTGTTATTGTTACACATAATGAGGATTTAGCGAATATGGCCGATAGAAAATTAGTGATGGTAGATGGCCAAATTAGCGGTAAATAACCAAAGTAAATCGTAGTTTAATTTTCCAACATGACTGAGGCCGAACTCAAAGATTTTCTAGACCAAAAAGTACTACAATACAACACGCTTGATTTTATTGAAAGTGATCCTGTTCAAATTCCGCATTTATTTACTCAAAAAGAAGATATAGAAATTGCAGGTTTCTTGAGTGCCACTATTGCGTGGGGAAACCGCAAAATGATCATCAAAAACAGTCATAAAATGATGGATTTGATGGGTAATTCTCCCTACGATTTTGTTTTATCTCATTCGGATAGCCATTTAGAGGCACTTGATTCATTTGTTCACAGAACCTTTAATGGTCAAGATTTTCGGGCATTTATAAAAGGATTACAACATGTATACAACCATCATGGTGGCTTAGAAGCAGTATTTGCCCAACATCAAGAAACCACGAGTATTCAAAAAAGTATTCATGAGTTTAAAAAAATATTTTTTGAAATAAATCAATCTCAAAGAAGTCAAAAACACATTTCGGATCCGTTGAACAATTCGGCAGCCAAAAGAATCAACATGTACTTACGATGGATGTGCCGCCAAGACAACAAAGGCGTAGATTTAGGTATCTGGAAAAACATATCTCCTTCTAAGTTATCCTGTCCTCTTGATGTACATTCAGGAAATGTGGCGCGTAAATTAGGCCTTTTGAATAGAAAACAAAACGATACCAAAGCGCTGAATGAATTAGACAC
This sequence comes from uncultured Flavobacterium sp., assembly GCA_963513565.1. GTDB lineage: Bacteria > Bacteroidota > Bacteroidia > Flavobacteriales > Flavobacteriaceae > Flavobacterium. The sequence continues at coordinate 50,090 of CAUPRE010000015.1, read as the reverse complement.
ACAACTCAGAATACTAGACCCAACCGACCCTGTAAAATACGATTTTGCTTTATTTGGCTTAGGGGTTTTCGAAGGCTTCTAAACACATAAACCATTAAAAAACAAAAAGTTATTCCTATTTTTATTACATTTGAGTGACTAATTTTTTTTTATGGATACTTTTTTATTTTATATAAAAAATTTCGCTATCCCTACTTTGGTTATTGGAATTCTATTTGTTAGTCTGCTATTACTAACAAAAAGATTTTATAATCAATGGAAGTATAATCTTAATAATAAGTATCGAGCCATTATTCAACAATTCTTGGTAGAAATTGTTATCAATGATTATAGTAAACTAGAGATTAAATCTAAACTTAAACTCTTTCGCAATTCGATTCCTTTTAACAAAAAATGGTGCAAAATTATCGTCATCAATGAGATGATTCGACTAAGAAAGAATATCAAAGGAGATAAAACAATCATTATTTCGCTTTTGTATAAAAGTTTAAAACTTCATGAATATTCCTCCAAACTTATAAATGATTTTAGAGCCTACAAAAAATGTATTGGTTTTTATCATTTTCAAATGATGAAATACGTTAAAGGAAAACATCAGATTTTACCTTATTTGAAAAGCACTAACGATTTAATTCGATCTAATGCAAATATTTGTTACATATCTCTTATTGATTTAAGCGAAGATGAATTAGCCTATATTCCGGAGAAAATTTCAAAACTGAATCAAATTAAAATAATGGATATCTTCTCCAAGATTAAAAAAGAGCATCCCACAAGTCTTGATTTTTTGCTACAATCAGACAAAAGTTCCTTGATTGAATTAGGATTAAAAATCATGACTTATTTCAACAACCGAAACGAATCGGAAAGGATCATCCAACTTTTGAACTACCCTGTCGAATCGGTTAGAACCGAAGCCCTAACAACTATCAGCAAACTCTTTCTAAAAGAAGCCGAAGAACCAATTCTGGAGAAAATAAATAGTTATGCGAAAAAAGCACAAATAAAATGTTATTGGTGTTTGGCCGAAATAGGGTCTCACCTCACCTCTCGTTACATCAAAACTACCTTTGAAAACATCACTGATACCGATGTTCAAATATCCGCAATGTATTGCCTACAAAAAATTGACTCAAATCTGGCAGACGAATTAGCAACTACAAATGAAAACTATTCAAGAATGCTAAAACATGTGAAAACATTATGGATGTAATAAAAAACATACTAGAAATTGTTTTGCCCATCTACGAAATCTTCATGTCGATTTTCTCGTTATCCTATATCGCTTTCTATTTGGCATTAGCTATATTATCCTACATAGCAATTTTAAAACACACTAACAATAAACAATTTTTAGAAGACGACATTATTACGAGATCCAATTATATGCCAGGTGTTTCGGTGGTTGCTCCAGCTTTTAATGAAGGAAGCAATATTGTTTATAATGTCAAATCATTGCTGTCATTGACCTATCCAAAATATGAAATCATAATTATTAATGACGGTAGTACAGATGATACTCTTGAAAAACTGATCAAGGAATTTGAATTAGAAAAAATTGACTTCTATTATCAAGAAAAAATTAAAACACAACCAGTAAGAGGCCATTACAAATCTAAAAACCCAGTTTACTCAAAACTCTTAATAGTTGATAAGGAAAATGGAAAAAGCAAAGCAGATGCCTCAAATGCAGGTATTAACTCCTCGCAATATCCATTGTTTTTGTGTACAGACGTAGATTGTATTCTCAAAAGAAATACGCTACTTAAACTAACCAAACCATTCATTGAAAACGAAAGAAGAGTAATTGCTACAGGAGCTGGCATCCGTATATCCAATTCTTGTGAGATAAAAGATGGCTTATTAGTAAAAGTTCATTTTCCCAAAAAATGGTATCCGAGATTTCAAGAATTAGAATATGTACGTTCCTTCATCTTTGGAAGAATGGCTTGGAGCCAAATCAATGGGTTATTACTCGTTTCTGGTGGATTGGGAATGTTTGATAAAGAAATTGTAATTGCCGCAGGAGGCTATTGGCATAAATCCCTTGGTGAAGACATGGAGTTGATCACCCGTATGAGAAAATACATGCATGAAAAAAAAGAACCTTTTTTAATACAATATATCCCAGAATCATTATGTTGGACAGAGGTTCCAGAGACGAAAACCATTTTTATTAGACAGCGGGTTAGATGGGCCAGGGGCTTGGTACAAACCCTTTATTTACATAGAAAAATGTTTTACAATAAAAAATATGGTAGAACGGCATTTGTCACCTTACCCTTCTTTTTTGCATTTGAGTTTATGGTACCTATTATCGAACTGTTAGGGATTATTGTTCTTACAGTAAGTTATGTTTCGGGCATCATTAATTTTGAATTCCTAATCATTATGACAGCTTTTGTATATTTAATTTACTTATTCATCACTTTAGTTTGTATCTTGATTGATGAAACTTTATATAGAAGTTATGCCAATTACAAAGAACTACTTATTCTAATAGGAATGGCTATAATCGAACCGATAGCATATCACCCTTTGACCATCTTTACTTCCTTAAAAGGATATTGGGATTTTTTCGTTCAAAAAGAACAAAAATGGGGCGTTATGGTTCGAAAAGGATATGAACAACCCAAACAAACCTAAATGTTATGAGACAGATTCGTTTTTATATTCGTCTTATTTTTAACGCTATTCTCTTTTTGGGAGCAATGTCGCTTTTTGCCCAAAAAATAAATACAGATAGTTTACTAGTGTCGATTATATCAGACATGAAAACATCCAATAACTATCAAAAGAACATAGAAAAATGCTTGTTTGGAAAAAAAATAGCACCTGAATATCTAGATTTTCAATTGCTGCTAGGAAGAAATTATGAATTCATCAAACAAACAGATAGCGCCCGATATTACTACAAAAAAGTACTGGATAAAGACCCAAAATACGAAGAAGCATTTTTGTATCTAATCAACCTGGACATCCAAGAAAAAAGGTATAATGAAGGATTGGCTACCAGCGAAAAGGCCATTACATTATATCCAAAGTCAATAGTTTATTATCAAAAGAAATCAGAAATTTATGGTTTACTTCAAGAGCGTGAACAACAAATAAAAAGCTTAAAAGAAACCCTTGAAATATTTCCTAACGATACCCAAACCCTCTCGGAATTAGAGCAGATAAATCAAGAAAACAAGAACAACAGGATTGGAATTAACTATAATTACACCACAATCGACAGAAAAGAAATTGGGCCTTGGCATTTGGTCCATTTAGAATACATTAATGATCAAAAATGGGGTTCCCTAATTGGTAGAATTAGCTATGCAGAGCGATATGCCAGCAATAATTCCATTGCAAAAGGAATACAATATGAAATAGAATCATATTATAAAACCAGCAAAAGAAGCTATACTTACTGGGATGCTACTTACAGTAACGACCTTGTTTTTCCTAAATTCAAAGTTGGCGGCTCTTTCTACTTAAATTGGGAAAAAGGCTGGGAAACCGATTTTGGGCTTCGTTTCATAAAAACTCAAGATCTTGATATTTTAACATTGGTAACAGGGGTTTCCAAAACAATCGGCTCTTATTGGTTGTCCGTAAAGGCTTATCTTAACAATAACAAGAAAAAGTATAATCCAGTATTCACATTAAACAATCGGTACTACTTTAATTCAAAATACGATTATGCCACGCTAAATATAGGTTTTGGAACGTCTCCTGATGAAAGAACCACTATTGCTCAATTGCAAAACCGACTCAAATTATACTCCTACAGGATGGGTGCAGGATATTACAAACTGTTACTAAAAAAATTCGTTACAGGTATCCAATTGAACTACAATTACCAAGAATATATTCCTAATGAGTTTCAAAATGAATATGAGCTATCCCTATTATTACATTATAAATTGTAATTATGAAACTGAAAATAATACTCTTATTATTAATGAATGGATTTGTTTCCTTTACTTGTATTATGGCACAATCGAATACCATCCAAATTACGAATCAGCAAAAAAAAATAGCTATCACCTACTCTAGCGCTGAAACCAAAATCGCTGCTGAAATACTCTATTCGTATGTAGAAAAATCATTTCCGAACACCTTTGAAATAAAAACCGCTGAAACTTCAGATAACGACACTCAAATTACTCTTGAGATACAAAAAAAGAACAAAGAGTTAAAGGATCAAGAGTTTATTTTAACAAGCAATCAACGAAGTATTTCCTTAATTGCAACCAATTTAAAATCGTTAAAATACGCGGTTTACACACTATTGGAGCAATGGGAATTCAGAAAATTTAGCAGTACCGTAACCTACATTCCAAAACCGATTTCTTTTACTTTTCCTCAAAACTTCTATCAAAAATACACCCCTTCATTTGAATATAGGTATTTGCTTTATCCTGATAGTTACGATGCCACGTTCAGGGAATGGCACAAACTCGATTGGCATGAAGATGATTTTGGTCTTTGGGGACATACATTTGATCGCTTAGCTCCTCCTAAAGACTTTTTCAAAAAAGACCCAAAACTTTTTGCCCTTTATGAAGGGAAAAGAAGAGCTGAATCGCTTTGTATGACCAATGATACCGTGGTAAAATTAGTCTCCGACTATTTAAAAAAAGAAATAGCCCAAAAGCCAAATGCTCGGTTTTTTTCTATAAGTCAAAATGATGATGTAATCTATTGTGAATGTGCTCAATGCCGTGAACTCAATAAAAATCATGGTGGTCCACAAGGCTCTCTATACACATTCTTAAACAAAATTGCCAAACAATTCCCAAAAACACAGATAAGCACATTGGCCTATTTACACACGTACAATCCTCCAACCAACCTAACTATAGGACCAAATATTACCACACTATTTTGCCCTATTGAAATGGATCGTGGTCTCCCGATATCCTCAGAAAACAGCAATAAATCTATTGCCAATACGTTGAACAGATGGGGTAAATCCAACAAGAATGTATTAGTATGGGATTATACGGTACAATTCTCTAATTATTTATCTCCATTTCCCAACCTATTCTATTTTGAAGAAAATTTTACAACTTTCAAAAAAAATAAAGTAAAAGGACTATTTGTACAAGGATACGCAGATGTACCCGGAGATTTCTCCGAGTTAAGACAATACTTATTAGCGAAACTTCTTTGGGATACCACTATCAATGTTCAAGCAACCATAGCTGACTTCTTGAGAGGGTATTATGGAAAAGCAGCTAAAAGCATTCAGGACTATTTAAATCTGCTATCGGCAAATCAAAAAAAATCCAAAGCCTATCTCGATATTTATTCCGGTCCTATACAAAACAGAAATACGTATCTAACACCTGAAGCCATGGATCAATATGATCAAATTATAGAAGAAGCTCTAAACGATGTGGCAGATGATAACGTTATCAAATCTAGAATTGAAAAATTGAGGCTTTCCCTAGAGTACGCATATTTTGAACAGTCAAAATTCTATGGTGCCGATGCTCACGGCCTTTTTGTAAGTGACGAAAATGGCAAAAAAACAGTCAGAAATGGACTTACCGAAAGAGTCTATCAATTTAGCCAACAATGCAACAAAATGGGGATTTATGAATTAAGCGAAGGTGGACCTTCTCCTGATACATATTATGAAGACTGGTTAGTTATAAGTAAAAATACCACTCAACATTTGGGAGAAAAAATGAAAATCAATTTACTCACACCTCCAGCAAATGAATTTTCTGGCAAAGGAGCGCAAGGATTAATTGATGGCATAAAAGGATATAAAGATTTTAATATTAATTGGATAGGTTGGTATGGAACAAATCCCGAAATAGAAATCAATCTCAATTCGATAACATTCAATACTATTAAGATAACTTTCTTAGAAGATCAAAGACATTGGATTTTTCCACCTTCTGCATTAACAATATATGGCTTAAAAAATAATAACTGGAAAAAAATAACCACTAAGAATGGTGAACATTTAACTGAAAATTACGATATTACAACAAAAACTTGGGAAATATCCAATCCTAACTTTAGTAATTTTGAAAAAATTAAAATTGCAATCAAAAATCAAGATGCTGTACCCACTTGGCGTTATCGAAAAAACAAAAAACCAATGGTAATGTTAGATGAAATCGAAGTATTTTTCAATTAAACACCTTTCCAATGAATACAATCCCGAACATCTTAATTATTGAAAATGACTCCATGACTTTGGAGATTTTGTCGATTATATTTGAAAAAGAAAATTATACTATGTCTATTGCAAAAGATGGGAATGAAGCCATTTCAATGGTACAAAAAACAGTTTTCGATTTAATAATAATAGCGATACTTATTCCACCAAGGTCTGGACTAGAAGTCATTAGTTATCTAGGCAAAAACTATCCTGACATCCCTATTGTAGCTCTTTCTTCGTTGGCAGATGAAGAAAAAACAGTTGAAGAAGCTTTCCAATTAGGAGTATCAGATTTTATCGCCAAGCCTTTCAATCCTAATGAACTCTTGCTTCGAATAAAGCGCTTGTTAAAAAACAATTAAGAAATATCCTTTTTGAAAATTTATTTCACTTCTCTGAAAACGAGAATTTTTAAAACACAAAAAATAGTAATATCTTAATTAACAAATGCTTAAATATTTTTTTCATACCTTTGAGAGAACACAGATCTTTTCTCATGAAAGAATTCTTGTCCAATATAACTTCTAATTCTCTATCAATCATAGCAATATCAACAATTGTTTTGGTCATTACTATTGTGTCTTTCAAAGTAATCTTCAAAAAAAATCTTCAGAAAACCAAACAAAAGACACTTCCAATTATCAAACATTTCTTAATCGATGTTGTCAAAAATCACGATAACAAAGACTTTATTAAACAAAAAATAAAGGAATTAAAAAGAAAAATACCTCTTCGAGCCACATGGTGTAAAGAAATGTTAATCGATGAAATGATTTTTATTAAAAAGAGTCTAAGCCAAGAAGAAGCTCAAACCATAACGCTAATATACCGAACTCTTAAACTACACAAATACTCCTCTAGTTTAATCAATGACAATAAAATTTATAAAAAATGTCTCGGCTTCTATCATTACCAAACGATGCAATATTCCAAGGGTATAACTAAAATCCTGCCTTATTTAAAAAGCAAAAATCAGTTAATTCAATCCAATGCTAGTGTAGCATATCTTTCGCTAACCAATATTGCAAGTAGCAATACGATATATCAAAGCAAAAAGACAATTATAAGAAATAAAGAGAAAATAGAAAACCTATTTTATATCCAAAAATATCCCTATAACAGCAATATCGATTTTTGGTTGAAGGCAAAAAAAACTTCTATTTTACTGTTAGGATTAAAAATTGCGGCTCATGAAAGTAATGGAAATGACACAAACGCCATTATTCAATTACTTTCAAACAAAAGCAATACTGTAAAAAATGAAGCACTTATAACGATAAGAAAACTTCATCTAAAAGAAGCTGAAATAAAAATCCTATCTGTATTAAATCAATATACTCCTCAACTTCAAGACCAAAGTTTACAAACGCTAAAAGTCATTGGCTCCTCTAAAGCAATAGAATATATCCAAAATAGAATGTCTTATTTCGACAACATAGAGTTGAAAAATACTGCAGCTGATTGCTTGGAAACGTTATTACAAAACGAAAAAATTACCGTTACATAACTCAATCAAGAATAAGCTAAATTCGAAGGAACAAACCAAGAAAATAGTATTTACAGCTTATATTAGTATCTTTGCAAAAAAAAATAATGCAAATGAGTACTTTCGAGCAATTTAACCTTCCTAAATCTTTACAAAAAGCAATTGATGAAATAGGATTTACCACACCAACTCCTATCCAAGAAAAGACATTTTCTGTAATTATGTCGGGAAGAGATATGATGGGAATTGCACAAACAGGTACCGGTAAAACTTTTGCTTACCTTATTCCGCTATTAAAGCTGTATAAGTTTACCAACACCAACACTCCAAAAATTGTAATCCTTGTTCCAACCAGAGAATTAGTGGTTCAAGTAGTCGAAGAAGTAGAAAAATTAACCACCTACATGTCGGTAAAAACCCTTGGTATTTACGGAGGTGTAAATATCAATACCCAAAAGAAAGCGGTTTATGAAGGAGTAGACATTTTGGTAGGAACTCCGGGTAGAACCATGGATTTGGCTTTGGATGCCGTTGTTCGTTTTGATGACACACAAAAATTGGTAATAGACGAGTTTGATGAAATGCTTAACCTAGGATTTCGAACACAATTAACTGCCTTACTGGCAATGATGAAATCCAAGCGCCAAAACATCTTATTCTCGGCTACCATGACCGATGAAGTAGATGCTGTTTTGAATGATTATTTTGATTTCCCACAAGAAGTAACTTTGGCTGCCTCAGGAACGCCTCTTGAAAATATCCAACAAATTACTTATAATGTTCCCAATTTCAATACTAAAATAAATCTTCTCCAGCATTTACTGGAAAAGAACGAAGACATGAGTCGAATTTTAGTTTTTGTGAACAACAAAAAGATTTCAGATATGCTTTTCAATCGAATTGATGAAGTATTTGAAGGTCAATTTGGTGTGATCCACTCCAACAAATCTCAAAACTATCGTTTGAGTACGATGGCAGAATTTCAAGAAGGAAACTTGAGAGGGTTAATTACTACCGATATCATGGCAAGAGGATTAGATATTTCGAATATCACTCATGTCATCAACTTCGAAATGCCGGAAATGCCAGAATTATACATGCACCGAATTGGTCGAACTGGTAGAGCCGATGCTACAGGAACCGCGATTAGTTTTGTAACGCCTCGTGAAGAAGAATCAAAAATTGAAGTGGAAGTCTTAATGAATATGGAATTACCTATTGCTGATTTCCCAGAAGAAGTTGAGATTTCGACTAAATTGATTGAGCCCGAGAAAGATCGCCAACCCATTAAGTTCTTAATGAAAAAGGTGAAATTAGAAGGAGACGGTGCTTTTCATGAAAAAAGCAAAAAGAATAAAAAAGTCAATTTGGGAGGACCTGGGGTAACCAAGAAAAAAACACATGGCTCAGTAAATAGAAACATGTTAAAAACTAGAGACAAAAAACGTAAAGACTCCAATAAATAAGAGCAAAAAATAAAAAGTAAGCCACGAATTCACCAATTTTATTAATTGGTGAATTCGTGGCTTTAACTTGATTGATTGTTTTGAATAGATTACAAACGCTTTTCGAAAAGCAAACAAACGGGTTCACAAACCGAAATTCTTTTCTCTGTATCTGTTAGGCCACCTGTGTTTTTATCTCTTTTAAAAACAACAATTTCATTAGAAGATTGATTCGCTACTAATAATAAATTCCCCGTTGGATCAATCACAAAACTTCTAGGCCCTTTCCCTAAAGTGCTTACTGTTTCTTTGAACTCTAATTTCCCGTTTTTTAATACTTTAAAAATAGAAATGGTATTAGCCTCTCCTCTATTGGTCGCATACAAGAACTTCCCGTCTGGAGATAAAGCAATGGCCGCCGAACGAAAATCACCTTTGTAATCTCTCGCCATTACCGAAGTATCTTCTACCAAAGTCAATTCTCCTTTAGCAAAACTATACGTCAACAACCCACCATCCAATTCGTTCAAAACATAAACGTATTTTCCGTCTTCATCAAACGTTAAATGACGTGGCCCTCCACCTGGCTTAACACTAACACTACTTTTGAAAGTTAAAATATCCTTGCTAGCATCAGCATTGTAGCTGTACACATAAATTTTATCCGCACCCAAATCTGCGGCCAAAACATACTTATGATCTGATGAAAAAGCCACCATATGCATATGCGAAGCTTCCTGACGTTCTTTATTCGGGCCACTTCCAGAAAGTTGTACCACTTGCTTAGCATCGGTCAAACTTCCGTCAGCATTTTTAAAGAAAACAGTAATATTACCTCCTGAATAATTAGCCGTAATCACATTTTTATCATCCGTAATAATGTGACATGGATCAGCTCCTTTAGTCGCTTGCTTATTCAGTACAATCATTTTACCAGCTTTGCCATCATAGCTAAATGAAGTAACAGTACTAGTCGCTCCAGACTCATTTACAGCAAAAAGATGTTTGTTATCTGAGGAAAGTGCCAAATAACTAGGATTTTGAATATTAACAGTAGTTCCATGCAACAAAGAATTTCCAGAGTTTACTTCAAATTTATAATTATAGATTCCTTTATTTTCACATTTATTGGTGTAAGTACCCACTAGTAAGTGGTAAATATCTTGCTGAGCACGAACTGTTGTAAAAAAAGAAACAAAAAGTAGCGTAAAAATCTTGCTTTTCATGTATTTAAATATTTATTTGTTAGTCTACATACTATGTTATCGCGCTGTACTTAGAACAAATGCGATTCCAACATATGTGTTTTTTTTAGTGCCGCGAAAATACTCATTATTTCAATACCTCGAAACAAATTACAGCTTTTTGAAAAAACCAAACATCTGCTAACAATTATAGGTACAAATTCGTATTTTTGAACGATCAATATATGCTCTTTTATTTTATTTAGGAGCAGAAACCAAAGGTGTTCTTGCCCGCATCGTCCCGCTCTCCGTTATATCTTTTTTTTACACCTATCAGGTTTTTCAAACCAGCCAGTTGTAAAAAAAAGGATGCCACTGCGATCGGGGCTAGAGAGTCAAAATCTTTATTTTCAGGAAGCATCAAAAAAAAAATACTAATCCAATCGCAAAGTAAACCAACCATAGAATGCAGTTCAAACACCCCGAAATTCTATACTTTTTGTTCCTTTTACTAGTACCTATTTTGGTACATTTATTCCAATTAAGAAAATTTAAAACAGAATACTTTACCAATGTTCGTTTTTTAAAAAAACTAACCATTGAGTCCCGAAAAAGCTCTAAAATCAAAAAAAGACTGCTATTAGCCACACGTATGTTGCTACTTACAGGTTTAATTATTGCTTTTGCACAACCTTTTTTCGAAGCCAAAGACCACAAAAATGCCAACAATGAATTGTACATTATTCTCGACAATTCCTTCAGTATGCAAGCCAAAGGCAATCGCGGCGAACTACTCAAAAGAGCCATTCAAGAGTTGCTAGAAGAAACTCCCGAAAACAGTACCTTTTCGCTTTTAACCAACGATAAGACTTTTTGGAACACCGATATCAAATCAATACAAAGAGAACTGCAAAATCTAAATTATTCCGCCACACCTTTTGAAATAGATGCCCAATTAGCCAAAATAAACACACGCAAATCTGCTTTCAAAAAAGACATCATAATCCTATCGGATGCTGTTGGAGTACAGCAAAAATCTGAGCAAAAAACGGGTGCCCAAGAAGTCATTTATTTTATAAAACCTGAAGCAGAACAAAAAAACAACGCCGCTATAGATAGTGTCTTTATAAATCAAACACTTGATAACTTTTATGAGATAACGGTTGCAATCAAAGGCTTTGGAGAGGATTTTGAACCTATGCCTATTGCGCTTTACAATCAAAACAAATTGATTGCAAAAACGATGGTGACGTTAGACACTAAAAAGAAAACCGTAAATTTTACCATTCCAAAACAAGAATTTCATGGTTATGCTACGATAAACGACAAAGGATTGACTTATGATAACGACTATTATTTTAGCATCACCAAAAACGAAAAAATCAACATTTTAAGTATTGGCGAATCCACAAAAAGCAGCTTTTTATCTCGAATTTTCACAAAAGATGAATTCAATTACAGCAATTCTGAATTGCGTACATTGGATTATAACACCATTGAAAAGCAAGCTACTATCATCCTCAATGAAATCCCCGAAATCCCACAAGCTTTACAAACGACCTTACAAGCTTTTGTCAACAAAGGTGGGAATTTAGTTATTATTCCATCAGAAACATCTTCAATAACAACAACCAATTCCTTTCTAAAAAACCTAGGAAATGTTCAATTTATAGCTCCTGAAAACAATTCCAAGCAAATTACCAAAATCAATTTTGATCATCCGCTTTTTAGTGGCGTCTTCGAAAGTAAAATCACTAATTTTCAGTATCCAAAAGTCGAAAAATCATTTGTAGTCAAAAGTGCTTATCCAACTATTCTTTCTTATGAAGATCAAACTGCTTTTCTGACGGCCATACCAAAATCTGTTGGAGCAGTTTTCGTTTTCTCGGCGCCCCTAAACTCAAAAAACACTAACTTTCAACAATCACCTTTGATTGTTCCTGTATTTTATAAAATGGGAGTCAATAATAAAAACGCTTTGCTTTATGCTGCAACCATTGGTAATAGTGCGCCTTTTTGGGTCAATACTACATTAACCAAAGAAGCAGTGCTTACTGTAAAAGGGAAAGAAGAACAGTTCATTCCCATACAACAAATGTTGGACAATAAAGTAAAAGTAACTTTTGCCGATCTTCCCAAAAAATCCGGTAATTTCACCATTTTCAATAAAGAAAAAGGTATCGAAAATATCTCTTTCAATTATGCAAGAACAGAGAGCGATTTGAGTCAAGTCAATACAAATTTGGCGTCGAATTTCGAAACTATAGACAGCATCAAAAGCGTTTTCAATACATTACAAACCAACAGAACAGATCAACAACTTTGGAAATGGTTTCTTATCTTTGCCCTAGCGTTTTTGCTAGCAGAAATGGCCATCATCCGATTTGTAAAATAACAAAGTTTAAAAAAACTTATCATCTACACCCATGAAAATTCTCCTTAGAGCAGCTACAATAATCGATTCTAAAAGTCCTTTTCACAACAAAACCATGGATATTTTAATCCATGACGGATACATCAAAAAAATAGGAGTTGGACTCCCAACAGATGAAGCCCAAGAAATCCAATTGCCACAAGTACAGGTTTCTTCGGGATGGTTTGACAGCAGCGTATCCCTCGGAGAACCTGGTTTTGAAGATAGAGAAACCATTAGCAATGGACTAAATGTTGCAGCAAAAAGTGGATTCACAGCCATCGCACTACAACCTAATTCTTATCCTATTATTGATAATCAAGGGCAGATTAATTTCGTAATCAACAAAGCTCAAAATGCCCTAACTCAACTCTACCCAATTGGTGCACTAACCGTGGGTAGCGAAGGAAAAGACATGGCAGAGCTTTTTGATATGAAAAAAGCAGGCGCTATTGCCTTTGGCGATTATAACAAAAGTTTAGACAATGCTAACTTGTTGAAAATCGCTCTGCAATATGTACAAGATTTTGATGAAATCGTAATCGCTTTTGCACAAGACGAAAAAATTAAAGGAAACGGTGTGGCCAACGAAGGCTTAGCATCAACAAGATTAGGATTAAAAGGCATTCCAACTCTTGCGGAAGAATTACACATTGCAAGAAATTTATTTTTATTAGAATATACAGGAGGTAAATTGCACATTCCAACCATTTCAACACAAAAATCAGTTGCGTTAATAAAAGAGGCAAAAGCCAAAGGTTTACAAGTAAGTTGTAGTGTTAGCGTACATCATTTAGTATTAAACGAAGATCAACTCGATGGTTTTGATACTCGATATAAAGTAAGTCCACCACTTAGAAGCGAGTTAGATAGAAAAGCTTTACTAGAAGGAGTTCTTGACGGAACGATTGACATGATTACTTCAGATCATAATCCCATTGATATTGAACATAAAAAAATGGAATTTGACGGAGCTAAAAATGGTACTATTGGACTTGAAAGTGCCTTTGGAGCTTTATCTACTGTTTTACCAACAGCCGTAATCATTGAAAAATTAACTGCTGGAAAAACAACTTTTGGTATTCCATCTTACTCCATCAACGAAGGAGAGCCAGCCAATTTGACTCTTTTTACCACCGAAGGGGAAAGTATTTTTACCAAAGAAAGCATACTGTCAAAATCTAAAAACTCCGCTTTTCTAGGTCAAAAATTACAAGGAAAAGTGTATGGTTGTATCAACCAAGATCAAATGATTTTGAACCAATAATTATCCTAAATCAAAACCAAAATGAGCACATCAGACAACGGAAAAAATATTGCCATTGTAAGTTATCTTACCATTATTGGCGCCATTATCGCTATTTTTATGAACTCCGAAAAGAAAAATTCTTTTGCAGCTTTTCACATTCGTCAAGCGCTAGGCATTTTTGTTTCTTTCTTTTTAATTGGCTATTTCATTGGCTATTTTGATAGTTGGATGATTTCTTCAGCCTTTTATGTATTCTATTTTATCCTTTGGATTTATGGCTTTGTAGCAGCATTACAAGGAGAAACCAAACTTATTCCGCTTTTGGGAGAACAGTTTCAGAAGATTTTTAAAAACATAGAATAACATACATCAAATACATTTCATGAATTTATCCTTAGAATACAAAATAAGAGAACCCAAAGTTGTTTTAGCAGAAAACCCCGTATTGATTTTACTACACGGTTACGGCAGTAACGAAGAAGATTTATTCTCTTTTGCACCAGAATTGCCAGATCATTACTATATCATTTCAGCTAGAGCGCCTTATGATTTACAATACGGAAGTTATGCGTGGTATGCCATAAATTTTGATGCCGATCAAAACAAATTTTCAGATAACGATCAAGCGCGAGAATCTCGTGATCGCATTGCAAGTTTTATAGACGAATTAACACAAAATTACCCTATCAACAAAGAAGAAGTAACACTTATTGGTTTTAGCCAAGGCGCTATTTTGAGTTATGCTGTGGCCCTTTCGTATCCTGAAAAAATAAAACAAATAGTAGCAATGAGCGGTTATTTGAATCCTGATATCATTGCAGAAGATTACTTAAAAAACAATTTGAATTCGTTACGTATTTTTGCGTCTCACGGCACAGTAGACCAAGTGATTCCTGTAGAATGGGCCAGAAAAACAGCTCCTTTTATGGAAAAATTAGGTATTGCTATAACTTATAAAGAATACCCCATCGGACATGGTGTTTCACCACAAAATTTTTATGACTTCAAAAATTGGTTAAAATAAAGGAATAATAGCATTTCAAGCACAAAAAAAGCGGCTTTAATCAAAAAATTAAAGCCGCTTTTTCATTACCGTTTCTACAAAAGGGACTCCCAAATAATCAATTGCAAGTTCTTCCACTATCTGCCATCCAAATTTTAAGTAAAAATCAACTCCAACTGGTGATGCTGCCAAATAAATTTCAGGATGTCCGATTTCTTGCGCTTCCTTTTCAATATAACTTAGCAACTTTGATCCAATTCCTTTATTAGCATAATCAACATGGGTGTAGAAACCTACGATATAATCGTGATCTAAAGCAATGGTTCCCACTATTGCATTCCCTAGTTTAGCACAAAACATTTGCTGTTTTAGGATTTTTTGTTGAATGGTTACAATTGAATAATAACTCTTGAATATGCTCCATTGTGCGTCAGAATAATGTGGTCTTAAATAAAATGAGGCATTATTTATAATCAAATCGCTAATTTCAGCAGCGTCATTTAAGGATACTCTTTCTATCGTAGGAGTAAAATTCATCTATTAAGTATATAGGAATTATTTTTGATACAATACAGACTGATTAACTTCAAAAGAAATCGTTTCGTCTGTATTGACAAAGTATTTTATAAGGACTTCTCCCCAATATTCGCCATCGCTGAAATCAGCAATAATCCATCGGTGATTCAAAATTCTGACTTTATTAATTACAAATTTATTAGGTCCAATTCGATCTTGTCCTGTGTACGGATTTCCTTTAGGATTATTATTAAAGTCTAATAACTTTTCGGTCACAACAGGAATCAATTTTTCAATTAAAATGGTTTTATCAGGGTTGGTTGCTTCAAAATAATTTTGGGCGTTTTCATTTTTTGCCAATGAAAAGTAATTGGCGTCATCTAATTTCAGTTCTACTTTTTTGATACTATCTCTAAGTTTGGTAGTGACTTTTGCGAATTTTTCTTGCTCGAATTTTACTTCTTTATTCAAAAACATATAGGTATAAATATTGAATAAAACAGCCAATATAAAACCATAAAGCAGGAGTGATTTTTTCATTTTTTAAAATATAAATTAAAGGGTAATAACTAAATTATCGTAGGCCAAAAATACATTTTCTGGCAATTCTTTTTGAACATCTTCGTGAAAGCCTAATAAATGACTGATATGCGTCAGATATGTTTTTTTAGGTTGTACTAAAGCAATAAAATCAAGCGCTTCTTGAAGATTAAAATGGGTGTTATGAGGTGTGATACGCAGAGCATTCAAGACCAAAACGTCTAGATTTTTCAATTTTTCTACTTCTTCTGGGGCAACCGTTTTTACATCCGTCAAATACGCAAAATCATCAACTCGGTATCCGAAAACTTGCAAATCGCCATGCATGACATTAATTGGAATGACTGTTTTATCTCCCAATAGAAAAGGTTGGTTATTGATCACCTCAATAGTTTTTACCGAAGGAGCGCCTGGATATCTGTTTTCGGTTTCGAAAACGTAATCAAAACGCTTTTTCAAATTTTCGATTACGCGTTGATGAGCATAAATTGGCATTTCGCCTTGTCTAAAATTAAACGGACGAATATCGTCTATACCTGCAGTATGATCTGAATGTTCGTGAGTAAATAAAATTCCGTCTACTTTTTGACAATCCGAAGCCAACATTTGCTGTCTAAAGTCAGGGCCGCAATCGATAACGTAAGAATGGTCTCCCCACGACATCCATAGTGAGACACGAAGCCTTTTATCCTTATAATCAGTGCTTTTACAAACAGGATGGGTACTCCCAATGATTGGAATTCCTTGAGAAGTGCCAGTACCTAAAAAATAGATGTTCAAAAGTGTGTTATTTTTTTACAAAAATAGAATTATTTATGATTCATTTAGGAATCGATTTAATTAACTTTGTCACAAAACACCACTATTTAGATTCAAAATGGATACAAAAAAAATCAAACTTAAGGGAGATAAAGTCATTGAGCAAATTCCATCAATAAAGGATAAAGCACTTCGAATAAATCTCAACGAAAATATTTATGGAACATTTGCTGAAATTGGTGCAGGACAAGAAACGGTAAGACATTTTTTTAGAGCAGGAGGTTCTTCTGGAACAATTGCAAAAGCGATGTCGGCTTATGATAAAGATTTTAGTGATGCCGTTTACGGAATCGAGGAAGATGGACGATATGTAACCGAAAGTCGTCTAAAAAAGATGTTGACTTTTGAAGGAGAATTGATAGAAGAACGTTTAAGCCGAGTAAAACATCCTAATAAATTATTTTTTAGTTATGCCAACACGGTGGCTACTATCGATTTTGCAAAACAATTCAAAGGCCATGGTTGGGTGGGCGTTCGTTACCAATTGGATCCAACAGAAGCTTATAACGAAATCATTATTCACATTCGTTTTAAAGAAACTGATTCCCGTTTACAACAAGAAACTTTAGGTATCCTTGGGGTAAATTTAATTTATGGAGCCTTTTATAAATACAACGATCCTAAGAAATTATTACGCTACTTATACGACCATTTAGATAAAGATCAATTAGAGATCGATACCATCAATTTTTCTGGACCAAGATTTGCAGAAGTTGATAACCGATTGATGAGTTTACAATTGGTAAAAAATGGAATGACCGATGCGGTAATGTTCAATCCAGAAGGAAAAAACATCTTACCAGCAGCCATTTTATACAAAAAGAACATTTTAGCTTTTAGAGGTAGTTTCCGTCCTGTTACTAAAGTAAATATGGATATGTATGAAAACTCCATAAAAATGTTCTTGGAGGAAAACAAAGTAGAAAAAGAAAATACCCAAGTAATTTTTGAAATTACGCTATCGAATTTACGTTCAGATGGTGAGATTGACGAGAGAGATTTTATGGATAGAGCCGAGTTGCTATGTTCTTTGGGTCAAACAGTAATGATCTCTAATTTCCAAGAGTATTACAAAGTGGTTGAATATTTTGCTAATTATACCAAAGCCCGTATGGGATTAGCGATGGGGGTTAACAACTTGGTTGATATCTTCGACGAGAAATACTACCGTCACTTGAGTGGTGGAATTCTTGAAGCTTTTGGTAAATTATTCTATCGCGATATGAAAGTATTCTTATATCCAATGCTTGGCGAAGAGGGAGAAGTTATTACCTCTGAAAATCTTAAAGTACATCCAAGAATGAAAGAATTGTACAAGTTCTTTAAATTCAACGGAAAAGTGGTAGATATTACAGATTACGACCCAACAATCCTAGAAGTATTCTCTAGAGAAGTACTCAAAATGATTAGCCAAGGAAAACCAGGATGGGAACCTATGTTGCCTTCTGGAGTGGCAGAAATCATCAAAAAACAACGCTTATTTGGTTACGATCCAGAAAAAGTATTACAAGCATAAGAAACATCAAAAGCCAAGTTCTAAACTTGGCTTTTGTAGTATTAATGGTTCTTTTTCCAAACTTTATCGTGATATGGCAAGTATTCAGTTAATGCCGCTGAACCATACCAAGGAAAGACCTCGGTACTTAATAATTTTGCTTTGATAGCTGGATCAGTTTCTAATAATTGATTTGCTTCTTCAATTGTGGCAACATTCAAGATAAAAATACCTCTCAAATTGGCTTCATTCTTACCCATTGGCCCAGCCACAATTAACTTTTTAGCGTTAGCCAATTTTGCAATATTCGTCATATGTCCAGCAAAACAATCCGCTATGAATTGTTTATCTGTCGTTGTATTGGTTCCTGTTTTTAGCAATACAAAAACATAGCTTTTCATTCCATATTCATCGGCTCCAAGTTGTTGTGCTAAAGAAGCATCATATTTTGGGTTGTCATTTTGAGCATAGCTTGAAGTAAATGCCAAAAGTATCGTAAAAAATAGCAGTGCTTTTTTCATAACCTGATAGAATTAAGAAACAATGAAGTTTTAAAGTAACTATCAAATATAAACATTATTTACTCTTGTTGATCTCTACAAAATCAAGCAAGAAAAACAAAAAAGCCAAATGACACGACTCATTTGGCTTGTTAACTACAACTAAATTTGTTGTTATTTCAAAATCTGAGACGCGTGTACTTTTGTTTTTACGTCGGTGATTACTTCCTCGATGATTCCTTTTTCATCAATAACAAAAGTGGTACGGTGAATCCCATCATATTCTTTTCCCATAAACTTTTTAGGTCCCCAAACCCCAAAAGCTTGAATCACTGCTTTGTCTTCGTCTGCCAATAATGGGAATGGAAATTCGTATTTGTCTTTGAACTTGGCTTGCGCTTTGGCACTATCGGCACTAACACCAAGTAAAGCATAGTTTTGTGCTTCAAATCGGGCGTAATTGTCTCTCAAATCACAAGCTTCGGCAGTGCAACCTGGCGTGCTCGCTTTTGGGTAGAAAAAAACGACTAGTTTCTTTCCGGCGTAGTCTGCTAATTGATGTGTTTTTCCGTCTTGATCAACTCCTGAAAATGATGGCGCTTGATCTCCTTTTTGTAATGTGGTCATATTTTGAAGTTCATGAATTAAAGTTTAAGGTTTAAAGTTTAAGGTTGTTGTTTATGGTTTATGGTTTATGGTGTTTTAGTTATTCGTAATCGTTAAAGGAACGCGTTATGCCCCAGATGGCAGTGGAAAGCCCGGACTGAAAAACTGTTTTTTTTCTTGATAAAAAAGAGCGACCAACGGAAGCTCCTTTTTTGTCTTAGAAAATACAGTTTTGAAGGAGGACTTATAACGTACAGCTGGATTAGGCACATTATAAAAAATAGGCTATTTTTACTTTTTATAAAAGTAGTAAAATGACCAAACAGGAGCGCGTAACATTTGTTATAAATACGTTAAAAGAATTATACCCAACAATTCCGATTCCCTTAGATCATAAGGATCCGTACACTTTATTGGTCGCTGTTTTGCTCTCGGCGCAGTGCACAGATGTTCGGGTGAACCAAATTACACCACTGTTGTTTGCCAAAGCGGACAATCCGTATGATATGGTGAAATTATCGGTAGAGGAAATTAAAGAAATCATTCGCCCTTGTGGTTTGTCACCTATGAAATCGAAAGGAATTTATGGTTTGTCTGAGATTTTAATTGAGAAGCATAATGGTCAGGTGCCACAGAGTTTTGAAGCACTAGAAGAATTGCCAGCTGTGGGACACAAAACGGCTAGTGTAGTGATGTCGCAAGCTTTTGGCGTACCAGCATTTCCTGTAGATACTCACATTCACCGCCTGATGTACCGATGGAATTTGACCAACGGAAAGAATGTCGTTCAGACTGAGAAAGATGCCAAGCGCTTATTTCCTGAGGACATTTGGAACGATTTACACCTACAAATTATTTGGTATGGCAGAGAATATTCGCCTGCGAGAGGTTGGGATATGGAGAAAGATATCATCACCAAAACCATTGGTCGGAAATCTGTTATTGATGAATATTACAAAGGGAAGTGAAATCGCTACCAAATAAGCTAACAAGAATAAAAAAGCCCAAAATCGAGATTGATTTTGGGCTTGCTTTTTTTAGTGAAGTGCTAAAAAAGTGCTGATGCAATTCCTAATTGGATATAATTTCAAAACTGCTAGTCTTTGTTTTTAAGACCGTTAATGCTTTGGAATAATTCAAAAGAAAAGAAACTACTTCTTTTTTAGGTTTTAATTCTTTTGAAATTGCATTTTTTTTAGAGTAAATTTTGGCCATATACAATGAATATAATTAGTGATTAGACTGATAATCAAAGTACAACGGCAAATTTTACCATTTAGTATCAATTCGTTAAAATAATTTGATGTTTGTCGATAACTTTTCTCAAATTAAGCAAAGCATAGCGCATTCTTCCTAGGGCGGTATTGATGCTAACCCCTGTCACCTCTGAGATTTCCTTGAAACTCATATCTTGATACATACGCATCATTACCACTTCTTTTTGATCATCAGGTAATTCGTTTATGATGCGACGAAGGTCTATTTCGACTTGAGAAGCGATCAATTGGTTTTCGATAGTTAGCGAATCATCAGACATTACAGAGAAAATGGAAAAATCTTCGGTTTCTCTGTAGAGTGGCATTTTTTTGTTTTTTCTAAAATGATCAATAATGAGATTGTGCGCAATACGCATTACCCAAGGTAAAAACTTGCCTTCTTCGTTATAAGAAGTTGATTTTAAGGTACGAATTACTTTGATGAATGTATCTTGGAAGATATCATTCGCAACATCACGATCTGGAATTTTAGAATAAATGAATCCGAAGATTTTGGATTCGTGGCGTTTGATTAATAGTTCTAGTGCCTTTTCGTTACCAGAAACATACTCTTGAACTAAATACGCGTCGGTGAATTGTTTAGCAGCCATAGTCTTACCTTTTAGTTTAGTTTTAAATTTGGGGAAATTCTCTAAAAAGTAATTTTGAACTATAGGCTTTATTGGTTTTGGTTAGTTAATGGTCAAATTTAACAAATTTTTATCTTAATAAACAAATAAAAAGTGCAAAAATTAAGCACTATCGTTAAATAAATAATAGAAAAAAGCCTGAATTCTTAAAAATAAGACCAGACTTTTCTTGTTCAGCATTCTTTTATATAACTTGTTTTTGGAGAAAGTTATTCGTTTAAAAACTGATTTATTGATATACTTTGATGTAATCAATATAAAAATAATCAGGTAGTGCCGCATCATCTACAATTTGTCCACCAAAATTACCTCCAATCGCCAAATTGGCAAGGAAATAAAACGGTTGATTGTACGGCCAAGTATTTTCATTCTTTTCTTTGGGCTGAAAAGTGTAGGTTAATTGATTGTCTACATAAAAAGCAATTTTGTCCTTATCCCAATCGATAGCATACAAATGGAAACCTTTTTCGATATCTGGAATCGTAGTTTTCTTGGTATTTATGGTATTTCCGTGACTGTCTTGTGTATGCAATGAATTGAAAATAATGTGAGGTTCACGGCCTATGTATTCTAAAATATCAATCTCACCACATTTTGGCCAACCTGCTTCTTTGAAGTTAGAACCCAACATCCAGAAGGCAGGCCATAAACCATTGGCCACAGGTAATTTGGCTCTAATCTCAAATCGACCGTATTGGAACTCTTTTTTGCTTTTGGTATTGATTCTAGTTGAAGTGTATTTATTGCCTTCTTTTTTAGCTTTAATTACCAAATTCCCCTTCTCTATCGCGTGATTCGAATCGGTGTACAATTGTCGTTCGTTGTTTCCCCAACCGCAATTAGGACAACCATCGCCAATTTCGATATTCCAAACTTTTTCGTCAAGGGTTTTTCCGTTAAAATTTTCTTCCCAGACTAGTTTTCGTTGTGTTTGCTGAGCAAAACTGCAACTCACCACTCCTACTATTAGTATTATATACTTTTTCATCCCTAAAAATTAATTCGTTATTGTTTTACCAAGAGAGAGGGCAAATCATAAAATATAAAGCGTTGATTTAAACTTGTATTTCTAATTTTTTTCAGGTATCCTCATTAAAGAGTATACGTTCGAAGTAAAAAAAAACACCATTAAAAATTAATTCATCTTGCAGCAGTAATGAAAACGAAATACAAGTTAAACCAACTACTAACTCCTTTATTATTGGGCAAATTGAAAATCTGCCTGTAACGTTTGTGCTGAGCTTCCGCCTACAAATACTTTGAAATCGCCAGCTTCAGCTTCCCATTTTGAATTTGCAGTATAGAATTCGATTGTTTTTTCATCAATCGTAAAAACTACTTTTTTGGACTCATTGGGCTGTAATTCTATCATTTCAAACCCCTTCAATTCTAAAACAGGTCGAGTAACACTAGCAAATAAATCCCTGATATACATTTGAACCACTTCTTTACCAACAACTTTACCAGAATTGGTAACCGTAACTGAAACTTCAATTTTACCATTTGCTGTAAATGAAGGAGATGATAATTTCAAATCTGAATAGTCAAATTTGGAATAACTCAATCCGTAACCAAATGGATAAAGAGGTGTGTTTTTTTCATCGATGTAATGCGACCAAAAAACACTTTCTGGCTCATTTGAAGATGGTCTTCCTGTATTTTTATGATTATAGTAAATAGGAACTTGAGCTACATTTCTAGGAAAAGTCATAGGCAATTTTCCGCTAGGATTGTAATCGCCATATAAGACTTGAGCAATTGCGTTACCGCTTTGTGTTCCTAATTGCCAAGCTTCTACAATCGCAGGAATATGTTCGTCTGCCCAAGGTAAAGCCAGCGGACGGCCATTATTTAGTACTAAAACAATTTTTGGATTTACCGCATAAACCGCCTCAAGCAATTCTTGTTGTACGCCTGGCAAACCAATATCAGTTCTACTGCGTCCTTCTCCAGATTGCAATCCGTGTTCTCCAAGAACCATTACCACAACATCTGCATTTTTGGCTGCTGCAATCGCCTCTTCAAAACCGCTTTTATCTGTTGTATTGATTTTGGTTTCAAAAACAAATTTAGGTTCTCCCAAAGCTACATCGGCGCCTTTGGCATACGTCAATTGGTTGTCTTTATATGCTTGTAATCCTTCTAAAACAGAAACAGCGGTATTGTCATCGGCCGCAATACGCCAACTGCCCAATGGACTAGTTTTATCTGCCGCTAGTGCTCCGATTAACGCTATTTTTTGACCTGATTTCTTAAGTGGCAAAATCCCCTCCCCAGCCCTCCCCGAAGGGGATGGAGCATTTTTCAAAAGTACAATTGATTTTTTGGCCATTTCTAAAACCTGCTGATGAAATTCGGGTTTACCTACAGTTGCTTTTTCATATTCCTCATTGCAATATTTATAAGGATTATCAAATAAGCCTAAAACAAATTTGGTTCTCAAAATACGTTTTACAGCTTCATCGATGGTGCTTTCCTTCACTTTTCCTTCGCGAACAAGCTGAACCAAATGCTCTACATAAGCACTAGATTCCATATCCATATCAGAACCTGCATTGATAGCCAACTCGGCAGCGTGTTTTAAATCTTTTGCATAGCCGTGTGCTTGCATTTCCATAATAGAACCCCAGTCAGACACCATAAAGCCTTGAAATCCCCAATCGCCTTTTAGGATTTTTCGTTGCAAATAGGCATTACCCGTTGCAGGAATTCCATCCAATTCGTTGAAAGAATTCATAAACGTTCTTACGCCAGCATCGACCGCAGCCTTAAAAGGTGGAAAAACAATATTTTGTAACGTAGACTCACCAATATCGACCGTGTTATAGTCTCTTCCTGCTTCGGCAAAAGCATAACCAGCGAAATGTTTAGCACAAGCTAAAATGTTTTTATTGCTACTAAAATCACCTTGAAAACCAACTACTCTAGCTTTGGCAATCAAACTTCCAAGATATGGGTCTTCTCCAGCACCTTCCATTACTCTACCCCAACGTGCATCGCGAGAAACATCTACCATTGGCGCAAACGTCCAGTTGATTCCAACAGCCCCAGCTTCTTCTGCAGCCATAGCTGCCGATTGCTGAATAGCTTGTAAGTCCCAACTCGCTGATTCAGCCAACGGAATTGGACTAATGGTCTTATACCCGTGAATTACGTCAAAACCAAATAATAAAGGAATACCTAATCGAGTTTGTTCTACGGCTATTTTTTGTAGCGTTCGAACTTCTTTTACTCCTTTTACATTGAGCATCGAGCCTACTAATCCTTTCTTTAAATTTTCGTATTTTTTAGCGGCTTGCCCTTCTTTTGGTGAAGGACCAGTAACATCCCAAAAACCATTGTATTGGTTTAATTGCCCAACTTTTTCCTCCAAAGTCATTTTCTTCAATAAAGAAGTAACTTTTTTATCCAAGCTAACTGCCGAGGTAACGGGTTTAGTTTGAGCAGTTATAGAACCGAGGTTTAGACCTGCAATAACTAAGGCCATTACAAGTTGTTTTTTCTTTGTGAATATCATAAGCTCGCTGTTAAAAAATAGAAGATTGATTGTGAATCAATCTTCTATTGGTATTAGTATTTTAAATTATTGGTACACTCTAATGTAATCCACTTCCATAGTAGATTGTGTAAATGCTGGATCAATTGTTCCGCCAAAAGTTCCACCCATAGCCACATTCATAATCAAGAAAAAGTCTTTATTGAACGGCACTGTGTTGCTGTTTGCAAATGAATGAAATAATTTATCATCTACATAAAACTTTATTGACGATGGGGTCCAAATGGTTTTGTATACATGAAATTCTGTGGAAGCATTGGTAATTGTTGTACTTCCTGTGTTTCCGTTTCCTCCCGAATTTCCTGGGTAATGCAGCGTACCATGAATCACATTTGGAGAATTTCCTCTGTGTTCCATAAAATCGATTTCTCCACAAGCAGGCCAAGAATTTGTTTTATAATCTTGTCCTAAAGACCAAACCGCTGGCCATGTTCCGCCACCAGCAGGTAATTTAGCTCTAAATTCAATTTTACCGTATTTAAAAGCATATTTATCTTCCGATTTTAATCGTGCAGAAGTATAATTAGCACCATCTTTTCTGGCGATAATCTTAAGCATTCCACCTTGAACAACAACATTGCCAGCACTATTCGTATAGGTTTGAGCTTCATTATTACCCCAACCGCCAGCTCCTAAATCATACCCCCATTTGGTTGCATCTGGAGCTCCATCGGTATTGAATTCGTCTGAGAATACTAATTTAGAAAAATCATCTGGTGCCGCTTGACTAGGCTTAGAAGTTGTAAAAGTTTGATACCAAGCCAAATCAGCATTGTTAGCTTGAACAAAACGAACGGTCATTCTATTATCAGTTAGAGAAAGAATTTCATATTGTGTCGCACCAGCATAATATCCCATAAAACCAGCATCAGAAAAATTCATTACAGTACCTGTAACTTTTGATGCTACATTAGGGTTTTTGGAAACTACCGAAGTAGACGGAGCTAATGAAACAATTTTCACTCCGGCCGTATTGAACGGTAAACATTGGTCATCACCACCGTTGGTTCCGCCTCCTACACTTTTGTATGAATTTTGAAAGAAGGTATTCCCTTTATTATCCTGTTTGAATTCAATTCTACCATTCACCAAAGCAAATGTATATTCACCATCATAGAAACATGTTGACGCTTTTTCGAATGCAGCCGCTTGATACCATTTTGGAAAATAGTTTTCATCATTATTGGTGTTATTTGGACCAACTCCTAAATGAGCTACCTCGTTAGCTGCTATGTACCATTTTTTACCTGCAGCGGTACCGCCTGTCAGCAAGTTAGTAGATTTTGGGTCACTGAAATTACTCAAAACTTTAACTTCGACAATAGCTGAAGAAGTAACCCCTCCTTTTCCGTTAGCAATGATCGTAACGTTATACGTATTTACACCTACAGTTGTAAATGCATGTTCTATACTTCCACCAGGTGACATTTCAGACAATCCATCGCTAAAAACATACCTATATGAAATAGCGTTATCTGCTTTTGCTGTGAATTTAACTTTACCAGATCCATCTCCATTAGGAGCGGCAGCTGTCTTACCAACGATATCAAATGACACCGCTAAGTTCGAAGGAGCATCCAAAGAACCAAACTCCACATTATCGTCCTGACAGTTTACAAACAGTAGTAAACTCAGAACTGCCATTATTTTTAATAATACTTTTTTCATTTTCGTTAGTTTAATTTATTTGTTTGATATCGTCAAAGTAATATTTCGTACCTGTTCCATCTACACCAAAATCAGGAAATAATACTATTATTCCATAACTATTGGCCGCATTAAATGATCCGGCGGTCGTTAAGTCAAACGTTAAGACCTCCCATTTGTTAGCAACTGTGGTATTAACTTTCACTTCGGCATTTGTATTTGGATCACCTTTCTTTTCAATTTTAAATAAAATAGTAGCACCTACTTTTGGAGACCAAACCGTTACTTGTACTTTTTTACCTTTAGAAAAATCTAAATTAGTATCTAATTCTAAGCTAGCACCAGCCCAAACTTGAGCACCAGCAGTTTTCTCGATAGAAAGGGCTTTATTAGACGTGTTTGCTCCTGATTTATCAGGATTAGTAATTACTGCGGTAGGAATAGCTCCAAAACTTGCCGATCCAAAACCAATCCAATTATAGGTCAAACTAGATTCCATATCAACTGGCAATTGCAATACTTGCGCTGGCGTTTTATAGAAATAAATATTATCAATAAAAACAGATCCTTTCGCCCATGGAATACCTACATATTTCAATTGAAAAATATCTGAAACTTTCAATCCTTGGTCTGTAAATGCTTTAATTGGAATATCAATACTGGTCCATTCATTAGCAGTCAAACTTCTAACAACTGGTTTTTCACCACCAGTCAAGCTAATTAACGAAGTTTCAATTTTATCTAAATCGGCAGTCCATACATCCATGTGGAAAAATTCCATACCAGAAACATCGATAGTTTTCCCATCTGCTAAAGCATTACCTTGGTAGCTTAGTTTGATGTAATTCAACATCTTATCTCCGTTCAAATCAAATTCTGCCCAGCTAGACCCTTGACCACCTTGTCCCCAATCTGGGAAAAAATTAGTTCCTGCAACGTTCGTGTATTTATTACCATATAATGAAATCACATCAGCTGCTTGTCTATTTGGTGGTGTTGGCGCAGCAGTAAAAGGTTTATTTACGGCCGTCACTTCAAAATTAGTGATGGACTCTGTAGTTTTAATAGCTGCACTTTTTGCAACCACTCTAATTTTATAAGTGCCCGGATTATTATAAATGTACGATACAGATTCACCGATATTGGCCGAAACAGGATTAGCATTTCCTAGTTCCCCGAAGAAAACATCATAAAACAATGCAAAATCAGCTTTAGCGGTTACCGTAACTTTTTTAGAAACTTGTAAATCATTTTCGATCGTAACCACTAAATTTTCAGGTGCTCTAAAAGCTACGACTACTTTTTGAATTACTTCTGTACGCTTCCCATCGATGGTCATCCCGGTAATTTTGGCATCATAAACACCTTCTTTGTATTTATGGTTTACGGTCCCTCCAGGGTTTACAAAAACAGCATCTTTGGTCCCGTCACCAAATATGATTTCATAACGAGTAACACCTTCACCACGAGGCGTAAACGTAACCAAACCTGTATTGTCTTGCGTTACTGTTGTCAATGCAGAGATGTCCTTTGGCGCGCTTACGCTGGAGACATCTATCAGGTTGTTTTCGTTAGTACAACTTACCACTAGGGCAAGTACTAACATGCTTACTACGTATACTATTTTTTTCATAATATTTATTGTTTAGTATCCAGGGTTTTGCTCCCAATTGCCATTCGAAAATTGAATTTCTTCAATTGGAAGAGGGAATAATTCGTTTTTACTAGCTGTAAATCCAGGGATTCTTCCTGCAGCTTTACCAGTTCTTACTAGATCGAAGAAACGATGTCCTTCACCCACTAGTTCGTATCTTCTTTCTGCGTAAATAAAATCAGTCAATGCAGCTCCAGAAGCCGAAATATCATGATTGTTATCAGCAAAAGCACGTTGACGAACCAGGTTCAAATAGCCTCTTGCTTTCGCATCGTCAATACCACCACGATTAAAGGCTTCAGCTGCCATTAACAAAACATCGGCGTAGCGAATCGATCTGTAATTGTTTGGATTGGTTAAATTTAAATCACCAGCGGAATTCGCACTTCTTTTTCTTGGTAAGTACTTTCTATTGAAATAACCTGTGTGCTCATTTCCTTTACCAAATGTTGCGTTGGTAGTTGCAGCCCAAGTCTCGATATCAAGAATAGCAACATTTCTTCTAAGATCTCCAACTTCAAATGAATTGAAAGTTTCTCTAGTTGGCACATTAAAGCTAAAGCCAGATGTAAAAATACTACCAGAATAGTTTCTGATTCCGTTAAATCCAACTGCTACATTTCCTTCGCTACATTGTAAACATCCAAATCCAGCGCCTTCAACATCAGTATATTGTACTTCAAAAACAGATTCCTTGTTATTTTCTCCTTCTTGCTCGAAAATAGAATTATAGTCTGTTACCAAAGAATAACTACCGGAGGTAATTACACTCTCTAAAGTACTAGCTGCTTGTGTGAATTTATTTTGGTACAAATATGCTTTTCCAAGCAAAGCCAATGCAGCACCTTTAGTAGCGCGGCCTTTTTGCGAAGGTACAGCAGCTAGATTCGACGAAGCAAAAATCAAATCAGCCTCAATAGCAGCATATACTTCTTTAATGCTAGCTCTTTTGATGTTTTTTTCGTCGCCAATTTTAAAACGTTTATCTCCACTTAATGGAATAGCCCCAAACCATTTTACCAATTCAAATTGGTAGTAAGCACGAAGAAAACGAGCCTCTGCAATGATTTGATTCTTTCCTGAAAAATCAGTTTTGTCCTTGAACTCCAAGATATAGTTGGCTCTTTGAACTCCAGCAAACATCCAGTTCCATAAATCACGTAAATTGCTATTTACTGGAGTATGAATCATGTCGTCTACTTGTTGAAAACCTATAACATCCGTTGGACTTTCTCCTCCTGCTAACGTATTGTCTGAGGCAATTTCACCTAACAACACATTCAAATAACTGGACTGCAATAAATCATAAGCCGCAATTAGCGCTTTATCATAATCTCCTTTTGAATTAAAATAATTCTCAGAATCAATAGAATATACAGGTTCTCGGTCTACAAATTCATCCGAGCATGAAGTAACCGCTATTGAAGTAAGTATAAGGGTTACTATCGATATAAAAAGATACTTTTTCATTGTAATTGAAATTAAAAATTAATGTTTAGTCCTAACAAATAGGTTCTTGGTATAGGATAAAATCCATAATCAATTCCTCCTCCAATTGGCGCTCCATTCGAAGCTCCTGGATCGTATCCTTTGTATTTAGTAAACGTGTACAAATTGTTTACACCTGTATATAATCTAAATTTTGAGATTCCGATTTTTTCAGAAACATTCGGATTTAAAGTATATCCTAATTGAATGTTTTGTATTCTGAAATAAGAAGCATCTTCTACAAAATAATCAGAAAATACGTTATTAGAAGTAGCTCCGGTGGTAACTCTTGGAGTAGCATTAGTAGAACCTTCGCCAGTCCAACGATCTAAAACATAGTTCAAACGATTCGCATCAGATAATGTTCTTTCGTAATTACGTACCATATCATTACCTACAGAAGCAAAACTATACACTGCAAAGTCTAAATTTTTATAATTCATTTGAACATTGAAACCCATCGTAGCAGTAGGAATTGGATCTCCTATATTAGTTCTATCCTTAGTGTCAATTACACCATCCCCATTAGTATCCACAAAACGAATATCACCAGGGGCAGCCTTAGCACCTAATGGTAATTGTGAGGGATGTGCATCTACTTCAGCTTGGTTTTGGAAAACTCCATCTGTTTTGTATCCGTAGAAATAACCTATTGGTTTACCAACCTCCATTCTTGATGGTGCCGGTTGTCCCACTCCAAATGCTCCACCTTCAATAAAACCAGTGCCATTGTTCACTTCTAAAACTTCATTATTCAAGAAAGTAATATTATATCCAAGACTTAATGAAAAATCATTTGCAAAAGTATTTTTATAATCTACTGCAAACTCAATTCCTGAATTACGAACCGTTCCTGCGTTAATTGTTGGAGATGCAGCACCAGGAGCATTCGTACCTATAATACCTGAAACTGGTATATTTGGAATCAACAAGTCTTTACGGGTATCAATAAAATAATCAGTAACAATAGAAACTTTATTGTCAAACAATTTTAGATCTAAACCAACGTCAAACTTACGAGCCTCTTCCCATTTCAAACCAGGATTTGGTGTTTGACCAACAGCAGTACCATTGGCTAACGTACCGTCAAAAACATAAGTAGCTTCACCATTTAGGAAACCTAAATATCCATTATTTGGAATTTGGTCATTACCTAAAGTACCGTAACTCGCTCTTAATTTCATGAAACTAATTGCTTTCGATTCACCAAAAAACCCTTCCTCCGAAATAATCCAACCTCCAGTAAAAGAAGGAAAATAACCAACTCTATTGGTCGGCCCAAACTTGGTGGAAGCATCACGTCTCAACATAGCTGATAATAAATAACGTCCTTTGAAATCATATTGCACTCTACCAAAA
Organism: uncultured Flavobacterium sp.; assembly: GCA_963513565.1. Lineage (GTDB taxonomy): Bacteria > Bacteroidota > Bacteroidia > Flavobacteriales > Flavobacteriaceae > Flavobacterium. Next base: position 19,055 of record CAUPRE010000015.1, on the reverse strand, counting down.
TAAGATAATCTTCTTTCATCATAAGCGTAAGAGCTATTGGTTTTAGCATCTAAAAAACCTGTTGTCAAAGAAATATCTGCAAAGTCCCAAGAGTTGTTAGGAACATCGTATCCTGTAGCAAACAAACCATTACCCCATTGCTTGAAAATAGTATTACCAACAGTAGCTACAAAATTGTGATCCTCTCCAATTTTTTTGGTGTATGTTCCAAATATATCAAACGAGTAATCGTTATCATTTACAGCACCTTGCGAAACAGAACTTCTTGGTACATCAAACACTTTTCCTCCGTAAAATACTTCTTTAGCAAAAACCCTAGACTTAGCGTTGGCAGTATTAAAACCTATGGTACTGCTCAATACAAATCCGTCAAAAAGTTTATAGTCTAATCCGAAATTACCATTCAATTTCTTGAAGTTGTAATCATTATACGTATTGTCAATTTGTGCTAAAGGGTTGATAATTTCATTCCCTAAACCTGCTGTACTTGGCACTAGCGTAAAATCTCCATTTGCATCATACGGCTTTAATGTTGCAGGTGTATTTAAGGCATTAAATAAAACCGACCCTAATCCATTTTCATTTAATGTCTTTCTATTAAAAAAGGTATAAATCACGTTGGTTTTCAACTTCAATTTATCCGACAAATCAGCGCCAAGAGAGACTCTTGCTGTATTTCGTAAAAAGCCAGATTTATCACCACCAATAATACCTTCTTGGTCTAGATGAGAACCACTCACGGAATAAGTCACCTTTTCACCTCCACCAGCGATGGTAAAATCATGATTGATAATTGGCACTCCAGTTTTAATAGTTTCTTTTTGCCAATTCGTTCCTTTACCTAAACCTGAAACATTAGGGTAAGGGATAGTCTGTCCTCCATTAGCATAACTTTCATTCAATAACAAAGCATACTCGGTAGCGTTTAAAGTAGGCAAGATTCTCGCCGCTTCTTGAAAACCAACATAACTATTGAAGTTAACTTTAGTTTTCGAGTTCTTTTTACCTGTCTTGGTTGTGATTAAGATCACCCCATTAGCTCCAATGGTACCATATATAGCTGCTTGCGCATCTTTCAAAACTGTAATGGTTTCAATATCATTAGGGTTTAGTAATCCTAATTCTCCCACATATCCATCGATAATAGTTGTTGGTCGATTTTCACCATTAGTGGCTATACCACGAATTCTAATGTCTAAAGCGGCACCTGGTGAACCTGACTGAGTTGTTACATTTACCCCAGAAACCGTTCCTTGGAGCGCTTGTTCTACTTTTATTGGTTTAATAACATCCAAAGCTTTGGCATCAAGAACCGAAACAGCTCCTGTTACCTCTCTTTTCTTTTGGCTACCGTAACCAATAACTACAATTTCTTTCAGTTGATTGGCTTCTTCTTCCATTTTTACAACCAATGACTCACTTCCTTTAACAGTTACTTGAGTGTTTAAATAACCGACATAACTAAAAATGAGTACTGCATTAGTTGGTACCTTGCTCAACTTAAAACTTCCATCAAAGTCTGTTGAAGCACTTTGTGTTCCATTTTTTACCCTCACATTTACTCCCGGAAGTGAGGTTCCGGTTTTGGTATCGATTACCTTTCCAATGATTTCATTCGTTTGTGCATACCCTAAAGAGGCCAGCAAAATGAATGCAATTAATACTAGTTTAGATTTCATAACATTTTGGTTTTGTATTGAATTCTAAAATTACTTTAACTACAACGTGATAGTTAAAAAAGAACCCCTACAAAAAACATACAAACCAAAAAAAGCTGCATTAATTTAAATAAACCCCAAAAAAACACCATAATTATTACGAAAATAACACAACCACAACTGTTAAAAAAGAACAAAAAAAACCACAACAAATACAAATGTTGTGGTGATGTATAGGTGAAAAATCCTGTTTTAGAAAAAACTATACGGTAAGAATGTATTCTACTAGGCCTTGATCATGCGTTAAATCCATTTTTTTACGCAAACGATATCTTTTTATCTCTACACTTCGGACTGAAATATTAAGTAATGGAGCAATTTCTTTAGAAGAAAGGTTCATTCTTAAATAAGCACATAGTCGCAAATCATTTGGAGTCAATGATGGATGTATTTGTTTTACCCGTTTGAGGAAATCTTTATCAACACTATCAAATGCCTCACGGAAAACTTTCCAAGAATCTTCTTCAGTAATGTTTTTATTGATCGTTGATATTACCGATTTTATATTGGAAGTATCGCTTTGCTCCGTTTTCTTTAAATCTTCTTTGATAAAAGCCAACAACTCGTTTTTACTATTCAAACTCATAGTCGAAACAGCCAATTCTCTGCTCTTGGAGTCGACATCTTGGGACAATTGCTCATTTCGTAATCGCATTAATTCTTGTTCATTTTCGAGCTCTTTTATCTCTAGCAGAAGGTTGTTCTCTTCGATGAGCTTGGCTTCCTGTTTTTCATAATAATTTTGATACGCCTTGTGAATATAAAATACCAAAACAACAAATAATATGAGATAAATAAATACAGCCAAATTGGTCAGATACCAAGGCTTTAATACTGTAAAAGAATAACTAGCTGTATTTTCTAACAACGTATTAGAAAATTTTGCTCTTACCTTAAACACATAATCGCCAGGAGGTAAATTTTTGAAATTAATAGCCGATTTTGAACTCCATGTACTCCACTCTTCTTGAAATCCTTCTAGTAAAAACTGATATTCTGCATTGATATATTTATTGTACTCAGGCACTGTAAAATTGAATGCGATGTTGTTTTGCTGATAATTAAATTTCCCATCCTGTGGAATTGAATAATTATATGAACCTTCGTTCAATCTATTTACGGCAATGTTTGTAATGGATACTTTGTAATTTTTAAAACTCAAATCATTCAAATTCAAAGTGTAATATCCATCTGCCGTACCAATAAGAAAAACAGCATCAGACAGCTGCGTGCAATTTTCATAACCTAACATCGAATTCGTCAATGAAGCTGGAATTGGAATCACATTATCCTTCAACTGATTGCTTAATTTGCTCAAAGACAAATAATGAATATAGTTCTTAGTAAACAACCACAATCTATTGGAATTATCGACTATCATCTGACCTGAAGTATATTCGTCTTTACTAAAAATAGTACTCAAAAACGGCTCTTTGATAAATTGCTTGGTTGAAGGATTCAACTTAAAAACACCTTCCTTGTAGGCATAATAAATGGCGCCATTGAATTGTATCAAACTGGCATTTTTTCCTTTTTTGGGAGCAGAATAGGTATAAAAAGGAGCTGTTTTTGTCAACTCTTTATTCAATTGCAAACGAAAAACGCCTTTGTATTCGTGACTTATATACACCTCAAGTTGTTTTGTGATTTCAAAACTTTTGGCTGAATAATCAAAACCCGCTATTTTGTTTTTAAAAACCCATTGATTATTTACCTTTTGCAAAACTGAGATTCCGTAATAATTTCCTTGTAGTAGTAGGTCTTTTCTATTAGGAACTGGACTAAACTTCCAAGTTCCAGAACTTTTAAAAATCGGAACGGCGATTCCGCCTTGAACTAGAAAACTTCCAGAATCATGACCACAGAAGAGTTCTCCATTCCATTCAAACAATGACCATACTTGTCCTTTCGTTCCGTTTATAAATTTAAAATCCTCATTAGAATCATACTTTTTATAAAAAAGACCTTGATTCGTTCCTACATAAAGCCTTCCTTCAATAAGTTTTGTGGCGTAAATAGTTCCCAAAACTCCTGAATTATCCGTAAAACTCTTAATTGGAGATTGCAAATTGATGCAATTGATGCCATTGTCTAAACCAATCCATAAATTTTTATCGGCATCTTCAAACAAGGACAAAGCAGTATTATTACTCAATCCTTTGCTTTGACAAATATGATGTTTAAGTTTTCCATGCGTATCAATAATAAAAACGCCGTTAGAAACGGTACCAACTGCAAAACTGCCGTTGGATAATTGCTGACTGTTGTATATATTATTAGCAATTAACTGATGATCTACTTCTGTCGTAAATCTTGAGACTTTATTTTGAATCAATGTATAAAAACCATTCCATTGGGTTTGTATCAAAAGTCCTTGATCGATTGCAAATACATTGATGATTTTATTGTTTTTGAGTATCGGATCATTCGAAACCAAACTTTCTTTTCCACTTACGATTTCAAACAATCCATTCGAAACCGTTTGGTAGTAAATTGCATTGGGCGTTCGATAGGATTTTAAAATACCACTTTGAGGCGCAATAACTTTAAACGAATCTTTTTTGGAATCATAAATGAAAATTTTGTTCAACGACTGAAAAATAATCCAATGATCATAATTCAGGATATTCCAAAACTGCTCATCGTCTTGAATTTTATTTTTAATTTTTCGACTTAATGACGTATAACGAAGTTGTCCGTTTTTTTGGCGTACCCAATACCCAAACTCCATATAACACCCCGTATAAATTCGTTGTCCAATCACCTTTACCGAACGAATAATCGTTTCGTTGGGCGAAGGATACAAATCCCATTTTGAGCCATCAAAAGTGAGCAAGCCTTCATTATTGGCAAAATACAAATATTGATTTTGATCTTGAGAGATCATCCAATTTTGATTGCCTGCTCCATAGGTATTGGGAGAATATTTTACAATTGGAGGTAGTTCTTGCGCTAAAAAATTGAAAACAGAAAATAAAGCTACGAGTAGAAAAGTTTTTTGTAATCGCATGGGTTAAATATTTATGTAAAACTATAACTTAATATCATAAATTCTAAATAAAACGAAGTAAACAAAAGATACAACCATCAAAAATCAATTAAAAATAGGCATTTCACAATACCAAATAGACAAAAATTGTGATTCGTTCAACCTTCACAAACAGGGCAAAATTGATTACTTTTGTGCAAATTCATTTTATTATGTCGATTGACTTTTCTACACTAGACCCAAAACAAAATATAATAATCAAAGGCGCACAAGTTCACAATCTAAAAAACGTGGATGTAGTTATTCCTAGAAATAAATTAGTGGTGATTACTGGACTTTCTGGCTCTGGAAAATCAAGTTTGGCATTTGACACGCTTTATGCAGAGGGACAACGCCGTTATGTAGAAAGTTTATCCTCCTATGCAAGACAATTCTTAGGGCGATTGGATAAACCTAAAGTAGAATATATCAAAGGTATTGCTCCAGCCATTGCGATCGAACAAAAAGTAAACACCACCAATGCGCGCTCTACAGTAGGTACTTCAACAGAAATCTATGACTATATCAAGTTGTTGTATGCTCGAATTGGACGCACCTACTCGCCTGTTTCTGGACAAGAAGTAAAGAAAAACACCGTAACCGATGTGGTCAATGGTGTAAAAGCATTCGCATTGGAAAGTAAATGGTTGCTACTAGCTCCACTACACTTAGAAGAAGGTAGAAAACTAGAAGACAAATTAAAGATACTGCAACAACAAGGTTTTGCCAGAGTACTTGTTAATAAAGAAATGCTTCGTTTAGACGATTTCATTACTTCTATTGTGGACAAAAAAGACAAAGAGTTAGAAAAATTGACTATCGAACTCATCATTGATCGTATTGTGGTTAAAACAGAAGAAGAATTCTACAATCGTTTGGCAGATGCTGTTCAAACCGCTTTCTATGAAGGAAAAGGAGAATGTTATCTACAAGAACTCAACGAAAAAAATAGATTTAGCTTCTCGAATAACTTTGAGCTAGATGGCATCTCTTTCTTAGAACCCAACGTTCATTTGTTTAGTTTCAACAATCCTTATGGGGCTTGTCCGGCTTGTGAAGGCTACGGAAACATTATTGGCATCGATCCAGAACTCGTAGTTCCGAACACAACGCTTTCGATATTTGAAAATGCCATCTATCCATGGCGTGGCGAAAGCATGAGTTGGTTTAGAGACGAGCTAGTCAACTCTGCCTACAAATTTGATTTTCCTATTCACAAACCTTATTTTCAATTAACCGATGAACAAAAAGAACTCATTTGGACAGGTAATCAATACTTTCAAGGGCTGAATGATTTCTTTAAAGAGTTAGAAGAAAAAAATTATAAAATTCAAAACAGAGTCATGCTTTCTCGTTACAGAGGCAAAACCAAATGCACAACTTGCAAAGGAAAACGCCTTCGTCCAGAAGCATCCTATGTTAAAATAAACCACAAGACTGTATCTGATCTTGTCGATTTACCAATAAAAAATCTAGTAGATTTCTTCAAAAAAATTGAATTGGATGAATATGAAAAACAAATCGCAAAGCGTTTATTGATTGAAATCAACAATCGACTATCTTTTTTGACAGAAGTAGGATTGGATTATTTAACCTTAAATAGAAACTCAGCGACTTTATCGGGTGGTGAATCACAACGAATTAATTTAGCCACATCGCTTGGGAGTAGTTTAGTCGGATCAATGTATATTTTAGATGAACCGAGTATTGGTTTGCACCCAAAAGACACCGAACGCTTAATCAATGTCTTACTTTCGTTACGAAATTTAGGCAATACCGTAATTGTGGTAGAGCATGATGAAGATATCATGAAAGCCGCTGACATGATTATTGATATTGGTCCAGAAGCTGGTACTCTGGGCGGAAACTTAGTCGCACAAGGGACTTTCGAAGAAATCTTAAAAGCCGATTCCTTGACCGCAAATTATTTGAGTGGCACCAAAACTATTGAAACTCCTAAGAAAAGACGTCCATATAAAAATTACATCGAAATCATTGGCGCTAGAGAAAACAATCTACAAAACATAGATGTTGTTTTTCCTTTGGATGTACTTACAGTTATAACTGGCGTTTCTGGTAGCGGAAAAAGTACTTTAATCAAGAAAATACTGTTTCCCGCGATGCAAAAAAAGTTGGAAAACATAGGTGAAAAAGCGGGACAATTTACTGAAATGAAAGGCTCTTTTTCACATATCAAACATATTGAATACGTAGATCAAAATCCGATAGGAAGAAGCTCCCGTTCAAATCCTGTGACCTACATCAAAGCCTACGATGATATTCGAGATTTGTATGCCAAAGAAAAATTATCAAAAGTAAGAGGATACCAAGCCAAACATTTCTCTTTCAATGTAGACGGAGGTCGTTGCGAAACTTGTAAAGGAGAGGGAACAATCAATGTAGAGATGGTTTTTATGGCTGATGTGCAGTTACCTTGTGAAACTTGTAATGGAAAACGATTCAAGAAAGAGATTCTAGAAGTAGCTTTCGAACAAAAGAATATTCACGACATTCTCACTATGACCATCGATGATGCTATTTCTTTTTTTAAGCTACACAAACAAAGTAAAATTATTCAAAAATTACAGCCCTTGCAGGACGTTGGTTTAGGATATGTACAATTAGGTCAATCATCCTCAACGCTTTCTGGTGGAGAAGCCCAGCGTATCAAATTAGCTTCTTTTTTAGTGAAAGGAGCTACCAAAGAAAAAGCATTATTTGTATTTGATGAACCTACAACAGGTCTTCATTTTCATGATATTAAAAAATTACTCGCTTCATTTGACGCTTTGATTGAAAAAGGACATTCTATACTTGTCATAGAACACAATCTAGATTTGATAAAATGTGCCGATTGGATTATCGATTTGGGACCTGAAGGAGGAGAAAATGGAGGTAAGCTTTTAGCAGTGGGTACTCCAGAATCCATCATTAAAAATAAAAACTCGGTTACGGCAAAATACCTTAAAGACAAACTGAACTAAACTTCTGAGTGTATATTTAAAAAATTAGCCACGAGTGCTGTACTAAATACAGGAATTCGTGGCTAATTTTTAGGAAAGAAATGGATTAAAAACTAACCCATATAACAATTTTCTTGAAAAACGTTTCCGTCTTCATCAAGACCTACAACTATTTTTTTTGCTTTTGAAATATGGCTCAAATAGAGCCAAACAATAGACCAAACTCCAAGGGTAGCACAGGAAAGTCTAAAATTCAATTTATGATCTACACGTTTCCGTTTTTTAGATAAAACAGCGAACGGTAAAGCATCATTTCTTTCTTCAATGATAAATCCTTCTTCTAATTTAGAGTTAATGGATTCAGTAAAAATAGTTAAGTCTTCTTGGTTTATAGTTTGGTAGTTTTTCATGCCTTTTGGTTTTAAAGATTAAAATCCAATTAAAAATTAAATCCTAATTTTTCACAAATTTACCTTAGATAATCACGATGCACAATACCCACTTTTAGTGATATTAGTTATAAAAGAATAAAAAAAAATTCAACTAACTGAATATCAGTATATTGAATTTTTTTTATAAAAAAATTATTAGATGAACGGCAATAAAACTCGTTAAAATACATACAAATAGACAACTATTGAACTCATTTTAGATAATCACCTACTCATCCTTAGATTTTACTTGAAAAACGGATGGTTGATAATCTCTGGATAGATAAGACTCTGGAATAGTCGTATGATTACCATCTCGGAGGGCTTTATAATGCGGTGACATAATTTCTATACCTGCTTCATTAAAACTATCCTGAATGTTTTGATGCAATCCTGAGTAGATAAGTGGCTGCTTAGTAGCTTCTTTGGTGTAAGCATTAATTTCATACGAAACATAAAAATCATCTAAACTGGTTTGCAGAACAAATGGTTTAGGCTCATTCTCTATTAATTCTGTTCGATTTGCTGCTTCTATTAGTGCTTTATGTACTTCGCGCCAAGGAACATCATAACCAATCGTTACTGTGGAATGAATCACTAATCCATTGGTATTAGTTCTGGTATTCGCAGAGAAATTTATAGATGAACTCGACAAAACCGTGGCATTAGGAATAGTTATATCTTCCATTTTTGGAGTTCTAATTCGGGTGACAAGAGCTGTTTTTTCAATTACAGAACCACTAACCTCGCCAATTTTGATAAAATCACCAATTTTAAAAGGACGCATATAAGTGATTACCAATCCAGCTACCATATTGGCAATTGCATTTGAAGAGCCAATAGAAAACAAGATACCAACAAAAACTGTAACTCCCTTAAATATTGGGGAATCAGAACCTGGCAAGTATGGAAAAAGAATCACTAACATAAAGGCATACAACAACACTTTTACAATATTATAGGTAGGTTTTGCCCAATCACTATAAAAACCATTGATATTAATGTTCTCCTTTTGAATTTCATCTACAAAATATTTGATAATTTTTAGAGCATAGCGAAACAACACTACAATAACAATAATGGAAAACAGATTAGGTAGGAAATCAATAAAACTTACCAAAGCAAACTTAGCAGGTTTCATAATCCAATGAATCAGAGTAGTTGTGTATCCAACAGTTGATGGAAAAACGCTAAAAAGCAAGGGTAACGAGAGATATATTATAAAAATAAAAACTATGGTACGAATGATACCGATGATGCGCAACGTAAAATAAAGCTGGTTGGCTGGTGATAAAATGTGAAGATTCTTGATTAAAATACCTTTAAAATACTTATCATCATTTCGGATTAAAAAATATTTAAACTTTCGAAAAACAACGTTTATACCAAACAAGAGTAAAGCAATACATCCTATAAAAAGAAGTTCTAGTGCTATGCGTTTCATCCACTTAACTGGAGCGTTGTTTACTTTCTCTTTTACGATAGCTTTGGAAATGATTTCAATATTTTGCTGCGCCAAAGATTGACTGTCTTTACCAACAGCTTTGGCATCTACCGTGGTGACAGACATAATAATAAAGGCTTCTTTGTAAACGATATCAAGCGTTATATCGGCGGGAACGATTTTTAAGGAATCGGCTTCGAATAAAGGGTCGCTGTAAATTTGTCGAATTCTGTCAGCAATGGCTTTGGCACGTTTTTCGGGAGAAAAGCCCCCTATTTTATTATGAATAAAAAACAAGGTATCCTGAAAAGGCGCTACTGGATAACTATCCTTAAAAGTAACCACATTCACTGAATCAGTAACTTTTGGAGTGGTTACAACAGGCTTTACTTGTTGTTTTTGACCCCACAAAACAGAGGTTAAGGTCAATGAAATTAATAGAATTCTAAAAGCTTTCAAGTGAATCATAGAAGATGGCTGTTTGTATTAAAAATAAGCTATTGCTTTCTTTGTAATGAAAGCAAAAAAGCTAAATGCTTCCTTTTAGCCCCGACAGCAGCGGCATCCTTTGCTTTTTTTCTTTAAAAAAGCAAAGATATAGCGGATGGCGGGACGATGTGACCAAAAACGCTTCTGATCACCGCTCCTAAACATCATTTATCTGAAACTAGCTTAACAAATATAAAGACAAAACAATACACTTTTAACAGAACCTCCTACATTTAAGACAAGTAAGTGTTATTTTTTGATTTTTAATTTAATAAAAAGAGTATCGATAGCTTGGTTGATTTCGGGAGAAATAACCATTTTATAGTTGACATAAACATATACCACTGTTAGCAAAATCGACTTTAATAGTATACCAATTATGGGATGAAATGGAAATTGCCAAAAGTAAAAGAGAAGAAAAACTGCCAACGTAACCCCTAATGATTCTAAAGTTGGTTTACTAAATGGATAGAGATGCATTCTATTGACTACAAAATACAATTTGGCTATACTGTAAGTGGTAATAGACAACAAAGTAGCAAATGCAGAGCCAATTATGCCATATAAAGGAATAAAAATCCAATTGAGCAAAAAGGTTAACACGGCCAACATTACGCCCAAAAATAGCACCATTCGGTAGTATTTGGAATTGAATATAATGGCATTATTATTCCCTAAAATCAAATCAAAATATTTAGAGATGCCAATCATAAAAACCACCATAATTCCGCCCGCATATTCATGGGGCAACAATTCATACAACTGATTGATGTTGACAAAAATGCACAACATTACGAATCCGCCCACCATTTGTAGATTGATAGACGTTTTTTTGTATAAGTCATTCAATTCGTCATATTTGTTATCGTGCATTAATTTGGCTGTAATTGGATACACAATTTGATGCATAGCGCGACTAGGGACTGAAATCACCAAAGCAATAAACGTTGCCACCGAATAAATTCCAATAGCTCCAATGTCTAGATACTGATTCAACATAATTTTATCTCCGTCAAGTAGCAAATTCGCAACACTTCCAGATAAAATAATGTAGAACGAATACTCTATAATTCCTTTTACGTGTGCTGGAACTACCCATTGAAAAACAGGCTTTTTGATTCGGAAGGCATAAAACATAGTGACCAAAAAAGCTATAAAATAAATCCCCGCCGTGAGATAGATAAACTGTACCGCTGTAATCAACTTAAAATACATAGCCAAAAGGGCTAACAATGTAAATAGTCGTAAAGCAACTTCTTTAATAAAATTTCCAAAGACAGAATGCATATGTACTCTTGCCCAAGCATAAAATATTTCGAAATATGCCATAGACAATCCTACAAGAGGAATCATCCAAATAAAATCTTTTACAATTGGATTCTTTTTGGTAACAAAAAATAAAATTTCATCATAGAAAAACAAACCAATTAAAAGTAGTGGAATACTAAACAACAATGGAAACAAAACGGTAAAAGACAAAAACTGATTTCTCTCGTCTTCAGTTTTGCACTGTGAATAAAATTTTACTAAGGTGTTTTGCATTCCAATAGCGAATAAAGGCATCAATACATTGGCGCAGGACAAAATATAATTAGATAAACCATAATAGGTTTTACCCAAAATAGGTGGAAATAAAAACAAGGTACTTATCCCGCCTATTCCAAAACCGATGTAAGTGATTATAGTATTCTTTAATGATTGATTTAAAACAATGCCCATTATTCGAAGGTAGAATTTAGAGGTTAGAAGTTAGAGGTTAGAAGTTAAAAGAGTAGCTAATTCTTTGGTTAAACTTTTTCTGGAATATTTTTGCAAACCTACTGGATTCGACTGCAATTTTCCTTCCAAAAACTGTTGATAGTAGGCTAAAATGGTCGCTTTCAATTGCTGTTTTTTATCGTATTCGAAAAACACTCCTGTGTTCGTACTAGTGATAATCTCGGCAAAATCAGAGTCTTTTGGTCCAATAGCGATAATTGGCCTTCCAGAAACCATATATTCGAAAAGTTTCCCCGGAATGATGCTTTTGGTATCTTCAGAATCAATTTCGATTAACAATAACACTTGTGATTTACGTTGATGCGCTACAGCTTCATCGTGTGACACGTAGCCTAAATTATTCAAATAGTCATTGAGCCCAAATCGCGTAATCCTATCCAATACTTCCTGACTTACAGCGCCCATCAACTTAATCTCAAGCTGATTTTTAAAGTCAGGGATTTCATCAAGTAACTCTACTAAACTTTCCCAAAGAATCAATGGATTCCGTTCGGATAAAAACGAACCAATATGTGCCAAAGTGAATTTGGTATCTAACGTCTGTGGCGCAACATTTTCCGTATCATACCCATTCGTAATAACTTCAATGGGTTTTGAAGTGATGGCTTGAAACTCCGTTTTAGTCGTTTTACTAGTTACAATAATCGTATCAGCTGCATTTAGCACTTGATGTTCTAATTTTTTATGCTTTTTAGCAGCATAACTAGACAAACGCAAGGCTTTGTGATAGCCAATAGTCGTCCAAGGGTCACGAAAATCGGCGAACCATTTGACGTTTCCTTTTTTTTGCAACTCCAATCCAATCAAATGCAAACTGTGTGGCGGACCTGAAGTAACGATAGTGTCAATATTATTTTCAGTAATATATTTTTCTAAATAAGAGACTGAAGGTTTCAACCAAAAAACTCTCGCATCTGGAATGAATAAGTTCCCACGTATCCATAATAAAAACGCTTCCAAAAAGGATTGCTTTTTTTGATTAGGAATGATTCCTGAACTAATTTTTTTGGTTTTATTTTTAGAAAAAAAAGAAGCCAATTGATAGGGTTCAAAAATGCTTTTTTTCAAAACAATAGCTTGTTGCGAGACTTCTTTTTCTAAATGAGCATCGACTATAGGATAGGTTGGATTTTCTGGAATATAAACAATGGGCTGTATATCAAAATCTGGCAAATATTTTACAAACTTAAGCCAACGTTGCACCCCTGGCCCACCGGCAGGCGGCCAATAATATGTGATGATTAAGAGTTTTTTGATATCTTTCTTCAAGTTATTTGTTATTCAATTTATTTAATTCCTCAATATCCAATTGATCCTTTAATCGATTGGTCGCTTTTTTGGCCAGTATCAAACTATCATAATCAATGAAATACACAGGAACTTCGTTTAAGTAAACAATTGTTGCGTTTTGAAGTAGTTCATCAAAATTTGCATTTTCCAATCCCTTAATTGATGTCATTACATCCAAACGTAAATCATAAGAAATTGTAAAATCTGTATATCCTGCTACAAATTGCATCGTTTCAATTTGAGGAAAGTCTCCTATTCCGATTTGTTTAAAAGCGGCTCTTAGGTTGATTCTGTTTTCAGTAGTATCTTCTAATAGTATATCAATATCACCAGTGTTTCTTGTATAGCCATAAATATTTACAGCAAGACCTCCAATAGTTAGATAACGAACATTTTTTTCGTTGAATATTGTCCAAATATTTACAATTTCTGGAAGCATTATTTTTTCTGTATCACTCGTGGTGCGTGTTTTAAAACATATGAAAGTTCAACTAATGACATAAATCGTTCCAATCGCTCCAAATATATTTTTTGCAATTCAACCTTTTTTGCATCAATTTTAGCTTTAGATCTCATCTCTTTCTTTACTCTATTTTCTTGATTTTTTTTCGCTCAACATATATCCCTCCTACCAAAAGCAATAACATTCCAATAGAACTCACCAAGGCTATGAGACTTCCTTTTTGTACCACTTGTGGCTCGAATTTGAATTCCACTTTGTGTTTACCCGCTGGAATTTCAACAGCTCTCAAAACATAATCTGCTCTAAAAATTGGAGTTTCTTTACCATCAACGTAGGCTTTCCAACCTTTAGCATAATACATTTCTGAAAACAGCGCTAAACCAGCATTAGCATTAGTTGAAGTATACGTTAGATGATTCGGTTTATAGGCATCCAAAGTAATTACCGCTGAAGCATCTTTTACAAAGCTTTTATTTTGAATGGCAAACTCTTTTGTGTTGACAATTGCCACATTTTTAGAATCGAATTTATCCAAAGCTTTCATCTCCTCATCAGCAGAAGAAACTGCTTTTACTTGACTTACAAACCAAGCGTTTCCATTGGCATTAGGATTAACGGTTGGAAATTCTTTACCTTCTTTATCGGTTTGAATGATGTATTTTACATTTAAAAAATCTAAAACATCAATGTTATTTTTAGCGATTTGGTAATCGAATAACTGCTGAATTCTTCTAGGCTTAGCTGCGTGATAACCTCCCAAAGATTTATGAAAATAAGAAGCCCTTGCGCTTGATAGATTTCCGCTTACCTCAAAAACTCTGTAGTTCGATACATCCTTTAAAATCTGAATATCAGCAGGAGTTTCTTGAAATGGAGCTGCCACTTCTCTACCATTCATAAAATCTTTTCCTGAAACATATTTTTTATCCACGAAGAAAAGATCAAAAATCATCAAAACGCCAACAACAATTATAGCGGTATTTTGTGCCAATCTTTTTTGAGTATAAAACCACAATACAGCTGCAATTAACACTATAAAAAAGGTAGAACGCAACAAATCGGCAGTGTATAAACTCATACGATCTGCTTTTAATGCGTCTACAAATCCCGGACCATAGTTTTGCAAATACAATCCATCGTTGCTACCAGCATAACTCCAAGCTCCTTTACTCACAAATAGAATTATCATAACACCTAAACCAAATAGTACAGTGTGCAAAATTCCTTTAGTTTGTTGTGGCTTTTCTAGAGTAAAAAAGGATTGTAATCCCATAATAGCCAAAACAGGGAAACATAATTCCAGAATGACCTGAATAGACGAAACGGCTCTAAACTTATCGTACATCGGAATGTAATCGATGAAAAAATCTGTCAATAAAGAAAAGTTTTTTCCCCAAGACAAGACTAACGCAAACATAGCGCCTCCAAAGAATACATATTTAATTTTTCTTTTATCAATAAATAATGCTAAAACCGCCAAAAAGAAAACCACAACTCCAATATAAGCTGGAGCAGCTACAATTGGTTGATCACCCCAATATGTAGGCAATCCATTGGTAAAATCAGCAGCTTGATCTTCAGGAACACCTTGACCCACCATAAATTCAAACATAGCACTGTCTTTCCCAAGAGCTTCACTATTCGAACCACCAAAGAGTCTTGGAGCAATCAAATTGAAACTCTCCATTATGCCATAGCTATATTCCGTAATATAATCACGCGATAAAGCTATATCTTCTGTTTTCTTAGAACCATCTGGATTGAAGGTCAATTCACTTTTCCCTCGAGTACTAAAAGCAGCATATTCTGAAGTAGCTAGCAAATTGGTAGCATTTGCTCCAATGGCTAAAATTCCTGCAATAGCTAATATTCCAAAACTTTTGCCAAGGTCTTTATATTGTTTTTCTTTGATCGCTTGATACGAATAATACCCAACCAAAATCAATAATAACAACAACAAATAATAGGTCATTTGAAAGTGATTTGCATTAATTTCTAATGCTGTGGCAAATAAAGTAACCAAGCCACCCAGAATATATTTACGCTGAAAAACAAGTATAAAACCTGCAATTACCATAGGCATATATCCAATGGCATGAGCTTTGGCATTGTGCCCCACTCCCAAAATAATAATCAAATAAGTAGAAAAACCAAAGGCAATCGCTCCAAAAAAGGCTTTAAGTGGATCGATTTTCAAGACCAATAAAAGGCCGTAGAATCCTAAAAAGTATAAGAATAAATAATCGGCTGGTCGAGGCAAGAATCGAATAGCATCATCTAGAGCACCAATATAATCGTGAGGATATTTTGCACCTAATTGGTAAGTAGGCATTCCACCAAAAGCAGAATTTGTCCAATAAGGTTCTTGATGTTCGATGGCTCTAAAGTCGTTTTGCTCTTTGGCCATCCCAGTAAACTGAGCGATATCAGACTGGAAGATTTGTTTTCCTTGTAGAACAGGATAAAAATAAATTAAAGAAATAACTACAAAACCTAGAATAGCTAATGCGTGCGGGTAAAATTTATTTAAAACTTTCAATGGATTCAGATTTGAATTAGATTAAAAAATGGGCTTCAGCGCACAAATTTAATCTATTTCTTCGTAATCCACATATTCTCCCACCTTTTTGGTCTCTTTTGGATTTTTGGAACGAGCAGTATCTACAATAATCTCGTCTTGATTGTTGTATCTCCTATTATTTTGGGCATATTGTTGTTGCGCATATTGTTGTTGCTGTTGAAAATTTTCACCAGCTTTCTCTACCGCTTTTTTAACTAAAATCGGTAAAAAAAGTTTAGCCAAAAATTTAAAAACATAGTAAAACATTATCATGTAAAACAATGTTCTTACAAATCCACTAAATGAAGCTAGTTGCATATCTAAAATTTTTTTCAAAATTAGTAAATCAAATGTTCAAATTTAAAATCCGTATCTTAAATAAATAATAAAATATAGTACATTTGATTGCGTTACTACTTTAAATAAAAAAGAAACTAACTATGCTCCAATTAAAAAAAACTGTTTTAATCGCTTTTTTTCTGATGCCTTTTGTTCATTATGGGCAATATACAGATCAAATCAACTCCAATCGACCGGGAGAAACCATGTCCGCTTATGGTGTGGGCAAACACGTGATACAAATTGAAACTGGAATTTATGGAATTACATCCAACCATAATTTATTAAATTATGACGTTAATGGTTTTGGCCTAGACGCCACTATTCGTTGGGGCGCTTTTTTAGAAAGATTAGAAGTGATTGCAGATATTCAATATCAAAATGATCAGTTTGTAACCAATTTAAGCACAACCAACAGAGCCAATTTTAGACAAACCAATTTGGGAGCCAAATATTTAATTTATGACCCTTTTAAAAATTACGAGAAAAAGGTCAACTTTTACAGTTGGAATGCCAACCAACGTTTTAACTGGAGACAGCTTTTACCAGCAGTTTCTGTATTTGCAGGAGCCAATTTTGTTTTCGAAGGAAATCCATATGCCTTTTCGCTAGAATCAAGTATTTCTCCCAAAGTCATGTTGATTACACAAAATCACTTAGGAGACGGGCGATGGGTCTTTGTTACCAATATCATCGCTGATTATGTTGGCACAGACTATCCAAGTTATGGCTATGTAGTGACTTTAACTCGCGGATTCAGCAAAAGATGGTCTGGATTTATTGAAAACCAAGGCTACAACAGTGATTTTTACAGCGATATGATCGCTCGTGGTGGAGCCGCTTATTTGCTTAATGACAACTTCCAAATTGACGCTTCAGTAAGTACCAATTTCAAAAACACTCCAACCATTTTATATGGTGGCTTTGGAGTTTCTTGGCGTTATGATGGTTTTTACAAAAAAGCAATTTCAAGACAGCAAAAAGAGGATAAAAAGAAAAAAGCGACCGATAATCAAGAACAAGAAAGAAGAAGAAAATCCAAATACGACTAACAAACAAGCCCTTAATTGGGCTTTTTTTATGGACAAAAGTTGGCTATATTCGCACCTACACTTTACACTTTATAATCCATGATTACGATTCACGAAGCCAAAAGCAAAAAAGAAATCACCGAGTTTATCAAATTCCCTTTTTCTCTCTATAAAAACAACAGCTATTGGGTACCACCATTGATTGCAGATGAATTAGAAACTTTTGACAAGACCAAAAATCCCGCTTTTGAAAATGCCGAAGCGTATTTTTTTGTCGCCAAAAGAAACGAAGAAATCGTTGGGCGAATCGCCACTATCATCAATTGGGATGAAGTTAATAATCAACAGAAAAAAAAGGTTCGTTTTGGTTGGTTTGACGTTATTGACGACATAACAGTAACCCAAGCGCTACTTGAAAAAGTGTATGAATTGGGGCACAAAAACAACTTAGACTATGTAGAAGGGCCGATGGGGTTTTCTAATCTGGACAAAGTTGGAGTGCTAACCGAAGGCTTCGAAGAAATTGGCACTATGATTACTTGGTACAATCATCCTTATTATGCGCAACACTTCGAGCAATTGGGTTATGTTACCGAAAAAGAATATGTAGAAAACAAATTCCCTTTTGAAAATGTAAAACTCGAAACATTCGACAAAGCGCAGGAGTTGATTAAAAAGCGATACCAATTAAAAGCCATCAATTTCACCAAAACCAAAGACGTTCTTCCGTATGTGGACAAAATGTTTGATTTATTCAATGAATCGTATGCCAAACTTTCCTCGTTTGTAGCGATTACCGACATTCAGAAGGAATATTTCAAAAACAAGTACATTAATTTCATCAATCCAGAATACATTAAATATGTAGAAGACAAAGACGGAAATCTAGTCGCTTTTGCCATCGTGATGCCAAGTTTTTCAAAGGCGCTTCAAAAAGCAAAAGGCAAATTATTTCCTTTTGGGTTCCTTCATTTATTACAAGCAAGAAAAAACAGCAAAGACGTACTTTTTTACTTAATTGGTGTACATCCCGACTACCAAAACAAAGGAGTTCACGCTATTATTTTTAAAGAATACCATACCACTTTTACCGAAAAAGGCATTCAAAACTGCATCCGCACACCCGAATTAGCAGACAATCTCGCTATTCAATTGCTATGGAAAAACTTCAACCCCACCATTCACTGTCGAAGAAAAACGTTTAGAAAAGAACTTTAATTAAAGTGAATAGTGACTAGTCCCGAAGTGTCGGGATTAGTCCTCAGTAAAACAAAACAAAATCCATTCGCCAAAAACGAATGGATTTTTTTGTTTAAAGTTAATCATTTGACTAACAAACTATTTTTTGAAATATCACTAAAAGTGGGTATTTTTTGGTTGAAATAAATTCTTACATTTATAAATTATTAAACTTAACCTAAATTAATCTATGGAAAATAAACAAATGTTCAAGCAATTTCACAACCATTTTAAGAAACTCACAATCCTACTTTTAGCATTCGTAAGCTTTTTTACTAGTT
>CAUPRE010000014.1:0-96024 GCA_963513565.1 uncultured Flavobacterium sp. | reverse complement strand
TACAACAAATAATAATTGACTTAGTCGAAATTTATGGCAATATTTAATTTTCAGAAGCCCGATAAAGTTATCATGATCGATTCAACCGATTTTGAAGGTAAATTTGAATTTAGACCTTTAGAACCTGGTTACGGATTGACCGTTGGTAATGCACTTAGAAGAGTTTTGCTTTCAGCATTAGAAGGATATGCAATAACATCTGTTCGTATCGAAGGTGTAGATCATGAGTTTTCCACTATTTCAGGAGTTGTTGAAGATGTTACCGAAATTATTTTAAATCTTAAACAAGTACGTTTCAAACGTCAAATTGAAGATATAGATAATGAATCAGTTACTATTTCTGTTTCTGGTAAAGATCAATTAACAGCTGGTGATTTTCAAAAATTTATTTCAGGTTTTCAAGTTTTAAATCCAGAACTTGTAATCTGTAATTTAGACAGTAAAATCAAATTGAGTTTTGATTTGACTATTGAAAAAGGTAGAGGATATGTTCCTGCAGAAGAGAACAAAAAACAGAATGCTGCAATTGGTACTATTTTTACAGATTCAATTTTTACTCCAGTAAAAAATGTAAAATATGCTATTGAAAACTTTCGTGTTGAGCAAAAAACAGATTATGAAAAATTAGTTTTTGAAATTAAAACTGATGGTTCAATTAATCCAAAAGATGCTCTTACTGAAGCTGCAAAAGTTTTAATTCACCATTTCATGTTGTTTTCTGATGAAAGAATTACACTTGAGGCTGACGAAATTGCACAAACGGAATCTTATGATGAAGAGTCATTACATATGAGACAATTGCTTAAAACTAAGCTTGTTGACATGGACTTATCTGTTAGAGCTTTAAATTGTTTGAAAGCGGCTGAAGTTGATACACTTGGTGATTTAGTATCTTTCAATAAAAATGACTTAATGAAGTTCCGTAATTTCGGTAAAAAATCTTTAACAGAACTAGATGAGTTAGTAGCTGTAAAGAATCTTACTTTCGGGATGGATTTAACAAAATACAAACTAGATAAAGAATAATCTAATCCGCCTTTAAGGCGCGATTAAATTCATAAAGCAATGAGACACGGAAAAAAATTCAATCACTTAAGCAGACAGACTGCACATAGAAAATCTATGTTAGCTAATATGGCTTGTTCTCTTATCGAGCACAAACGTATTAACACTACTGTTGCTAAAGCTAAAGCGCTTAAACAATTTGTTGAGCCGCTTATAACAAAATCTAAAGCGGATACTACACACAATCGTCGTATCGTTTTCTCTTATTTACGTAGCAAATATGCTGTAACTGATTTGTTCAGAGATGTAGCTGCTAAAGTTGGAGACCGTCCTGGTGGATATACTCGTATCATTAAAGTTGGTAATCGTTTAGGAGATAATGCTGATATGGCAATGATCGAACTAGTTGATTTTAACGAACTTTATAACGGAGGTAAAAAAGAAGTTAAAAAAGCAAAAAGCCGTCGTGGTGGTAAAGCTAAAAGATCAGAAGATGCTACTGAGGCTCCTGCTGAGAGTGCTGAACCAACTGCAGAAGCTGCTGAATAATTATGAAAATAATCATTCGATAAATAAAACAAGGATAAGCTATTTATAGTTTATCCTTTTTTTTTGGTTTTTAATTTGACACATTTTTTATTTACTTATTGTTGATTTAAATTGTTTCGCCTTCTTTTAAATTTTAAATTTGCAAAATTTTTAACTACATATGAAATATACAACTAGACAACAAGCTATACTTTTACTTAGTGATGGGACAATTTTTTACGGAAAATCAATTGGTCTTAGCGGAATCGCTTTTGGGGAGGTTTGTTTTAATACTGGGATGACAGGATATCAGGAGATTTTTACTGACCCATCTTATTTTGGTCAATTGATGGTAGCTACCAATGCACACATCGGAAATTATGGTGTTAATGATAAAGAGGTAGAATCGGATAGTATTAAAATTTCTGGTTTAATCTGTAAAAACTTTAGCTTTAATTATTCTCGTCCAGATGCTAATGAGAGCCTTGAAAATTACTTTAAAAAACAAAATTTAATTTGTATCTCAGATGTTGATACTAGAGCGCTTGTAGCTTACATTAGAGAAAATGGCGCTATGAACGCTGTGATTTGTACTGATGGTACTACTGTTGAAGAATTAAAAGTAGCACTTTCTAAAGTACCAGATATGAAAGGACTGGAGTTGGCTTCTAAAGTGTCAACAAAAAAACCTTATTTCTATGGTGATGAAAATGCTACATATAAAATAGCTGCTTTAGATTTAGGTATTAAAACTAATATTTTGCGAAATTTAGCGAAAAGAGATTGTTATATTAAAGTATATCCCTATGATGCTTCCTATGAGGATTTAGCTTCTTTTAATCCAGATGGTTTCTTTTTGTCTAATGGTCCTGGAGATCCAGATCCGCTTCATAGTGCCATTGCTGTTGCTAAACAAATTATTGAAAATGATAAGCCATTATTTGGTATTTGTTTGGGACATCAAGTAATTGCCTTGGCAAATGGAATTTCTACTTATAAAATGTTTAATGGTCATAGAGGGATTAATCATCCAGTGTCTAATTTGATTACTGGAAAAGGTGAAATCACTTCTCAAAACCATGGATTTGCAGTTAATAAGGAAGAGTTAGAGCGAAATTCTGATTTAGAGATTACGCATTTACATTTGAATGATTCAACTGTTGCTGGAATGAGAATGAAAAACAAGAATTGTTTTTCTGTTCAATATCACCCAGAAGCAAGTCCAGGGCCTCATGATTCATCTTATTTATTTGATCAGTTTATAGAGAATATTGCAAAAGCTAAAAGCTAAAACGTTATCGTTAATAAATTAATAAATATAGTAGTTTCTTTGTTTATGATTATCATTTAATTTCCGTAATTTTGAGTAAAATACAAATTAATAACATAAAATATAAGAATAATGAGTATTATTGTTAAAATTTTCGCAAGACAAATTTTTGATTCAAGAGGTAATCCAACTATTGAAGTTGACGTGATTACAGAAAATGGAATTTTAGGTAGAGCAGCAGTTCCTTCAGGAGCATCAACTGGTGAGCATGAAGCAGTGGAGTTGAGAGATGGTGGTAAAGCATTTTTAGGTAAAGGAGTTTTAACTGCTGTAAACAATGTGAATACTATTATTGCTGAAGAATTAGTAGGAACTTCTATATTCGAACAAAATAAAATTGATCAAATGATGATTGATTTAGATGGTACTCCAAATAAGTCAAGATTAGGGGCTAATGCTATTTTAGGTGTTTCGCTAGCGGCAGCAAAAGCGGCAGCTAACGCGTTAGGTCTTCCTTTGTATCGCTATGTTGGTGGTGTTTCAGCAAATACTTTACCGTTGCCAATGATGAATATCATCAATGGAGGTTCTCATTCAGATGCTCCAATTGCTTTTCAAGAATTCATGATCATGCCAGTAAAAGCAACTTCTTTTACGCACGCCTTACAAATGGGTACTGAAATTTTCCATAACCTTAAGAAAGTATTACACGATAGAGGTCTTTCTACAGCTGTTGGTGATGAAGGAGGTTTTGCTCCAAATTTAGCTGGTGGTACTGAAGATGCTTTAGATACAATTAAAAAAGCGGTTGAGGCTGCAGGATATACTTTTGGTGATGAAGTAATGATTGCATTAGATTGTGCAGCTTCTGAGTTTTATGTTGATGGTAAATATGATTATTCTAAATTTGAAGGTCCAACTGGAAAAATTAGAACATCTGCAGAGCAAGTTGATTATTTAGCAGAGCTAGCATCTAAATATCCAATCATCTCTATAGAAGATGGAATGCAAGAAAATGATTGGGACGGATGGAAATTATTGACCGAAAAAATTGGTGATAAAGTTCAGTTAGTAGGAGATGATTTGTTTGTAACTAATGTGGAGCGTTTGTCTACTGGAATTGAAAAAGGTATCGCAAATTCTATTTTGGTAAAAGTAAACCAAATTGGTACTTTAACTGAGACAATAGCAGCTGTAAATATGGCCAAGAATGCAGGGTATACTTCAGTAATGTCTCACCGTTCTGGAGAAACAGAAGATTATACTATTGCTGATTTAGCAGTAGCATTAAATTGTGGTCAAATTAAAACAGGTTCTGCTTCTCGTTCTGACCGTATGGCAAAATACAATCAGTTATTGAGAATTGAAGAAGAGCTTGAAGGGACAGCATATTTCCCTGGCAAAAATGCTTTTAATATAAAATAAGAATTGTTTTTTTTGATAACTAAAGCCATCTGTTTATTCAGATGGCTTTTTTTGTAAACATTTAACAAGTTGGAGATTGAATTCATTTTTAAATTAGTTCTAAATTCATTAGATTTGGGAAATATTTAATCTAAGTATATCATATATAATATTATGTCAAAAATAGCAACGTTAGAAATTGATGGCAATAAATTTGAACTTCCGTTTATAGTTGGAAGTGAAAATGAAGGCGCTGTTGATATTAGTAAATTAAGAGATGCATCAGGAGTAATTACGATTGATCCAGGGTATAAAAATTCTGGTTCATGTAAGAGTGAGGTTACTTTTTTAGATGGTGAATTAGGTATTCTTCGTTACAGAGGGTATTCAATTGAAGATTTAGCAGATAAGGGACATTTTTTGGAAGTTTCATATCTAGTGATTTTTGGTGAATTGCCAACTGCAGAACAATTAATTCAATTTGAAAATGATATCCGTAAACATACTTTGGTAAACGAAGAAATGAAGAATATCATTGATGGATTTCCAAAAACAGCCCATCCAATGGGAGTTTTGTCTGCGTTGACTAGTGCATTAACTGCTTTTAATCCTAAATCGGTTAATGTAGAAAACGAAAAAGAAATGTATGAAGCAGTATGTAAGACAATGGGTAAATTCCTTGTTATTGCTACTTGGACGTATAGAAAAAGTATGGGATTCCCATTGAACTATTACGACAACACAAAAGGTTATGTAGAGAATTTCATGCGTCTTATGTTTGAATTACCTACTGGGCCTTATAGTGCAGATCCTGTAGTTGTAAATGCACTAGATAAATTGTTTATTCTTCATGCGGATCATGAACAAAATTGTTCTACGTCAACAGTTCGTATGGTTGGCTCGTCTCATGCTGGTTTATTTGCCTCTATTTCTGCAGGTGTTTCTGCTTTATGGGGACCTTTGCATGGTGGAGCTAATCAAGCAGTTTTAGAAATGCTTGAGGAAATTCATAAAGATGGTGGTGATACTGAAAAGTATTTATCTAAAGCTAAAGATAAAAATGATCCATTTCGTTTAATGGGATTTGGTCATAGAGTTTATAAGAACTTTGATCCTAGAGCTAGAATTATTAAGAAAGCAGCAGACGAAGTTTTAGCAACTTTAGGTGTTGAAGATCCTATTCTTGAAATTGCTAAAAAGCTAGAGGTTGCAGCTTTAGAAGATGATTATTTTAAATCAAGAAGTTTGTATCCTAACGTTGATTTTTATTCAGGGATTATTTATAGAGCTTTAGGTATTCCAACGGATATGTTTACAGTGATGTTTGCTATCGGTCGTTTGCCAGGTTGGATTGCCCAATGGAAAGAAATGAGAGAAAACAAAGAGCCTATTGGCCGCCCAAGACAAGTTTATGTTGGGTATCCTTTGCGGGAATTTTTGAGTGTAGAAAAAAGATAATATAAAAGGCAAAAAGCTTCACGAACTTGTGGAGCTTTTTTGGTTCTAAATAATTTGAAATTAGAATGTTAGATTTAAATGTAAAAAATGAAACAGCTCGATTAAGGAAAGTTATTTTAGGATCAGCAAATAGTAACGGGGCAACTCCAACTAGTGATGAGGCTTATGATCCTAAATCTTTAGAGCACATATTAGCGGGTACTTATCCTGTTGAAAAAGATATGATTATAGAAATGGAGGCCTTTAATTCTGTTTTTCAAAAATATGACATTGCAGTTCTCAGACCAGAATTAATTCCTAATTATAATCAAATATTTGCTAGAGATATTGGATTTGTTATTGATGATATTTTTATTAAATCAAATATTTTGCCGGATAGAGAAAGAGAATTGGATGCAATTCAATATGTCATTGACCAAATTAATCCGGTTAAAGTAGTTAGGCCACCCGAGGAAGTTCATATCGAAGGAGGTGATGTTATGCTTTGGAATGATTATATTTTTATTGGAACGTATAAAGGGAGCGATTACAAAGATTATATAACCGCTAGAACGAATTGGCAAGGGGTTGAATTTATAAAACAACTGTTCCCAAATAAAATAGTTAAAGATTTTGATTTGGTTAAGTCGAAGTTGGAAGCTCGAGATAATGCCTTACATTTAGATTGTTGTTTTCAGCCTGTTGGAAATGATAAAGGGATTATTTATAAAAATGGTTTTAGGGAAGAATCAGATTATTTGTTTTTAGTGAATCTTTTTGGAAAGGAAAACTTGTTTCATATTACAAGAGATGAAATGTATGATATGAATTCGAATGTTTTTTCTATAGCACCAAATGTCGTAGTTTCCGAGAAAAATTTTACTAGATTAAATAATTGGTTACGAAGTAACGATTTTATAGTCGAAGAAATTCCATATGCTGAGATAGCTAAGCAAGAAGGGTTATTGCGTTGTTCAACCTTACCATTAGTTAGAGATTAAAGAATAATTTTGGAAAAATAGTTAGACTATTTTGAATCCAATTGTTAAATTAAAAAAGACATGAAACAAACGACCAACTCTATTTTGATGATTCGCCCAGTTGCTTTTAGAATGAATGAGCAAACTGCTGTAAATAATTATTACCAAAAAGTTTTAGATGGACTTTTACCAGCTACTGTAAATGCCAAAGCACAAGAAGAATTTGATGCCTTTGTCAAAAAATTGCGTGCTGTTGGAGTGAATGTAATTGTTGTAGATGATACGCTTACTCCAGATACTCCAGATAGTATTTTTCCAAACAATTGGATTTCTTTTCACGAAAATGGTGATGTGACTTTGTATCCTATGTTCGCAGAAAATCGCCGATTGGAACGAAGAGAAGAAATTCTAGATATTTTGGAAGACGAGGGTTTTGTGATTAATGAAATCATGGATTATACCGAAGCCGAAATGGATGGTATATTTTTGGAAGGTACAGGAAGCTTGTTGTTAGACCGTGCAAATGGTAAGGCCTATTGTGCGCTTTCGCCTAGAGCTGACGAAGAGTTGTTTATTGAGTTTTGCGAAGATTTTGATTTTGCTCCAGTAATTTTTGAAGCCTTTCAATCGGTAAACAATGAGCGTAAATTAATTTATCATACCAATGTGATGATGTGTTTGGGAGAAACTTTTGCAGTACTTTGTGCCGATTCCATTGATGATAAAAAGGAACGTAAAATGGTAGTTGATAGCTTGAAAAATGATGATAAAGAAGTAATATTAATTTCAGAAGATCAAGTGAATAATTTTGCTGGTAATATGCTTGAAGTAAAAGGAGCAGATGATAGAAGGTATTTGATAATGAGTGCTGCAGCTCATCAATCATTGACGAAAAAGCAAATTACTCAATTAGAAGAACATGCTACAATTTTAAGTTCTAGTTTAGATACTATCGAAGCATGCGGGGGCGGAAGTGCTCGCTGTATGATGGCCGAGATTTTCTTGCCGAGAGTTTAAAAGAGATAAAAAGAATTTGAAAAAGCCAGTCAAAAATTATATTTTGACTGGCTTTTTTGGCTAAAAATTAGCTTTAATGATATTGATTAGGGCACTAACTATATATTGTATTCCAATTGCGATTACTATAAATCCAACGATGCGAGAAATGGCGACAATTCCAGATGCTCCGAGCGCTTTTGCTAAATAATGTGCACTTCTTAAAATAATATAGATTGTTGCCGAAATAGCAAGGATGGCGGCTATAGAAATCAAAATCTCATTGGTAGATTTGTGCTGGTTGTAGAAAGCTATTAATAATGACATTGATCCAGGGCCAGCAAGCATTGGGATGGCTAAAGGCGTTAGTGCAATATCATTTCTTTTTTGTGCTTCATTTTCAATTTTTTTATTGATACCTCTTTTTTTATTGAATTTTCCAGACAATAAAGAGAATCCTGAACTTACAATAACAATTCCTCCAGCAATTCTCAAGGAGTCTATGCTTATTCCAAAAAAGGTAAGTACATATTGTCCAACCAAATAGGAGACCACTAGAATAATGAAAACATTAATTGAGGTCCAAAGCGAAAGTCTGTTGCGTTCTGATTGGGCATCATTTTGCGTTAATCCCACAAAAATTGGTACTGTCCCGATTGGGTTTAAAACGGAAAATAAAGCGGCAAAAAGATAAATGAATAATTCCATAGGTCTAATTTTAACACAAAGCTACAATTTTTGGAATGATAAATCTTACTCGTCTGTTAATTTATTGTTTTTGTTTGCTACAATTTTCGAGAGTCAAAATTGAGAGCGCTTCCTTATTTTTTAACTACTTTTACGGTATATATTTTGAAAAATGACAAAAAATAAAAAGACAGTGGTTTTAGGAGCGACTTCTAGACCAGAAAAGTATGCCTACAAAGCAATAATGATGTTGGTAGATAAGGGGCATTCTGTAATTGCAATAGGACAAAATGCAGGTGAAGTGGCTGGAGTAAAAATTCAAACCAAAGCGATACCGTTAAAAAATATCGATACCATCACATTATATTTAAATCCCGCCCGTCAAAGAGATTATTATAATTATATAGTAGAAGCTAAACCTAAACGAGTGGTTTTTAATCCAGGGACAGAAAATCCAGAATTGTATCAATTGTTAGAGTTAAATGGTATAAAGGCGGAAGTGGCTTGCACTTTAGTTTTATTGACTACAAATCAATATTAGTAAGCTTTTTTTATTAATTATATAAAATGTAATGGGTTGTCGTTATGCATGAAAAAAGAATATTTCTTTCGGAATCACATCCCAGTGGTCGTGAACTAGAATATGTTCAAATGGCATTACAAGCCAATGCGATTACTTCTGGGGGAAACGTTGTTCAGGATTTTGAGAATGATTTAGCTCGTTTTTTGAATCATAAGACATATATAACCGCTACTAATTCTGGGACTTCAGCTATTCATTTGGCACTAATGTTATTAGGGGTTCAGTCAGGTGATGAAGTTTTATGTCAAACGATGACTTTTTCGGCTTCTGTCAATCCGATCCTTTACATTGGAGCAACTCCAATTTTTATTGACAGTGAAGTAGAAACTTGGAATATGTGTCCGATAGCTTTAGAGGAGGCAATTCAAGATAGAATACGCAACGGCAAAAAGCCAAAATGTATTGTTGTAGTAGATCTATATGGGATGCCTTATCAAGTTGAAAAAATTCAAGCTGTAGCGAATAGATACTCCATTCCTATTTTGGAGGATAGTGCTGAGGCATTAGGGAGTCGTTATAAAGACAAACCTTGTGGTACCCATGGAGATATTGGCGTTTTTTCTTTTAATGGGAATAAAATCATTACGACTTCTAGTGGTGGTGCCTTGTTGGTTTCTAATCTATTGCAAAAAGAAAGAGCTACTTTTTTGGCGACTCAAGCTCGTGATGCAGCACCATATTATCAGCATAGTGAAGTTGGGTATAATTATGCTATGAGTTCAATAGCAGCATCTGTTGGAAGAGGGCAATTAGAAGTTCTTGAAGAACGGATAGAAGCACGTCGTTTTAATCATTCATTTTACAGTGATTTGTTCGCTAGTTTCAAAGGAATTACTGTTTTTTCTGAGCCCAATAGTGACTTTTTTTCTAATTATTGGTTAACAACCATTTTGATAGATAAGGAAATAACTAACGGACTCACTCCTGAAGTTTTTCGGTTGTTTTTAGAAGAATTCAATATTGAAGCACGACATTTATGGAAACCAATGCATTTGCAGCCTGTCTTTGAAAAATATTGTTTTTATGGTGGTAACATCGCTGAGTCTTTGTTTGAAAAAGGCTTATGCCTTCCGTCAAGTTCCAATTTAAATCCGCAAAGTCGGGAAAGAATACAAGAAGGTATAGTTAGTTTGTTGCAAAAATATAATGTTTCTTAAATTGTCGTTAGTTTTGATTCTAAAGCTAGTTTCCCTTTAAAACTAGGGTTTTTTCAATTTTAAACGTATTTTTGTCGCTATGGAATTTTCTTCAAAATTATTAGAGAAAGCAGTAAGCGAAATGGCTCAATTGCCAGGAATAGGTAAAAGAACTGCATTGCGCTTAGTATTGCATTTGCTCAAACAGCCTTCTGATCAGACGCAATTTTTAGCGGAGTCATTAACCAATATGCGAAATGATATTCGGTTTTGTTCCAATTGTCATAATATTTCGGATACAGAATTATGCCAAATCTGTGCAAATTCATCAAGAATTCATCAATTAATTTGTGTAGTAGAGGATATTCGAGATGTAATGGCTATTGAAAATACGGGACAATACAAAGGAATCTATCATGTTTTGGGAGGTAAAATTTCTCCAATTGATGGGGTGGGGCCAAGCCAATTGAATATTAACTCATTGATAGAAAAAGTGAATTCGGGACAAGTTAAGGAGTTAATTTTTGCGCTGAGTTCTACTATGGAAGGCGATACAACTAATTTTTACATTTATAAACAAATCGCTAATTCGGAAGTAATAGTTTCTACTATAGCAAGAGGAATTGCTGTTGGTGATGAGTTAGAATACGCAGACGAAGTGACTCTTGGAAGAAGTATTTTGCAACGTGTTCCTTTTGAATCTTCCTTTAAAACATCGGGTTCCAATTAATAGTTTTTGTTTTCTGTTAATTGTGAATGATAAACTATATTTGTAACAAAATAAATAGCATGAATAAATCGATATTCTTTTTGATAATAATAGGTGGTTTGCTTTTAACATCCTGTATACCAACAAAAGATTTAACTTATTTGCAACAAAAAGAGTCTGAGTTTCCAGAGAAAGCTATTGCTGCCATTGGGTCTAAACCTTATCGTTTGCAAACTAATGATATATTAAGTATCAACCTCAAAGCTATTGATCCCAAATTGGTGGCTATTTTTAATGTCAATGCGAATACTAACGAGAGCATTGGGCAAAATTCGGAAAGCGGATTGTATTTTAATGGTTTTCGAGTAGATGATCACGGCAATATCCGAATCCCTATTCTAGGTGAGATGAATGTTTTAGGCTATACCTTAGACGAAGTTCGATTGAAAATTGAGAAACAGTTGTTGGAAGAGTATTTTAATAAGGAGGCAAATCTTTTTGTGAATGTAAAACTGTCAGGTTTTCGATATACTATTAATGGTGAAGTAGGTAGTACTGGGACAAAAACACTCTTTCAAGAAAACGTAAATATATTAGAAGCGGTAGCCAATGCTGGTGATATTACTATGGTAGGGAATAGAAAAGAAGTTACTATTATGCGAAAAACGCCTACCGGTGTTGAAATGCATGATTTAGATTTAACTGATAGAAATGTAATCAACTCGCCATATTATTATTTGCAACCTAACGATTATATTTATGTAAAACCACTCAAGCAAAAGTCTTGGGGAACAGGGAAAACAGGAATAGAATCCTTAGGGACACTCATTACCTTGATTTCATTGGTAACTACCACTTATTTGTTATTAAAAAATTAAATCCAAATTCTAGAAAATGCTTGACCTAAAAGATTTTTCCATTTTTGAAAATCAAACCACTTTTGATTTCAAAGGTTTTTTGATAAAAATTGCAGGATACTGGAAGTGGTTTTTGATAAGCTTGGCGATTGCCTTTTTTATTGCTTACCAAGTGAATATTCGAAAAGAAAAAATTTATGGTTTAGAAACGCTAATTTCTGTTAAAGAAGAGAGTAATCCTCTATTTACCTCAAATACAAGTTTGACATTCAACTGGGGCGGTGTTTCGGACGAAGTACAGTCCATTACCACTATTTTGCAATCGCGTTCACATAATGAATTGGTGGTAGATAAATTACAATACTATATTGATTATTTAGCACAAGGCAAGTATAACTTGATTGATGCCTATGGTGCTGTTCCTTTTCAATTGGATTTGGATAAAAAGAAAGGGCAGTTGTCTGGTGCTTTAATAAGTATCACTTTTCTGTCTGCGTCAGAATATGAAATAAAAATTCCTTTTGAAAATAGCGATGTTCCTTTACTTCATTATTCTGATAATTCAACATCTAGTACAGCTGTGGTAGTGGGTGAATTTAAAAAGAGATTTAAAGTAGGAGAAGTTGTTGTGTTACCTTTTTTAAATTGGCGTTTGCAAATAAATGACAATCCAGGTTTTTATGTAGGCAATGAATATTTTGTTCGTTTCAATAATTTTGACGGAACAGTTTCAAATTATAAAGGAATTGGAGTAAAAGCAGATGACAAAGGAGGTTCTATTCTGACTTTAAGTATGCAAGGCACAAACAAAGCACGTTTAGTTGATTATTTGAATGCTACTGTAAAAATGCTAATCAAAAGACAATTGGATAGCAAAAACCAATTTGCAACAAATACCATCGCTTTTATTGACAGTACTCTGATTGCTATGGAGTCACAATTGAAAGAAACGGGTAACGAATTGAAATCATTTAGAAAAGATAAAAACATTATCGATATCGAAGATGGTGGAGTGAAGTTCTCGGATAAAATTCTTCAGTATGACGTTAAGAAAGATGAGATTACAAGAAAAATGGCTTATTACAATTCTTTAAAATCTTATTTGAGAAGTAGCGTCGATTATTCAAAGCTACCAGCGCCATCAGTGGCAGGAATTGAAGACCCAAATATTGTAGTTAATGTTTCAAAATTAATAGCATTATCAACGCAGCGTTCAGAAATGGCTTATGCTGTAAAAAGCGAAAAGATATTTAAAGATTTTGATAATCAAATGATGGCGGTCAAAAATGTTTTATTAGAAAACATAACTACCGCCAAACAAACGCTTCAATACGATTTAGCAACAATTAATAGTAAGATTGGAGCATCGGAAAGTGCTATCAAGCAATTACCTGAAGACCAGCAGGAATTGATAAAAATCAAACGGAAATATGATTTAAACGATAATATTTATAATACTTTTTTACAAAAACGCAGTGAGGCTGACATCGTAAAAGCAGCTAGTTTGTCTGATATTCATTTTATTGATCCTGCAAAAGATGTAGGAGGAGGATTGATTGGTCCAAAAACATCGGTAAATTATGTTTTAGCTTTGTTTCTAGGAATTTTAATTCCGCTTATTGTGGTTTTGATTATATTCTTCATCAATAATTCTATTCAAAATACGGATGAACTTGGTAATTTAACTAAGATTCCATTGATTGGTGTTGTGGGAGTGAATAAAGATAAATCTGAATTAGCGGTTTTTAATAAACCAAAATCAGCATTGTCAGAATCCTTCCGCGCAATCCGTTCCTCTTTGCAGTTTTTGTATAAAAAACAAAATGTAGGCGGTGCGAAAACATTGATGATTAGTTCTTCAGTTAGTGGGGAAGGAAAGACGTTTTGTTCTATTAATATTGCTACAGTTTTTGCTTTAAGCGAGAAGAAAACGGTAATTGTGGGCTTGGATTTACGTAAGCCTAAACTCTTTGAAGAATTTAATTTGAATAATGATAAGGGTGTTGTTAATTATTTAATTCATCAAAATACAATTGAAGAGATTATTAATACTACCGAAGTCCCTTTTTTAGATGTTATTTTATCAGGACCAATACCACCCAATCCAGGCGAATTAATTATTAGTGAAGGAATGGGGGAAATGATTGCTGAGTTAAAACAAAAATACGATTACATTATTCTAGATACTCCTCCTGTAGGATTGGTGTCGGATGCGCTTGAGTTGGATCAGTATTGTGATGCAACGCTTTATATTGTTCGTCAAAATTTCTCTAAGAAAGATATGATTACTTTGTTGAATAACAGAGTGCAAAGAGGAGAATTAAAGAATACTAGTATTGTTTTAAATGGTTTTGAAAATAAAGCAAAATATGGAACTGGATATGGTTACGGATACGGCTATGGTTATGGGAATAATACCTATGCTAACGGGTATCATGAAGTTGAACCAGTGAAAAAAAGGCTGTCTAAAATTATAGATTGGTTAAAAAAGGAGAGAAAAGTGTAATGGGAACAACGATTTTAATCACTGGAGGAGCTGGTTTTATAGGTTCTAATCTAACGGAGCATTTTTTGGCTAAAGGATATAAAGTGGTGATGTTGGATAATTTTGCCACGGGTCACCGGCATAACCTTTTTGCGGTAGAGACAAATCCTAATTTTAAATTGATTGAAGGCGATATACGTAATGCGAATGATTGTGCACTTGCGGTTGAAGGTGTAGATTATGTATTACATCAAGCGGCACTAGGTTCAGTTCCCCGCTCAATTGGAGATCCTGTTACTACCAATGAAGTAAACGTTTCTGGTTTTTTGAATATGTTGGTTGCGGCAAGAGAGGCTAAAGTGAAACGGTTTGTATATGCAGCCAGTTCATCAACTTATGGAGATTCGCAGGGCTTACCCAAAGTTGAAGAGGTAATTGGGAAACCATTATCTCCATATGCTATTACCAAATATGTCAATGAATTGTATGCCGAAATCTTCGGGAAGACCTATGGCATGGAGACAATCGGATTGCGCTATTTTAATGTTTTTGGTCGAAAGCAAGATCCACAAGGAGCTTATGCCGCAGTGATTCCGAAGTTCGTAAAACAATTGATGGCGCTTGAAAGTCCAAAGATTAATGGTGACGGGAATCATTCTAGAGATTTCACTTATATCGATAATGTCATTCAAATGAATGAATTGGCCATGACTACTACTAATCCTGAAGCCATAAATACAGTTTTTAATACGGCTTTTGGAGATCGCAATACACTTAATGATCTGGTTGGATATTTAAAAATGTATTTAGGAGAATTTGATGAAAGCATCAAACATATTCCTATTGAGTATGGTCCTAATCGTGCTGGAGATATTCCTCATTCGTTGGCCAGCATCGACAAAGCCAAGCGATTATTGGGGTATGACCCCAAGTTCTCCCTACAAGAAGGGTTAAAAGAAGCGGTTCATTGGTATTGGAACAACCTAAAATAGTTCCGTAGGAACGACCAATAGTGTAGCAACGGATTTTAATCCGTTGAAGTAGGAACGACCAATAGCACATCAACGGATGTCAATCCGTTGTAAAAGAACAAGGAGGTTTAAGTTGAGAATTAAAAGATAAATAGCAAAAAATGACCATTACAAAAATATGTTGCATAGGTGCCGGATATGTTGGAGGACCAACGATGGCAGTTATCGCACAAAAATGCCCCCATATCCAAGTCACTGTGGTGGATTTGAATCAAGAAAGAATTGCAGCTTGGAATGATGCTGATGTGAACAATATTCCAATTTACGAGCCAGGTTTGGCCGAAGTAGTACAAGAAGCGCGAGGGCGTAATTTGTTTTTTTCTACAGATGTGGAAAAAGCAATTGACGAAGCGCAGCTGATTTTTATCTCAGTAAACACCCCAACTAAAACCTATGGTAAAGGAAAAGGGATGGCGGCTGATTTAAAATACATTGAGTTGTGTGCCCGTCAGATTGCTAAAATAGCGAAAGATAATAAAATTGTAGTTGAAAAATCAACCTTGCCAGTGCGCACTGCCGAAGCGATTAAAAGTATTTTAGATCATACAGGTAATGGAGTGCAATTTCAAATTTTATCCAATCCTGAGTTTTTGGCCGAAGGAACAGCAGTCACTGATTTGTTATTCCCTGATCGAATTTTAATAGGTGGCGATACAACAGTGGAAGGACAAAAAGCGATCCAAGCTTTAGTAGATGTATATGCTAATTGGGTTGCACCCGAAAAGATTTTGACTACAAATGTTTGGTCTTCGGAATTGTCAAAATTAACGGCTAATGCTTTTTTAGCACAACGTATTTCTTCCATCAACGCGATGTCTGAATTGTGTGAGCAAACAGGTGCAGACGTGAATGAAGTAGCTAGAGCTATTGGAATGGATAGTAGAATTGGTCCGAAATTTTTGAAAGCCTCAGTCGGATTTGGAGGTTCTTGTTTTCAGAAAGACATTTTGAATTTGGTGTACATTGCCAAATCCTATGGTTTACATGAAGTAGCCGACTATTGGGAACAGGTCATCATTATGAATGATCATCAAAAAAGACGTTTCTCTAACAAAATAGTACAAACCTTGTATAATACGGTAGCCGATAAAAAAATAGCTTTTTTGGGTTGGGCCTTTAAAAAAGATACTAATGATACGCGCGAATCGGCGGCTATTTATGTGGCCGATGATTTGATTAATGAAGAAGCCCAACTTTCGGTCTATGATCCTAAAGTATCGTTTAAAAAAGTACTTGCCGATTTGGATTATTTAGAGTCAAGAAGTACAATACAAAATCAAAAACATATTGCTCCAGCAACTTCTGCCTATGAAGCGTGTGAAAATGCTCATGCTATTGCTGTACTAACAGAATGGGATGAATTTACAAGCTATGACTGGCAAAGAATTTATGATGGCATGCAAAAACCAGCTTTTGTTTTTGATGGTAGAAATATTTTAGATGCTGATCAGATGAGAGCTATTGGTTTTGTTTACTTAGGGATTGGGGCATAGGACCAGTTATGGGTTATCGGTTAAGTAATTAAACAGTTATTCTAATTGAACTCAAAAAAACCATCACTAAATTTAGTGATTTTTTAGTTTTTATTTGTTGAATTATGTGAAGTTTAGCACTTCAACTACAGTAGGTTGTATTCCGAGAGTTTGGAGTGCAACCTTTTGTTTTTTTTACTGCTTTAAATTCCGAAGAATAGCTGTGTAGATTTTGTTATATTTGCAAACCCAAGAACAAAAAGCGAAAGTTGTTTGTTTTAAATTTGATAAGGATTGGACACAGATATAAAAATTGCCGTAATCGGTCTCGGATATGTTGGATTGCCTTTGGCTAGACTTTTTGCTACTCAATATCCCGTGGTTGGATTTGATATTAACGAAAAAAGGATAGCTGAGTTACAACAGGGAACAGATAGTACTTTGGAAGTGACTGATGCGGCTCTTCAATCTGTTTTAGTGAATGATTTTGCAGTTAGTGACAAAGGATTGTTATGTTCTAGTGCTATCACTGCCATCCAAGATTGTAACTATTATATCGTTACGGTACCCACTCCCGTAGATAAAAACAATCGACCTGATTTAACGCCTTTATATAAATCCAGTACTACTGTTGGGAAAGTGTTAAAAAAAGGGGATATAGTTATTTACGAATCTACCGTTTATCCGGGTGTTACCGAAGAAGAATGTGTACCTGTTTTAGAGCAAGTTTCAGGACTACGATTTAATGTAGATTTTTTTGCAGGGTATTCGCCAGAACGAATCAATCCGGGAGACAAAGAGCATACGGTAGAAAAGATTCTAAAAATCACTTCAGGCTCTACTCCAGCTATAGGTCAAAAAGTTGATGCCTTGTATCAATCGGTTATCTTGGCTGGGACGCATTTGGCACCTTCTATCAAAGTAGCCGAAGCCGCTAAAGTTATCGAAAATTCGCAACGTGATATCAATATTGCTTTTGTCAACGAATTGGCTAAAATCTTCAATTTATTGGATATAGATACTGCAGAGGTCTTAAAGGCAGCGGGTACAAAATGGAATTTCTTACCCTTCAAGCCTGGTTTGGTGGGTGGTCATTGTATTGGGGTTGACCCTTATTATTTGGCACAAAAAGCTCAAGAGAAAGGGTATCATCCCGAAATTATATTAGCTGGCCGTCGTTTGAATGATAGTATGGGCGAGTATGTAGCGGCTCAAGTAGTAAAGCTAATGATCAAAAAAGGGGTAGTCATCAATGGCGCTCAATTGTTATTATTAGGAATCACTTTCAAAGAAAATTGTCCTGATGTTCGCAATACTAAAATAGTAGACGTCGTTCGTGCTTTTGTAGATTATGGCATTCAGGTTACGATTTATGATCCCTGGGCGAATCCAGAAGAAGTAATGCATGAATACGGATTAACTACGATAAACGAATTACCCGAAACGACTTTTGATGCCATCGTTTTAGGTGTAGCGCATAAAGCTTTCTTAGATATGGGCTACGCAGTTTTGAGAAAAGACAAAAGTGTGTTGTACGATGTGAAAGGGGTGCTGCAAATACCTGTAGATGGGAAGTTGTAGGTTTGTTGGTTTTGGGTTTTAGGTCGTGGGTATTAGGTTGTCAGTTAAACGATTAACCATTTAAACGAATAAACCAAATAGATAAAGAATAAAGATTTCTCAATATAAAAATATAGTAAAAATGAAAAAAATATTGATTACAGGAGGGGCTGGATTTATTGGTTCGCATGTAGTGCGTCGATTTGTAACTACTTATCCAGAGTATCATATTTTTAATTTAGATGCGTTGACGTATGCAGGGAATCTAGAGAATATTAAGGATATTGAAAATGCACCGAATTATACTTTTGTTAAGGGAGATATCACTGATGAAGCCTTTATTAATGAATTGTTTGCCACGCATCAATTTGATGGTGTCTTGCATCTAGCCGCAGAATCTCACGTAGATCGTTCCATTACAGATCCGTTTTCTTTTGTAAAAACCAATGTTTTTGGTACCATGATTTTGCTTAATGCGGCTAAAAATCTCTGGAAAGATAATTTTGAAGGCAAACGTTTTTATCATATTAGTACCGATGAGGTATATGGTACTTTAGGTGCTGAGGGATTGTTTACCGAAACGACATCTTATGATCCCAATTCACCTTATTCTGCTTCAAAAGCTAGTTCAGATCACTTCGTGCGAGCTTATGGAGAAACGTATGGTCTGCCATATGTGTTGACCAATTGTTCTAACAATTACGGGCCGTATCATTTTCCTGAAAAATTGATTCCGCTTTTTATTAATAATATCATTCAAAACAAACCTTTGCCAGTGTATGGCGATGGGAATTATACTAGAGACTGGTTGTTTGTCAAAGATCATGCTGTTGCGATTGATTTGGTTTTTCACAAAGGCAATAATCATGAAACGTATAACATTGGTGGTTTTAATGAGTGGAAAAATATTGACTTGGTGAAAGTGCTTTGCCAATTGATGGACCAAAAATTAGGCCGCCCAGAAGGGACTTCTCAAGAGTTGATTACTTATGTCAAAGATCGTCCTGGTCACGATTTACGTTACGCTATCGATGCCAATAAAATCAATCAAGAATTGGGTTGGAAGCCCTCGGTAACTTTTGAAGAAGGTTTAGAACAAACCATTGATTGGTATTTGAGTAATCAAGAGTGGTTGAATAGTGTGACTTCTGGAGCCTATGCTTCGTATTATGAAAAGCAGTATTTGTAGATAGGAGTGAGTAGTGAAAAGTGAAATGTGAATAGTCAGAAGTGAATAATGAAATGTTAGAAGTGAACAGTGATTTGACGTTTTTTTGGGAATAAATGTAATTGAATATGTTGTTTAACCCAATACCCAATACCAAACACCTAACGCCCGATACCTTGAAAAAAATGAACTGGTACGTACTCTATACAAAGCCCAAATGGGAGAAGAAGGTAGCTGAAAGGCTTAATGGAATTGGTATTACGGCTTATTGTCCTACAGTAGTTAAGGTGCAACAATGGAGTGATCGGAAGAAAAAAGTTGAGGTACCTTTGTTTTCTTCCTATGTTTTTGTTCAATTGGAAGAGAAAAATAGAAACACTGTTTTTACCGTTACTGGGGTGGTTCGCTATTTGTTTTGGTTAGGTAAGCCCGCGATAGTTAGGAATCAGGAAATACAGGCTATTCAACAATGGTTATCGGAACCAGACTCTTTTGAGGTAGAACTAGCTACTTGGCAGCCTGGAGATAGAGTGGTCTTAGAACAAGGGGTTTTTAAAGATCAGGTGGCGTTAGTGCAAGAGGTTAAAGCTACTAGTTACGTATTGGTATTAGAGGCTTTGGGTTGCGTGTTGAGAGTGGGAAAGAAGTGATAATTGAGGATGTGAATTTAGGGATGATCGTTTAAAGTTTTATTGGTTGGCCAGTTAACGTATGGTCGCATAAACACAGTAAAAAGATAAAAATTTAAGGTTTAAATAAGACTACAATTCTTGTTTATTTATCTTAAATTCGCAAAAAAAATAAACAGGGAGCCTTACATGGGACTCACAGAGGCGAAGCCGTGGAAAAAATATACTTTTTGTTATGAAAAAAATACTATTTGTTTTTATTTTTGTTCTTGGGGTGTTTAATACTTCCTCATTGTTGGCACAGGATCTATTAAAAAGTCAGGATTTGAGTACTTTGAAGGTAGATTATTTATCGGATGCTGATATTGCCAAAATTAAAGCACAATTGCAAACAAATAATTTGACTATTGAACAAGCTGAACCTATGGCTTTGGCCAAAGGTATGCCTGCGACTGAGTTTGCTAAGTTGAAAACACGTTTAGCGGCTAATACTACTAGTACTACTACAAACCCTGCCAATAAAAATGAAGGTGCAGATAAAAAAGTAGCATTGCGTGAGCAGGAAACCTATACTAACAAAAAAGTTAAAGATACTCTGAATGCTCTGGTTTTTGGTTCGGAATTGTTTGACAATCCTACTTTGAACTTTGAACCCGATTTAAAATTAGCGACTCCCGTGAATTATGTATTAGGTCCTGGGGATGAATTGCAAGTGAGTGTCTACGGCATTCAAGAATTTAATGCAAGTGTTCCAGTATCTATAGAGGGGAAGGTAAGCATACAATATGTTGGACAAATCGCGGTTTCGGGTTTGACTATCGAGGCGGCTACTCAAAAAATCCGCGGTGCTATTGCAAGGGTCTACAGTACTGTTGCTTCAGGTCAGTCCCAGGTAGGGGTGAGTTTGAGTCGAATTCGTACCATTAAAGTGACCATAATAGGTAGCAAGCAACCTGGGAATTATTCTGTTTCTTCTTTGGCAACGGTCTACAATGCCTTGTATTTGGGAGGTGGACCTTCTAAAAACGGAAGTTATAGAAACATAGAATTGATTCGAAATAATAAAGTTTACAGAAATATTGATATTTACCGTTTTTTAGTCAACGGGAATCAATCGGATAATATTGGATTAAAAGACAATGATGTGATTCGTATACCTGCTTATGCTAAAAGAGTCACTGTTGAGGGCGAAGTGAAACGTCCTGGTATTTTTGAATTAAAAGCAGGAGAATCCTTTAGTGATTTGTTGCGTTTTGCCTCAGGTTTTACCGATTTGGCATATACGGCATCTGTGAATGTATTGCAAAAAACAAACAAAGAGTTCAAGGTCAAAGATGTGAAATCTAATGAATTTAACACTTATAAACCATTAGCAGGTGATGTGTTTAAAGTAACGAAAATTTTGAATCGTTTTGAGAATCGTATCAAAATTGAAGGGGCCGTGTTTAGACCTGACACCTATTCTTACTATAACGGGATGCGTGTAGCTGACTTGGTTACTCAAGCCGATGGACTAAAAGAAGATGCCTACAAAAACAGAGCAAGAATTGTTCGTTTAAAATCGGATTTGACTACTGAAATTGTGAATGTAGATTTGGGAAAAGCTTTAGCGGGTGATGCTATGGCGAATCTTTTGGTTCAAAAAGAAGATATCATTACCGTATATTCCATCTTAGATTTTAAAGAAGACTACACTATTTCTATTGATGGGGAAGTAAAAAAGCCAGGGACTTATGATTATTTTGACAAATTATCGCTAAATGATGTGATTGTTCAAGCGGGTGGACTTACCGGTGCTGCTTCTAAACGAGTAGAGATTGCCCGAATGATCAAATCTGAATTAGAAGATGTTAACTTTCCCAATCGTGTAGAATTATTTGATTTCGAAATCAGTACAGATTCGAATGAACAATTGAAAAATTTTCAGTTGCGTCCTTTTGATGTGATTAATATCCGAAGAGTAGCGGTTTATGAAAAGCCTCAACAAGTTTCGGTTAAAGGAGCCGTGAATTATACCGGTAAATATGCTTTAGTACAAAAGAAAGAAAAGATATACGACATCATTCAAAGAGCGGGTGGCCTGTCTTCCTTGGCAGACCCTAACGGTGTGAAGATCAAACGTCCTATCCAAGCCAAACAGATAGAAGATTTGGAAAACATCAATTTGAATTTAGGTAAAAAAGATAGTATTCAAAATAAATTAGAAAATAAACTAAAAGAAGAAGTCCATTTTGCAACCATACCAGTAGATTGGAAAGCGATTCTTAAAAAGCCAGGTAGCACATCAAATGTTACCTTGTTGCCAGAGGATGAAATTGAAGTTTCCTTTTTAAGCGAAAGTGTGAAAGTAACTGGAAATGTGTTGTTGACTTCAGAAATCCCTTATGAAAGAGGACGAGGCTTTGCTTATTATCTGGATGCCGTGGGTGGTACGGATGCTAAAGCTTGGAGAAAGAAAGCCTATGTGATTTATCCGAATGGAAAAGCAGCCGTTACTGGACATTTCTTGTTTTGGCGCTCATATCCTAAAGTAGTACCGGGCTCTCAAATCGTAGTGCCTGAAAAACCTGAAACAAGAAAAATGACAACTGGAGAATGGGTCAGTATTGGTAGTGTGATCAGTAGTTTGGCGTTGTTGATTGTAACGGCGTTTAAGTAAATCCCCCTAACCCCCGAAGGGGGAATGAGGAGATTGATGTTTAATTTTTTAATCGGTTAATCGTTTAATTGTTTAGACAAAGGTTAATTGTTAGAGTTTAAAAGATTTTCTAAAATTATGCCTCATTTGTTAAGTCGAGCAGTTTATACTTAGCGAAGTCGAAGTACAGTCGAGAAGCATTTGTAAGCCTAAACTGCTTTGCGTTCTTTGCGTAATTCTTTGCGAACCTTGCGGTGAAAATTAGAAGTTAGAGATTTTTAGAAAGATTAAATAGATTTAAGGTTAATTATTTAAACGATTTAGGTTTGGTCAGTTATGCATCAACAAGTTAACTAACTTTATAAACAGTTAAATGATTAACCCATTAACCAGTTATCCCATAACAGTTAACCACCATAACCGATTAACCAATAACCGATAACTGATAACCGATATTTAAACAATGGAGGAACAACCAACAAACATAAATAACGACGAGATATCGTTAAAAGAATTACTTGAAAAAGGAAAAGAGTGGTACAGCTTCTTACTATCCCAATGGAAAATCATTGTTTTGGCAGGAGCAATAGGAAGTGTACTAGGACTTACTTACTCTTTTATTAATAAGCCCATATATACGGCGACTTTGTCTTTCGCTTTAGAAGACGAAAAAAGTGGTGGTGGGTTAGGTGGAGCACTAGGATTAGCCAGTTCCTTAGGATTAGATTTAGGTGGCGGTGGAGGAAGTATGTTTACTGGTGCCAATTTAACAGAACTGTTCAAGTCCCGTGCTATGGTAGAAAAGACCTTGTTGAGTAGTGTGCCCAATGCGGATGGGAAACCCATTACTTTGGCTGAATTGTATATCCAAAATAACGAATGGAGAGCAAAATGGGAAGGCAAACCCAAATTAGAAAAGATTCAATTTTTACCCAACGTGAAACGTACCTATTTCACTCGTGTACACGATAGTATTTTGGGGATGATGTATGATAACCTCTCTATGATGAGTTTATCAGTAGCGCAAAAAGATAAAAAGATTGCCATCATCAACATTGATGTGAATGATAAAAATGAATTGTTTGCCAAGCAGTTTTGCGAAAATTTAGCCAAAACGGTTTCTGATTTTTATGTGACCACCAAAAGTAAGAAAGCCAAAATGAACATGGAGATTTTGGTACGCCAAACGGATTCTATTCGTGGGGAATTGAATGGCGCAATTACTGGAGTAGCTGTAGCCAACGACAATACCTTCAATTTGAATCCGGCATTGAATGTGCGAAGAGCGCCCTCAGCCCGTCGCCAAGTGGATGTGCAAGCAAATACCGCTATATTAACTGAATTGGTGAAACAAACAGAATTAGCAAAAGTTACACTGAGAAAAGAAACCCCCTTAATACAAGTAATTGACCGACCGATTTTGCCTTTGAAAAAGGAGAAATTTGGTAAAGCTAAAGGATTAGTGATGGGAGCATTTTTAGCTAGTTTTCTAACTGTCTTGTTTTTGATGGGAAGGCGAGTATTAAGATCAATTATTTAGTAATTTTTTTAACAATTAATTTTATCAAGTAAGATACTAATGAACATTCTTAAATTAATAGGAAGAAATAAAGAATTATTTAAATCTGATATTCAAAATAATGAAGCTGAATTATCTAAAATTGTTGGTAGCTCCTCTTTTTTAGTTATCGGTGGTGCTGGATCTATTGGTCAAGCGGTGACTAGAGAAATTTTTAAAAGAAATCCATCAAAATTACATGTTGTAGATATTAGTGAAAATAATATGGTGGAATTGGTGCGTGACTTGAGAAGTTCGTACGGTTATATTGACGGAGATTTCCAAACTTTTGCTTTGGACATTGGTTCTGTTG
Organism: uncultured Flavobacterium sp.; assembly: GCA_963513565.1. Lineage (GTDB taxonomy): Bacteria > Bacteroidota > Bacteroidia > Flavobacteriales > Flavobacteriaceae > Flavobacterium. Next base: position 71,578 of record CAUPRE010000014.1, on the reverse strand, counting down.
AATATGATGCGTTTATTGAAGCAGATGGAAAATATGAATACGTGTTAAATCTTTCAGCCTTGAAACACGTTCGTAGTGAAAAAGATCCCTTTACTTTAATGCGTATGATAGACGTTAACGTTTTTAATACTGAAAAAACATTAGAGCAATCGATTGATAAAGGTACACGAAAATATTTTTGTGTCTCTACTGACAAAGCTGCTAATCCGGTTAATATGATGGGAGCTTCCAAGCGTATCATGGAAATGTATTTGATGCGTAAAAGCCAACAAATAAAAATTTCCACGGCTCGTTTTGCCAATGTTGCGTTTTCTGATGGGTCTTTATTGCATGGATTCAATCAGCGTATTTTGAAAAAACAACCTATTGTGGCTCCTAATGATATCAAACGTTATTTCGTAACTCCAAGGGAATCAGGTGAGTTATGTTTGATGTCTTGTGTTTTTGGAGAGAATAGAGATATTTTCTTTCCTAAGTTGAGTGAGAATTTACATTTGATTTCCTTTTCCGATATTGCAGTGAAATATTTATCAGAAATTGGATACGAACCTTATTTGTGTGAATCAGAGCAAGAAGCTAGGGACAATGTTGATGCTTTAATAGCTCAAAAAAAATGGCCATGTTTGTTTACTTCTAGTGATACCACAGGGGAAAAAGATTTTGAGGAGTTTTTTACCGATAATGAAGTTCTGGATATGGAACGATTTAAAAATTTAGGGGTTATAAAAAATGAAGCGAATTTTGAACAATCCAAATTAGAAAGTTTTAGCTCCAAAATAACTCAGATGAAAGCAAATAAAAAATGGAGTAAAGAAGAAATTGTCTCTTTGTTTCATGATATGATTCCAAATTTTGGACATAAAGAAACAGGTAAATATTTAGATGCAAAAATGTAATTATGTCAACTATTCATTCAGTTATAACCTTTATCAAGGAGCAGTACAAAAGGGATACTTTTATTCCGTTACACGTTCCTCATTTTGGAGGTAATGAAAAAAAATATTTATTGGAAACTATTGATTCTACTTTTGTATCTTCTGTAGGGGCTTATGTAGATCAATTCGAGTTGATGATGCAAGGCATTACCCAAACCCAAAAAGCAGTGGCCGTTGTCAACGGAACTGCTGGTATTCAAGTAGCATTACGTTTAGTTGGTGTGAAAGAAGGGGATGAAGTATTAACACAAGCCTTGACTTTTGTGGCTACTGCCAATGCCATAGCATATCAAAATGCAACCCCTATTTTTTTAGATGTTGATTTAGACACTATGGGATTGTCTCCAAAAGCTGTATCTGTGTTTTTAGAAGAATTTGGTGATTTGCGTGCAGACGGTTGTTATAATAAAAAGACAGGAAAAAAAATAAGTGCTTGTGTGCCGATGCACACTTTTGGATTTCCAGTTCATTTGGATCAACTGATAACTGTTTGTGAGGCTTGGAAAATTCCAGTTGTAGAGGATGCCGCTGAATCATTAGGTAGCGAGTACAAAGGGAAGCCAACAGGGAGTTTAGGAAAAGCTGGTGTTTTTTCTTTCAATGGAAACAAGATTGTAACTTGCGGCGGTGGCGGTGCTATTGTTTCCAATGATGTCAGTCTAGGAATTAAAGGAAAATATTTGACTACAACAGCCAAAGTGCCTCATGCTTATGAATTTGTTCATGATGAAATGGGTTATAATTTCAGAATGCCCAATTTGAATGCCGCTTTGGCATGTGCACAATTGGAGCAATTGGATGGATTTGTAGAAAACAAAAGAAAGTTGGCAAAAGAATATCAATCTTTCTTTGCAACTAATGGGATACAATTCAGAACCGAAACACCTGATACTAAAGCCAATTATTGGTTGATGTGCGTACAGTTGGAAAATAAACAAGAACGGGATTTTTTTTTAGAAACGACTAATGCCAATGAGGTGATGACTCGACCGATTTGGCAGCTGATGTACCGTTTGCCTATGTATGCACATTGTCAGAAAGATGAACAGGTCAATGCCGAATTTTTAGAAGAAAGAATTGTAAACATACCGAGTAGTGTCAGATAAACAACATATTCTTATTGGGTATTCGGGACACGCTTATGTCTTAGCTGAAACTGTTTTGGAAAATGGTTTAGAAATTATAGGTTATTCTGATAAAGAAAAATCGGATTTAGATCCCTATAATTTACCTTATTTAGGATTTGAGAAGTTTGATGATTTTATAGGATGGCAAAAGGAAGTTTCTTTTCTTCTCGGGATTGGTGATAATACATTGAGACAAAATATAGCCCATTTGATTGAAAGCAAAGGAAAGACCATTGAAACGATTCTACATAAAACGGCACATATTTCAAAGAATGCTGTTATTGGTAATGGTAGTTTTATTAACAAAAATGTGGCTGTCAATGCCCTAGCGGTGGTTGGAAGAAATGTAATTTTAAATACTGGATGTATTATTGAACACGAATGTGTTTTAGGGGATGCGGTTCATGTCGCACCAGGAGCAGTTATTGCAGGAAATGTTAGTATTGGAGAAAGAACATTTGTGGGAGCAAATGCGGTTATAAAACAAGGAATTGTTATAGGAAAAGATGTTGTAATAGGTGCAGGAGCAGTCGTTATAACAAATATATCCGATGGAAAAAAAGTTGTTGGGAATCCAGGTAGAATATTTTAAAAATGAGCAAAGTAATTATCATAGCCGAAGCAGGCGTAAATCATAACGGAGATACTCAAATCGCTAAAAAGCTAATTGATGCCGCTGTTGATGCAGGCGTTGATTATGTAAAATTCCAGACTTTTAAAGCAGATAGTTTAGTAAGCAAATCAGCAAAAAAAGCCGAATATCAGAGTGTTAATATTAATGATGGTGATGATTCTCAATATGCCATGTTGAAGAATTTAGAGTTAAGTCACGAGGATCATTTAGAATTGATGTCCTATTGTGAGGAAAGAAATATTAATTTCTTTTCGACAGCATTTGATGTTGAGGGAGTTCGTTATTTAAATGATTTAGGGCTTTCCTTTTTTAAAATTCCAAGTGGAGAAATAACGAACTATCCTTACTTAAAAGCTGTGGCCTTGTGCAAGAAACCTGTTGTAATGTCCACTGGAATGTGTTCCGAAAGCGATATTGAAAAGGCATTGGAGGTATTAGTGAAATTTGGATTGTCAATGGAAATGATTTCAATCTTACATTGTAATACCGAGTATCCAACTCCTATGAAGGATGTTAATCTTAAAGCAATGCTTACTATTCAAGAAAAATTTAAAACAAAAGTTGGATATTCCGATCATACGCTTGGTATTGAAGTTCCCGTCGCTGCTGTCGCTTTAGGGGCTCATGTCATAGAGAAACATTTTACATTAGACAAGACTTTACCGGGTCCAGATCATGTAGCTTCATTAGAGCCAGATGAACTGAAAGCGATGGTAAAAGCCATTCGAAATATTGAATTGGCCATGAGTGGGAATGGGAAGAAAATAGCAAGCGAAAGTGAACACAAGAATATTGAAATAGCTAGAAAAAGCTTACATGTCAAAAGAGATTTACTTAAAGGTCATACAATAATTGATGAAGATCTTATTCCTTTACGACCAGGTGATGGTATTTCACCAATGGAATGGGAAAATGTTATCGGAAAGACACTAATAATTAATAAGGGTGAATTTGATAAACTTTCATATTTTGATATTCAATGAGAATAGGTGTTTTAACTAGTTCAAGAGCCGATTACGGTATTTATCTTCCCTTACTTCAAAAAATAAAAAATGATTCTTTTTTTGAAATGGAAATTATTGCTTTTGGGACTCATTTGTCAAAAAGCCATGGATATACATTAATTGATATAGAGAATGACGGTTATACTTGTTTTCATACTATTTCTTCTTTGATCTCAAATGATGACGCACAATCAATTACATCGTCCTATGGTTTAACAGTATTGAAATTTGCAGACTTTTGGACCAATCATACCTATGATTTGGTATTTTGTTTGGGTGACCGTTTTGAGATGAGTGCAGCTGTGCAGGCTGGAATTCCTTTTGGAGTGAAATTTGCTCATTTTCACGGTGGAGAAACCACATTGGGAGCAATAGACAATGTTTATCGCCACCAAATTACAATAGCATCAAAGTTGCATTTTACCGCGACAGATGTTTTTATGGAAAAAGTTATCGATTTGGTGGGTTCTTCGGAGGGGGTATATTCTTTTGGGTCGTTGAGTTTAAATGACATCAAAACGTTTCGCCCTATTGCAAAAGGTACTTTTTTTGAAAAATTTGCTATACCTGATGAAGAGTTTGTCCTAGTTACTTTTCATCCAGAGACTATGTCGGTGCAGGAGAATGTTCAGTATGCCCAAGCGATGAAAAATGCGTTTGCAACGATTTCAAAAAAAATATTTGTGATTGTTACAATGCCTAATGCCGACACACAAGGATCGGTTTACAGAGAAGCTATCGAAAAGTTAAAGAAGGAATTCCCTGATCGATTTTTGTTGATTGAAAACTTTGGAAAAATAAATTATTTTTCAGCTATGCATTATGCCAAAATCTTGATAGGGAATACTTCTAGTGGGATTTTGGAAGCGGCCTCTTTTGGGAAGTATGTCGTAAATGTAGGAGACCGACAGAAAGGTAGGGTTCAAAGTAATAATATTTTGAATTGTAAGTTTGAAGAAAAGACTATTATTACAGCTGTTGATAAAGCGTTGCGTTTAGAAAATTACAAAGGAGAAAATGTGTATTTTAAGCAAGGAGTAGCTGATAACATTGTTAAAATCGTAAAAGAGTTTTTATGAAAATATACAGAGACCATTTAATTCTTTTTGGAAGTAAAATTAAAGAAGCATTATTAAAGTTCAATGAATTGTCTCAAGATGCCATACTTTTTGTAGTTGATGAAGATGACAAATTAATTGGAGCATTAACTGATGGTGATGTTAGACGCGGTTTGCTGAAAGGATTTACAATTGATAGTAAAGTTGATGAAATTATTCAAGATAATCCTCGATATATAATTAAGGGAGAAAATAATCTAAAAAAGATTATAGAATATCGTGAAGGTGATTTTAGAATTTTACCTGTGCTTGATGAAAGTCGTAAAGTGGTAAATGTCATAAACTTTAGAAAAATTAGATCCTATTTGCCGATTGATGCTGTAATTATGGCTGGAGGTAGAGGACAACGATTACAACCTTTAACAGATGTTGTTCCAAAACCACTTTTAAAAGTAGGAAATAAAGCTATCATGGAACACAACTTAGACAGATTGGCTTTATTTGGAATTGATGATTTTTGGGTATCGGTGAAATATTTAGGAGAACAAATTGAAGATCATTTTGGTGCAGGAGAGCATAAAAATGTAAAAATCGAATATGTTTGGGAAAAGGAGCCTTTAGGAACAATTGGAGCTGTTTCTAAAATACAAAATTTTGAGCATGACTATATTTTAGTAACTAATTCAGACTTGTTGACTAATATTGATTATGAACAATTTTTTCTTGAATTTATAAAAAAAGATGCTGATTTAGCGGTGTTAACCATACCATATCAGGTAAATGTTCCATATGCTGTATTAGAAACAAACGATGGTAATGTTAAAAGTTTTAAAGAAAAACCAACCTATACCTATTATTCTAATGGAGGGATTTATTTGTTGAAAAAAGAAATGCTAAGTTTTATACCAAAGGATACTTTTTTCAATGCTACCGATTTAATGGAAGAGTTAATAAAGAAAAAATTCAAAGTGATTTCTTTTCCTTTTTCCGGTTATTGGTTGGATGTAGGAAAACATGAAGATTTTGAAAAGGCTCATATTGATATACATAATATTAAGTTTTAACATGAACATATTAATTACCCTTTGTGCTCGTGGAGGTTCAAAAGGAATACCAGGAAAAAATATTAAATTGATAGCAGGAAAACCACTTCTTGTTTATTCGATAGATTTGACCAATAGATTGAAAGAGAAATGGAATGTAAAAGTAGCTTTGTCTACAGATGATTCTGAAATAAAGTCTGTAGCAGCTGCGCATGGTGTTCTTACAGATTATGTACGACCAGAATACTTAGCTACCGATGTAGCGGGTAAAATAGATACTATAAAAGATTTATTGTCATATGAGGAATCTTTGGTAGATTATAAATATGATTTTGTTCTAGATTTAGACGTTACTTCTCCACTAAGGACATCAGAGGATTTAGAAAAAGCATTAGAGTTGATGATTGCTAACCCAAAGGCGAAAAATTTATTTTCGGTAAATAATGCGGCTCGAAATCCGTACTTCAATATGGTAGAAGAGAATGCTAATGGCTTTTATTCTTTAGTAAAAACCAATCCTGACGGTAGCGTAATGACACGCCAATCGGCACCAAAAGTATATGATTTAAACGCTTCATTTTATTGGTACAGAAGATCTTTTTTTGACTCAGATTCAAAAAGCGCGATTACTGATAAATCTTTGATTTATGCAATGGATCACATTTGTTTTGATTTGGATCATCACGTAGATTTCTTGTTTATGGAGTATTTGTTACAAAACAATAAACTGGATTTTGAGTTATGAAAATCTTGGTTATTGGCCTGGGATCTATTGCTAGAAAACATATTACAGCATTGCAATCTTTGAAAGTTGATGCTAAGATTTATGCATTGCGTTCCAACTTAAATTCTGTGATTGAAGAAGGTGTTGAGAATATTTATGATTTAGATAATAGCACTATTGAATTTGATTTTGCCATAGTTTCCAATCCTACTCATTTGCATTATGAGTATATAGAAAAAATAGCTCACAAAGGAATTCATTTGTTTATCGAAAAACCTGCAATTCACAGCCTTGAAAATGCAGCTGAATTAGTTAAGTTAATTGAAGATAAAAAAATAGTAACTTATGTAGCCTGCAATTTGAGATTTCATCCTTGTCTAAATTTTTTAAAGTACAAATTAGAAACAGAAATAGTAAGAATCAATGAAGTTAATGTGTACTGTGGTTCCTATTTGCCAGATTGGCGGCCAGGTAAGGATTTTAAAACTATATACAGTGCCAATCCAGCAATGGGTGGAGGTGTGCATTTGGATTTATTCCATGAATTGGATTATACACATTGGCTTTTTGGGAAACCTCTTAAAATTCATAGTCTAAAAAGAAATGTTTCTTCATTGAATATAAACGCTTTTGATTATGCCAATTATGTTTTAGAATACGAAAAATTTACCGCAAATGTTGTATTGAATTATTACAGAAAAGATGCAAAACGTGTGATTGAAATTGTATTCGATAATGAAACTTTTTCCATTGATTTAATTAAAAATACAATTTTAAATAAAAATGGTGAATTAATTTATAATAATATGGATTTCAATATTGCTGAAACCTATAAAAAACAACTGGAATATTTTATGGAGAGTTTAAGGGGTAATCGAAAACAAATAAATACTTTTGCAGAATCTATAGAAGTACTGAAAACGTGTTTGAACAATGAATAAATTAAAAGATAGAATTGTAATTGTAACAGGCGGGAATGGTTTGCTGGGTAGAGAGATTATATCCAAAATAGTATCTAATGGTGCTTTTTGTATTAATGTAGATATCAATCATGAAACTTCAGAAGATTTAGCTACAGTAAAATGTGATATAACGAATACTTTGTCTATTGATGAATGTTTAAAATTGGTTATTGATAAATATAAAAAAATTGACGGTTTAGTTAATAATGCTTACCCGAGAACACACGATTGGGGTACTAAATTCGAAGATATTGAATATTTATCTTGGCAAAAAAATATTGAATTTCAACTGAATAGTTATTTTTATTTCACACAACAGGTTGCAAAACAAATGACAGAACAGGAATCTGGATCCATTATAAATATGGCATCTGTTTATGGAATTGTAGGGCCAGATTTTACAGTATATGATGGAACAAATATGACAATGCCAGCTGCATACTCAGCTATCAAGGGAGGGTTGATTAATTTCACAAGATATTTGTCTTCTTATTTTGGTAAATATAGCATACGTGTGAATACTATTTCTCCAGGTGGAATATTTGACAATCAAAACCCAGTTTTTGTTGAAAATTACAATAAAAAAGTTCCGATGAGACGAATGGGAATGCCAGAAGATATTTCTCCTGCCGTAGTTTTTTTATTGTCGGAAGATTCAAGATATATTACTGGTCAAAATATCGCCATTGATGGCGGGTGGACTGCAATTTAAGGTTACTACGAATTAAAAAATAATCATTATTAGTTATATAAAATATATAGTATGAGCTCAAAGAAAATTACATGGTGTAAAAATTGTTTGAATATGTCTACAAGGCCTAGGATTACATTCGATGATAGAGGTTGGTGTAATGCTTGTCAGTGGATGGAAGAAAAAAAACAAATTGACTGGTCATATAGACAAAATCAACTTGACGAGTTAATTACAAAATATAAATCTACAAATGGGAATTTTGATTGTATAGTTCCTGTAAGTGGTGGTAAAGATGGATCTTATGTGGCATATATGCTAAAACATAAGTATGGAATGAATCCATTAGCAGTGACTGTACGTCCGGCATTATCATTACCTATTGGTGATCAGAATCTTTTTAATTTTATTCAATCAGGATATGATCATATTCATATTTCACCTAATCCAGTAGTCCTAGACAGGCTTAATAAATACGGTTTTATTGAAAAAGGCTTTCCTTATTATGGATGGTTAATTGCAATTATGACTGCTTGTATAAAAACGGCAGCCAACTTTAAAATACCTTTAATGTTTTATGGTGAAGATGGAGAGGTCGAGTACGGCGGATCAACAGAAAGTAAAAACAATCCTCTTTATAATATCGAATACATGAAAAAGATATATCTAGAAGGAGGGCATCAGATAGTATTTGACAGAATTAGAGCAGATGGTGATATTTCTGAAGCTGATCTGGCATTTTTTAAATTCCCTGATGATGATGAAGTTTCTAAAATTGGCCTTTCTTTTACACATTGGTCTTATTTTGAAGCTTGGGATTCATATAGAAATTATGTTGTGGCTAAAGAACACTGTGGTTTAATTGAAAAAGAAGAAGGAAGTGTGGATACTTTTACTAATTTTTCACAAAATGATCAAGCTCTTTATACTTTACATGCTTATTTGATGTATTTGAAGTTTGGATTTGGTCGTGCAACTCAGGATGCAGGAATTGAAATTAGAAGAGGATCCATGACAAGAGATCAAGCGTTGAACTTAGTTAAAATGTATGATAATGCTTATCCACATGATTTAATAGATACTTTTCTTGACTATTATAAAATGACTAAAGAAGAATTTGATGCGGTGTTAGATAAATACGCTAATAAGGATTTATTCGAAAAGATTGATGGTATTTGGTCACCAAAATTTATTCCAGGAGAAGATTTTAGTCTATGAAAGTTGTTATTGCCGATTATGGCATGGGTAATATAAAATCCATTGTAAGTACTTTGAATTACATAGGTGTCGAAAATATAGTAGTTTCAGCTAATTTTGATATTTTAAATAGTGCGGATAAGATAATATTACCTGGTGTTGGCTCATTTGGAAATGCAATGATTAAAATCAAACAGAATAAACTTGATTTATATTTGAGAGAAATTGTAGTCGAAAACAACAAGCCATTATTGGGTATTTGTCTAGGCATGCAGCTTTTAGGAAAATCAAGTACAGAGGATGGTTTTAATGAAGGTTTAGGTTTTGTCAATGCTTGTTGCGATAAGTTTGACAATTCAAATGTAAAAGTGCCACATGTTGGTTTTAATCAAGTCAAAATTAATAATTCACTTAAATTGTATGCAGGATTTGAAAGGCAATCGGATTTTTATTTTACACACAGTTATAAAATGAATAGTGAAGACCAAATAAACCAGAGTTACTGTAATTATGAATCTGATTTCATTGCAAGTTTTGAATACCAAAATATTGCAGGGACTCAATTTCATCCAGAACTTAGTCAAACGAATGGTTTGAAATTATTAAAGAATTTTATCGATAGATTTTAATGTTAAGAAAAAGAATAATATTTACTTTAATTTATTGTGATGGTTTTTTTATGCAAAGCCGGAACTTTAGGTTACAAAAAGTTGGAAATCTTAATTGGCTTGAAAAAAACTACAAGTTTCAAAATATTGCCTTTTCTCTGGATGAATTAGTAGTCTTAAATGCAACACGTAGCAATAAATCAATTACAGATTTTGCAAAATCTATTGAAAATTTAGTTAACGATGTTTTTATTCCGATCGCAGCTGGTGGTGGAATTAGATCGATGTTAGATGCTGAACTACTTTTTAATAGTGGAGCTGATAAGATAGTTTTAAATACTCTTTTGCATACAAATCCAGAGTTAGTTAGAGCATTGATAAAGAGATATGGCTCACAAAGTATTGTTGCTTCAATTGATTACAAGAAACACTGTGAAAATTTTGAAGTTTACATTAATGATGGGGTAACTAAAATAAATCTTGATTTAGAAGAGTATTTACTTTACCTTGAGAATCTTGAGGTAGGAGAAATATATCTAAATTCTATTGAAAAAGACGGTACAGGTTTTGGATATGACTTTGATACAATTGAAAAATTTGAATCTAAGATTAAAATACCGCTTATTATTGCTGGTGGCGCTGGAAATGAATCTCATTTTATCGATGGATTAAAGTATAAAAATGTTAGCGCTGTAGCTACAGCAAATTTATTTAATTTCATTGGAGACGGTCTTCCTAAAGCAAGAAAAAAATTAATCGAATCTGGTGAAAATTTAGCAAATTGGAATGCTGATAATTGATATTTTAAAAAAGATAAAATACAATCTGGGAGCTGATAGACTTGGACCAGATCTTCCTTTTACTCATTGGAAATTGTTTTATAAAAAACAAATGTTATCACTTTGTAAAAAGAAATTTAAACATTTTTCTGACACAGCAGATTTTAGACCAGGAGCTTATGCGGTTGGTTGCTCTAAAATTCAAATAGGTAATAGAGTTGTAATTCGTCCTGGTGTTATGTTATTTGGTGAATCCGAAACATTGCAGACTTCTATAATTATTGAGGATGATGTTATGATGGGATCGGGAGTGCACTTTTATATAAACAATCATAAGTTTGACAGATTAGACATACCGTTAATTGATCAGGGTTATTATCCTGATGAAAGGATAGTTCTAAAAAAAGGATGTTGGATTGGTGCTAATGCAATTTTATTGCCAGGTGTTACGATTGGACTAAATTCAGTAGTTGGGGCAGGTTCAATTGTTACAAAATCCGTCCCAGATGGTGTTGTAGTAGCTGGAACTCCTGCTAGGTTAATTAAAGAAATAGGAAAATGATTCGAAAAGTAGTTTATATTAATTACCAACCAATTACAGCAAAATATTATTCTGATTATTATCTTGGCGAGTGTGTAGATAATGGATTTTCTGTTGAATATTGGGATGTTTCAAATTTGTATTTCCCTAATACTAAATGCAGTGAATCGAATAACCTTATTACTACAGTAAAAAAAATAACTTCTTTAAATGAGTTAAAAAGATATGTAATTCAAGTTGATATTGACTCTACATTTTTTATAACTAATATTACTTATGAATTTCGGGTTTGGAAATTGTTTAGAATTTTAACGTCTTTTAATTGTAAGTTAGCTTTTTTTGCAAGAGGAATGTTTCCTTCTCCAGTAAACGCTAATAGTACTTCAAAAGTTATTAATTTGATTTTATCTTTTAAATTTAAAAGAATTATTGAGGGTGTTAAAAATAGGGTTGCAATATTTTTAAAGAAATACAAAATTATTAAGACTTATGATTTTGTTTTTAGAGCGGGTTCTGAGGGTGGATTGACTATAGGTTTTGGGAACAATTTTGATATGATAAACGCCGAAATTAATGAAATTAATTATTTTGATTACGATAAATATTTAAGTGTAATAAAAAGTAATGCGGTAATTAAGAATGGCTATTGTGTTTTTATTGATCAATACTTGGCAAATCATCCTGATATAGTAATTTGTGGTTTGAAAAATGTTGATGCAGATATTTATTATTCAGATTTAAATACTTATTTCGATTTTATTGAAAAAACACACAATATAACTATTGTTATAGCAGCACATCCAAAAGCAGTTGAATATCAAACTAACAATCCTTTCCAGGGAAGACAAATTATATTTGATAAGACATGTGAATTAGTTAAAGATTCAAAATTTGTTCTTACCCACCATAGTACAGCAATAAGCTACCCAATATTATTTAAAAAACCGATTTTATTTCTTAATAGTGATGAATTAAAGAAGGCTATGCCAGATTTATATGATTTAACTATTTTTTTTGCGAATTATCTTAACTGTGAAGTCGTTAACTTTGATAAATTTGATGCAAGTAAAAAGTTGGATTTATATGTCGATATTGATATATATAACGATTATAGCTATAAGTTCTTAACATCAAAAGAAAGCGAAAGTAAACTTTCTTCTGAAATTTTTATTGAAACAATACTTAGTCTTTAATGCAACAATCCTATACAAAAAATTACCTCAAAATATATCTTTGGCAAGGTGTTTCACTAGTACTGAATTTTCTTTCCATGTTTATGGTAATCCCTTATCTTACTTCAGATCCTATCACTTACGGAATTTATTCGATTTGTATTTCATTTTCTATATTTCTAGCCTATGCCGATTTGGGATTTATGGGAGCAGGTCAAAAATATGCCGCTGAATATTTTGCAAAAGGAGATAAAGAAGCAGAAATGAAAGTGATTGGGTTTACCAATTTTATTTTGGTGGTGTTTTTGTTGTTGTTTTCTATTGGCTTTTTTGTTTTGAGTCAGCAACCTGAATTATTAGTCAAAGGAATTGATACTGCTAATCAGCATTATGTAGCATCTTCATTACTATTAATATTGGCAGTTTTTACTCCTACTACCTTGTTACAGCGTTTGTTGCAGATAATATTTGGTATCCGAATGGAAGACTTTATCGTTCAGCGAACCAATATTATAGGTAATGTATTTAAAATACTATCAGTTTTATGGTTTTTTAGAATAGGAAAATACGATATAGTTGGGTATTTTTTCTTTACACAAGTTGTGAATTTCATAGGGACATTAATCACATTGTTTATTGCCCGAAAGCGATATAATTATGATTTCGGATACTTATTCCGTTCCATGTATTTTAATAAAGCAGTATTTGATAAGACAAAAGGATTAGCCTTTGCCAGTTTGTTTATAACGGCTTCATGGATATTATATTATGAATTGGACTCAGTAGCAATAGGTAAATTTTTAGGAGCTAATCAGGTTGCAATTTATGCTATAGGATTAACCGTACTTTCCTTTTTCAGAAGTATATTGGGGATTCTTTTTTCACCATTCAATGTTCGTTTCAATCATTTTGTAGGAAGCGGAAACGAATCAGCCTTAAAATCATTCTATTTGCAAATAGTTACTATTTTAGCACCTATAGTTGTTTTTCCGATACTAACAATAGCCATTTTGGCAAGACCGATTGTACTTACATGGGTAGGTGCAGATTATTCCTCTTCGATTGTTGTAATACAGTTTTTGATTTTCTGTAATATTTTTGCTTTCATTACTTATCCTACTAATTTCATGTTAGTGGCTAAAGAACAGCAAAAGACGTTGTATTTTGTAAATACGCTCCTGCCTTTTGTTTTTTGGACAGGGATTGCCTTTACCATTACTATTTGGGGTCTAAATTCGTTTGCGATTTTTAAATTGGTAGCTTTTTTATTTTCTGCTATTGTCTTATACAAGTTGATGATTGGTTATTTAAAATTGACTTTTTTAGATTCAATAACTAAGATTTTTTCTCCAATGTTTTTTCCGATATTATTTCTAATTTTTGCTTCATTTTCGATAAGAGGTTATTTGCCAGAGGAAAAATCGAAAATGAATTTATTAACTGTAGCTGTTGTGATGGGGGGATTGATATTAGTTGCTTTTGTCATGCAATATTTTGCTTCAGAAAAATGGAGACAGCAAATGAGTAAAACTTTAGGACTATTTAACAATAAGTAGTTTTTAGAAAATCAATGATTTATATGGGAAAGCAAAAAATACTAATCTTTAGCGATTGTTATATATACGGAGGAAGCGAGAAGTTAATGGCTTTCTTGTTAAAAAATGAAATTCTTAATAAAAATTTTACTTTTTTATATGCTTACAGGAAGCATAAGGGGTATGAAAAAGGACTTGAAAATGAGATATTGTTGGGGAGAAACGGGAATTCCCCATTGAATTTGTTGTCAAACGAGACACTGTTTCATCAAATCAATAGTTTATCAATATCATTGTTGCTAAAAAAAATTTTAAAAGTTCCTTTTTTTCTTCTTGAAAAATTGCGAATATATTTTGTATGGAATTTATTGGTTTTGATGTATTTGTTATTAAAATCAAAGCCTGATTTAATTCATATCAACAATGGTGGATACCCTGCGGCAAAAAGTTGCAATATTTTGGTTGTTGCAAATTTTTTGACGGTAAAATCCAAAATTATTTATCAGGTAAATAATCAGGCGCGTGAATGTACGGGGTTTTTTGAAGGGCTCTATGATAAGTTTATTCATAAGAACGTCAATTGTTTTATTAATGCTTCTCATAAAGCCAAAGAGCAGTTGGTAGAAAAAAGAAATTTTGATTCCAATAAAATTATGGTTGTCAATAATTGTGTTCCGCTACCAGAAGTGAAGTTAAATAGAGAAGAACTTTGCAAAGAACTCAATATTCCTTTGGATAGTTTTTTGATTGTTCAAGTTGCTTTTTTATCAGAAAGAAAAGGACAACGGTATTTGATAGATGCTTTGTTTCATTTGTATGAAAAACAGTTGCTCTCTAAAGAAAAGGTATATTGTGTTTTTGTCGGTAATGGAGAAGATGAAGATTTTTTGAAGAAGTATATCAATGAATTGGAATTGAGTTCCAATGTTTTTCTGTTAGGATATAAAAATAACAGCGAAGACTTTATTGCGGCAAGTGATTTGTTCGTGTTGCCGTCCATTAGGGACGAAGATATGCCACTTGTTTTATTATCGGCTTTGGGTTATGGAAAAGCGATTGTTGCAACTGATTTTGCAGGTATTTCTCAGGTAATTGAAACAGGTGTAAATGGTGTTTTAATCCAAAATAACTTAGAATCATTTACAGATAATTTGGCAAATGAAATTTTTCGTTTGTTCAATGATGAAAGACTTACAGCAGAATTGGGCTTCAATGCTCAAAAAACATATAAAATATACAGTCCAGAAACTTATGGTCTGAGATTGACACAAATTTATGAGCAAATTTATGCAAGTTAAAGAAACCATTTTATTGCTCGGAGGAACAGGGTTTATTGCAAGGAACATTATTGACTATTTGTTTAAAAACAACGATTTATCAAAATATAAGGTTGTTGTTCAATCAAGGAGTTCTCAAAGTGATTGCATAGATGCTGTAGAATATGTTATTGGTGATTATACAGATAGAAATGTTTTAGTTGGCTTGTTCTCTAAATGGAATTTTACAAAGGTAATTCACTGCGCTACATCTACGACTCCATTGTCATCTGAAAATAACATATTGTGTGATGTTAATGGTAATTTGATAGCAACGATTGGTTTGTTGGATGTGATGAAAGAATATGGATGTAACTATATTTTGTATTTATCGTCTGGAGGAGCTGTTTATGGAGAAAAGTATTTGAATGCGATTTCTGAAAATGAAATTTGTTTTCCAGTGAGCTCTTACGGAGTAGTAAAGCTGACTATTGAAAATTATTTGCGACTATACCAAAAGCAACACGGGATTAATTATTTGATTTTAAGAGTTTCTAATCCTTTTGGTAAATTCCACACTTCCGAAAAGCAAGGAATTATAAATATAGCCATTAGAAGAGCCTTGAGAGGAGAAATAGTTGAGGTTTGGGGTGATGGTGATCAATCAAAAGATTACATTTTCGTTGATGATCTTGTTAAAATTATTTTTGACCTTACTAAACAAAATGTTATTAATAAGACTATTAATGTAGGATCTGGTCAAGCTTATCAATTGAATAAAATTTTGGACATGATAAAAATGCAGTTGCCTGATTTAGTAGTTAA
Source organism: uncultured Flavobacterium sp. (assembly GCA_963513565.1). Taxonomy (GTDB): domain Bacteria; phylum Bacteroidota; class Bacteroidia; order Flavobacteriales; family Flavobacteriaceae; genus Flavobacterium. The sequence goes on along the minus strand of CAUPRE010000014.1, from coordinate 55,487 downwards.
TTATGTGGATTCCAAAACAACTGATGTCAAGGATTTTTGTTTGGATATTTCAAAAATGCAATCACTAATTAATTTCGAGTTTACAGAATTTGAGAAGGCAGTTGAAAAAACAGTTTTCTTTGAAAAAGAACAATTAAGGTAATTAATAATAAATATAATTTTTTAGATTTAAAATGGAAGAAATTAAGTATAATAAGGTGGCTCTCATATTAGTGGTGTTACTAAGCTTTTTTATCTTGATCCATCCACCGTTTGTAATCTCGATTTATATACCAGTTTTTCTAAGATTACCTTTGTTTTTGTTTATAGTTCTTTTTTCTCTATTAACAATACTGCGTAAGAGCTATTTTATTCGATTTTATATGCCAATAATTCTCTTTTTTGTTCTTTCCACTATTTATTGGGTTTCAATCGGAACAATTTTGGCAGACCTTCTATATTCATTTCTATATTTTTTGCTAGCTATCGTATTATTAGTGAGCGTCAAAAGAAATCAAAGTTTAAGAAAGTTGTTGATAAATTTTTATTTTTATTTGATTTTAGTTCTTTCAGTTCTATCAATAATTTCATTTTTAGCATATAATTTGGAGTTAGCTCCATATCAGTTAAAACCTGTTGGAGAAGGTTTAGATATTTATTGGCATTATCATAATTACTTTTTGGGCTACATTAATACAAAAAATTTTGAGTTCGGAGAAATTGGCAGAGTATGTGGTTTTATGTTTGAGCCCAGTTATCAAGGATGGTTTCTTTCAACAAATTTTTTCTTGATTTCTAAATTTATTAAAAAAAAAATGTACTTAATTTTTGTTCAATTGATAGTTTTATTGGGTGCATTGAGTTCTTTTTCAACGATGAGTTGGATTGTTTTTGCAATTGTTTTTGCTTCAATTTTGGTATTTAAAATAATGTCAATTTTAGGGCTCAAGGAAAAAACAGCTAATGTTATATATAGTTTAATGTTAGTGGGTGGAGTATTTATTATGTTAACAGTAGTTAATCAAGGTAAATTGTTAGAAATGTTAGGGCCTTCTTCTTCTGATAATAGGGAAGAAAGATCCCAGACTTCATTTCTTTATTTGGCTACGTCTACTCCTAAAGAATTGATTTTAGGGAGAGGTCCTGGTTTTATTGGCAAAAATAATGATCAAGGAGAAGCTAATCCTATATTAAAATCTCTAGTTGAAAATGGGTTTATAATAACTTTTCTTGTTCTAGTTTTTATCATCTACTGTACTTATAGATCTAAATATTATATGATTGCAAGTTTGCTATGGCTTAACAGTGTTGTTATTTTATTTACACCATTATTTATTGTTAATATTTTGGTATGTAGATGGATGGATGAAATTAAAGCACAAAGCTATTGTTGATCTACTTTACTTTAAAGGATCATTTTAATATAAAGGATGGACTTTTATTTTTGGTTCCCGTACTGACAATTATTGTTGCTACACTTTTATATAATTATTTTGAAGTAAAATTTATAAATATTGGCAAAAAAGTGACAAAATTTAAATAGAAAATAATAAATAGTAATTTTTTACAATAAGAACGAATTTATGAAAACAGTAATACTCTGTGGAGGATACGGAACACGAATCCGTGATGTCGCTGATGACATACCTAAGCCAATGATACCAATCGGTGGAAAACCAATAATTTGGCACATTATGAAAACATATGCTCATTTTGGCTATAGTGATTTTGTTCTATGTATGGGATATAAAAGTGAAGTTATTAAAGATTTTTTTCTTAATTATGAACTTAGAAGCTCAGACATAACAATAAAATTAGGAAAAAAATCAGAACAAGTAATTTCTGAAACTAGTCATGATGAAGATGGCTGGGAAATTACTTTGGCAGAAACTGGTATCAAAGCTATGACTGGAGCGAGAGTGCGTCGAATTAAAAAATACATTGGTAATGATCCATATTTTATGTTAACATATGGAGATGGAGTAGGAGATATCGATATTGAGGCATTAGTAGCATTTCATAAATCACATGGAAAAATGGTTACACTTACAGGTGTTAGGCCTCCTGGTCGTTTTGGAGAATTGGGTATAGCTGATGATGGAAGTACTATAACTGGTTTTAATGAAAAACCACAAGCAAGTGGTGGGCGCATAAACGGTGGTTATTTTGTTTGTAATAGAGCGTTTTTAGACATTCTTAGTGATGCAGAAGATTTGGTTTTAGAGCAGGAACCAATGAAAAAACTGGTCGAATTAGGCGAATTGAAAGTTTTTGAACACGATGGTTTTTGGCAACCTATGGATACTTCGAGAGAATATTCATTGCTAAATGAACTTTATAATAATAATCAGGCACCTTGGGTAAAATGGGAGAAAAAGTAGTTTTTGGGGATGTTTATCGTAACAAAAAAGTTTTGGTTACGGGTAATACAGGGTTTAAAGGTTCTTGGTTGTGTACCTGGTTAATTTCTTTGGGGGCTGAAGTGTATGGGATTTCAAATGAAATACCAACTACTCCTTCTATGTTTGTAGAATTAAGCTTGGCAGACAAAATGAAACATTTTTTTGCGGATGTACGTGATTTGGAAGAGATCCGAAAAATAATCAATGAAGTAGCCCCTGATTTTGTTTTTCATTTAGCGGCACAACCAATAGTATCATTATCTTATAGTGAACCTATTGACACTATTTCTTCAAATGTAATGGGGACTGCTAATGTGCTTGAAGTATTGCGTACTTACTCGAAAGCGTGTACGGTAATTATCATTACGAGCGATAAGTGTTATGATAATGTAGAATGGATTTATGGTTATAAAGAAACTGATGCCTTAGGAGGTAAAGATATATATAGTGGAAGTAAGGGTGCAGCTGAATTGATATTTAAATCCTATTATCATTCTTTCTTTAAAAAAGTGGGTGGTTTAGTTCAAATAGCTTCTGCACGTGCGGGAAATGTTATTGGAGGTGGAGATTGGGCATTAGATCGAATCATACCAGATTGTATGCGTTCTTGGAGTGAAGGTAAAGTGGTTGAGATTAGAAGCCCAAAAGCAACAAGGCCTTGGCAACATGTTCTGGAACCTCTTAGTGGGTATTTGCAATTAGGTGAACGTTTATATAAAGATCACTCTTTGAATGGAGAGAGCTTTAATTTTGGACCAAAACCGGAGTATAATCATACAGTTCAAGAAATTTTGGAAGATATGAGTGTACGCTGGCATTTTGAAAATTCTAAAGATGCTTATCAAGTAACTGGAGATATTAAATTTTATGAAGCAGGTTTATTAAAATTGAATTGCGACAAAGCTTTGTTTCATTTTCAATGGAAACCAACTCTTGATTACCATACTTTGATTGAGTATACTAGTGATTGGTATTATGAGTTTTATAAAAACAAGCGCGATATGTTTGCTTATACAAAGTCACAGATTGAAGGATATGAAAACTTAGCCACTACTGGAAATATAGGATGGACAAAATAACTGTATACGGAGTATTATTGACTCCACTAAAAAGAATACATCATCCAAAGGGTGATGTATTTCATGGAATGAAAAAATCGGATGTTGGTTTTTCTGGTTTTGGAGAAGCTTACTTTTCTACAATTAACCATGGTGATACAAAGCCCTGGAAAAAGCACTTAGAAATGACTTTGAACTTTGTGGTGCCCATGGGTGAAATTCGATTTGTTATTTATGATGACAGGGAAAAGAGCGTTACCAAAAACTGTTTTTTTGATGTGACTTTGGGTGATAATAGTTATCAAAGAATTACGATTCCCCCAGGTGTTTGGGTTGCCTTTAGTGGAGTTGGCTCAAGTTATAATCTACTGTTGAATTTAGCTAATCTGGAGCATAACCCAAATGAGGTTGAAAGGAAAGAAAATTTATTAGATATTGTCTATTTATGGTAAAGAAAAAGGTTCTTGTTACTGGAGGAAGTGGGTATTTAGGGGCTCGACTTTGTTTGCATTTGGCTAACGAAGGTTATGCAGTAACATCTCTTTGTCATTCCAAGATTCCTTCCGATGAAAATTGGATTTCTAAAATGGACAAGTTAGTAGTGGGAGATGTTAGAGATGAATCTTTACTAATGGAGTTGGCTGAATACAAGTATGATGTGTTGGTGCATTTGGTTTCTTTAGACCACAATCAGTCAAATGGTGCCCCTTCATTGGTTAGCACTGTCAATATAACTCCCGTGTGGTCCCTATTAGATATTTTCTCAAAACAAGGACTAGGAAAGTTTATCTATTTTTCTACAGCACAGACTTATGGTACATTGCAAAATGAAGTAGTTACAGAAAATCGAAGTCTGAATACCCAAAATGCTTATGGATTAACTCATCATATAGGTGAAGTAATATGTGAACATTATAATAGAACAACTGCCGTTGATTGTTGTGTCATTCGACTTTCCAATAGTTATGGAGCACCATTATTTGAAGAAAACAATTGCTGGTGGCTGGTTGTAAACGACTTATGCCAAATGGCATACAGAAAAAAAGAAATTACATTACAGTCAGATGGTTCTCCTTTAAGGGATTTTATTCATGGCTGGGATGTCTGCAGTGGATTACAAACAGTAATTGAAACAAATGATAAACATCTTATTTATAATTTAAGTTCTGGCAAAACATTATCTATTTTAGATATAGCGGAAAAAGTAAAAGAGGTTTATTTGGAGCGTTACGGAATTGAATTAAGTATTACCAAAGCAAAATCGGAGAATAATACTGCGAAAAAAACTGCTTATAAAATTGACAATAGCTTAATTTTAGGAATCGGATTTGAACCAAAATGGACTTTGGGAATGGGCATAAATGATCTTTTCGATTTCTTAGAAAAAAAGGGGACTGCCTAAAATAAAATAATAATATGCCACTTATTAGCGTAATCGTAACTACTTATAATAGAAAAGATTTATTGTCAGAAACATTAAATTCAATATTGAATCAAACTTTTCAAGATTTTGAATTAATTGTCGTAGATAATTTCTCTAATTATGACTTTCTTGCTCATATAGAAAGTTTTAAAAGCGAAAAAATAAAATGTTTTCAAAATCATAATAATGGAATAATAGCGGCCAATAGAAACTACGGTTTAGAACACGTTTCAGGCAGTTATGTAGCATTTTGTGATGATGATGACATTTGGTTTCCTAATAAATTAGAAAAGCAAATAGCGGTTTTAAATCAAAATACTGAAAGTAAAAAAGTAGTTTATTCTGAAGTTTTGCTTTTTGGTGAAAATATTATTGAAAAAATTTCAAACAGGAAGGATACAAATAATATCAATGATTTGATAAAAAAAAATCAAGTGCCTCTTTCTAGCACTTTAATTTCATATTCTGATTTAGTGGTTTTTAATGAAGACTCAGATTTGGTCGCATGCGAAGATTTTTATCTTTGGTTAAAACTAATGAAAAATGGATATACTTTTTTTTATATAAAAGAGCCTCTGTTAAAATATAGGATAACAAGTAGCTCAGTCTACAGTTCTAGTGCCCATTTAACCCATATTAGAGCTGTCTATGTGTTGATAAAATATGTGCTGAATTTTGGATTTTCTGAAATCAATATTTTAAAATTTGTGATTATAATTTACCAAGAACTCTTAAAGTTTTATTTAAAAAATTTGAAATTAAAAATTAAAAAGAAACGCATAAAATTCAAAAAATTAAAATGTTCAAATCATTTTTAATAGGTAGTCAATGTACGTTTTTCAACTTTTCACTTCGAACGCTAAGCCCTTCTCAAAATTTTAAAGATTATTTGTCAAAATCAAATCTATCCTTTGTATAATTTTAAAATAATTCATGAAAATCGCTTATCTATTTCCCAGGCTGGACAATAAAAGTTCAATCACACTTTTTCAAGACTTAATACATCAATTAAAAAAAATAGATAAAAATATTGAAATCGATATTTATTATTTTGATGACGAGGTAAGTTTAAATTTTACAGAAAAAACGAATCAATTAAGTTTTTGGAATTTTTTGCCTGTAAATGATTATGATATTATCCATTCAACAGGATTTAGACCAAATCTTTACACGCATTTCCATAAAAAAAAGTTTAATAAAAAAACTAAATTGGTCACTACGATTCACAGTTTTATCTACAAGGATTTTCAAAATCAATTTAATTCTATTTTTGCTTATATTTATTCGAAAATTTGGTATTCTGGTTTAAGATCTCAAGATGCAGTAGTTGTTCTTACTGATATAGCTAAAAAGTATTATTCTGATAAAATTAAAACAAGACTGGAAGTTGTTAATAATGGAAGAAAAAAAATGCAGACCGATTCTCTATCAGATTCTGATAACGAATTAATGATAAAAATTAGAGATCAGTTTTCATTTGTTTTAGGAACTCATGCAGTAGTTTCTAAAATTAAAGGTCTAGATACTGTAGTTAAAGCGCTTCAAACATTGGAAGATGCATCATTTGTAATTATTGGAGATGGTCCAGAAGTAGAAAACTTAAGACTTCTAGCCAAAGAAGTTAATGTTGATGACCGGGTTTTCTTTTTAGGTTTCAAGAAAAATATAGGTTCGTTCTTTAAGTTTTATGATGTTTATGTAATGCCTTCAAAAAGCGAAGGATTACCGATTGCATTAATTGAGGCTGTATCTTGTAAAACACCTTGTTTAACAAGTGACATCCCAACTTTTAAAGAACTGTTTGCAAATGATGAAGTGCCTAGTTTTAAATTAGACAATCCAGATGATTTTTGCAAAGAGATTTTAAAATATAAAGACGTTAACTTTAGAGAATCTCTTACTGAAAAAGCATATGTCAAATATCTCGAAAAATACTCTGATGAAGTTATGGCAAAAAATTATTATAATTTATATACAAAACTATGATTGAAAACAATGTTTCTATCGTAATGCCATCGTATAATTCTGCAAAGTTTATTGAAAAATCTATAGATTCTGTACTGAATCAAACATATAAAAATTGGGAATTATTAGTGATTGACGATTGCTCACCTGACAATTCTTTAGAACTGGTTAAAAAATATACTCAAATTGATTCTCGTATTAAATTAATAACTAATGAGAAAAATATGGGAGTTGCGGAGTCAAGAAATAGAGGACTCGCAGAGGCAAAGTTTTCATATGTAGCATTTCTTGATTCAGATGATGTTTGGGATCAGAATAAATTACAAATACAAGTTGATTTCATGATTGAAAACAAAGCTGCAATATCTTTTACACAGTATTACAGAATTAATGAACTTGACGAAAAAATTGGAGAGGTTAATAAAATTTCAGAACAAGTACATTATTTTGATCTTCTTAAAGGTAATTCGATCGCTATGTCTACTTCGATGATAGATACAAGAATTGTTGAAAAGATTAGATTTGAAAAAATTGGACATGAAGATTATTACTTTTGGCTTAAATCTTTAAAAAATGGCTATTTGGCAAAAGGAATAAATAAAAAATTAGTCTATTACAGAGTACATTCAACTTCTTTGTCATCGAATAAATTAAAAGCAGTTACGTATACTTGGCATATTTACAGAAAATGGCTAAACTTGAATCTGTTTGAAAGTGCATATTACTTTTTCATTCATGAATTTAATGCAGTTATTAAAAGATTACATTTATGAATATATTATTAACTGGAGCAAATGGCTTTTTAGGTAAAATTATAAAGGAAGAATTTTCAAAAGCACACAATGTATTTGATTTGTCAAGGACAGTAGGTAATTATAAAGTCTTTTTAGAAAAAGAAACCCCATTTTTTAAAGAAAAATTTGAAATAATAATTCATGCAGCTGGAAAAGCGCACAGTCTTCCCAAAATAGAATTTGAAAAAAAGCAATTTTATGATGTAAATGTCACTGGTACAGAAAACTTACTTAATGGATTAGAAAAATCAGGTATTCCTAAATCTTTTATTTTTATAAGTTCAGTTGCTGTTTATGGGCAAGAGTCTGGAATAGGAATAAATGAAGAACATAAACTTGAAGCCAAAGATGCTTATGGTTTAAGTAAAATTGAAGCTGAGCTACTTGTTCAAAAATGGTGCAATGAACACAATGTCGTTTGTACCATTTTACGTTTACCCTTATTGGTTGGAAAAAATCCACCAGGTAATTTAGGTGCAATGATAAAGGCAATCGATAAAAGGTATTATTTTAATATTGGTGGTGGAAAAGCTAAAAAGAGTATGGTTTTAGCAGAAGATGTGGCTGAGTTTATCCCAATAGTTGCAAATAGGGGAGGAGTGTATAATTTAACCGATGGGTATCATCCTTCTTTCTTTGAATTAAGTAGTGCAATAGCAAGAAAAATTAAAAAATCAGCACCAATGAATATGCCCTTGTTTATAGCAAAAGCTTTAGGTTTTATGGGTGATTTTTTAGGGAGTAAAGTACCAATTAATTCGCAAAAGCTAAAAAAAATTACCGCTGATTTGACTTTTGATGATAGTAAAGCTAGATCGGTTGGATGGCAACCTAGACGCGTTTTAGATTGGTATTAAAGTAAATTATATTATTAAATAAAAGCAACAAAATAATACCTATGTCCTGATTATGGCGGGCGGTGTGGGGAGTCGATTTTGGCCTAAGAGTCGGAATCACTTTCCAAAACAATTTATTGATATTTTGGGGACAGGGCAGTCGTTGTTACAAATGACTTATGCCCGTTTTTTACAGATATGCCCTAAAGAAAACATTTATATTCTCAGTAAACAGGACTATAAAGGTTTGGTGATGGAGCAATTGTATGGTATAGCTAAGGGTAATATTCTCTTGGAGCCTAGCCGAAACAATACGGCTCCTTGTATAGCTTATGCTACGTATAAGATATTGCAACAGAACCCTGAGGCGAATATCGTGGTAGCGCCCTCGGATCATTTGATTTTGAAAGAAACAGCTTTTCTGGATAAAATCACTCAAGCCTTGGAGTATACTTCAAAAAATGAAGCCTTACTCACTTTGGGGATTAGTCCTACGCGACCGGATACAGGTTATGGGTACATTCATTATGAATCGAAAGCTGTTAAAGATGTCCATGTGGTGAATCGCTTTATGGAAAAGCCTGCTCTCGAAAAAGCTAAGGAATATTTGGAGAGTGGAGACTATTTGTGGAATGCTGGAATTTTTATTTGGAGTGTCCAAAGCATACAAAAAGCTTTTCAAACCTATGCGCCTGAAATTGCGAGTTTGTTTGAACAAGGGCATCTTTTTATAATACCCCTGATGAGGTAGGTTTTATTCAGGAAAATTATCCTAATAGTCCAAATATTTCCATTGACTACGCTATTTTAGAAAAAGCGAAGAATGTATTTACAATTCCTGCCGACATTGGTTGGAGCGATTTGGGGACTTGGGCTTCGTTGCATGAGGTATTGCCAAAAGATACGAGTAACAATTCGAAGAGTACTGATCATTTGCATTTAGAAGCGACTTCCAATTGTATCATTCATTTACCAAAAGGGAAAACAGCGGTCATTAAAGGCTTGGAGGATTTTATCATTGTAGATGATGAAAAAGTACTATTGATTTATCCTAAAAGTTGCGAGCAAGAAATTAAGGGGGTTGCAGGAGATATGGTAGCAACATACGGAAAAGAATATTTATAAGAAGAAGTAGCAGAAGAGCAATCGTACTTTTAATAGTACTAGAGTACAATATAGGAAAGCATTTTTTTTAAATAAGGTTAAAGAGGAAGTGAGTTTGCATTTTAACATTGCAAGTTTTGACGATAGCCGTCCATTGGGAGGTTTTTTAGTAATTGATGAAAGTCAGGCGCAAGCCTTCGCCACTATGTATTTTGATGGTTTGGATGTTTCCTCATTAAAAATAGCAGGAAAATTAAGTCCAAAAATATTAATGGTGGCTCCTGGTCAACGTCTCTCTTGGCAATACCACCTCCGAAGAGCGGAAATATGGAAAGTAATAGAAGGTGAAGCAGGTGTAGTTACCAGTCCAAATGATACCGAGGGCGAACTACAAGTATTATCCAAAGGTGCTGTGATTACTCTGACTCAAGGCGAGCGTCACCGTTTGATTGGCTTAGAAGTCTGGGCTGTAATAGCTGAAATTTCGCAACATACCGATGCGAGTGCTCCATCAGATGAGGAGGATATCGTTCATGTTCAAGATGATTTTGGGAGGTAGTTGTTGGTTCTCGATATGAATTGAAAAGCTATCGCGTTTCAATTCTACTCGAACTGACGCTTGGAGGACTCAAGAAGTTCTCGAAAAGTGAAACGTCAGACCGAGTGGTTTTAAAAAAATACGGTAGCTTTTTTTGAAAATTGTATCGAGGGCGTTTGGGTTCTCGATATTGTTTGAAAATCAACCGCATTTCAAATCTACTCGAACTGTTCTCGATACAATTTTTAAAGTCAATTGCTGTCGCATTGTCTTTAAAAAACACTCGAACTGACGGAAGATTTGAATAGTAATTATTTGCTGATAATCTATGAAACTTTCCTATGTCTATATTATAAAATGTTCAGATGGTACTTATTATACTGGGGTTACTAGTAATTTGGCACAAAGGTTATTTAGACATAATATAGGCTATTATCCAGATTGTTACACCGCTAATAGAAGACCTCTTGAGCTCGTTTTTTTTTGTGAGTTTACCGATATTAATTTAGCCATTGAAAAAGAAAAGCAGATTAAAAAGTGGTCAAGGGCCAAAAAAGAGGCGTTAATTAATGGCGATTTTGAAGCTTTAGCGAATTTGGCTAAAAAAAGGTTCTCGATATGAAATAAAAAGCTATCGCATTTTATTTCTACTCGAACTGACTCTAAAGAAACATAAGGTAATCTCGGAAGCACTTACGTCAGTTCGAGTGATTTTCGAAAAATGCGATAGCTTTTTTTGAAAATTATATCGAGAACATTCTGGTGCACAAAAAGGTTCTCGATACGTTTTAAATAGCTGTCGCAATGTAATGCACTCTAGCTAACGGCTTGGAGTTATAAATTAGAATTTATTTAAAAAAATGATATATATAGTATTCTTTATTGTTCTGCTCTTAGTGGAACTTTTTTATTTTAAAATCGCGGATCGGTACAATATTATTGACAAGCCTAATTTGCGTTCTTCACATACTCAAATAACCTTACGTGGAGGTGGGGTTTTGTTTCCCATAGCGGTGGTGCTCGGTTTTGGGATGGACTATGTGAGTTGGCCTTTGTCTTTAGCGATCTTACTGGTGGCAGTGGTAAGTTTTATTGATGATGTTCGTTCCTTATCTCAATTACCTCGATTGCTGGCTCATCTGTTTGCGATTGGTTTGGTGTTGTATGATTTAGAACTCATAACATTGACCTGGTGGTGGTTACCTGTAGTAGCCATTTTGCTCATTGGTTGGACCAATGCCTTTAATTTTATGGATGGAATCAACGGGATCACGGTCTTGTATGCTTTGGTGAGCCTTGTTTCTTTTCGTTTTTTACCTGAATTGGTAGAAGATGTGCCTATGCTCGATGTTATAGGTATAGCCTGTTTGGTATTTACTTTCTTTAATTTGAGAAAAAGAGCTAAAACCTTTGCGGGTGATGTAGGGAGTGTAGCTATGGCTTTGTTTTTGGGTTACTATATGGTGAAGTTGATTGTGGCTACGCAACAAATAGGCTATTTGCTTTTCTTCGCTGTTTATGGTATAGATGCAGTACTGACCATTTTCAATCGTCTTCGCAAAAAAGAAAATATACTTGAAGCGCACCGTTCGCACTTGTATCAGTATTTGGCTAATGAAAAGGGATTGTCTCATGTGGCTGTGGCTTTAGGCTATGCTGTGGTGCAGTTGGTATTGAATTATTGTACCATTTATTTGATACAACAACAGGCTTTGACTCTTGGGGTTTTTGTGTTGATTTTAGTGATGATGAGTGGGGTGTATTTGGGTATAAGGTATTGGGCGACGAGAGGGGTTTAATCGGTTAACTGGTTAATCGGTTAATTGTGCGGTTGTTTAAAATTGTTTAAATGTTTAATCGGTTAACTGTTGGGGTTGTGTAAAAATTTAGGGTTTAACCGAGAAGTTCGCAAAGGATTACGCAAGGTTAGCTAGCATACATTTTAATTTAATAAATCCAAACTATACGTAACCAAGATTCGATTACGGTTATCACTCCCCTCTAGAGAGTGGCTGGGGGTGTGTTTTGAGGTTGATTGAAGTAAGATAATGTGAGTTTACGTTTTGTTTAAGCGCTAAATAGAACCGAAAACAAGGCTTTATTGATACAAAGCCTCTCGACTGTACTTCGACTTCGATCAGTATAAACTACTCGAGGTGACAATCAAAGGTAGAAGATAGAAGGTAGAGGTGGAAGGCAGTTAACAATGTACAGGACAGTTCAGTTAGAAGTTAAAAAAGATAAGAAAAAAAAATATGGGAGCTATAGTGAAACAACCTAGACTAATTGAAGGTGGTATACATACCGATCACCGAGGACAAATTTCGTTTGTCAACGGGATGGTCTTTGATGAGATTGTTCGGTTTTATATTATTAGTAATTCGGAGGAGCAGCCTTTGCGCGCTTGGCAAGGACATCGAATTGATAATAAATATTTTTATTGTGTACAAGGTCAGATTCGGGTACATTTTGTTAAAGTGGATAACTGGGAATCCCCTTCGAAAGACCTGCCTGTTGAAAGTGTCTTACTTTCTGCCAATAAAAGTAAAGTGTTGCTTTTACCTGAAGGCTATGCTAATGCCATTGAGTCGCTTGAAGAGGGTTCGAAACTAATTTCTTTTTCAAATTTGCCTTTGGATCGAACTTCTGAAGATGATGTGCGGTTTCCAGTTTATATGTGGGAGCTGGGTTAATTGTTTATGGATTGTAGTTTTTAGTTTAAATGCTTGTTATTACACCCAAAATTGTATTATGTTTTTTACTAGAAATAGGTTTCTATCGCTTTTCCTTATCTCGATTATTTAAAAAAATGAATATAGAAAAAACATTTATTAAAGATTTAGTAGTTCTTACTCCTGACGTATTTGAAGATACTAGAGGGTATTTTTTTGAAGGCTACAATAAAAATAAGTTCAGTGATCTTGGCATTGACATCGATTTTGTACAAGACAATCAGTCATTTTCCCAAAGAGGTACTTTGAGAGGGTTGCATTATCAGAATCCTCCGTTTGCTCAAACCAAGTTGGTACGAGTGTTGCAAGGGGAGATTATGGATGTGGCGGTTGACTTGAGAAAAGATTCCCCTACCTATGGACAGCATTTTGGCATTAAATTAACGGCCGAAAATAAAAAACAATTGCTAGTGCCTCAAGGTTTTGCCCATGGCTTTTCTCTATTGAGTGAAACGGCGGTCGTGTTGTATAAATGTGATCAGTTTTATAATAAAGCTAGTGAAGGTGGGATACGTTTTGATGATCCTTTTTTAAATATCGATTGGGGAATGGATTTGAAGGATGCGATTGTATCTGAAAAAGATTTGGTTTTGCCGAATTTTGAGGAGTTTAATAGTGAGTTTTAAGAGAATCGGTTAATAGTTAAAAGGGATAGGGGACTTTGAGTTGTAGGTTATATGTGGGAGTATTGGTAGAGTAATGTAACTGTATCCTTCGCAAAGTTTGAAAGTTAAATAGTTCTTATTTGAATGAATGGGGAGACACAGTACATGCTTACTTAGCCCTTTATCATAGATAGTCATCAAGGACTAATTACTTAAAAAAATATATGAAAAAAATTCTAGTAACTGGCGCAACAGGACAATTAGGTTCAGAACTTTTAGTTTTAGTACCTAACTATTCTGAATACGAATGGGTATTTGCTAATCGTACACAAGCAACGTTAGATGATTTAGAATTACTTCAAAATCAAATAGAGGTAATTAAACCTGATTATATAATCAATTGTGCGGCTCATACAGCTGTAGATCGAGCTGAATCAGAATCTGAATTGGCTGATGTTTTGAATCACCGGGCGGTTGCTGTATTGGCTAGATGGAGTGCTGAAAACAATGGTAAGTTGATCCATATTTCTACCGATTATGTTTTTGATGGAACTACTGCAACTCCTTTAAAAGAATCTGCTCCTACTAGACCGATTAATGTCTATGGGCAAACGAAACTAGCGGGTGAACTTTCATGTATGAAAGAAAATCAAGAAGCGATTATTATAAGAACTTCATGGGTGTATTCGAGTTTTGGTGCTAATTTCGTTAAAACAATGTCAAAGTTAATGCAAGAACGTGATACGTTGAATGTTGTCAATGATCAAATAGGAAGTCCGACTTACGCGGCCGACTTGGCGCAAGCCATAATGACAATCATTACTCATCCAAAATGGGAAGCGGGTATGTACCATTTTTCCAATGAAGGTGAAATCAGTTGGTATGAATTTGCTTTGGCTATTCAAGAGATTGGTGGATTTGAGTGTCTAATTGGAGGGATTCCTTCTTTGGCATATCCAACACCTGCAAAACGTCCACAATATTCCTTATTAGATAAAAATAAAATCAAAGCTACTTTTGGAGTGATTGTTCCTGACTATAGGGATAGTCTAGAGCGGTGTATGAGCTTGTTGAAGTAGTTTTTAGTTACCTGTTGTTGGTTCTTATTTATCTTAATTTTAATACTTAATTCATAGTACTTAATACGAAAACAAATATGAAAGGAATAATACTAGCTGGAGGTTCTGGCACGCGTTTGCATCCTCTGACACTTGCGATGAGTAAGCAGATGATGCCGGTTTATGATAAACCTATGATTTATTATCCTTTGTCGACTTTAATGTTGGCGGGGATTCATGAAATATTGATTATCTCAACACCGCACGATTTACCTAATTTTAAAAAATTATTAGGTGATGGAAGTCATATAGGTTGTCAATTTACTTATGCAGAACAAGCGATTCCCAATGGGCTAGCACAAGCTTTTGTGATTGGGGCTGACTTTATTGGTTCAGATTCAGTGGCTTTAGTTTTAGGGGATAACATTTTCTTTGGTGCGAACATGCATGAGTTATTGCAATCGAATACGAATCCAGAAGGAGGCGTAGTTTTTGCGTACCATGTTTCGGATCCAGAACGTTATGGGGTGGTTGAGTTTGATAAAGATCAAAAAGCCCTTTCTATTGAAGAAAAACCTTTGGAACCCAAATCTAATTTTGCTGTTCCAGGATTGTATTTTTATGATAATTCGGTGGTGGAAATTGCCAAAAACATTCAGCCAAGTGCTAGAGGTGAATATGAAATAACAGATGTAAATAAAGAGTATTTAGCACAAGGCAAACTTAAAGTTGGGATTCTGAGTAGAGGAACTGCTTGGTTGGACACGGGTACTTTTGCCAGTTTGATGCAAGCGGGTCAATTTGTTCAAGTACTAGAAGAACGCCAAGGATTAAAAGTGGGTTGTATTGAAGAAATTGCTTGGCGACAAGGCTTTATCTCTGATTTACAATTAAAAGCTATCGCTGAACCTTTGCGTAAATCGGGTTATGGTGACTATTTGCTGGGCTTGTTGAAGCAAAAAGGTTAATCGTTTTGTGGTTCGTAGTATATGGTTTAAGCGTTTAAAGGTTAGTCGTTTTAGTTAATACATATATTAAATACAGTTAAGCAATTAACCATTTCGATAATTAAGCAGTCAACCAATAAACACGACTGGTAGGATATATTAACATTTTTCTTGTCCATGCTTTCCCAATAATTTGTACTTTTGTTTTAATTAATTTATAAAGAAATTCTATTTTGAGTACGGCTACACAAAATTTTTTCTCTAGAGCGAATCTAAAATTCAATATCCATAATCTGAGCTATTTACCTCGTTGGATTATTGTGTTGATGGATACCATGGTACTCAATGTCTCTTTTTTCTTTACTGTTTTGATTTTTAAAGGGACTGGTCTAGAATACATTGTTACCCCGCATTACTTTATTTACATTAGTTTGTTGATGGGAGTCAATGTGTTTTTCTTTTGGTTGTTTCGTACTTATTCTGGAATTATACGTCACTCTTCCTATATTGATGCAGTGAAATTGTTGTTTTCTCAATTGGCAGTGTTGGTGGTTTTTTTAATAGCTAACTTTTTTTATGAAATAAGTACTGGAGAGAAAGCAATCTTAAATACGGCTTTGTTTATAAATATTGTGCTTTCTTTTTGTGGGTTGTTTTTGTACCGAGTGGTGGTGAAACAGACTTTCGAATTGTATTTTTCAGACAAAGGAACCAATAAATTAATCCGTACGATTATTTATGGTACAGATGCTAATGCCATTTCGGTAGCCAATGCCTTGAAATTTGAAACCCCAACTCGATTTAAAATAGTAGGTTTTGTGGACAAGAACAATTTGAATTCCAATAAGCGAATGTTGGATTTGCCTATTTTGGTTCAAAAGAAAAAGTTGCCTACTTTGATGCGTTCCGTTGGTGCTGAAGCCATAATTATAGCCGACAAATCTTTAACGAAAGAAGAACAATTATTGATAGTAGATAAGTGTTTAGAATACAATTACCGAGTGTATACCGTGCCTTTGATTTCGAATTGGGAAAACCAAAAAGAAATTTCTGATAAGGTAAAAAACATACAGATTGAAGATCTTCTGGAACGAAATCCTATTATATTGGATAATAAAATGATTTCTAAGGATTTAAAAGAAAAAACGATTATGATTACCGGTGCTGCTGGTTCCATAGGTAGTGAGATTGTACGCCAAGTGATTAGTTTTAAGCCCGAAGCTATTGTTTTAGTAGATCAAGCGGAAACTCCTTTGCATCAACTAACCCTTGAGTTAGGAGAAATTGTTACTGAATCCAAATTATATAGTGTAATAGCGGATGTTCGTAACAAAGAAGTAATGAAAAGAGTCTTCAAAGAGCATCAGCCCCAAGTGGTGTATCATGCCGCAGCTTATAAGCACGTGCCTTTGATGGAAGAGAATCCAGCACAAGCCATACAAACTAATGTAGAAGGTACCAAAAACGTAGCGGATTTAGCTTGTGAATTTAGAACTAAAAAGTTTGTTATGGTGTCAACCGATAAGGCGGTGAATCCTAGCAATGTAATGGGCGCAAGCAAACGTATCGCGGAAAAGTATGTACAATCTTTACAGTTGAGAAGCATCAAGGAAAATAACGGAAAGGGAACCAAATTCATTACCACCCGTTTTGGGAATGTGTTAGGGTCTAATGGTTCAGTAGTACCTTTATTTACCAAACAAATTGCTGCAGGTGGACCAGTTACAATTACACATCAAGATATTATTCGTTATTTTATGACGATACCCGAAGCTTGTCAGTTGGTTCTTGAAGCTGGATCTATGGGAAAAGGTGGAGAAATCTATATTTTTGACATGGGGAAACCGGTAAAGATTATTGATTTAGCTCGCAAAATGATCAAATTAGCAGGATTTATTCCAGATAAAGATATTCCCATAAAGATAGTTGGATTACGCCCTGGAGAAAAATTATATGAAGAATTATTAAATGATACCTCTAAAACAATTCCAACATATCATGAAAAAATCATGATTGCTGAGGAAATTCAAGAGGAATTTGAAAACTTACACATTGAAATTGAAGAGCTCATCGGTATGTCACCCTTCTTTGCCAATGATGATATTGTAGGCAAAATGAAAAAAATTGTCCCTGAGTTTAAAAGCATGAATTCTACGTATCAGTTTTTGGATAAATAATTGTTTATAGTTTGTTGTTTGGGGTACCGCTAAAAGCTTCTAAATAGAATAAATTCTGTTGGTTATGCTGAAGTTGCGAGACCAAGCTCATATTTTAATTGACTGTTCTTGTTACTTTTCCCTCCATTTAGGGTTGAGGAAAAGAAAAAGTAACTTCAGGTTAACTTAATGCCAATCCAGACTAGCTATTTACATTAATACCTTTGCGTTCCATAGGGTAAACCTTTGCGGACATTGCGGTTAAATTTTTAAAGTCACCAAGGAAGTTTCAAGTGCACTAACATTCATTGTTGTTAATCTAAGAAATATACAAACCCTTTCAAAGTGTCATACTTTGAAAGGGTTTGTTGTTGTTAGGTATTAAAGATTAATAGTTATCTTTGTCGTAAACAAATTTAAAAATCCTTTTGCGAATGATTTTTAGATATAGCTTTTGTACCCAAAATGAATACCAAACCTACCTCAAATGAAGATTGGTTGTTTGAAATAACACCCAAGAATTCTTTTTTCTCATTGCCTCTTAAAGAGGTATGGCAATATCGTGATCTGTTGTTGCTGTTTGTGAAACGTGACATCGTTACCGTATATAAACAAACCGTTTTGGGGCCTCTTTGGTACTTGATTCAGCCTTTGTTCACTTCCATAACTTTTACCATCATTTTTAATTCGGTTGCAGGAATAGACACCGGAACAGTACCCCCATTTTTATTCAATATGGCAGGGATTACGGTTTGGAATTATTTCACGGCTTGTCTTAACGGAACCTCAAATACGTTTGGTGCTAATGCAGGGATTTTTGGAAAAGTCTATTTCCCCAGATTGATTGTGCCTATCTCAATTGTAATCTCCAATTTGATTAAATTCGGAATTCAATTTTTTATTTTTATCGTTTTTTATATTTTTTACTACGTGCAAGGTGCAGCTGTGAGCTTAAGTCCTACGGTAGTGTTTTTTCCTTTGCTGGTCATTTTAATGGGTGTTCTAGGCCTGGGATCAGGAATGTTTATTTCTTCTTTAGTCACAAAATATAGGGATTTTAGTTATTTGATTAGTTTTGGGGTGCAGCTGTTAATGTACATTTCTGCAGTGATGTATCCTTTATCATTAATTGAAGAAAAAATTCCAAATTACGCCTGGCTCGTGCATTATAATCCGCTGGCTTATATAATTGAAACAACACGATATATGTTGCTCAATGTAGGTGATATTTCTATTTTAGGATTGACGTATACAACAATAGTGACCCTCGTTTTTTTATTAATAGGTATATTGATTTTTAATAAAACAGAGAAGAGTTTCATAGATACAGTTTAATTAAAAACACCTCTTACAATTCATAAGCGATTACTTTTAATTCTAAGAAAAAAAACATTGTTTCTTAAAGTATCTATTGTCAATGTTTATTGGGATTTAGATCGCGAAGCGGTAAAAAGACTTTAACTTTTCCTTTGTACAAATAATGAAAACGCTTAGATCGAAAATCAAAATTCATCAACAATTATTGATCTGCTAAAATAGAACATCGAATAAAAAAATGAAAGATATCATTCTCAAAGCCGAAAACATTTCGAAACAATACCGCTTGGGTCAAGTGGGAACTGGCACGCTGAGTCATGACCTAAATCGCTGGTGGCATCAAATACGTGGAAAAGAGAATCCATATTTAAAAATAGGCGATGTCAACGACCGAAGTACAAAAGGCTCTAGCGAATATGTGTGGGCACTGCAAGATATTAATTTTGAAGTGGAACGTGGTGAGGTGTTGGGTATTATTGGTAAGAATGGTGCAGGTAAATCGACTTTACTTAAGATTTTATCGCGAGTAACAGCACCAACAACAGGAAAAATAAAATTTGGTGGGCGTGTAGCTTCGTTGCTCGAAGTAGGAACAGGATTTCATGGGGAAATGACTGGACGGGAAAACATTTTCCTGAACGGCGCTATTTTGGGCATGACCAAAAAAGAAATAGCCAGCAAGATCGACGAGATCATTGATTTTTCAGGCTGCGAGCGCTACATAGATACCCCCGTAAAACGGTATAGCAGTGGTATGACCGTGCGATTGGCTTTTGCTGTAGCCGCTTTTCTTGAACCTGAAATATTAATTATTGATGAGGTTTTGGCCGTAGGTGATGCAGAGTTCCAGAAAAAAGCAATTGGCAAGATGCAGGATATCTCCCGAGAAGGAGGTAGAACTGTTTTGTTTGTGAGTCATAATATGGCAGCAGTGAAAAGTTTGTGCACTAGAGGGATTGTTTTGGAGAATGGAGGTGTTGTTTTTGATGGTGTAATAGAAGAAGCAATTAATAGATATATGTTATTGGATGAAACGGATGAGTCATATCCAAAGACTTTTGATAAGGATTCTTCTGTTTTTGGTAATTCAATAGTTAGATTAAATTCGGTAGACATAATCTCGACACTAAAGGAAAATTTTTTTACAATAAAAGAAAAATTAAACATTAGAATTCATTTTTCTATTTTTAAAGATATTGAAAATTTTAATCTCGCTATTAATTTTAAGTCTTTTACAGACGATGTAATAATCTTTAGTCAAATAACTCCAGTAAAGTTCTCGGAAAAGGGTGGATATGTTTCAGAATTAGTTATCCCTGAAAATTTTTTAAATAGTAAAATGTATACGATTGATCTTCATTTTGTTTGTAATAACACTTCACTCTTAACTATTAATAATGTGGTTAATTTTGAAATGGTTGATTTTAGGGATGGAATTAATTATTATGGTGTATGGGCTGGATATGTTCGACCCAAATTAAATTTTGATTTTGATAAAGAAACTTAATAACTAATATTTATATAAATAATAAAAAATGATGAATAATATTTTTAATTTTTTCAATTACAAGTCTGTTGAAAATGTTCTGAGTGATGCTATAAAAAAGAGTCATTCTATAATTCCAACTGATGATGGGGGAGGATGTAGTCATCAAAAAGCATTATTAATGAGTGTATTAATTGCTAAATTTAAAATAAAAAGAACTGCTGATATCGGTGTTTATAGAGGCCGCTCTCTTTTTCCACAAGTAATTGCACATAAGCTGTATTCTAAAGGTATTGCATTTGGTATCGATCCTTACAGTAAGGATGCTGCTATTCAATTTGATAAACCAGAATTACAGCATATTCTTGATGAATTTATATTAAATACTAATTTTAATGAGTTATATGAGCGAGTTTCTGAAATAATCGAAACTAATAAATATCAAGAACATTGTATAATAGTGAGAAAGAAATCAACTGACGCTGTTTCAGAATTTATTAATAAAAAGATTAAGTTTGGGTTAATTCATATTGATGGAAATCATGATACTAAGTTTGTAATGGAGGACGTACACAATTATTTACCGTTATTAGAAGATAAGTCTTTTATTGTTTTAGATGACGTTTCTTGGAATTCTGTTAAACCAGCATATTCTTTATTGAAAAATGAAATGATATTAATTGATGAGTTTATTTATGAGAATAATGATTTTGCGCTTTTTGGAACAGGATTTTCAGTCACTCAAGTAAATAATCTTAAAAAGTTTTTTAAAAAAATAAAATCTTTAAAAATATAATAAATGTTTGATTAGTATTGAAATTGTTTTTTTGAAAAAAAAGTACATTTAAAAATGTTGAAATATTTATAAAGAAGATTGAATGGGTGTATTGTATAAAATAAAAAGGAAAATATGGAAATTTTTTTTTGAGAAAAAGAATATTTTATTTTATCCATATAAAGGAATCAGTAAAGTAGATTTATTAATTTATGATGATGTTTTTCCTCATCCAATTTCTGGTTTTAGATTAGAGGAGTTTAGCGTATTATTAAAACGATTTAAGAAATCTAAAATATTAATGACTCCCGATTCATACCCCGCACTAAAAACTCCTAAAACCGAACATCAAAATCATATCAATGAACTTATCGTTTTGTTTCCTTTTTTTAAAAAGAAAATGAAATTTAGAAAGAGTTACATAAACATAAATGCTAAACTGTTTTATTGTGTATTTATACAAAATATCTTTCCCAATTTATGGTGGTTAGAAAAATATAAAATTCCTTTTGCTTTTACTCTTTATCCTGGTGGGGGGTTTCAGATAGACGATTTAGCTAGTGATATGAAATTAAAAGAAGTGTTTTCTTCTCCTCAATTTAGAAAAGTAATTGTAACACAACTTTATACCAAAGAGTATTTGATAAATAATAATTTTTGTCCGAATGATAAGATAGAATATGTTTTTGGATGTGTAGTTCCTCAAAATTCGAAAGTTAATAGTAATAAAGAAAAAAATCTTTTTTTAAAAGGGAAGGATACACTAGATATATGCTTTTGTGCTGCTAAATATATGGATAAAGGATTAGATAAAGGTTACGATCTATTTATTGAAGCGGCAATTTCGATTGCTAATAAATATGATTTTGTAAGATTTCATGTAATAGGAGGATTTGATAAAACCGAAATAGATGTTACAGTATTAAAAGATAAAATAACTTTTTATGGATATCAGAATTTTGAAAATTTGGCAGTTATATTTAAAAACACAGATATTATAGTTTCTCCTAACAGACCCTTCTGTCTTGGAAAAGGTTTTGATGGTTTTCCTTTGGGGACAGTAATTGAAGCTGCTTTTAATGGTGCGGTAGCATTAGTTACCGACAAGCTTAATCAAAATTCTTTTTTTGTTAACAATGAAGAAATTGTAATAATAGAAAGTACATCAGAATCAATTGTAAAAGAAATTGAAAAATTGATAGATAACCCAGAAAAACTATATTCCTTATCAAGAAAAGGTAGAGAAAAATTTATAGAGATATATTCTAATGATTTTCAAATGAAACCCAGAATTGAATTATTGGATAAAATAATTAATACTAAATGATAACTGTAACCAAAACTTTTTTCCCACCCTTAAAAGAATACAATAGTCAACTGAAACGCATTTGGGAAAATCAGTGGTTAACTAATCGTGGCGAATTGGTATTGGAATTAGAAGAAAAATTAAAAAAATATTTAGCTATTTCTAATATTATTGTCACTAATAATGGAACAGTACCTTTGCAAATTGCTTTGAAATTATTGGGTAATGGCGGAGAGATAATAACCACTCCATTTTCTTATGTAGCAACTACGGCAGCAATAGTTTGGGAAAATTGCACTCCTGTTTTTGTAGACATTAATCCTGACTATTTAACGATAGATGAAACAAAAATAGAAGCTGCAATTACCAATAAAACTACAGCTATTTTAGCGACTCATGTTTTTGGGAATCCTTGTAATATAGATGCTATTCAAAAAATAGCAGATAAATATAATTTGAAAGTAATTTATGATGCGGCTCATAGTTTTGGAGTGAAATATAATGATAAATCTATTTTTGAATTTGGGGATATAAGTACTTGTAGTTTTCATGCTACCAAATTATTTCATACTGGTGAAGGTGGAGCTATGTTTGCTAATAGTGAAGAATTACAGCACAAAATATTTTATTCTCATAATTTTGGACATAATGGTCCTTTAGCTTTTCATGGGTTAGGAATCAACGGAAAAATGTCCGAATTACAAGCCGCTATGGGTTTGGCTGTTTTTCCCTATATGGAAGAAATTCTTGCCGAACGAAAAGAAATAGTCGATTATTATGACGCTCATGTAAATTTCACTAAATTAAAAAAGCTAAAAATAAGAAAAAACACAAAATGGAATTACAGTTATTATCCTGTAGTTTTTGAAAACGAAGAACAACTTTTAAAAGTTCAAAAAGTATTAAACGAAAATCAAATTTTCCCACGTCGCTATTTTTATCCTTCGTTAAATACTATTGAATATGCAAATGGAAGTGCTATGCAAATTTCGGAGAGTATTGCATCTAGAGTTATGTGTTTGCCTTTGTATTTTGGGTTGGATAAAAAAGATTTAGAAAGAATAGTTAACTTTATAAATTCTGAATTATGTTGATAGTTGGAGCTAAAGGTTTTGCTAAGGAAGTTTTAGAAGTAGTACATCAAAACAATCAAACAGATGCTTTAGTATTTTATGATGATGTCAATGATGATGTTCCACAAAATTTATATGGACAATTCAAAATTTTAAAAAATAGTAATGAAGCAGAAGTGTATTTCAAAACAATAGACAGTCGTTTTACAATTGGAATTGGAAACCCAGTTTTAAGGAAAAATCTATTTAAAAAATTTACAAATTTAGGAGGGATATTCAGTTCTACAATTAGTTCTTTGGCATCAATAGGTAGTTTTGATGTTGAAATTGGAGAAGGAAGCAATGTTTTAGCGAACAGTATTTTTTCAAATAGTGTCAAAATCGGTAAAGGTTGTATTGTTTATTATAACTCAATTATAACTCACGATTGTTTAATAGGTGATTTTGTACAGATTTCTCCAAGTGTCACTTTATTAGGAAGGTGTTCTATTGGAGACTTTTCTCAGATAGGGGCTAATGCTACAGTATTACCCGATATAAAAGTGGGTAGAAATGTTATTATTGGAGCTGGCTCTGTTGTTACAAAAGATATTCCGGATAATTGTGTGGTACTTGGAATTCCTGCTAAAATAATAAAAGAATTAAAACCTTTGAATTTTTAATATGAAGCAATTGCCAATAGTAAGTGTTTGTATGATAACTTATGGACATGAAAGCTATATTGAACAAGCAATTAGTGGAGTTTTGATGCAGGAATGTGATTTTGAAATAGAATTGATTCTTGCCAATGATTGTTCTCCCGACAAAACGGATGAAGTAATACAACGTATTTTAAAAATACATCCGAAATCTTCTGTAATTAATTATATCAAACACGATAAAAACATTGGAATGATGTCTAACTTTATTTTTGCAATGCAACAATGCAAAAGTAAATACATTGCCCTTTGCGAAGGCGACGATTATTGGACGGATCCTTTAAAATTGCAAAAGCAGGTTGATTTTTTGGAGGCTAATGAGGAGTATTCGATGTGTACACATGTAGCTAAAGAAGTAAATGTAATTAATAATATGGAGCATTTATTTCCAAATATAAATGAAAACACCACAAAAACAATTCAAGATTATATAGCTAATAATTTAACCGCCACTTGTTCACTATTATTTAGAACAGAATATTTAAAAACTTTACCGCATTGGTTTAATAAAATAAAGTTCGGTGATTTGGGTTTAATGCTTTTTATTTTTCATCGTTCAAATAAAAGAATGATGATACTTAAGGATTTTATGGGTGTGTATAGGGTTCATCCTGGGGGTGTTCATGGTTCTTTAAAAAAAGACAATAATTCGCTTGTAAAAGCATACAAAATGCATTTGGACTTTATTACAATAATTGATAAGAAAATGTTTTTGAGAAAGGAATTTTCAAAAGAAATTTTAAATAAGAAAATAACTGTATATAGAATTATTAAGGATTTATATAAGAAAAATAATGTTTTAGATTATTATAAATTTAAAATAATATTTGTCATTTTAAAATTAAAACAAATTATTTTGTATAAGAAAAAATGAAAAAAATTCTATTCATATCACACGATGCCTCAAGAACTGGAGCGCCAATGGTGTTGCTTCATTTGTTGAGATGGCTTCAAGAGCATCAGACTGAAATACAAGCCGATTTGTTAGTTTTAAAAAGAGGAGGGTTGGTTGCAGAATTTAAAAAAGTTACTCATAATTACTATGATTACGAAGCTTTGTGTCAACCTCAAAAATTAAATATTAAACAACGTATTTTATTAAAATTAGGTTGCTTTAAGCGTCCGAATCTAAAAGAAAATTTGTTTTTGGACTTAAGTAAAAACAGTTATGATGTGATCTATGCGAATACTATCATAAGCGTGCCTTATGTATGTGATTTACTTGCTAAAATGAAGAATACAAAAACAATCGTACATCTTCATGAATTGAATACAATTATAAAATTATTATTACCTGATTTTGATAAATATGCTACTGTAATAAACCAATATATTACTCCTGCCCAAATGGTAAAGCAAAATTTAATTACTAATTGGGGAGTGCCAGAACATAAAGTAGAGGTGATTTATGAATGTGCACAAATACAAACATCATTAGAAATTAATACTAATAAGTCTAAAGAATTTGTTATTGGAGCATCTGGAACTGTAAATTGGAGAAAAGGGCAGGATGTTTTTATTCAACTCGCTCGTTATCTCTGTAAATTTCATCCTGAAATCTCTTTTAAATTTGTTTGGGTTGGGGGAATTTCAAGACAGGAGAAGTATATAATAGAAGAGGATTTAGAAAAGTTAGGTTTGGCTGATACAGTTAGCTTTATTGGCGAAGTAGAAAATCCAGCGGTTTATTATTCTGATTTTGATGTGTTTGTGATGACTTCAAGAGAAGATCCTTTTCCCTTGGTTTGTATTGAGGTTGGTATGATGGGAAAACCAATTGTTAGTTTCAAAAAAGCAGTAGGTACAAATGAAGTATTAGAAAAAGCGGGTGGATTTATAGTTCCTTATCTAGACATAGAAGCTATGGCGGATAAAGTAATACAATATTATAAAAACCCTGATTTAACAAAAGAACATGGTGCGATGAATAAAACGGCTTTCAATCAATTTACACCAGAGTTAATTTGTCCATCACTTTTTTCAGTTATTCAAAAACACTTTTAATGTTTCCCCAAGTCTCCATAATAGTACCCAATTATAATCATGCACCATATCTTGAAAAAAGGATAGACAGTATTTTAAGTCAAACCTTTCAGGATTTTGAACTCATTCTACTTGATGATGGCTCAAATGATACAAGTGTGAAGATTATTAATAATTATAAAAATAACGATAAAGTTTCTCATATCCTTTTGAACAAACAAAATTCTGGTTCTCCTTTTGGTTTATGGCAATACGGTATAGAGAAAGCTAAAGGCAAATATATTTGGATTGCTGAAAGTGATGATTGGGCAGAAGATTCCTTTTTGGCAGAAACCATTTCAAAATTAGAAGATAGTGAGGCAGTCTTAGTGCATACAAATAGTTTATACTACATAAATAATGAATTTAGACCTAATCATTGGTGGGACTCTTTCAAAAGTGATAATTGGAAATCAAACTATGTGAAAGATGGCAAACATATTTTGAGCCAGTTTGGGCGGTTTAAATGTCCCGTAATAAATGTAAGTTCGGCAGTTTTTAGAAAAGATAGTATAAAAGAAAATTTTTATCCTTTTGAGTATAGATACTGTGGGGACTGGAAATTTTGGATTGATGTTTTTATGACAGGTAAGGTTGCATTTATTGCAAAACCATTGAATATGATTAGAATTCATAATCTGTCTGCTACTTCAGATAAAAAAGATAATTATGTTAAGAAACTACATGAGAATGTCAAAGTGGTTAACTATGCTAATAAAATGCTGAATTTTAAAACAAATTATTCCAAAGATTATAGTTGGTTGATTGATTTGTGGATTTCTATATTTCAAAACACGGGACAGTATTTTGCTAAAAAAAATCATTCTGTTGATTTGCCATTCAGTTTTAAATTTATTTTTTATAAACTATACATTAAACTGATTTTAAAAAGAGGTTTTAATAAAATAAAAAAACATATATGATTCCTAAAGTGATTCATTATTGCTGGTATGGGGAAAAGAAAAAGCCAAAATTGGTTAGAGATTGTATTGCTTCTTGGAAAAAACATTTATCAGATTATCAGATTATAGAATGGAATGAAACAAATTCAGATTTATCACATCCATTTGTCAAGGAAATGTATAAGAAAAAAAAATGGGCTTTTGTCTCCGATTATATTAGATTGCAAAAGATTTATGAATATGGAGGGATTTATCTAGATACAGATATGATGGTCTTAAAAAAATTGGAAGAATTCTTAGAAGATGAATGTTTTGCTGGAGCAGAAGATGCTGATTTTGTTAATGTTGCAGTAATTGGGGCATGTGCAGGAAATCAATTTATTAGGGAATGCATAGAGTTATATGATTCATTAACAATAGAAAAGGATAGGAATTTAGGGGAAATTACAATTCCAAAATTGGTGACCAAAAAGTTTAGGGATTTGTATAGTTACAATTACAAATTCGATAAAATTATTGCTTTTGAAGGGATTAAAATTTATCCTTTTAATTTTTTTTATCCGCTACCATTTGTTAAAAAAAACGAAATAAATAATTATAAAAGTTATATTAGTAATGAAACCGTTGCGGTACATTTATGGAGTTCTTCTTGGGTTGAATATTCTGAATTTCAATATTTTGCAAACAGAGAGTATTTTAAGGGCTTTTGTAAAATGATCCAGCATCTTTATAAAAGCCGAGAATTTAAGTATGTATATTTTAGAAGAATAGCAGCGACAATAAAAAGCACTTTAATTAAGTGAATTTTTGTAAACTATGATTGTTTCTAAATGTCACAATTGTATTTTTTAAGGCAAACAAATTATTGATATAATCAAAAACAATAAGGTTATAAAACATTTTTTATATGGACAAAAAAGACCCAATGATAACGGTTCTTATGCCAGTATATAATGTAGCTTCTTATATAAAAGAGGCTATAGAAAGTGTTTTGAATCAAAGTTATTCTGATTTTGAATTGCTAATTATTGATGACGCTTCTACTGATGCTACTGTAAACCAAATTTTGGAGTTCTCAGATTCTAGAATAGAGTTGATAAAAAAGCCAAAAAATTTAGGACTTATAGACAGCTTGAACCTGGGTATTAAGCTGGCAAAGGGAGAATATATTGCCCGTATGGATGGAGACGATATAAGTACTCCAGACCGTTTTCAAAAACAATTGAATGTTTTATTAAGTAATCCTGAAATAAAAGTTTGCGGCTGTTGGCTTCAAAGATTTGGGAATCACGGTAAAATTATTAAGCACAAAGAATTTCATGAAGAAATTGTTGCTGAGCTATTGATGCAATGCTCAATGAGTTTAGGATCTGTAATGTTTGAAAAAAAAGCTTTGGAAAGTTATAGTTTTGATGAAGATAAAAAGCATGTAGAAGATTATGATTTTTGGTCCCGGGTTTCCTGGATATGTAAGTTGTATAACATACAAGAAGTATTGTATCATTATAGATCCCATGACACGCAGGTAACAAAGCTGTATTATGATATACAAAGAAAGGGAGACATAGATATTAAATTGTTTTTATTTAAAAAGCTGAATTATGATAATGAAGTTTTTACTGATGATTTAATCGCAAGGATGCTTTGGATGACCCAAAAGATTTCGATGAATGATTTAGTTTTGTTTTTTAAGTGGGTAAAACAACTTGCACTTAAAAATAAAAGCTTAAAAATTTATTCACAAAAAGAGTTAAATGATATTCTTCAACTCATAAAGCGAAATTTAGTTTTTGAATTATATTTCCAGCAAACGACTATAGGGTTGGACAAAAAATGGCGTTTTCAGGCTCTTGCTTATTTGCCCATTGAAGAGTTGTTGTTTGTGGTTAAAGGTAAGACACGAGAAATGCTGAAAACCAAAGTAATCAGTACGTTTAATAAAAATGCGGTTTTAAAAAATTAATGATTTTATGGTTGCATCAGTATCGATAATAGTTCCTTGTTATAACCAAGGTGTTTTTTTGAACGAAGCTTTAGAATCTGTTTGTAATCAGACTTATACGGACTGGGAATGTATCATTGTGAATGACGGAAGTACTGATGATACAGAAGTTATTGCTCAACAGTGGGTAGCCAAGGACAACCGATTTAAGTATTTCTATAAAAAAAACAGTGGCGTAAGCAGTACAAGAAATTTCGGAATCTCAAAGGCATCGGGCAAGTATATTCAATTTTTAGATTCTGATGATATTTTGGATAACAGAAAAATACAGTTTTCTGTTGATAAATTAAAAGAAGATAAAAGCAATGAAATAGGAATAGTTATATCCAATTTTAAAATGCTCTCATCAGATTCAAAAGAAGTCATGCCTCCCTTTTGTCAACTTGATGCTGAACTATTTACATTGGAAAATTTTTTGTTTAAGTGGAATGTTACATTTTCTGTACAGATGCAATGCGGTCTTTTTGATGCGAAGTTATTTGAGAGCATTAGATTCCCTGAAAATTTATCTGCTCAAGAAGATTGGGTTGTTTGGATTCAGGTTTTAAAAACTACAAATTGTGTTTTTATAGATTTACCGCTGGCTTATTATAGGATTAACCCATCTAGCCGAATGGAGACAATCGGTATTGGTGATAATGAACTAAAAGTTTTAGACAATTTCAGGGAAATACTTACATATGATGAATATCATCGATTGTCAGTGCATATGCTGAATCGATATTCAGAATCTAATAGATTATTTAGAAATAATTTAAATGCAGTAAAAAAATCAAATGCCTATCAAACGGGTTTAATGATCAGAAAAATGTTAAGTGCAGCTGGTTTGATAAAACCAGCTAGGAAAATTTTTAAATTCATTTTAAGATTTAAGTCTTCATAATTTTAATTTTTAGCGAAATAATGCCTAAAGTTTCAATAATAATACCCAGTTATAATCATGCTCTATTTTTGAAGGATAGGCTTGATACCATTTTGAATCAAACTTTTAAAAATTGGGAAGCGATTATAATTGATGATCAATCCTCAGATAATAGTGTGCAGATTATTAAGGACTTTCTAAAAATAAATCCAGATTTTAGAGTCAAATATTTTATTGTAAACGATAAAAATTCAGGAAGCGGTTATAGTTCTTGGAAAAAAGGAATTGAATTAGCAGAAACAGAATATGTCTGGATAGCAGAAACCGATGATTATTCTAATACCGCATTTTTAGAAGAGTTAGTCCAGATTTTAGATCAAAATGAAAATGTTGCTTTAGCTTTTTGCAGTAGTAATTATGTTGAAAATGGTAAAATTATTTACGATTCAACTAATAGAACTAAAGATTTAAATGTTGAAATAAACAAGTTTAAAGTTATAGATAGTAGCATTTTTTTTAATAGAATGCCTTTTAATACCTATATAACTAATGGTAGTTCGGTAGTGTTTAGAAAGCCATATTCAAAAATACCAGACACTATATTTACAAACAGACAATGTTCCGATATTTTTCTATGGTCATATTTATTAGAAAATAGTTCATTTGCATTTTTAAATAAGAATCTGAATTTTTTCAGAAGACACACTGGTTCGACATCTTCATTTTTGCAAAAACATAAATTAGAAACGATTTATCATGAAAATGCAAAGTATTTGAATCTCTACAAGCAAACTGAGAAGTATCCTCAATTTATTGATCATTATATTAAGTATTATATCTGGAGCCATAAAACAGATTTTTTAAATACATCAAGCATGCAAAAAATTCAAGTAGATAAAAATTTAAAATTGCTGTATTTTTATAAATTGCTGCAGTTTTTTGTTTCTAAATTTTTAAGATAATGCGTTTACCTTTAGTATCAGTCATCATTACAACTTATAATAGAGTTGATTACCTGAAAAAAGCGATAGATTCAGTTTTTAATCAGAGTTATAAAAATTTAGATTTAATAGTTGTAGACGACGGAACTATTGGTGAAGAAAATAAGTACTTGTGTTCTAGGTATAAAACTATAAATTACTTAAAGATCAAAAATTCTGGTGGTCCCTGTAAGCCAAGAAATGAAGGTATAAAGTTAGCAAAGGGAGATTATATTATTTTTTTAGATGATGATGATATCTGGGAACATAACAAAATTGAAATTCTTCTTGATGCTTTAGAAAAAAATCCAACATTTGGTTTAGCACACCATTACTGTAAATTAATTGACGAAAATGATAAAGAATTAAATAAATATGTTGGTAAACCAGGAAAATTAGAAGATAAGCATGGAAATATATCAATGAAAATGATTGGCAACTATACTGTTAGTGATTATCCTCTTTGTCGGACTGAAATCATTAAAAAAGTTGGTTTTTTTAATGAAAGAATGATTGCAGCCGGTGAGGATGTTGAATATTGGAATAGAGCCTCTTTTTTTACAAAATTTTATTATATCGATTTACCGCTTACTAGATATAGAATACATTCTTTAAATAATTCAAAAATTAATAAAAAAGAATATTTGAAGCTAAATATTTATAATAAGGAATTTTTAACTGAATATAGAAACAAGGGAATTGTTTCAAAAAGTGATTATCCCAAATATATTCAAAAATTAGTATACAATCAGATAAAGATGTTTAAAATGAATTACTTAAAAAGTTTAATCATTTTAAATAAATTAGATCCTTTTTGGTTCCTGAATAGGAAAAATTTAAAGTTATTTATTTTTATTTTAATAAAGAGATAAAATGCGAATAGGTTCTAATCCAAATAAAGATAAACCCCAAGCGCCTAGTGATTTTTATCATCAGGTAATAATTCCTGTATATATTCCCAATAATGAGGGCTATTTTAAAGATAGTTTTCAGATATTAAAATATTGTTTGGAATCCCTTTTTAAAACATGTCACTCAAAAACTTATATAGCTATTGTGAACAATGGAAGCTGTATTGAAGTGATAAATTACTTAGATGAGTTATATCGACAAGAGAAGATTCAAGAACTGATTCATACTTCGCCCATAGGGAAATTAAATGCCATTTTAAAAGGACTTGCGGGACATAATTTTGATTTGGTTACTATTAGCGATGCTGATGTGTTATTTTTGAATAATTGGCAAAAAGAAACTTATACTGTTTTTGAAAATTTTAAAAAAGCAGGGGTAGTTAGTCCAGTCCCTTCTTCAAAAATGTTAAAACAATTTACAGCGAATATTTATTTTGATAATTTTTTTTCTAAACAGTTGAAATTTACTAAAACAAGAGATAAACAGAGTCTCCAGATGTTTGCTTCAAGTATTGGAAATATAGGTTTTTATAAAGATATTCATTTGAATAAAAATTTGACTATTTCTAATAATAATGTAAGTGCTGTAATTGGTGCAGGACATTTTATAGCGACTTACAAGGGCAATTGTTTTGATGATATGAAGAATCGGTTTTCATATTATAGCCTTGGAGGTGACAGTGAGAAAATTTTATTGGATAAACCAGCCGAAGACAAAGGATATTGGAGATTATCAACTTCAGGGAATTACGCATACCATATGGGAAATGTATTTGAAGATTGGATGTTCGAAACATTTTCTACAATTAAAGAAAACAAAACGGAGATTAATATCCCAAGTAATTTAACCAACAAACCCAATACTTACTTCAGACCTTTTGCGGTATTTTTGTTTAGAATAATGAGTCAAAAAGCAATTTGGAAATTATTTTTAAGGTATAAAGGATTGACAAAAGAGGAGGCCAAAGAATATTAATATGAGACAATTTATAAAGAAAATTTTGTTTTATTTTTTAAATACAGTTACAAAATATGAAAAAGTAACCGTGTCTGGTTTTTCACGAGGATTACAAAATGTAGTCTTTGAGGGAAAAAATGCAGTACCGGACAGATGTAATTTTTCTGGAAATATTGAAATTGGCTATGCAACAACATTAGGATATAATAATATCTTAAGCGGAAATATAATTATTGGAAAATATTGCCAGTTGGGAGCTGATGTAGCTTTGCACGCTACTAATCACCCTATTTCTTCAATGACAACTTATATCAATACTAATTTATTTCAAGGTGAGCTTCAAGAATTAAAAGAGGAGAATGAGATTGCTATTGGAAATGATGTTTGGATTGGTCATGGTGTAATTATAGTAGGGAATATCAATATAGGAAATGGAGCGATTTTAGCAGCCGGATCTGTTGTTACTAAAGATATTGCCCCATATACCATGGTAGCTGGTGTTCCTGCAAAGCCAATTGGAAAACGTTTTTCGGATTCCATAATTCAAGAAATTGAAGTTTTACAATGGTGGAATTTATCCGAATCAGAATTGGAAAATATAAAACCACTTTTTTTTAAAAATTTCACAAATAAGGATAGCATCTATGAATGACAAACCATATATCATTGCCGAAATTGGTCAAGCCCACGAAGGGAGCTTAGGAATTTTATATTCTTATATAGATGCCCTTGCTATAACTGGAGTGAATGCAGTAAAGTTTCAAATGCACATTGCCGAAGCAGAAAGCAGTTCAGAAGAACCTTTTAGAGTTCAATTTTCATTAGAGGATAAGACACGATTCGATTATTGGAAACGAATGGGCTTTTCTTTGGAGCAATGGAAAGGAATCAAAAAGCATTGTGATGAAGTTGGATTAGATTTTATTTGTTCGCCTTTTAGTAATTTGGCAGTTGATTGGCTGGAAGAAATTGGAATAAAGCAATATAAAATTGGTTCCGGTGAAGTGAATAATTTTTTGATTTTAGAAAAAATATCTCAAACTGGGAAGTCTGTTATTTTGTCCTCAGGGATGAGTTCTTACGATGAATTAGACCAGACAGTAGCTTTTTTAAGAGAAAGAAATGTCAGTTTTTCTATTTTGCAATGTACGACAGCCTATCCTACAGAACCTGAACAATACGGTTTGAATGTGATTTTAGAGTTAAAAAAAAGATATAATGTACCAATTGGTTATTCAGACCATTCCGCAAAAACAGAAACTTGTATTGCAGCGACTGCTTTGGGGGCTGAAATTTTGGAGTTTCACGTGGTTTTTGATCGCCAAATGTTTGGACCGGATTCCATGTCCTCTTTAACTATATCAGAAACCAAAGATTTGGTAACTGCTGCTCGGAATATCAAACGAGCAGTAAATCATCCGATAGATAAAAATTCCAATGAAAATTTTATAGAATTAAAGCAAATTTTTGAAAAATCATTGGCTTTAAATAAGAAACTGCCCAAAGGTCACAAAATAACAATTGATGATCTAGAAGCAAAAAAGCCAAAAGGATGTGGAATTGAAGCAGCAAAATTCATGGATGTTATTGGCAAAAAACTTACTTTTGACAAAAACAAATGGGATTTTTTAAATGAAGATGATATACAATGAGTAAAAGAAAAATAGTGGTAGTCATTACGGCAAGGCCTTCCTATAGCCGTGTAAAAACAGTTTTAACTGCAATAAAAAAACATGCAGATTTAGAATTGCAGCTGGTGGTTGCAGCTTCAGCCTTATTGGATCGTTATGGGTCAGCCATAAATTTTATCGAAAAAGATGGTTTTTGTATTGCAGCAAAGGTGTTTAATGTTTTAGAAGGAGAAAATTTGACAGCTGCGGCTAAAACCACTGGTATTGGAATTTTGGAATTGTCTACAGTTTTTGACAACTTGAAACCTGATATTGTTGTTACAGTAGCCGATCGTTTTGAAACGATGGCAACAGCGATTGCGGCTTCTTATATGAATATACCGTTAGCTCATATTCAAGGTGGAGAAGTTACCGGGAATATTGACGAAAAAGTGCGTCATGCTATTACCAAATTAGCTGATTATCATTTTGTAGCTTCAGAAAGTGCAAAAGAAAGAGTAATTAAATTAGGTGAAAACCCAGATTTTGTTTTTAATACAGGCTGTCCTTCTATTGATATTGCTTCGGACATTAATACGATAAAAGGATTAAATTTTAATCCCTATCAAAAATATGGTGGGGTTGGAGCTGATCCTGATTTATCAAATGGCTATCTCGTAGTTATGCAGCATCCCGTTACTACAGAGTATCAAAATTCCAGAAAGCATATTGAAGAAACACTTAAGGCTGTAGATGAATTGAATATGCCTACTCTGTGGTTTTGGCCAAATGTTGATGCAGGTGCCGATGGTACTTCTACAGGAATTAGAGCCTTTCGTGAAAATAATAAGCTGAAAAATGTTCATTTTTTCAAGAATATGGAAGGAAATGATTTTTTGATTTTATTGAATAATGCTAAAGCCCTGTTGGGTAATTCTAGTGTAGGAATTAGAGAGTGTGCTTATCTCGGGGTTCCAGTTATTAATATCGGCTCTCGACAAAATAAACGTGATCGCGGTTGTAATGTAATTGATGTTGATTACCATAAAAGTGAAATAATAGATGCCGTTCATACAGTTTTGAAACAAGGAAAATCTGCTACTTCAGCTATATATGGTGTTGGAAACGCAGGTTCATTAATAGCTGATTTGTTGGTAGAAGTACCATTGCAGTTTCATAAAACCATTATGTATTAAATAATAAAGGGTATGATTTCTATATTAATAAGAAATAAAAATGAAGCTAATTCTTTAGTGAACGCTTTGATGAGTATTAAAAAACAAAAATTTAATCTACCATATGAAATAGTTGTTATTGATGATGATTCTACAGATAATTCTATTGAAATCGCAAATGAATTTGGTTGTAAAGTGGTGAAATTAGATAAAAAATTCACTTATGGATATGCATTAAATTTTGGACTTAAATATTGCCAACACGAAATTGTTTTATTGCTGAGTTCTCATAATATACTTTTGTCAAGTGATTTTTTTGAAAATTTTGTTCATTATTTTAGTGATCCGTCCGTGGCAGCTGTTAGATGCATACCCATTTCTAATACAAAACAAATTTTGCAGTCTGTTAAAAGTGATCTGACAATTAATAAAAATAATTACGTTCACGAAAAGGATTGGCAAAATCTTATAGTTGCTAATTGTTCAGCCATTCGTAAAAGCGTTGCAATTCAAATTCCTTTCAATGAAACTATTAGGTCCAATGAAGAAAAACTTTGGTCACTTGAAGTTATGGAAAAGGGATACAGTTTAAAATCAAATGTACCGTGTTATTTCTTATACAATAGAAAAAATAATTATAAAGTCGATATAAGGGATCATATTTCAAAATATCAAGTTGATGGAATAATACCACTTAAAACTTCACGATTTATATGGATTTTTTTTAAATCTATTCCTTGGGCTCTGAAGATTGCTTGGGATAGATGGTATCAGACTAATCATCTTAATTGGGAATTTTCAAGGATTTCTCGAAAATTTGAAAAAGGAAAATATAATTAAATGAAAGTTTTAGCTATCATTCCAGCCAGAGGAGGTTCAAAAGGAGTTCCTAGAAAAAATGTCAAATTATTAGGAGGAATCCCTTTAATTGCTCACGCTATAAATTGCGCAAAAGAGTCATCAAGAGTTACAAAACTAGTTGTTTCAACAGATTGTGAAGAAATTGCTGCAATTGCAAGAGAGAAGAGCTGCGAAGTGATGATAAGGCCAAGCGATTTGGCAAGTGATACAAGTAATGTTGTACTAACAGTTGAACATGCTTATAAAACGTTGAATGAAGATTTTGATATAATTGTTTTGCTTCAGCCTACCTCTCCATTAAGAACTGGAAAAGATTTTGATAAGATTATTGAAATGTTTGAAAGAGACACTAAGCTGGATGGAGTCATTAGTGTTGTTCCTTTTGATGATTTGCATCCAGCAAGAATGTATAATTTAGGAACAAATAATGAATTGATTCCGTTTATAAAAGATTCTGAATCAATGAGAAGGCAAGATTTAGAGCCAGTTTACTATAGAAATGGATGTTTTTATGCTGTAAAGAGGCAATCATTTTTTACTGAAAAGTCATTTATGGTAAAAAACAAAAAAGCCTATATTATGGATGCTGAATGGCTTGTTAATATAGATACTCCAAGAGATTTCAAAATTGCATCAATAATTTATGAAGAATGGAGAACGGAAAAATAAAAATTTTAATTACAGAATCGGAAGACTTTAGTCAAGATGCTGTTAATGAACTTGAAAAGTATTTTGACGTAACAAAGCGCAACTTCAATTTTGAAGAAGAATTGACAGAAATCATAGCCGATTTTGATGTTTTGTTTATTAGACTCCGATTTAAATTAGCCAAGGAAATTCTCGAAAAAGCACCTCAATTAAAATATATTTTAACGGCAACGACAGGTTTAGATCATATAGATTCTGATTATTTTGAAAGCATTGGAGGAATAATAATTTCACTCAGAGGAGAAACCGAGTTTTTAGGATCAATACCATCAACAGCTGAGCATACATGGGCATTATTAATGGCTTTGCTAAAAAAAATCCCTTCTGCATTTGATGATGTAAAAAAAGGAAATTGGAACAGAGATGATTTTAAAGGAAATAATTTAAAAGGTAAAAATTTTGGAATATTAGGATTGGGAAGAGTAGGGAAACAAGTAGCAAATTTTGCCGAAGTTTTTCAAATGAATGTTGGCTATTTTGATACCGATTTCGTTAAATCTAAATTTCAAAGTTTTATATCTCCAAACGAACTTTTTGCTTGGGCTGATATTATAAGCATTCACATTCCATACAATTCTGAAAATCATAAATTTGTCGATGGGCTGCTTTTGCAAAGTTGTAATCCAAATGCGATTCTAATCAATACTTCAAGAGGAAATGTATGGGATGAAAACGCCATTGCAGAGTTATTAGAAAAGAAGAAAATAAAAGGAATAGCTACAGATGTTTTACAAAATGAATTTGATAAGGCGACAATAGCTATTAATCCATTAGTAAAATTAGCAAAAGAAAATAATAATCTAATTATTACCCCTCATATTGCAGGAGCAAGTTATGAATCGATGGAGATGACAGAGAATTTTATTGTAGAAAAATTTATAAAAATCACTAAATGTGCGGAATAGCAGGAATTTTAGGTGTAAATCCTAAAAATGTTTCAAC
The DNA here is from genome assembly GCA_963513565.1 of uncultured Flavobacterium sp. Classification (GTDB taxonomy): domain Bacteria; phylum Bacteroidota; class Bacteroidia; order Flavobacteriales; family Flavobacteriaceae; genus Flavobacterium. The sequence goes on along the minus strand of CAUPRE010000014.1, from coordinate 17,302 downwards.
CATTAAATTTATGGCCGAAGCACAAAAACATCGAGGTCCAGACGCTTTGCATTTTTGGAATGATGAAAAACTGGCTTTAGGTCATAATCGTTTAAGTATAATTGATTTGTCTGAAAGTGCTAGCCAGCCCATGATAAGCAATTGTGGAAATTATGTTATAGTTTTTAATGGCGAAATTTATAATTATCTTGAACTCAAAAAAGAGTTAGAAAAAGAATATGATTTTGTAACTGATTCAGATACTGAGGTTTTACTTGCAGCTTACATTAAATGGAATACCAAAACGTTAGATAAACTCAACGGGATGTTTAGTTTTGCAATTTGGAATAAAAAAGCGAATACTCTTTTTGCAGCTCGCGACAGATTTGGTGTTAAACCATTTTATTTTACTTTTTTTGAAAATCAGCTCTATTTTTCAAGTGAAATAAAAGCACTTTTTGCCGCTGGAATTCCAAAAAAGCAAAACCAAAAAGTTTGGGCAAACTATTATACTTTTGGAACCTATGGATTACCGGATGAAACTTTTTTCGAGGGTATACAGCAGTTAAAAGCTGGGCATTTTTTTGAAATTGTTTTTGAAAAGAATCTAGATTTTAGTGTTGTAAAAACACAACAATGGTATAATTTTCCTGAAAGAATTTCGAAAATTAAACAGCTATCCAAAGAAGAATTAAAAGTATGTTATGAAGCTTTGCTGAAAGACTCAATTCAACTTCGTTTTAGAGCAGATGTTCCTTTAGGAATGAATGTTAGTGGTGGTTTGGATTCATCGACTTTGATCAATCTAGTATCCCGAAATTTGCCTTCTCAAAAAAACATCCAAGCTTTTACTTTTTATTCAAATGATGAAAAGTATGATGAATTGCCTTGGGTTAATGAGTTAATGAAAGAAACTGCTTTTCCGCTTCATAAAGTACTTTTAGATTATAAAGAAGTTCCAGATCTGATTGAAAAAGTAAGTTTCTATCAAGATGAACCTTTTGGCGGATTTCCAACATTAGCATACAGTTTATTGTTTGAATCAGCAAGACAAAAAGGAGTTAAGGTAATTCTGGACGGGCAGGGAATGGATGAAGCTTGGGCGGGATATGATTATTATCATGACAAAAGCAATAATGTGATTCAAGGTCTTACTTCGAGTCCAGTTCGGCCAGAAGCGTTGGTAACTGAATTTAGAAATATGGCACAAAAGGAAGTGTATGAACGACCTTTCGATAATCATTTACAGAATTTACAGTACCGCGATCTATTCTATACTAAAATTCCGAGAGCTTTACGTTTTAATGACAGAATCAGTATGATGCACAGTACGGAGCTGCGAGAGCCATTTTTGGATTATCGATTGATAGAATTAGCATTTGCTCAAAGTGACACTATGAAAATCCAAGATGGCCAAACCAAATGGCTACTAAGGGATTTAGTAAAAGATTATTTAGGTGATACTATTGCATTGGCTCCAAAACGGCCTTTGCAGACGCCGCAAAGGGAATGGATTTCACAGGAATTAAAACCTTATTTTTCTGAAAAAATAGAACAATTTTCCAAAATGGATTTTGTGGATGACAAACAAATAAAAGTCTTATGGAAAGACTACTGTGATGGGAAGCAGGATAATAGTTTTTATATTTGGCAGTGGGTGAATGGATTGGTTCTTTCTTAACGAAGGGTGTTTAAAATGAGTTTTTAGAAATTCAAAATAATTAGTTCTTTTTTAGTTTAAAAAGAATAATTTTGGCATTTAAAATAATTTGACTTTAAATACATCAAAAACTGATGCGGTGAAGCACTCTATTATTTCAAATTATTAATTTATATTTTTAAATTTCATTTCCCATTTTCTTTTATGTTTTTCAACTCCTTGGCTTTTGCCATTTTTTTACCAATAGTCTTTTTCTTGTATTGGTTTGTTTTTAATAAAACTAAAAACACTCAAAACGCTTTACTGATACTTGCCAGTTATTACTTCTATTCCTGCTGGGATTGGCGTTTTTTATTCCTATTGATGTCCTCTACTTTTTTGGATTATTATACAGGTATCCGAATCGAAAAAAGCGCTAATGAAAAAGGCCGAAAGTTTTGGTTTTGGCTTAGTGTTATTGTTAACTTAGGATTTTTAGGGGTTTTTAAATACTTCAATTTTTTCTCTGCTTCGTTTGCTCAATTACTTACCTCTGTTGGGTTTAAATCGAGTCCAATACTTCTGGATGTGATTCTTCCAGTTGGAATTTCTTTTTACACCTTTCATGGCTTATCTTATGTAATTGATATTTATTACAAACGTATCAAAGCGGAGTATAACTTTGTCGATTATTCTTTATTTGTGAGTTATTTTCCACTGTTGGTGGCTGGACCAATCGAAAGAGCCACCCATTTGTTGCCACAGGTCAAAGTGCAACGTAGCTTTGATTTAGAAAAAGCTAAAGAAGGCTTGGCCCAATTCGTTTGGGGATTGGTTAAAAAAGTTGTAATAGCAGATACCTGCGCAACGTATGCAAACGCAGTATTTGATAATTATTCTTCTATGAATTCTTTATCCTTGATACTTGGCGCTATTTATTTTGCATTTCAAATTTATGGTGATTTCTCAGGCTATTCGGATATGGCTTTAGGGATGTCAAAACTGTTTGGCATTGATTTGTTAAAAAACTTCAATTATCCCTATTTTTCAAGAGATATCGCCGAGTTCTGGAGACGTTGGCATATTTCGTTGTCCTCTTGGTTCAGGGATTATTTATACATACCTCTGGGAGGCAGTCAAGGGGGTATGTGGTACAAGATTCGCAATACCTTTATTATTTTCTTGGTGAGTGGCTTTTGGCATGGAGCCAATTGGACCTATGTGGTTTGGGGATTATTGAATGCGATTTACTTTCTGCCTTTATTGGTGTTGCAAAAAAACAGGAATAATACAGGACCTATACTGTTGAGCTATGATTGGAAAGGGATACAAACCATTGGGAACATTCTTTTGACTTTCACTTTAAGTACAATTGCGTGGGTCTTTTTTAGAGCGAAATCGATAACCGATGCGGTTTTGTATTTAAAGCAAATGGTTTATAATGTTGATTTTAGTTCGCAGTATTTGTCTAACGAACGGTATAACTACGAAATACTTCTTTTGATTGGTTTTTTTGTAGTGGTAGAATGGAATAACAGAAACAGAGTAGAGCCCTTATCAGGACGCTATAGTCTTCTTAAATTTGGTTTAGCTATTGCGGCCATTATGGCTTTAGGGACTTTTTCAGATTATAAGGAGTTTATTTATTTTCAGTTTTAAGAATAAAGCGTCTAGACTGCGCTCGACGTGACAGAGAGATATGATTTATTTAGTTGTCAAATCGAGCGGAGTCGAGATTGTTGGTAAACCGATTTCCTCTGCTAAGTTTGAAAATAGTGATAGAGCAATTGTCAAATCAAGCACAGTTGATGTTTTTTTTAGATGTAAATTATGAAATTCTACTATGTTTATATTTTGTGTTGTAATGATAATTCATTGTATCTTGGAGTGACTTCTGATATTGAAAGAAGATTGGATGAACATAATAGAGGTAAATACCAAGATGCATATACACATTCTAGAAGACCTGTAAAATTGGTTTTTTATCAAGAATTTATGGATCCTAATCAGGCTATTGAGTTTGAGAAAAAAATTAAGAAGTGGAGTAGATTAAAAAAGCAAGCTTTGATTGATGGCAATTTTGATAGGTTGCAAAATTTATCAGAATGTAGAAATGCTACTCATTATAAATATGATCCTAATAAGAGAGAAGAGTTTGAGTAAAGGGTCTCGACTGCGCTCGACCTGACAGTTTGAGTCGAGAACTTTTGTTGTCAAATCGAGCGGAGTCGAGATTGTCAGGAACCGGACTTTTCTCTGCAAAATAAAAATATCGCTAGGGCAATTGTCAAATCGAGCGCAGTCGTTATTGCTTTATTAGAAAGAAATTTGGGTCTACAGTAGGGTCTCGACTGCGCTCGACATGACATAGAGCATAAAGTAACGTAGGAATAAGATAGAATCACAAGAATCACAAATGAAACAATTTTTACTATACACATTAAAAATAGGATTACTTACAGTGTTTATCGCTATGGTATTAGATTTTGGTTATACCAAAGTTTTTTTGCAATCTTCGAATAGGGGGAAAATTGAAAAAGTTTTTAATTCCAAAGATAAAAAGTTTGATGTGGTCATTTTAGGTTCATCAAGGGCTAATAATCATTTTGTTTCTCAAATGTTTGAAGACAAAGGGTTGAGAACCTTTAATTACGGAATGAGTGGCGGCCATTTGTTTGAAGCTTCCTTGTTATTGAAGTTGATGATTGAACACAATTATCAAATTAAAAATGTCATTTTAGAAGCCGATTTGAATTTGTCAAACGACCATAAAGCCGAAGGAATATCGGCGAAATTCTTGCCATTCCTCCACGAATCCGAAACCATAAGAAAGCATTTTGAAAAGGAATCTGATTTTATGGAGTTGTATTATATTCCATTTTACCGTTATGTGAAATACGATGCCAAAATAGGGGCTCGTGAGGTTTGGGATACTTCTAGAAATAAACCTACGAGTTTGTTAGATAACAAAGGCTACTATCCTTTGGGCAAGAAACCGAATGCCAATATGAAAAATAATATTGCGAATTTGAAACCATTGCAAAAGAATCAATATTATTATGAAATTAAGCAGCTTTGTCAACAAAAAGGTATTAATTTTATTGCTGTAATGACTCCGATGTGTGAAAATACAAAAGGAATGAATTATTTTGATAAAGTAAAACAATTGTATCCAGAAATTCATAATTATGAAAAAGTCGTTTCAGAAGATCGTTTTTTTTCGTCTTGTGGACATTTGAATAATGCTGGAGCGAGATTATTTACAGCAAAAATAATTAAAGACTTTTTTTAAAATTAAGAATTATTTAGCCAATTATAGTTATGATTAAAGAAAATGAAGATAAGATAGTATTGCTATTTCCTGATGGAGTTGGTATCAGAAACTATCTTTATTCAAAAGTGTTTAAAGGGTTAGAAAATAATTTAGTTTTGTTTCATAATTTTGATTACGAAACATTTAGTTCGATTAGTGAAAATACTTCAATTAGTGACTCATTAATTATACCTGTTTACAACGAGTCTATTAAAGAGAAGTTTTTACGGGAATTGATTTGTCTATCTAGATTATATTACAATGCTGACAAAGTTGAAAATAATTCAATATTAGCCTATTGGAAATGGAATCAAATAACATTTTCAAAAAAAATATTCTATAAATTAATTGAATGTATAGCTCCTTACTGCAAAGACTATTCTAGGATATTAAAATTAGAAAGAAAATACCAACTTGAAATTCGTCGAAATCCTTTTTATTTTGAGGTTAAAGATATTTTAAAAAAAGTAAATCCAAGAGTTGTTTTTTGCTCTCATCAGCGTTCTTTAAAAGCAGCAACCATATTTGCTGCGGCTGAAGACTTAGGAATTAAAACTACTACAGTAATTTATTCTTGGGATAATTTGCCAAAGGCTCGTATGGCTCTTTCTGCAGACAATTATTTGGTATGGTCAACTTATATGAAAAAAGAAATGGAATTGTATTATCCCGAAATTCCAGAAGAAAAAATTCACATCACAGGGAGTCCTCAATTTGAGTTTTATCGTGAGGAAAATAATATTATTGATAAAGATTTTTTTTATAAAAAATACAATTTAGATCCAAACAAAAAAATTATTTGCTTTTCAGGGGATGATACTTTAACATCTCCAGATGATCCAAGCTATTTAAGAGACATAGCAGATGAAATTATAAAAGCAAAGCTACAAGACAAATATCAGATCTTATTGAGAAGATGTCCCGTAGATTTTTCGGGAAGATTTGAAACGGTGGTAAATGAACATAAAGATTTAATAAAAGAGGCCGTTCCATTATGGCATTTGAATTCTTCAAAGGAGTGGAGCGCTGTTTATCCTTCAGTTGATGATGTAAAATTATTGGTAAGTACAGCTTTTTATTCTGAAGTAGTAGTTAATGTTGGATCAACAATGGCTTTTGATTTTGGAATGTTTAATAAACCATGTGTATTTATAAATTATGATCAATCAGCCAAAAATATTGAAGATTGGTCTGTACAAACAATTTATAAATTTCAGCACTTTAGGAGTATGCCAAATAAAGAGTCCGTAATTTGGCTAAATAGTAAAGAGGAGATTCTCGAAAAAGTTATCACTAATAAGAATAATTATTCAGATAGCTTTATGAAAAAATGGTTTAATATTATTCTTGATAACAAAGAGAATAGTGCTTCTGTAAATATTAATGAAATGATTACAAATAGTCATAAAAATTAAATGTCATGCTACTGTTAATAAGGAAAATTCTTTGGAAGATATTAGGAATCAACTACTATAATTATTTAAAAGGTAAAAATCATTTATATTTAAAAGATGCCAATTGGGTTGAAGTTGGAAACAGAACCTATGATAATGGAGCTTATGTTTGGAAATGGTATAAAAATTCTAGCCTAAAAATTGGAAAATATTGTTCTATTGCAAATGATGTGAATTTTATATGTGATTCAGGTTTTCATACAGAAAGTCAAGTTACCACCTTTCCTTTATTTTTTGAAATTTTGGCTAAAAATGATCAAATAACAATGAATAATGAATCGTATAAGGTTAATGAAATAAAAGACAGGATAAAACCTTATAAATCAAATATCGTGATAGGAAATGATGTTTGGATTGGTATGAACGCTACAATTTTACCTGGTATTACTATTGGAAATGGAGTTACGGTTTTGGCTGGAGCTATTGTTTCTGAAGATATTCCTGATTATGCAATTGTTGGTGGTGCCCCAGCAAAAATAATTAAATATAAGCATAGTCAAGAAATTATAGATGAACTAAATAAAGTTAGGTGGTGGGATTGGTCTGAAGAGAAAATTAAACATAACATTAACGATTTCTATTTGCCGATTGAAATTTTTATTAAAAAACATTTATAAATGCACGTCTGTTTCTTAACTCATGAATTCCCGAAAGTAGGTTTTCCTCATGGTGGAGTGGGGAGCTTTGTGAAAACAATAGCTCAAGAATTTGGGAAAAAAGGGATAAAGGTATCTGTTATAGGAATCAATTATACTTTGAATGATGAAACTGAATATATTGATGGAGTTGCTATTTATCGCTTAAAGAAAAGCACTGTAAAAGGATTATCCTGGTATTTTAATTCAAAAGCTATTAATAAAAAAATTTTAGAAGTTCATAAAAAACACCCAATACAAATTATTGAATCGTCCGAATTAGGCTTGGCATTTTTGCCTAAAATAAATAATATTAAATATGTGATTCGTTTGCACGGAGGCCACCACTTTTTTGCAGAAGCCGAAAACAGAGGAATTCATTGGTGGAAAGGATTTCAGGAAAAAAGATCTTTTAAAAAAGCGGATGCTTTTATTGCTGTTTCTCAATATGTAAAAAGCCATACAGCTAAGTATTTAAGTTATGGTGATAAACCAGTTGCAGCTATATGCAATCCTATTAATACAGATTTTTTTAAGCCAAAAGAAGCCAGAAAATTCGGAAATAAAATTGTTTTTGTTGGTACGGTTTGCGAGAAAAAGGGAATCCGTCAGCTTATACAGGCTTTCCCACTTGTTAGAAAAGAATTTCCCAATGCAACACTTGAAATATATGGAAGGGATTGGTTTTTTCCTGACGGGAGTTCATATATAGAAATGCTTAAAGTGAAAGAACTACCACAATTAGGTGATAATGTTAATGCTATTAATTTTCATGGAGCAATTCCGTTTATAGAGATTCCAGAAGCGTATGCGGCAGCTTCTGTATGTGTATTTCCATCTCATATGGAAACTCAAGGATTAGTGGCTCCAGAAGCCATGGCAATGGGGAAAGCTGTTGTTTTTACAAAATTGGGTCCAGGACCTGAAACTATTTTTGATTATGAGACAGGGCTGTTATGTGATCCATTTGATCCTAACGATATTGCTGAAAAAATAGTTTGGGTCTTATCTAACAAAGAAAAAGCAAAAAAAATGGGTAAAAAGGGCAGAAAGTTTGTTGTTGATAAACTTAATTTGCAACAAATTGTCAAGCAAAACTATGATTTTTTTAATCAATTATGTTTGAAAAAAAATAGTTGAAAAAATTAACTTTACTTCAGTTCATAGAAAGAGTTAAAAGTAATTTACTAGTTTTGACTTTCATTCGATTTAGCAATACCTTTACATCAAATCAGAGTAAAGCTGCTTTTACTGAAGCTTGTGGAAGAATGATAGGGTGGTGGAGTTTGATTTTTAATAGACCAAGTTTTAAGAAATGAAAACTATTTTAATTGCACATAATTATTCCGAAAATTCATTTGCTTCGATGAGTTTTCAATTAGCGCTTCATTTGGCTGGTATGGGAAATAAAGTAATTTTTATTTCTCATAAACCCTTTTTTAAAGCAATTGAGACTACAAAAAAGGGGAAAGGGGAAATTACTGTTATGTCTTGGACTTCGGAAAAAAGACCAACAGGATTGAAAGATATTTTTTGGTATATTTCAATTTATTTAAAATACAAGCCAAAAATAGTTATAGGGCATTTTGTGGGCAGTAACATCACAATTGCTATTTCAAAACTTTTTTCATTAGGAAAGGCTAAAACTTTTGCCTACTATCATACTTTGTCATCTCAGATTTCTACGGATACTAAAAGGAGTTTTAAAAAAAATAAATTGCTTTTTTTTAGAAAGAAGATGTTCTACAAAATCTTTTGTGATACCATCATTTGTCCATCACAATTTGCAAAGGAGGATTTAGAGTCTTTTTATACAGTAAATAAAGGTAAAGTCGTTTTAAATCCTATAATAGACAGATTTATCAATCAAAAAGAATGTTTAAAAGATAAAATTACAATTTCTTATTTGGGAAGATTGGACACTTCAAAAGGAGTATTGGACTTCATCCTTGCTTTTAATCTTTTTAAAGAAAATAACAGAGATACAAAAATCATTGTTAATATTGCTGGTACTGGAAGTCAAAAAAGTGAAATAGAAGAAATAATTGCTAGTAATAATTCGATTGAATATCATGGTGGATTGATGTATAGTGAAATAGACACATATCTAAGTTCAAGTCATTTTACTATTATTCCTTCGAAATTTGATGCCTTAAATATGGTCGGAATAGAGTCATTAATGAATAAAACTCCCCTGTTGATTTCAAATACTACTGGATTAGCACAATATCTTACGGATGGATTAGAATGTTTTAAGTTTGATGCTACTATTGAATCTATGGTTGCTTTATTTGAAAGGGTGCAAAAAAACATACATAATCATGAACAGATGTGTAGTAATGCAAGAATTACTTATTTAAAATCTTTTAGCATGAATCAATATTTTAAAAATATTACTGAACTTATTTTATGAGATTCGCCATCATCACTCATGTCTTACACAAAAAGCAAAACAATCAATATTTTGGGTACGCTCCTTATGTGCGAGAAATGAATGTTTGGGCGAAGTTTGTCAAGGAGCTGGTAATTGTTGGAGCGATTGAAGAACATAAACCCACAGCTATTGATTGCGCTTATCATCATAAGGAAATTGTTTTTATTCCTATAGATGCTATAGATGTCTTGACTTGGAAATCAAGAATAAGCACTTTTTTTAAATTACCTAGAATAACTTGGCAAATTTTCAAAGCCATGTACCAAGCGGATCATATTCATTTGCGTTGTCCTGGTAATATTGGTTTGATTGGATGTTTGGTGCAGGTTTTATTTCCTTTCAAACCTAAAACGGCTAAATATGCTGGGAACTGGGATCCTAAAGCCAAACAACCTTGGAGCTATCGTTTGCAAAAATGGCTCTTGAGTAATCCCTTTCTAACTAGAAATATGCAAGTATTGGTGTATGGAGAATGGGAAGGCAGTAGCAAAAACATACACCCTTTTTTTACCGCCACGTACTGGGAATCCGAAAAAGAACCGCTAAAACCTCTTACCTTTGCTAATGCTATTCGTTTTGTTTTTGTAGGTACTTTGTCCGAAGGGAAACGTCCGATGTATGCTATTGCCTTGGTTGAAGCTTTGTCCAAAAGAGGGTATAACGTTCACTTGGACTTGTATGGAGAAGGACAAGAAAGATTTGTATTGGAACAGTATATTAAAAAAAATCATTTTGATAGCTTCATCGAATTGAAAGGCAATCAATCAAAAGAAATTGTTAAGGCAGCTTACCAAAACAGTCATTTTGTGCTTCTGCCTTCTAAAAGTGAGGGCTGGCCTAAAGCCATAGCGGAGGGGATGTTTTGGGGATGTGTCCCACTGGCCACTTCGATTTCCTGTGTTTCCTTTATGTTGGATTATGGAAATAGAGGGGGTGTAATAACTACTGATTTAGAACAAGATGTACAGCAAATAATTGTCATTTTGAATGATGAGTTAGATTATTTGGAAAAAAGAGTGCAAGCCTCTAATTGGTCAAGAAAGTATACTTTGGATGTTTTTGAAAATGAAATAAAAAGAATAGTTTCTAGTTCTCAATGAGTAGTCCTTAGTTTATTATTCTATTAAACCAAATATCGTTACATGCGCATTTTACAACTCATAGACTCCTTAGAAGCCGGTGGTGCAGAGCGAATGGCTGTAAATTATGCCAATGCGCTTGTGGATACCCTAGGGTTTTCGGCGCTTGTAACTACACGAAAGGAAGGGGCTTTGTTAGAACAAATCGATTCGAAAGTGACTTATCTTTTTTTGAATAAAAAAAGGCAACTCGACTTTGGAGCGTTTTGGCGCTTGCGTACTTTTGTTTTGGTATATTCGATTACCCATATTCATGCCCATAGTACTTCTTTTTTTATGGCTTTTCTACTTAAATTGACTTTACCTTCTTTGAAAATAATCCGACATGATCATTATGGGAATGCTTCTTTTTTAGACCAGAGACCTTGTAGAGCATTGCGATGTACTGCCTTTGGTTTTAGTGGTGTAATTGCGGTGAATCAGCAGTTGAAAGATTGGTCTGAGAAGCGATTAAAAGCTAAAAATGTTATGTACCTCCCTAATTTTATCCCAGTACCAACTGAACAGTACATGAAAACAACCTTTCTAAAGGGAAGTACGGGAAAAAGAATAGTAGTTTTGGCAAATTTAAGACCTCAGAAAAATCATTTTTTACTTTTGGAGGTGGCTTTTATGCTCAAGACTTCTCATCCTACTTGGACGTTTCATTTGGTAGGAAAAGATTTTGAAGATGGATATTCTCAAGAAATTAAAAGTAAAATAAAGGAATTACAACTAGAAAATCAGGTATTTTTGTATGGTTCTAGAACAGACATTCCTTTTATTTTGAGTCAGAGTACCATAGGAATTTTGACTTCTGTTTCCGAAGGGTTACCAGTAGCCTTACTAGAGTACGGAATGTATGAGCTACCAGTAGTGGTTACAGCTGTGGGCGAATTGCCGAATATTATAAGTAATGGTATTAATGGATGGTCAGTGCCATCGAATGACACAGAGTCTTTTTACAAAGCTTTAGTTGCTATAGTTTCTGATGCCTCAATGCGTAATAGGATGGCTTTGGCATTAAATCAAACGGTTTCAGAGGGATATTCCTCAAAAGGGGTTTTACATAAATATATTCAATGGCTAGAAAATTTATAAAATGAAAAAAGAAGAAGTTGTTTATTTTTATTTGTTGGCATTGCATGCTTTTTTAGGCTTTCTGTTTTTCTTATTTCCTTTTTTTAGTAAAGTATACGGTATTGCTATATTACTTTTTGGGATATATTTTATTTCTCAATCTAAAAATAAAAATAACGAGGCCTTAATAATGGCTGCCTATGCAGTGAGCGCCGAAATCATGTTACGTATGACGGGAGGAGCTTTTTTGAATGAATATGGAAAGTACCTCGTAATGATTTTTCTTATTTTAGGAATGCTTTTTTCAGGATTTTCTAGAAATGCTTTGGTCTATTGGTTGTTCTTGTTTTTTTTAGTGCCTAGCGTTGTACTTTCTACGGTCACCTTAGATGTCACTACTGATGTCAAAAGGGCCATCGTGTTTAATATATCTGGACCGGTTTGTTTGGGGATTGCAGCTATTTATTGCTTCAAAAGAGAGCTTACTTTTCAGCGACTACTTGGTGTAATCACAGTTTTTTCTTTTCCTTTACTTTGTTTGATCACCTATTTATATTTTTACACCCCCAACATACAAGATGTAGTGACGGGTACACAATCCAATTTTGAAACTTCAGGAGGATTTGGACCCAATCAAGTTTCTACTATTTTGGGCTTAGGTATTTTTATCTTTTTTGTACAATTGATGCTCAATTCCTCTAATGGATTGCTCCAAATCGTTAATGGAGGGTTAGCAATGTTTTTTGCTTTTAGAGGCTTGGTTACTTTTTCTAGAGGAGGAGTTTACACTGGGGTTGCTATGATTCTTTTGTTATTGTCGATTTTGTATTTTCAAGCTAATTTTCAAACTAAACCCAAAATTGCAGGGATTATTGTCTTGTCCTTTTTAGCTACTTTGGCTGTTTGGAGTTATAGTTCTATCAAAACAAATGGGTTGTTAGATAAACGTTATGCCAACCAAGATGCTGCTGGAAGGGAGAAGGAAAGCCAACTTTCAGGTAGAGAAGTCTTAATAGAATCGGAGTTAAAGATGTTTTATGAAAACCCTATTCTTGGAGTGGGTGTAGGAAAAAACAAAGAATTGCGAGAAACAGAAACAGGCATACAAGCCGCTTCTCACAATGAAATTACTCGTATGTTTGCTGAGCATGGCACACTTGGGGTAATTGGATTATTGATTTTGATAATGACACCACTATATTTATTTATTGTTGATCGACAAAATGTACTAGCGCTTTCTTTTTTTATATTTTGGTTATTGACCATCAATCATGCGGCTATGCGTTTAGCAGCACCAGCCTTTATTTATGCCTTATCACTTTTAAAAGTTCGCCGCGTTGAAGCAATTACTATACCTCGGGAATAAATTAGTTCAAAATGGAGCTAATCCAACGACTATTGATACCTTGGGCCCATTATTAGAAAAAGAAGGGTTCAAAATAAGTTATGCTTCTACTAAATCTAACAAAGTAGCGCGACTACTAGACATGATTCGAGCCACTTGTTTTACTCGGAAATTAGATTATGTATTAATAGACACTTACAGTACCACAAATTTTTGGTATGCTTTTGTAGTGAGTCGAATATGCTACATGAGGAATTTGAGGTATATTCCCATTTTGCATGGTGGCAATTTGCCTCAGCGATGGCTTACCAATCCCAAAAGTTGTAAATTACTTTTTCATCAAGCATATCGTAATGTTTGTCCTTCGCCTTATTTATTACAAGTATTTGAGGAGCTGAAATGCCCGAATTTGGTTCACATTCCAAATACTTTAGGGACTAGAAACTATACTTTTAAAGAAAGAATTGCAATACAGCCTAAACTATTATGGGTGCGCGCTTTTGCCGAATTGTATAACCCGATCATGGCTGTAAATGTTTTTGCCCAATTGGTAGAAGAATTCCCTGAGTCAGAACTTTGTATGGTAGGACCTGATAAAGACGGAAGCCTTAAAAAAACGGAACAATTAGCCCGAAAATTAGGTTTAAATGTCACTTTTCCAGGTCAATTATCTAAATCAGAGTGGATCCAACTTTCAGAGCAATATGATATATTTATCAATACGACACATTTTGATAATATGCCAGTTAGCGTTATAGAGGCCATGAGTTTAGGATTAGCTGTAGTTTCTACTAGAGTAGGAGGAATTCCTTTTTTGATTGAAGATAGTGAAGAGGGACTCTTAGTAGGAGACAATGAGATACAAGCGATGTGTGATGCCATTCAATTTTTATTGAGAAACCCTTCAGAATTTAGTAGAATTACCAAAAAAGCGAGGGCAAAAGCAGCTTTTTTTGAATGGGAATGGATTAAAGAAAAATGGGTTACAATTTTGGATAATCCATGCTAGTATAGTTAAAATTCAGTAACTTGCGTTCGAATACCACCGTTTATGAATAAGAAGAGAATGCATTTCGAGCTTTCGGAAAGAAAGTTTTTATTACGTTTAGTAGATATCCTCGTAGTACTAGGAGCTTTGTATTTGTTGACCCAAATGTTTCATTTTACTTATTTTAATTTTTCTACCGACACTTTTTATTGGTCACTTGTTTTTTCTACTTATTTGTTACTTTTTGGTGGTATTTTCGAAATGTATAATCTTCAAGTAGCTAGTAATCCTTTTCAGATATTGAAAAGTACAATTTTGACTACTACTGCTACTGTTTTTGTCTATTTACTAACACCTGTTTTAGCTCCTCAATTACCCAAAAGCAGATTACAGTTGATTGTTTTTTATGTTACGGTTTTTTTAGCTTTATATCTTTGGCGCATCTTTTATGTAAAGTTTTTAGCCACCAATAGGTTTGTACAAAATGTAGTGTTGATTTGTGATAAAGGGCAGCTAGAACAATTAGTGGTTGACTTAGAAGAAGCCGATCCGTATTATAAAATCATAGGTTATGTGAATTCTGATAAAGGAAATTTAGATGATCCTAAGTATAAGCTTAAGCGAGAAATTCCGATAGAGCAGTTGACTAAATTTGTATCAAGAAGTGGGGTTTCTGAAATTGTAGTTGCTTCTCAAAAAACGGACGGAATTACTACGGAATTGTACCAACAACTTTTGCATTTGCTCGAATCAGGCAAGAGTATTAGGGAATATGTTCATGTGTATGAAAATAAAACACAGCGCATACCTGTACATCAAATTGCTGAAGATTTTTACCGTTTTTTTCCTTTCAGTAGGAGTAATCAAAATAAATTGTATTTGTACCAAGTTCGATTATTTGAACTTTTGTTTTCTTTTGCAGGCATTGTGATTGGTGCGTTGTTAGTTCCTTTCTTGGTAATCGCCAATTGGTTTTGGAACAGAGGCCCTTTGTTTTATACTCAGGAGCGAGTAGGAAAAGATGGTACTTTATTCAAAATCTATAAGTTCAGAAGTATGGTAGAAAATGCGGAGGCTAATGGTGCAGTGTTCTCTAAGATTGGTGATACTAGAGTTACTCCTTTTGGAAAATTTTTGAGAAAAACTCGAATTGATGAAGTTCCACAGTTTTTGAATATTCTAAAAGGGGATATGGGTGTTATTGGTCCACGACCTGAGCGACCTATGTTCGTAGAAGAAATATCGGCTATTATGCCTTTTTATGAAACTCGACACATCATTAAGCCGGGGCTAACAGGTTGGGCTCAAGTAAACTATAACTACGGAGAGTCTATAGAAGAGAGTTTAGTCAAACTTCAATATGACTTGTATTACATCAAACATCGAAGTGTTTTTATAGATGTTAGTATCATTTTTAAAACCATCTCCACTGTGGTGTTTTATCGAGGACAATAAAAAAGTCAAATCCTAAATCCCAAATCAAAAATTCCAATTCCGAAATCAAAAAATTACTTGTTGTCTTGATGTATTCGGTAGATTAAATATGAAGTAACACCAATTAAGGGGAATAGGAATAAGAAAGGTGCTTTGTTGACTAATACTATCGTGTACAATAAGAAGCATCCCCAATTAATATAAACCAACCATTGCGTAGCTTTTTTATTTTTTTGAAGTACAAAAAAGACCAATAAAAGTAAAGTGGGATTAAATAAAAGAACATTATAATTATAAGCCAATTCAGGATGTAAAGAGTAGCAACCCATAAACAGAAAGAACAGTCCCAAAATCCCCATCAAGGTCAAAAAAGAAAGCATTACAATTCTTTTCCTCCAGAATACAAGCACTAACAAAAATGCGCCATAAGTATAAGCATTATTCCACCAAGAATGAGTTATTGAGGGAGCAATGGTTAAAAGTGAAACAACAGGTTCGCTAAGGGTTTGGTTATGAAATTTAGCGGTTTTAAGACTTTCCAATAAATCAAAAGGGAGAAAAAGCGTAGTTGCTTTTTCGTCTACTTTAGTCCCAAAGATGATGCTGGTACCCAATTGCTCATAAAAATGATGATTAAAATAAGGAAATAAAACACTGCGATAAGTACTGTTGGTAGCTTTGGTTTTGGTGATTACTTTGGTGCCTAGTGTGGCATTAAGTAAATCGACTACCATAGTAGTACAGTTTTTATCTATGAATTTATAGGTATAAAAGCGCTCTTCTGATTGTAAAGTGTGGTTGAGTTGATCAAAAAGGTGTTGTTTTAAAGGGGGTGCAATGCGCAATTTTTGTTCATACACGCTTCTTCCTTCGTATTGGTATTGATTGATAAAGTCCAAATAGGAGTGAGCGACAACAAAATATTGTAAATCACCTTTAGCAAATTGCGCCACAAAATTGGGAGTCGAAAAATCAAATGCTCCGTAATTATAGACTACATCTAAAGATTGGTTAGGATCACTAATTCGGAGTGCGGTATGTCCGAAAAGAGAATAGGATGCATTACCCGTTGCACACGTCAACACACTCACTGTAGCTTGTGGTGAAAGCGGTAAAAGTTGTGCTGAAGTCAATGAACTCCATAATATGAGAACTATGAGTGAAAATTTATTTATAGCAGCAGATGAAGGAGTCCAATTCATAAAAACAAGCAAATTAGTAAGCGGTGTAAAAATAGCGCATTCTATTGAGTTGTTAGTAGTCGCAAGGAAAAATATATTTAGGTTACAGCTACGGATTGAAAGTAATTGTTTAATCGGTTAATTGTTTAACTGTTTAATTGGTAGTTGATTTAAACTTTGCGGACTTTCTGTGTACCTATACGTTTTTTTTTTTTTCACATATTCTTTCGTTCCCCCTTCGGGGGTTAGGGGGATTTAAACTTTGCGCCCTTTTCGTAAATCTTTGTGCCCCTTGCGGTTAAACTTTTTCACCAAGTATTTTTAGCTAAACTTAAATGTCCTTTTCTATTTACTGCATTACAAATCCAGCAACAGCTTGTAGGAACTTACATGCCTTATATGTTTAGTTTTTTTACGCCCTTTGCGTAAATCTTTGTACCCCTTGCGGTTAAATTTTTTCACCAAGTATTTTTAGCTAAACTTAAATGTCCTTTTCTATGTGCTGCATTACAAAGCCAGCAACAGCTTATAGGAACTTACATGTCTTATATGTTTAGTTTTTTTGCGTCCTCCTATGTTTGCTTAGTTATAAAATCTTTCATCAAAGCTTTAAATTTGGTTTGGTAAAGTGAAAGAGAATGAGAGTCGATTCGCGCCCAAATGACTCATGAAGTACATTGTCGCAAAGATATGTCCTCATTC
>CAUPRE010000013.1:0-99437 GCA_963513565.1 uncultured Flavobacterium sp. | reverse complement strand
CAAGGTCTTTTTTTGACCTTGTAGGTATTCAGTTTCAAGAAATATTGCTAAAAAAATGTATTACCGCAAATTCGCAAATTTTAGAATATTGAGTAAGGAGAAAGACCTACAAGGTTTTTGAAACCTTACAGGTCGGGAAGTTCAAAAAGAGTTTTGTTGTTGCGTTTCCTACAAGGTCTTTTTTTGACCTTGTAGGTATTCAGTTTCAAGAAATATTGCTAAAAAAATGTATTACCGCAAATTCGCAAATTTTAGAATATTGAGTAAGGCGAAAGACCTACAAGGTTTTGAATACCTTGTAGGTCGAGAAGTGCAAAAAGAGTTTTGTTGTTGTATTTCCTGCAAGGTCTTTTTTGAGTTTGTAAGTGTTCGAATTTTAAATGTATTTATAGTTGGGATAATTTGCGAATTTGCGGTTCAAATCTGGTTGGCATTAAAAAGGTAATTGAAATAGTAAAACGTACTTTTTAGCCCCGATTGTAGTGGAAATCCTTATGGCCCGGTGTTCGGGGCATAAGATTGCAACGGAAAGCGGGAGAACTCGTGATTGAATTATCCAATAGTACTGCTCCTAAAAATTAGGAAATGACTTCAAGTTTAGAGTTGAAGTTCGTCTAGTTTTATTGCTGTAAAAAGCCGTATTTTCTGTAACATTAAGGCGTTGTTGACTACTAATTACCTATTTTTGCAATTCTAAAAATCAAGCTATGAGTAGTATTCTCGAAGTAAATAATGTGGTGAAGCAATATGGCGATTATGTGGCGCTTAATGCTGTTTCGCTTTCGGTACCCAAAGGCAGTATTTATGGTTTATTAGGACCTAATGGTGCCGGAAAAACCTCTTTAATTCGTATCATCAATCAGATCACGTTGCCCGATAGTGGGGAAGTGCTTTTGGATGGTGAAAAACTGCAACCCCATCACATTCAACACATCGGGTATCTTCCCGAAGAAAGAGGCTTGTACAAATCGATGAAAGTGGGCGAGCAATGTTTGTATTTGGCGCAATTGAAAGGGCTTTCTAAAAAAGAGGCTAAAATTCAGTTGGACTATTGGTTTGAAAAGTTAGACATCAAAGGCTGGTGGAACAAGAAAATTGAGGAGTTGTCCAAAGGAATGGCACAAAAGATTCAGTTTGTAGTGTGTGTGTTGCACCAACCCAAATTGTTGATTTTTGATGAGCCGTTTTCAGGTTTTGACCCTGTGAATGCGAATATTATCAAAGATGAGATTTTAGGATTAAAGGAAAAAGGTACGACCATTATTTTCTCGACCCATAGAATGGAAAGTGTAGAGGAATTGTGTGACCATATTGCTTTGATTCATAAATCGAATAAACTGATAGAGGGAAAATTGGAAGAAGTAAAACGCCAATACCGCTCTAATAGTTTTGAAGTGGGCATTTTGACGGATAATGTCGAAGGCTTAATGTATGATTTGACGCAAAAATTTACCGTGGGTCCAGCCAATTTCAAGTCTTTGAACCAAGAATTAAAATTAGAAATTCAGCTAGGTACAGGTACACCCAACGAGTTGTTGCAAGTCCTTACGCAACGTGGTCAAGTGACGCATTTTGTGGAAAAAATTCCAAGTGTGAACGATATCTTTATTAAAACTGTAACCGAGTAAATTCTATAAAAATAATGAGCAAATTATCCCTTATCATAAAAAGAGAATTTATAGCCAAGGTGCGCAACAAATCGTTTATCGTAATGACTTTTTTGAGTCCGTTATTGTTTGTTGGAATTGCTGTTTTTGTTAGCTATTTGGCGTCTATGAAAGCCGATACCAAGCAAATTGCGGTTCACGACGAAACGGGTTTGTTTGTTGCCGATTTTATGGCTAAAAATAAAAAAGATAGCGAATACCAGTATTTGGATTTGTCGGTTTTGGACGTGAAAGCCCTTAAAGATAGCATTACACAAGAGCGTTTTGAAGGCGTGTTGCAAATTCCTAAAACGGCATCTATTGCTGAGTTGGATAAGAAGATTCAATTCATATCCAATGATAGTCCAAGTATCACTTTTATTGAGGAAGTTCAGGATATTTTGGATAAAAAAATTACCCAACTCAATTTTCAATCCGCAAAATTGGATACTGTGGCGATACATAAAGCACAGTCCAATATTAGCATCAGTTTGAGTAAAGCCTCAGGTGAGGAAAGTTTGAAAGGATTGAATGAAATTAAAATTGCCATTGGCGGTGCGTTTGGCTATTTGATTATGATGTTTATCGTGATTTATGGCAATATGGTGATGCGAAGCGTAATCGAAGAAAAAACCAATCGTATCATCGAAATCATTATTTCTTCGGTAAAACCTTTTCAGTTGATGATGGGTAAAATTATTGGAACTTCATTGGCAGGTATTCTTCAGTTTTTAATTTGGGCGATTATAGGTTTAGGATTGTTTTTGGGTGCTTCGCTGTTTTTCGGTGTCAATTTAGGACCTACTTCCAAAGTTCCGCCCGAAGTAATGCAAGCAGCACAACACGAAATAGCTAGTACGGCCCAATTGTATATAGCCGAATTATGGAATCTTCCGATTGGAACTTTACTGACTTGTTTTGTGATTTATTTCATTGGAGGGTACTTTCTGTACAGTTCGTTTTATGCTGCAATTGGTGCCGCTGTTGACAACGAAACCGATTCACAACAGTTTTTGTTGCCGATTATTATGCCCTTAATTTTGGGTGTTTACATCGGATTTTTTACAGTTATCAATGATCCTCACGGTACGGTGGCTACCATTTTCTCGATTGTGCCTTTGACTTCACCGATTGTGATGCTAATGCGCATTCCTTTTGGCGTACCTTTGTGGCAAATTTTGCTTTCGATGGTACTATTGTTTGGTACGTTTTTATTGGTGGTTTGGTTTGCTTCCAAAATTTATCGCGTGGGTATTTTGATGTACGGTAAAAAACCAAGTTGGAAAGAATTGTATAAGTGGTTGAAATATTAAAGTTTAACTGTTTAATCGGTTAAACGATTAAACACATAACCGATTAAACTAAAAATGAGTAAAATATTAATTATAGAAGACGAAGCGGCGATTCGTAGAGTTTTGGTCAAGATTCTTTCAGAAGAGAATGATACCTATCAGGTAGACGAAGCTGAAGACGGCGCTGTAGGTTTAGAGAAAATAAAAAATACCGATTATGATTTGGTGCTTTGTGATATCAAAATGCCAAAATTAGACGGGGTGGAAGTGTTGGAAGCTGTCAAAAAAATCAAACCAGAGATTCCAATGGTGATGATTTCAGGCCACGGCGATATGGAAACGGCCATCAATACGATGCGTTTGGGAGCTTTTGATTATATCTCAAAACCGCCTGATTTGAACCGATTGTTGAATACGGTTCGCAATGCATTAGACCGAAAAAAATTAGTAGTTGAGAATAAAATTCTAAAGAAGAAAGTCAGTAAAAACTACGAAATGATTGGCGAGAGCGAAGCCATTAATCATATCAAAATGATGATTGATAAAGTGGCTCCTACCGAAGCTAGGGTATTAATCACAGGACCTAACGGAACTGGAAAAGAATTGGTAGCCCATCAATTGCACGAGAAAAGCGAACGCGCAAGTTTTCCTTTAATCGAAGTGAACTGTGCTGCTATTCCATCAGAATTGATAGAAAGTGAGTTGTTTGGACACGTCAAAGGCGCCTTTACCTCGGCTGTAAAAGACCGAGCAGGAAAGTTTGAAGCAGCGGATAAAGGCACTATTTTCTTGGATGAAATTGGCGATATGAGTCTTTCGGCTCAAGCCAAAGTATTGCGTGCGTTGCAAGAAAGTATGATTACGAGAGTGGGAGCAGACAAAGACATTAAAGTGGATGTTCGTGTGGTTGCTGCAACTAACAAAGATTTGAAACAAGAGATAGCCGAAGGTCGTTTTAGAGAAGATTTATACCACCGTTTGGCTGTTATTTTGATTAAAGTTCCTGCGTTGAATGAACGTCGCACCGATATTCCGATGTTGGTTACACATTTTGCAGAGAAAATTGCTTCAGAACAAGGCAATGCTGTGAAAAAATTCTCGGAAGCTGCCATTAGCTTACTGCAAGAATACGATTGGACAGGAAATATTCGAGAGTTACGCAATGTAGTGGAACGCTTGATAATTCTGGGAGGAAGTGAAATATCTGAAACGGATGTGAAGTTGTTTGCTTCAAAATAAATTTAATGATTTGAAGATTGAAAAATGTAAAGATTAATAAATGCAATAAATCTTTCAATTTTCAATTTTTCAATTTTTCAATAAGGACAAATGAAACTAAAAAAGATAAACGAGAATCTTCAAAAGGCATTGATAGAAAATGGTTTAGTAGAAGCCAATGCTATGCAACAGGAGACTTTTTCTACGCTTAAAAGCGGAGCAGATTGTTTGATTATTGCACCAAAAGCAAGCGGAAAAACAACGACTATTGTAATCAATGTAATTCAGCGTTTGGCGGGTTCCAATGAAGAATCTCCAAGAGCACTTATCGTAGTAGAAGACAAAGCTAAGGTATTAGCAATGGAGGATCTTTTTGATAAATACAATCAATATACCAAGTTAGAGGTATACGGTGTACACGATAAAGGCGATATGGATTATGACAAAAACTATATATCAACAGGTATTGATGTTTTGATTGGGACACCTAACCGTTTGAGTGAAATGTTCTCTTCAGCAGGTTACAATGTCAATCGTTTAAAAATGTTCATCATTGATGACACTGACCCTATATTGAAATTACGTCACGAAACCAAAATTATGCGTATTTCAAATAGTATCACCAAAACGCAACGTATCGTTTTTACTGAGCAATTAACAGATAGAGTTGATATTTTGATTGAAAAAATGTTAATCGAGCCTTTTGAATTTGATTTCGATGAAGAAGAAGATGAAGAGGACGACGAAGAAGAAATTTAGAGAGTAGATTTTTGAAGTTAGATTTTGAAAAGATAATAAACATTAAAATCGTTGCGCTTCTTTCCGTAATCCCTTGCGGACTTTGCGGTTAAGTTCAACAACAAACATAAAACAGTATGGGATTAATGAAAGTGTTTTCAGGCAGTGAAATATTAGCACTAGCCTTACAAGAAAAATTAGAAACAGCGGGAATCGATACCGTAAAAAAAGACAATATTCAATCGGCTCGTTTGGGTGGATTTGGTGGTTCCGATTTGGCCATTGAAATTTTTATTCAAGAAACAGATTTTGCGAAGGCGAATCCAGTTATTGAGGATTTTAGAATGAGTATTTAAATTGTTTCCATAAGTTATGAAATACAAAATGCTAGTTTTAGATATGGATGACACGCTGTTGACAGATGATCATACCATTTCTAAAGAGAATCGAGCCATGATTGCTATGGCGCAAGCAAAGGGGGTCGAAGTGGTTTTGGCATCAGGAAGGCCTACGCCAGCGATGACACATTATGCAAAAGACTTGCAAAATAGTTATATGATTTCGTTCAATGGTGCTGTAGTTAGTGATTTAAAAAACGATACGGTAATTTTTGAGCGATCCTTGACCAAAGAGCAAATTCATGAGCTACATGATTATAGTTTGAAAATGAAAACGCATATCATTACGTATATTAATGATACTATTGTAAGCGAAACCCACTCTGAATTTATTGAGGTTGAACGAAGCATAACGGGTATGTCACACGAACTAGTTCCTGATTTTAAGGCTGCCGTTACTTCCAATGCAGTAAAATGTATTTTACTTGAAGACCCTTCTTATTTGAAAACGGTAGAAAGCGATTTGAAACAAGCAATGCCAGATTTAAGCGTTTCTATGTCGAAACCTTTCTTTTTGGAAGTCGCACCTAATGGCATCGACAAAGCGGCAAGTATTGCATTTTTGGCCAAAAAATTAGACATTGACCAAAGCGAAATTATTGCAGTAGGAAATGCAGGAAACGATTTGACAATGATTCAATATGCTGGATTAGGCGTTTGGGTAGACAATGTAACTCCCGAATTGAGAGGTTTTGGAGATGTTATTGTAGCTTCGAATAATAATCACGGCGTAGCTGAGGTTATTGAACGATATATATTGAGTTAACTTTTTTAAGTTACAAAAAACGGGAAAGTAGCAGTGTTACTTTCCCGTTTTTATTTTTATAAGTAATGATTAAATTTTGGCTACTGAAACAAAATATTTGTTCCCGTCGCCCATAGTTAATTTTACACGTTCATCACAAAGATCAATGGCATGTGTTTTATTTTCATAACAATTGCAAGAGGTATTTTTGTCTTTTGCCATTGGGGTTTCACATTTTACATTCTTAAAGGCAGTAAGTTGTGGGTTATATAAAGTAACCAAATCTGTAGAAGCTGTAACCAAAGTAATAATGCTTGCACTATTGTCGTTGGTAATTCTATAGACAATTCTGTCGGTGTAGTTTACTCCGTCAATCACCACTTTACGAATGTAAGTGTAGGCAATTGAGCTAGTTTCGGCTTCTTTTACTTCGAATTTAAATCCTAAAGCTCTAATTTCTAAATCAAATTTTTGTTGTGAGTTGTAATTGGCCCAATTGGTTAGGGTGGCAACTGTTGGAAAAGTGTTTGTTTTGCTAGTAGTATTTTGGCCGTAGCTGCTCAAAATAGCCAATAGCATGAAGTAGATTGTGGGGAAAAATGCTTTCATGTTGGTTGTACTAATTTTTTTGCCTACTCTAGTTGGTTTTCGGCTTACCCATTTTGTTAATTTTTTGATTGTAAACACATTAGGTTTTTGTGTTTACTGCAATGCAATATAGAATTTAAATTATCATCTGCAAAATTTGAGGTAGGAAATATAGTATTTTAGCTAGGCTTAGGAGTGTTGTTCTTTTGGTTTAAGGTAAAGCGTTGATATTTAATGAGTAGTGGTTATTTTTGCTTTAAAAAAAATACTTGATTTGAAAATTATTCTAAAGTAATGCTTTCAATATCCTGATTTTTGTTTGTAATTTTGCAACCTCAATTTTTTGACAACGATTTCATTAATTGAGCTATCTTATGGAAAATAAAAAACGAGTTGCCTTCTATACGCTGGGTTGTAAATTGAACTTTTCAGAAACTTCAACAATAGCGAGAAATCTTCAAGAAGAAGGCTTTGAAAGAGTGGATTTTGAAGAAGTAGCAGATATGTATGTTATTAATACTTGTTCTGTTACAGAAAATGCAGACAAACAATTCAAGCAAGTCGTGCGCAAAGCGATGAAGCTGAACGACAAAGCTTTCGTGGCCGCCGTTGGTTGTTATGCACAATTAAAACCAGAAGAACTCGCCGATGTTGACGGTGTAGATTTGGTTCTGGGTGCCACAGAAAAATTTAAATTAGCAGATTACATTAACGATTTATCCAAAAACGATTTTGGTCAAGTGCATTCTTGCGAAATTTCCGAAGCCGATTTTTATGTAGGCAGTTATTCAATTGGCGATAGAACAAGAGCTTTTCTTAAAGTACAAGACGGTTGCGATTACAAATGTACCTATTGCACGATTCCACTAGCGAGAGGAATTTCTAGAAGTGATGCTTTAGAAAATGTATTAAAAAATGCTTCCGAAATTTCGAAACAAGGGATTAAAGAAATAGTGCTTACAGGTGTGAATATTGGCGATTACGGAAAAGGAGAGTTCGGGAATAAAAAACACGAACACACCTTCCTTGATTTGGTAAAAGCACTCGACGAAGTGGAGGGAATAGAACGCCTTCGTATTTCGTCTATCGAACCTAATTTATTGAAAAACGAAACGATTGATTTTGTCTCCAAAAGCCGAACATTTGTACCGCATTTTCATATTCCTTTGCAATCTGGAAGTAATGAAATTTTGGGTAAAATGAAACGTCGTTACCAACGCGAAGTGTATACCGATAGAGTAGCCAATATTCGTCAAGTAATGCCACACGCTTGTATTGGTGTGGATGTAATCGTAGGATTTCCAGGAGAAACGGACGAGCATTTCTTGGAAACCTATCATTTTTTGAATGATTTGGATATTTCTTATTTGCACGTTTTTACCTATTCAGAACGCGATAACACCGAGGCGGCTGTGATGGAAGGCGTGGTTCCTAATAATGTTCGTGCCAAACGAAGCAAAATGTTACGTGGTTTATCGGTAAAGAAACGTCGTGCGTTTTACGAAAGTCAATTAGGAACCCAAAGAACAGTTTTGTTTGAGGGTGAAAATAAAGAAGGATATATTCACGGTTTTACCGAAAATTATGTAAAAGTGAAAACCCCTTGGGACCCAGCATTAGTGAATACGTTACACGAGGTGCAATTGACCCGAATTGACGAAGACGGAAGTGTTCGTATGGAGTTTTTGAATGTAGAAGTGTAATTGTAAAACACTTCTTTATAAAAGTATTAAGCGAGTAAGATTGAATTCTTACTCGCTTTTTATTTTATTTCTAACTGCTATTAGAAACTAAAATCAACTCTTAGTTTACAGCCTCTACCAAGCGGATGAATTCGGCTTTGTATCCTTCTGAGTCATTAGTTAAGCCTTGTTTAGCCAAAGCAATAATGTCTTTTGAAGAAGAATTCGCAATCAGTTTTGA
The DNA here is from genome assembly GCA_963513565.1 of uncultured Flavobacterium sp. Taxonomy (GTDB): domain Bacteria; phylum Bacteroidota; class Bacteroidia; order Flavobacteriales; family Flavobacteriaceae; genus Flavobacterium. The sequence continues at coordinate 90,889 of CAUPRE010000013.1, read as the reverse complement.
ATCTCTCAATTTTAAACCGAACCAAGCTACGGCATTGCTAAATTTAAAATCATCGCTGGTGTTTTGTAGCAAGCTACTTTTGTTTTCTATGGTTTGAACCATTTCGATGCTTTGGTCACCATCTGGTTTTTTGTAACGGAATTTGATGGTTGCTAACTCGTTAGTGTATTTATTTTCTGTTGGAGTAGTGGTGGTGTATTTTAGTTCATCTGCTTCTGTATAAAATTTACTTTTACTGCCAGCAGGTATAATTTCATACAAAGCCGTTACCGAATGATTACTGCCTAATTCTCCCGCATCAATGGCATCATTTTTAAAATCTTCAGGTCTTAGTTTTCGGTTTTCATACCCAATCAATCGGTAGGCTTTCATTTGGTTGGGATTGAATTCAATTTGAATTTTTACATCTTTAGCAATTGCAAACATCGAGCCTTTAAATTCTTTACCCAAAAAACGATTCGCTTCTTGAATGGTATCAATGTAGGCATAATTGCCGTTACCTTTATTAGCCAATATCTCCATTTTACTGTCTTTGTAATTTCCCATTCCGTAGCCTAAACAAGTTAAGAATACACCAGATTTTCTTTTTTCTTCGATGAGGTTTTCCATATCAGCATTTGAAGAACTTCCTACATTAAAATCTCCATCAGTGGCCAAAATCACTCTGTTGTTGCCTCCTTTGATGAAGTTTTCGGCTGCAACTTTATAGGCAAGCGTAATGCCTTCGCCACCTGCGGTACTTCCTCCTGCGTTAAGTTTTTCTAATGCAGTATTTATGGTTTCTTTTTCATCTCCAGAGGTTGGAGGTAACACTAGACCTGCAGCTCCAGCATACACTACAATTGATACTTTGTCTTTAGCTCTCAACTCATTTACCAAAATTTTCATAGATTGTTTTAGTAAGGGCAACTTATTCGCAGCACTCATAGACCCTGAAACATCAATCAAGAAAACCAAATTAGAGGCTGGCAAATCAAGGGTCGGAATGTTTTTTCCTTGCAATCCAATTTTCAAAATTTTAGTATCGGTATTCCACGGACTGTGACTCAATTCGGTTTGAATAGCAAACGGATGTTGGTTATTAGGTTGTGCGTAATTGTATTTGAAAAAATTAACCATTTCCTCTACACGAACCGCATCTTTAGGTACTTTTTGTCCGTTGTTAATCATACGTCTTACATTGGTATAAGAGGCATTATCAACATCAATAGAAAAAGTGGAAAGCGGTGCTGTTTTTGGACTTTCAAATGCATTTTCTACAAAACTTTCGTAGTCTTCATCATTGATTGGTTCTGGTTGATAAGGATGGAGTTGTTGTAGTCTTTTGTTTATTTCTTTCTCGCTTAAGTTTTTATAGATTTCATTTTTCGAGTTGATGATAACTACACCATTTGCGGCTCTTGCTCCGTATAGAGAAGTGGCAGCACTGTCTTTGAGTACTTTTATATCTTGAATATCGTTGGGGTTGATTTTAGCTAGAGCATTCGATTTTACAGGCACACCATCGATGATGTACAGCGGTTCATTTTTAGAAGAAACACTGTTAGTGCCTCTAATGACAATGCTTTGCGGAGCGTTGGCAATAGCGTTAGTGTTAGACGAAATGGTCACTCCTGCGACACGACCTTGTAACGCTTGAACAGGTGCGGCGGTCGAGGCTTTCTTTTTTTCATAGAAAGTATTGTCCGATTCATAATCGGCGTTACTGCCGTAGCCTACTACGACCACTTCATTTAGGGACATTTGGTCTGCCACTAATTTTACATTAATGATGTTTTGTTCTCCCACTTTTTTAGTTTGCGGTTTATAACCAATGTAACTAAACACCAATTGGTCTCCTTTTTGCGCTTGAATGGTATACTTGCCATCAAAATTTGTACTAGCATTCGCTTTTGAGTTTTTGTTGACAACGGTCACTCCAGGAAGAGGACCAGAGGTGTCAGAAACGGTTCCAGTAATCGTTTTTTCTTGTGCTTTTGTTACGAAACATATAAGCATAGCAAGGCCTAATGAAATAAGTTTTACGTTTTTCATAATCGTGTTTTTTTAAGATTAGTGTTAGGGGATTCCTATTTTTGGACTGCGGGTTTTCCTGTTTTTGTAGTGATAATTACGACACCTTTTTTGCCTTTTTCGCCATATTTTGAAACAGCATCGGTGTCTTTAAGAATGACAATGGTCTTAATGTCTTGATGATTGAGAGGCGCATAAGGACTCTTAGGCTCTGGACCAAACAAATCATCTTCCGAAAAGTAGTTACCATCAATGATATAAAGTGGATTATCTAAAACTATCACCGACTCTAAGTTCTCGGGTTTAAAATTAGAAAGTTCTTGTTGCATAATGCGTTCTCTTTTTGAGGCATTACTGTCCGAAAGCGCTGTGTTGTCAATCACGACCAATGGACTGCTTTTTTTAGCACGCTCTTGACTTTTTTCAGCAAAAGCCATTTTGTAACTGGCTTTTTCTTTGGCTACTGAAGCAGGAGCCGCTAGTTTTTGCTCTATTGCATTCGATTCAGCATCCTTTTCATCCGCTACTTCCGAACTTGCAATTGCTGTAGCGATTTCAGGAATACTAATAGCATTTGTCGCACTACTCATTATCGTGTCATTGGATTGCGTGTTATGAACCGCAACTTCTTGCCCAATACTATTGTTGATGATTGCTTCAGCTTCAGCTTTAGGTACGATGACAGGAGTACTGTTGGTTATGTTTTCGTTAGTTTCAATCGCCGATGGATTGTTTTTTGTGGTTGTAGTAACCACCGCTGGAGCTTCTTGAATACTTTTCGGGCTAGACGAATTCAAAAACTGAAAGCCAATCGAAAGCACCAATAAAAGCGATGCAGCTACGGCGATTTTTTGCCATAAAGCAATAGTTTTTTTAGCTTCTTTTTTATCTAGTTTCTCTTCTAAGCGTGACCATACTTTTTCCATTCCAGGAAAATCTTGGTTTTCAGCATTTCGCTCAGCTTCTTTTATTTGTTCGAATAATTTATCTTGATAGTCCATAACTATTTTGCTTTTTGATAATAGAGGTTGTTCACCAGTTCTTTTAGTTTACTTTTGGCGGCATTCAATTGTGATTTTGAGGTGCCCTCAGAGATTTGCAACAAACTCGCAATTTCCTTGTGTCCATACCCTTCTATCACGAAAAGAGTGAAAATAGTTTTGCAACCCTCAGGAATATGGTTCAAAAGCTCCAATAAATCGGCTTCTTCAAGCGCTGTGATTTCTTCAGTAAAAGGTTGCGAAAGCAATTTTACATCATCCAAATACATATTGAAATTGGTACTTTTTTTAATTGCTGCCAAACAGTGATTCACCGTTATTTTTCGGCACCAAGCCTCAAAAGCCAGCACTTCTTTCAACTGGTCTATTTTGGTGAAAATAGTATAAAAAGCGTCGGCCAAAACTTCTTCAATATCTTCCTCCTTTTTAAGATAGCGCTTGCAAGTGCGATATAGCTTGGGCGCCATATACTCATACACCTGTCGCTGAGCATCACGGTGCATTTTTTTGCAGTTAGAGAGTAGGGTTTCGTTTATCACAATTGATGTCTTTATTACTAAAGAGCGATTAAAAATCAAAAAGGTTGGGAAGCCTATCAAAAAAATATTCTTTTTTTAGCACAATCATCAGGAATTCTAGTTTTAAAAATGAAAGAAGGAGCGCCAACACTGGGCTTTCTGGTTAGCAGGATTCCCGCTGTACGTTATATCTTTTTTATAACTTTCAGGTCCAAAAACCTGCCAGTTATAAAAAAGGATGCCACTTCCATCGGGGCTATGAGCCAACATAGTGCTTTTTTGGAAGCAATTTAATGTGATTCAGTTTGTCTTGCTTTCAATTGCCTCCAGCTTTAGCTGGAGAATGGGGATTGATTGCATTGGCTTTAGCCAAATAAAAGCAGCTAATTTTGGCTAAAGCCTTTAAAACTTTCAAATTTCACCCCTCCAACTAAAGTTGGAGGCAATTAATGTCAAAAAAAATATCTGAATAATAACACTTTCTGTTTTTTGTGAATTGATTAAAAATTTCCCGTGACTTCGTATTCTTTTGTTTTATCTTTTTTATCCGCTACTAATTTCAAAAAGGTATCGAGTTCTTTGGTCAAAGGCAATTGATTTTGGCTTTTCCAAAAATCTGCTGAGTAGATAAATTTAGCTTTGAATAGGTCCTTATCTGTTGAAAAATTTGGAATAATTTTCTCGTCTCGAGGAGCACTAGTTACAAAGAAATCTATTGAATTATCAAAGAAAAATGACTTTTTATCTGTTACGACTTCTACTTTTACATCCATTTTTAATGAAACAGGGTAGTATTTATTTGAAGCCATGTCTTTAATGAATTTTATGTGCTTGGTCCACTCGGGAGTCCTGTATTTAACCTTGGAAAGCATAAATTTTGAATAGGGCAGTAAATCAGTATCAATATCTGAACTCATTTTAAATTCAACAATGGCAAGATCTTTTTTGTTGATGACAAGATAACCTTTGATACCAAGGCCTTGAGTGTTTTTATTCTTGGATTCAAATTCAATTTTTTTGTAATTCTCATCATTAAATGCAATTTCAGTAAAATTGCATCCGCTTGGTGATGGCGCAACCAAGTTAGATATCTCTTCAAAATTTTGAAATTTAAAGTCTATACCCTCTTTTTTATCATAAAGTTTTACTTTACGCATATTCAAAATTTCAATGCTTATTTTATCCTTGGCTGAAATGTTTTGATTTTTTTTCCCTGATAAGTCTTGTAGCACAATTGTTTCTTTCTCTTGTTTTAAAACATTTCTCAAGAAAAAATCAATGGTATAGTTGCCAATTAAATTGTCTTTAATTCTATCGTACACTTTTTGAATATATGCTGCCGAATTCCCAACTATTATCTCGGATAGTTGGATCGTTTTTTGTTGCATAAAGATTGTGTCTTTAGAATTTTTTAAATCATCAAAAGTTGTTTCTATATTTTCATATCCCAAAAGATTCAAATTGATGGCTTTGTTTGCAGAAACAAAAATGAATTTACCATCGATATTCGTAGTAGAATAATCTTTTTGGTTAGAAATTATTACGTTTTCTAATGGTAGTTTAGTAAGTAAATCAACTACTATTTTTTGAGTTTGAAAGTTTTGGGCATTGCTATAGGTAAAGATTAGTATTGCAAATAGTTTGAATATAGTTCTCATTTTCATATTATGGACTTGTACTTTGATTTTGTTGTTGATTAATAATTCATATTGTTTTTTTCAATCTCAAATAGTCTGTGTTTCATCACGAGTCGACCCGATATTCACCATTCAAAGGGTACTCTTGTCAAGTACTAATTTATAAATATTCGTTTCCAACACCTCCGAGTCTTTGTCTTCGCATAACAAAAACTCCACTGTTTTGTCCGAATTCTGATAGAGAGTAAGGCCTTCAAATTTATGCGTATCGCTTATTTTTTGCGTAAACTCTAGTTTCATTGTTGCTACATCTATTACACCAATCAAGCTGCCCTTTACTTCTCCGTCATTATACGTCGATTGTGTATCTTCGGCAGTAGCCAAAAAATAAATTTTAGCATCCACCAAAACAGCATCGGTAAAACTGCTACGCACTTCATTAATTTTGGGCAACTTATATTCATTGCTAATCATATTAAATTCGTTGATTAGATTTTTACCATAAATCGTAAAAATCACATTCTTGCTCTTTTTTCCGTTCCCCCGATTAAAAAGTAGCCATTCTTTTCCAGTATAAATAGCTCCTTCCAGATTAAAATCATCGGCTTTAATTTGACCAAAGCTTTGCATCACGCCATACAAATCCGTCAAATCGTTGGTTTTAATCTCTTTTTCGGTTGTATTGATTTCTACCATTTTGTTACGTTGAGTAGTAGAACCAGAACCAAAAACATACAACTTGTCTTCAAAACTCGTTATGGCTTCAAAATCGGGTTTGTCTTTTTTAGCAATATTTACGCTGGCGTTTTCAATAATAGGGTGCTGCTGTAAGTCTTTGGCTTCTATATTGTATTCGTACAGATACCCGCTGTTGTCACCAATAACATATAAGGAAGGCGATTTGTAAATAAGGCCAGAAGCAGAACCAATTCCTATGATTTGAAATAAAAGTTCGAGTGTGAATTTTTCCATTACATTATAAAATTTGTATCAATATTCCAATAAAGTGGGGAATCAAGATGAATTAAAAATCAACTAAAGTAGTGATTTGTCGGCAGAATCTTTTCGTTTAGATGGACTTTAAAAGTTTCTTAGTATACTTTTTTTTGAAAGCTAGTGAGATTTGACTTCTCATTGTTAACTCAATTTAAACTCAATATTTCGTTACTGTTAGATTGTAAATTTTAGATTAATTTATACTATAAAATCTTACGGATTGATAGCCGTTTCTTAATCTCACCGTGATAATGTGTTTAAATTCATACTCTTATTTTGTGGGTATAAAAAAAACATATAACAATGAAAAAACTAATTTTACCCTTATTGTGTTTGGTTTCACTTATTTCTTGTGAGAACGACTCTAATGACGCTAAACCAACTAGTGTGGTATTGGCAAATCAATCAGTAACTCCAGTATTGCTTACTAAAAAAGCAGGTTTTGAAAACGTGGAGTTATTATCTTTAATTTCTTCTGATGATGTATTGGCAGGAAGTCCAAAATTCGTTTTCGGAGGTTCAGCTGATGGAACAGGTTTATTAAAAAATACCGATGGAACATTTACTTTTTTAGTGAATCACGAAGACAATTTTGCGGTTTCGAGAGTTACTCTTGATAAAACCTTTAAACCAGTTAAAGGGGAGTATTTATTGAATTCCGATGGTGGATTTTGGAGATTGTGTAGTGCTACAATGGCTACTCCAGCAGAGCATGGTTTTGGACCTATGTTTTTAACTTCAGGGGAGTCTGGAGAAGAGTCACTTACGCACGGTTTAGACCCTTTCGCTAGTGTAAATGAAGCATCTAGAAACAGAGGTTTAGAAGCTTTAGGAAGACTAAACGCCGAAAATGCAGTGCCATTAAATGCAAAGGCTTACCCTGGAAAAACAGTTATTCTTTTGGGTGATGACGATTCAGATACTTATGGAGGACAAGTGTTTATGTACGTAGCAGACAAAGTTGGCGATTTGCAAAATGGTTCTTTGTACATGATGAAGCGTAATGACGACAATCAAAGAGAAAAAGATATTGCGGTTAACCAAAAATATCCTGTTTCATTTGTGAAAATTGAAAATCATAAAAGTTTGACTGGTGCTGCTATCAATGCTTCCGTTAATACATTGAAAGCGTTGAAATTTGGTAGAGTAGAAGATTTAGATTACAAAAAAGGAAGTGATGAAGGCACTAGAGAAATTTATTTTAACGTAACTGGTCAAAATAATACTGGTATAAATGCTGATGCCTCTAGAGCCAAATACGGTCGCGTGTATAAACTAAATTTAGATGCTAAAAATCCATTAATCGGAAACTTAGAAGTGATTTTAGATGGTGATGATCGCAACGGTATCGCAGGTAAATTTCAAAATCCAGACAATATATGTGTAACTAAAAATTATGTTTATATTCAAGAAGATTCTAATGGTTATGGAGATGAAACTCACGATGCTTATATTTATCAATACAATATGGCTACCAAACAACTTAAAGTAGTTTTTGAATTAGATCACCGTCGTACTGCAACAGATGCGGCTACTTATAATGTGGGTGGTGCTTCAAAATTTGGAAGCTGGGAATATGGTGCAATGATTGATGTTTCGGAGCAATTAGGCATTGATGATACCTTTTTATTATCTGTACAACCTCATACTTGGAGAGGTGATAAATACAAAGGCGTAGACGGAGGAACAAAACGTCCGTCAGAAAATCAAGCCAGTCAAATAGTACTAATCAAAGGATTAGCTAGATAATACCTTTTTTAGCTTTCACTTAACCACGATTGTATGTAAACAATCGTGGTTTTAGTTTTTTATTGCATCCGCTTTTATATGAGATTGTAAATGCAAAAAACCTCTTATTTATGAAAAGATATTTTTTCTTATTGCTACTATGCTCTTTTTTTTCTTGTCAAAAAAAGGAAAACACACATAACCTCATTTCATCCAATTTTACCCGAAACGTAACTGAATTAATTCAAGAAGTAGATCAATTAAAAGCTTTAGTAGACTCAGATGCCAAGCTTTCAACGATTCAAAACCAATTTTTAAAGGCTAGAAATAGTTATAAGAAATTGGAATGGATGAGTGAGTATTATTATCCTGCCGTGTCTAAGTCTATTAATGGCCCTGCGATTCCTGAGTTTGAAGAAAATGATGGAATAACAGTTCCTCCCGAAGGATTTCAAGTGGTAGAAGAATTTTTGTTTCCAAAATATGATGTAGCTACTAAATCAGATTTAGAAATGGAAATAGGTATATTGAGATCTAATTTGAATCGTTTGCAAAAAGTTTCTGAGCAAACGACCTTAGCCGATTCCTATATTTTTGATGCCTTGAGATTAGAGATTTTTAGAATGATAAGCCTTGGCATCACAGGTTTTGATTCTCCGCTAGCTTTGCATTCGCTTCCTGAAGCCAAAGTAGTATTAGAAAGCATCGAAACGACAGTCTCACTTTATGAGAATAATAATCCAAAAAATTATCAAGCTATAAAAGCTACGCTTAACAACGGTAAAAAGTATTTAGATACACATACTGATTTTGCTTCTTTTGATCGTGCTTATTTTATTAAAACAGTAGCAAACCCATTGAGTAAGCAACTTTTTGCATTTCAAAAAAACGCTTCTATTCCGTTTCCAGAAGAGAGTAGAGGTTTAAAAACTACCGCTCAAACCCTTTTTGATAAAGAGGCTTTTGATATAGAATCTTTCAATGGTTTTCCTGATTATAAAACCACTCCAGAAAAAATTGCCTTAGGAAAAAAGTTATTCAATGACCCTATTTTGTCGGGCAATAATACGCGTTCTTGTGCTTCTTGTCACCATTCCGATTTGGCTTTTACAGATGGGTTGGAACAAACCATTTCCTTAGATGGAAAAACCAAAGTAAAGCGAAATACACCCACTTTGATGAACATCGCTTTTCAACGTGCTTTCTTCTATGATTCCAAAGTAAGTTATCTCGAAGATCAAGCTGTGGCTGTGATCACAAACGAAATCGAAATGCACGGTTCCCTTGAAAAATCAGTGAAAGCCTTGCAAAAAGATAAAAAGTATGTAGCCGAATTTAAAAAAGCATTTCCTAAAAATGAGATAAATGAATTTGGAATCAAAAACGCCTTGGCATCCTACGTTCGTTCTTTGAGCCAATACAATTCAAAGTTTGATGCATACATGCGTGATGAAGTCGAATTTTCGTCAGACGAAAAAGCAGGTTTTAATCTATTTGCAGGTAAAGCTAAATGTGCTACTTGCCATTTTATTCCTTTAACCAACGGGACAGTCCCACCTAATTTTATGAAAACAGAAAGCGAAATTTTAGGAGTACCCAATAGGCATAACTATTTAGATGCCGATTTAGGAAAATATGAATTGACCCAAGCCGAGATTCATAGAAATTCTTTTAAAACACCCACAATCCGAAATATTGAGTTAACGGCTCCGTATATGCATAATGGTGTTTTTAAAAATTTAGAAGAAGTCATTGATTTTTATAACAAAGGCGGTGGTATTGGCCTTGGATTTAAAGTGCCTAATCAAACCTTGCCCGAAGATCAATTACTGCTTTCAGATAAAGAAAAGAAACAGTTAATTGCTTTTATGAAAACCCTTACCGATAAGCGAAATTAAGAAAGTTCTTTGGTCTGTAGTGCTTTATTCAAGGTCGATTGGAAGGTTTCAAAATGTTTTTTTTTAAACCTAGATTTCTAATGTGGATTCTGGGTTTAATTAAATTTCTATTCAAAGAATCGATTTCTTCTGATTACCTTTGCCGACCTAAAAAGCACTATAATGAACTTGTCACAATACACCAAAGAGTTTTCGCAGAACATAAAATTGGCCTATCCCGTTGTTTTAGGGATGCTGGGACATACTTTAATTGGTATTGTAGACAATTATATGGTAGGTAATTTGGGATCTACTGAATTGGCAGCGGTTTCTTTAGGGAATAGTTTTATTTTTTTGGCGCTTTCTGTAGGTATTGGTTTTTCTACAGCTATTACTCCATTGATAGCAGAAGCAGATGCAGAACAAAACACTAAAAAAATTAGAACGACTTTTCATCACGGCTTGTTGTTATGTACTATTTTGGGGGTTGTTTTGTTTGTTTTGACCGTCTTGTCCAAGCAACTAATGTATTTTATGAACCAGCCAGAAGCGGTTGTCGTTCTGGCAGCGCCTTACATTGATTGGGTGGCTTTTTCATTGATTCCTGTAATCATTTATCAAGGATATAAGCAATTTGCCGATGGATTATCGCAAACCAAATATTCTATGTATGCCATATTTTTTGCCAATGTGGTACATGTGTTTTTTAACTATGTATTGATTTATGGCGTATGGTTTTTTCCAAAGCTAGGTATTGTAGGAGCAGCCTTAGGAACAGTGATTTCTAGAATTTTGATGGTGATTTTTATGCATTATATTATGAAACAGAATGCTATTATGAAACGCTATTTTAAAAATTTTACGTTCAAAGAAATCAAAAAAACGATTTTAAAAAAAATCATCAATCTAGGTTTGCCCTCAGCGATGCAAATGTTGTTCGAGGTTACTTTATTTACAGCTGCGATTTGGCTTTCAGGAACCTTGGGTAAAAACAATCAAGCTGCCAATCAAATTGCTTTAATTTTAGCTTCCTCAACTTTTATGGTCGCAATGGGATTGAATGTAACCGCAATGATTCGAGTAGGTCACGCCAAAGGAGCGGGCGATTTTAAAGGACTAATTGTTGTGGCACGTTCTATTTTTTTATTGGCAATCCTTATTGAATCGCTATTTGCCATTTTATTTATTGTCTTCCATAATTATTTGCCACATTTATTCTTGAATACTGCCGATGTTTCTCAATTGGCAGACAATAATGAAATTATAATGATAACGGCTAAATTGTTGTTGGTTGCAGCAGTTTTTCAAATTTCAGATGGTATTCAGGTTGTGGTTTTGGGAGCTTTGAGAGGGCTTCAAGATGTGAAGATTCCAATGTACATTACTTTTGTAGCCTATTGGATGGTTGGGTTTCCAGTATCCTTTTATTTAGGGAAATATACAGATTTAGAGGCGGTAGGAATTTGGATTGGATTGTTGGCGGGATTAACAGCAGCGGCTATATTTTTATACATTCGATTTTCTCGATTGACCAAAAAACTGGTTCTTTTGAACACAGCCGAATAAAGTTTTTCTTATAAATGTAACTTCTGTTTTATTTCCTCGTATAATAAGCATATCAACTAAACCCAAAAAAATGATAGTATTTATTATTCTCGGAATAATTTTGTTAGTCGTTAGTTTTACTATAAACAACAGCGCTAATCCTTTATCTAAATTTTCTAATCTTTTAAAAATTATTGGTGTTCTATTACTCCTAATTGGAGTTTTTTCTTCGATGTTCAAGCAAATCGACGCGGGTAAAGTAGGCGTAAAATCGCTTTACGGTAGTGTACAACCCGATGTTTTAGAAAGTGGACTTCATGTCGTTAATCCGCTTTTGGATATTACTGTTTTTGATGTACAAACACAAAACTATACTATGTCAGCTGTTCATAGTGAAGGGGCTCAAGAAGGTGATGATGCGATTAGAGTATTATCTAATGACGGATTGGAAGTAGTCATAGACTTGACGGTTTTGTATCGTGTAATCCCAAATGAAGCACCTAAAATTTTGAAAGGAATTGGAGAAAGCTACACCGATAAAATTGTACGTCCAGTTACAAGAACCCGTATTCGCGACAACGCTGTTTATTATGATGCAGTGGCGCTTTATTCGACTAAAAGAAATGAATTTCAGCAACGTATTTTCAAAAGTATTGAAGCCGATTTTAAATCTAGAGGATTGGTGTTAGAGCAATTGTTGATTCGAAATATCAATTTGCCAGAATCCGTAAAGAAAACCATCGAGAGTAAAATTAATGCCGAACAAGATGCTCAAAAAATGACTTTTGTTTTGCAAAAAGAAAAACAAGAAGCGGAACGTAAAAGAGTAGAAGCACAAGGTATCGCAGATTACCAGCGCATCATTTCTTTAGGGCTAACCGACAAACAATTACAATACGAACAAATCAAAGCACAGAAAGAAATTGCCACTTCACCGAACACCAAAATTATTTTTATGGGAAAAGGAAGTGCACCAGTAATTCTTTCCGATAAATAGTTTTTTGAGGTTAATCGGTTATTGGTTTAATCGGTTAACTGTTACGAACTGAATGCTTAAATTTGTAAAAAGTTATACGCTTTGCATAGCTTTGAAGTAAAATATAGTCAATAGACAACAAACAATAAACAACAAACAAAAATGGAATTACCAAAATTTTTACTAGGCGACAATACCGATTTTCCAGAAGATATCTTTATTATTCACTTGGATTATCCAAGATTTATCATCAACCTCAAAGATGATGAGGTAGAATTTATGGAAGAGGCAGAGGATCTAGACGAAGCCGAATTGAACGCCGAAATGGAAGGATTAATCGAACAAGCGAATGCCTTTTATGATCGCGAAATAGAAAGATTCGAAGAGGAATAATTTTAGCAAATAAAGCTTTTAAGGGAATTCATGTCAAAATGGATTCCTTTATTTTTTGAAGTAACTATCCAATATATCCTGTGCAGCAGCAAATGGAGAAAGGGAATTATGAGCCACAGCTTCTTTATTTTTTTCTAATAGCGGAACTATTTCTGGATGATTATAAAAATGGTTTTTCAAATATTCATTGATAGTCTCGAGCATCCAATATTGGTTTTGTGCAGCTCTTTTTTCAAGAAAATACTGATTGCTTTGAGTGGTTCCTATGTAGCTCAAAATGGTTTCCCAAATGGCTGGAATTCCTTCTTTTGTTATAGCACTGCAAGTGGCTGTAGTTGGCGTCCAACCCGATTTTTTGGCTGGAAAAAGATGCAAAGCACGGTTGAATTCCACTTTTGCCAAATTTGATTTTCGGATATTATCACCATCCGCTTTGTTGATGACTATGGCATCGGCCATTTCCATAATGCCTCGTTTAATACCTTGTAATTCATCGCCAGCTCCGGCAATTTTTAGCAATAAAAAAAAGTCGACCATACTATGCACCGCGGTTTCACTCTGGCCTACACCTACCGTCTCAATGATAATGGTGTCGAAACCAAAAGCTTCGCACAAGGTGATGGTTTCTCTGGTTTTTCGCGCCACACCGCCCAAGGTTTCCCCAGATGCCGAAGGTCGAATAAAAGCATTTTTATCTTTAACCAATTCTTCCATTCGGGTTTTGTCGCCCAAAATACTTCCGTGTGAAATGGTGCTACTAGGGTCGACGGCGAGAACAGCCACTTTTCTGCCTAAACTCGTTAAGTGTTTTCCAAAGGCTTCAATAAAAGTGCTTTTTCCAACACCAGGAACTCCTGTAATACCTATTCTAACGGATTCTTTTACGTACGACAAACACGAATTGATGATTTCGTTGGCTTGACTCAAATGCTTGGGATTAGTGCTCTCTACTAGTGTAATGGCACGGCTCAAAGCGGTAATATTACCAGCCAAAATCCCTTGAACCAATTCAGCAGGAGTAGGCGTTTTTTTTCGAAACGATTGAATGCTGTGAGCCGCAACAGTGCTAACACTTTCGGGTGATGAAATACCTGGAATTTCGTGAAGCGCTGATTTTTTTGGATTTGTATTGGCCAAGATAAAATTGTTTTGAGAGTAAAATTAAATAAAACTTACGGGTTTGCGTGAATATTAAAATAATTTTAATTGTATTTTTGGGCAACAACTCTTTGACTGCTCTTGAATAACAAGCCTTATGATTAATTTTATTCTTATTGTTGTTTTTTTGGTACTCGGTATAGTGCTTCAACGTGTTGCTGTTATCCCAAAAACAACTCCGAAAAAACTCAACTGGATTGTTATTCAAATTTGTCTTCCGGCTTTGGCCTTGTATTACATTCCAAAAATTCAGTGGAATACTCAATTATTGTATCCAATCCTCGTCGCTTGGATAATTTTTCTCTTATCTTGGTTGGTTTTTGCGCTTCTTGGAAAACATTTTGGCTGGTCTCGAAAACTCACAGGTTGTTTAATCATTTGTAGTGGACTCAGCAATACATCCTTTCTCGGATTCCCCATTATTACGGCACTCTATGGTGAGAGCGGAATGAAAACCGCCATCTTAGTCGATCAGCCAGGATCCTTTGTGGTACTGTCTACTTTAGGAATATTGGTCGCAACGATGTATTCCAAAGGGCAAACAACTGGTCTACAAATTGTCAAAAAAATAGCTTTTTTTCCGCCTTTTATAACCTTTGTCATCGCTTGCTTGATGAATACTTACGAATACGAATTACCTGCTTTTTTTCAACAAGGGCTCAAAATAATTGGCGCAGGTGTCACGCCTTTGGCACTGCTTTCGGTGGGATTGCAGTTACAATTTGATAGCAAAAGCAAGCATTGGACTTTTTTGCAACTAGGACTTTTTTATAAATTACTTATCGCTCCAGCGTTTCTGTTTTTGTTGTATGTCGTGATCTTACAGCAACGTTCAGAGGTCATTCAAGTAGCGTTGTTAGAATCCGCTATGGCGCCTATGATAACGGGTTGTATTTTGGCCGCAAGTCACGGATTAAAACCGAAATTATGCAGTATGATGATAGGTTTTGGGATTCCTATTTCCTTTTTTACCTTGCTTTTTTGGTACTTTTTAGCGCAAAATATTTGATGTTTTAGGAGCGAAACAGTTGGCTTTTTCGGGAGACAGGTTTCCCGCTATCCACTATATCTCCTGTCTTGTTCGATCACAAGTCAGAAGGATGCCGTTCCTATCGGGGCTAGTCAGGAGCAAAAGGCTTTTAGATAAAAAAGAAAAAATCAAAATTACTCATTAATGTAATCATCAGCCAGTCTTGTCGTATGTGGAATCAGTTGGTTGATTTTGGCATATTGCAAGAGCATAATTGTTTTGGCATCTTTAATTTCGCCAGTTTCAATCATCAAGTACGCTTGTTCAAACGGAATTTCAATAACCTCAATTTCTTCATGTTCTTGGTCTAATCCACCACCAGAACTTACTTTCATGCTTGCATCGTATTCGCCAACAAAAAAATATAAAATCTCAGTTACGGCTCCAGGTGACATATACGATTCGAATACTTTTCGCACCGATGAAAGGCGATACCCAGTTTCCTCTTCGGTTTCACGAATGATACAAGCTACAGGATCATCTTCGTCAAGTAAACCAGCACAGACTTCAATCAGTAAGCCCGTTTTATTGCCATTTATATAGGTCGGCAATCGGAATTGGCGGGTTAAAACAACAGTCCCTTTGTGCGTGTTGTACAATAAAATGGCGGCGCCGTTGCCTCTGTCGTATACCTCCCTTTTTTGAGTGTCCCATGTACCATCTTTTTTTTGATAATCAACAGTGACCCTGTTCAAAATATACCAATTGTCGGATAGTAATTCGGTCTTTTGGATTTTGTATTTCGGATTTGGCATAGCTTTTATGGTTTTCTACTTCTATCGGTTAGATCTTTGAATGTTGTTCCCCAATTATTATTGTTATTGTTGTTTGGTTCACCAGTTGTTGTTAATAAGGCGTCTATGTCGTTTCCGTCTTTTTTCCAAACCCAAGCACATATAGATAGTCCATGGTCAAACATAGTATCTAAAAATGTTTTTGGATTCATTAAAACTCCAGCATTCATAGGCGCTATTTCTCCTATAATTATCGGAATGTTTTTATTTCTCAATTGATTCAAACGATTTTCAACAGAACTATTGCTGTCCAAAAGCCATTTTTCATACGCATGAATATCAAATAATATATTAGATTTTCCATTAAGAAATTCATTGCCTTTATTTAGTAATACACTTTCGTCTTGCCCTTGTTCAGCGCAAGGCACAACGACAATGTTTTGATTTCCTGTAGACCGAATAATGGCTACTAATTCATTCATGTCTTGTAGCCAAATTTGGTCGGTATAGCCATCTGCTCTGTCGTATCGGTAGGGTTCATTCCATACTTCAATCCATACATCGGGTTGGTCTTTTAGGTAAGTTGCCCATTCTTTTAATCGCGTCTTGTATTCTTGCCACCAATTTGTCTGTTGCGGGCTTTTTCCTGTAAAAGCTGTGTTTGTGGTCCCATCCCAACCAAAAGCACAGATAATGGTGACTCTTTTATTGGCTCTATTATCTGCTATGATATTTTCGAGCGAATATAAATACGCTCCTGTAGCATCTTTTATCGGGCTACCCGTTAATGGAGTCTCTTTTATATTGCCAATAAATTCTCGAATGATGTCTATTTTCCAAGTATTCATATCTGAACTTCCCACACCAAAAACATGAAAAGCATTTACACCAATAAGTTGTATAGGCTTCTGGTTCATTAGAAGCTTTGCCCCCAATGTACTGTATTTTGTAGTACTATTTATGGGAGTTTCTATCTCGTCTTTTTTACAAGAAAAAAGAATTAAAATCAGAAGGAAAATAGACAACTTTTTTTTCATGTTATTAATTATTAGACGGAATAAAAAACGCTCTGAAATACTCAGAGCGTTTGGTTTCTATTTCAAAATAGTTTGCTTTCTGTCTGGTCCAACAGATACTATTTTGATAGGTACTTCTACTTCTTTTTCTATAAACTCGATGTATTCTTTTAGTTCTTTAGGTAATTCCTCATAAGTGGTCATTCCTGTCAAATCTTGTGCCCATCCTTTAAATTCTTGGTAAACAGGAGTTACGTTCTCAGGTTCGATATTGTATGGAAAATGAGTGATCTCTTCTCCTTTGTATTCATAAGCGGTACATACTTTTAGTGTTTTAAATCCAGAAAGCACGTCGCCCTTCATCATCATCAATTGGGTTACTCCATTGACTTGAACGGCATATTTTAGCGCTACTAAATCCAACCAACCACAACGTCTTTGTCTTCCGGTTACAGAACCAAATTCGTTACCAATTCTAGCCATAGTAGCTCCGTCTTCATCAAATAATTCTGTTGGGAAAGGTCCACTACCCACACGAGTAACATAAGCTTTGAAAATTCCGTATACTTCTTTGATTTTGTTTGGTGCAATTCCTAAACCTGTACAAGCACCAGCAGCTGTTGTATTAGAAGAAGTAACAAATGGATAGGTTCCAAAATCAACATCTAATAGAGAGCCTTGAGCCCCTTCACACAAAATAGATTTCCCTGCTTTTTGTGCTTGGTGTAAATATTCTTCACTATCAATAAAATCTAATTTTTTCAATTCTTCAATGGCTTCAAAGAATTCTGCTTCCATTTCTGCCAAATTGTACTGAATCGCTACATCATAGAATTTAATCATTTCTTCGTGTTTATCTGCCAAAGCTCTGTAACGATCTGCGAAATCTTCTAATTCGATATCACCAACACGAAGGCCGTTTCTACCTGTTTTATCCATGTAAGTTGGACCAATTCCTTTTAAAGTAGAACCAATTTTCGCTTTTCCTTTTGCCGCTTCAGAAGCCGCATCAAGCAAACGGTGTGTAGGTAAAATTAAATGAGCTTTTCTAGAAATGATTAATTTACTTTTAATATCAATATCAAATTTCTGAAGACCTTCAATTTCTTTTTGAAAAACAACAGGGTCAATTACAACACCATTTCCAATGATGTTTATTGCTTTTTTATGAAAAATACCAGAAGGAATGGTTCTCAAAACGTGTTTAATTCCATCAAATTCTAGTGTGTGACCAGCATTTGGTCCTACTTGAAAACGTGCAATGATATCATAATTAGAGGTTAGTACGTCTACAATTTTTCCTTTGCCTTCATCTCCCCATTGTAATCCTAATAATAAATCTACGGTCATTATGTGTATTGTTTGTTGTTAAATAAATAGAATTGGACAACGCTTGTGTTGTCCAGTCTTCTTTAGTCTATAAAAAATTATTCTGTTTTCTTTTTGTTGCCATATAAATACAGCGAATGATTGGTGATTTCTATATCAAAAATTTCTTCGATGGTTTTTTTGATAGTTTGTATTCTTGGATCACAAAATTCTATTACTTCACCACTATCAGTCATGATAATGTGATCGTGTTGTTTGTCAAAATATGATTTTTCGTAATGCGCTTGATTTTGTCCAAATTGATGTTTACGCACCAAGGCGCAATCCAAAAGCAATTCAATCGTATTGTATAAGGTAGCTCTACTCACACGATAGTTTTTGTTTTTCATTTTGATGTACAAATTTTCGATATCAAAATGTTCTTCACTATCGTAGATTTCTTGAAGGATAGCATAACGTTCAGGCGTTTTTCTATGTCCTTTATTTTCAAGATACATTGTAAAAACATTTTTTACAATTTCTTGATTTTTATTGTTTTCTGTGGAGATGAGTGTCATATCTGGCAAAGATAAATTATTTTGTTTAAAGATTAAAGTCCCTAGTTTTAAAGTTTGTGATTAAATGTTCTTCAAAAGAAATTTAAGTGTTATAAACTCTAGTTACTTTTTCTATTCCATCGATTTTTTTGATGTTAT
Source organism: uncultured Flavobacterium sp. (assembly GCA_963513565.1). Classification (GTDB taxonomy): domain Bacteria; phylum Bacteroidota; class Bacteroidia; order Flavobacteriales; family Flavobacteriaceae; genus Flavobacterium. Next base: position 72,243 of record CAUPRE010000013.1, on the reverse strand, counting down.
TAATCATTTTTTTGAGAATCGTATTGTTCTGAACAATTACAGCTACTTGACCATGAAAAAGCCCCGCATTGGTGCTCAAAGAAATACTTTGAATGTTAACATGCATATTGTTTGAAATCACTTTTGTGAGTTGGTTGGTCAATCCCAGTACATCCATTCCTGTAATATCGAGTAGCGCCTTGAATTCTTCTTGCGTGGAGTCAATCCATTTGGCGATCATGATTCGATAAGCATAGTTGGACTGCATTCCAATGGCATTAGGACAATCTTTTTTGTGTACTTTAATGCCTTCATTAATGGTTACAAAACCAAAAACATCGTCTCCAGGAATTGGGTTACAGCAGGGTGCCAATTTGTAATCTAATTTGTCATGCTCTGTACCGAAAACTAGTAGGTCATAATTATTATTGATTTCTGGTTTGTGGATATCAGCATCAGCCGTATTTTTTTGATTACGTTTGATTTTGTTCTTGAAGAAATTGATGAAAGTATTACTTTTCTTAGCTGCAAAATCTTTCAATTGCTGATTTTCAATGGCACCAATTCCTACTCTATAATACAAATCCAAACTAGTTTTGAGCTTGAAGAAATTCACCAACTCGTTAGTAACGGATTCGCTCAGGTTGATTTTAAGGTGTTTTAACTTACGGGTAAGAATCTCTTTTCCTTCTTCACCAATTTTTTTGGTGTTTTCGTTGAGAACATTTTTAATTTTTGTTTTCGCTCTTGAAGTGGTCACATAGTCCAACCAGTTAGCGGTTGGTTTTTGATATTGTGAAGTAATGACGTCAATTTGATCCCCACTTTTGAGTTCATGATTCAAAGGGACTAATTTTCCATTAACACGAGTTCCTCTGGTTTTAATTCCTAATTCAGAGTGGATGCTAAAGGCAAAATCCAACGAAGTGGCTCCTTTTGGAAGCGATTTGATTTCTCCTTTTGGTGTAAAGACAAAAATCTCTTTAGAATAAAGATTCATTTTGAAATCTTCGACAAAATCTACCGCATTCGTTTCTGAATTTTCTAAAGCTTCTCTTAGTAAGTTGAGCCAAACGTCTAAACCGCTTTCTTCGGTAGCACCATTTTTATACTTGTAGTGTGCAGCATACCCTTTTTCTGCAATTTCATCCATGCGTTCGCTTCGAACTTGTACTTCAACCCAGCGTCCTCTTGGTCCCATGACAGTAATGTGAAGCGCTTCGTAACCCGTAGATTTTGGAGACGAAATCCAATCTCTCAAACGGCTTGGGCTGGGTCTGTAGTGATCGGTTACTATCGAATAGATTTTCCATGCCAAAAATTTCTCTTCATTGGGTTGTGCTTTATACACAATACGCAAAGCAAACTTGTCATATACTTCGTCAAAACTTACGTTTTGAGCCTTCATTTTTCTACGAATAGAATAAATAGATTTGGGCCTTCCTTTGATAAGATATTCAATCCCTTCTTGATCTAAAGAGTTTTTCAGTACATCTGAGATATCTTTGATATAAGCATCTTGTTCTTCTTTGGTTTCTTTGATTTTGCTTACAATTTCGTTGTAAATTTCAGGTTCTGTGTATTTTAATCCTAAATCTTCTAGTTTTATTTTGATATTGTATAAGCCCAATCGGTGAGCCAAAGGTGCATAAATGTATAACGTTTCAGAGGCTATTTTGGTTTGCTTGTCCTCACGCATCGAATCCATAGTTTGCATGTTGTGCAATCGATCGGCAAGTTTGATTAAAATTACCCGAACATCATCGTTCAAGGTCAGTATCATTTTTCTGAAATTCTCCGCTTGCAGAGAAGCATTTAGATCTTTTTGAACTAAAGATATTTTGGTAAGTCCCTCGACCAATTGCGCTACTTTTGGATTAAAAAGCTTTTCAATATCTTCAACGGTAATTGGAGTGTCTTCCACCACATCATGAAGTAATGCTGCAGCGATAGAGGTGGCACCTAAACCAATTTCTGAAGCCACAATTTTGGCCACAGCAATGGGGTGAAAAATATAAGCTTCCCCAGATTTTCTTCTTTGGTCCTTGTGGGCATCAACAGATACATCAAAAGCTTTCCGAATCAGTTTTTTGTCGGTAGGTGTCAACGTTTGATAACTAATGCGCAATAATTCTTTGTATTCTTGCGCAATCGCTTTGTTTTCTTTCTCTATTTCTAATTCTGTCATAACGGCATGGTTCAATTTCTAAAACTAAGCAATAAATCCCATTTTTGCAAGGTGAAATTGACTTATATAGTTTTTTTTAAATACGTTAAAAGTAGTTTGTCCGATAAAAAATAAGTTCATTTTTTATCGGACAATAATAATTTTGATAAAGATTAATTGACCCTTTTGAAATCTAGGTCTTGAAAATCATAACTAAAATCAGTTAAGTCTGAAATTGGTTTCATTTTGATGCCAATCGTTTTTCCTGAAGCATCATTTTCTAGGAATAAATGCGCATCAGCATTGAAAAAAGCATTGTTCCATTTCACCACTAGATTACCTGATTTATAAAAGAAAACTTCGCCAGCTAATTGTGGAGAGCGTTTCGATTGAAAATAAACTTTTCCTTTCTTTTCTGAAAGTTCAATGGCACCAAACCAATTGTCTTTGTAGGTTCCAATAATAGATTTCCAGTCAGTTTTTACTTTGTCTTTTTTGTTTTTGGCTACAGTTGCCCAAACTTCCTCGGTTACTTTATCGGCAGTAGCGACATTAGCTTTGATTCGATTATGATACAGTGTTACATAATCTTGAGCAGGAATACCTAAATAACTATCCTTAATCGTATTGGTTATCGCTGTAAAAGCGGCACCTTCTTGTTGATTGGTCAGCACAACTATCCCTAATTGTAGCTCTGGAAGTATTGTTACTTGAGTGACATTTCCTTCTAAACCTCCTGTGTGCGAAACTTGTTTGAATCCTTTAACATCATTCAAAAACCACCCCAATCCGTAACCATTGAAGTGAGTGTTGTAAGGTGGGCGAGTGGCTGCTGGAATGATGGTTTGCAATTGCCACATTTCATTTTGCTGCGCTTCAGAGAATAATGCTTTGTTTTCTGGACCGTATTTTCCTTTGTTGAGTTGTAAAAGTACCCATTTACTCAAGTCATTTACGCTAGAATAAATACCTGCCGCTCCATCAAAAAGTTGGTTAGTATAAGGCTTGATTACTTTTAATTGACCGTTTACAGGAACGTGTGGAGCAATGACGTTTGTAGTATCTTTTAACCTTTTGTGTGAAGCTACACTATAGTTCATCTCAAGTGGTTTCATCATACGTTGTTCAACAAAATCAGCCCAACTCAATTGACTTACTTTGTGAATAATTTCGCCAGCCACGATGTACAAAAGATTGTCATAATCAAATTTGGTTCTAAAGCCAGAAACTGGTTTTAAGTACTGCAAATTTTCGATGATATCTTTTGAAGTAAAATCACTACCGTCAGGCCAAATCATTAAATCACCCGCGCCAAGTCCTAATCCACTTCGATGCGTTACTAAATCTCGAATGGTAAATTCGTTGGTAACATAGTCGTTGTACATTTTAAAATTGGGCAAATACCGAATTACCTTATCGTCCCATTGTAGCTTTCCTTCCTCAACCAGCATAGCTAATGCGGCTGTGGTAAAGGCTTTACTATTTGATGCAATCCCGAATAAGGTGTTGCCATCTACTTTTTCTTTGGTCAAAATTGATTTTACGCCATATCCTTTGGAATGAATTACTTTGCCATCTTTTACTACCGCTACGGCAATCCCAGGCACATTAAAGGTTTGAATGGCTTTCTCGGTAACTTGATCAATTTGCTCCTCGGTAATTTGTGCAAAAGTGGTAAAACTGGTTGCTAATAGCAGCAGTAGAGAGAAATACTGTTTTTTCATTACTGGTTATTTATGGTATTTTTATTCAACTTACAAAAATCTAAAATCTAGATTCTAAAATCTAAAACCCTCTTTGTCTTTTGGCTTCGAAAATCAAAATAGCCGCCGCAACCGAAACGTTCATCGAATCAATTTCGCCTTGCATCGGGATTATAATATTTTGTGTAGCCACATCACGCCATTCTTGTGTCAATCCTGTAGCTTCAGTTCCCACTACCAAAGCCGTTGGAGAAGTGTAATCTTCGAGATGATAGCTATTAGAGTTTTGTAAAGTAGCACAATAAAAACTGATATTTTTTGCTTTCAAAAAGGCAATAATTTCCGCTGTGCTTCCGGTGGCGATTTGGTTGGTAAACAAGCAACCGACGCTCGAACGAACGATGTTTGGATTGTACAAATCACTTTTGGGATTGGCAATAATCACGGCATCCAAATTAGCAGCGTCAGCGGTTCTCAACAATGCGCCAATGTTGCCTGGTTTTTCAGGAGCTTCTGCCACTAGAATCAATGGGTTTTCGGAGAGCTTTAAATCCGATAATAATGTCGATTTGGTTTTGGCTACAGCCAAGACACCTTCTGTAGAATCTCTATAGGCTAGCTTTTCATAAACGGATGAAGTAATTTCGATTAAATCTGCATTTGGAGCCAATTGTTTGGTTTGGCTTTCCGAGCAAATTTCGGGAACAAATAATAAGGTTTCAATTTCGTAGCCTCCTTTTATAGCAATGCTAATTTCTCTTTGTCCTTCAATCAAGAAAGTGCCGGTTTGTTTGCGAGCTTTGGCTTTTTCCTGTAATAAAACCAAGGATTTGATATAGGAATTCTGTATGGAAGTAATTTGTTTCAAGCTTTTTTTTAATGACAAATATACACAGAGTATTACTTAGATTAAACTTGAATTTGGATATTTAAAGAATACTGCATTTATTTAATAAGTATTTCTTTAATTTTGTTTTCTTCAAAAAGAAACAACATAGTTTAAGAGTAAACGAATAAAAGAAGCATGTTTTATTTACTAGATATTATTGGGACTATGGCTTTTGCTTTATCTGGAGCACTTACGGCAATGAATAAAAGATTAGATCCTTTTGGTGTTTTTATTATTGCATTTGTAACGGCTGTTGGCGGAGGTACTTTGAGAGATGTGCTTATTGGCAAAACTCCTGTGGGTTGGATGCTAAATTTAAACTATGTTTACGTCATCTTCTTTGGGTATTTTTTAGCGATTATTTTCAGAAAAAGATTTGATAAGTTGCGCAAATCCTTGTTTTTTTTCGATACGATCGGATTAGGAGTTTTTACCCTTATTGGTTTAGAAAAAGGGGTTAGTATCGGTTTACATCCTATGATTTGTACTGCTTTGGGAACCATGACGGCTTGTTTTGGTGGCGTAATTCGCGATATTTTGTGTAACGAAATTCCAGTTATTTTTAGGAAAGAAATTTATGCTACTATATGCATTTTAGGAGGAATTGTTTTTTTTCTTTTGAAAGCAGGCAACTTTTCAGATAATTTAATTCACGTAGTAACTTCTTTAGTGATTATAGTTGTCCGATTACTTGTGGTCAAATTCAATTGGTCGTTGCCTACATTAGAATTAAAATTGAAATAATAGTGAAAAATTATACTATAAGGCCATATCAGGAAAGCGATTATGAGCTTTGGAACACCTTTGTGAGTGCCGCTAAAAATGCAACATTTTTGTTTCATAGGGATTTTATGGAGTACCATAAAGAACGGTTTGAGGATTTTTCGCTGTTACTATTTGACAAAGTTAAACTAGTTGCAGTTTTACCTGCTAATAGAGTAGACAACACGGTGTATTCACATCAAGGATTAACTTATGGCGGATTGGTTTATTCTTCCAAATTAAAAATAGAAAAGATAGAAACGATTTTGGATTTGGTGTTTGATTTTTTCAAAAGCAAGCGGATTGAACATTTTTATTTGCACCCAATTCCTTCATTTTATTTAGGACAAGGCAACGCCGCAGTTGACTTTTTTTTGATGAAAAAAGGAGCGCAATTGTACCGAAAAGAAATGAATATGGTAGCGCAATTGCATCAAGAAATTCCAATTTCTAAAAGTAAATTGAAACATTTTAGACGAACAGAAGTATTGGGATTGCGAGTGGTAGAGGAAACTAATTTTCAGCCTTTTTGGGAGAAAATTCTTGAACCAAGATTAATAGAAAAATATGCTGCAAAACCAGTTCATAGCTTGGCAGAAATTCAATTGCTTCACGAAAGATTTCCTCAAAACATCAAACAATTTTCTGCGTATTTAGAGGATAAAATTGTAGCAGGAATCACCATTTTTGAATTTGAAAACGGAGTGAAATCTCAGTATGGGGCCACTTCCAAAAACGGTGAAAAATACCGTGCTTTGGATTTTTTATTCATTTCTTTACTAGATATTTTTCAAAAAAGAGGCAAACATTTTTTTGATATGGGAATTGTAAATGACTCTGGCGAAAAAGGATTTCATAGTGGCTTATTACAGCAAAAAGAAGAATTGGGTTGCACCGTATTGAATCAAGATTTTTATAAAATCACATTAAAATGATACGATTTCTAGATTTAAAAAAAATAAACAAACGGTATGAAACGGCATTTCAAGATCAATTGAAATCGGTTTTAGAAAGCGGCTGGTATATTTTAGGTAAAGAAGTCGAAACATTTGAAAATAATTTTGCCAGCTATTGTAAAGCCGAACACTGTTTGGGCGTGGGCAATGGTTTGGATGCTTTGATTTTAATATTTAAAGGCTATATTGAATTAGGAAAATTGCAAAAAGGGGATGAAGTTATTGTACCAGCCAATACTTATATTGCAAGTATTTTAGCTATTCTAGCTACTGATTTGGTTCCTGTTTTGGTAGAACCAAGAATAGAAACCTACAATATTAACCCTGATTTGATTCCAAAAAAAATAACGCCAAAGACCAAAGCTATTTTGGCGGTTCATTTGTATGGTCAGATAGCAGAAATGGAGCGCATTCACACAATTGCTGAACAAAATGATTTATTAGTTATCGAAGATGCAGCTCAGGCTCATGGAATCCCCCTAACCCCCGAAGGGGGAATAAATAAGTATCAAAAGACTCCCCTTTCGGGGGTGAGGGGGCCTATTGCTTACAGTTTTTATCCGAGTAAAAATTTAGGTGCTTTGGGTGATGGAGGAGCAGTTGTTACTAATGATGCTCAATTGGCGAAAGTGATACAATCCCTACGTAATTATGGTTCCGAATCAAAATATCAGAATGAGTTTATCGGTGTTAATTCGAGATTGGATGAAATTCAAGCCGCTTTTTTGAATCTGAAGTTATCCAATTTAGATGTAGATAATGAAAAGCGAAGAACTATTGCAAAACGCTATTTGACCGAAATCAAAAACGATAAAATTATCTTACCATTTTGGGATTTTTCAAAAAATCATGTTTTCCATTTGTTTGTGATTCGAACTCCAAAAAGAGCAGAATTGGAAGCTTATTTGCAACAACTCGGCATTGAAACAGCGATTCATTATCCCATTCCACCGCACAAGCAAAAGGCTTTAGGAAATATGAATTCGCTCTCGTTTCCTATCACTGAGAAAATGCATAAGGAGGTTTTGAGTATTCCACTAAATCCAGCTCTTGAGGACGAAGAAGTTAGTACTATTATTAACGCCTTAAACGAATATTAATGAGCGTTTTTTCTAAAATAAAAGTGTTTTGTTTTGTGAGCCTACGTATCATGAAATACAAATTGTTGTCAGATTGTAAAAAAGTTTCCGGAAGCCCTGTAAAACATCATCCTTTATTGTTAAAAGGTGAGGGAAGTATATCATTTGGAGAAAATGTACAAATTGGGGTTATTTCTTCTCCTAATTTTTATTCTCATTACACCTACTTAGAAGCCAGATACAGAGAATCAGAGATTGTAATCGGCTCAAATGTTGCCATAAACAATGGATTCTCGATTGTGACTTATGCTAAAGTTACTATTGGTAATGATGTACTAATTGGAGTCAATTGTTCTATTATGGACAATGATGGACATGAGCTAGCATTTAATAGGAGAAATCAGCCGCCTTCTGGACAAGCTGTTGTCATAGAAAATAATGTCTTTATTGGTTCGAACGTAACCATTCTTAAAGGAGTAACTGTGGGAGAAAATGCAGTGATAGGAAATGGAACTGTAGTGACTCGGGATGTGCCAAAAAATGCAATTGTTGCCGGTAATCCTGCTCGAATAATTAGAATGTTGCCACATTGAAAATCCTAAGAGAAAATACGTTGCTTAGAGTGTTAACTCTAAATTCCTTTTCAATGGGAGTCACTTTTGTGTTGGGATTTATCTCGAACAAGGTGGTCGCTGTTTTCTTGGGGCCTTCTGGAATGGCTATACTAGGTAATTTTAGAAATTTGGGTGCTATGCTAAAATCCGTTGCAACACTTGGGATTAGTACTTCACTGGTGAAATTAGTCGCAGAAAACAAAGAAAATAAAAAAGCACTTTCGGAATTGTATGCTACTTTTCTATCCGTTTTTTTAATTATTTCTTCTTTATTGGCCATTGGGGTTTTCTTTTTTGCAGAGGGTATTTCGCAGCTATTGTTCGATTCAAGCCAATGGACTACTCCAATCCGAATAGTGGGTTTGTCTTTGCCTTTGGTATTGCTTACTACATTTTGGTTAGCCATTTATAATGGTTTGGAACAATTTAAAACTATTGTTTTAATACAATTGGTTTCTTCTTTTTTGGTTTTTATAGTAACAATAAGTTTAATTTATTTTCATTCCATTGATGGTGCTATTTGGGCGATTGCTTTAAGTGAACTACTTATGGTGCTTGCTACTTTTCTCTTTGTCATAAAAGACAAACGCTTTTTTCAATTTAATTTTCGGTTTTTAATTAAAAAAGAATATGTAACTGCCATTCAAAAATTTTCTGCAATGGCTTTGCTTACGGCTATAATTGCACCGCTTACCTTGCTTTTGATACGGAATGCGATTACAACAAACTATTCTTTAGCCGAAGCTGGATATTGGGAGGCAACCACAAAATTATCTAGTTTTTATATGGTTTTTTTTACTTCGGGATTGTCATTGTATTATATGCCAAAATTAGCGTCATTGTCAACCGAGGACGCTTTTAAGCAAGAAGTAAAGGTGTACTTTTCGTCTTTTGTTCCTTTGTTTTTAGTAATGCTATTGGTTTTGTTTTTTACCAAAGAATGGATTTTGAAGTGGGTATTCACACCGGAGTTTTTGAAATTACAATCGGTATTGATTTGGCAATTTTTAGGCGATTTTTTTAAAATACTAACTTTAGCTTTTGGGTATCAAATTTTGGTCAAAGCGCGACTCAAAGTTTATTTTTTCCTTGAAATAACTTTTAATCTAAGCTATTTACTACTATCACTGTATTGGATAAAAACTCGGGGATATGAAGGAGCGATTCAAGCGTATTGTTGTGCTAGTGCTTTAGGTTTTATTTTAGTTTTAATAGTGTTTAGGAAATTGTTTTTACCGAAGATTTAAAGCTTCCAAGCGGCTAGGTACTTTTGGGCGATTTTTACATAATGATGTTCTTTCTCGATAAATGCTCTTGCTCGTTTTCCTGTTTCCTTTATTTTGCTTGGGTTTTCAATCAGATAGGATAATTGTTGAACTAGGTAATCTTTGTCTGGTAAGGCGTGAATAGCTACATTTTCGGTTAAATGATAATAATTTGTAAATGCCTCGCTTGCACCCGTAAAAACTACTTTCCCTTTTGCCATAGCTTCTAAAGCGTTATATCCTTGGTCCATAGCATAAATTTGGTCGAGTACAATATGAGCTTGTTGGTACAACTTAATATACGCTTCGTACGGTTGGTTTTCGCAAATAGAGATACGAACTTTGTTACCGTATTTTTTCTCAATTTCAGCCAATGCTTCTTCAAAATAGCGAATCCCTTTTTTAATGTAACTGCCTCGATTAATGCCTAGGAAAATCACAACGGGTTCAAGATTGCTTATGACTTCAAAAGGAATCTTTTCACAATTGACTGGATTAGGAATCAAGGGCGCATTGAATCCCATTCGTTCCATCGGAATTTTATAATCCATATCAGAAGTCGTCATCGATTGACAATTTTGTGCTAACCATTCGAAGGTTTTTCTGTAAGATGGTTTCGTGTATTTTAAAGGGTAATAAAAATGATTTTTGAGTGTAGCATCTTCAAAAAAAGGAGTCAAAATAGAATACGATAATTCTTTTTTTAGCAAATAATCAATGACTGGCGTTTCGTCACCGCAAATGAGTAAACTTCGGCTTTTTACACTTTGAAATAACTTGCGATATAGAAATCTCGAAACCCAAGGAAAAGTTGCTAATGCATCTGAGTTAATGAGTTGTACATGGTCAAATTTATCAAGTTTTGGAACTAAAAGGTAAAAACGAATTGCGTGTTCTATCTGATCAATTTCAATTCGAGTTAAACTGTAAATAAGGTTTCTTATTTTCTTAAAAAACCAATTGCTATTGATGAATTGTGCTCGAAACGAATAATCAGAAGGGAAGTTTTTGAAAGCATCACCCGAGGCTTCAAGTACCACTTCATGACCCAAGGCCACCAAGCCTTCTTTTAAAGAATTGTGTAACCTGCTGTATTCGCCAATCAAAAGTATTTTCATTTACAAACCCTATTTTTCTATATTTGTGTAAATGTAAGAACAAATTGAATATTCGCTATACAAAAGAGGCTATTGAAATTATAATTGCAACGATGAATAGGGATTCGTTGGATTTTTTGATTCCGATGTTTCCTTTTGCGCATTTTGCTGATTTTTCAATTTTAATCGTCAATCAAACCCATGAAAATGCTATTTTAACCTCCGATTTTCCTGCTGTCAAAGTCATTAATTCTTTTGAAATAGGGTTGTCTAAAAGTAGAAATTTGGGATTGAAAAATTCCCGAGGAGAAATTTTAATTTTGGCAGATGATGATGAAGTATTTGAACCTGATTTTATAGAAACAATCATCAATGCCTACAAGCTGTTTCCCGATGCCGCAGTGATTAGTTTTCAAATTGAAAACGAAAATAGGAAGTTGTTTAAAAAATATCCAAAAAAGAGTCAAATGTTTTTAAAACCATTGACTTTGTTTTCTGTGATGTCTATTGAAATAACAATAAATAAAGCCATTTTAGAGACGTCGCGAATCGAATTTGATGCTCATTTTGGATTAGGAGCAACCTTTGAAATGGGGGAAGAAGCAATATTTTTGATGGATTTGTATCGTCAGCAACAGCAAATTTCATTTGTTCCCAAAGTAATTGCTGTCCATAAAACCCAAACCACTACTGATAAAGTAGATTTTTTACAACGATATTACATTCAAGGCGCTTTTTTGAAACGTTTAGGGATGAACAATTGGATTTTTCGCGTTTTACAAAAAGTGTTTTATGATGTTAAGCAGAAAAAAATAAGGCTAAAAGAAATACCCAAAGCCATTCAATTAGCGTTTAATGGGCGCAAAAAATATTTAGAACTTACCCAATGAAAACTACTCTTAAAGACTTAAAAAAGATTGCAATCCCAGTGGTAGAAGACACTCGTGGGAATTTAGGATTCATTCAAAATGATATTCTAACCTTCGATTTTAAGCGAGTTTATTACTTGTTTGATGTGCCTAGTAGTGCTTTTAGAGGTGGACATTCGCATATTGAACAACAAGAAGTCTTGATTGCTTTAAGCGGTAGCTTTGAGGTAGTTTTGGATGACGGTTTTGAAAAAAAAACAATTTTGCTCAATAAAGCTTCGCTGGGATTACTGATTCCGACAGGGATTTGGAGAGAATTACAAAATTTTTCTTCGGGTGCGGTATGCTTGGTTTTGGCATCGGATATTTTTGAAGAATCGGATTATATTCGAGACTATCCACAATTTTTGGAAACTAAAAAATGAGATTATTGTATTTAGTTCCTTCTGTCAATCAAGCGGGTGGGGTAGCAAAAGTGCTAGCTACCAAAACCGACTATTTCATTCAAAATTTCGGGTACGAAGTACATATCATGACCCAGAATAAAGGCTACGAGACTCCTTTTTTTGAATTTAATGCGCAAATTGTTTGGCATGATATCGAACGAAAAGGTTATTTTTTGAGTGCGATTTATGTCTACAAAAAGCAACTACAAACGATTATATCACAAGTTCAACCCGATAGTATTATTGTGGCGGATAATGGATTGAAAGGCTACTTGGTTCCCTTGTTAATTGGTAAGCGCTTACCTCTGGTTTTTGAAAGCCATGGTTCAAAGTATGTAAATGAGAGACCTTTTACATTTTCTTTTTTGTCTAGATTATGGTTTCGAATGGGGGTTTTTCTTAAAGAATGGAGCGCCAAAACTTTTGATGTTTTTGTGGTGTTGAATAGAGAAAGTGCCAAAGAATGGAATAGAAAAAATAGTATGATTATTGCTAATCCATTGTCTTTTAAATCAGAAGAACTAGCTGCGTTAGATGCTAAAAAAGTACTAGCTGTTAGCCGTAATTCCTATGAAAAAGGACTCGATAGATTATTGGAGATTTGGTCTTTATTAATTCAAAAGTATCCTGATTGGAAACTAGATATTTATGGAACGCAGTCTCCTGAAGAACATCTGATTCCTTTGGCAAATGCTTTAGGAATTGCCTCTTCCGTTCAGTTTTATCCTCCTGTTTCAGATATTGCTACGCTATATGTAAACGCTTCGGTGTTGGTAATGACTTCTCGTTCAGAAGGATTGGGTTTGGTGCTGCTTGAGGCTATGGTTTCGGGTTTGCCTTGTGTGGCGTACGATTGCCCAGTAGGTCCAAGGTCAATTATAACTGATGGTGTAAATGGCTTTTTGGTTGAGGATGGCAATGCAACCGCTTTTGCTGAAAAATTAGCCTTGCTTTTTGAGGATAAAGATTTAAGAAAAAAGCTTGGAGCCAGCGCTCAGCAAAGTGTTTCGAAGTATGATTTGGATGCGATTATGTTGCAGTGGAAGACCTTATTTGAGCGTTTGCAATAGACACAAATAACCCAATTTGTACCAGTCAAAAAGTAGCAACGAAGGATTGTCAGACAATAGATTTTTTGTAGTGATTGTTTTGGTTTGTTGAAAAAGCCAAGCCGTCAATTGTACCAAATGTAATTTTTTGCCCCATAAAAAAATTGCTATTATTTTACTTTCATTGGGCTTTATTGTTTTCGTTTGAATCAACAGGACTAAGTTTTGCAATGCGATTTCTGTTTTAGCCAAAAACTGAGTGGAGGTTTCTAAATTAAGATGAAAAGTAGGATTGTCGAGGTGAAAAACAGTAATGTTCTGCTGCCCCAAATTCGATAGAAAAGACAAGTCTTCATACCCATAATCACTTATCGATTCGGGAAATGGATGGCTCAGTGCAATTTCTTTTCGTATGACTAAATTAGAAGTAAGTGCGCGGCTATTGGGTTTTTTATTCCTGAATTCACAAGATAAAGCTTCTCTCTTTTGACCATATACCCAGCGTAATAATTGTGAGGTGTGTGGCTTTTTGGGATGATATATAATGCCTCCAAAGGCCAAAGGAGCCATTGGTTTTTCAATAAACGAAAGATAGTTTTTGATAAAAAAAGCATCTCTGGGAAAGGTATCACAATCCAAAAGCAGTAACCATTCAAATTGTGCTTTTTGAATCAGTGAATTTCGATTGTTTCCTCTGCCTAAATTGACTGCATTTTGTAAAAATGTACAATACGATAATTGTTCAACAGTACGATTTTCTTCTATAAATGAGGAAGAACAATCGTCTTGGCAAAGGATTTCGAATGGTATTCCAGCGGCAATACATTGTTTGTGTACTTCCAAAACCAATGGGAATACCGCATAATTGTATACCGGAATAAGAACAGAAAGCATTATACCGTGCGCTGAACTACCTCAAAAATTTTGGTGTCCTCACATTTTAAGGTCTTTGAAGGGTATTTCATTAACAAAGCATAATCGTGAGTGGCCATAATGATGGTTTTGCCAAGAGCATTGATGTTTTTTAGTACTTCTAATACTTCTGCACTGGTTTGTGGGTCTAAGTTTCCTGTAGGTTCATCGGCAAGAATGAATTCAGGGTCGTTAAGCAAAGCTCTTGCAATAGCAACTCTTTGTTGTTCTCCTCCAGAAAGTTGGTGCGGCATTTTGTTGCCAAAATCTTGCATGCCTACTTTGGTAAGCACTTCTTCGATTTTGTTATTCATATCGTTCAAATCGGTCCAGCCAGTTGCTTTGAGTACAAACAACATGTTATCGTTTACAGAACGATCTGGTAAGAGTTTGAAATCTTGAAAAACAATTCCAATTCTTCTTCTTAAAAAAGGAATCTCTTCTTCAGTTAAGGTTTCTAAATTGTAATCTACAATATGTCCAGTGCCTTCTGTTAAAGGCAAGTCACCGTATAAGGTTTTGAGTAAACTACTTTTTCCTGAACCTGTTTTTCCTATTAAGTAGATGAATTCACCGTGTTTTACTTCTAAATTAACATCAGATAAAATGGTTCTTCCTTCTTGATAAATGGTTACGTTGTTTAAAGCTAATACGGTTTGTGACATGATTGAAGTGATTTATTGCGTAAAAGTAAGAAGTTAGCCTTTGTATTCAAAATAAATTCGAAGCTAATGAGCTAAAATCATCAGTTTGATTGTTGCTTTGTTGTGTAATGGTAATTGCGAAAGGCTTTAGTTTGTTTTGTAAAGAAATTTGGGGAAGTTTAAGTCGGATTTTAATGCATCCAAGAATGCCTTAATGTTGGCTTTTAACCCTGATCGAAACGGCATCCTTTTGTGAAGCGATAGCGTAACAAAAGATATAGTGTAGAGCAGGACGATGTATACAAAAAAGCCTTATTTTTCTGTTCCTAATTCCGATTCTCGATTGGAGTGAGATAATAAAATGTTGTTTCTTCTCGTTTGTAATACGATAAATATGATATATTTGAATCATCAAAAAAATAGCACAATGCGTACCTTTTATTGGCTCCTAACTCTACCTTTTTTACTTTGTTTTTCTGGTGTTTTTGCACAAAAATCTACTGTTTATACTCACGATTTGCAGCGTTTTGATACAGCAATGGATTTGTATACGAATAAGCAATATGCTAGCGCTCAACTTGTTTTTGAAAAAGTGCAACAGAATGTTTCTAATGAGGATATCAAAGGGGATTGTGCGTACTACATTGCTAATTGTGCTATCCGAACAAACGCCAATAATGCTGAGGATTTGGTAGCATTGTTCGTAAAAAAATACCCTACTAGCTCTAAACATAATCAGGCTTATGTTGAAGCAGCACATTACTATTTTGAACAAAATAATTACCCAAAAGCCTTGTATTGGTTTGATAAAGTTGAGGCTGACGAACTTACAAAACAAGAATTAGACCGATTTAATTTTCAAAAAGGGTATAGCTATTATACCACGAGAAAGAAAAAAGAAGCATCTAAATACTTGAATATGGTTTTGAACTCGCCAGAATACGGTGCGCAGGCCAAATATTATCTAGGGTTTATGGCGTATGAAGGTGATGATTACAAAGCGGCAACAAAGTATTTTGATGAGGTTTCTGGGGAAGAAAAATATAAAGAGAAGTTGTCGTATTTTCAGGCTGATATGAATTTTAAGTTGGGCAATTTCCAAAAAGCGATTGATTTGGGTGTGAAAGCGATGGAACAATCGAACGAGATAGAGCTGTCTGAATTGAATAAAATTATTGGTGAGAGTTATTTTAACTTGAAAAACTACGAGAAAGCGATTCCGTATTTGTCCGAATACAAAGGGAAAAAAGGCAAATGGAACAATACCGATTTTTATCAATTGGGTTATGCGTATTACCAGCAAAAACAATACGAAAATGCCATTGCTCAGTTTAATAAAATCATTGACGGAAATGATTTTGTGGCTCAAAATGCGTATTATCATTTGGGAGAATCGTATTTGGATTTGGGACAAAAAACGCAGGCATTGAATGCGTTTAAGAATGCTTCTGAAATGGATTTCAATACCGAATTGCAGGAAGATGCTACGCTTAATTATGCTAAATTGAGTTATGAAATTGGAAATTCATACGAAAGTGTACCTTCTATTTTGTTGGCTTTTTTAGATAAATACCCTCGTAATCCTAATGTTGCTGAGGTAGAGCGTTTGTTGATAGATTCTTATATCTCCTCTAAGAATTATAAAGAAGCATTGGTTTTGTTAGAAAGAAATAAAACCGCAGAAAATAAAGTGGTGTATCAAAAAGTGTTGTTTTATAGTGGACTAGAGTCTTTTACGGCTACCGATTACGCAACTGCTAATAAATTGTTTAATCGTGCAATAAATGAGTCAAAAGACGCGAATATCACCGCAAGGGCTACTTTCTGGAAAGCCGAATCTGATTTTATCTTAGAAGATTTTAAATCGGCTTTAGCAGGATTTAAACAATTTGCTGTTTTGCCTAGTGCAGCAACTACGGTGGAGTTTAAAAACAGTAATTATAACTTGGGCTATTCTTGTTTTAAATTAAAAGAGTACGAGTCGGCAGCGAGTTATTTTCAAAAACAAATCGATACCAATACAGAAGATAAAGCCCGATTAGCAGACGCTTACTTACGTTTGGCAGATTGCAGATTTGTAGGGTCAAAATATTGGCCAGCCATTGATAATTATGTAAAAGCCATTGAGCTAAAAAGTGTGGATGCTGATTATGCCTATTTTCAAAAAGCATTGGCATATGGTTTTTTAGGAAAAAATGACAAGAAAATAATAGAGTTGAAAGCTTTCTTGGAGCGTTACAAACAATCTGTTTACAGAGATGATGTGCTATTCGAATTGGGAAATACTTACGTAGCTGACAAAAAAGACGAATTAGCAATAACTACTTACAACCAATTAATAACCGAATTTCCAGATGGAACCTTTACTTCAAAGGCACTATTGCGACAAGGTTTAGTGTATTATAATGATGATAAAGATGATTTGGCGTTAACCAAATTCAAAAAAATTGCTGCTGATTTTCCTAAAACCCCAGAAGCTTTAGAAGCAGTGGCCTCGGCGCGTTTGATTTATGTAGATAGTGGCAAAGTGAATGAATATGCCAATTGGGTTCGTACGTTGTCATTTGTATCTGTGACTGATGTAGAATTAGATAATGACAGTTATGAAGCCGCCGAAAAACAGTTGCAACAAGGCAATACGAAACAAGCTATAACTGGGCTTAATGCCTATGTGACCTCTTTTCCTAATGGCGTTCACGCATTGAAAGTCAATTATCAGTTGGCGCAAGCGTATTATGATGAAGGAGCAGCAGGTAAATCGATTCCTCATTTTGATTTTGTAGTACAACAAGCACGTTCCGAGTACACAGAACAATCGTTAGTTCGCTTGGCTCAAATTCACTTGAAAGATAAAAGAGCTGATTATGCCATTCCAGTATTGTTGCGTTTAGAAACAGAATCTGATATCGCACAAAATAAGTTTTTTGCGCTGTCAAATTTGATGAAGTTGTATTATGACACAAAAGAATACCCAAAAGCAGTTGTTTATGCAGAAAAAGTTTTAGCTGAAGCCAAGATTGAAGAAATGGTGAAAAGCGATGCGCAAATAATTATTGCAAGAAGCGCTATTCAAGCTGGAAATGAAACAAAAGCAAAAGAAGCTTATGCGAGATTATTGCCCATTGCTAAAGGGGAATTAGCCGCTGAAGCGATTTATTATGATGCCTATTTTAAAAATAAAGAAGGGAAATTTGAAGCTTCAAACGAAGCGGTTCAAAAATTAGCCAAAAATTATTCCAGCTATCGTTATTTGGGAGCCAAAGGTTTGGTCGTTATGGCTAATAATTTTTATGGTTTGAAAGACAGTTTTCAAGCGACTTACATATTAGAAAGTGTCATCAAAAATTTCACCGATTATAAAGATGTGGTTGCTGAAGCACAAACAGCATTGGATACCATTAAAAAAGAGGAAGCTAAAACGAACTCTTCTATTTCAAAATAAAGGCAATCAAAAAGCATTTGTTTTTATCACTTTTATTAGTTGAAAAAATAGTTCAAATGCAATTATGGAGTTGTAAAAATTCCTAGAAAATCCTACTAAAAATTAGTACAAAAGAGTAAAATAATATGAATTTACACGATAAAATAAAGTTTTTTCCAATCAATAGCATCACCAGTATCATTACACTGTTTTTTGTTTTCTCTTTGGGAATTGCTCAAGAAAAGAAAGGAACCATTGGGGCAGAAGAGGTAAATGTTGTGAAATCTTTTTCGCCTACCGTATCGGATGCCTTCAAAATCAAAGAAACGCCACTTTTGGACGATAAAGGAAATGCCCAAAAAGAAACAGTAAAATATACGGTTTTGCCTTTTCCTGTAGCGTCTACTTTTACTCCTGCAAAAGGAGTTGCTGCAAGTGTAGAAAAAGCCAAAGCACAACGCTTGTTCGAAAATTATGCTTCATTGGGTATTGGAAATTACGGAACGCTTCAAGGTTCGTTGTTTGTGTATAAAAAATTACAAGCTAGAGATTTTATAGGGGCGAGCTTTCAGCATCATTCTTCTCAAGGTGGTATAAATGATGTGCTACTCGATGACCATTTTTATGATACCAAATTAGATTTGTTTTATGGAGTAAAAGAAAGTGATTATTCTTGGGATGTAGCTGGTGGTTTTCAAAGCCAAACCTATAATTGGTATGGATTGCCAGCTGATTTCGGAAGTTCTTTAACTCCAAGTGAGCGTAACGATTTAATCAATGGTATTGATCCAGAACAAAAATACAATACCATCACGCTATCAGGAAATCTGACTATGGATGAAAGTATGTTAGATGAATCCAAAATAAAATTTCATCATTTTACAGATGCTTTTGGATCTTCTGAAAATCGTTTTTTTGCGCAATCTATTTTTGGAATGGATCTTTGGAATGAAGCAGTCACAACCTCGGTTGTTTTGGATTATTTGGGCGGATCCTTTGAGAACAATTATACCAAAACCAATACAGAGGCTATTGAGTATCGCTTCTTGAATTTTGGATTAGCCCCTCGATTTGCTATTGCAGAGAACGATTGGAGCTTACAAATAGGAGCGAGTTTGTTTTATAGTTTGGATACCCAAGCGAGTAAAAGCAAATTGTATTTCTATCCTAATTTCAAAGCATCCTACAAAGTGGTGGGTGATTTGATGATCTTTTATTTAGGTGCCGATGGAAGTTTAAAACAGAATACTTATATGGATTTTGTGAATGAAAATCCATTTCTTTCTCCTACTTTATTTATTCAGCCCACAGATTCTAAGTACAATCTTTTTGCTGGATTAAAAGGAAAATTGGCGAATTCAGTTAGTTACAATGTTAGTGCGTCTTATTTGAATGAAGGGAATAAGGCCTTGTTCAAGGCGAATAACTATACGGAACTTAGTTCAAATGAGTCTTACGCTTTTGGAAATTCATTAGGTATAGTCTATGATGATGTAAAAACGATGAGCCTTTTTGCAGAATTAAAAGCCGATTTTTCAAGAAACGTGGCCTTCGGAATAAATGCTACTTTAAATACCTATACGACAGATGTGCAAGCAGAAGCTTGGAATTTGCCCACTATGAAAATCAATTCGACATTAGATGTTGTCATTACCGATAAATGGTTTGCGGGCGCCAAAGTCTTTTTCGTAGGCGAGCGAAAAGAGAATCAATTCAATACCGATTTGGTTACCAATTCTACTAGTATTACTTTGCCGTCCTATTTTGATGTAAACTTGAATGTAGGTTATAAATACAGCGAGCGCATTACTGCTTTCTTAAAAGCCAACAATATTGCCAACCAAGCGTATCAAAAATGGCTCAATCTTCCCGTTCAAGGATTTCAAATCGTAGCGGGAGCGAGTTATAAATTTGATTTTTAAAACTATGAGAACAAAAGCTTTTTTATTTTTTTTATTTTTTTCATGCGTTGCTTTTGGGCAAGCAATTCAAGGAACTGTTTTTGATGAGCAAAAAAAACCTTTACCAGGAGCTACAGTGTATTTGGATGGGACAACAATCAGTACTTTGACTGATGCAGAGGGGAAGTATTATCTTGTGGTAAAAGAAAAGATTAATTCTTCATTGGTGATTAGTTACCTAGGTTATAATTCGGTTTTTATAGCTAATCCTTTTGAAAACAACAATCAGAACGTTTATCTTTCTTTAAAACCAGAAGCTTTAAAAGAAGTGGTAATAGTTAAAAATGGGTTTAGTCGAAAAAGTATGCTAAACATTTTTAGAGAGTATTTTTTAGGAAGAACGGTAGCAGGAAAGTCGTGTAAGATAGAAAATGAAGATGAAATTAATTTTGTGTACGATTATGATAACAACCTATTAACGGCAAGCTCTTTAGTCCCTTTAATTGTAAATAATGAGTATTTGGGATATAAAATAAAGTTTGATTTATATGAGTTTAGCCTGAAATTTTATAAAAAGTCAATAAAAAGTCAAGATGCAACTCAAAGTTTGTTTCTAGGAACGGCTTTGTTTTCTGAGGTAATTAATGATGAAAAAGTAAAGTTAAGAAGAGAAAAAGTTTACCAAGGTTCATCTATGCATTTTTTTAAGAACCTTACCAATGCTATTTGGGGAAAAGATGACTTTTTATTGTTTCGAAAGAGTTTTCAAGCCGACCCTTCACAATTTTTTAAAGTCGAGGATAATGGAGATTTGAAAAAAGTAACGATTCTGGTCAATGATTTGAAAGACGTATTGCTTGCGGGTAAGAAACCTAAATTTTATTCAGTATATAACGTCTTGTACAAAAAGAAAGAGCAATCTCAGATTATTTTCAATACAGATACACTTTACATCGATAATTTTGGAAATAATCTTAATGTCAAAGATGTGGAGTATTCAGGAGTTTTATCTACCAAAAAAATGGGTGATTTACTCCCTATGAACTATAAATCACAAGCTGTTCCTAAAACGAATTTGAAATAAATATAGAGTTATTTTATAAGTTAGATTTTCCCTTTTTTTGAATTACTTTACGAGACATTTTTCAAAAGAAATTATTAATGAAACCTTGTGTACTTTACGCTTCTTAGTGCACTTTGTGGTTAACCTTTTCCTATGACATTCAAACAAAAAATACACACCTACTACCTGCAATTAGTGCAAGACCGTATCGATGCATTTCGCGATATGATTGCCGCATTGACTGAAGATTCAAAAAATGATGCCAAAGGATCCGCAGGCGACAAGCACGAAACCGCACTTTCTATGATGCATCTTGAGCAAGAAAAATTCAACCACAAACTCCAAGAAGTTTTAGGACAAAAAGCTGTCTTAGAGAAAATCGATCCTACCATCGTAGCCGAAACCATAGTCGTGGGGAGTTTAGTCGTGGCCAACGGCATCTATCTGTACCTCAGTTTGGCCTTGCCCAAAATTACAATCGAAGGCACCAACATCATCGCGCTTTCGCCTCAATCGCCTTTGGGTAGTAAATTAATGGGCAACAAAGTAGGATTCGAATTCGAAATCAACACCACCAAATACACCATTCAAGAAATATATTAAAAGCAGTAATTGGAAAAGGAGCAGGAAGCATTTGGCTTTCTTGGCTTCATCGTCCCGCGATCCGCTATATCTTTGCTGCCGAACCCCGGCAGCAAAGGATGCCGCTCCTCCCGGGGCTAGTAGGGATTATTTTGGATATTTTGGAAAGAAGGGAAAAAGGAAGCTCCAGTTCGGTTATTTTTTTGCAAATATTCAATAGGATTGGGTTTTAGCCCGTTCTTGAGTTGGAGTTTTTTTGTAGACCTTCAATAGGAATGGGCTTTAGCCCGTTCATTAAAATGAGTTTGGTATTAGGCTTTAGCCAAAAATGGACTTTAATTTCGGCTAAAGCCTCTAAATCTCTATAGTTTTATCAATATAGCCCAAGGATTGTTTTAAAGTTTTTGCTTTTGAAAAGCCAATCATTCTATAAATACTAATGGTAAAAGTAGTGTGACTTTTTTGCGTTTACGAATAGGCAACACTATTTGAAATGATGTGAAGTTTGAGACTGCTCTATTATGCTTTAGAAGTTTTATCCATATTCGAGACATCCTTTAGATTTGTCCTCTGAAAAATCAAAAAAATTAATAAAAATATCTTCTCCATGAAGATGACATAATTATTACCAATATTAATGCTAGTGCAAATACAAATAAAGTGCCAACAACATGATTTCCAGCGCCATTTGAAAATGTCTCGTCTTTTGTCTCTTTAAAATAAAAAGATAATGACTTGTTAGGTTTTCCTGTCAATAATGAATAGCACTTATTTAAAAGAAATCTAATAAATCCTCCAACAAGTTCAAGTATTCCTCTACCAAAAAATATTTCAAAAAAATCCATATTAAATTTACTTAATTGTTTTTCGCTCTACAAAGTATCCTGACTCATTTCTATTTATACTTTTTTCGATTACGTAAACATACTAAAAATCTCCCAACTTTTTTCGAGAATGCCTTTAGAATTTCAGGTTATTTCTAGTAATGGAATACTAAAGTAAACGCTTTGTAAAATCTACTTATATTCAACAACTTCATTTTTAGCAAGCAGACTAGAAGTGTTTTAAACTTTACTTTTCCTTATCTTAGCGAGACCAAACCCAATCTCAAAAATATGAAATCGCCACTAACAACAAGTTTGTTGAAAACAAACACCGATAAGTAAAAGGCGATACCATATATGACCTCTAAAAAACAAAATTTACATATATGAAATCAATTGCTCTGTTATTTGTATCCCTATTCCTGTTTTCTTGTACGTCTAACACACAGACAGAAGTGGATACGCTCGTAACCAACGCGACCATTTATACTGTAAACGCTGCCTTCGAAAAAGCTTCTGCGATGGCAATTAAAGATGGAAAAATTCTAGCCATCGGAAATACGGATTCGCTTTTGAAAAAATATACTTCCAAGACTATATTAGATTACAAAGGAAAATTTATTTATCCTGGATTAATAGATGCGCATTGTCATTTTTATGGGTATGGACTAACCTTACAAGAAGTAGATTTAAGAGGTACGAAAAGCTTCGAAGAAATAATTACACGCCTTAAAGCTTTTCAAAAAGCAAAAATTCCAACATTTATTGTCGGTAATGGCTGGGACCAAAACGATTGGGCGGTGAAGAAATTTCCATCCAAAACAGCACTCGACGCCGCTTTTCCAAACATTCCTGTGGTGCTCAACCGCATTGACGAACACGCTATTGTGGTCAATTCCAAAGTGCTGCAATTAGCTGGAATTACCGCCAAAACAAAAGCGGAAGGCGGACAAATTGAACTCCAAAATGGTGAACCAACCGGAATTCTGATTGACAATCCTATGGAATTGGTGTTTAAAATCATTCCAAAACCCAGCCGAAAAACACAAATCGCCGCGCTTTTGGATGCCGAAAAAGTAATGTTTGATTATGGCTTGACTACTGTGAACGACGCAGGATTAGATCCTGATATTATTCATTTGATAGACAGTTTGCAACAAGCGGGTAAAATGAAAATCAATGTCTATGCTATGATTACGGCGAATCAAAAAAATATGGATTTGTATTTCAAAAAAGGAATCTACAAAACCAACCAATTGAATGTGCGTTCATTCAAAATGTATGGCGATGGCGCTTTGGGGTCTAGAGGGGCTTGTATGCACAAACCGTATTCGGATAGTCCTAAACAATTTGGAGCTTTGTTGTCTCCAGTGCCTCAATTGAAAGCAGTAGCAAAACGAATCGCCAACTCGCCGTTTCAACTCAATACGCACGCTATTGGAGATTCGGCCAACACCGTTTTGCTTAAAATCTACAAAGAAGTATTGACAGGCAAAAAAGACCGCCGCTGGAAAATTGAACACGCACAAGTAATTCAGGAATCCGATTTTGATTATTTCAAACTCGGAATCATTCCTTCTGTTCAACCTACACACGCCACTTCCGATATGTATTGGGCAGGTGATCGCTTAGGGAAAGATCGTTTAAAAAATGCTTATGCGTATAAAAAGCTACTCCAAAAAGCAGGTACGATAGCTCTAGGAACCGATTTTCCTGTGGAGGAAGTCAATCCTATGTTTACGTTTCACGCTGCGGTGGCACGTCAAGATGTAAAAGGATTTCCAAAAAATGGTTTCCAAATCGAAAATGCTTTGTCTCGCGAAGAAACCTTAAAAGGAATGACGCTTTGGGCTGCCTACTCTAATTTTGAAGAAAAAGAAAAAGGAAGTTTGGAAGTGGGCAAATGGGCGGATTTTGTGGTTTTTGATGCCGATTTGATGCAAGTCGAAGCTGGTCAGATTGTTAAGATGAAGCCTTCAAATACTTTTATTAAAGGAGCGAAACAAAAATAATCGCAATTAGATAGCGCTTACGATTTACAGATTTTAAGCGTTTCTTCTGATTGAGCTGATTTTGTGTTTTATATTTTACTTAAAAATCGATTTTTGGTTATAATTTATAACTAAAAATCGATTTTGTGTTTTCTATTTATATCTGTTATAGCATCTTTGCTTCATCAAATTAAATAATCAGAATAAAAATATAGTTATGTGCGGAATTGTATGTGCCTTTGACCTAAAACAGAAATCAGAAAGCCTAAGACCTCAAGTCTTAGAAATGTCTAAAATTATCCGCCACCGTGGACCAGATTGGAGTGGAATCTTTAGTAATGAAAAAGCGATTTTGTCTCACGAACGTTTGGCTATTGTAGATCCAGCTTCAGGGAAACAACCATTGTTAAGCGAAGATGGCAATTTAATTTTGGCTGCCAATGGCGAAATTTATAACCACCGCGATTTACGTAAACAGTTTGATGGTAAATATCAATTTAAGACCGAAAGTGATTGCGAAGTAATTTTGGCTTTATACAAAGAAAAAGGAGTTGATTTTATTGACGAAATGAATGGAATTTTCGGATTTGCTATTTATGATGTTGAAAAAGACGAGTACTTCGTGGCTCGTGATCATATGGGAATTATTCCTTTATATATAGGATGGGATCAACACGGTACTTTTTATGTAGCTTCTGAATTGAAAGCATTAGAAGGCTATTGTACTAAAATTGAGTTGTTTCCTCCAGGACATTATTTATCCAGTAAAGATGGGGAGTTTGTACAATGGTACAAAAGAGATTGGACGGACTATGAAGCGGTAAAAGACAATGAAACCAGTATTCCTGCAATCAAAGAAGCTTTAGAAGCTGCGGTTCACAGACAATTAATGAGTGATGTGCCTTATGGAGTATTGCTTTCAGGAGGTTTGGATTCGTCAATTACTTCGGCTGTAGCCAAAAAATACGCTCAAAAACGTATTGAGTCAGACGATCAAGTAGATGCTTGGTACCCACAATTGCACTCGTTTTCTGTAGGATTAGAAGGTTCGCCAGATTTAGCTGCTGCTCAAAAAGTGGCAGAACATATCGGAACGATTCACCACGAAATTAAATTTACCATTCAAGAAGGATTAGATGCCGTTCGTGATGTGATTTACAACCTAGAAACCTATGATGTTACTACTGTAAGAGCGTCAACTCCTATGTGGTTAATGGCAAGAGTTATTAAATCAATGGGAATCAAAATGGTATTGTCGGGTGAAGGTGCCGATGAGTTATTTGGAGGTTATTTGTATTTCCATAAAGCACCGAATGCTCGAGAATTTCACGAGGAGAACGTTCGTAAATTAGGTAAATTGCATATGTACGATTGTTTGAGAGCGAACAAAAGTTTGGCGGCATGGGGAATTGAAGGACGTGTGCCATTTTTGGACAAAGAATTTATGGATGTAGCTATGCGTATCAATCCTCAAGATAAAATGATCAACAAAGAACATCCAATGGAGAAATGGGTAGTTCGTAAAGCTTTTGAGGATATGTTGCCTGAAAGTGTTGCTTGGAGACAAAAAGAGCAATTTAGTGATGGTGTGGGATACAGCTGGATTGATACTTTGAAAGCAGTTGTTGCGGTAGAAGTAACCGATGAACAATTGGCTAACGCCAAATATAAATTCCCGTTGCAAACACCAACATCAAAAGAGGAATATTACTACCGTTCTATTTTTGCAGAACATTTTCCAAGTGATGCAGCGGCTTTATGCGTGCCACAAGAAGCAAGTGTGGCTTGTAGTACCAAAATAGCTTTAGAATGGGATGAAGCTTTTAAAAATATGAACGATCCATCAGGTAGAGCCGTGGCCAATGTACACGATGATGCCTATGTAAAAGCATAATTGTTATTTGAATTAGATTATTAGTTGTAATGTTGAAAACACGCTCTTTTTAGGGCGTGTTTTTTTTATTGGGATATAAACCATAAATGTTGATAACTTAAGCGCTTAAAAAGCCATTTTTGACCTAAATTCCTTTCGGTTTTTGTATATTTGCGTGTTATACAAAAAATACATTTTTAGAATAAAATATATATGAGCGAAGAAATCAATAAGAACAATTATTCAGCAGACAGTATTCAGGCATTAGAAGGAATGGAGCACGTAAGAATGCGTCCATCCATGTATATTGGAGATGTAGGTGTCCGTGGTTTGCATCACTTGGTGTATGAGGTAGTAGATAACTCTATCGATGAGGCAATGGGAGGTCATTGTGATACCATTAGTGTAGCTATAAATGAAGATGGTTCTATATCAGTTGAAGATAACGGTCGTGGAATTCCAGTTGGGATTCATAAAAAAGAAGGCGTTTCAGCACTTGAGGTGGTAATGACCAAGATTGGAGCTGGAGGAAAATTTGATAAAGATTCTTATAAAGTTTCTGGAGGTCTTCACGGTGTTGGGGTTTCTTGTGTGAATGCCTTATCATCTCATTTAAGAGCAACCGTTCATAGTAGTGATGGTAAAGTTTATGAGCAAGAATATGAAAGAGGAAAAGCTTTATATCCAGTAAAGCAAATTGGAGATACTACCAAAAGAGGGACTATCGTAACTTTTTATCCTGACCCAACCATTTTTACGCAAACTACGGAGTATTCATACGATACGCTTTCTGCACGTATGCGTGAATTGTCTTTTTTGAATAAAGGAATTTCAATCACTTTTACAGATAAAAGAGAAGTTGATAAAGATGGTAATTTCTTAGGAGAAGTATTTCATTCTACCGAAGGTTTAAAAGAATACATTCGTTATTTGGATGGAAACCGTGAGCCAATTATCGGACACGTGATTTCTATGGATCACGAAAAAGGAGAAATTCCTGTTGAAGTAGCTTTGATCTACAACACAAGTTATTCTGAAAACATATTTTCGTATGTAAATAATATCAATACGCACGAAGGAGGCACGCATTTACAAGGTTTTAGAAGTGGTTTAACAAGAACCCTTAAAAAGTATGCTGATGCTTCTGGAATGCTAGATAAATTAAAGTTCGAAATTACTGGGGATGATTTCCGTGAAGGATTAACTGCAATTATTTCTGTAAAAGTAGCAGAGCCGCAATTTGAAGGACAAACTAAGACGAAGTTAGGAAATAGAGAAGTAGTTTCTCCTGTAAGTCAAGCAGTAGGAGAAATGCTAGAGAATTATTTGGAAGAGAATCCAAATGATGCTAGAATCATTATCCAAAAAGTAATTTTAGCGGCTCAAGCGCGTCACGCAGCTAAAAAAGCTCGTGAAATGGTACAACGTAAAACCGTTATGGGCGGTGGAGGTTTGCCAGGTAAACTATCTGATTGTTCTGAACAAGATCCTGCTAGATGTGAAGTGTATCTTGTCGAGGGAGATTCGGCTGGTGGAACTGCAAAACAAGGTCGTGATCGTGCATTTCAAGCTATTTTGCCTTTGAGAGGTAAAATTTTGAATGTGGAGAAAGCCATGCACCATAAAGTTTTTGAAAACGAAGAGATTCGAAATATTTTTACAGCACTTGGAGTTACCGTAGGTACTGAGGATGATAGTAAAGCTTTAAATATTTCTAAACTACGTTATCATAAAGTAATCATCATGTGTGATGCGGATGTCGATGGTAGTCACATTTCTACCTTGATTTTGACCTTCTTTTTCCGTTTTATGAAAGAATTAATTGAAGAAGGACACGTGTATATTGCGGCGCCACCATTGTATTTGGTTAAAAAAGGAAACAAAAAGGAGTATGCTTGGAATGATGTGCAGCGTGATCAAGCCAACGAAAGAATGGGTGGAAGTGCTGGTATTCAACGTTATAAAGGTCTTGGAGAAATGAATGCAGAACAATTATGGGAAACGACCATGGATCCTAATTTTAGAACCTTACGTCAAGTGAATATTGATAGTTTGGTTGAAGCAGATCGAGTTTTTTCTATGTTAATGGGAGATGAGGTGCCACCTCGAAGAGAATTTATTGAGAAAAATGCTGTTTATGCCAATATAGATGCGTAAATTAGAGGATTGATTATAAGGATCAATTTTATATATAAACAAAATTAGAAAAAAATGAAAGTTACCATTGTAGGAGCAGGAAATGTTGGAGCAACCTGCGCAGATGTAATTGCTTATAGAGGAATTGCAAGTGAAGTAGTTTTATTAGATATCAGAGAAGGTTTTGCCGAAGGAAAGGCAATGGATATTTCTCAATGTGCCACTAATACTGGTTTTAATACCAAAGTATCTGGAAGCACTAATGATTATACCAAAACAGCTAATAGTGATGTTGTAGTGATTACTTCGGGAATTCCAAGAAAACCTGGAATGACAAGAGAAGAGTTAATCGGAATTAACGCTGGAATTGTAAAATCTGTAGCTGAAAATGTTTTAGCTCATTCGCCTAATTGTATTGTTGTAGTGGTTTCAAATCCAATGGATACCATGACGTATTTAGCTTTAAAAGCGACAGGCTTACCAAAAAACAGAATCATTGGAATGGGTGGTGCTTTGGATAGCTCTCGTTTTAGATATTATTTATCAAAAGCATTGGATGTGCCTTCGAATGATATCTCAGCAATGGTTATTGGTGGACATGGAGATACAACCATGATTCCATTAACTCGTTTGGCATCTTACAACGGTATTCCAGTAACTCAATTTGCTTCACAAGAAGTATTAGATAAAGTTGCTGCTGATACTATGGTTGGTGGAGCTACTTTAACAGGTTTACTAGGTACATCAGCTTGGTATGCACCAGGAGCTTCTGTTGCTTACTTAGTGGATAGTATTTTGAATGATCAAAAGAAAATGATTGCGTGTTCTGTTTTCTTGGAAGGGGAATACGGTCAAGAAGATATTTGCATCGGTGTACCATGTATTATTGGTAAAAACGGTGTAGAGCAAATCATCGATATCAACTTGAATGAAGCTGAGAAAGCAGCATTTGCTAAAAGTGCTGAAGCGGTTAGAGGTATGAATGCTGATTTGAAAACAGTATTGGCATAACCGTTTTTTATCATTAAAAAAAAAACTGCACTTTTGCAGTTTTTTTTTTGAGATTAATTAATAAAAAAATTGGTTAATCTTTTCGTTAATGATATATTTGCTCGGTTTAAAAAAAATGACATAATGCACGATTGATTTTTTTGTTTTAAAAAAACGATGTCAAAGCTTATTTTATTGAGGTTTAAAACAAAAAGAGTAATTAAAAAAATAATTAATTTTTAGTAATAATGCAGAATAAAGGACTTATTAAATTTTTCGCAATTCTATTTGCATTGGTAAGTATTTACCAACTTTCTTTCACATTTGTATCTGATAAGATCCAAGGTGATGCTAAATCTTTCGCTGGTGGAAACACTGAAAAAGAAGTAAAATATTTAGATTCCATAGGGAAAGAAAAAGTGTTTAATCTTGGTTTTACAGATTTCACCTACAACGAGGTTAAAGACAAACAAATTAATAAAGGTCTTGACTTAGAAGGAGGAATTAACGTAATTCTTCAGATCTCTGTTAAAGATATCTTGAAAGGATTATCTAATAATTCTAAAAACCCAGTTTTTAACAAGTCTTTAGCTGATGCTACTGCTAACCAAAAAGGAAATCAGACCTATTTAGATGCTTTTTTTGAAGCTTTTGAAGCTAATGCTAATGGAACTACGAAGTTAGCTTCTCCTGAAATTTTTGCAAACAGAAGCTTGCAAGGTGAAGGTGGTGTTGATTTTCAAATGACCGATGCTCAAGTTCAAAAAGTTATTAAAAGAAAAGTTAACGAATCTGTTGAAAGTGCTTTTGGTGTTTTAAGAGAGCGTATCGACAAATTTGGAGTTACTCAACCTAACATTCAAAAAATTGGTGAGACAGGAAGAATTCTTGTGGAGTTACCAGGTGCAAAAGATGTTGATAGAATCAAAAGATTATTGCAAGGAAAAGCAGAATTACAATTCTGGGAAACTTATAAAATTGAGGAAATTGGTAATTTCTTAGTAGCTGCTAATGATGCTTTGAAAAAAACTGAAGTAGCTAAAGTAGAAACTAAAAAAGTTGCTAAAGATACTTTAAGTGCTTTGTTGACAGATGAAAAAGATTCAACTGCTACAAAAGCAGGAAAAAATCCTTTATTTGATAAAATTATTGCTCAAGGTGGTGGACCTGTTTTAGGAATGTTTTCTCCTAAAGATACAGCTGCTGTTAATGGTTACTTAAAAAGACCTGATGTAAAAAACTTATTAGCAGGTGAACAACGTTATGCTAGATTTGTTTGGGGTAAGCCAACTACTATTGAAGATGCAAAAGCAAAAGGTAAAAAAATTGATGCAGTAGAATTATACGCATTAAAAGGAAATAGAAATGATGCGCCTTCTATGGCTGGTGGAGTGGTAACAGACGCTACTGATACATTTGACCAAATGGGTAAACCAGCGGTTTCTATGCAAATGAATAGCAAAGGAGCTAAAGAATGGGAAGAATTAACAGGAAGAGCTTATACTTCAAAAGGATATATTGCTATCGTTTTAGATAACGTGGTGTATTCAGCTCCAGGTGTTTCAAGCGGTCCAATTTCTGGAGGTAGATCTGAAATCTCAGGTAACTTTGATATTACTGAAACTAAGGATTTAGCTAACGTTTTAAGAGCTGGTAAATTACCTGCAGCTGCTGATATAGTGCAATCTGAAGTGGTAGGACCATCCTTAGGGCAAGAAGCAATCGATAATGGTACTACTTCTGCTCTTGTTGGATTATTGTTAGTATCTCTTTGGATGATGGTGTATTACGGTAAAGCAGGTTGGTATGCTAACTTAGCTTTGGCAGTAAACTTATTGTTCTTGTTTGGAATTTTAGCAAGTTTAGGTGCGGTATTAACCTTGCCTGGTATTGCGGGTATCGTATTGACTATGGGTACAGCAGTAGACGCGAACATCATTATTTATGAAAGAGCAAAAGAAGAATTACGTGCAGGAAAAACTTTAAATGAAGCTGTTATTGCTTCTTATAGCTGGAAAGGTGCTATGCGTTCTATTGTTGATGCCAACGTAACTCACATTTTGACTGGTGCTGTATTGTTTATATTTGGATCAGGACCGATTAAAGGTTTTGCAACAACATTGTTAATCGGTATTGTAACGTCTTTATTTACTTCAATCTTTATTGCTAGAATTTTTATAGATAGAAACATTACTGGTAAAAATGACTTGTCATTCGTTACTAATTTCTCTAAAAACTTCTTTACTAATTTCCACTTTAATTTCTTAGGAATTAAAAAATGGTCTTATGCCTTTTCAGCTATTGTAACTGTAGTATCTATTATTTCTATTGCTACTAATGGTTTTGACCAAGGAGTTGATTTCGTTGGAGGTAGAACATTCCAAGTTCGTTTTGAAAAACCAATCCAAGCGGAAGAAGTTAAAGAAGAATTAACTAAAGTTTTTGGTAGTGCTGAAGCAAAAGTTTTTGGTAATGACAATCAATTAAAAATTACTACTAAATATAAAGTTCAAGTAAACGGAAGTGAAGCCGATGAGGAAGTAAACAAAATGTTGTACGAAACCTTAAAGAAGCATTATTCTGCTGGGGTTACTTATGATAAGTTTGTTAATGCTTATGATGGTAAAAATGTTGGAGTGATGTACGCTTCAAAAGTTGGACCAACCGTTGCAGAAGATATTAAAACGAATGCTTATTGGGCAGTTTTAGGTGCAATGCTTATTGTTGGATTGTATTTGGTAATCAGTTTCAGAAAATGGCAATATAGTTTAGGAGCTCTTGCTGCGGTAGCGCACGACGTTATCTTTGTATTGGGAATCTATTCATTATGCTATAAATTCATGCCATTCGGAATGGAAATTGATCAACATTTTATCGCGGCAATCCTAACCGTAATTGGTTACTCTATGAATGATACTGTAATTGTATTTGACAGAGTTCGTGAATTCTTAGATGGTAAAACAAAAGGTAATTTTAGTGATATCGTAAATAATTCTATCAACTCTACTATGTCAAGAACAATTAATACTTCTTTGACAATGATTGTAGTATTATTAATCATGTTCATCTTTGGAGGAGAATCCATTAGAGGATTTATCTTTGCTATGTTGATTGGTATTATAGTTGGAACTTATTCTTCACTATTTATCGCAACACCAGTGTTAGTAGACACCATTTCAATTGCTGAAAAAAAATTAATTGAAGAAAGACATAACGAGAATAAATAAGGTATAGTCTGTTTATAACAAAGGGCGCATTGTATGATGCGCCCTTTTTTTTATATATATTTTAGGTTTATAGTTGTGTTGACTAAAATAGGAATTGTTGATGAATTGCGTGAGGGATGGCAGTGGAGCTCTCCCGATTTTTCATCGGGAAGCGGGAACGTACAGCCCGACCCGGAATTTTTATGGAGGGGCACGCCCAAAAATAACTTTTGTTTTATATTTACTTTGAGGGTAATTTATTAGATTTGTTTTGAAGTATTTTTATCAAATTGTCTTCCATTTTAAATTAATTTCACAAATATGAAAAAAGTAATTTTAAGTACTATGATTATTTCTTCTTCTTTGCTTTCGTTTGGGCAATCCGCGATAAAGTATCCTGCCACTAAAAAGACTGACAAAGTAGATGTTTATTTTGGTAATTCTATTCCAGACCCTTTTAGATGGTTGGAAGATGACCGTTCAGCCGAGACAGCCGAATGGGTAAAAGAGCAAAACAAAGTTACCTTTGATTATTTAGCATCGATTCCGTTTCGAAATACAATCAAAGCACGTATGGAAAAACTTTGGAATTACGAAAAAGTCTCAGCGCCTTTTAAAGAAGGAGACTATACATACTATTATAAAAATAATGGATTGCAAAATCAATCGGTTATGTATAGAAAAGACGCTAAAGGAACTGAAGAGTTGTTTTTAGATCCCAATACTTTTTCTAAAGACGCCACAACTTCATTGGATGGTGTGAGTTTTTCTAAAGATGGTTCTTTAGTAGCTTATTCTATCTCAGAAGCGGGAAGTGATTGGAGGAAAGTTATTTTTATTGATGCTAAAACGAAGCAGAGCATCGGCGAACCTTTAGTGGATGTAAAGTTTAGCGGTTTGTCTTGGAAAGGTAACGAAGGGATATTTTATTCTAGTTATGAAAAACCAAAAGGAAGTGAACTTTCGGCAAAAACAGACCAACACCGCTTATTCTTTCATAAGCTTGGAACCAAACAAGCCGAAGATGCTATTCTATTTGGTGATCAAGAAAAACGCAGATATGTTGGTGGCTATGTATCGGATGATAATCGTTATTTGTTTATTTCTGCAGCTAATTCTACCTCAGGGAATGAATTGTATTTTAAAGATTTGTCTGTTGCAAATAGCCCTATTGTTGCTATTCATAAAGGATTTGAATATGATGTTGACGTATTGGATAATGAAGGCAGTACATTGTTTATTGTTACCAATTTAAAAGCGCCTAACAAAAGAATTGTTACTGTAGATGTTGGAAACCCAAGTGTTGAAAATTGGAAAGATTTGATTCCAGAAACTGAGCAAGTATTAAATCCATCGACTGGTGCTGGATATATTTTTGCTAATTATATGAAAGACGCTGTGTCTGTGGTTAAACAATTTGATTATAAAGGAAAACTAATCCGTACTATTGCCTTGCCAGGTGTTGGTACAGCTTCAGGTTTTGGAGGAAAAGCCAAAGATAAAGAGTTGTATTTTTCATTTACCAACTACGTTACACCAGGCACCACTTATACCTTCTTTCCTGAAAGTGGTAAGTCGTCTGTTTATGTTAAGCCTAAAGTTGATTTTGTTTCTGAAAATTATGAGTCTAAACAAGTATTTTTTACTTCAAAAGACGGAACCAAAGTTCCGATGATTATTACCCATAAGAAAGGATTGCAATTAAACGGAAAGAATCCAACTATTTTGTATGGTTATGGTGGATTTAATGTGAGTTTAACACCAAGTTTTAGCATTGCCAATGCAGTTTGGTTAGAAATGGGCGGAATTTATGCTGTTGCCAATATGCGTGGAGGCGGTGAATACGGTAAAAAATGGCACGACGCGGGAACCAAAATGCAAAAACAAAATGTATTTGATGATTTCATTGCGGCGGGTGAGTATTTAATTGCTCAAAAATATACTTCATCAGATTTCTTAGCAATTCGCGGTGGTTCTAACGGTGGTTTATTGGTTGGAGCTGTGATGACACAAAGACCCGACTTGATGAAGGTAGCACTTCCTGCGGTTGGTGTTTTGGATATGTTGCGTTACCATACATTTACTGCTGGTGCAGGTTGGGCGTACGACTATGGTACAGCTGAAGATTCTAAAGAAATGTTTGCCTATTTAAAAGGGTATTCGCCAGTGCATAATGTTAAGTCAGGGATGAAATATCCTGCTACATTAGTAACCACCGGAGATCATGACGATAGAGTTGTGCCAGCCCATAGTTTTAAGTTTGCGGCTGAATTGCAAGAAAAACAAACAGGCAGTAATCCTGTTTTAATTCGAATTGAGACCAATGCAGGACACGGTGCTGGAAAACCAGTTTCTAAGACAATTGAAGAAGCTGCCGATATTCAGGCGTTTACTTTGTTCAATATGGGATTTAAATCCATTCCTAAATAATACAAATTTTTAGTTTACTTTTGAAAGCATTCCTAGATTCATAGGAATGCTTTTTTATTTAAACCAATCAAGTGCATGCGATTATTTATTTCTTTTTTATTCCTCCTTTGTAGTAATCTTATATGGTGTCAATCGAGTAAGGATAGCTGGAAAGTAGGTTTTTCTTATGGAACAGGTAATGCTATTAAAAACACCGATTATACCTATACCAATTCCAGTTATAAAGTGTTGTTTTATAAAAAATGGCGGACTTACAAGGGAATTGATTTTTCTTTTTTCTTTGGTCCTGAATACAATCGCGCTTCTCATCAATTGCTAAATTTTTATTTTGTAAAGCCAGAAACGCCAAATTATGAAGCCAAACGCGATGCTTTTATGCAATTAAAAACCATTCATGAAGGTGTTTTGCATATTGGAATGACGGTTCAGAAAAAGATTAGTAAACGGAGTGCTATTTACGTTTTAGGAAGTATAAGTCCAATGCTTACGGATACAGAAACTGAACGATTGTCAAAAGGATTTGCTTTTTGTGACATTCTAGCACTAGGGTATACTTTAGATTTCAAGTATTTTGTATTGGATGTACGACCTAGTTTTCGGCACACTTCTAATGCAGGTTTGAATACATCCAACGCTGGTTTTAATACTAAAAATATAGAACTAGGGTTTGTTTTTCCACTATAAAAAAAAAGCGCTACTAGAAAGTAACGCTTGATAAATATTGATTAGAATGTTTTAAGCTTCTTTTTTGGCTCTAAAAACAAAAAACAAACCAATAAGGATAAAAGGAATACTCAACCATTGTCCAGTAGAAAGGATGTTGCCTAAATCACTTTCAAAACCACCTTGACTTTCTTTTACCGACTCAACAATGATTCGAACTGTAAATAAAAGTACTAGAAACAATCCAAACAAAAAGCCTGATTTCTTTCTCGCCTCTGTTTTCCAATACAAGAAAAACAAAATAGCAAAAACGAAGATGTAACAAAATGCCTCATACAACTGAGTTGGATGTTTTGCAGGAACTTGAGCTAATAAATCAGCAAATTTTGGATCAGTTGCAATCGCAGTATAGGCTTCATTTGGATTGGCAATTCCAGTAGCATTTACAACATCTCTTGGACTAAATTGATCTCTTAAAAAGCGAATTCCAAAAGAAGAGGTGGTTTCTTTTCCGATAATTTCGGAATTGAAAAAGTTACCCAAACGTACAAAAATAGCACCACTAGCCACAGGAATTACTACGCGATCCAAAATCCATAATTGTGGACGCTTCAAGATATTTTTGCTGTAGAAATACATGGCAATAATAATTGAAATTGCAGCGCCATGACTCGCTAATCCTTGAAAACCTGTAAACTCAAATTTTGGTTCAAAACGGAATGGGAGTACGATTTCAAGCAAATGATTACGGTAATATTCCCAATCATAAAAGAAAACATGTCCTAAGCGAGCACCAAGTAAAGTAGCTAGAACAGTCCATATAAAAAGCGAATCCAATTTGTCTATCGGTTCTCCTTCGCGTTCAAAAATATGTTTCATTATGTACCAACCCAATCCAAAAGCTACTACAAACATTAGACTGTAATATCGAATCATAAAAAAGCCTAAATCTAATCCTTCAGATGGATTCCAAACCAAGTTCAAAGCGTGTGTCATGTGTAATTTTTTTTGTAAATATAAACTTTAAATGTAATCAAATTGAGAACGTTTAATTACTATTTGTGTGTGCATTTTTTTTCAGGAACAGGGTCGTAGCCTTTTCCTCCCCATGGATGACAACTCAAAATGCGTTTCAAACCCAAATAAGTGCCAAACAAAAAGCCATGTTTCTGCAACGCTTCTATCATATAGCTCGAGCAAGTGGGCTCGTACCTACAAGCGGCTGGTGTAAAAGGGGAGATGGCTCCTTGATAAAAGCGTACCAAAAGAATTAATGGGTAGGTAAAAATTTTATTTAACATCATCTTTTGTTAGTCAACTAATAATTAGGAGCAGGCAAATAGGGCTTTTTAGTAATGATTGTTCCCGCTGTCCGTTATATCTTTGCCTTTTTACAGAAAAAGGCAAAGGATGCCACTCC
This sequence comes from uncultured Flavobacterium sp., assembly GCA_963513565.1. Classification (GTDB taxonomy): domain Bacteria; phylum Bacteroidota; class Bacteroidia; order Flavobacteriales; family Flavobacteriaceae; genus Flavobacterium. The sequence continues at coordinate 35,312 of CAUPRE010000013.1, read as the reverse complement.
CATCGGGGCTAAAAGGATACAAAGTGATTTTTTGGAAACTTTAAACTTCTAATTTCTAACCTCTAACTTCTAATTTCTAACTTTAAATTATATACTAAAAGTAGTTCCTTCTTTACCGTCCTTCAATTGAATACCTAGCGCCAATAATTGATCTCTAATTTGGTCAGAAAGCGCAAAGTTCTTGTTTTCTCTGGCCTGTTTTCTCATTTCAATCAATAACTGAATGGTACCTTCTAGTTTATCGTTGCTGCTATCCGAAATTTTTTCATTCTCAAGACCCAAAACTTCAAACACAAACGCTTCTATAGCGGCTGTAAATGTTGCCAAATCTTCTGCTGTTATAGTTTCTTTGCCGTCTTTGATAACATTAATATAACGAACGCCCTCAAACAAATGTGCAATCAAAATTGGTGTATTAAAATCATCATTCATCGCATCATAACACAATTGTTTCCAATCTCCGATTGCAATAGACGACTGAGCGCTTGTAGGTAAGTCTTTCAATAACGAAAGGGCTTCCATTAATCGTTTGTATCCTTTTTCGGATGCCACAATAGCATCATCCGAAAAATCAAGAATGCTTCTATAATGCGCCTGTAGCATAAAGAAACGGGTAACTGAAGCAGAGAAAGGTTTACTCAAAATGGTGTTCTCTCCAGTCAAAATTTCTCCTGGCAAAATATTATTCCCAGTCGATTTTGCCATTTTTTTACCGTTTAAAGTAAGCATATTAGCGTGCATCCAATAATTTACAGGTGTGTGTCCTGTGCACGCTTCATTTTGAGCGATTTCACATTCGTGATGTGGGAATTTCAAATCCATTCCACCACCGTGAATATCAAAATGATTGCCCAAGTATTTAGTGCTCATTGCAGTACATTCTAAATGCCAACCTGGGAATCCATCACTCCACGGCGAAGGCCAACGCATAATATGTTGAGGCTCCGCTTTTTTCCATAAAGCAAAATCTTGAGGATTTCGTTTGTCGGATTGACCGTCTAGGTCTCTAGTATTGGCCAACATATCTTCAATGTTTCTTCCACTCAAGATACCATAATGATGGTCTTCATTAAATTTTACCACATCAAAATAAATAGAACCATTGGCTTCATAAGCAAAACCATTGTCTATTATTTTTTTGATAATTTCAATTTGCTCAATGATATGTCCAGTAGCCGTAGGTTCAATACTTGGAGGCAAAAAATTAAAGGCACTCAAAATACGATGAAAATCAACAGTATATCGTTGAACCACTTCCATCGGCTCCAGTTGTTCTAATCTGGCTTTTTTAGCAATTTTATCTTCTCCTTCATCTACATCATCCACGATATGACCTACATCGGTAATGTTACGCACATAGCGAACTTTGTATTCCAAATGCAATAAATACCTGAATATTACATCAAATGACATAAAAGTTCTCACGTTTCCTAAATGCACATTGCTATACACTGTTGGACCACAAACATACATTCCTACATTTCCTTCGTGAACAGGTACAAATGGTTCTTTTTCTCCAGATAGAGAATTGTATATTTTGAGGGGTTGACTTTTATATAATGACATGAAGTTTTTACAGTTTAATCGTTAATTTGTTTAATCGTTTTTGGTTTATCCGTTGAATTGTTTAACGAATTCACGATTAAACAATTCAACGACTTAGCTATTTATTATTGTGAAAGATAATATTTTTTTAAGCTGTTAATTTGATTGCAAATTTTTTCAAGTTTCTCTCTACAAAGTAAATATTCTTCTCCAGAAATATAATCGAGATCTTTTGAAATTATTAAATGATTTAATGTTTCTGTGGCTGAAGAATATGATATAGTTAGAAAATGAGCTTTATCTTTATTTGTGTTTCTAGAAGTTCCTTCTGCTATATTTGTTGCGATTGATGATGAACTTCTTTTTATTTGAGAAGTAATACCATAAATTTCACTTGATGGAAAATTGTTAGTCAGTTTATAAATTGTTAAAACAAATTCTCGGGAATTTTGCCAAACGTCAAGTTTTTCAAATGAAAAAATATACATATTTATTCCGATTTAACAATTAAACAAATTAACGATTAAACAATAATTTAAAATTTCGTTTCTAGTTTAATGTAATCCAAGAATTCTCTTCTGGTTTGAGCTTCTTTGAATTTTCCACCAAATTCAGAGGTTACCGTACTACTTTCGATATCTTTAATTCCTCTAGAATTCACGCAAAGATGTTTGGCATCTATTACACAAGCTACGTCTTCTGTTCCTAATGCTCTTTGAAGTTCTTGAACAATTTGCATCGTCAAACGCTCTTGTACTTGAGGTCTTTTTGCATAATATTCAACAATTCTATTCATTTTAGACAAGCCAATTACAGTACCATTAGAAATATAAGCCACGTGTGCTCTTCCTATTATTGGTAACAAATGATGTTCACAGGTAGAATATAAGGTAATGTTTTTTTCAACCAACATCTCACCATATTTGTAGTTGTTGTCAAAAGTTGAAGCTTTTGGTTTTTTATTCGGATTTAAACCGCCAAAAATTTCTTTTACGAACATTTTTGCTACACGATTTGGAGTGCCTTTTAGGCTATCATCCGTTAAATCCATACCCAAAGTAAGCAACATATTTTCTACATCTTTCTTGATGCGTTCAATTTTTTCTTCATCCGAAATAGCAAAAGCATCTTCTCTTATCGGATTATTAGCGCTGGTACTAATATGATTATTTCCTATTTCGTCGTGGAATTCTTCGTTATTTGTCATTAAAAATTACTATTTGTTGGGTGTGTATTTTTCAAGGGGTAAAGATAAATAATAAATAGTAACAAATTCAATCGCTTGAGGGAATTAATTGCCTTGTTTTTCTTAATATTTCGGGTTTAATTTTAACAAAAAAAGACAATAACTCCTTTGAATTATTGTCTTTTGAATATCTATTTTTTGTTTCTAAGAACGTTGGTTGTATTCTTTTATTGCTTCTTTTAGAATGTGAACCGCTTTTATGAGCTCTTCTTTACTTAAAACATAGGCAATACGAACTTGATTTAAGCCCACACCAGGAGTAGAATAAAAACCAGCCGCGGGAGCTACCATAACCGTTTCGCCGTTAAATTCATAGGTTTCTAAAAGCCATTGTGCAAAATCGTCGGCATTGTCTATTGGGAGTTGAGCGATACAATAAAAAGCTGCTTTTGGACTTTTTACTAGTACTCCATCAATTTTGTTAAGTTCATTGATTAAAATGTCTCTTCTTTCTTTGTATTCTGAAATTACTTCGTCAAAATAACTTTTTGGAGTCTCTATAGCAGCTTCACAGGCAATTTGTTCAATGGTAGGTGGACACAAACGGGCTTGTGCAAATTTCATTGAAGCGGCAATAACTTCTTTGTTTTTGGTTACCAAGCAGCCTATTCTAGCGCCACACATACTGTATCTTTTAGAAACTGAATCAATCATAATGACATTTTGTTCAATTCCTTTTAGGTTCATTACTGAGAAATGTTGGTCTTTCTCGTCGTAAATAAATTCGCGATATACTTCATCAGCAATAAGGAAGAGGTCATATTTTTTAACCAATGCGCCAAGCTGATTTATTTCAGATTCAGAGTAGAGGTATCCAGTAGGATTATTGGGGTTGCAAATTAATATTGCTTTGGTTTTACTGGTAATAGCTTTTTCAAATTCTTCAATCGTTGGAAGAGTAAAACCACTTTCAATGTTGGAAATTACCGGAACAACTCGTGCGCTTGACTCAGCCGAAAAAGCACTGTAATTAGCATAAAAAGGTTCAGGAATAATTATTTCGTCTTCGGGGTCCATAATACTTCCTAAGGCAAAAAGCAAAGCTTCTGAACCTCCAGTTGTAATCATAATATCTTCAGTATCTACTGAAACATTTTGATTTTGATAAAATTTGGCTAATTTTTTTCTATAACTTTCATAACCAGCAGATGGTCCATATTCAATAATATCTAGTTGTATATTTTTGATAGCTTCAATAGCGAGTTCGGGGCTTTTTATATCGGGTTGACCAATGTTTAAATGATAGACTTTACGTCCTTTTGATTTGGCCAAATCTGCAAAAGGGGCTAACTTTCGAATTGGCGATTCAGGCATTTTTTTACCTCTGATTGAAATACTAGGCATGTTTTTTATAATTTGGTGCAAAATTGCGATTTTTTTTCCAAATTAAATGTAAATTTAAATCCTATTTGTTGTCAAATTATAACAAATATGTTGGATTTTTTGTAATATTACCGAAACCCTTTTTTAATGAGAATAGCTCTTTTTTTTCTATTATTTTTTCTAGGACAGTATACTAACCGTGCTCAAGAAGGGTTTCAGTTTTTGGCCAATCAAACTCAAGTTGTGATACCGTTTCAGTTGATTAATAATCTGATTTTTATCCCAATTACGGTTAATGGTATTGAACTTAATTTTTTATTAGACACTGGCGTTGAAGAAACCTTATTGTTTAGTTTGGATGAGAAAAAAGAATTAAACCTATACAATGTTGCCAAAATTCAATTGAGAGGTTTGGGTAGTGAAGAGTCAATAGAGGGATTGAAGTCTACTAATAATTATATGTTTATGAGAGGATTAGTTTCCGAAAAGCAAACATTTTATATCATTTTAGATCAAAATTTTAATCTGTCGTCCCACATTGGTATTCCAGTAAATGGGATTATAGGAAGGCATTTTTTTAAAAATAATCTTGTTGAGATTGATTATATCAAAAAAAAAATAACGGTTTGGAAACCAAATTTGAAATTCCAACAAAGGTTAGATAAGAAGTTTACAAGGATACCTATTACGATAGAATTAGGGAAACCTTATTTTATGAGTCAATTAAAATTGGAGACTTCCTATGTTGAGTCAAAAATGTTGATTGATATTGGTAATAGTGATGCTATTTGGGTTTTTCAAAATTATACTGAAGGCATCAATGTGCCTAAGAAAAATTTTGATGATTTTTTAGGTAAGGGATTTAGCGGTGATATTGAAGGGAAAAGAGCCAAAATTAAGGAAATAAAAATAGCAGATTTTAAATTTTTCAACCCAATCGTTGCTTTTCCAGACTCAAGCTCTCTTAAGCATGTAAAAATGGTCGACAATAGAGTAGGGTCAGTAGGTGCTGAAATATTTAGTAGATTTAAAGTGGTTTTTGATTACGAAAAAGGAGCAATTCATATTAAGAAAAATGCTAATTTCAAATCTCATTTTAAGTATAATAAAAGCGGTATTGAGATTGAGCAAAACGGGCTGAAGTGGGTGGAGGATTATGTGAAACTTGAAAACAGTTTTGTGAATTTTGCTGGAGCGGTTGATCAATACAAAAAGATAATTAATAATTTTAAATACAAATTCGAGTTAAAACCTAATTATATAATTGCTAATATTAGAAAAAAATCGACTGCTGAAAAATGCGGATTAAAAGTGGGAGATGAGATTATTTCTATTGGAGGTAGGCCCGTTTTTAAATATAGTCTGCAAAAAATCAATAATTTATTTATGGTCGAAGAAGATACAGAAATTACAATAGTGGTTTTAAGAGATAAAAATCAGTTAAAGTTCGCTTTCAAGTTAGAAAACGAACTTTAATTTAATTTTAGATTACTTCTCCTTTTATTTTCAAAGCAACTCGACCATTTTCTTGATTCACAGCGTTAGTTTCAACGGTGATGGTTTTTCTTATAGGTCCTGGAGTCATATTGTATTTTACTTCTATTTTGCCATTTTGCCCAGGTTGAATAGCCGAAGTGGGTTTGCTCAAAATGCTACATTCTTTGGTAGATAGTATATTGATAATTTGCAAAGGTGCATCGCCTGTATTTTTAAATTCAAATGTACGAATGCCGTTATCTGAGTTTTTATTGACTTTGCCGTAATCGATAGTATTGTCTGGTGCCGAAAATTCGATTTTAGGACCACTTTGGCTGTAAGTTGTAAAAGAAAAAAGTGCGGTAACTACAACAATGATAAGATTTTTCATATAATAAGGCTTTATTTGGGTTGAGTAAATATAGTTTGTTTTAATTAGAGTACAAATTATTAATTCGCTTTTTATACTCTACTTTATTAATTACTTTTGCCAACGGTACACTTACAAATATCGAACCAAAACCAAAATGTAGTATTGTTTGCTTTCTTTTCGTTTGATAATCAATACCTAAAAACTTATAATTACTAATAAAACATATCTGTTATAAAATGAGTATTCCTGCACAATTTGACGCTAAAACCATTGAGAATAAATGGTATGCTTACTGGATGAAAAACAATTATTTTCATTCTGAACCAGACCATAGAACTCCTTATACCATTGTAATTCCACCTCCAAATGTTACGGGAGTGTTACATATGGGACATATGTTGAATAATACGATTCAAGATGTTTTAATCCGAAGAGCTCGTTTGAAAGGGTTTAATGCTTGTTGGGTACCCGGTACAGACCACGCATCGATTGCTACTGAAGCTAAAGTGGTGGCCAAATTAAAATCGGAGGGTATTAATAAAGCCGATTTGACTCGTGAAGAATTTTTGAAACACGCCTACGATTGGACAGATAAATACGGTGGAACCATTTTAGAGCAATTGAAACAGTTAGGTTGTTCTTGTGATTGGGACCGAACAAAATTCACAATGGATCCAGATATGTCGGCTTCTGTTATTAAATCTTTTGTGGATTTGTATAACAAAGGAATGATTTACCGTGGCTATAGAATGGTGAATTGGGATCCTGAAGCTAAAACTACATTATCTGATGAAGAGGTAATTTACGAAGAACAACAAGGAAAATTATTTTTTCTAAAATACAAAATTGAAGGGTCAGAAGATTTCTTGACCGTAGCAACTACGCGTCCTGAAACGATTTTTGGAGATACTGCAATTTGTATCAATCCAAATGATGAACGTTTTGCCCACTTAAAAGGAAAGAAAGCGATTGTGCCTATTTGTGGTCGTGTGATTCCAATTATCGAAGATGAGTATGTAGATGTGGAGTTTGGTACTGGTTGCTTAAAAGTGACACCAGCACACGATATAAATGACAAAACCTTGGGCGAGAAGCACAATTTAGAGATTGTTGATATTTTCAATGAAGATGCGACTTTAAATAGTTTTGGTTTACACTACCAAGGAAAAGATCGTTTTGTAGTTCGTACCGAAATTGCTCAGGAACTAGAGTCAATAGGTGCTTTGGCTAAAACCGAAATTCATTTAAATAAAGTGGGAACCTCTGAAAGAACTAAGGCAGTAATCGAACCAAGATTGTCTGACCAATGGTTCTTAAAAATGGATGATTTAGTAAAACCAGCGATTAAATCGGTTTTAGAAGATGGAGATATTAAATTGCATCCTTCTCGTTTTAACAATACCTATGCCCATTGGTTGAACAACATTCGCGATTGGAATATTTCCCGTCAATTGTGGTGGGGACAACAAATTCCTGCCTATTTCTATGGTGACGGTAAAGAAGATTTTGTAGTAGCTGAAAATATTGAAGAGGCTTTAGCCTTAGCCAAAGAAAAAACTTCTAACTCCTCACTTCTAACCTCTGACCTTCGTCAGGATCCTGATGCGCTTGACACTTGGTTCTCATCTTGGTTATGGCCAATGTCTGTTTTTGGGGGTATAATGAATCCAGAAAATGAAGATTTTAAATACTATTATCCAACGAATGATTTGGTTACAGGACCAGATATTTTATTCTTTTGGGTAGCTAGAATGATTATTGCAGGATATGAATATGCTGGTGAAAAACCATTTACGAATGTGTATTTAACGGGATTGGTTCGTGATAAACAACGTCGCAAAATGTCGAAGTCTTTGGGGAATTCTCCTGAGCCTTTGGAATTAATTGAAAAATTTGGTGCCGATGGTGTTCGTGTAGGATTGCTTTTGAGTGCTTCTGCTGGAAACGACATTATGTTTGACGAAGAATTATGCAATCAAGGAAAAGGTTTTTCTAACAAAATATGGAACGCTTTCAAATTGATCAAAGGTTGGGAAGTTTCAGAAACAATTCCACAACCCGAATCTTCAAAAGTAGCCATTGAGTGGTACGAAGCGAAGTTGCAACAAGCCTTAGCCGAGATTGAAGATAATTTTGAAAAATATAGAATTTCAGATGCTTTGATGGGAATTTACAAATTGGTTTGGGACGATTTCTGTTCTTGGTTCTTAGAAATGATCAAACCTGCTTACCAACAACCAATTGATAAAGCTACGTTTGATAAAGCCATCGAAATGTTAGAAAACAATATGAAATTGTTGCATCCGTTTATGCCTTTCTTGACAGAGGAAATTTGGCATTTAATCGCGGATAGAACCAAAGAAGAAGCTTTAATTGTTTCAACTTGGCCAGAAATTAAACCGTTCAACGCACAATTGATAGCTGATTTTGAAAATACAATCGAAGTAATTTCTGGAATTAGAACCATCCGTAAAGACAAGAATATTCCGTTTAAAGATACTATTGAATTGAAAGTGGTGAACAATGATAAAGCTTCTACGTATTTCGATGCAATAGTAACTAAATTGGGGAATATAACTTCATTAGAATACGTTTCAGAAAAAGTGGATGGTGCTTTGTCTTTCCGTGTAAAATCAAACGAATACTTTATTCCAATTACAGGAAGCATAGATGTAGCAGCTGAAATTGCTAAACTGACGGAAGAATTAAATTATACCAAAGGCTTTTTGAAATCCGTTCAAGGAAAATTAGCGAATGAAAAATTTGTAGCTGGCGCACCTGAGAAAGTAATTGAAATGGAACGCAAAAAAGAAGCAGATGCTTTAGCTAAAATTGCCACTATTGAGCAAAGTTTGGCTGGATTGAAATAGGTTTTTTGACGGCATTTACATTAAAAATCCCATCTCAAAGTTATATTGAGATGGGATTTACTGTTTATAAATTGATTGTTATTTTTTAGATATTTATCTAAAAAAGCTAAAGTAGTTTTTGTTGTAGTAATTTGGTTTTCTTTCTTTTCGAAACCATGACCTTCATTTGGATAAACGACATATTCTACTGGAACTCCATTTTTCTTGACTCCAGCAACAATTTCATTACTTTCTATAGGAAGCACCCGAACATCATTCATGCCTTGAAAAACAAGTAAAGGTTTGTTTATTTTGTTATAATTGTAAAGAGGAGAAATCTTTTTTAATCGAATACTATCAGTTGTATAAGGGTCTCCCATTTCATCATACAAAGCTTTACGGTAGGATTCCCAATATGGAGGAATACTTTTAAGTGTTCGTGGCCAGTTGGCAACTCCAAATAAATCTACTCCAACTTTAAATTCCTCTGGATGAAATGCCAATGCACCAAGAACCATACATCCACCGTAACTTCCTCCATAGATGCCTATAGCATTAGGATCTATATAATCTTGTTCTACAAGCCATTTTTTTGCCCAAATACAATCTTTTAAATCGCCGTTACTATGATCTTTATTGTCCATTTTATAAAAAGTACGTCCATAACCACTGCTCCCACGATTATTTACCGCTAATACTGCATAACCACGATTTACTAAATATTGTATGCTATTAGAATACCCAATACGGCTTTGCCCTCCTGGTCCCCCATGTATCCATAATAAAGCAGGAACTTTGTTGTTTGCAGAAGCTTGAAGAGGTTTGTAGTAAATGGCTGGAATTTCTTTTCCATCAAAAGATTTAAAGCGAATAACTTCTGCTTTTACTAAGTCGTTTTGATTTATTTTTTTGCTTAAAACTGAAGTTAATTGTTTTAGTTTTTTGGTTGGGATATCATAAAGATAAAGATTTGCTGGGCTAGTGCTACTTCCAACGGTTAGTAGTAGTTTGTTTTCACTATTAGAAATAATTACATTAGATACATCGCCATCTTCAAATTTGGGCAGCTCTATTTGTTTTCCAGTTGAATGATCAAAAAGGAGTATTTTGTTTTTACCGTCTTCATTAATAAAAAGGGTATGATATTTTTCATTTTCACTCAAAGACATATCGTTTACATCCCATTTGTCTTCATAGATTTTTTCAGATTTTCCAGAGTTAATGTTGTACTTGACTAAATAGCTAAACTCTGTATCTTCATTGCTAGAATAATATAAAATACTATCGTTTTTCTCGAATGCCATCGGATTCCAATTGGCTTCTTTATCATTACTTAAGCGTTTGCTTTTTTTTGTTTTTCGATCGTATAAATACATTTCATTTTTGTCTGTTGTAATGGATTTGGTTAAAACAATATAACGCTCTGTTTTACTAATAATAGCAGGAGATAAATCAGAATCTGTTTGATATAAAACTGTTGGTTTCCAAGCAAGAGTGTCTAATTTTATTAGATCGAAATATTTTGCATCTCGACTATTACTTGTGATATACATGTTTTTTTTATCTAGGCTCCAACCAAAAAAACTATTAGCACTATTTTTCCAAGGTGTTAAGTCTTTTGGAGTATTTGTTTTTCGATTCATTAAGAATAAATGAGAATTTTCATTTCCTCCTTCATCTGCAGAATATATAAAATTTGGACTTCCTGGTAAATAATCGATAGAATAGATACTTTCCTTTGTTGATTTTGTCAATGCAATTGTTGTAGTATCAGAAAGTGTTAATTCATTTGTATTTACAATACCAGTGGCGTTGTTGTCGATTATTATCTTTGTTTCATCAGCGTTAAAACCAGAAGCACTTATGGATTTAGTATTGTACAAATCTTCTATAGCGTATTGTTCAGGTATCCGAGCTTCTTGTGATTTTTTTTCATCTTTACAAGAAACAATTGCCAATGTTAATAATAGTCCGATTAAAAATGATACTTTTTTCATATTTATTAAGTAATTGATAGTTAGGTAATAACAAATATACATAGAAAGTAAGTTATAAAACGAGAGTTGAAGTTGCTTGAGTTTTAGTATTACTTGTTTTAAAAATCACTTTTGTTTTTATCTACTTGTCATAAACAAAAAAAAAACAGTAGCAAAAACGTTTTTGCTACTGTTTACTAATTAATTTTATTTAATAATTTATATCGTTTTTTTAGGACGGGATATTACGTTCTATAATTTGTATTTCAAGATCGCCATTACTTGAGTTGGCGCAATTGGGTTTACACTATAATTTTCGTGTACGGTGTAGTTCAACTCGTTGGTGATGTTGGAAACTTTGCATAACAATGAAATTTTTTTCCAATCATAGCCTACAGAAACATCAACAGTAGTATATCCTTTTAATGGGATATCACGGTCTTCAATGGTTATGGTATACGTTTTTGGATTGGTTGTAGGCTTGTTTTCTGTCCATACATAACGGTCATTCCATCCGCCAATTCGGTCACCTATATAATTAGCAACACCACCAATGGTAATTCCTTTGAAAAAGCCTTCTGGAATTTTGTAAAATACACTAAAGTTGGCGGTATGTTTTGGTGTTCTAACCAATAAGTCTCCTTCTACTAAACTACCACTAGTTCCTGAGGTTTTGGTAATTTTAGTTTCATTAAAGCTATAACCTGCCAAGATGTTTAAACCTTTAACTGGGTTAGCATTGATGTCAATTTCAATCCCTTTTCCTTTCGTACCCCCCACTAATTCTCTCAAGTTCGTATTTACATTTGGGGTAACTCCATCAGCTGCAAAAGGAGCTGTTTGTGCAAGATTATTATTTTCAATAATATAGGCGGTAATGTTTGTTGTAATCAAACCTTTCATAAAATCTTTTTTGATTCCTACTTCATATTGGTCAATGATAGAAGGATCAAGTGGCTTAAAATCAACTGTCGTTCCTGTATTAGGCGTGAAAGAATTAGAATAACTACCAAACACCGTCGTAGTTTTATTAGGTTGATAAACTAAGCCTGCTTTTGGAGAGAACGCTCTATTTAAATTTTTAGCTCCTTCAGTAACTGTATTTTTTGTTAAATCTGTGGTTACTACTTGAGCTTCTTGCCAAGACCAACGAATACCTGCTAAAACTTTAATTTTATCTGTAAATGAAATCAAATCTTGTGCATATCCACCAAAACGACTAGTTTCTGTAACTGCAATTTGTGTATTGGCTGCATTTGGAATGTCGTTTCTTTGTGAGTCAGGATTGAAACTAAAAAGATTGATAGTGTCATATAAACTTGGATCGTATTTTCCATTTACCATAACCGCTTTTTCGTTAAAAACATAGGTGTAGTTATCCGCAATAGACAATTCATAATCAACCCCAGTAAAGATTTGATGTTTTACTTTTCCAGTGTAAAAAGTACCTTGAATACTTAACTGATCACCAAATATTTTCTCTAAATTTTTATTTTGAACCAATCCTCTGTTCCAAGTGCCTGGAACAGCATACGTGTTTAAATTGGAAATTTGTGCTGTAGATTTTTGAGTTCTGTTGTAATTCTGAAACGATGAATTAAAATTCAATTTCCAATTAGTATTAAAATCGTGGTGTAATTGAACCGATGCACTTGAAGATTTGGTGTTTCCGTTAGACCATTTTGCTCCAAAAAACTGATTTCTTGGTAAATCTAATATTTCTTTCCCAATGATTCCTGTACCAAAATCAGGGGTCCAATCGGCGCTTAAATAATCTCCTTGAAGTGTAATTTGTGTTTTTTCGGATAATAAAAATAAGAATGAAGGATTGAAATAAATTCTATCATTGGTTACAAAGTCTCTAAAACTTTCTGATTTTTCATAGGAACCGTTAAAACGATAGGCGATGGATTGATTCAAAGGACCATAAACATCAAAGGCAGGTTTGTAATAGTTATAGCTTCCCATTTGGATCGAAAATTCTCCTCCGTCATTAAATTTTGGCGTTTTGGTAACCAAGTTTAAAATTCCTCCTGGAGCTACATTTCCATATAATAAGGCTGCTCCACCTTTTAAGAACTCAACTTTTTCTAAACCCGAAACTTCTGGAATAGAACCTGCATTATAGCGAAAGCCGTTTTTAAACATATTATTGGCAGACATATCATACCCTCTTGAGAAGAATGATTCTTGCGCACCACCACGTGCGGAGCCAACATAAATTCCGTTAGCGTTTTTAATCACATCACTCAATCGAATCGCTTGTTGTTGTTCGATGATTTCAGCTCCAATAACTTGAACCGTTTGTGGGTTGTCCATTGGTTTTAAACCTGAACGGATAGCTGTCACGGGCTGTCTTTGTTTATGCGCTTTAACGATTACTTCATTTAAAACAGCACCTTTTTTATTTTTTACGGTGTCAATTTCAAAATCGAAGGATTCTATAGTTGATTTTTTATCGTTTGCAGCAGCGCTTGCTTGATGATTTTCTTGGGCGTTACTTCCGAAGTAGGCTAAGAGTAGAGCAGGGAGGAGTATATATTTCATCTTGTTTATTTGGAATAATTAAAAATAACGATGCAAATATAAAACCCTCTTTTGAAACCACAAAGCTTATTTAGATTAAATATGAATAAAAATAAGAAATAGTTTTAAAGTGTTTGTTTGTCAGTAATTTGGAATACTTTTTTTGTTATGGATTCTTGACTGAAAAAGTCTTATTGTGCCATTTTTATAGAAGAAAGTCACTTTTTTGAGGTGTGTTGAAAGCAAAAACGACTAAAGTTTAGCCTTCAATTTCTTTTTGAAGTTTTTCGACCGAATCACTTTTCCGTTATCGGTAATCATAATGCAGCTGTATTCCGCGAATTTTTCGAGTAAAAGCAATCCTTGTTGTTTTCCCAAAACCATTAACGAAGTGCTCAAACCATTGGCCGTTTCAGCATTGGGGCCAAAAACGGTCACGCTACACAAACCCTTAGCAGGATAACCCGTAGCAGGATTAATGATGTGCGAATAGCGTTTACCATCAAAAACGACATATTTTTCATAACTCCCAGAAGTGGTTACGGCTTCTTGCATTAATGGAACGACCGCCATAATTTTTTCGGGTCGAAAAGGGTTTGTAATGCCAATATTCCAAGGTTTACCATTAGGCTGCGTTCCCCACGTACTCATATCCCCAGAGCCATTAATGATTCCAGCAGGAATGCCTTTGTCCAGCATCATAGCGCGGCATTTATCGGTTGCGTAGCCTTCGCCTAAAGCGCCAAAACCAATTTTCATTCCTTTTACTTTCAAGAAAATGGTCGATTGAACGGAGTCTAAAATGATGTTTTGGTAGCCCACTTTTTCAACCGATTTTTTTATGGCTTCTGCCGTTGGCATCTCGGTCATCGACCCGTCAAATTTCCAAATCCTATCCATAGCCGCAAAACTAATGTCAAACGAACCCTTGGTAATCCTAGAAAATTCAAGCGCTCTTTGGGTCAATTCAAATACTTCTTTGTCAACTTTTACAGGGCGTATACCCGCATTTTGATTCACTTCTGAAACTTGAGAAGTGGGTTTCCAGTCCGAAATCAAATGCTCAATACGAGTGATTTCGGTAACAACAGCATCGATATTTTCTTTTGCCGTGGCCGAATCTTGGGCTACAATCGTAATGTCAAAACGCCCACCCATAAGCAAAGTCGTTTTTTTTCGTAACACCTGACTGTGACACGAAACACTCCAAACGAGTAGCAATAAGAAAAGATTTTGGGTTGACATAACGTAAGTTGTATAATGTAAATATATTGATTTTGGGCGTGCCCCTCCCGAAAAAGGTCAGGTCGGGCTGTACGTTCCCGCTTCCCGATGAAAAATCGGGAGAGCTCCACTGCCATCCCTCACGCAAACGTTCCTAAAGAAAACAAGTTGCTCTGCATTCGAATGTATTGAAAACGGCACTATGTAAAGCTCTACAAACTCTGATAGACGCTCCTAATTTTTTGTATTACGTACTATTTACTGATTTGTATTCCTGCAAGGTCTTTTTTTGACCTTGTAGGTATTTGAATTTAACAAAGATACCTACAAGGTTTTGAAAACCTTGCAGGAAATTGTTACAACACGACTAATTTTTAAGTAGCTTCTCCCGCTCCTTTGGAGAGGGTCGGGGAAAGGCATTCTAATAACAATCGGTCAAAATTTGTCCTTTGGCTTTGTAATCTGAAACGCTGGCAATGGTTTTTCTCAAAAGGGTTTCGAGCACTTTTTCTACATCTTTTTGCATTGCCAAAGAACCGCAAATCATAATGACGCCATTTTCATTCAACAGAGCTTTGAAAAAAGCCGCATCACGTTCAACCAACTGTGTTACACGACAGCCGTTCGGTATTCTAGATAAGGCCAAATTAAAACTTTGAAGCCTTTGTTGGTCCATCATTTCTTGTGCAAGTTTTGTATAACTGGCAACGCTTTTTGTCTCGGTTCTAAAACCGCAATACAAATGCGTTTCCGTTTTGGGCGTTGACTCTTGAATCATTCCTAAGAACGGCGCAATTCCAGTACCATTAGAAATTAAAGCAACTTTGGTCGCTTGTTTCGGGAAGTGAAAAGCGGTATTCGTTATTACTCGGGCTTTTATTTTGGCACCTATTTCAAGTTGATTCAAATAACCTGAACCTAATCCGTATTCGTGTAATTTGACCACCAATTGTAGTTTTCCGTCGTGTTTACCGATGGAGTATAAACGTTCTCTACTGTCGTTAGCAGGATAAATGGATAACAAATCTCCCGATTGGAATTTGGTCGTCCAAGGTGTTTTGAAGCTCACTAAAAAGGTGTCTTCGTCCGTTGATACTTGTGTTTTAGCAACTACTTCAAAAGTTTGTAGACCCTTTGGAATTGTATTGTATAGCGATGGTGTTGTGGCAAGCGGTAAAGAAGTTGCGGTATTCCATAACTGAATCCAAGCCACAAATTCTTCTGTTGATTTGTCGTTTATGGTATGTAACGGCACTATGGTTTCGCTCCAATTTTGTTTTGCTAATGCAGCTTCTACATCATAAGCAAAACCACAAAAATTCGCATAGGATTTAGACCCAAAACCAATAATAGCGGTTTTAATTTTTTGTTTTTGTGTAGTTTTACTCAATAATTCAATAAATTGATTCGCATTAGATGGAGCATCGCCCATCCCGTGAGTTGCGGCAAAAACTAGCAATTGTTCTGCTTTTGGAAACAGGGTATAGGAATTCATCTCGGCGAGATACGCCTTTTTGCCAAGAGCAATAAATTGCTGTTGCGCGGCATTGGCAAATCGCAGGGTACTTCCGTTTTCGGAACCTACTAGTAAAATGATTTCGCTGTCTTTGGCCTTGAACTTGTTTTTGATGCGATTGGCTCTGCGTCGCAACGTCATCGCAAATCCAGAATAAATAAAGAACAATAGATTAATACTAGCCAAACCTAGAATTACAGCCCATAAAATACTAGTTCTTCCGGTATGTAAATCGAGACTTAGGTCTTTCAATTGTGTGGTGGTTGCCGTTGGTTTTTCGGTAACTACAGCTCCAGTTATTTGATGTACTTCTATTTCTTTATCTTTTAGATGAATGATAAAGTATTCTTCAGGATCATCCGAAAAAGGAAATTCTATTTTGGTGACATCAGCCAAAAGCGCCGTCTTGAAAAAAGATGGTTTTTGTTTTTTGGACGAAGGCTGGGCTACAGTTTCGGTTGCTGAAGCATCGTTTTCTATAAAAAAATGAAATTTTTCTAGCGTAAGATAAGCCCCAGTAATCGCAATGATGAGTATAGGCAACAGCGCTAATCTTCCAGTAATGATGTGATAATATTGAACGAAGTTTTCTTTTACAACTTTTGAAAACACACTTCGAATGCTTCTTTGACGATTAATGATTAATGCCAAGCCAGAAAGTGCGATAAGCGCCAATAAAAATGAAATGAAGCCTACTATAAATCGTCCAGTTTCTTTTAAAAACAAAGAGCGATGAAAAGCCGTTGTCCATTGGATGAATTCGCTTTTTGGGGTTGGTTTTCCTAGAATTTTACCGTTGGTTGGATCTATATAGGCATTAACATCATTACCTTCTTGATCTATTCCTTCAAGTAAAACAAACTGATTGTGATCTACACTTACTGCTGTTATTTCAGGATAGGTTTTTCGTAAAACAGGAAGCGTTTCTGCTAACGTTATTCTATCGAAAGTACTGACTTGGTAAGAAGGTATTTTTTCTTGAATGGCATCTACAGCTAGAATGGTACCCGTAACGGCTGCTAGGACTAAAAAAAGGGAAGAGAAAATCGCTAGAACCAAATGTGCGTAGCGCCAAAAGGAAAGAGTCATAGAAAAAGGACTTTTAGTTTTTATGATGTACAAATTGAAAAAACGAAGTCAAATAAGATAAAGGTTGTGGTTCCTCAATCTTAAATGACTTTGCCTATTTTTTCAAGATGTTTTTAGATTTTATTGAATCGTACGTAGCGGATATATCCTTTGCCATCTGTTTTGGCAGCCAATCCTTCTGTGGTTAATGGGATTTCGGCATCTGCAACATAGTATTTATTGTCCTCTACAGCACTTTCAAAACGGAGTTTGTAGCCTTTGTTGATTTTAGCATCTTCTATCTCGATAGTGGTAATGCTGCGATCTCCACCAGTTACAGAAGCTCCAGTTTTGGCACTTATGTTTTCTTGTTTTTTCGATTGGAACTTATGCCATTCTTTAATGGTTTTGTACCATTTTTTATCGTCACCCATTACGTAAAGCGTTTTCTCATATTCTCCTTTTGGATTGATTAACGACACTACAATATAGGCGCCTTCCCCTACATAGTTAGACATTTGCAACATACACTTGTATTTGCTTGTTTGTGCGGTCGCTTGAAAAGATAAAAAACTGATAAGGGTAAGTAAGCTTATTTTTAAGAATGATTTCATTATGAGGATAAGTTATGAATTATGAGTTATGAATTATGTTGTTGAGCTTGATTGCTAGTTACTAAGTGCTAATCACTAAGGACTAGCTCAACTATTTCAAAAACTCTAAATCTGTTTTCTTTTTGGTTAATGTTTCGTTTTCTTTCGCCAATGCATAAGGGGTTTCGTCAAATTCTGTTTTAGCATCTTTTTGTGCTCCAATAGAGATTAAATACTTTAAAATAGCATCATCTTTTGCAATCATCGCCGCTTTGTGTAAAGCCGTCAAGCCATCATTGTTTTTGGCGTTGCTATCTATTTTTAAAGCGGCTATTTTTTTGAGCAAATTTAAATCGTTTTTGATCACCGCCAAATGATACAAGGTATTTCCGTCTTTTTGAGGTGTAGAAAGGACAAAGCCTTTGTCTTGTAAGATCTTTATTTTAGCTTCAAAAGGATCTTGTTTTGGCGTGTTGGCTGCTTCAGGACCACGTCCTCCGCCCATTTGAGGACGATACGATTGTATTAAATAGTAGCCTAAATTGTTGCCATCTTTATCGGTTACAGCTAGATCAGCATTATGATTCAAAAGTTGCGTGATTGCTTCTGGTGTTCCAGATTTAACTGCAAAAGTTAAGGCACTTTCTTTTTTTAAGTTTTGCGCATTAATGTTTTTGGTTACCGCTATTAATTGTTCCAAAGTAGCAGTTTCACGACCAGCAGCTGCAAGCATCAATGGTGTATTTCCTTCTTTGTCTGCTTGGTTATTATCTACACCTTTAGAGAGGAAATAAGCTATGATTTCTGTTTGATTGGGTTTATTTGCTAAAAAGTGAAGTACTGTTTCTCCAGACTTACTGCTAGTAGTAGGTTTGATTTTCAATTCTTCAACCAAATATTTATAGGTTTCAAGTGTGCTTGATTCTCTTCGTGTGCCTTGAGCGGCAAAAAGAAGCGCATTGTTGGTATATTTTACTCCTTTTGCTAAAAGGGTTTTCAAGAAAGCAACATTGCCAGTTTTTGCAGCATAATCAAATGCTGAGTTGCCGTTGCTGTCTACATCTTTTAGGGATAAGCCTTTTGTAGCTAAATAATCACTTAAGGTTAAGTTTTTATCCGTTGCAATGGTCATTAGTTGCAGGTTAACCCCGTCTTTGTATTTTTTCTTTGAATCAATGCCCGCTTTAAAAAATGCCTCGTACAATTTTGGATTTGCTTGTCCACCAATGGCTGCAAAAGTAAGAGGTGTTTCTCCTTTACTGTCCTCCAAATTGATGTCAGAACCTTTAGCGATTAAGTATTCTATAATTTCCACATTCCCTTTGTTAGACGCCCAATGCAGGTAGATTCGGTTGTCGTGGGTCAGTTTGTTTACTTCGTTTCCGGGTTGTTCCAATAAGAATTTAATGGTTGCAGCTGGAGCATCATTATTGATAGCCATTACGGTTACATCAAAAGCATTGGGTGTTGCCGCAGATGGGCTGTTGCCTTTTTCGATTTCGGCTTTTACAGTGGCCACATCGGGCGAAGTTTTCCAAAAGGATTGGTCGAGTAAGCTATTTTTTTGTTGGGCACTGCATAATAAAGTAACAGCAAATGCTAATGGGGTTATAAAGTATTTTTTCATATTTTGAAAAGTAAAACGATAGGGATTAGAGTGTTATTTAGAATAAATAAAAATAATAACAAAAGTAAAAATAAAAAGGAATCTACCAATATTAAATTTGTCTTTTATTACCGTATTTATATGCTTATTTAGATGCAAATAAAGGCAAAAGGTTTAATGGAGTTTCATAATTTAAAGCGAAATATTTGTTTTATTTAGCTTTTTTTCTGCCATACCAAATCAAGCAACCTGTAATGGGTAATGTGGCGATTAATAAACTAATCAAAAAAGCAAAAATTTTACCTGCTAATCCCATTATAGCTCCTGTGTGAATATCATAATTCATTCTCAGCAATCGGTCTGAGGTATCTGCTTTAGCTATTTTTCCGTAGATGTGAGTTACTTCTTTTTCTTCTAATGTATTTTGGTCAAAATAGCGATAATCGGTTTTCCAGTAGGTTCCTTTTTCTAAGTTAGCATTAGTAGCTATAGCGCTTTTTGGGTTTTCTGGTGGATGTACTTCAATATAAGCGGCCTTCGGGTATTCTTCTTGCATGAGCAGAAATACTTTGTCCAAAGGGTTCTCTATTTTTTTTGCTAGTGCAACTTCTTTTGAAACGGGGTCTTCATAGAGTAATGACTTTTCTCCTCCTATGATTTTGTAATAGCCATACGCAAACCAAGGAAATCCCCAAACGAGTCCTGTTATGGCAAAGATTAGACCGATTGCTGAAACATAAAATCCCGTAATATTATGTAAATCGTAGTTTTTTCGTTTCCATTTTAGACCTTCTTTCCATCGAAACCAAAAACGTTGTTTGGCTGCTTTCTTGTTTTTAGGAAACCATAAAATTAAACCAGATACAAGTAGTACAAGGAAGATAAGAGTAGCAGAAGCAACTACAACTTGTCCAATTTCATGAGGTAACCACAAGTAGAAATGACCATCTAATATAAATCTAAAAAAGCCATCTTCCATATTGGCTACTTTTAGTACTTTGCCCGAGTAAGGGTTCAAGTATACCACATAATGATAGGTAGGTTCATAGTGATAAAAGATAGCTTCTACAGCTTGGTCAGGAGCATTGTATTTTAAGGCATGTAAGACTTTGTTAGGCAATTCTTTTTGAGCAATTGGTAGTAATTGCGAGGGCAAAAGAAAAGGTACTTTTTGTTTTTCTACAAAGCGGTATTCTTGTGTAATGTTCTGAATTTCTTCCTGAAAAGCATACAAACAACCAGTTACAGCTATGATAAAAACAATAATTCCTGAACCCAAGCCCAGCCAAAGATGCAGTAGTCGAATGCTTTTTTTAAAATTAATTTTTTTCATTTTAAATGATTAAAACTCCCCACCGAAATGAGGAGTTTTGTTAAACAAAAACAATAGCAATTATGAAAACTAAAACTTATACGATAATCCAGCGGTAAGACTTCTTAATCGTTGAGGGGTTACCGTTGACCAACCAGAAAAATACTTCTCATTCAATACGTTATTTAATTTTAAAACAAAATTGAATTTATCGTGATTGTAAGACAAAGCAGTGTTCAAAACGGTGTAATCTGGTAAAGCAAAAGTGCCTGTAGTACTTCTGTTTAATGTTTTGTATTCGCTAGCATAATTTCCGCCAAGACCAAAGCCAAAGCCTTCTAATGCGCCAGATGGAATGGTATAATTTGCCCAAAGATTGATTAATGTTTCTGGTCCCGCTTCTTCTGGTCTAAACCCTAAATAACCATCTCCAGGATTGTCTTTGGTTACTTCACTTTTATTGTTGCTAACACCAGCGATGATGTTAAGTCCTTGGGTTGGATTTGCTGTAAAACTAATTTCTACTCCTTTGCTATTCACTTCACCGCCCTGAAAAGAATCGTTGATGTTGTTTGGATTGGTCATTAGTCTGTTTTTTACATCAATATTGTAGTAACTAATCGATGCTGATATGATGTCTTTGTACAGATTGGTTTTTAATCCAAATTCATACTGATTGGCGTGTTCGGGGTCGAAAGATTTCATTCTTGGATTACTTCCGTCAACATTGCTAACTTCTTTTGGAGCCACGTTGGTAAATCCATTCATATAATTTCCAAAAACAGAGACTTTGTTTTCAATGATTTGATATACGGCGCCAAATTTTGGAGAAACAGCCGTTTGAGAATTACTTTCATTAGCTGTTGACGATTTGAAATTATCAATGCGCAAACTTGCCATAACCGAAAGTTGATCTGTAATATTTAGAACATCAGAGGCATATGCGCTCAAGACTTCGGTTTGTGCATCTGTGTTACCTTCGAAAGAACCTACAAGTAACTTATCAACGCCTGCTTGGGTAACATCTCCTGTATCGGTTTGATTCACAAGTGATACTTTACCATTGCCAACCCAACCAGTACTTCCGTTTATGATATTGATTTTTAAATAATCAGCACCAACGACCAAACGATTTCTTAGGGAGCCAATTTTAAAGTCTCCAATGAAATTTTGTTGCAAGTCCGTGCCTAAGGTTTCACCATTTCTTTTTGAAATGAAACGGGTAAACTCATTTCCATTGGCTGAATCCCACAAATAGGAATAATAACCATTTGTTTTGCTATTATTTCTAGATAATACGGTTTGTGAAGTCCATTTTTCAGAGAGTTTATAAAACATTTGTGCTTGTAAGTTGAAACTGTTGTTGTTGATCGTTAACTCGTTCGAAGTATATGATTTTTTGTAATTGTCTTCAAAAAGAACTATCGAGTTAAATGACAAAGGCGCATATCGGCTTAAGAAAATCATTGGCGCATTGGCAGAAGTGCGATTGGTAAATTCAGTTGTAATTAAGAAAGACAATTTATCATTTATCTTATAGCTCAACGAAGGAGCCAAGAAAAAGGATTTCGCAAAACCTGCATCTTGAAACGAATTCTCTTTTTGATGAGCCGAAGTCACACGAATTGAAGCATCTTGGTTCAATGGGATATTTACATCGGCAGTTACTCGATTGAGTCCGTAGGATCCTGAAGTATAGCTTACTTCTCCACCAAAGTTTTGAAATGGTTTTTTGGTCACTACATTAATCAACCCTCCGTAAGAGATAAGGCTGCTCCCGAACAAAGTTCCAGAAGGTCCTTTTATCACTTCGATATTGTCGATGTTTATAGGGTCTATGGTTCCGTTATTAATCCCTGGCAGACCATTAATCATTGTGGGTTGCACAGCAAATCCTCTCATCGAAAAGTACTCAGCACCATCGCCGCCTCTTCCCGTTGATTCCCACAAACGAGTAATTCCTGTGGCATTTTTTAAGGCATCATTAAAGTTGGTAACCAATTGCTCTTTCATCAACTCACCCGTAACGGTGTTGTACACTTGTGGGTTTTCGATATTATTCAGTGGCATTTTAGCAACAGTCGTACTTTTTTCTCTTTTGTATTTGTACTTGTTGCTAATTTCTACCGATTTTAATTTGTTGATGGTGTCTTTTTCTGTGTTTTGACCATAAAAAGCATTGCTTAATAACAATGCGGTTGTGGCTAGTAGTATTTTATTCATTTTATTTAGATTAATTAAAAATAATATTGCAAATATAAAAGCCTCTTTGATATAATCAAAGTTTATTTAGAATAAATAAAAATAAAAACAAATACAGTCTTCTATCCGTTTCAATAATAGTGTTTTACGGATAAAAAAACCTCGATTTTTTAGAATCGAGGTGCAAAAAGAATGGGGATAGTGTTATTTTACCTTTTTAAGCGTATAGGTTTCGGATGTAACTTTTCCGGCTTGTTTTCCAGAAATTTTTGCAATCAACGTAGTGGCATCGGCTAATTTGTAATTGATTTTTTGTGGGTAATCGTGTTTTGGATTTTCGAAGACCAAGTTTTTTTCGGTGGTGGAAGTGAGGGGAAACGAAACGGCTTCGTCATTATTTTCACCTTTTACAGTAGCTTTATAGATAAGGTTTTCTCCTTTTTGTTGCAACACAATAGTTTCGTTATGCAAAGTATCTTTTCCTTTTATAAAATACGAAGTGCCTTCAAAAGTACTGTCGTTTACAGATTTCCATATTTCTTCTAAAATTCCTTGTTCAGATTGCTGGGTCCATTTGCCCAACAACCATTGCGAAGCTTTGATTTTTTCATTTTTGTTCGCGTTGTTGTTACAGGACGCAAGTGCTACAAAGACCAATAAAAGTGTCGTTTTTTGAAACATGATGCAAATTTTTTGTTTGGATTGATGGCGCTAATTTATGAAAAAAGTTTGCGTTCTTAACCGCAAAGATCACAAAGTTAGCGCAAGGAACGCAACGCTTAGCGAACTTTGCGTAATTCTTTGTGAACTTTGCGGTTGAATAGAATTAAATGCTTTTCTCTAAAATAGAATATACCAGTTCTTTTGTCGGTTTTTGATCTTTTAGTTTTTCTCTAACCATTTCAAAAGTAACTTTAAAATCACAACCCAATTTATAATCGCTACAACCGTAAGCCGTTTTTCCTTTTAGCACTGTTCCTTTTTTGCATTTTGGGCAAGTCAAAGTATCAACTGTCTTTTTTAATTCGGTTTTCTTTGGTTCTAATTTGAGTTTGAAATTTTCTTCAAAACGGATTAAACCCTCAACTGATCCGGCATCGGTTTTAAAGTCTTTTAAATTTACAGTTGATCCTTTTTGAAGCAAGCGCAAATATTGACTTTCAGAAATCTTTTTACCTTCAAAAACATAGGGAAGTACAAAATCACAATCCGATTTATATTCACTACAACCATAAGCCGATTTTCCTTTAATCAAATTTCCTTTTTGACATTTAGGACAGATTGCTGCCAAAATTCCTGCCGCTTTCTTTTTCTCTACAACAGTTTCGATTTTTGGGACATTTGCGGCGTGCGAAATATTGGCACGTCTGGTTTCGCTTCTCACTTCATAGACTAAATTATCCACCATTTGCTTCATATTTTTTATGAAAGCCGAAGCCGTATAGGTGCCCTTTTCAATGTCGCGCAATTGCTTTTCCCAAGTTCCTGTGAGTTCTGCTGATTTTATCAATTCATTCTGAATGGTATCAATCAATTGCACTCCTGTTGGTGTAGGCAAAACTTGTTTTTTATTTCGTACTATGTATTTTCGTCTAAAGAGCGTTTCGATAATATTCGCGCGAGTTGAAGGACGACCAATACCATTTTCTTTCATTAATTCTCGCAAATCCTCGTCGTCTACTTGTTTTCCCGCGGTTTCCATCGCTCTCAAAAGTGTAGCCTCGGTAAACTGATTGGGCGCTTTGGTTTCCTTTTCTAAAAAGGAAGGTTGGTGAGGTCCTTTTTCGCCAACCACAAAATTCGGAAGGAGGTCTGCTTCTTTTTCTTTGGCATTCGTACTGAGCGGAGTCGAAGTATCAAAAACAACTCGGAATCCTTTTTTTAAGATTTCCTTCCCTGTAGTTTTAAAATGTACCTCGGCTGCTTTACCAATTACGGTAGTAGTAGCCACCAAACAATCGTCATAAAACACAGCGATAAAACGCTTTACAATGCTATCATATACTTGTTGTTGATTGAATTGTAAATGGCTCTGCACGCCAGTAGGAATGATGGCGTGGTGGTCGGTAACTTTTTTATCGTTAAAAACCTTGGGCGATTTTTTTATCTTTTTTGCCAACAGCGGTTCTGTCAGTGCAGCATATTGCGTTAAGTTTTGCAAAATAGCGGGTACTTTTGGATAAATATCGTTGGGCAAGAAAGTGGTATCAACTCTAGGGTAAGTAACTACTTTTTGTTCGTATAAAGTCTGAACAATTTTAAGAGTTTCCTCTGCCGAAAAACCAAATTTGGTATTGCAATACACCTGTAATCCCGTTAAATCAAAAAGTTTTGGAGCATATTCATTGCCCTTCTTTTTATCGATACTAACAATCTCAAAATCAATTTCTTTAACTTTGTTGGCCAAAACCGCTCCCTCATCTTTATTCAAAAACCGCCCTTCTTCATAACTAAAAAGCGTTTCTCTGTACAAGGTTTGCAATTCCCAGTAGGGCTGAGGTTTAAAATTTTCAATCGCTTTGAAGCGTTCTACAACCATCGCCAGCGTAGGCGTTTGCACCCGTCCAATTGACAATACTTGTTGGTAACCACCGTGTTTTACGGTGTACAAACGCGTGGCATTCATCCCCAGCAACCAGTCGCCAATGGCTCTAGAGAAACCAGCATAAAACAAATTATCATATTGAGACGCTGGTTTTAGGTTTTGAAAACCTTCTTTAATGGCCTCTGCTGTTAGAGACGAAATCCATAAACGTTGTACTTCGCCTTTGTACTTTGCTTCGTTCATTACCCAACGCTGAATGAGTTCCCCTTCTTGTCCAGCATCACCACAATTAATCACAACTGTAGCTTTGTCAAACAAACTTTTGATGATGTTGAATTGCTTTTGAATTCCCGAATTCTGCACCAATTTAGTTTCAAATTTTTCTGGAAGCATCGGAAGGTTATTCAAATCCCAACTCTTCCAGTGAGGCCAATAATCGTTTGGTTCTTTTAAGGTACACAAATGCCCAAACGTATACGTTACCGCATAACCATTACCTTCAAAATACCCATCGTGCTTGGTATTCGCGCCCAATATGGTGGCAATTTCTCGAGCAACGCTGGGTTTTTCGGCAATACAAACCTTCATTTTTTCTTTATTAATTTGAAGGCGCAAATTAGGAATTTAGAAATTGAGAAACCATCAAAACAGGCAGGAGTTATGAACGAAACTTTTGGTTGTACTTAGGAGCAGCAACAATAGTGCTACCCTCACGAATCCTCCTGCTGTACGCTATATCTGTGGCTCTGAACCCCAGAGCCACAGGATGCCGCTCCCATCAGGGCTAGACAAGAACGTCTCCTTTTCATAACATAAAAAAACCTCGCTTATAAATTCCTAAGCGAGGTTCTATTATTTAATTTTTACTATTCTTCCATCAAGTATAACTTTCGATATAAAAGAAGGTTCAATAGGTTTATCAAACGCCATTCAGTTCTAGAAGTAAATAAAAGGCAAAGTAATTTTACCAACCTAAGTAATAATCATTTGCTAACCAGATAGGACGTTGTAATCCAAAGTGTTCTTGCAGCATTTTTTCTGCTTCGCAAAACGCTCCTTCAACCCAACCTTGCTGGTCTGAGTAGGCTTCTCCACAAATATGAATTTGCTCATTTTGTTCTGGTTTTCTCATATAAGGCATTACATTTTTTACCGAATATCCCGCTTTCCATGCATGATAACCTGCTCCAAAAGGGTCATCCGTCCAATCTTTAAAATACGTTACATATGGTTCCGGAATAGTTACTTGCGGGCCATGCACTTCCCTAAGTTGATTGAGTAATTCGTTTACCATCAATTTTGTAGCTTGCACATCATTCAATTGATGCAATTCTTTTAAGGAGGCTGAGTTAGCCGCTTTAACTTCAAAAAGTACTTTGTCGTCGGATAATGCTTTCCAGAAGGTTTCGGTTTCCATATCTCCATAACTTCCCAATAACATAGAATTGTTTGTTACGGTATCTGTGCCAAAATAATAGCATTGACGCATAGGTATGTCTGTAATAGAATGTCCTGAGTATATCCCCAACTCATTCCACCAAGGGTATTCAAATCCCATTAATATTTTAAAAGCAGGTTCCATTATAACGGAGCGAATATTTTCATTTAAAACAGAGTTTTCATTACTGTTAAAGAAGAAATTATTTTGGTCCAAAAGCTCTAAAGATTTTCTTGGCATAGCCAGTACAATGGTATTGGCATATACGTTCCATTCTGTGTTTGTTTTTAAATTCAAGAATGTCAATTGGTATTTATGTGTGCTAGTACATGGGTGCTCTTTTGTGAAAGTAATCAGTTTATTTTCAGACCAAATGCAAGCGTCTGAGTGTTCCATATACGAATTAGCAATGGCGTAGGCTATACTATCGTAACCTTCTTCTATAGTTTTATAAATGGTTCCTTCAGAAAAATCTCCTACCATATATGGAAACGCTTCAGCAGCATTCCAATTGATAGTGTTTGAATAGTATCCACCAGCATTTGCAAGAAATTCATAACCCTCTTGCGAAACTTGGTCTTTGATTAAATTCCAAAATCCTAAATCGTTGACTTTTCGATTGTAGTAAGGAGAATTAGGAAAATTATAAACTAATTTGGGTTTTATATCGTCCCAGTCGACACTCGTAAGTTCAAAAGAATAGTCATAAATTGTAGCTCCTTTTTTAATTTTCGTGCCATAGTTTTCAGCTACCCACGCATCGGCCATTAATACGTCATAAATGATTTTATTGAAAAGTTGGTCAGAACTAAATCCTAAATCATTTTCATTTAAGAAATATCTTGTGATCAATTTTTTATCCTCTTTTTGTGCTTCATCCCAAGCGTTCTGTTTGAAATGCTCTTTTCGAAGATACATAATGAGTTTCGATGGATCACCCATAGGAAAAGGAACAGCTGTCATCTTGTCTTTTAAAACAGGAATACGTTTTTCAGGGTTTACTTCAGTTAAAGGATATCCTTCAATAAGTGTAGTTACAATTTGTTGAGAAGTCAGGTAGCGCATACCGCCTAATTCTCCCCAAAAGTTCATCCCAGGCATAATAACCGATTCTAGTCTTCCGCCGAGTTTACTATTCATATCAAAAATTTGTACTTCGCTTGCTTTGTATTTTTTATCTGTAACCAAGCGATAAGCTGTGTATAGTCCAGAGGTCCCTGCACCGATAATAGCTACTTCAATTTTTAAATCAGGTTGCATACCTGTTTGTAGTGGGGTGTTTTTATTCATTGTGTTCGTTATTTAGTTGATTTGAAAAATTGATGACCTAATTGAAAAGGAGTGATGTCAAAATTGGTTTTACCGTCCAATGCGAGATCGGACATAATTTTCCCTAAAAAAGGAGTGAATTTTGCCGCCCATCCAGTGGCATACAATACAATGTTTTTGTGATTCGGAACATAGCTTGGAGCAAAATCAATTAATAATTCTTTGTTGGGAATAGTACTCAAAGAAATTAGACAAGTTGAGGTGTATTCTGGTGTAGGATCTAAACCCGTCATATGGTCTTTTACCCAATCTGACGTATATCCTAGTTCTTGTGCATTAGGAATAAGTTTTCGCTCACTAGGTTCATCAAGTGGATTGATAACAAAATCGGGAGCTACTCGAATGTACTCTGGATGGTCCCAATCTACTGATGGAAAACCATAAAATTGATTGCCGTTTTCGCCGATGTTATTTTGGAATACAAACCAAGTTGGATATTGAATATTTGGATCAGTTTTTTTGAAATAAGCAGATGACATATTCCAATACGTTGCATCAATTTTGAAATGGAGCAAATTGATTACACTGTTGATGTATGGCCCGGGAATTATCACTAGTTTTTTAGAAATGTGCTTTCCGTTTGGAGTAGTCACTTCAAAAAGATCACCTGATTGATCGATAGCTATTACCGGTGCATTCTCTTCTAGGGAAACAGTTTCCTCTTTTTTACATAAATTTAAAAGGGCTTCGTTAGTAGCTTTAAAATTGATACTTCCACCATCGGCTTGAAATAATCCTGTGTAGTTTTCGGGGATGTTTTTAAAATGGTATTTTTCTTCAATTTCCTTTGCTGTAAGCGAAGTGTAAGGCACATTCAATGCTTTTAGTGCTTCTTCTGCTTCAGCAATATTTCCTTCTGTAGATTGTACCGTAGGGTCTCCAAACCAAAGTGTACCAACTTTGTCTATCAATTTGGTTTCACATTCCTTTTCTAGTTCAACCCAATACGGTTCTGAATCCAATGCCATTTGTACCATGTATTCGTCCGGATAGGGAATTCTAAACTGACGCGAAACTCCTGCCGAACTGCCTAATTGATTTACAAAAGTAAACTGCTCTAAGACCAATGTTTTTGCTTTTCTTTTGCCAAGATGGTAAGCGGATGCTAATCCAATGGGACCACCTCCAATAACTATTGCATCGAAGTTTTCTGTTTTCATAGTTGCTCTTTTTAGTTTTTATCTTGTAGTGTAATACAAGTCTAAAATTACTTCGGTTGCAAAATGTGTACAGAAAAAATGACACCAAGCTGTTTTTATTTGTTATTAAACCATCAACAGAAAAGCGAAACGATACCAATATTCTTAGCTGCTATGCCAATTGGATTGTTTACTGTTTTTGTGCCAAGAGATTTATGAAATGAAACTATAATGCGAGAAGTAGCAGCAATTCCTGAAAGGATAGGCTATAAAATAACTATTTGAAAGCTAGTAGGGTTTTGTTTTTAAATTCCCACTTCAATAGCTTAATTTTTTAAGGCAACCCAATTTTAATATTTTGTGGTTGATGAGAATTTATCTTAAAAGAAGTAGTGCGCAACAGCTAAAGAGTACTCTGTTTTTAGTTTGTATTTTGATTCAAGTACAAGATGTTTTTATCCCAATCAATTGTTAGTAGATAGTTTTCGAAAAAGGCATTTCCTAGCAGTGAAGCAGCGCGTTTCTCTAAGGTTATCGATGTATTAGGTAACTCAATTTCTCCTATTTTGATTTTTTCTATAGGAAAGGACTGTTTTTCTTGTTGCAATAAGGTGTCTTTTTCTTTTATAAATTTTGCAAAAGAATGGTTGGCGGTAAGTCCGCCATTCGAACCTAAATCAAAAAGGAATTGATGTTTTTGATTGTTAAGCTCAATAGCCACATAGCCAAGTCCCCAATCTTTGTTGTTGAGTTCGATTTTTTTTGCAGTTGGCAAGTTTTTAAAATTTTCTATTTTGCTGCTGATACGAATCACCTTCTGAACGTAATCAATTTGCCATTTTGATTTTCGCATTACATTATTGCCGATGATTCCATCTATTTTTTTGGTTGCTGGTTTTTTTGTAAAGGATAAATCTTGTAGTAAGCCATAAGTTTCCTCAAAATCCAGATTCGCTATAGCAATGTTTGGTAATTCAACTAGGGTTACTTTTTGGTCAGCAAAAGAACTACCTGAAAGACTAACTTCTTTTATGATTTTGTACTGTATTTCCTTTGCGATATTTGAATCAATGGTAGTTACTTCATAGCCTGTATCAAAAACGAAGTTGTATTTTTTACCTGAAATAATAACCTCGATATAAATATGCTTGTTTGCATAGTTAAAAGGTATTTCAACGAAATACTCTTTTTGTTTTACATAACCCTTTTTGGACAGCTGTTTTCTGTTTTGGGAGAAGCCATTTAGTAATGTCAATTGTAACATTATAAAAATCAGGATTATTTTTCTTTGCATATTTTTTCGAATAGTAGTGCCAAAAAGTTAGAGAAGATTTGTAATTCTAGGTCAAAGAGGACTTCAAAAAAGATAGGTTAAAAGCTGTTGTTTTTTTGTTAATTGTCATCTATTAAATTGCAGATTTCTACAAAATCATTTTCCGACAAAATTCTAATTGCTATTCCGCTTTCAATTAGTTCTTCTGCTCTTCTATGTTTTGAACTTTTCTCATAACCTGCAAGTTTAGTGTTGTCTTGAATTCCTACGACTAACATTGTAGTTTTTTTTGTAACTGAATTAGTTACTTTACAACCAATTTGAGAAGCAATTAGTCCTGCTTCATTTCTTGGAATTGATAATGCGCCAGTAAAAACTAAACTCTCGCCAAACAGTTGGCCTTCGGGATTTCCATCAAGGTTTATTGCAGTTGAACCTTTGTAAGTAAATATTGGTTGTCCAACTCTTTTGAACCATTCTTCTATTGTTAAATTTGTAATTTCACAAGCTTTTAGGACAACTAAACCAGCAACAATTGCATCTTCTAAAGCATCGTGATGCTCAAATTTTATATTTAAATATTTTGCTATATTAAATAAACCATAACCAGAATGAGCAAAATCTGTCCAAGTTCTTCTTACAATTTTGGCACTATCAAGCCATTTTGGTTTGATATGTTCTAAGCCATAACAGTCACAAGCTCTATTTATCGCAATCCTATCAAATGGCATATGATGAATAACAATTTTATCATCTAAAAAGAATTTAAGTTCTTTATAAAATTCATTGAAAGTTGGCGCATTTAACACATCTTCTTCGTTAATTCCGTGAATAGATACATTGAAAGGGTCAAAATAATCTTCTGGATTTACAAAAAACTTTAATTTTTCAATAACTTCTCCATTATTAAAAATTGCAATTCCAATTTGACAAATACTTGAATAATCTGCATTTGCAGTTTCAACGTCAATTGCTATGAAATTCATATAAGCTCACGAATTAAATGTAAAGTAACTTGGTCATTAATGCTTAAGCATCGTTTGTGAATATGCTCTAAAAAAACTTTTTCTGTTAGCACTTTTAATTTAGTGTGTTTCTTTCCTTTTGAATTCAGTTTTTTTTCGAGTTCAACAAGTTGATTATCAATGATTCCATGTTTCAATTCTTCAAAAATGAAATCAGAAATTATATAAAAATCTGTATCAGATGTGAATTCAGAATCAGTTGGAATCCCTCCTAAATTTCCAATTACTTGAAAATGATTGTATTTTGAACCGTGAAGTTTTTGTGTAAAAAACACATTTTTGTCGTAAAATTGATTTGGTGTACTTTTTTCTAAAAAAAATTCTGAAAAAGCATTTAAAGAATTTTCGTTGATTTCTATTATTACGTTTTCTTCCATATTTTGTGATTCTTGTTAATATATGGTAACTTATTAAATAGTATGTGTTGAAATCACTCAAAATCGCTTCGTTTTGAGATACAATCGTGATAGACGTCACATACTATAGGTTTTTCAAATATATACAAATTTCATTACAAAACTTGTTGTTTGATTATAGTTTATTTATTGTTTTTAGTTTGTTTCTGAAGTTTGGGAATAAAAAAAAACACACCCCCAACCCCTCTCGAGAGGGGAGTCGTTGCGTGAATTTTAGAGCTTTTTTTTCTCAATAAATAGTTCTTTTGGTATTTTAAAAACACAGACCCCAGCCCCTATAACTCCATTTGTTTATTTTTTTCGGAGTCGTTGCATCTTCGATTTCAAGAGGGGAGTAGTTGCGAGAATTTTAGAGCTTTTATAATAAATTCTTATTTATTGGAATTTAAAATTTGGAATTTCGATTCGTGTCGTGCTAACGTTTCTAGCCCTGATGGGAGCGGCATCCTGTGGCTCTGGGATTCAGAACCACAGATATAGTGGACAGCAGGATTAAGCTCCTAAAAAAATCTGAAAAGGGGTTTCTGTAAATTGCTTTCTTTTTTGTATTTTTGCCGTCCAAAATATAAGGACAAGAATATGTTAGATAGACTTCAATATGTAAAACAGCGTTTCGACGAGATTTCGGATTTGATTATTCAGCCCGATGTGATCGCGGATCAAAAACGTTATGTGCTACTCAATCAAGAATACAAAAGCATCAAAGCGTTGGTTGAAAAAAGAGAAGAATACATTATAATTTTAGCCAACATTGACGAGGCGAACGAAATCATTACTGACGGCAGTGACGCTGATATGGTAGAAATGGCCAAAATGCAATTAGACGAAGCCAAAGAACGTTTGCCACAACTGGAAGATGAAATCAAATTTATGTTGATTCCAAAAGACCCAGAAGACGCGAAAAACGTGATGGTGGAGATTCGTGCCGGTACGGGTGGTGATGAAGCAAGTATTTTTGCGGGTGATTTGTTCCGTATGTACACCAAATATTGCGAAAGTCAAGGTTGGAGAACCTCAGTGGTGGATATGAACGAGGGAACTTCTGGTGGTTTCAAAGAGGTGATTTTTGAGGTTACAGGAGAAGATGTGTACGGAACTTTGAAGTTTGAAGCAGGTGTACACCGTGTGCAACGTGTCCCACAAACAGAAACACAAGGACGTGTGCATACTTCGGCAGCCACAGTTATGGTGCTTCCAGAAGCAGAAGAATTTGATGTACAAATTGATATGAACGATGTTCGTGTGGACTTTTTCTGTTCGTCAGGACCTGGTGGACAGTCGGTAAATACGACCAAATCTGCTGTTCGTTTGACGCACATTCCAACTGGTTTGGTGGCGCAATGTCAGGATCAAAAATCACAACATAAGAATAAAGACAAGGCGTTGAACGTATTGCGTTCTCGTTTGTACGAAATGGAATTGGCCAAAAAACAAGCCGAAGACGCTTCAAAACGTACATCGCAAGTGAGTTCAGGTGACCGTTCTGCTAAAATTCGTACTTATAATTACGCTCAAGGTCGTGTAACCGATCACCGAATTGGTTTGACCTTATATGATTTGGGTAACATTATGAACGGTGATATTCAGAAAATTGTAGCCGAATTACAATTGGTAAACAATATGGAAAAACTGAAAGAAGCTAGCGAGGTTTTTTAAAGGAGGTTTTTGGGTCTTGGGTGTTAGGTCTTGGGTGTTAGGTTTTGGGTTTTTGTGCAACTAAAATTTATTATATATGCGAAACTTTAGAGAACTAGAAGTTTGGCAAAGTGCTGTTTTATTTGTTAAAAGAATTTACACAATAACGGCTACTTTTCCAAGCGAAGAAAAATTCGGACTGGTTTCTCAAATTAATAGATGTGCAGTTTCAATTCCTTCAAACATAGCCGAAGGTTGTTCCAGAAGTTCTCAAAAAGATTTTTCAAGATTTTTACAAATAAGTCTAGGTTCGGCTTTTGAATTAGAAACACAAATTGAAATAGCCAAAGAGATCGGTTTTGTAGATGCGATTTTGTATGTGGAAATTATTGACGAGCTCAATGTAATTCAAAAAAGAATTCAATCTTTAAAAAAGTATGTTGATTCTCAAGTCTAATCTGAATACATAAAAATCTAAGACCCAACACCCAACACCCAAGACCCATTACCCAAGACCCATTACCCAAGACCCAACACCCAACACCCATTACCCAAGACCCAACACCCAGTACCCAACACCCAGTACCCAAAAATGACTACACAACAACTACTAGAACAAATCCAATTGAAAAAGTCTTTTCTATGCGTAGGCCTAGATGTTGACTTGAATAAAATACCATCTCATTTATTAGCAACGGAAGATCCAATCTTCGAATTCAATAAAGCCATTATCGATGCGACGCACGATTTATGTGTGGCCTACAAACCCAATACGGCTTTTTTTGAAGCGTATGGCATAAAAGGTTGGCAGTCGTTGCAAAGAACCATTGAATACATCAATGCCAATTATCCTGAACTCTTTACGATTGCAGATGCAAAACGTGGCGATATTGGGAATACGTCTTCAATGTATGCCAAAGCCTTTTTTGAGGATTTGAATTTTGATAGTGTAACGGTAGCACCGTATATGGGAAAAGATTCGGTGGAGCCATTTTTGGCTTTCGAAAACAAACACACCATAATGTTGGCCTTGACATCTAACGAAGGCGCTTTTGATTTTCAAACCTTATCGGTAAATGGTACAGAATTGTACAAACAGGTTTTGGAAACCTCAAAATCGTGGAAAAACAGTCATAACTTGATGTATGTCGTAGGTGCCACCAAAGCAGAATACTTTACAGAAATTCGTAAAATCGTACCTGATAGCTTCTTGTTGGTTCCTGGTGTTGGCGCACAAGGCGGCAGTCTGTCTGAGGTTTGCAAATACGGATTGAATAGTCAAGTAGGTTTGTTGATTAACTCGTCTAGAGCCATTATTTATGCTTCGAATAAAGAAGATTTTGCCGAAGTTGCAAGAGCAGAAGCTTTGAAAATGCAACAGGAAATGGAGGAGATTCTTGGGTTAAATGTTTAAAGTTTAAAGGTTTAATATTGTTTATTTAAACCGTTGCTTGCTTTGCGGTTATTTGTTTAAACATATAAGGCATATTAGGTCATTGAAGTTTTTTCTTTGCGACCCTTGCGTAAATCCTTGCGCCCTCCTATGTTTGCTTAGTTATAAAATCTTTCATCAAAGCTTTAAATTTGGTTTGGTAAAGTGAAAGAGAATGAGAGTCGATTCGCGCCCAAATGACTCATGAAGTACATTGTCGCAAAGATATGTCCTCATTCTTTTTT
>CAUPRE010000012.1:0-108997 GCA_963513565.1 uncultured Flavobacterium sp. | reverse complement strand
TGTTACACCAATCACTACAGGTCCATTGAGTATTGATGCAAATGGTAATTTAACCGTTGCTCCAAACACTCCAAGTGGCACGTATACTATCACGTATGAATTATGTGAAGTAGGTGCAACCCCAGTGAATTGTGATACAGCGGTAGCTACCGTAGTAATAAACACTATCGACGCTGTAGATGATGGCTTGCAACAAGTAGTAAGTTTGTTTGGAAAAACAATTAATAGTGTTTTATTGAATGATACCTTTAATGGAGTATTATTAACGCCAGCTACATACAACACAGTTAGTTTAAGTGGGGTAGTAGTTCCAACTGGCTTTACCTTAAATTCAGATGGCTCTATTGATGTTGCACCAGGAACACCAATAGGTACATATACAATAGTGTATGAAATTTGCACTAAGAGCACTCCGGTTTTATGTGATCAAGCTACTGTTGTTATAGAGATACAGAATTTACCACCCCCAGCTCCACCTATAGTTTTTGCTGATAATGATACTGTTGGGTCGATTGATGGAAGTAATGGTGCTAAAAATGTAATTTCAATATTGTCTAATGATTTTATTGATTTAACACCTGCCACAATCAA
The DNA here is from genome assembly GCA_963513565.1 of uncultured Flavobacterium sp. Taxonomy (GTDB): domain Bacteria; phylum Bacteroidota; class Bacteroidia; order Flavobacteriales; family Flavobacteriaceae; genus Flavobacterium. The sequence continues at coordinate 108,406 of CAUPRE010000012.1, read as the reverse complement.
TAACGTAAACATAAGTATCATCACTCCTGATGCTACTGGTAGTTTGGTACTAAATCCTGACGGTTCTGTAGATGTGAAAGCTGGAACACCAGCAGGTACGTATACTTTTGTTTATGAGATATGTACTAAAAACACTCCTGTTGTTTGTGATCAAGCTACAGTAACAGTAACAGTAATTTGTAATACAACAAAAATTTCTGGAGTTGTAAGAGATCTATTGAATAATAAGCCATTGGCAAATGTTCCAGTGACTTTAATTCCTGATAAACAAACTACTGGTCCAGTATTATTGATGCTAACAAGAGCCGATGGTTCTTATAATTTCACCGGATTCGCTCCAGGAGATTATATAATACAAGTTCAGGATGTTAACTTAAATAGTGCACAAAATTTATATAATGTAGGGCCAAGTATACAATTTTTGAATATCCAAAATTGTAATTATGAAGTAAGGAATTTTGATTATGACAAGACGGATTTACCAGTTTTAGGAAACTTTGTTTGGTACGATATCAATAGTAATGGCCTACAAGATGAATGGTATGATGCCAATAATGATGGAGTAGTAACTCAAAATATACCAGATGCTAATGGATATATCGACTACAGCAAATGGGAATGGATTGATTTTAATGGAGATGGAAGCTATCAAGGCAAAATAAATGAAGGAGAAATCAATGCAGCAGGTCTTGGAAATGGCACTACTAACGTACCTAATATTTATATAACAGGTCCTAATGGTTTCTCTAGACAATTAACTATGAGTATTCAAGGGTATTGGAGTACAAGAGCGCCACAAGGTAACTGGGGTGATTATCAAGTGAGTCTAGTAATGGAATCCAATTTAGAAGCTGCTGCACAAGCAAAGGCGGCAACTGGGTTAATAAAAGTATTGCCAACACCTTTGAATAGATTCATTGCAGATAAAAATAATGCAGCTCAAAGCTTTGTGGTTTGTGGTGTTACTAATAATAGTACCAAAAACACTCAGTTATCTGTTACGAATCCAGTTGATGACAAACTAGATTTTGGAATCCAATGTAAATTGTTTGCTACAATAGTAGCCAATAACGATTCAGTTGGTCCGATTGTAAGTTCAACTTCAGTAACAACTAATGTAATAAATGTGCTTGCCAACGACACTTTCAATGGTAATCCATTAGTATTAGCGAATGTGAATTTGACAGTAGTAAACACTAATCCAAATTTGCGTTTAAATGCAGATGGCTCAGTAGATGTTTTAGCCAATACGCCAGCAGGAACCTATGTTCTGACTTATCAGATATGTGAGAAAAGCAATCCATCAAATTGTCAAACTGCCACAGTAACAGTAACAGTTGTTGCACCAGTTATTCTTGCTACCAATGATGATTACAGCAACCAACCTATTGATTCTTCAAAAGGAACCGTTTTGGATATTTTAGCCAATGATAGGCTGAATAACGGAACTGTAATTGCTCCTCAAGTAGTGATTACTATTGTTGATGCTAATGGGATAGCAGGGGTTACGGTAGATGCACATGGAAAAGTAACAATTCCAGCAGGGACTCCAGTTGGAACCTATGTAATAACTTATAGAATTTGTGATGTGGTTAATCCAAACAATTGTGCCACGGCTACGATTACTATAGTTGTAAAAGACCCTTGTGATTTTGATGATAGTGCCTCTTCTTGTGATATTTTGATACACAATGCTTTTTCTCCGAATAATGACGGAAGAAACGAAGAGTTTCTAATAGAAAGAATAGAAAACTATCCAGAGAACACTGTTGAAATCTACAACCGTTGGGGAGTTCTAGTGTTTGAAGTATCGGGTTATGATAATGCCTCAAAAGTTTTTGTTGGATTGTCTGAAGGCCGTGTAACAGTAAATAAAGCTGATGCCTTACCTAATGGAACCTACTATTATGTGGTTAAATACAAAAAACCAATTAGTGGAGTAATCAATCAAAAAGCCGGATTCTTATACTTATCAAGATAAACTAAACAAAGAATAGCCTGAGCTATACAAAACTCAGGCTAAAAAAAATAAAGAATGAAAACAAGTATTATCACTTTTATTACGATGTTACTAGCTGCGATGAGTTATGGTCAACAAGATGCACAATTCACTCAGTACATGTACAACACCATCAATATCAACCCCGCCTATGCAGGTAGTCGAGGCGCGATGAGCATCTTTGCGTTGCACCGCACCCAATGGGTAGGTTTGGATGGAGCACCCACTACTAATACTGCATCAATTAATACGCCTATTAGCAATAGTAATTTAGGATTAGGTGTTTCATTTGTAAATGACAAAATTGGCCCTACGAATGAAAATACGATTTCGGCAGATTTGTCCTATACCATTCCTACCTCAGAGAATTTTAAACTTTCTTTCGGAATGAAAGCGACCGCAAATCTTTTTAATCTGAATGTAAATAAACTCAATCCTGCCGATCAAGGTGATCCGCAGTTTCAGAATTTGAGAAACATATTTACGCCTAACATTGGAGCAGGTATTTACTACCATTCTGACAAAGCTTATGTAGGATTATCGGTTCCTAATTTTATACAAACCAACCGATATGATGATAATGAAGTAGCGATTTTTAAAGAAAAAATCAATTATTATTTAATTGGAGGTTATGTATTTGACTTATCGAATGACATCAAATTCAAACCTGCCTTTTTAACCAAATTAGTAGAAGGTTCTCCATTGCAAGTTGATGTTTCGGCCAATTTTATGTTTGTAGATAAAGTAGTGGTTGGAGTGGCTTACCGATGGAGTGCTGCCATGAGTGCCATGGTTGGATTTCAAGTTACCGATGGCATGTATATTGGTTATGGATACGATTTAGAAACGACCAATTTAGAGAACTACAATTCAGGATCGCATGAAGTTTTCTTGCGTTATGAAATCTTCAAAAACAACGAAAAAATTACTACACCAAGATTTTTCTAAAAATCAGATCATGAAAAAACAGTTACTTCTTTGCCTTGCTATAGCCTCCTTTTTTTGGAGTCCTAGTTTTGCTCAAAAAGCCAAGATAGCTTCCGCCGACAAAAAATATGATAGTTATGCCTATGTAGATGCGATACAAACCTATGAACGTTTGGCAGCCAAAGGGTATCAATCGGTAGAGATGTTCGAGAAATTGGGTAATGCCTATTATTTTAATTCTGATTTTGAAAAAGCAGCCCAATCTTATGAAAAGCTATATCAATTACAGCCAGAATTAGCACCTGAACATTATTACCGTTATGCTCAATCACTAAAAGCCACTGGAAAAGAAAAAGAAGCAGCAACCGTATTGGCACAATTTGAAAGCAAATCAACGGGAGATAGTCGAGTAAAACGTTTGAAAACCAATAGTAATTATTTAAATGAAATCAGATCGAATCTAGGACGTTATTCAATTGATAATGCTGGAATCAACTCCAAGTATTCTGACTATGGAAGTGCCATTGTCGAAAACCAATTGGTTTTTGCCTCTGCAAGAGATACAGGAGGAGTAGTACAAAATAAGCATGCTTGGACAGGAAAGCACTTTACCAATTTATACGCAGCCAATGTAGATAGTGAACTCACTCCAAGTAATCCATCGCGATACGATGCCAACATCAATTCTAAATTTCATGAAGCTACACCGGTGTTTACCAAAGACGGCAGCACGATGTATTTTACCAGAAATAACTATTTGGACGGCAAAAGAGGAAAAGATGTTAATAAATTTACTTTACTCAAAATCTACAAAGCCACTTTGGTCAATAAAAGATGGACTAATGTAACCGAATTGCCATTCAATAGTAATAATTTCAGTTCTGCACACCCAGCCTTGAGTCCTGATGAGCAAACCTTATATTTTGCTTCGGATAGACCTGGAACTATCGGACAATCTGATTTGTATAAAGTGTCGATCAACAGCAATGGAACTTATGGAGATCCCATTAATTTAGGAGTAGCTATTAACACCGAAGCAAGAGAGACGTTTCCCTTTGTAACCAAAGACAATCAACTGTATTTTGCCTCAGATGGTCACCCAGGGCTAGGAGGATTAGATATTTTTACAACTAAAATTAACAACGACGGTAGCTTAGGAATCATAGAAAATGATGGTGGTGAAGTGAATTCTCCTAAAGATGATTTTGGGTACTACAGAGATAGCGATACCAACAAGGGTTTTTTGTCATCAAATCGTGATGGGGGGTTGGGATCTGATGATATATACAAATTCACATTCAAACCTAGCTGTAAACAAAGTCTCAAAGGCATTGTGACCGATAGTAAAACAGCTGCTGTATTAGCCAACACAACAATTACTTTGATCGACAACCAATATAACACTATTGGAGAAACAACCACCGATAGCTCAGGTAATTATAGTTTTGAGGTAAAATGTAGCAAAAGCTATAGCGTAAGAGCCATCAAAACGGAGTATTCTCCTAAGGAATTGAAAATTAGTATTCCAACAACTACAGGCGAAACAAAGCTTGATATTCAACTAGAAAGTACTATTTGTAGAGTTGCAGTTGGTGATGATTTGGGTAAATGTTTTGGAATCAAAATGATTTACTTTGACTTGGATAAATCCAATATTCGTAAAGAAGCTGCTTTGGACTTAGCCAAAATCTTGGATGTTTTGATTCAGAATCCAACTATGAAATTGGATATTCGTTCCCATACTGATTGTAGACAAACTGCCAAATACAATTTAGCTTTATCTGAAAGAAGAGCCCAATCGACTATCGCTTGGTTAGTTTCAAAAGGTGTTGATAAATCAAGATTAACAGGTAGAGGCTATGGCGAATCACAACTCATCAACGATTGCGGTTGCGAACCTACAAATGCCTCAAACTGCACCGAAGAACAGCATCAAATGAATCGTAGAAGTGAATTTATTATAACAGCACTTTAATTATTTTATTCAAAACGGGAAAGGCTACTTTTTGAGTAGTCTTTTTTATGGAGTTATTTGAAAGGATTTCTTTCTTGCCAAACAGTTTTTGGTTCTAGATAATTAAAGAAACGAGGTAAAAAATAGTTGATGATAGGATTTTTATGCTCCATTAATCCATGCATAGTTTCTGGTTTTGCGCCAACGGAACTTTTGATTTCTAATGCTGTTCTGGCAAAAATAATCGTTTGGAATTCCTTTTTGATGGAATACCCAATCATATCATAAAGCATATTCAAATACAGCATTTTTTCCCTTTGTATGGTCTCATCATATCCTAAAAAATAGGTATCCATAGCTTCCTCATTTTTGATTAGCGTATTAAAACCAATCAATTTTTCATCTAAAAAATAACCATAAAAAAGAAAATTATCTTTCCATATTCTTTTTAAGTCACTAAAATGATTTTTAGATAAGAAAAAAGAGTTAAAAGGAGCATTTTTGGCCACATGATAATATAGATCATAAATCAACTCTTGATTTTGTTCTATTTCTGTAAGAGAGAGTTTGCGTTTTACAACTCCTTCAGCTTTTTTTCTAGCTCTTTTATATTGATCTCTATATTTTTTGGTTAAGGTATTCACATAATCTATTTCACTTTTCCAATGTTTAGGAATTGAAAAAATCATATTGGGTTGTGTTACAAATTGAAAAACGGAACGGAAAGAAGTCTGATTGATTTTTGTTATCTCAGATTCAGAGAAATCTTTACTAGTGAGTAAATGAATCTTAATCCCTTGATCTTTCAATATTCCTTCAATACTGTTTCGAGCTTCATGAAGCACTTTTATTCCTTCTTGAAAAGGAATGAAATCTAGAAACGAATAGGCATTTTCGCCAGTAAGCATGCAATTCCCAAGAAACAAAACATGAGAAGAAAAACGTTTAAAAGCAAAATTGCGAATGATTGTTTTTAAGCATTGGTCTCGCTCTCCAAAGGACTCTAATTTATTCAAATCTAAAAATTGACTCAAGGCAACACCTACCAATTCCTTATCTTGAAAGACTCCTATAAAGAAACATTTCATGTTGGTAGGACAGGAGTGTTCTAGGATTTCAAAATAGTTTCTTTGTAAAAAGACGGTAGCTTTAGCAATACTATCCCAGTTTTCGGGAAGCTCGCCTGCAGATTGATAAATAACAAAAGAAAGAGGTGTGCTCAAATAGATAAAGTTGGTATGAAGGGCAAATTTAATCTAAAAAGTGAAAGATAGTGTTGGAGTGCTAAAAAAGAAGAGGAAAAATGCAATTATAATTAATTGAAAGTATTGTATGCTTTTAAAGCAAGATGCGTTTCAATTGCGTTGAAACGCATCTTTATAATTTATACCCAGCCACAAATAATGGCACCCATGATGGTAAGCGTAATGATCCAATAACCTGAATGGATAAAAATATATTTCCAAGATTTTCTCTCAAATAGCCCATTGATTGCAATCATTGGAAAAGCAAAAAACAATCCAGAAATGAATCCATGCAATGCGCCATGTTTGTAGGTTCTGAAAGCTGTTCCATAATCAGCCATAAAAGCGGTAAAAGATGGAAGTACTTCATTCATTTTTGAAGGGCCTCCAACCATTCCTAACGCTCCCATTTGATGAATAGTCAATGTCATTTCGATAGAAGCAATAAACAAAGAAAACAGGTAAGTAAGTCCGAAAATCTTCAACATGTTTCCAGTTTTAAGTTGATCTTCTGTTAGTCCGGCTTCTTTCATCCAAATGGTGCCAAATACTTTTGGATGGTACCAAACAAATCCGATAAAAAGGGTAAGCAAAGCTGCTACAAATAGCGATTGAAAATTCATTTCCATAATTGAGTCATTTTTAGGTTAGTATTCAAATGTACAAAAAAAAATAAATTGCACTTTTTTAAATTCTTGTAGGATTACAATGCTTATTTTTTTTATTGATGCATTTGGTCGATTTTATTTGTATTTCATCTCTAAGTATACTATTTTTAGCACGTTAGTTTAAGATTTATTTAACAGCCCATGAAAAAAGTATTCTACCTTTTGTTGTTATCATTTTCTGCCAGTTCTTTTGCTGCAGTTTCTGTTTTAGAGCGCGAAGCTTTGTTAGATTTGTACCAATCTACTAATGGGTACCAATGGAAAAACAAATGGAATTTAGCTGAGCCAATTAGTACTTGGCATGGTGTTGTCCTGCTGGAAGATAAAGTGATAGGTATAGATTTGTCTGATAATAATTTGACAGGAACATTGCCATCCTCCATCGGGGACTTAGTTTATTTGAAAGAATTGAACTTGCATAAAAATATGTTAGAAGGTGAGATGCCAAAAGCATTAGGGAATTTGAGTGCATTAGAAATGCTAAATCTTTCGCTTAACCAACTTACAGGTAGTATTCCTCCTTCTATTGGAGACCTTACTCGATTGGTTCAGATAGAGTTGTATATGAATAAGCTGAAAGGAACTTTGCCATTTGAGTTAGGAAAATTAACTCATTTAGAGGTTTTGTCTCTTTACAATAATGAAATAGAAGGAAAAATTCCAACATCAATATATTCTATTCATTCTCTAAGAGTTGTATTGTTGGGTAGTAATCGATTGAATGGAGAGTTGCGTTCCGATATAGTAAAGTTAAGAGATTTGGAAAATTTAAGTTTGTTCGATAATGAACTAAAAGGGCTTATACCGAAAGAATTAGAAACGTTGAAAAAATTAAGAGAACTTAATATTTCTTATAATCAATTTAATGGCCCAGTGTCTAAAAGCTTAATGGATAAAGATGCTTTGAATATGACAATGTTGGCTTCAAATGGAAAAATTGTTTTGTTAGAAACAATATAATTTGTATCAATACGCTTTTTTAAATTTAGTTAATAAAAAACCTGCTTTTGCAGGTTTTTTTGTGGAGTATCATAAGAATTGACTAAAGTTTTGGGTATAAAAAAAAACACCAGCTTTTTCAAGTGGTGTTTTCTTAGTAGCCCTAGCGAGACAATTTTTGAATAGTTTTGTGGATGATTTAAAAATATTAGAAGGACAAAATGTTTAATTCCAAATTTTTAGATTTTCCATGAAATGATGCATTAATACATTTATGATTCAATTTGTAAAACTTCACTATAGAATCAGTAAGTTTTAGAAAAAGAAATAACCTACAGATATTTGAAATACTTCGTTTTTATATTTACTTGAAGAATTGTCTAAATTATTTATGTCAGTTAATCCCAGATTATATCTTGCACCAAAATTAAGTCCGTTGTCAAGTTTATAGCCTAAGCCAAAATTAACCCCAAAATCAAAAGTCTTAAACGAATTTTTTACATCTGTTTTGTCATTTTTAGCAGAAAATAAAAAACCTATTTGCGGTCCGGCTTCAAGACTCAGTCCTTTTGCTACATAATATTTTCCCATTAAAGGAATATTGAGATAACTTAAGGCAATTGTGTTGTTGTTGAAACCATAGCCCTGGCCAGAATACATCAATTCAGGTTGAAAAGAAAATTTTTCTGAAATGGGAATTTCTGATAAAACACCAAAATTAAATGATGTTACCATATCACTACCTTTGGAATTATCTCCACTTATAGAGGCAAAGTTTAAACCTCCTTTTGCACCAAATTTAATTTTTTGCGCGTTTGCGTTTGTAAATCCTAAAACTGTAAAAACAGCTAGTACCAAAATTTTTTTCATAAAAATTGTTTTTAATTATTGAATTGCAAAACTCACACAAGAAAAACTAGAAAAGGTGCCAAGAACTTCAAATTGTATAAATCGGTACTTATTTATTAGAATTCCGGTACTCATTTGGTGTTTGACCAGTAGCTTTTTTAAAAGCTTTGTAAAAAGTGGTTTTTGAAGTAAAACCGGACTCTAGTCCCATCGTCAATAGATTATAGTTTTCATATTCAGAATTTGAAATCATTTTCTTGACGGCTTCAACCCGATATTGATTGATGTAATTGGCAAAGTTGTCTCCTGTTACCGTATTTACGATTTGTGAAACATATCCAGCGCTTATGCCTAATTTTTCAGCGACTTTTTCTCTGTTTAATGTACTGTCAGTATAAATGTGTTGCTCTTTGCAAAGAAGTTCTAGTTTTTGGAAATAATGATTATCTGTTGTGATAGATTCCCGATATTCTTCTGGGCTGTCATTTTCAATAATTTCCGAATTACTGTAGGAAATAGTTAAATCGTTATTTAGAAGAGTATAGATAGCATCTTTGTTTTTGGCTAGTTTGTATTTGTAAATGCCTACATAAGCTGTCCAGTGAATGATGAATGTTGCAGATAAAGCCAGGACGTTCATAGTAGAAGAAATGTCATATTGAAGAAATAAGCCGGCTAGACAGGTAATAAGCCAAGCGAATAACAATGAAGAAACAATTGTTAATAAGGTAATGATCCAATTTTTTTCATGGGAATTTTTTAAACGTCTTATCGTAAAATAAGAGTAAATCGGCAAGAATGGGATGAATGTAACGGCTAAAATAAGATGAATTAGACCCAGTATATTGATTAGATAGAGGCCTGACTGGGGAATAGTATAAATTCCTGCAACATAATCAAGATCTTGTGTAATATTAAGGATGGCTGAAAAGGCAAATGGAATAAAATACAAATAAACTTTTTGTTTGCTTTTTACAGTAGTATCAACACGGTTTATAATAAACAGGAATAAGAAAGCAGGTATTAGGAATACCCACTCCACGTGTTGTATAAAGCGTAGAAAAGGATAGGGAGTAAACGCATCTTCAATCTCAAAAATATGATTCAGTAAAATAATTGAAAGTGTAAATAGTAAGTATGCCAGATATTTATTTGAACTACTATTGAATAAAGAAGATTTTAAAATAAGTAATCCTAAAACTATCCCCTGAAAAATTGCAATATTTAAAAGTGTTGTATAAATCAATTTTTTAAGATAAAAGTTGTTTTTCTAGATTTGTTTTGGGATATCATGGAAATTAGTCATTTAAAAAAAATAGCTTATTTCATACGAATTCACAGAACGAATTTATAGTAATACAGATAACTTCCTTAAGGGATTAAGAAATGATTAACTAAAATGAGACCCTCCACGAAGAAATCTCATGCAAGCTGTCTGAATGCCTTATAATTTTGTGTCCGAAATCTAAATGTCTTGATTGTTTGAAAGTGATATAAACAAAAAAAGCTCCAGAGAAATCTGAAACTTTTTTTGTAGTCGATGGTCGGACTAAGTTATCCTTATATTTGGGATAATCACAATTTTCACAAGTGCAAAACCAACTTTGGTTAAGCTTAAATTCCTGACTAGCTTTTATATTCCGAATAGTTTGTCGTTTTGAGATAACGATAAAACTTCAAATTCGCTAACGTCAATATTCGAAGGTATTTTGTCTCTTAAAATTGGCACAATATATTGCCCATTTATACTATTAGAGACTTCTACGATTGTATTTAATTGGTTGTCGTGAATGGTTTCTAATTGGTCGTGCATAATAAAATGCAAACATTCAATATCAAGCTTGTCAGCAAACTCAATATAAGCAAAATCAAATGCAGCTATTTGTCCTTTTTTCTTCCCAGTACTAGGATTTCCTTCAAGATTAGTTACTATTAGTTCGTATCCTTTTTCATTTTTTTGAGAACTTAACAAGTATGTTTCGCCATAAAGGCTGTTTGACATTACAGAAAAATATTTATTAAATTCGGTTATTCTATTTTGTATTTGACTGTCTTTTGAAGAAATACCTTGGTTAATTGCATTCAATTCTTTATCAATGTCAGCTAACTTTTCTTGTGAATAAAGCCATAATCTTTTTTGCTCTTCTAAGTTTCCTTTTCGTTCAAACTGCTTATTTAAATCTAAAATAGTTTTTTCGAAATCTTCTACTAAAGCAGATTTGTTTAAACTTTCTGTCAAAGAGTCTTCTTCCTTGCGAAGAACAATAATTTCCGATTTTATTTTTCGAATTTGTAGTTCTATTTCAGGAAGTTCTTTCGTAATATATTCTAATTTTTCAGAAATTAAATCATTATGAAATTTTACAGTATCTTCAAATGAAACTTGAATGTTTGATATTAGTGATTTCGCTTTTTCATAAAGAGATTTGATTTGACTGGTGTCAATTTGAGTATATTCTTGTTCTAAATCTTCTTTACTTTCGTTTATTAAATCTTTACGGATTTCTAGTCTGCTTAATTCTGTTGCACTTCTGTTTAACTGAGATTTAATTTCATTCAGTTTGTCAACATCAGTAGCATAGTTTTCATTGAGATTAAATTTATTTTTTCTTAAATTTAATTCTTCAATTTTTCCATTTAAAAGAATTAATTGTTGCTCAATTAGAGAAAGTTCACCATCTTTTTTTAACCTTTTTTGAAAATTCTCTTCTCTTGTTTTTTCCTTTGATAATAATTCTTTTTGATTGTGGCTATCTGTATTAATTCCTAGCCAAAATAGATATAAAGCTTCGTATTCTTCAGTTCGAGTAAATGAATTTAATACTTTGACAATATTTGCCATCTTATTTTTTTCATCCCGAATATTTTTTGATATAATTTGCTTAAACGTTGGTTTGTCTACTTCTGATTTAAAAATTTCTTTTTTTAATGCTTTATCAAATTCTTTGTTATCAGTAATATTTTGTCCATTTATTTCTTGTAATTTCTTGTTACGAAGCAGGAAATTTTTTCTAATAACAACTTCTTCCTTTGGGTCATCTAAATTCTCAACTAAAACAACCGTAATAATAATTTCATTATCTTTTAAAAAATTCTCAATTGTAGTATTCGGTTGCTTGTTGAATTCTGTGTCTTGATAGATGTTTTTCCCATCTCCACCAAAGCAATAATCGACGAGCCTTAAAACTGTCGTTTTTCCAATACTATTGCCTGTATCTGTCTTTTGGCGAATACTTTCAGGACGCTCATCTACAATTAAATTTATTCCTTTATGAAAGGCAATATCTCTAATTATAGTATTCTTGTTTTGTATAATGAGTTGCTTTAAAAACATTTTATTATCAATCCTTTATTACCTTTTTTAATAACACCTAAAATGAATAACCAATCTAAAACTAATGAATATAAATTCAAAGATACTTTGTTTGATTTGTTTACAGAAAGAAACAAATCAAAATAATCAATTTCATTTTTTGTATATGAATTGAGAACCTCAATTACTTTTCCTCCCAAGTAATATAGATCTCGTTCGGGATTTATGTTTTTATTTACTATCATAATTTTGGAGGCTCTTCTAAAATATTACAACGCATAAAAGCATCAACCATAATGATTAATAACCCAATTTTAATAGCTTCAATTGGTAAATCTGAAATAGGATTACTTGAGTTTTCTATAATCTTCCAAAGTTCATTTTCAACATTCTCTATTATAATATCCGCATTTGCTTTTATATCTTCTAAATCTTTGTATTTCCCTTTTTCTTTTAGGTAAATGGATTTAATATTTTGAAGTACAAATTCTTTTTTTGTAGAGCCTTGTTTCTCAATTTCCTCGTAAAGTTTATTTAATTTACCTTGATAAACAGCATATTCTTCGATTACTGGTTTGAATAGAACAACATTATTGTATGAGATTTTATCTGTCGTATTTGGTGCATTAGTTGGCTCTTCTGTAATTGTATCATCAAATATTCGATTGCCAACAAATCCAACAATAATATTCAAAGCAGACGGATTTTTTATAAAAATATTGCTTCCTGATATTAATTTAAGAATTTTAGCTTCGTGATTTTTCTTCATTTCCTGAAGAATCGCTTCTGTATATATTACCACATCATTAGTTTCTAAATGATGATTTGCACACAAAAGCACTAAATTTTCATAACTCCTACGATAATTATCATTTGAAATTGAATTATACCTTTGTCCACCAGGTTCGGCCGCTTCAATGTGGCAAATATTTGAGAAATTTATTTCACTTCCCGAACTTAAAAGGCTTATATTACAATTTGGAAATGCACATTGATTACCAGATAAAGCATACAGGCGCTTAATTGTTTTTTCAGTTATGTCTCTTGCTTTACTTTTTGCCATATTTATAAATACAATGTTGCAAATCTACACTTTTTTTGATTGAAATTTAGTCAAAAAAAATGTTTAAGTGCAAATCTTCAATGTCAAAAGGTCTGTTGTTAAAATGGCATATAACTTACTTATACGAGCCATAAAACGACTCCAATGTTCCCAAATTAAGGTTTACGCGAAGTTTATTATCATTTATAGTTTTATGTTCCCCGCTCTCCGAAGAATATCTTTTCAAAAGCTGTGCGAACGTCTCCAACTTCGCATCCGCAATCTGAATCAAGCTTTATTAAATCTAAGAAACTGCAGATTCGCGGATTAAATAATACCATAATCTGCGAATCTGCGGTGAAAAAATATTTTAAATGGTGCTAAGTCGGATTTTTTTTGTGAGTTAAATTTTACAGCTTATTTCTTGCTTTTGTTTGTTAATCCATTAAATGCAAGAAAGTTTTTTAACCTGTTTACTATTTCAGAATTCTTAGTTGAATTTGAAAGGTTATCCAATTCAATGCATATTTTTTTATTATTTTTTAGATATATTTTGAATTGGTCAACACCTTTTCCTTCGTGGTATTTCCAATGACTGATAGTATTCAAATTTATTATTTGTGGCTTAATCGAACTATAAATAGGTTTCTTAATCCAATCCATTCTGATTGTGTCTTTTTGAATTTCTAAAAGTAGTGTTCCGGAAAACAGTTTATATAGAAAGATTGCAAAGAGAATTGAAGTTGTTAAAGCAAGAATATAAATCAGGAGGCGATTTCTAATTCCTGTTTCTGCCAAAAGAATTCCTAATAGCGGTAAAGAGATCATATACATAATTCCAAAAGGTATTGCTGATATCGTTTTGGCTTTTAAATGTAGTATGTTTTCTTCCATTATTTGAGTTTAAGGCATTTTACAAATCGGTTACAACAAAAGTATGGGTATAAAGGTTTTTAAACAAAAAAAGCTTCAGATTTCTCTAGAAGCTTTTCTTAGTAGCGGGAACAGGACTCGAACCTGTGACCTTCGGGTTATGAGCCCGACGAGCTGCCTACTGCTCTATCCCGCGATGTGCGTTTTGTAATTTCAGTAAAATTAACTTAGTAGCGGGAACAGGACTCGAACCTGTGACCTTCGGGTTATGAGCCCGACGAGCTGCCTACTGCTCTATCCCGCGATGTTTCGGGTGCAAATGTACGAGGTTTTTCTAGAAATACAACCAAAATTTAAAAAAATGTTTTATTTCGTCTATTGAGTTGATATGGCTACCTTTGCATGATAAATTTATTTTAAAATGACACATAAAGCCGGTTTTGTAAATATAATTGGAAACCCAAACGTTGGAAAATCAACACTAATGAATGCTTTTGTTGGGGAACGATTATCTATTATTACCTCAAAAGCACAAACCACTAGACATAGAATTTTAGGAATTGTAAATGGAGATGATTTTCAATTGATCTTGTCCGATACTCCAGGAATTATTAAACCCGCTTATGAGATGCAAGAAGCAATGATGGGTTTTGTAAAGTCGGCTTTTGAAGACGCCGATGTTTTGATTTATATGGTGGAAATTGGCGAACAAGAATTGAAAGACGATGCTTTTTTTAATAAAATTATCCATTCTAAAATTCCTGTTTTGTTGTTGTTGAATAAAATTGATAATTCGAATCAAGAACAATTAGAAGCGCAAGTGGCTTTTTGGACGGCCAAAGTTCCAAATGCTGAGATTTATCCAATTTCGGCTTTGCAGAATTTTAATGTTCCCGAAGTGTTTCAAAGAATTATTGCTTTGTTACCTGAATCTCCAGCCTATTATCCTAAAGATCAATTAACAGATAAACCGGAACGTTTCTTTGTAAACGAAACGATTCGCGAAAAAATATTGTTGAATTACAGTAAGGAGATTCCCTATGCTGTAGAAATTGTTACCGAAGAGTTTTTGGAAACCGATACTATTATTCGTATTCGCTCTTTGATTATGGTAGAGCGTGACACACAAAAAGGAATTATCATTGGCCACAAAGGTGCTGCTTTGAAAAAAGTAGGAATGGATGCTCGTGTTGATTTGGAAAAATTCTTTGGCAAACAAATCCATATTGAATTGTATGTGAAAGTGAACAAAAATTGGAGAAGCAACGCCAATATGTTGAAGCGTTTCGGATATAATCAGTAACTATAAGTTAGAAGTGAGAGATTAGAAGTCAAGAATTGAAAGGTGAAAATCATAATGAAGTTGTTCAGTTTTTATTGAGATACTATAAACGTGAAATCAGTAGTCGAATTTGTCTCGACTACTGATTTTTTTTTAGCCCAGATCGTAATGAAAACCCCGGAGTGCCAAAAGCTAGTGGTTCTTGTGCTGGCAGAGCGACCAACGGAAGCTCCTGCAAGCGCAGTAGAACCACGGTTTTTTGGAACGAGGAGTTGTAATGGAGTGCTGGAATAGCTCCTAATGAGTAGGGTTATTCAATTATTTTCAAAAAGACTTTTTCTAAGTCGTTCATTTGTTTTTCGCCATTGCTACGGATTTGACGGGCGATGACGTATAATAAGAACCAAGCAAATACCATCATGGAAAGCACGATGAGGTCCCATTGTGTGGATTCTTTCAGCACATAATGACTATAAGCAATGCCGCAAAAAACAAGAAAAACGCCAGCAATCATAAAGTGCAAAAACATAAAGAAGGTCCAAAGTGTAGGGTCGGGTCCAAAAAGGCCTCGGATATGGGTTTCGGTTTCTGATTTTTTCTCTAATTCGAGATGTAAATGGGGTGACCAATATCTTTTTTTATCTCCTTTTATGTTGAGCCAAATGTGATAGCCTCTGATTTTTGCATAACAATCCGGAGAATTTTCATGGATAAATTTTTCGAATTTTACTCGAACTGCGTCGGTGTTTTCGTTGATGTCTTTGTAAAATCGTAGGCGTAATCTAATCTCGTTATCTGGGTTCATGACTTTTGGGATATTGGGTTTGGTATAGTTTAGTTGTGCTAATATATCAAAAAAATTGATATTCATGGTTTTAAACACTACCTTTGCACGCCTTAACCGCAAAAGTGTGCGCTAAGGATAACTATTTGAATACTAATAAAATGAATAATATTGTTGCGATAGTAGGAAGACCTAATGTAGGGAAATCAACCCTTTTTAATAGGCTGATACAAAGAAGAGAAGCTATTGTTGATTCCGTTTCTGGGGTAACCAGAGATAGAAATTACGGCAAAAGTGAGTGGAACGGAAAAGAGTTTTCTGTGATAGATACTGGTGGATATATCCGCGGATCTGATGATGTTTTTGAGGGAGAAATCCGTAAGCAAGTGGAATTGGCGATAGATGAAGCCGATGTGATCATTTTTGTGGTCGATGTTGAAGAGGGAATAACGCCAATGGATGAAACTGTGGCTAAGTTGCTACGAAAAGTGACTAAACCGGTTTTATTGGCTGTGAATAAGGTGGATAATGCGATGCGTGAGAAAGATGCAATAGAGTTTTACAACCTTGGTTTAGGAGAGTATTATACTTTTGCTAGTATTTCTGGTAGTGGAACTGGAGATTTATTAGATGCTTTGATCGAAGCTTTTCCAGTAAAACCTGAGCCAGTTCAAGAAGAAGTGGTTTTGCCACGTTTTGCTGTGGTAGGTCGTCCTAATGCTGGTAAGTCTAGTTTCATTAATGCCTTGATTGGTCAAGATCGTTTTATGGTGACGGATATTGCGGGTACTACTCGTGATGCTATTGATACAAAATTTGATCGTTTTGGATTTGAGTTTAACTTGGTAGATACTGCAGGAATTCGTCGTAAGGCCAAAGTAAAAGAAGATTTAGAATTTTATTCTGTAATGCGTTCCGTTCGTGCTATTGAACACGCTGACGTTTGTATTTTGGTGATTGATGCTACACGAGGTTTTGAAGGTCAGGATCAAAGTATTTTTTGGTTGGCAGAGAAAAACAGAAAAGGGGTAATCATTTTGGTAAACAAATGGGATTTGGTAGAAAAAGATACGATGTCTACTCGTGATTACGAAGAGAAAATTAAAAAGGAATTAATGCCATTTACGGATGTGCCAATTCTTTTTGTTTCGGCTTTGACCAAACAACGTTTGTTGAAAGCGCTTGAAGCGACTGTAAAAGTATATGAGGATAGACAACAAAGAATACCTACTTCTAAGTTTAATGAATTTATGTTGAAGGTTATCGAGGCATATCCACCACCAGCTACTAAAGGTAAATATGTGAAGATTAAATATTGTATGCAGTTACCAACGGCTACACCGCAATTTGTATTTTTTGCGAATTTACCACAATATGTAAAAGAACCTTACAAACGCTATTTAGAAAATAAAATTAGAGAACAATGGGATTTTTCTGGTGTTCCGATTGATATTTATATTAGAGAGAAATAACAGAAAAGTGAACATAAAAAAAGCCTCCAAATTTGATTTTTGGAGGCTTTTCTTTTGGATTAGATTTACTCAATCCCTGCACAAAACAGTTTCAATTTGAGCTTGTAATCAGGGTTTAGCGGTTCATTGGTTTGTGCTAAACGTTGCGATCCTACATTCGCTGGACAAGCAATATCATTAGTAGCGTCGTAAATGATTCTTTTACCGTTTGAGTTTAGGAGTAATTCTTTGGGAACATAGATTTGTACTTTGGTAGTCGAATAGCCTGAAGGAAAATAGCGAACATAATATCCATCAGGGTGTAAAGTCCAAATGCCACTCGGGACATCAGCTCTTGGTGGCGCGAAACCAGCAATAATAGCATATTTTTCCATCTCGGCATAGCTGTAGTTTCCTGAAGCAACTAATTTTCGAATTTGATTTTCGGCTTCAAAAATAGTTTGAATTCCTTCTGGTAATTTGCTTTTTGCTTTTTCCATTATATTACCAGGTAATATGCCTAGCGCTCCACCTTCTAACTTCAATAAGTCTTGTGGTGAAAGTAAAGTGATAGCTGTCAATTTTATTTGGCCACTATAATCGGCAAATTTTGTTCGAGCAATAATTGCCCATAACAACATTTGGATATCGTGTTGGTGTACTTCGGGATGTTTTTCAGCATTTTTTAAAATCGTAGTTACAATTTCCTCCTTTGGACCCAAAGTCGGGGCATACATATAACCATCGCCACTAGAAGGAGCAAAAGTTCCCGCCATCAGACAGTAGCTTTTGGTAGTCATTTCATAAAATCCTTCGCAAAGGACATAGCCACCATCAGGAGCTTTAGGAAGTAAATAAAGCGGTTGCGCTTTTTCGTTAGCTTTAAAATCAGGAAGTTTAGATCCAGTTTTGTCTACATCTTCGAATGAAGTGGTTATGGCAGCAGGTTGTTTCAGGATTTTCTCAACTCCTAATGCTTTGGACGCGACAGCCGATCCTGCACTTAACACTTTGTCTTTAAGCCCGCCAAATTGGGCATGAGTGGTAAAAGTTAAAGAGGTTTGTAAAAAAATAACGAAGCAGCTAGTTTTTAATAGGTTCATTTTCATAAATATAGGGCAGTTAAAATCTGTCCAAATATAAAGGAATAAATATTTTCGTACTACTTTATTTATGAAAAAAAGTAAAACTTAATAAATTGTTTACCAATGCATTTTATGAAAAATACTCAGTCTTATGATGTCTCTATTGAAATAGTCGACCCCGCTAGGACGTTGTTGAAAGCTTTTTAGATACCCAAGTTCCACAGAGATATTTTTGTTGATACCATATTGTAAGGCAGCATAGATTCTATTTTGGTCGAAGGTGTTGTAGATGATACTTTTTCCAGCATTTAGCATAATCTCATCGTATACAATTGCTTTGAGATATTGCTTTTCTTTTTCCCAAAACGGAAATTCTGCCTGCAATCGGTAACGAAATCGCCAACTGAAGGTAGTGCCATCTATAAGTCCTGTTTTAGAAGCGTTGTGTATGAACCGTTCTTCAACCTGTAGTCTTTGGTTGAGGGTTATCTTTTTTAGATTGAATTTATACGTTACATCCTGCTGTCCTCTATATTCAGGAATTTCAAAATCAAAGTCCTGTTTTGGATCTTGTGTATAAACCGAAAAGTAAGTGAAACCAGCTCCAGTTTCTATATTTGAATTCCATTTGTATCTACCTTGGATTCTAAAAACAAATAGATTTTCGGCAATTGGTTTCAAGAAAACGCGATTGTCAAATTCTGTATGAATGGACCAATTGTCGTCTAAGGTCAGTAAATTATAATAGCGAGTCCATAGAATATTCTGATGATCAACTTTTTTTTCATTTTGCGAAAAGGAAAAAAGGGAGGATAATAAGAATAGAATAAGGTGCTTTTTTTTCAAAATATTTTTTTGGTAAATGTAAGTCTACGAATAGAATAGTGCAAAAAAATGTTTTATTTTATATCTTAGTAAAAAATCAAAATGTTATGAATGTAACTGGAAAAGTAATTTGGATAACAGGTGCTTCAAGTGGAATAGGGGAGGCATTAGCCTATGCTTTAGCTTCAAAACAGGCAAAGCTTATTTTATCTGGAAGAAATCTGGAAGCTTTAGAGCAAGTAAAGGAAAAGTGTGATAGCGCAGATGTTGTGTTACTTCCTTTCGATTTGTCTCATTTTGATTTATCCAAAAGTACTGTTTCTAAAGCCTTGCAATTTTTTGGTTCCATTGATGTTTTGATTAATAATGGTGGAATCAGTCAACGCTCCTTAATTGCCGAAACTGATTTTGAAGTAGATAAAAAATTGATAGCCGTTGATTATTTGGGAACTGTGGCTTTAACAAAGGCGCTTTTACCGTATTTTATCCAACGAAAGAAAGGTCATTTTGTAACGGTAACCAGTTTAATGGGGAAATTCGGAAGCCCATATCGTTCAGGTTATTGTGGTGCAAAACACGCATTACATGGTTTTTTTGATGTTTTGCGTATGGAACATGAAAAAGACAATATCAAAGTCACCCTTATTTGTCCTAGCTTTGTACAGACAAATGTAGCTATAAATGCTTTAACTGCAAACGGAGAAATTCAAAAGTCAAATGATGAAGCGACAAAAAACGGAATGCCAGTAGCTGTTTTTGCTTCAAAAATGATTAAGGCCATTGAAGCCAATAAATTTGAAACTTATATTGGGGGTAAAGAAGTTTTAGGGGTTTATTTAAAAAGATTTTTCCCAAAAATGCTTCATTATTTTGTTTTAGAAAGCAAAGTGAGATAGGTACTTATGATAAAGAGCCATCTAAAATAGTAATTTCAGACGGCTCAAAATCAAGTAAAAAATGAGGTTAATTTACACTATAACGAATATTTTAAGGTGACGCCATACGTTCTTTGGTCGCCTAGTACTGCTGCATAATGTCCTGAATTTCCACCAGCAGGCAGTAATTGCTCGTAGTAATCTTTGTTGAATAAATTACGTCCCCAAATGTGCGCTGATAAACCATCTGCAACACGGAAGCCAAGGCGACCATTAAATATAGCATAACCTGGTACTACCAAATATTTCGATGCAGAAGGGCTTGAAGAGAATTCAGAACGAGCAAAACTATCAAGGGCGATGAAGAATTTGCCTATACTTCCGAAGAATTTAGCATTTTTAGTATATTCACCTCCAAGGCTTCCTGCCCATTTTGAAACCCCTGGCAAGTCTGTTCCAGAAACATCTTTAAACGATACTGCAGCTCCAGTTTCTTCTAATGGCAATGGGGCGTTTGTGAATTTGACATATTTTCCATCGCTATAAGTAGCGGCAGCGTTAAAGCTAAAGTGTTTGTTAAGTAGAAAACTAGCATCTAATTCTATACCTTTTACTCTTACTTTGTCAGCATTGGCAAGGTAACCACGATTTACACCTAATTCAGCCGCTTGCACATTGGTTTGGAAATCTTTAATCTCAGTAGTAAAGAAGGTTAAGTTTAAAACCGAATTTTTAATAGGTGAAGTTTTTATACCCAATTCATAATGGTTTACACTTTCGGGTTTAATTACTGCAAGGTCAAGAGCTGGTTGGTCAGCAATAGTCGGAAGTCCTGCTACATTCACACCAACCGGTTTATAGCTTTTAGCATAGGTAGCATAAGCATTAATTTTATCAGACACTTTATAGTTCACGGTTAAATTTCCTGAAAAGTCGGTATCGTCAGTGCTTGAAGTAAACGATTGATCTGTATAAACCAATCTTTTAAGTGCAAGTAATGCTGGATCTGTAGTTTGAAGTCCTCCGTAGGTTTTACGGTCGTAATCGGCAGCTTTTTTGTCATAATTATATCGTAACCCTGGGAGTACGTGTAATTTTTCAGTGATTGCCCAATCCAATTGAGTAAATACTGCAGCACTTGTTGAACGTACATTCGAGTTGGTTCTTATGCCATATCCTTCAAAAAGACCCGGTGTTCTCCATAATGGGCTAGTAGTACTTTGAGCAAATCGCCATTGTGCCGTTCCAGATTCTTCATTTCCTCTTACTTTTACTTCTTGGTCAATAAAAAACAGACCCACCACACCACTCAAGGATGAGGTTACTTGTCCTGCATAGCGTACTTCTTGCGTTAATTGGGTATGTCTGGCAGGGTTTTGTGATAATGCCAATACTTGTAAACCTGTAAAATCTCTATCATTTGATGGATCCCAATTCCAGAATCTCCAAGCTGTTGTTGAGGTAAGTGTTCCGTTACCAATTTTTGTATCAATATTTAAAGAGGCGCCACCTAAATCTTGTCCAGAGCGCCAAGGGGTGTCGTGATCAATCTTGCGGTCAAAAGCATTCAAGCTAGGAAGTTGGTAATTCAAGTCAGCAATTATGGCATTCAATTGGCGGTAAGCTGCTCTTTTTGTTGGAGCAACACCAGCAACTACTTGTGCATATCCGTTAGGACGTTGCAATGTGATATCTGCTGCGAACAGTATATTTGTTCTCTCAGAAGGAGTATAAAGTAATTGTCCTCTAATTCCTTGGTTGTTTAGTGTATTAGTAGGTCTTCCTGTTACAACATTCTCGATTAATCCATCACGTTGAGTACCAGAGAAAGATATTCTACCAGCAATTTTTGAACTCAAAGCTCCTGTAATAGACGCTTTAGCTTGTATGAATTGGTAATTGCCATAACTCACTTCAAAATCAGCACTTGAAGTAAAACTAGGTTTGCGAGAAGTGATGTTAAAAGCACCCGAAGTTGTGTTTTTTCCAAACAAAGAACCTTGCGGACCACGCAATACTTCAATTCGATCTACATCTATAAAATCTAAGGTTGTTGCGGCTGGTCTAGAGAAGTAAACACCGTCTACATAAAAACCAACACCTGGGTCAATACCGTCATTAGTCAGTCCAAAAGGAGATCCCAGACCACGAATGTTAATTCCAGTATTTCTGGGATTGGAAGAATACAATTGAACCGATGGAACCAATTCTTTTAGACGATTCACGTTGAATGCCCCAGCTTGTTCTGCTTGTTTGCCTGTTACAACTGAAATGGCAATGGGAATATCTTGAGCTTTTTCTATTCTACGTCTTGAGGTAACCACTACCTCAGATAATACTTTTTCCTCTCTAGTAGAGATATTTATTTGTAATGGTTTTGCATTAGTAGGTAATTCGGTGATTTTAATCTCTTTTGTGTTAAAACCAGCGTATTGTACAATGATGGTAAAAGGTAATGCTTTGGCTTGAAGGGAAAACTTACCATTACCATCTGAAGTGGCACTATTGGTGGTTCCTTTAACAAATATATTGACACCTTCTATAGGTGCATTGTCATCGTTTCTAACTTCTCCCTCTAAAAGGCTTTGGCCATATGAAGTTGAAAATAGTAAAATTAAAAGTAGGGTTGATAGTGTTTTTGTATAGATATTTTTCATTATTATATAAATTATATGTAAATAGTCGAATTAAATAGTAAATTTTATTTGGCTAGGCACATACACATCATACAATTACTGATTTTGATAATTGATACTCGTTTCTTTTTTAGTTTTTCTCTAGAATATGCATTCTTTTGATTCGTTTTCATTGTAGTTTATTTTGGTTGAAATTATTTTCGGGAGCAAATATATATTATTAATTCTATAAAATTAGTAGAATTATTAAAATATTTTTTATCTAAAAGTAAATCGCTGATTAACAAGGTTTTTTGGTTTGGTTTTAAAATAAAAACAGCGCAATGAACTATCATTGCGCTGTTTCAATTTTAATTATCTTTTTTAGTCAAATGACAGAATTAAAGATTTTTTTTCTATCTATTTTGAATTTATTTTTTTGAACAAACTTCTGCTATTACATTTTTAGCAGGTGTAAAACCCAATTTTAGAGCTTGTGTTAAATCCGAACAATAATCTCTCTTAATTTTGAAGTTTATGAAATAAAGGGCTCTATTGTAATAAGCTTGAGCATTTTGAGGAGCAATGCTAATTACTTTATCAAAGTCAGCAACAGCTTCTTTTTGATTTAACATAGCCTTTGAAATAGCTCTTTCTTGATATGCTTCTAAATTGTTGGTATCTAATTCGATTACTTTATCAAAATCAGAAATAGCCTTTTGAAATAAATTTTGGAATTTATAAAGCATACCCCTATTTTGATAGGCTGGGAAATAGCTTGGATTTAGTTTGATACAATTATTGTAATCTTTGATGGCACCTTCAAAATCATTGATTTTTGTTTTTGCAAAAGCAATATTAAAATATGATTTGTAGGATGTGTTATTTATGAGAATACACTGTAAAAAATCTTCTATTGCTCCTTTGAAATCAGTTGTTTTAATTTTTAAGATTCCTCTACTATAATAGGTCTTAAAGTCATTTGGTGAAAGCTGTATTGCTTTATCATAATCTAATAATGCATCAAAAAAATTGTTGTTTTGATAATTAAAATACCCTCTGTAATAATAATTTTCCGAGCTGGGATGTTTTTCTATTAATGTATTCAATTCATTGATTTCCATTTGTGTTCCTTGTTTTTCTGGTTCAATAAAATCTTGAGAGAAAATGAGGTTACACAAAAGAAATAATGAAAGAGTAGTTATTTTTTTCATCGGTTTAAAATGTTTATCAAAACTATTTGTTTTTTATCATTAAAACGAAGCACTGAAATGAAATTTATACAAGTAATTTGAATTCAAATCGAAATTGTCTTTTTAGATTTTAATAAGGCAATATTTTTTACTTACCAACTTCCGCTTGAACCTCCACCAGAGAATCCGCCTCCGCCGAATCCACCTCCGAATCCGCCACCGCCAAAACCTCCACCAGAAGAACCACCAAATCCACCTCCGCCGCCACGGCCAAGGTTACTTAAAATGATAACATCGAGTAGGCTAGGACCTCCGCCTCCTCGATTTCCAGAATTGCCTCCGCCTTTGTTTTTAGAGAAAATAATAATCAGGACGACAACAATAAAAATCAAAGGTAAAATGGGAAAGCTTTTTCCTGAAGATTTTTTTCGTTCACCTTTGTATTTGCCTTTGAAAACATCAAAAAGCGCATCGGTTCCTTTGTCAATTCCTCTGTAATAACTTCCTGCCTTGAATTCTGGAGTAATTATATTTCGGATGATTTCTCCTCCAATTCCAGCAGTTAGTCGGTCTTCGAGTCCGTAACCAGGATTAATGGCTATTTTTCTATCATTTTTAGCAATCAAAATGATGACACCGTTATCTTCTTTGGCTTGTCCTATTCCCCAAGTTTGTGCCCAATTGGTCGCCAATTGATTGACATTTTCATTCTTTAGACTTTCAATAGAAATTACTACAATCTGAGTGGTAGTCGAATCAGAATAGCGAACTAATTTTTCTTCTAGTTGTGCTTTTTCTTCAGCGCTAAATAAATTAGCATAATCATACACCGAAGTTTGAGCACTAGGTTTTTCTGGAATAGTAAATTGTGCAAAGCTGCAATGGAACGTTAAAAACGCAATAAGCAAAAGGGTTAATCGAAAAATCCCGTTGGAATTTGATGTTTTTAATTTGGAATTTTTCATAGGTTATCCTTTAGAAATTTCGTTTGACAATTCATTAGTGTCGCCTTCCTGCCAAGGGAAATATTTTTTAAGTTGTTCTCCAGCATTTAAAATGCCATCAATCAAGCCTTGTTTGTAATTTCCTAGTTTGAATTGGCTCATCATAGCATCACGAGTACAGTCCCAAAAATCAGAAGCTACTACATCATTGATTCCTTTGTCACCACAAATCACAAAGGTTTTGTCGTTTACCGCTAGATAAATCAGTACACCGTTTTGTAATTCGGTAGCATCCATATTGAGTTCGTGAAAAACCTCCATTGCACGATCATAGGCATCTAGAGAAGTGGTAGCTTCTATGTGAACTCTAATCTCGCCCGAAGTGTTTTTTTCGGACACACGAATGGCTTCTACGATGGCACTTTCCTCTTCTTTAGTTAAAAAGTCTTCTACTTTTGACATTTGTTTTGTTTTTTCAGTGGTATAAAAAAAGCCCCTCCTTCGGAGGGGTTGGGGAGGATTAGAATTTTACTTCTACTGGTTTATCAGCACCTTCAACAGATTTGAAGAAAGGTTTCTCTTTGTAATTTCCTAAGAAAAAACTTTGCGGCATAGCCAAAATATAACCATTATACACTTCAACAGATTCGTTGAAACGAGTTCGGGCAGTCAAAATTTGATTTTCTGTACTAGCTAATTCATCTTGTAATTTTAAGAAATTAGCATTGGCTTTTAATTCTGGATATCTTTCAACACTTACTAATAATCTAGATAATGATGATGATACACCAGATTGAGCTTGTTGAAATTGTGCCAATTGTTCTGGTGAAATGTTTGTAGGATCAACTGTCACTGATGTTGCTTTTGCACGGGCTTCAATTACAGCAGTTAGTGTGCTTTTTTCAAAATCAGCAGCTCCTTTTACTGTGTTTACTAAGTTTCCAATCAAGTCATTTCTTCTTTGATAGGCGGCGTCAACATTTCCCCATTCTTTACCAACAGCTTGGCTGTATTTCAAGGCGGTGTTTTTTAAACCCATCACCCAAAAAGCAACGATTATAACTAATCCAATTCCGATAATCCAAGGCAAAAATCTTCTCATGTTTATTTAATTTTAAAGTTTAATATTTAGTTTTAATTGTTTAATTATTATTGACTTTGAAATTCTCATTTCAAAGTTCGTTTTTAATACTCGTTAATTGCACTTTTATGGCTTCCAATTTTCGAATGATGTCAAATTTATCCAAGGTTTTCTTTTGACTTTCTTTCAGATGGGTTTTGGCACCTTCTAAAGTAAACCCTCTTTCTTTGACCAAATGATAAATCAATTCTAAGTTTTTAACGTCATCGGGAGTAAACATTCGGTTGCCCTTGGCATTTTTTTTTGGTTTTAAAATATCAAATTCACTATCCCAGAATCGAATCAAAGAGGCATTAACGCCAAAGGCTTTGGCCACTTCGCCAATGCTGTAATATCTTTTGTCTGGTGCTAATTCTATATGCATTTTTTCTTGTTTTTTTGAACGCTCTTTTTATAATTTATAATAACGTAACACTTTTTAAATGAATTAATCCAACGATTGGTTTTCTTGATTCGCTAGTGTAGAAATGGCGACATATTCAACTGCCGATATATTACCATAATAAAAGTTTAGCGGATTGACTACTTTTCCGTTTTTGTGAACTTCATAATGTAAATGTGGAGCCTCGGAGCGTCCTGTGCTTCCTACATAACCAATAATATCGCCTCTTTTTACCCGTTTTCCAACTCGACATTTGTATTTACTTAAATGTGCGTAGAGGGTTTCATAGCCATAACCATGCCGAATCACAATATGATTTCCAAAGCCAGAAGCCGAATTGTCTGCTCGTGCCACAATACCATCTCCGCTGGCAAAAATTGGTGTTCCAGTTTTTGCTGTAAAATCCATGCCTTCATGCATCTTACGTGCTTTGGTAAACGGATCGGTACGATAACCAAACCCAGAAGCTACATGTTTTAAATTTTCATTTCTTACTGGCTGTATGGCAGGAATGCTAGCCAAAAAGACCTGTTTTGCCTCTGCCAATTTCAAAATAGCATCCAAAGATTTAGATTGAATAGCCAATTGTTTACTCAAAACATCCATCTTTTTTGTCGTGCTGCTCACGAGTTCTGAATTGTCAAATCCTTGTAAAGAGGCATATCTATTTTTGTTTCTATAGCCCGATTTTCGTTCTTCATCAGAAATAGGTGCCGTATTAAAATACGTTCTGTACAAATTATTATCACGCTCAGCTATTTGTTCTGCAACTCCTTGTAATTGCTCCAATTTTTTATTTAAAATGGCATAATTCAGCTTTAAATTTTCAATTTCTCTTTCTTGAACTCTGTCATTGGGAGTTTTGAAATAAGGAACATTCAATAAGGCCACAAATGAAAGGAAACCAAAAAGCGCCGAGGCCACCAAAAACAGGACAGCAAAACCGATTTTTTTCCTCTTTTTAGTGGTAATTTTTCGATACGCTAATTTTTCGGAATCGTAATAATATTTTACTTTCGCCATATTTTAAAATACCCTATTTTTGCAACCTGTAAAAAAGTTAGTCGAACAAATTTAAGAAATGTTTCAAATGTTCTTCTTTTTTTTACGATAAATAAAATAATTTGAAAAAGTAGTCTTTGTAGCCTACTCATAAACAGGAAACTGTTGTATTCTCTAAATTATTAGAAACAACTCAAGACCAATTTCGCATCAAATACTATGAAATCACAAGACGTACGTAAACAATTTTTAGATTTTTTTGAAAGCAAAGGACATTTAATTGTTCCTTCTGCGCCCATCGTTCTTAAAGACGATCCAACCTTGATGTTCAACAACTCAGGAATGGCGCAATTCAAAGAATATTTTTTGGGCTTAGGAACGCCAAAAAGCCAACGTATAGCCGATACTCAAAAATGTTTGCGTGTTTCAGGAAAGCATAATGACCTTGAAGAGGTAGGGATTGATACCTATCATCATACTATGTTTGAGATGTTGGGGAACTGGTCGTTTGGGGACTATTTCAAGAAAGAAGCCATTCATTGGGCTTGGGAATTACTGACAGATGTCTATAAAATTGACAAGGACATACTTTATGTAACTGTTTTTGAAGGAAGCGTTGAGGAAAATGTTCCTTTCGATCAAGAGGCTTATGATATTTGGAAAACTTTAATTGCAGAAGACCGTATTTTATTAGGAAATAAAAAAGACAATTTCTGGGAAATGGGAGATCAAGGTCCTTGTGGTCCATGTTCTGAAATTCACGTTGATATTCGTTCAGCCGAAGAAAAAGCATTGATTGACGGTAAAGAATTAGTCAATGCTGATCATCCTCAAGTGGTTGAGATTTGGAATAATGTATTCATGGAATTCAACCGTAAAGCGGATGGCTCACTAGAGAAATTGCCAGCACAACACGTTGATACGGGTATGGGATTTGAGCGTCTTTGTATGGTTTTACAAGGGGTTCAGTCAAACTATGATACGGATGTATTTACTCCGCTGATTCGAGAAATTGAAACTATTACAGGTGCAAATTATACGATTAAAGCGGCCAATGAAGAAGAAGAAAAAATAAATATTGCGATTCGTGTTATTGCAGATCACGTTCGTGCAGTTGCTTTTGCAATAGCCGACGGACAACTGCCATCTAACACAGGAGCAGGCTACGTAATTCGTAGAATTTTACGTCGTGCTATTCGCTACGGCTTTACTTTCTTGAATACCAAAGAGCCGTTTATCTATAAATTAGTAGATACTTTAAGTGCTCAAATGAGTGCCTCTTTTCCTGAAATTCGTTCTCAAAAAGCATTATGTTCTAACGTGATTCGTGAAGAAGAAAGTTCGTTTTTACGCACGCTAGATCAAGGATTAGTTTTACTAGATGCAGTGATTGCTAACAATGAAAGCAAGGTAATCGATGGTAAAAAAGCATTTGAATTGTATGATACGTATGGTTTTCCAATCGATTTGACGGCTTTGATTCTATCCGAAAAAGGATTGCAATTAGACGAAAAAGTTTTTGAAGAACAATTACAATTGCAAAAAGAACGCTCTCGTGCGGCTTCAAAAGTTACTGCAGGTGATTGGAATGTAATTGTAGAAGATGATATTCAGGAGTTTGTAGGTTATGATCGTTTGCAGCACCAAGTAAAAATCACAAAATACCGTAGAGTTGAGAGTGTAAAAGAAGGAGAAATTTTTCAGTTGGTTTTTAACGCGACTCCTTTTTATGGGGAAAGTGGAGGACAAACTGGCGATAAAGGATATCTTGAAGCTAGTAATGGAAACATCACTTATATTATTGATACCAAAAAAGAGAACAATCAAACGATTCACTTGGCAAAATCATTGCCTGATAATTTAACTGATACTTTCCAAGCGATTGTAGATGTGAAGCAAAGAGCAAGAACGTCTTCTAATCATACGGCAACCCACTTGTTGCATCAAGGTTTGAGAAAAGTATTAGGAACACATATTGAACAAAAAGGTTCTATGGTGCGTTCGGCTTCTTTACGTTTTGACTTTTCTCACTTCTCTAAAGTGTCAGACGAAGAATTTAAAGAAGTAGAAAACTTTGTAAACGCTCGTATTCGTCAAAGTTTACCATTGATAGAGAAACGTGGTATCCCAAAAGAACAAGCATTAGAGGAAGGAGCTATTGCTTTGTTTGGAGAAAAATATGGCGACTTGGTTCGTATGATTAAGTTTGGTGATTCTGTTGAGTTATGTGGAGGAACACACGTGGCGAATACATCTGAGATTTGGCATTTCAAAATTGTTTCAGAAGGTGCTGTTGCTGCAGGAATTCGCCGAATTGAGGCGATTACAAGTGAAGCAGCTAAGGATTTCTTTGAATCACAGTTGATTACTTTTGGAGAGATGAAAGAAGTGTTGAAAAATGCTGTTGACCCTATAAAAGCGATTCAAACACTGCAAGATGAGAATGCTTCTTTGAAAAAGCAGATAGAAGCGTTGCTAAAAGACAAAGCCAAGAATATGAAAGGCGAATTAGCCGCTGCTTTTCAAGAAGTAAACGGCGTTAAATTCTTAGCGCAACAAGTAGATTTAACTGCTGAAGGTGCCAAAGATTTGGTGTATGAATTAGGTAATTTAGGAAACAATATTTTCATTGTTTTGGCTACTGTAAATGAAGACAAACCAATGTTGACCTGCTATATTTCTAAAGAATTAGTAGCCGATAAAAACTTAAACGCAGGACAAGTAGTTCGCGAATTAGGGAAATACATACAAGGAGGCGGAGGAGGACAACCTTTCTTTGCTACAGCTGGTGGAAAAAATTCAGCTGGTGTTTCTGAAGCTTTAGAAAAAGCCATTGATTTTGTGAAATAGTTCGCTAATCTTTTAGAAAATATTATCTCGCAAAGACGCAGAGTCGCAAAGTGTTTATTAAATGTTTATTTGATAAGCTATATAATTTGCTACTCTGCGTCTTTTTTTGAGATTTTTTACTTAATAAAAATGTGGCGCTATTTTTTTTGAAGGAATTTTAGTATTTTGTGTCAAAATTACAAATATGACTGAAAACGAAATTTCCAGAATTGTTGTTAATGTTTGTTATGAAATTCATACTAAACTTGGTCCAGGATTGTTGGAGTCAGTTTATGAAGCTATACTTTATTATGAGTTAACTAATAGAGGATTAAAAGTTGAAAGACAGAAACCATTGCCAGTAATTTGGCATGAAGTATTCTTGGATATAGGTTTTAGAACTGATTTGATTATTGAAGAAAAAGTGATTATTGAAATAAAATCGGTTGAACAAATAGCTAATGTTCATCCTAAACAACTTTTGACCTATCTAAAAATAACTGGAATGAAATTAGGGTTGTTGATTAATTTTAATGAATCATTGATTAAAAACGGAATTACAAGGATTGTGAATAATCTTTAGCCTACAACTCGAAGTTTAACGATTATTTCTCTCAAGCATTTACTAAATTTATCTCGCGAAGACGAAAAGGCGCAAAGTTGGGTTTATTTTCTTTGCGACTCTGCGCCTTTGCGAGAAAATGAGTTTTAAACTATTTTTATTGTCTAGTTATCGAAATTTGAGAGAAATACTATGAATTTTACTACAAGAATAGCTATTCATCATAATCTTAATTCTATAGATTACAATTCCAAAATTGTTTCTTTAGGCTCTTGCTTTGCCGAAAACATAGGAGTATCCTTTGCGGCTCTGCGCCTTTGCGAGAAAATGAGTTTTAAACTATTTTCATTTTCAATGATCAAAATTTGAGAGAAAAACTATGAACTTTACAACGAAAATACCCATTCCTCAAAATACCAAACCAATAGATTACAATTCCAAAATTGTTTCTTTAGGTTCCTGCTTTGCTGAAAATATGGGAGATAAATTGCTCTATTATAAATTTCAAACTCAAGTAAATCCTTTTGGTATTATTTTCAATCCGGTTTCTATTGAAAAACTTATAGAAAGAGTGGTGTTACAAAGATTTTTTACCAAAGATGATATTTTTTTCTTCAATGAAAGATGGCATTGTTATGAAGTTCATTCTGAGTTGAGTGATGCTGATGCCGAAGTAATGTTGAGTAAACTGAACCGAATTCTTTTAGACACCCAAAAGCAATTACAGCAAGCGACCCATTTTATCATCACTTATGGTACTTCATGGGTGTATCGGCATATTGAAACCAATGCAGTTGTAGCGAACTGCCATAAAGTGCCACAAAAGCAATTTAGCAAAGAGTTGTTGTCGATTGATAGCATCCAAAAATCGATTCAAAATACAGTCTCTTTAATTGAAACCCTAAATTCTAATTGTAATTTCATTTTTACTGTTTCGCCCGTTCGCCATCTCAAAGACGGTTTTGTAGAAAATCAAGTAAGTAAAGCGCATTTAATAACAGCTATTTATAGCTTTTTACAAGAATCGGAAGTAGTTCCCCCTTCGGGGGCTAGGGGGCTTTTTCCCAGCTACGAAATTATGATGGACGAGCTTAGAGACTATCGTTTTTATGCCGATGATATGATGCACCCCAGTCCAATGGCGATTGATTATATCTGGGAACGATTTGCTGCAACTCAAATTGACGCCAATGCAATAGCTATAATGGAATTGGTTCAAACCATAAAAAAAGGCTTGGCACATCGACCATTTAATCCCAATTCAGAAAGCCATCAGAAGTTTGAGGCGAATCTGAAAGAAAAAATTGCTACATTAGAGGTACAGTATTCATTTATGAAATTTTAGTTATGTTGAAACGCATTTTAATTGGAGTTGGAGTAGTAGTTATTGGTTTGTTGTTGTTTAAATACTGCGATTTTAAAAAAGAAAAAGAAGACGAGTTCGATTACAATACGAATCTTATTCAGCAACAAATTCTAAATGTTGGGAAATTGGTGGTGACCGAAGGCCATTTTTCGGAAGTCATCACGTTTAAGAATTCGAATAAGTACTTTTTGGATATGATTTCTTTTGAAAAGAAGGCGATTGTTATTGTGAATGCCAAAGTAACTGTGGCTTATGATTTGCATCAAATGAAATACGATATCGATGAAAAGAACAAAACCATAACGATTCTTTCCATTCCAAAAGAAGAGATTTCGATTTATCCTGACATCCAATATTATGATGTGGAGCAAAGCAAACTCAATGAATTTACAGGTGCTGATTACAACAAAATCAACAAAACCGTACGAGCTAATTTGGCTAAAAAAGTAGACAAATCGACGTTGAAAACCAATGCTAAAAATCGTTTGGTAAGCGAAATTTCCAAAATGCTCATATTAACCAATTCTTTGGGCTGGAAATTACAATACAATGGTGAAGTCATCGAAACCGAAAGCCAGCTAAAACAGGATTTGAAGTTGTAAAAGAAAGATAAATTCCAAAAAATAAATTCCAAATTCCAAAAAAAAGTTTACATCGAAAGGTATAGTTTAAAAATTAAACCGCAAATTCACAAATTTTTATTTAATATTAAAATTTGCGAATTTGCGGTCGTTTTTTTGTTATTTGATTGATAAGTAGCAGTTAAACGCTAATCTACACAATCAATCTGTGTTCGTGAATTTTAGTGAACAGTTTCCTCTTTTTCAAAAATCAATTCCAAACCATTCGAAATTAATTTGGCTACTTCAGGGCGTTGCTTTTTAAGATTTTCTAAATGTGTAAGGACGTCCGAAAGTAATTGCGTTTCGTTTCTTGCTTTTAAAAGTTCTGCCAATTCAACGCAAAGTAACCAGTCATTAGAATGTTCTTCTTTTAATTTTTCAAAAATGGGAGCCAATGATGTTTTCGTATCTCTAGTCTCACGGATATTACGAACGGTATGATACAATACTTCTAAAGCATCTCTTTCTTCTGAGGTTGAAGCTTTGATGGTTTTGCTACTTGGTACGTGAGCAATCAAATCAAAACTATTCACATCTGCAGGGCCAGAAAAAGCCGAAACTAATTTTTTACCCACTGCCATATCATAGGTGCCCCATTCTGGTTGAAACAGAACTGTTTCACCGTGCGTAACTGTACAGTTTTTAAAAGAAATCAAGATGATTTCACCGTGTAGATTTCGTTTCCCAGTTATGATTTCCCCTACTACTTTGATGTTACCTTCAAACTCCAAAGTAGCAGTTTCTCCTTCGTAAATGTCGTATGCTTTTAAGTCTCTCGGACTCATATCTTCAATAGCGAGGTTGATGCCCTTGAGTTTCCCGATGGGGCTACCAAAACCTTCTTGGTGAGCAGCAGTTCCGTGTCCTACTAATTCTTTCTCTCGGTTCGCCAAGGCTGTTTTTCCAGTCGTTTGTAGGTAAATCGGTTTGCCTTCATATTCAATCACGTTTGTAAAAACACCCGAGATTTGTAAACCAGTACTCAATTCCACAGTTCCCAAAGCTTTGGAATCGATGAGTTTTTTAATACCAGATAAACCACCTGTTCTCAAGGCCATCGTATTGGCAAATTCTTCTAGGATTAAGCTCAAATAAGCGAAATCAGGAGTTACGTAGAGTTGCGGTTGTACTTTGGTAATGTCAAAACTTTGTTGTGCTGCGCTAAACGTGTACGGTATTTTTTTGACGTTATCGGTCATACACCAAGCACTTTCTCCAATTGAGGAAAGCAAACCAGCGCCGTATATTTTTGGATTTTCTAATGTGCCAATTAAACCGTACTCCACGGTCCACCAATGTAAGTTTCGGATTTGAGCCATTTCAGAAAGTTCACCCATATTGTTTTGCAAATCTTCTACTGCCTTTTCAGCAGCTTCAATTTCGCTTTGTGGCGTTCCCTCGGCTTCTTTTAAAATCGAAAGTAAACGAATGGCTTCATACATTTCGTAATCTTTGTGCGAAGAAATGGCTTTGCAACCAATTTCGCCAAAACGTCGCAAGTATTCCGCATATTCTGGATTGGCAATAATAGGAGCGTGTCCCGCACCTTCGTGAATGATATCTGGAGCAGGCGTGTATTCGATATGTTCTAATTGACGAATATCTGAGGCAATCACCAACACATTATAGGCTTGGAATTCCATAAAAGCGTTGGGCGGAATAAATCCATCTACGGCAACGGCAGCCCATCCAATTTCGGACAGTATGCGATTCATACCGTACATACTTGGAATGGAGTCGATTTCGATACCTGTTTTTTGTAAACCTTCGAGGTACGAACTGTGTGCAACTTTGGATAGGTAGTCTACGTTTTTGCGCATCACATAGCGCCAAACGGCTTGGTTGATGGGCGTGTAGTCTTCGTAGTCTTGCGGTTTGATAAACTGTTTCAAATGTTTCGGTAATCGCTCGATTAGGGGATTACTTTCTATTTTTGCATTCATAGCGAAATCGGTATAGTTTTTTGTAAAAATACAATTTCGAATCATTATTTACAGGTTTTTATTGGGTATTTTTAGTAAACTAAGTGTTTTTATAGGATTTTAACAATGGTTTACTTTTGTTTTTTTTAAACAACTCAAAATTTTTCACCTGAATGAAGGGGGATTAATATTGACTAATATGAGTTGTATTTAAATTCTACTTTTTAAGTATGGGAATAATTCAATTTTTTTAGTATCCTTTAATACTTTCTTATTACTTATGAGTTTACCTTCAAGATTTTTTATTAGTTGTTGGTTGTGTTTTATGTTATCTACTTTTGGATGTTTACCAATAAGTAATTTTGAAAATTCTTCAATTTTTTCAATAACCACACTTAAATTAAAGTTTTCAATAAAATTGAAGTAGTTATTAGTTAATTCAACTTTGTCTTTATGTGTTGTTGAATTTGTAATTAATGCAATTAATAGGGCAGAACTTATTTTACTTATTTTGTTTTCTAGTAAAAATTTACTCAACTCTTCAAGTAAATTTTTATTATTCATTAAAACATCATCGGTTGTATTTTCAATAACGGATAATTTTTGAGAGGCATTAAAAGCTTGTGATTTTAAAATTTTTAAAATAATTGAACTATCTAAAGTGTATTTTTCAATTGATTTTATAAAATCAATTATATTTATTTCTAATAGAAAAATTAGCAAATTGTCGAATTCATCATTGATCAAAGTAAAATTATCGGTTGATAATAGAATTCTTTTAAATTCAATTAATAATTTCATCTTTGAATTACCAATGCTTATGAATTCCACACCATTTTTATACGCATATGGAATATTATTAATTATTTTAGAAAAACAATTCTCTGAAATATCGCTATTAATTAAATCTTTAGAGAAGCTAGTTTTTACTCCAACATCTGAATCATCTATATGAGGTTGTTTTGAAAGAGCATTGTAATGATGCTCAATGTTTAAGTAATCAATTATTGTTTGATCAATCTCTTTTGACTTTTTGTAATAAGATACTATGTTTTTCCAAGTTGGATTTATTTTTTCAAATTTTATAAGTGCTGATTGTATTTCAATTTCATTAATTTTTGATAAATCAATTATTGAAAATTTACCTTTTTGAATAATCTCAAGACGGATATTGACATTTTCGTTGTTAAGAATCGAACATATGCTTTCTTGGGATTCATTTGTATTATTTTCTAATTTTAGAAAAACATCTTCTAAATAAATATCAAGGTCTTTATCAATATATTCGATAAGTTTAGACATTCCTGATTCTTTAATTGTTGTATAATTTGAGTTTTTAAGATTGTTAATATTGATGTTGTTTTGATTGAAATGTGAAATGAATAATTCAATCATTTTCTCGTTTATTTCATAAATATTATTATTGTAAATAAATTCAAAAAGACTTCTATGCTTTTCATCATAGGTAAGATTTTTAAATTCTGTGGATGAGTCTTTGAGAAATTTATGAAGTAGATCAATATTAATTTCATTTTCAAAACAGCTTAAATTATTTAATTCAGAGATGTAATTTGAAAGTTTGTGCTTTTTATCGGTATTCTTAATGGTTTGATAATCAAGATATTTGAATATATATGTTAAATATAATTCAATTATTTCTTGAGTGAAATTAGATTTAGATAGGATATAGTTCCATATTTCACTATTATTGCTAAATAAGTTTTTGAAAAATATGGATTTGTTATTCTCGTTTGCGTAATTTAAATAATCATCTACGAAATTAATTATTGTCTTATTTTCATTACTTATCAAAGTGATAATTGAATTTAACTTATTGGTTAATTTATTTTCAATTATATAATCGACTAGAGTAAAATTTAATATAGCTTTTTTATTAAAATTTTCAGGTTTTATTCTTTTAATCAAACTGTTTATTTCTTTTAGTTTATGATTAAATGGAAGAGGTTTTTCACTTGATAAAAGACTCATCAAAAAGTCATTATCTTCTTTAGTAATACTGCCAGGGTAGAAATAGGATATATAATGATTGTAATCTTCATTGATATATCCTTCACTTAATAAGTAATTGATTAAGTTAATATTGTTGATTTTTTTATTTTCAATCGAATATTTTTTAAAATATTCGATTGAATTATCTTCATTTAAGATTTCATATAACTTTTTAGAATTGAGTTCTTTTCTCTTGTTCTCTATATCTTGTAACTCTATTTTAATTTGATTAATACTTTCAGTTTGTTTATTTAAAACTATTTCTAACCTTTCTGAATATTTTATTTTATCAACTGATTTTTCAATTTGGCTAAATGAAATTGAGCTTGAAGTAGTATGGTATTGGTTATAGAAGTAGTTAATGTTTGTTTCTTTTATAAATAAATCAAAGAATTCGTCAGTAACTAAATTTTCAACTAAACATTTTTTGCCATTTAAAAAAAATCCAAAAACAGAATAACTATTTTGAGAAATTACTAATTCAAAAAATTTTAAGATGTAAAGCATCCTTAACTCTTTTACGTCTTTAAGTTTTTCATTATTAGCTTCAAATATTTTTATATTTAATTCATCAATTTTATTGTCAAAATTTTCAATTCTTTCCTTAATCAAATCATTAGTATTTTCAAAAACCATAAAAACATATCCTTGATTTGAATTTAATTTATCAAAATCTGTTGGTTCAATATTTTTATATATCATCATAGCCAATAAATTATTATAATTGTCTAATTGTTTGCCTATGATGTTTTTATAAATCTGATATTCGTTATAAATAGATTTGATTGTTCTGTAATCATTTAAAAAAAGACTAACATCATCAATAAAGTCTTTAGATAGTTTTCGGCTTTTTATATCAGAATCTAATTTTGTTAGCAACTTAGAACTCGAACTTGAGTAATTTATAACAGGAATCACTGGAATAATAAAGTCAAAAAATTTAGCTCTTTCATTTTCTTTGAATATGTCATCAGAAACAGCATAAATAAATGTTACTTTTCTTTTTTTCTTAATAGGTTCATAATTATTAATCAAGTTATTTATTTCTCTCAATTTTATAAATATTTCACTCTCGTTGAATCTGTCTAAATCTTGAAAAAAAACAATTTCAATTGGGTTTCTTTCAAAAAAATATAAAATTTCATCGATTTCGTTTTCGAAGTTTATTGTTTTTTTATCCTGATCGTTGTCAAAATCAACATCTTTAATTTTAAATTTGGTCAGTTTAAAATTTAAAATAAACGTCATAAGTTTGTAGGCTAATACAGCTGAATAAGCAATGAAATAGAGCCCATAAATAAAACTTAAGAATGCAAATTGGTAATTAAGGTTTAGTGTTTTTATTAATTCATTAAAAAACTCAACTTTTAGGAAATAAGATAATGAACACAACCAAAGTAGAAAAAGAAAAGTTTTTAATTTTATTCCTTTAAGATTTTCAATTCTTTTAAATCTTGATTCAGGAATTTGTTTGTGTTCTACACTATAAAAAAGTTGCTTTAAGATATTATGTTCAATTTTCTCAGTATCTAATGTTTTTTTATCAAAAGTAGCCAGAGATATATCTAAATAATTATATTCTAAGTAATTGTGCTTGAATGTTTTTAGAATTGTACTCTTACCACTTCCAAGCGGTCCAGTTAACGCAAGATTTAATATATTAGGATTATCAATAGCATATTTTATCTTTTTGCTATGTTTGTCTTCTTCATTGCTTAAAACAATTGGACCAAAATCTTCGAAATTGTCAGGATTTTCAAATCCATTTATTGTGTTTATTTTTTTTAAATAGTTGGTCAAATGTTTTAGTATTCTTGTAATATAGAATCTGAAAAACTCATTTTTTTTAAATTTGATTTTTTCGAAAATTGTTAACTGATTTTTCTTTGAGGGAATTCTGCTCATAACTAGTTGTTATATAAGAAATCAAATGATTTTTAATTGCTTTTTGCTAAGATAATTAAATTAAAGAAAAAGATTACTTGTAAGTTATCAACAAAAAAGCCCTAACTGAATGAGTTAAGGCTTTTAATGATTTGGAAGTTAGGTTTTGTCCTAAATATTAAAAATTATACTGAAAGATTATTTGTAGGTTTTCACTTAATGTTTTTAGTAATAGTTACTTTTTAAAAACTATCCCATTGAAGGTCCTTTAGCCCCGACAGTAGTGGAAATCCTTTGGTGCCGGCGTTCTGTACCAAAGATTAGAGCGGATGGCGGGAACCCATACTGGCTGATAATGCCTTTTGTTTCGCTCCTGATTTTAAAACTATTTTTATGTATTGGCTGTACTCCTTTTGAAAATGGCTCGCGGATGACACAGATTTAAACGGATTTTTTGCTGTTAGAATCCGTTTTGTCTGTTTGTCATTGTCAGATAGTTATCTTTTATTTCAATTGCTCTCTTTCGGCTTTCCTAAAATACTCTATCTTATAGTTGAACATTTCGGCCATGTTTTTGGCTCTCAGTTTCGCTTCTTCGGCGAGTGGGCCAGCAAACAAACTGTCGATAGTGGTGGTGAAAATCGTCATCCAGCGGTCGAAATGCGTTTTGTCTACGGGCAATTGTTTGTGCGGGGGAAACGGACTTCCGGAGTAGGTGTGTGTATCTAGCAAAATGGTTTGCCAAAAGCGGTACATTTTTTCGAGATGTTCTGGCCAACGTTCACCT
This sequence comes from uncultured Flavobacterium sp., assembly GCA_963513565.1. Lineage (GTDB taxonomy): Bacteria > Bacteroidota > Bacteroidia > Flavobacteriales > Flavobacteriaceae > Flavobacterium. Next base: position 69,036 of record CAUPRE010000012.1, on the reverse strand, counting down.
ATTTTTTCGTTGAAAACGGGACCGATTGCCTCGTCTAGGCGCACATTGCTATAAAACGTATCGACCATTTTTTTGATGTCGTTTAGGTCTTGTATGTCGTTTGGAATCATAATTTTTTGTGTGTAAAAAGTAATGCAAAAATAAGATTTAATGTTGGATATACTGTTGTGGTTCGCAAGATGAAATCCCGCAGTTTCTGGCATTAGCTTGTTTGATGTGTTTTTGTAGTGATTAAAAATGATTGTTTTTTATTGAAATTGATATAATATTACCCTCCACAATTTAAACGGGTTATTAATTAACTGATGATAAAATACTATTAAACAAGGAACTATTAAAACCAAATGTTATGAATAAAAAAACCAAAAAAAATAGAAATGGAGGAGAGCCATTAATTCTCTTCGTAATTATTCTGTTTGCTTTTTTAGTAAAGGCAGAAGCTCAAACCGTTACACCATGGATGACGACCGGAAATCAGACCAAGTTGTTGCAACAGCAAGCGAATGTTAGTTTCGGTTCTATTTCTGGAAGTAATCCTTCTACTGTTACCATTACTCCTGCAACAACTTATCAAACTATGGATGGTTTTGGTTATACCCTTACAGAGGGTAGTTGTGAAGTGATTAGCGCTATGGCAGCAACGCAACAAAACCAGTTGCTCAATGATTTATACCACCCAACAACGGGTTTGAACGTGAATATTGTTCGTATTAGTATTGGTGCTTCGGATTTGAGTAGTTCTTCCTACAGTTACAATGAAACTTCGGGAGATGTGAATATGAATAATTTTAGCTTGAATGGTCCTGATGCGACTTATTTGATTCCAATGATAAAAAAGATACTATTAATCAATCCGAATATTAAAATATTAGCCACTCCTTGGACGGCTCCTCGATGGATGAAAACCAATAATTCATGGATTGGTGGAAGTTTGCAAACACAATATTATGCGGCTTATGCTAAGTATTTTGTGAAGTATTTAGATGATATGAAAGCCCAAGGTATTACTGTTTGGGGAATTACGCCTCAAAATGAACCGGAAAATCCGCATAATGAACCCAGTATGTTGATGAATTCAACGGAACAAAAGAATTTTATTAATAGTCAGCTTGGCCCACAAATGGCGGCTGCTGGTTATGGTAATGTCAAAATTATAGCTTTTGATCATAACTGTGATAATACGGCTTATCCTATTGATGTGTTAAACAATAGCAGCTACGCTGAGGGCGCTGCTTTTCATATGTATGCCGGCAATGCTTCGGCGATGTCTGTAGTTCACGATGCAACAAATAAAAACGTTTATTTTACAGAGCAATACACTGGTCCTAATGGAAGTTTTAGTGGTGATTTTGGCTGGCATATGCAAAATGTGGTTATTGGGACTACGAATAACTGGTCAAAGACTGTTTTGGAATGGAATGTAGCCAATAACACAAATTTAGGTCCACATACGCCAGGTGGGTGTACTACTTGTTTAGGGGCTGTAACCATAACCAATAGTACAAGTTATACTAAAAATGTTGCTTATTACATTATTGGTCAAATATCAAAGTTTGTAAAGGCAGGAGCATTGAGAGTGGGCACCAGCAGCACCAATGGTTCTATAACTTCTGCAGGATTTAAAAATACAGATGGTTCACTTTCACTTTTAGTGTACAATGCTGGTGGGGCTGAAAATACAATCAGAATTGTTTCTGGGTCAGCAGCTTTTAATTATGCAGTTCCAGCAGCATCCGCAGTAACTTTTAATTGGATGCCATTAGATGTGGTACCTGTTACTGGCGTAAGTGTGAGTCCAACGAATGTAAGTCTGTTTATAAATGCAAGTACTCAACTTACAGCCACAGTTTCTCCTGCTAATGCAAGTAATAAAAATGTAATATGGAGTTCTAGTAATAGTGCTGTAGCTTCGGTTAATTCAAGTGGTTTGGTTACAGGAATTGCTCAGGGTACAGCAGTAGTAACGGCTACCACAGTTAGTGGAAACAAAACAGCTACTAGTTCCGTCACAGTTCAAGGGCAATTGCCTTATGGAGGCATTCCAGCGACTTTGCCAGGAATAATTCAGGCAGAGAATTATGATCAAGGAGGTCAAAATAATGCTTATTTTGATAACGAATCTACAAATCAAGGTGGCGCATACCGAACCAACGAAGGTGTTGATATTACTACTATCGCAGGAACTACTGGTTTTGCTACTGGATGGACTGCTACTGGTGAGTGGACAGAATACACTTCTAATGTAACAGCGGGAACCTATACTATAGAAGCAACTGTAGCATCTATTTATTCTGGTAAACAATTACGTGTGGTGCTAGATGGCGCGGTATTGGCGACTTTGACTGTGCCTAATACAGGTTCTTGGGATGTTTATCAGACGGTTGCAATTTCTAATATTCCATTTTCAGGAGGGAATAACAAAATTTTACGCTTAGAAATTATTGGTGGGGAATTTAATATTGATAAAATTGAAGTAAAAAATGTGGCATCGATTCCAGTTTCCTCTATTGCCATCAATCCAACTTCTTCATCGATTATCGTTGCTGGAACCTTACAGTTGGTGCCGACTATTGCGCCAAATAATGCAACGAATAAAAACGTTACTTGGAGCTCAAGTAATACAGCAGTGGCCACTGTTAATGCAACAGGATTAGTGACAGCAATAGCTACAGGTACTGCAATAATTACAGCAACAACAGTTGATGGTGCAAAAACAGCTACAAGTACCATTACTGTTACAACGCCTTTTCCAGGATATTATAATATTATTTCAAGAAATAGCAACAAAGGATTAGATGTTGCAGATAATGCCACGACAAGCGGTGCAAGAATTCAGCAATATGACGTTGCCAATGGAGGAGGAAATAATCAACGTTGGAAATTGGTTCCTGATGGTAGTGGTAATTTTTATATTATCGTAAAATCGACGCAACTGTATTTGGCAACCGAGAATAACAGTACTGGTGATGGCGTAAAAGTTGTGCAAAGAGCATTCACAAATTCCAATGAATTTAAATGGACTGTTTCGGATCTTGGTGCAGGATATTATAAAATTATAAACTTGAATAGCGGAAAAGCATTAGATGTAGAAAATGTTTCAACACTAAATGGAGCCTCTATTCAGGTCTGGACTTACACAGGAGGACTAAATCAACAATGGCAATTGGTGCAAGTAGAATCGACTGCTAATAAGGTTGCTGAGGTAAAACAATTGAAGGCACCACTAGAAAATAACATAGTAGTTTATATCAATTCAACCAAAGATTTATTGAATATTACTACTGTAAATTCAGGATTTGGTGAAGTAAAATTGTATTCTATGTCAGGAGAACTAGTTTTGGTTAAAGATGTTGATTTTAGTAAAGGAAGTGAAGTTGAAATTGATGTTTCAAGATTGCCAAAAGGTGTGTATGTGGTTAAAATAAATGATGGGAATGGTATTTTCTCTAAGAAAATTCTAAAATAATAACTCCGATTTTCTAGAAAAAGGTTTTTAAGGCTGCCATTATTGGGCAGCCTTTTTTTAATCAATGAGTTGTGTGAATAAATCTTGTTTGTTGTTGAGGTATTGGTATTCGAAACCCATTTTTTTCATATTGTCTTTGATGGCTAAAATGTCGTTTGGATTTTTCACTTCTAAACCTACTACCACAGAGCCTACTTCTCGACTGTTCTTTTTAGCAAATTGGAAATAGGTGATGTCATCGTCGGGGCCTAAAATGGCATTAACAAATTCTTTTAATGCCCCAGGACGTTGTGGAAATTGTATCATAAAATAATGCATTAATCCTTCATATAATAAGGAACGTTCCTTGATTTCGGCGGTGCGTTCAATATCGTTGTTGCTGCCGCTTACCACGCAAACCACAGTTTTACCTTTGATTTGGTCTTTGTAAAAATCCAATGCTGCAATGGTCAAAGCGCCTGCGGGTTCTACCACCATCGCTTCTTCGTTATACAAACGTAAAATGGTAGTACAAACTTTACCTTCGGGAACTAGAATGATATCGTCTAGGTTTTTTTGACAAATGGCAAACGTTTGGTTTCCTACTTGTTTTACAGCCGCTCCATCTACAAACTTGTCAATGGTTTCTAAGGGTGTATTGGCTTGATTGGCAATCGATGTTTTCATTGAAGGAGCGCCTTGTGGTTCAACGCCAATGATTTTGGTATTGGGGCTAAGGCGTTTGAAAACAGTTGACAGGCCAGAAGCTAATCCGCCACCTCCTATGGGAACAAAAACATAATCGATGGGTTGTTGGTATTGTTCAACAATTTCGAGTCCTACTGTACCTTGTCCCGCAATGACTTTCTCGTCGTCAAAGGGATGGATGAATGCTTTTTGGTTGTCCTTGGCGTCGGCAACTGCTTTGGCATAGGCATCGTCGAAGGTATCGCCAGTTAATACAATTTCGACCCATTTTTTTCCAAAGAGTTGTACTTGCTTTACTTTTTGATTGGGCGTGGTTTTGGGCATATAGATTTTGCCTTGTATTTGTAAAAGATGACAAGAGTACGCGACGCCTTGTGCGTGATTGCCAGCGCTGGCACACACAATGCCGTTTGTTTTTTCGCTTTCGGTTAAGGATTTTATTTTGTTGTATGCACCTCTGATTTTATAAGAACGCACCACTTGAAGGTCTTCTCTTTTAAGTAAAATAGTAGCCCCAAATTCTTCTGAAAGATTGAGGTTTTCAGTTAAAGGAGTAGTTGGAACTACGTTGGCTAATTCTTGTTGCGCTTGTTGTATGGATTGAAATAAGTTCATTTTATTTATTTTAATTGAATTGTAATGTTGATTTTTTGAGGGTGTTTTGTAAGGCGTAAAAGTGCTCATTGATAATTTTGCCACAACAAATCCAATGCTCTTTTTCTTGAAATAAAAAGGAAATAGGATAGTGTGTGATTTGTTCTCTGTCTATGGTTGGAATTTTAAAAAGTATGATTTGATGGGTTTCTAGTTCCTTTTCATTTTGGGTGTAACAACAAAAAACCTCGATGATTCGTTCCAAAATAGCCACTATGGTTTTGCTATTCGTTTCGTCATCCCAATAACCAATGCTGATTTTGTATAGTGAAGTGTGCTCACAAATGTCAACCCAAAAATGGTCGATTTGTAGCTTTTTCCGAGTGAATATCAAGACAATTTTACTGATTAGGGATTCTTCTTTTTCGCAAAACAGCGTGAGGGTTATTTTTTCTTTCATTGTTATTGTGGTTCATTTTTATTCAAAAAAAAACCTTTCTCAAGTGACGAGAAAGGTTTCATAGTTATGCATAACATCCTAACTCGTCAATAAAGACGAATAATAATGATGTTAATAATAATACTACTAGTGTTTTGTGTCATATCTAAAAAAAAACCTCCCAATTGGGAGGTTCTATATTGTTATTGTTAATACTATACAGCGCCTCACATTCTCATCGAATGATAATTGAAATGCTGCTAATAATTGTGTTATTGTTTTTCATATAAAAATTGGATACCGCAAATATAAAGAAATAAGGTATGCACCGCGATTTATTTTTTCACAGGAGGATATTGTGCTAAAATTTTCCCCACAAATTCAGCTACTACTTCGTCTTTTTTATCCGTGTTTTTAGTTAAGGTTCCAATACCTTCACCTTGCCAAATCATTTCTTTCTTTTTAGCATCGATGAGGTCGATAAACAAGGTGCCTTCTGTTAATGCAATAGGATTAGTGATAGCAATAGCTAAAGGTATCGCAATAATTACAGCAACAACAGTTGGTGGTGCAAAAATAGCAACAATGGTAGCGGTAATTTTATAGTGTCGTAAAATCGACACAACGGTATTTGGCTCCCGAGAATTGCAGTTCTAGTGATAGTGTAAAAGTTGTGCAAAAGAGTTTTTACAAATTCAAATGAATTTTAATGGATCGTTTCGGCTCTTGGTGCAGGTTATTATAAAATTATAAACTTGAATAGAGGAAAAGTATTAGATGTAGAAAATGTTTCAACACTAAATTGGTGCTAATCTCCACATTTGGACTTATACAGGAGGACTAAATCAACAATGGCAATTGTTCAAGTAGAATCGGCAGCTAGTAAGGTTGCTGCGGTAAAAGAATTTAACCATCTACTACCAAAATCAAAGAAATAATCACTTTTAAAATAAAATAGTGCACTAAAAGTTGTATATATTTGGGAGACAAAAAATAAGTGAAAACCTTAGTTTATCTATCTGTTTTTGGGGGTATACAAGAAGTTTTTTTTTGATTACATCCTAGTTATGTTCCTTTTATTGAATAAATCTAACTTTTCATTCAGGCAAAATAATTGACAAATGAGTTTACTATTAAGAAACCAATTAGAAAGTATTATAAGTTTAACTGACCAGGAGTTTGAATACATATTAACTCATTTTACTATAAAAAGGGTTAAAAAGAAATCTTTATTACTACAAGTTGGTCAACAAAATGTTAGCAAATTCTTTGTAATCAAAGGAGTCTTAAAATCTTACTACATTGACAAAAATGATAAGGAACATATTTTACAATTTGCGGAACCAGATTGGTGGATTACGGATTATAAAGCTTTTTTTAATGAGACTGAAGCTACTATATATGTGGAGAGCATAACCGATTGTGAATTATTATCCATAACGAAAAAGGATTTGGAAAAACTAGCAAAAGAATTTCATAAAATGGAACACTTCTTTCGAGTAAAATCTAATGCGGGTTATGTGGCTGCTCAGGAACGAATTATAACAATGCTTAATTTAACAGTAATAGAAAGATTTGAATATTTTCTTAAGATGTACCCAAATTTTATAAAAAAAATACCTAAATACCATATCGCATCCTACATTGGAGTTTCAAGAGAAATGTTGAGCAGAATGGCTAAAAATGTGACAAATCACACAGAATAAAAGTGCGAAACTTCATTTTTTTACCTTTTAGTCTGTCGGATATTTGTACTGCAATTTTGCATTAATCTTAAAATATGTTACAAAAATGAAGTACGGACAAATTTTCTCTTATCGTCTTGAATTAAATTCAAAGGAAGAATACATTGAAAAATGGGTAAAACCATATGCGGAACCAATTGCAAAAGTAAAGGGACTTATCTCAAAAGTTTGGATGTCAAATCACGAAGATTTATATTCAAGTTTTTATCTTTGGGAAACAAAGGAAGCTATGGATGATTTCATGAACTCTGCAATGATTGCCGAAGTAGCACAATTACCATTTCTTAAAGACTTAAATATTGTATCAATTCCAGTTGTCACTGAAGCGTCTGAAATTACAAGAGGTGTATAATCAACTAGATAAATATAAAGTCAATCCCCTAAACTTTTCGAGATCATATAGGCACGAATTATAGTTGTTTTTATACTAGAAGTGTTTTGATGTTTAAAAAAACCTCCCAATTTGGGAGGTTTTTATATTTATTATCATATACAGCGCCTCACATTCTCATCTAATGATAATTGAAATGCTGCTAATAATTGTGTTATTGTTTTTCATAATTGAGACGAAAAAGTAATTGATTTTTATTTGAAATAACCAAAAAAATCAAAATGTATGGTGATTCTCTTGGCTCTTTTTTGCAAATAAACGTACGCTTGCTTTACTAAATTGTTATTTGTTAAAATAAATGTTAATACAAGCGTAACTTTTTCAACCTACCTATTGTTTCCCTTTGTCAGACTTAAAAGTAACCACTTAAAGTTTAAACTATGTTTTTGCAAAATAGGGATGTAATTAGAAAATACTTCGATCCAATGCTTTTGTTTCGTTTTAGGGTGAAAATTTTGAAATCCATAAATACATTTTACAATGTTTACTAAATTTTCTGATGAAGAGCTTGTAGTTATGTTACAAGAGGGACGTACAAAAGCTTTTGATGAGTTATATATTCGATATAGAGATTTGTTAGTGAACTATGTTTATAGGCGTGTTAAATCAGTTTCTATTGCCGAAGAAATTGTGCAAGAGGTATTTATTACTATTTGGGAGCGCAGAAAAGTATTAGTTATTCAAAGGAAATTTGCTTCTTACATGTATACCTCAGTGCGATACGCAACCTTAGATTATTTTAAATCTAATACTATAAAAGATGACTTTATTGATGAAGTAGTTAATTCATATGAGGAATCTCCGAAAACAAATTCTATTGAAGAATATATTTTTTTTGAAGAATTGCAAGAAGCTTTAAATAATGCAACACTACTCTTGCCTACGAAAGCACAAGAGGTATTTGTGTTAAGTCGATATAAAAATTATACTAATAAAGAAATATCTGAGGAGTTGAAAATTTCTATAGAGACTGTGAAATACCATATTAATTATGCTTTGAAATTAATGCGGACAAATTTGAAGGAATTTTATTTCCTTATTGCGCTACTTTTTTTTCGATGCTAATTTTTAACTACATCAAAAAGTTTCTAGTAAACTTAGAAATTGAGTTAAAATTAAATTTTGGTAAGTAACAGCATGCAGCTCTTTATTTAAGACTTAACATAAAGTTAATATTTCTCTACCAACTCATAAGTATAATTCATAGACATCATTATAGACATAAGTTTTTTTAAATGACAGATAATTTACATAAATCAGTAAAAACATTTTTAGAAGGTAATTTTTCTGAAGAAGGAGAAAAAATTTGGAATTCCTGGTTTCAAAACTCAAATTCTAATGATCAAAACGACCTTATAATAACCTCTCCAACAAATTTACAAAAGGAGATTAAATTTATTAAAGGAAGAAAAAATAACTATTTATTTTCTATAAATACAATCCAATTACAAATAGCAGCAACATTGTTAGTATTCCTATCTATGTGTACTTGGTGGATAAGTACAAATCAATCGAATGCTTTTTTGTCTTCTTTTTTTTGTAAAAAAACAGAAACAAGATTTGGTCAAAAAGAAATAGTAACCCTAAGTGATGGATCAATAATCCACTTGAATTCAGGAAGTGTTTTGAAATATCCAAAAAACTTTAGTGGAGCAACTCGAGAAGTATATCTAGAGGGTGAAGCTTTTTTTGAAGTTGCCAAAGATAAAAAACATCCTTTTATTATTCATACTTCAAAAATGGATACTAAAGTTATAGGTACCAGTTTTAATATTCGTGCATATCCAAATCATAGAATACAAGAAGTTTCGGTTTTGACAGGAAAAGTTTCAGTTAGTTCAATTGATAATAATAAAAAAATAGCGCTTTTGCCAGGGCAAAAAATAACGGTATCCAATCAGGACAATACACTAAAAACGCATAACGACATTAATAAAATAACCATTGGGGCATGGCGAAATAATATCTTGGTTTTTGAAAATACTCCTATAAATGAATTAATAGAAAATATCGAAATCAACTATGGGATTGAAGTTGAGTTCAATAACAATTCATCAAAAAACATTCAAATAAGTGCTCGTTTTGTTGAATTAGACCCTGACCAAATTATAAATATTCTTTCCAAAACCATTAACGGTTCCTTTACTAAAGACGAAAATAGATATGTAATCAAATTATAAATCAAAGCGAAATATTATAAAATCCAGATACCACAAAAAAATAAAATCAGTTTAACTTGAAATTAAAAAACCAGTAAAAATCATGAATTTAAAAAGAAAGTTCTATTCGAAATGGAATGAATTAAAAAGGAATTGTATCGCACAATCCATGTTAGCTTTAATAGTAGCGCTATGGAGTACCAATGTTTATTCTTCATCTTCTTCTAAAGACTTTAGCTCTTCAAAATTAACCATGAAGGTAGAAAACGAGTCATTAAATTTAGTATTTAAAAAAATAGAGAAGCAACTTGATGTTCATTTTTTTTATGAAACTTCACAAGTAAATAGTTTGCAAAGAATAAGTTTTGTTGCTAATAATGAAAGTTTACCCAACATATTAGATAAAATCTGTACGCCATTAAACTTGAAATTTGAAATTATAGATAAAAACATAATTGTAACAAAAGCTTCTGTTCAAAAAAAAGGAACTAAAAATAACTTAACAATTTCTGGAAAAGTAGTAAGTAAAGAAGATGGTTTGCCTATTCCTGGAGTAATAGTTAAACTAAAAGGAACGAATCTTGCTACTACGACTAGTTTTGATGGTAGTTTCACAATTGCAACTAGTAATGATAATGGAGTGTTAATTTTTAACTATTTAGGATACATTACTCAAGAAATTGAAATTAATTCATCTGTTGCCAACTTGAATGTAATATTAATTCAAGATGCAAAACAATTACAAGAAGTGGTTGTAATGGGGTATGGTAGTGTCAAAAAATCACAAGTTGTAGGGGCTGTCTCTTCTGTTTCTTTAAAAGAAATATCCAGTAGAACGTACAATTCTACTGCAGAACTTTTGCAAGGTACAGCTGCTGGTGTAACGGTAATAAATAATGGTGGAGATCCTACTGCACCACCTACAATAAATATTAGAGGTATTGGTTCGCTCAATGCTGAGAGTCCTCTTTTAGTTTTAGATGGAATTATTTACAGTGGATCAATAAACACAATTAATCCTAATGATATTGAGTCTATTAGTGTTTTGAAAGATGCAGCGTCTGCTGCAATTTATGGAGCTCGTGCCTCTGGAGGTGTTATCTTGATTACTACCAAAAAGGGAAATGCTGAACGACTGAATATTAATGTGAATTTTCAATCGGGTACTCAAAGTGTAGCTAAAAAACTGGTTGCTTTGAATGCTGCAGAATATTCAGACGCAATGAATACAGCTACTGATAATGCTGGATTGCCGAGAATACCTGCTTTTAATGTAGCAAATGAACCATCCGCTCGTACCACTAATACAGTATGGATGGATGAAATTTTTCGAGTAGGACAAGTTAGTGATTTGACTGCTTCAATTGATGGTGGGTCTGAAAAAATGAATTTTTTTGTATCAGGTGGATACCGAAGAAATGAAGGAATCTTATTAAATACGTTCTCTGAAAGATATACAGCAAGGATAAACGCAACATTTAAAATCACTCCAAAAGTGACCATTGGTGAAAACTTTAATTATTCATTAACCAATGGACAATCAGCCAATACAGATAGTGGTTATACAGGAGCGATCTTATCTGCCATATTTTATCCCCCTAATGCAACAATTTATAAACAAGATGGTTCCGGAGAATTTGGAGGTGTCCCTACTAAATATGTCGGTTCGTATGGTGATGTAATCAATCCAGTAGCTTATTTGAAAAGATTAGACAATAGAAATCCAGTATCAAATATTTTGATCAATCCATATTTAAATTGGGAAATAATCAAAGGACTTAGTTTTAAATCTAACTGGGGGATAACTCGAATTCAAAACGATAGTAAGATTTTTGAAACTAAAATTACGGAACCAGGTAAGATATTCGATTTTAATAGGTTGACACAATCCTCAACTACATTTACAGATTTATTAAGCGAGCAAACACTTACTTTCAATAAGAGCATAAACAAGCATAATTTCTCGGCTTTGTTAGGGTATACGTATCAATCTTCAGAACAAGAGTATTATAGGGTAGAAGGTACCGGATTTGATAGTGAAGCGCCATCTCAGCGTTATTTGCTTAATGCAAAAACTATTGAGCAAAAGGGAGCGGGTAATGATAAAGTGATGGTGCTTTCTTACTTAGGAAGGTTGAACTATTCTTACAATGATAAATATTTGTTTACTGGAATTATTAGAAGGGATGGAACTTCTAAACTTACTAAGGCGAATCGTTGGGAAGTGTATCCATCAGTTTCTTTAGGATGGCTATTGACAAAGGAGAACTTCATGGAAAGTTCAAAAAATATTGTTTCGAATTTGAAGCTAAGAGCTAGTTGGGGACAATTAGGGAACTTGGGGAGTTTAGGTCCTTATCAATTTAGTGTGCCATTAACACAAACTACTTCATTATTTGGAGCGTCACCAACATTGAATTTTGGCTTTTCGGAAAAAGAATTATCAAATCCTGAATTGAAATGGGAAAGTTCAGAACAAAAAAATATCGGTTTAGATTTTGGATTCTTCAAGAATAGTTTTATTGGTTCTATTGATGTATTTGAAAAGACCAATAAAGATATGTTGGTTCGAGATCAATTACCTGGTGTAGCGGGAACACCTTCTGGAAGAATTGTTAATTCTGGTGATGTTCAAAATAGAGGATTGGAATTGAGTTTAGGATACAAAAAAACGAATGGAGACTTCAAGTTTGATATAACAGCGAATGCAGCATTTCTAAAAAATGAAATCGTTTCTATTAAGGAAGGCTTGACAAATCTTGAGCCCATAAACGCACCAAGGGTAAGAAGCTTGCCATTAGCTAATATATATCAAGTAGGTAGTTCAATTGGAGCTTTTTATGGTTTTTCTACACAAGGTTTGTTTCAATCAGATGCTGAAGCTAAAGCATATGTGAATAGTAATGGAGTTGCTTATCAACCCAATGCAAAAGCTGGAGATATACGTTTTAAAGATCTTAATGGAGACGGAACAATAAATAATAATGATCGAACAATTTTAGGAAATTCTTTCCCTTCAACGACATACAGTCTAAATTTAAACATGAATTACAAGAGATTTGATTTCAATGTTTTCTTCCAAGGTGTTGCTGATGTTAGTGTATTTAATGCCGTTAAATATACAGGTTTAAATGCTTCTTTTCCTGGGTATAACTTGTTAGCTGAAACAAAAAATGCATGGTCTCCACAAAACACTAATACCAATATTCCGATTCTATCTGCAAAAGATAATAATAATAATTTCGGACGTATTTCAGATTTTTACATTGAAGATGCCTCTTTTTTAAGATTACGAAATGTGTCTTTTGGTTATACTTTGAATGAAAATTGGGTACAGCATAAATTGAAGGCTAGAATTTTTGTTTCAGCACAAAACTTATTTACAATTACAAAATATTCAGGTATGGATCCTGAAGTAGGTATAAATAATTTTGGAACAGATTTAGGAAGATATCCTCTATCAAGAATATTTATAACTGGTGTCAATTTAACTTTTTAATTATAAAATAAAGAAAAAATGAAAAAAACAATTCTTTTATTTTTTGCTTCCCTCGTGTTTTTCTTATTTATGGGATGTGAGAATGAGCTTGATTTAGACCCACAAGGAGCTCCTTCTAGTGCTGGTTTTTGGAAAACTCCAGCTGATGCTAAAGCGGGTTTGAATGCAATATATGGTTTGTACAGTGATGACAATATGTATGGTAGAGGTTTTTTTTGGCTCAATAACGCAAGTGATGATATTGGGACAAAAACTAGAGCGAATGCCGAAAGGATTAAAAATTTTACAGTAGACGGTTCGGAATCGGATACTAAAAATATTTGGGCATTGCATTATGAAGTTATGAAACGCTGTAATGATCTATTGCGAAATGCTCCTAAAATCGCAATGGATGAAAAAGTAAAATCAAAAATGCTCGGAGAAGCTTATTTTAATCATGCTGTAATGCATTTAGAACTGGCATACCGTTACGGTGATGAACGTGCTGGAATTCCTATTCAAGATAGAGAAAACCCCACGAATATTTACGTGCCTCGTGCTAAAAATGTAGCAGAAAACTACACCTATATCGCAAATGATTTAATAAAGGCAGCTGAACTTTTACCTTATTTTAATGAACTAACACCCGATAATTATGGTCATGCTCACAAAACTGCTGCTTGGGGATATCTAGTAAGAACATATCTGTATGCAAAAGATTGGGACAATGCAATTAAATATGCAAATTTGATTATAAGCAGTGGGAAACATAAACTGTTAGACAACTTTGAGGATGTGTTCAAAATTGCAAATAACTGGTCTTCAGAGTATATTTGGTCAGTAACATCCAGCGCTTCAAATACTAGTTTGGGCTCTATTTTTCCAGGAGTTTGTTTGGAAGATAAAGGATGGGGAGCCTATAATGGTTGGGGTAATTTCTATCCTACAAAAGAATTATTTGACGCTTACCAATCTGGAGATAAAAGAAAAAGTGCTACTATACTTCAAAAAGGTGATAAATTCATTTATTTTGGTCAAGAAGCAATATTCAATGAGGGCAAATATGTAGCAGGATCTAGTAATAGAACAGGCTACCAATTTAAGAAGTATATGGAACCATTTACCTATCCAAAAACAGCTGCCAATAGTGTAGATATTCGTTATGTTAATGCAAATGGAGACAAGCCTTCAACTGCTTTGAATTTACCCTTATTGCGTTATGCAGATGTTATATTGATGCTAGCCGAATCAAAGTTAATGAAAGGGCAAAATGCCGATGTTGAAATCAATATGATTCGTAACCGTGCTGGATTGCCTAATATAACTGGTGCTACAATGATAGATTTAAAGAGAGAAAGACGTTGCGAATTAGCAGGTGAATGGACGGATCGTCATTTTGATCTCGTTCGTTGGGGTGATGCACAAGCGGTATATGCACTTCCTTTACATCATTATGACGGTAAGGTTATTTATCCTTCACGAAATTTTAATCCAAAAGTACACCATGTTTGGCCAATACCTCCTGATGAAATTGCTGTAAGCAAAGGAAGTTTAACCCAAAATGCTGGTTGGTAAGATTACTTGTTGTTTGTTTGTTTTAAAATCTCCAAGTTGCAATACAATGTAACTTGTGAGGTTTTACTACGATTTAAAAATAGCCATTTATTGTTTACAGTAACTGGCTATTTGTTTTACCCATGTAAATTATTTTATATAAATCAAATTCAAAATGAAATCAATTAAATTCTTTTTTTTTCTTTTTTTTCTTATGCAGTTGCATGCTCAAGACTATAAGACTTTTAATATACATGCCCACAATGATTACGAAAACAAGGTACCGTTCATTGAAGCCTTTAATAATAAAGTTGGTGTCTTAGAAGCTGATGTCTTTTTAGTAGACAATGAATTGTTTTTAGCACATTCTTCAAAAGAAATAACCCCTAGTTTTACCCTTAAAAAAGCCTATCTTGATCCAATTTCTGAAAAAATTAAACTTCAGAAAATGCCTCCTTACTCTGTTGAAAATAAGCTTGATCTTATGATTGATATTAAAACAGATGCCATAAGTACTTTAGCTGTTTTGATAGAGCAATTAAAAAAATATCCAGAAATAACAAATGGACAATTTATTAGAATAGTAATATCTGGCAATAGGCCAAATCCAACTCAATGGTCTAGCTATCCAAATTATATTTTTTTTGATGGAAGAATAAATGAAGAGTATACTCCTGCGCAATTGGAACGTATAACCATGATTAGTGAAAGTCTTAAAAATTATACAGTTTGGAATGGTAAAGGGGTTCTTGTTCAAGCCGATTTAGATAAAATTCAAGGTGTAATTAATTCAGTACACAAAAAAAATAAAAAAATTCGTTTTTGGAGTACCCAAGATAATGTAAATACATGGATTACCCTTATGGGACTCAAGGTAGATTATATTGGCACCGATAAAACAAGTGAACTTTCCAAATTTATAAATGATTATAAAAAATATTCTTTTCAAAACACCAATTTTCATACTGCTTATATCCCGAAGGTTAAACAACATAACAAAAGGCCTAAAAATATTATTTTATTGATTGGTGATGGCATGGGACTCGCTCAAATTTATGCAGGTTACACTGCAAATAAAGGCCAATTAAATATGTTTAACATTCCAACACAAGGGTTTTCGATCACCTATGCTTCTGATAGTTATATAACTGATTCTGCGGCAGGGGGAACAGCAATGGCTACAGGTTTTAAAACTAAAAACCGTTTTGTAAGTGTTGATCCAGAAGGTAAACCTATTGAGTCAATTACTCAGAAATTAGCAAAGAGAAATTTCAAAACCGCAATAATTTCATCAGGCAACATAACCGATGCAACTCCTGCTGCATTTTACGCACATCAACCTGAAAGAAGTTTCAATGAACCAATAGCAAGTGATTTTTTATCTAATCCATCCGATATTTTAATGGGCGCTGGTGTTGATGAGTTTATCAAAAGAAAAGATGGTCAGAATTTGGGGACCAACTTAATTGAAAAAGGGTACATATTTTCAACGAATTTAAATAGTATTGATACCATTAAAAACAACAAAATTGTACTCATAGACCAGGTTGCAGGTCTCTCTAAAAAAGCAGGTAGAGGTGATTTTTTGGTAAAATCTTTTGAAAAAACTTGTGCAGTATTTTCAAAAACATCAAATCCCTTTTTTATAATGGAGGAAGGTGCTCAAATTGATTACGGTGGACATCAAAATGACTTAGAGTATGTAGTTCGCGAACTTTTGGATTTTGATCAATTAGTAGGAAAGGCAATGGAATTTGTTGATAAAAACCAAGAAACATTACTTATTGTAACTGCTGATCATGAAACAGGAGGTCTTTCATTACTCGATGGAAATTTAAAAACAGGTTATGTGCTGGGTAGTTTTAGTACCAATGATCATACTGCTATTGCTGTACCTGTATTTGCTTATGGAGCCGGTGCAGATACTTTTGCAGGAGTTTATCAAAACACCAGTATTTATTCTAAAATACTTGAAGTTTTGTTTAAAAAATAATTTTTCAAACAATTATTTAACTATTAATTAATGACTTAGATACTGACTAAAACCTTGTTTTGAAGACATAATAGTAGTGTTTAACCTTAATAAATAATTTATGAAAAATTATGTTCAAAGAGTAACGATTTTATTATTTGCGTTTGGATTCCTGTTTGTCTCATGTGAGTCAAATCTAGCCGATGACCTTCAGGCAAATGAAGCTGTAAAAAGTACTAGTAAAAACGATGTAAAGCAATTAACTTCCAAAACGGCAACTTACACGATGTCGAATTGGATGGGCGCACTAGATCAAAATTTGAAATTAACAGCAATATCAATACCCGGAACTCATGATTCTGGTGCTAGATTTGAAACCTTTTCAGGAACTGCGAAATGTCAAAATTTAACTCTTGATGAACAACTTGCATCAGGTGTTAGATATTTAGATATACGCTGCCGTCATTTTGAGAACAATTTCACAATACATCACGGATCGGTCTATCAAAATTTGAATTTTACCAATGTATTGCAAAGCTGTTCTGCCTTTTTGGCTCAAAATCCCTCGGAAACTATTATTATGTCTGTGAAAGAAGAATATGATCCTTCTGGGAATAATCGCTCTTTCGAAGCAACTTTTGATTCGTATGTAAACCAAAATGCAAACATTTGGTATTTAGGTTCAACTATACCTACTTTGAGTCAAGCAAAAGGTAAAATTGTTTTGCTAAGACGTTTTTCAACTAATAATACTAAAGGCGTAGATGCATCTTCTTGGGGAGATAATACTGTTTTTGATATCTCTGGTGTTCAGCCAATTAAAGTACAAGATCAATACAAAGTACCTAATAATGATACTAAATTTAATTTGATTAAAGGGTTGGCAGAAGAAGCCAAAAACGCAGCTAGCAATAATAATAAACTTTACTTAAACTACTGTAGTGGATACAAAGCAGGACTTTTTGGTATCCCTAATATCAATACAGTGGCTAACGCAATAAATCCAAAATTGACTTCATTCTTCCAAACAAATACCAAAGGAAGGTTTGGAGTTATAATCATGGATTTTGCCGTGACTAATAGAAATAGTTTAATCGTACAAACAAATTTCTAATAGTGTTTTAAAATTCTAGATAATTATAAAAAAACAATGCCTACTATTTAGTAGGCATTGTTCTTATTTTTTCATAGGAGGATATTGTGCCAAAATTTTTCCAACAAATTCAGCAACTACTTCGTCTTTTTTGTCCGTGTTTTTAGTTAAGGTTCCAATGCCTTCACCTTGCCAAATCATTTCTTTCTTTTTAGCATCGATGAGGTCGATAAACAAGGTGCCTTCGGTAGAGGTAGAAACGGTGGTTTGGTTACCCATACCCATCATCCAAGGATTCCAACCCCAGCCCCAGCCGTAACCCCAACCAGCGTTGAATTGGTTTACGCTAACTTGCTCTCTTGATTTGGTAAAAATATTGATTAGCAAATCAGGCGTTTCGCTTTTTGTAAATCCTTTGGCTGCCATTTGTTGGTCAATGGCTCTCAAAATACGTTTTTTGTCCAAATCAGAAATCTCTACTTTGTCAATACCCGCTTTATAATATGCATAGGTTTTGTAAGGAGAAAAATCTACATTTTTGTCGTAATCCGAATATACTCTAACGGAACTACAAGAACTAAAAAAAACAACTAGCACTAAGGCAAATAATGATATAGGTTTCATATGGATATTGTTTAAGTTATTATCTAATTTGTTTCTCGCTTTATGCTGCAAAATAATCTATTTTCAGTTCAAGATAGTTTTTTTACATTAGATTATCACTACAAAAATCTTTCAAAAAACGGATTTGTTATTAAGATTTCAAAAGGAAACCTATGATAGCAAATGATCTTCAACAGCATTCGGAAGTGTCACTTTTAGTAAAGGTTCTACTTCCATAGCGCGTTTAATTGCAAAAATTGCTCCTTCGTTACGCGCCCAGCTTCTGCGAGAAATTCCGTTGTTGACATCCCAAAACAACATAGATGCCAAACGTTTAGAAGCTTCTTTGGAACCATCAAGAACCATACCAAAGCCACCATTGATAACTTCGCCCCAGCCAACACCACCGCCGTTGTGAATGGAAACCCATGTAGCACCACGGAAACTATCGCCAATCACATTATGGATGGCCATATCAGCGGTAAATCTAGAACCGTCATAGATATTTGAAGTTTCTCGGTAAGGTGAATCCGTTCCTGAAACATCGTGGTGGTCACGACCTAAAACCACATAACCTATTTCGCCTTTGGCAATGGCTTGGTTAAATGCTTCGGCAATTTTAGTACGTCCTTCGGCATCGGCGTATAAAATTCGCGCTTGTGAACCTACGACCAATTTATTTTCTTGAGCACCTTTTATCCACTGAATGTTATCCTGCATTTGTTGCTGGATTTCAACAGGGGAGGTTTCCATCATTTTTTCTAAAACGGCACAAGCAATAGCATCGGTTTTAGCCAAATCTTCTGGTTTTCCTGAGGTACATACCCAACGGAAAGGACCAAATCCATAATCAAAACACATCGGTCCCATAATATCTTGCACGTACGAAGGGTATTTGAATTCTCTACCAAGCGTTGGATTTTCAGCCATAACATCGGCTCCAGCTCTTGAGGCTTCTAGTAAAAAGGCGTTGCCGTAATCAAAGAAATACGTGCCTTTTGCGGTATGTTTGTTGATTGCCGCTGCGTGACGACGCAATGTTTCTTGCACTTTTTCTTTAAAAAGTTCCGGTTGGTTCGCCATCATTTCATTGGCTTCCTCAAACGAAATGCCCGCAGGATAATACCCACCAGCCCACGGATTATGCAAAGAAGTTTGGTCAGAACCCAAATCGATATGAATATTTTCTTGGTCAAAACGCTCCCAAA
This sequence comes from uncultured Flavobacterium sp., assembly GCA_963513565.1. Taxonomy (GTDB): domain Bacteria; phylum Bacteroidota; class Bacteroidia; order Flavobacteriales; family Flavobacteriaceae; genus Flavobacterium. Next base: position 49,647 of record CAUPRE010000012.1, on the reverse strand, counting down.
CATCCACCACATTCCCCAAGTAAGCAATAGAAACGGTTTCGTTATTGGTTTTCGCCAAGGCTACTCTTTGCACTAAAGCATCTAAATCTTCAATCACTTCATTAATCCAACCTTGGCTGTGACGAATGTGGGTAATTTTCGGATTCACTTCGGCGCACACGGTTATACAACCCGCAATATTTCCCGCTTTGGGTTGCGCGCCACTCATTCCGCCTAATCCAGAAGTCACAAATAAACCGCCTTTTGGATTCTTTTTTATTTTTCTGAAACCATTCAAAACCGTGATGGTCGTGCCGTGCACAATACCTTGTGGGCCAATGTACATATAACTTCCAGCCGTCATTTGTCCGTATTGCGAAACGCCCAAGGCATTCATTTTTTCCCAATCGTCAGGTGCCGAATAATTCGGAATCACCATCCCATTGGTCACCACGACTCTTGGTGCCTCTTTATGCGACGGAAACAATCCCATCGGGTGGCCAGAATACATCGTCAAAGTTTGTTCATCGGTCATTTCCGATAAGTATTGCATCGTCAAAAGGTATTGTGCCCAATTTTGAAACACCGCGCCATTTCCGCCATAGGTTATCAACTCTTGCGGATGCTGGGCCACGGCATAATCCAAGTTGTTTTGAATCATCAACATAATGGCTTTCGCTTGCTCGCTTTTCCCCGGATATTCGTCAATCGGACGTGCGTACATTTTGTAATCAGGACGAAAACGGTACATATAAATGCGCCCGTATTTTTCTAATTCTTCCGAGAATTCAGGCACTAATTCCGAATGATGTTTCGGGTCAAAATAACGCAACGCATTGCGCAACGCCAACTTTTTTTCTTCTGCCGTCAAAATCTCTTTACGTTTCGGCGCGTGATTTATGGCCGCATCATAAGGCTTAGGTTGTGGTAATATATCAGGAATTCCTTGTTGGATTTGTTCTTTAAATGTCATCTTTTTTTTGTTTTTACAATCGAAAATAAAATAATAGCGATACTTTTTAGTAAGATTTGGGCGAGACCCCAATACCGCAAGTGGCCTATGTAGCGTTGTCGTTATACGGCCACTTGCGGTATTGCGGTCGGGCTATCCACTCCGCAATGGCGGACAGTTCCTATCCCTCTCGCGACCCGTAGACCAAGGACTTTTCGTTTCCAAACTACTTGGGCAGTATATCGTCACCCTCTAGTTGGTTCAAAACCGACTAAGGATACCTAATGTCCGACCGATGGTAGGACTTGTATATTTTGATTCTGTATTGTAAAGAAAGGACATCCATTTCTATGAGTTTTTGTATTTTAAGTGTAATAAATTCAACTAGGCTATTGTTACAATCTGCTTTCAGCCATTTGATTTGTAATTTTTACGCTAGTGTTACACACCCCCGACCCCTCTCAAGAGGGGAGTAGCAGCTGCATTGAAATCGCGAATCTTTTGTTTTTTGTAATTTCTGATTGCTGCTTTTATCGCACTAAATCTGAATACTAAAAACTGACCACTGATGACTAATTTCTGCCTTCTTCAATCTGCTTTCTGCCTTCAATTTTCTAACCTCTAACTTCTAAATTCTAACCTTTGTCTGCCTTCTTAAACCCTCCCGTTTTCTTATCATAGCCATACGGACAATGGCGGCAACCGCTTTTGCAGCAATACCCTCTTTTTAGGTGGTGTTTTTCGGTAAAACATTTATAGCCTTCGGGAGTAAAGTAAAAATCTTCACCCTCGATTAATTTATTTTCATTACTTTGCTCTAACATAAGCGACTTGTTTTTTGGGGATGTTCCTGCTACTAGAACGAATGGTGTTTTCCTTAAATAAAAGGCTGCAACAGTTGCAAATCTATAAATTTTAAAGCGAAATGATTCTTATTGTTGCTAAATATTTAATTCCAAAAGGATATAGCGGTCTCGCTGCTTTTCCGTTTGTGCTAGTTAAAAAAGCAGGATACAAGGAGAATCTCATTTTTCTCAATCACGAAAAAATACATTTGCGACAACAACTAGAATTGCTGATTGTGCCTTTTTTTCTTTGGTACAGCCTAGAGTTTTTAATCCGTTGGTGTTACTATCAAGATAAAAATGTAGCGTATCGCAACCTTAGTTTTGAACGCGAAGCTTATGCCAACGAATCCAATTTGGAGTATCTTGAAACTAGAAAGTATTTTAGTTTTTTAAACTATTTGCACACAAAAAGAAATTAAAAGCCTATTTAACCGCAAGGTTCGCAAAGAAAGCGCAATGACCGCAAAGCTTAGTGAACTTTGCGTAAATCTTTGCGAACCTTGCGGTTAATTTTATAAAAGCTATACACTTTGAATCAAAAAATAACATACGAATTACCAAATGGAATTACTCTTGAAATAAAAAGAGAGGATTTACTTCATCCCTTTGTCTCAGGCAATAAATTCCGAAAACTAAAATACAATGTACTGCAAGCGAAAGCCGAAAATCATTCGGTGTTACTCACTTTTGGGGGTGCTTTTTCCAATCATATTGCTGCCGTGGCCTATGCCGGAAAAGAGCAAGGTTTTGAAACCATTGGTGTGATTCGAGGGGATGAATTACGCGATAAAATTTCGGAAAACCCAACTCTGTCTTTTGCTCAAGAATGCGGAATGCGTTTTGAATTTGTCACCCGCGAAGCCTATCGTCATAAAACAGATGCTGGTTTTATCGCACAACTGCAAGCACAATTCGGGTCTTTTTATTTGGTTCCCGAAGGTGGCACGAATGATTTGGCTGTCAAAGGATGTGAAGAAATTCTAACGGAGCTTGATGCCGATTTTGATTTTGTTTGTAGTGCTGTCGGAACGGGAGGAACTATTTCGGGACTCATTAACAGTGCTTTGCCACATCAAAAAGTTTTGGGATTTCCAGCGTTAAAAGGAGATTTTTTACAAGATGAAATTCGTAATTTTGTCCAAAATAAAAATTGGGAGCTCCAAACCGACTATCATTTTGGTGGTTATGGCAAAGTAACCGCCGAATTTATCGAATGGATGAATTGGTTTTATGCACAAACGGGTATTCCGTTAGACCCAATTTATACCGGAAAAATGGTTTTTGGCGTTATGGATTTAATACAGCGCAACTATTTTCCACCAAATTCTAAAATTCTGATGATTCACACGGGTGGACTCCAAGGAATTTCGGGTATGAATGCCAAATTAAGAAACCAAAACAAACCGATTATAGTACTATGATAAAACAAATTTTCTGCCTGATGGTATTGCTGTTTTTGGTAAGCTGTAACAGTACTAAACCGGTTACTCAAACCTATAAAAAAAGCACAACACCTGCTAAGAAAACAATCGTTTATACTAAGACGCCATCTGCTAATGGTGTTGCCACTAAAAGATTAGAGGTGGTCAATCAGTACATAGAACAATACAAAGGAATTGCGATGAGCAATATGAAAAATTTCGGCATTCCTGCGAGTATAATTTTGGCACAAGGAATCTTAGAATCGGGTGCTGGGAAAAGCAGTTTGGCGGTCAATTCCAACAATCATTTTGGTATCAAATGTCATAATGATTGGGAAGGAGAATTTGTCCACCAAGATGATGATTCAGAAAAAGAATGTTTCCGAAAATACGAAGACCCAGCGGGTTCTTATAAAGACCACTCTAAATTTTTGACAACCAAAAAAAGATATGCCTCTCTTTTCTCATTGGCAAAGGGAGATTATGTGGCTTGGGCTATGGGATTGCGAGCCGCTGGATACGCCACCGACCCACTGTATCCTGAAAAATTGATTGCCTACATTGAGCGCTATGATTTGCATCAGTACGATAGTCAGGTTTTGGGGAAAAGTGTGGTGAATGCTCCCGTTTCGAATCGAGTAGATAACCAAGGGGTAAACGGTGATGGCACGTTGTATGAAGTCCAAAAAGGCGATACGTTATATTCCATTTCCAAAAAGTTCAATGTTTTGGTCGAAGATTTACAACGTAAAAACAATTTAACAGACAACGCCATTTCGATTGGACAAAAATTGATTGTGAAGTAATTTTTAATTCTGAGTTTTTACAGTTTATGAAGAAGTTTTTTTTTGTGGTGTTCTTAGTTACCATTATAAGCTTGTTGGTAAGGTTTTATTTTGGAGTATATGAACACGACGAATTTACCGAAAAGAATTTTTTTATTAAACATCGACCTACGTGGAAATGGTACTTTTATTCCCCTATTAGAATGTCCGATGTTAAGTTTGAATCACTTTCAAAAGAAAACCAAATTGAACAAAAATATTTTGATGAATTCATCACAAATCAAGGGTTGAGTCGATAAGTAAATTTAAAAAATAAAAAAAATATGATATACCAAAGAAGCAGTCAGCTTTTTGCTGAAGCGGAAAAAGTAATTCCAGGAGGCGTAAATTCGCCAGTACGAGCTTTTAAAGCCGTGGGTGGTACTCCGATTTTTGTACAAAGAGCGCAAGGAGCGTATTTATATGATGAAGATGGCAACCGATTGATTGATTACATTAATTCTTGGGGACCGATGATTTTGGGTCACGCCTACGAACCCGTTGTGGAGGCATTAACGGAACGTGCCAAATTAGGAACTTCTTTTGGAATGCCTACGGAGTTGGAAACTAAAATAGCTGCTTTGGCGGTTGATATGGTGCCGAATATCGATAAAATTCGTTTTGTGAATTCGGGGACAGAAGCTTGTATGAGTGCCATTCGTTTGGCTCGTGGCTTTACCAAAAGAGATAAAATCATCAAGTTTTCAGGTTGCTATCACGGTCATTCCGATTCTTTTTTGATTGCTGCTGGTAGTGGTTTAAGTACTTTTGGAGTACCGAATAGTCCAGGTGTAACCGAAGGAACTGCAAAAGATACTTTGCTAGCTCGTTACAATGATTTAGAAAATGTTAGCGCTTTGATTGCTGCCAATCCCAATGAAATTGCAGCCATTATTGTAGAACCCGTTGCGGGAAATATGGGTTGTGTACCACCACTCAACGGATTCTTAGAAGGTTTACGAGAGTTGTGCTCTGCTAACGGGATTTTATTGATTTTTGATGAGGTAATGACAGGCTTTCGATTAGCAGCAGGTGGTGTTCAAGAATTATACGGCATTCAAGCGGATATCGTTTGTTTTGGAAAAGTAATTGGTGGCGGATTGCCAGTAGGGGCTTTTGCTGCTCGTGAAGAAATTATGAATTACTTGGCGCCACTAGGTCCAGTATATCAAGCAGGAACATTATCAGGAAATCCGTTAGCGATGGCGGCTGGATTGGCGATGTTAGAGTCATTAAACAACGACAGAGTAGTATTTCAACGATTGGAAGATAAAACTTCTTATTTAGAAGCAGGAATTCGTAAAGTACTTACTGCAAATGGTGTGGTTTTTACCATCAATAGAGTAGGTTCTATGATTTCTGTTCATTTTGACGCAGAACCTGTAGTCGATTTTCAATCGGCTGCTAAAGGAGATAATGCAACCTTTAAAAAATTCTTCCACGGTTTGTTGCAAGAAGGTATTTATATTGCTCCATCGGCATACGAAACTTGGTTTATTACCGATGCGTTGACGTATGAAGATTTAGACGTGACCATTCAAGCTATTGATAAAGTATCGAAGACTTTTTAGGTAATAATAGATTAACAAAAAAGGGAGTTTCTTGCTGTAGAAACTCCCTTTTTTTATTAATAATCACCTTTATGTCTTCGTCTTTCTTCTCTTTTTTCGAGCATTTTTTCTTTTCTAATTTCACGGTCGTTCTCCCATTTGGTGTATTGTTCAGGGGTTAAAATCGACTTCATTTTCGCGTCCGTTGCTTCTTTTTCGGCTTTCATTTTTTTAGCCATTTCTTTTCTTTCTTTGGCAGAAGCTAGTAATTGCTCGTCTTTTTTGGCTTCTTTTTTGGCTTTAAAATCGGCTGCTTTTGCGCTTTGCTCTGCCAATAATTTTTTTACTTCTTCTTGTTGTTTGGCATTTAGATTTAAATCCGTAGTCAATTTGTTTAAATGTTTCTCCTGACGTTGTTCTGGAGTTAATTTTTCCATTTCGTCACGATTGGGTCTTTCTCTTCTTTGCTGTGCGACACTGCTTAAACTTACTACCAATAAGGCAGCCATAATTACTTTTTTCATCTTACTTTCGTTTTTTTGATTTATACTGATAAGATGAAGTTTAAAGAAAAAGGTTTAATGTTAACAAAAAATTAGCGTCTTAAGTACTTGATTTTGAAAAAGCCACCGCGATTTTCCTCTCGTAACATAGAATGCTGAACAATTAGAATTCCTATGGTAATCAGATTCTTCAATTCATAAAAAGCGGTATTCCCTTGATAATTTTGTTCGAGTTCTAGGAGTTCTTTTAGCCAATGTTTTAACTGTTTTTTGACTTTCTTCAAATCGTGATTGTTTCTCACGATTCCCGCGTGACTTCGCATCAAAAGTTGTAATTCACTTTTTATTTGACTCAAAATAGAATTGGTAATCAAAGGCAAGCGGTCTTTATAGATTTTGGAGTAAACGGGTGTTTTGCTTACTACAAGGTCAGGGTTTTCAGAAAGGTAATCATAAATTGCATTGGAATAAACTAACGCCTCAAGTAGGGAGTTAGAAGCTAGTCTATTGGCTCCGTGTAAACCCGTTCTAGAGCATTCACCGCAAGCAAAAAGGCGCTCTACGGAAGTCTTACCATTAGCATCGACTACAATACCGCCACAAAGATAATGTTGGGCAGGTACTACAGGAATCCAATCTTTTGTGATGTCGATACCAATGCTTTTGCAATGTTTATAAATCATTGGGAAATGAGCAATAAACGCTTCCAAATCCAAGTGGGTACAATCTAGGTACACACAAGCATCTCCTGATTTTTTCAATTCAAAATCGATACTTTGCGAAATTATATCTCTCGAAGCCAATTCTTTTCTTTCGTCATAATCTTCCATAAAACGACGACCGTTTTTGGTGCGTAGATAAGCACCGAAACCACGAACAGCTTCTGAAATTAAAAATTGAGTTCCTGATGCATTATGGAATAAGGCGGTGGGATGAAATTGAATAAACTCCATTTCCGTGATAGTGGCGTGAATACGATTTGCCATTGCGATTCCGTCGCCTGTTGCAATAATGGGATTGGTGGTATGTCCGTATACACTTCCTATGCCGCCAGTGGCCAGCAAGGTATAATCAGCAAAACAAGGAAAAATAGTTTTGTCTTTTTGATTCAAAACTTGAACGCCCAAACAACAATTGTCTTCTGCAATCAAATCGATAGCAAAGTGATGGTCAAGAACCGTGATATTTTCTTTGAGATATACTTGCTGTAAAATAGCGCGTTCTATTTCAAAACCCGTTTGGTCTTTGTGATGTACGACTCTGTTTTGAGAATGACCGCCTTCTTTTCCTAAATCAAAATTGCCTTGTGCGTTTTTATCAAATTGTGCTCCCCAATTGATTAATTCTTGTAGGCGTTTTGGTCCTTCGGTGATGACTTTTCGAACCACGGCTTCGTCGCACAAGCCATCGCCACAAATTAGGGTATCCTGAATGTGTTTTTCGTACGAATCTTCTATTTTGTTGGTTACAATAGCAATGCCTCCTTGCGCATATTTCGTGTTCGATTCTTCAGCATTGGCTTTGGTAACGATTGTAATATTTTTTTCTGGAAAGCGAGTGGCCATTTTTAGAGCGAAAGTTAGTCCTGCCACACCAGAACCGATAATTAAATAGTTGGTTTGTGTCATTATTTGGAGAGTTCAAGCATACGTTCAATTGGTACTAAAGCGCGTTCTCTGATGTCTTCAGGAACCAAAATTTCAGGAGTTTCATTCAACAAACAGTCATACACTTTCTGGAGGGTATTGACTTTCATATAAGCGCATTCGCTACAAGCACAAGTGTTGTCTTCTTTTGAAGGTGCTGGAATCAAGATTTTATGCGGCACCTCTTGTTGCATTTTGTGTAAAATACCAGCTTCGGTGGCAACTATAAATTTATTGGAAGGATTGTTTTTTACATAAGCAATCATTCCAGCAGTGGAGCCAATGTAATGGGCTGTTTTTAGAATATGCGTTTCTGATTCTGGATGCGCAATGATTTCGGCATCGGGGTTTTGTTTGTATAAGTCGATTAGTTTTTCGAGTGAAAAAGCTTCATGCACCACACAAGATCCGTCCCAAAGCAATAATTTTCTGCCGGTTTCATTGCTAATGTATTTGCCTAAGTTTTTATCAGGCGCAAAAATAATTGGAGTGTCTTTGGGTACCGAATTTACAATTTTTAACGCATTGGCTGAAGTACACACAATGTCTGTGAGCGCTTTGACTTCGGCAGAGCAATTGACATAAGTAATGACCAAGTGATCTGGATGTGCTTCTTTGAATTTTTTGAATTCATCCGGCGGACAAGAATCGGCTAAGGAGCACCCTGCATTAAGATCCGGAAGGATCACTTTCTTGCTTGGATTTAATATTTTGGCGGTCTCGGCCATAAAATGTACGCCTGCAAAAAGAATAATTGACGCATCAACTTTGGTTGCCTCTTGGGACAAACCTAAACTATCGCCTACGTAATCTGCAATGTCTTGTATGTCTGCTTCTTGATAATAATGCGCCAGAATGACCGCATTTTTTTCTTTCTTAAGCGCTATAATCTTTGCTTTGAGATCTTTCATTTTATCTATCTTTTTAAATAGTTTTCTAAAGAATTTATAAAAGTATTTTAATGCTATGGAATAGGCTATGATAAATGTCAGGCTTAGAAGATTTTCAAAGATAAAAGTTTGAATTTGAGGAGTTTTTGTTTTTTAATAAAAAAGAATGAGTTTCTTTTTCTTTGAAATCAGATTGGAATTGTACTTTTGAAAGTAACCAAAAGCTATTTTCATGATCACCGTTTCAGAAGCCTTTTCTATACTACAGAATAATTTGTCGCCACTTCAGGAAGTAGATTATCCTTTAATTAAAGCTAGAAAACAAGTACTCTCTCAAACACTATATTCTCCAATCAATATGCCTCCTTTTCGGCAGTCTTCTATGGATGGCTATGTGGTTTGTTTGCATGAAAGTTTAGAATATAAAATAGTTGGTGAAATAAAAGCTGGTGATGCTGAATCTTTTGTTTTGCAACCGGGTCAAGCTGTGAAAATTTTCACTGGAGCTCCCGTCCCTGATACAGCGCAAGCCATGATTCCAATCGAGAAAGTCTTTGTTGATCAAACCGTTTTGACCTTGCAAGCAATTCCTCAACTCCATGAAAACATTCGACCCATTGGGGAACAAATCAAAATGGGAGATGTTGCACTTGAAGAAGGAACCTTATTGGATGCAGCAGCTATAGGATTTTTGGCTGCTTTGGGAGTAACCACTGTTCCAGTATATAAAAAACCGAGAGTGGGTATTGTGGTAACAGGCAACGAATTGCTTCCTCCCGGCACACCCTTGACGTATGGTAAAGTGTACGAAAGTAATGGCGTGATGCTAGAAGCAGCCTTGTTGGATGCTTTTTATCAAGAAGTTACACTTTATAAAGTGAAAGACGATTTCGAAAGTACTAAAAAGGTGCTTCAAGAAGCGATAGCTAATCATGAAGTAGTATTGGTTTCTGGTGGAATTTCGGTTGGAGATTACGATTTTGTAGCCCAAGCACTTCAGGAATTGCAAGTAAGGACTTTGTTTCATAAAGTGAATCAAAAACCAGGAAAACCTCTTTTTGTGGGAACGTTACATGACAAAATGATTTTTGCTTTGCCAGGAAACCCAGCAGCTTGTTTGACTTGTTTTTATGTGTATGTCTTGCCAACATTACGAACCATTTCTGGAGAAGTCACCCAATATGATGCAACAAAAGGAAAACGCTTAATTCATGATTTAAGGGTAAATAATACCCGCGCTCAATTCTTAAAAGCTTTTATTTCTGAGGATGGCGTGAAGGTTTTGTCGCATCAAGCTTCTTCGATGTTGAATTCATTTTCTCTAGCCAATGCCTTGGTTTATGTCCCCGAAGGGAATTATGAATTGAAAAAAGGAGAGGAAGTACAAGTGTATGTATGGTAGATGATTACGATTTGTATTTTTCGATAATCTCTTTAATTACTTTAGAAGTAAGTTCTTCTCCATCTAGAAAAGGAAAGCCTTCCCAGCGAACAATACCATTTGGATCAATTAATATACAATGCGGAATTCCTTTTATTTCCAATTGATTGTATAGTCTGCTTTGGGTGTCGATAGCGCTAAAATATTCTATTTTGGGTTGTGCAAGTTGTTCCACTACATTTTTAGGTTCATCACTGATGCCAATAATAACCAGATCGTTACTGAATTCAGTTTTAAATTGGTTCAATTCAGGAATGGCTTTTTTGCACGGGCCACACCAAGTTGCCCAAAAATCAATAAGTATGAACTTTCCTTCTGTGTTTGGTTTTTCTGTGAGCCATTTTTCGACTTCTATTTTAGGCGCTTTTTGATTGATAATCGATTTTGCCCACATTTTTTTGTTTTGTGAAAAACCAGATAAGGCAATGATAAAGAAAAGGAATAGTGCAGTTTTTTTTATTTGGTTAAAGTCAGGATGTGAAATAGTGAGATAAGTCTCAAATATAATTTAAATTTTTTACCAAAAGAAAATTTGTCTTGTTTTTATGAAAAGGCTTCTTTTCTTGGTGTGAAGGATGGAAGTGGCATCCTTTTGTGGCGGTGTTCGCCACAAAAGATATAACGTACAGCCTGACCCGTAGTTTTTACGAAGGGGCACACACTAATAGTTCATTTTGGAATACTCAATTATGGTTTTTGTTGGAGGAGTATATTTCGTTATATTTGATAAAAGATAACGAAACGACAATTGAAAATTAAAAGTAAAATTTGGATTGAATCCGAAGAGGGGATTTTGATAAGCGAAGGTCGAGTGCAGTTGCTAAAGCTGATTGATGAGACAGGCTCATTGAATAAAGCCGCCAAAGCCATGAATTTGTCCTATCAAAAAGCATGGAATTTGGTTGATGCCTCTAACAAATCTGCACCAAGCCCTTTGATTACTACGCAGGTTGGAGGAAAAAGAGGTGGCGGAACGGTTTTGACTCCTTACGGCAAAGCGTTGATCGCTTCTTTTGAGGCCATTAATCGTTCTTGTTGGACATTTTTAGACGAACAATTAAAAAAGCATGCTTTATGACCGTTGCCGTACTTTTTGATTCGCCACTACTGTTGCTACTTTTGCCCATTGTGGCTTTTTTGTATGCTAGTGTGGGGCACGGTGGGGCCAGTGGTTATTTGGCTTTGATGAGTCTTTTTGCGTTACCCATGACTTTTATGAAACCTACGGCTTTGGTGCTGAACATCTTGGTTTCGGCAGTGTCTTTTTATTTTTATTACAAAGAAAAAAAAATGAATTGGTCGTTGTTTTTTCCTTTTGTGATTACCTCGATTCCGTTTTCTTTTTTAGGTGGTTTTTTGACCATTAATGCATTTTATTATAAAATCATGTTAGCCACTGTTTTAGTTTTTGCAGTGCTAAGATTGTTAGGTTTTTTTGGAAAAGAATTAACGGAATTACGAGCTGTGCATCTCCCTTTGGCCTTGTGTATTGGTGCTGTAATTGGTTTTTTATCGGGTTTGTTGGGAATAGGAGGCGGAATTATTTTGAGTCCAGTATTGTTGCTTTTGGGCTGGGCGAATATGAAACAAACTGCCGCGGTTTCGGCATTATTTATTTTAGTGAATTCAATTTCGGGATTAATTGGTTTTGTTTCCAAAGGTGGTTTAGTGCCAGAGGCTTCTTTGCCATTGATCGGGATTGTTTTTGTAGGAGGATTGCTAGGGGCTTTTTTTGGAAGTAAAAAAATGAACACCCATCAGTTGCGTTATGTTTTGGCTTTGGTTTTAGGCATTGCGATTTTCAAATTGTATACAACCGCATGAGAAGATAATAGAAAATAGACGAAAGATAAAAGACAAAAAAAAAATTTAATTCGATTTAATACGTCATTGAATATTTTTCAATTAATTAGAATAGAGCTATGGAAAACGCAATAACTGCTTATATTTTGGCTGGAGGGAAAAGTCAGCGCATGGGAACAGACAAAGGTTTTTTGGATTGGAAAGGTAAAACTTTCGTGACACACATAATTGAAGCCTTGGCACCTATAGTGGGTAATAATATCGTACTAGTTACTTCGGATGAACGATACGATACATTAGGAATTACCCGAATTTCGGATATCGTTGCCAACAAAGGGCCTCTTGGCGGAATATATACCGCTTTGAAGCATGCAACCACTAAGCGGAATTTGATTTTGAGTGTAGATGTTCCTGTTATATCCTCCGAATTGCTACAGTGGTTAGTCGATGCTCACTCAGATGCTTATCAAATGACGCAAGTACAAGTGGATGAAAAATCCTGTCCTTTGGTGGCAGTGTACGATCGATCGGTACGGATTCTTTTGCCTGAATTTTTATCAGCAAACCAACTCAAAGTAAGGAAATTTGTTGAAGAGCTTACGCATCAAACCCTTAGCGTTCCCGAAAAATGGAGTACGCAATTACAAAACATCAACACACCAGAAGAGTATAAAAATTTAAATCCATGAGAGTTACGTTAAAATATTTTGGTTTGCTGGCAGAAATCACCCATTGTAACGAAGAGCAATTGGAACTCAATGCTAATGCAACAACTCTTTTTGGATTGAAAAATACCATTGAAAATCGTTTTCCCGCTTTTCAAAAAACAGCCTATAGCATGGCTTTGAATCAATCACTATCTAATGAAGAAGTTGAGTTAAAAGAGGCCGATGTTATTGCTTTTTTACCACCCTTTGCAGGTGGATGATAAAGCACTTTTTATGCTAATCCCTAATTACTTGAAAAAAAAATGCAAAACAACACACGCTATTCCCGACAAATCATTCTCGCAGAAGTGGGAGATTCAGGGCAACAAAAATTGCAAGACGCTCGTGTTTTGGTGATTGGTGCTGGAGGTTTGGGTTGTCCTGTTTTGCAAAATTTGGCAGGAGCTGGAGTTGGAACTATTGGAATTGTGGATGGTGATGTAGTGGAGGAAACCAATTTGCATCGTCAATTTTTATATACTTTGAAAGATTGCGGAAATGGTAAAGCCGAAACAGCCAAAAAGGCGATTTTAGAATTGAATCCAGAGCTTAAAGTAAATTTTCATCCTGAATATTTACTAGCTGATAATGCTTTCAGAATTGTTCAGGATTACCAAATCATTGTCGATTGTACTGATTCCATTGAGGTTCGGTATTTGATAAACGATGTGGCGGTGGCCAAACGAATTCCAGTGGTTTACGCTTCCATTCACAAATTTCAAGGGCAAGTTTCGGTGTTTAATTATCAAAACGGACCTTCTTATCGCTGTTTGTTTCCTGAAAAAGAAGACGGAATCGTGATTCCAAGTTGTGAAATGTCGGGAGTTCTAGGAGTGGTTCCACAGACGTTAGGGAGTTTTCAAGCCACCGAAGTACTGAAAATTATTTTGGGAATAGGAGAAGTGTTGTCTGGGAAAGTATTGATGTATGACGCTTTGCGTTTTCAAACCCAAATCATCGATTTCACCAAAGATCAAAAAGCAATTGAAAAAGGAATCATCAACGCAAATCAGTTGTTGAATAATAAGCAACAGGATAAGAGTTTAAGTACGGAAGCCTTTTTAGAAAAATGCAATCAAGTAGGAATAGTGGTTATTGACGTTCGGGAAGCGGAGGAACGTCCTGAATATAAAGGGGCGAATATTATTCAGGTTCCTTTGAGTGAATTAGCGAATTACATTAAAAAATTGGATAAAAAACAGGAAATAGTAGTGTTTTGTCAAACCGGACAGCGCAGTCTTTCAGCGATGAATTATCTACAAAAATCTGGATTTGTTAGCGTTTTCCATTTAGAAAAAGGCATAGCATCTATGAAAAATCAATTCCAATAAAATAGCCGCAGATAGATGGGATTAATTTTAGTTTAAAAAAAAAGAATCGACGAAAATCCGTTTATCCGTGCTATTTGTGGCAAAATAAATAAAAATATGACCAAAAAAGAAAACACAGTTCCTGTTACTGCTCCCTCCCTTTCGGGGAGGGCTGGGGTGGGGCATAAAAGTTCCTTCATTCAAGGACAAATTACTGCCGATTTCATTGGGAATTCAATAGCCAAGCACCAAAGTAAAACCAGCATTGGAGCCCATAACATTTTTCTCGGACAAGTGCGTGCCGACGAAATCAACGGAAAAAAAGTGACGTCCATTGAGTATTCGGCTTATGAAGAAATGGCAGAAGCTTCATTTCATAGCATACGCGAATCGGCTTTCGAAAAATACGATTTAACCTGTATGCATATTTACCATAGTTTAGGGAAGGTGAATGCGGGCGAAATTTGCCTTTTTGTTTTTGTTTCTGCACCTCGACGAAAAGTAGTTTACGAAGCCCTCGAATATTTGGTTGAGGAAATCAAAGAAAAAGCCCCCGTTTTTGGGAAAGAAATTTTTGAAGATGAATCCTATGTTTGGAAAGAAAATAGCCCCCTAACCCCCGAAGGGGGAACAACATAGTTTGTTTTAAAATTTTGGTTGAAATGCTAAAACCCCAAATCCCAAATTCCCAATTCCTAAATCCTAAATCCAATGGTAGACATCACTCATAAAATAATAACCCAACGCACTGCAACAGCTCAGGCTATCGTAAAAGTTGGGACACCCACTACAATTCGAGCGATTGTAAACAAAACCGTGCCCAAAGGCGACGTCTTGGAAGTGGCCAGAACTGCGGGTTTGTTCGCGGTAAAAAATACTTCGAATGCCATTCCGGATTGTCATCCCATGCCGATTGAATACACTGGAATTCAGTTTGAATGTTTGGAAGATTCCGTTTTGATTGAAGTAACCGTGAAAGCCATTTACAGAACAGGCGTTGAGGTTGAAGCCATGCACGGCGCTTCTATCGTAGCCTTGACGATGTATGACATGCTTAAACCCATTGATAAGCAAGTCGAAATTTCAACTATAAAACTCCTGCACAAAAAAGGAGGAAAATCCGATTTTGGAGCCAAAGAGAGATTGGATTTGTCCGTAGCGGTGATCGTGTGTTCGGATAGTGTTTCGGCAGGAAAAAAAGAAGATCGTGCGGGCAAAGTCATCACAGATAAAGTAACGAATTTAGGTTTAAAGATGTCTCATTACGCCATAATTCCAGATGAAATCGGCGCTATTCAAACCACTATAAACCAACTCTGCGAGGATAAAAAAGATTTGATTCTTTTAACTGGTGGTACAGGCTTGTCTAATCGAGATGTTACACCAGAAGCGGTGCTTCCACTATTGGATCGACGAATTCCAGGCATCGAAGAAGCGATTCGGTCTTACGGACAACAACGAACGCCTTATGCCATGTTATCCCGAAGTGTGGTAGGTTTTAAGGGCAATACGTTAATCATGGCATTGCCGGGTTCTACGGCAGGGGCTAGTGAATCTATGGATGCTGTTTTCCCGTCGGTGTTGCATTTGTTCCAACTCTTAAATGGCTTCAATCATGGTCAATAATTCCCCTTTGTTGCAGGATACACATCATCGTAGTCATTCTTATTTGCGCATTTCGATTACCGAAAAATGCAATTTGAGATGTACGTATTGTATGCCTGCCGAAGGAATTGCATTAACGCCAAGACCACATTTAATGACCGAAGAGGAGATTGTTAGCATTGCTAAAACCTTTGTGGATTTGGGCGTGACCAAAATTCGACTCACGGGTGGCGAGCCTTTGGTGCGCAAAGAAGCGCATTCCATTATCGAACGATTGGGACAATTGGGTGTACAACTTACCTTGACAACCAACGGACTGTTGGTACACGATTTTATTCCGACGTTTAAAAAAGCAGGAATAAAAGCAGTAAACGTAAGCATTGATAGCTTGCAAAAGGAAAAATATAAAACCATTACTCGCAGGGATTCTTTTGATCAGTTATGGAACAACATTGAATTGTTGCAGCAAAATGATTTTCACATCAAGTTGAATGTGGTGGTGATCAAGGGCTTCAACGATAACGAGATTTTAGATTTTATTGCCTTGACCAAAGCACAAAATCTTCAAATTCGTTTTATTGAATTTATGCCTTTTGACGGCAATCAATGGAATAAAGAAAAACTTGTTTCCTATGCCGAAATTATCGAACAAGTGCATTCGGCCTATTCAGAATCCCAATTGCTGCGAATTCAAGACCAGCCCAATGATACGGCTAAGAATTATAAAATAGATGGGTTTAAAGGTAGTTTCTCGATCATCAGTTCGGTTACGAATCCGTTTTGTAGTTCCTGCAACCGCATTCGCTTAACGGCCGATGGGAAATTAAAAAACTGCTTATTTTCCAATTCAGAAACGGCTTTGTTACCCACCTTGAGAGCAGGAGAAAACATCGAACCGCTTATTTACAAAAATATCCAATCCAAACACGCGATGCGCGGCGGTATGGACGATGATGCCAAGTTTCAAAATCCAGACTTATTTTCACAGAATAGAAGCATGATTAAGATTGGGGGGTGAAAGGTTTTGTTGATTAATAGGTGACTTTTAAGAAATGAGAAGCAATTTCAATCATGTAGAGATTGTTGTTTTTATCTATTGTTTCAATTTCGCTTATAAATTGATCGAAAATAGTCATCAATTCTTGATTTGAAATATTTCCCAAATTTATTTTTAGCAGTTTTTTAGGGGACTTACTTATTAGAAAGGAATTTTTAAAGTCGAAATCTTTTGTAATCAGTGTATAGTTATAAAGATCTGCATATTTAGCAATTGCACTATCAGCTGTAAACCACTTGTCCAGAATGGTGTTTACATGAATGCATTCAAAACCCTGGTTGGATATGTGTTTTGCTAGTTTTAAAGAAATATGAACATCACAAATAAACTTCATTAACTCACTTCTTTTAAAATATCTCCCGATATAGATAACTTCGCATAATAAATTGAAGCCAATATATCTTCTTTTTCTAATTCTGGATGATCTTCTAGAATTTCATTGATTTCCATGCCGGAGCCTAACATATCCAGAATTACTTCCACAGGCCATCTCATGTTTCTCACAGTAGGCTTTCCATGGCAAACATCTGCATTTATAGTGATTCTTGAAATTAGATTTTCCATGATTTTTTTAATTTACTAAAAGTAAAGATAATTAATTTATAGAAAGAAATTCTAAAATGTAGCGTAATGACTTTAAGTCTTTATTAGTATTTGAATTATTTAATTCCGAATTACTATTTTGATGTTGGCTGTGGAAAGCGATTCCGAATCTAATTCGCGGTGGGAATAGCCCATTTTTTCTAGGGTTGGAGCTTCATTTACGAAATACTGAATATAGTACTTGCCTTGGTAGTCTTTTTGTTCCAAAAAGTGAACCATTGCTGTGAGGTCTTCTTTGGAAATTAAGTCGGAGTGGATGGTGGTGCGCACTTCAAAAGGAACAGATTGAGAGAGTAGCAATTCGAGGGATTGTTCGAAAGTATCGAACAAATTGGATAGGGTGATTTTTTCGAAAGTGTTGGGTAGGGATTTAAAATCTAAGGCAACATAATCGATTGTTTTTTGATAGAGTAGGGTTTGAAGTACTTTGGGTTTTGAACCGTTGGTGTCTATTTTTACTAGAAAGCCCATTTTCTTGACGGTTGCAATGAATTCAAGGCAGTTTTTATGCAATAAGCATTCGCCACCACTGAAAACAACCGCATCGAGGAGGTTTTTTCGGGTGTGGAGAAAATCCAAGGCGTCTTGGAAGGTGAGTTTTCCTTTTCCTAAAACTATTTCGGGGTTGTAGCAATACAAGCATCGCATATTGCAGCCTGCAAACCAAAGAATGCAGGCCGACTGATGCGGATAATCTAGTAAGGTAAAAGGTGTTATGCTGTAAATAGGCGTGCTAGCACTTACATTCATTGAAATGGGTGCGTTGTTTGTGTTCTCCTTTTTTGCCAATATTGAAGCTTTCTACGGGACGATGATAGCCCATCACACGAGTGTAGACTAAACATTTGGTTCTGCGTTCTGGATGTTGTTCTAGAATGGGATGTGTTTTCATTATTTAAGGGTTTTAGATTGTTTAAAAGTTTAAGGGTTTAAAGTGGTTTTAGGGTTTAAAGTGGTTTTAGGGTTTAAATTGTTTAAAGTTGTTTAAGGTTTAAAGTTGTTTAAGGTTTAAAGTGGTTTAAATGTTTAAGTTTTTGGATGTTTCCAAAGGGTACTTTGTGGCTCTTTAGCCCCGATCGTAGCGAAAATCCTTTGCTGCCGTGGTTCGGCAGCAAAGATTGTAGCGGAGAGCGGGACAGTGTTACCTGAAAAAGCCTTTTGTTCCTGCTCCTAAAATTTATGAGGCTTGTGCTTCTTTTTCTTTTTCGAGAATTAGGGCTTCGTCGCATTTTGGGCAGTATTCGTGTTCGCCGTTTAGGTAGCCGTGTACGGGGCAAACGCTGAATACGGGAGTCACGGTGACATAGGGCAATTTGAAATTTGAAATTACTTTTTTGACAAATTGTTTGCAGGCTTCGGAAGAGCTGATTTTTTCGCTCATATAAAGGTGTAATACGGTGCCACCGGTGTATTTGCATTGCAATTCGTCTTGCAGGCAAAGGGCTTCGAATGGGTCTTCGGTAAAATCGGCTGGAATTTGGGAACTGTTGGTGTAATAAATATTGTCTCCTTCGCCCGCTTGATAGATGTCGGCAAAGCGTTTTTTGTCTTCTTTGGCAAAGCGATACGTGGTTCCTTCGGCAGGTGTGGCTTCGAGATTATAAAGGTTTCCGGTGCTTTCTTGGAATTCTTTCATACGGTTTCGGATGTGTTCCAAAATTTCGGCGGCTAATTCGATTCCGGTTCTAGAGGTGATTTGGTCTTGATTTTGAGTGAAATTGACAATCATTTCGTTGATTCCGTTGACACCAATGGTAGAAAAATGATTTCTAAAATGTGACAAATAACGTTTGGTATAAGGATACAAACCGCGCTCGTACATTTCTTGAATAAAGATTCTTTTTTTCTCTAAAGTTGATTTGGAAAGGTATAAAAGATGGTCTAATTGTTCTAGCAAAGCGGTCTTATTTCCTTGATACAAATAGCCCAATCGCGCCATATTGATGGTAACGACTCCAATGCTTCCGGTCATTTCGGCACTTCCAAAAAGGCCATTACCGCGTTTTAGCAATTCGCGTAAATCGAGTTGTAAGCGACAGCACATACTTCGAACGGCATTGGGTTTGTAGGCATTGGGGTTTTCTTCTTTGTTGCCGTTTTCGTCAAGAATGTATTGGCTTCCAATGAAGTTTTGAAAGTAAGACGACCCAATTTTAGCGGTATTTTCGAATAGCAAATCGGTGTTTTCTCCATTCCAGTCAAATTCCTCTGTGATGTTTACCGTTGGAATTGGAAAAGTGAAAGGTTGTCCGTTGGCATCGCCCTCAGTCATTACGGTATAATAGGCTTTGTTGATGAGGTTCATCTCTGGCTGAAAGTGTTCGTAACGCAACTCGGTTAACGTTTTCACTCCACGAGCTTGCGCACGTAGTAATAGGTCTTCGTTGGTTATTTTGTTAAAAAAATGGATGTCTTTTCGGGTTGGAATTTGAGTTTTCAAATCTTCGGGAACGACCCAGTCTAAGGTAATATTGGTAAAAGGCGATTGTCCCCAACGCGCGGGAACATTTAAGTTGTAGACAAAACTGCGAACAGCTTTCAGCACATCATCAAAGGATAAATTGTCTTTGAACACATAGGGAGCTAAATAGGTATCGAAGGAGCTGAAAGCTTGTGCGCCTGCCCATTCGCTCTGAAGAATTCCTAGAAAATTAGCCATTTGTCCCAGAGCTTCTCTAAAATGCGAGGGAGGTCTGCTTTCTACACGCCCGCGAACACCATTGAATCCTTCGTTGAGTAAGACTCTCAAACTCCAACCTGCGCAATAGCCCGTAAGACAATCCAAATCGTGTATGTGAATATCGCCATTTCGGTGCGCGTATCCTTCTTGTTTGCTGTAGACTTTGTCAAGCCAATAGTTGGCAATTATTTTTCCAGCTACATTGTTTACCAAGCCAGCATTGGAGTAGGAGGTGTTGGCATTGGCATTGATTCTCCAATCGGTTTGTTCAATGTATTCTTCAATAGTTTGTGTGCTGTCTACATAGGTGGTGTCTTCGTTGAGTCCGTTGATGTGTTCGCGTTGTAACTTTCGTGTATGTCTAAAGAGCATAAACGAACGCATCACATCAAAATACTGTTTTTCAAAAAGGGTTTTTTCTATGCAATCCTGAATTTCTTCAACGGCCCAAGTAGTTTTAGATTGAAGTTGTTCGAAAACACTACTTACTACTTTCTCGTCTATTGCCAATTGAACACTTTTAAAACTCTTTTCAATGGCATCTTTGATTTTGAATTCCTCAAAAGGTCGGTATTCTCCGTTTCGTTTGATTACATATTTTTCCATAGTTTTTGAAAGTTTAAGTTTGCGTTTGTTGTTATAAATGAATAAGTGTTTTAATAAACAGTTAGATTTCAGAAGTTTAATTCTGAGATAGCGAACCAATTTTATTTTTATTGTAAATAAATTAAAATCAGTGGTTTATGTGTGTTGTGGAATTTGTGTTTGGTACTACTATTTTACGTCTAAATGCAAAATACCGACCTGATATTTATCATATTTGGAGTTTTTTTATGCTCTTTTATTAACCGTCCTGAAGCCTTGTTTTGCTGTATTTTTAGATGTTTTTTGAGGTAGATTGTTGATAAGTTACTTTGTTATTCTTTCATTAAGTTTAAAAAAAAGAGCCGTGACAACGAATAAGAATAGGTATTTTTGTCAGCTCAAAATCTATACAATGAAGAAGAATGTTATACTAGTTTTTTTGTTTTTGCTATCCTTAAATGGAATTTTTGCCCAAACTAAGGAATACCGAATAGAATTTAAAAGTGGAAAGGAATTGCAAAAGTTCTTGACGTATTCTAAAAAATCCTACCCTTTGGTAAGCGCGCATAGAGGTGGGCCAACAGTTGGTTTTCCAGAAAACTGCACCCCAACATTTGCTAATACGATTCAGTATAATCCAGCAATAATCGAAACCGATATTGCACTTTCCAAAGATTCGGTTTTGGTAATGATGCACGATGATAAGTTAGATAGAACCACGACAGGAACGGGATTGATTGGTAATTACACGTACAAAGAATTACAAGATTTTTATTTAGAAGATACTCAAGGCAATCCAACAGCTTTCAAAATAGAAACCTTGGATGAGGTATTGCAATGGGGAAAAGGAAAAGTAATTTACACGTTGGATGTAAAGCGAGGAGTTCCTATGCGAAAAGTAATCGATGCGGTGCGTCGCAATAAGGCAGAAGCGTATTCCGTAATTATAACCTACAATGCCAATCAAGCAGCAGAAGTAGCTCGTTTGGCTCCCGATTTGATGATTTCTGTTTCAGCAAGAGGAAAAGAGGACGTAGTACGTATGGAAGCTTTGGGTGTGAAAGCAGAAAAAATGGTCGCCTTTGTAGGAACTTCGGACCCTAAACCAGAAGTGTATGCCTATTTGCATAGTCGTTCAATCGCTTGTATCTTAGGAACAATGGGCAATATTGATAAAAGCGCTGCTGCAAATGGCGATGGGTTGTATTACCAATTAATTGCGAACGGAGCTACAGTTTTATCCTCGGATAGGAGTAAAGAGGCAGGTATACAATTAGCAAAATATTCGAAAGACAACAAGCTACACTCGAAGCATATTAAAGAAGTAGTAGTAAAAAAGTAAATTGTATAGAAATTAAAAAACCCGATAATAGGTCATATTATCGGGTTTGTTTTTATGATTAAGAAAAGATTACTCCTTCAATCTACAAGCTTTAACATCGCCATCAACCACAACTTCGGTCATTCCAAGTGCAGAAAGGTTTTTCATCGCTTTGTCCCATTTTTTACCACTCAATTCGGATTTGATCTTAGGGTGATATATTAATAGACGCAATTTTAACTTATTTAGGTATTGCTGGTTTAATTAAAGTGTATATTTGTAATATATTTACAAATTAAATCCTTAAGTGATGTTGTTAAACTTCAGAATAACAAATTTTAGGTCAATCAACGAAACTGTTGAATTGTCTATGATTCCTAGTGATTTGAAAAATCCAGTCAACAGAATTATAAAGACAAACCCCAATGCAAAAAAAAATAAAGACTATTATGGATTGACTTCTGCTGCCATATATGGGCCAAATGCAAGTGGGAAAAGTAATATTATCAGGGCTTTAAGTGATTTTATATATTTTGTAGAGGACTCAACGGATAATAAGCCAAATGAAAATATTAGTTTATACGAACCTTATAGATTAAATAAAGAAAATTCACAAAAACCTTCTTCTTTTTCGCTTGATATATTAATTGATAATGTATTACATACTTATTCTGTTGAAGTTTTTAGAAATGAAATTTTAAAAGAATCTCTTTTTATCTATCCAAAAGGATTGAAAGTAAAAGTTTTTGAAAGAAATCGTCAAGAATTTATCAAAGGAAATGGCTATGAAGGTTTTTTTGAGTCTGTTAAACAACGTACAACAGAAAATCAGTTGTTTTTGGGTAAAGCAGCATTAGAAAATGTTGAAATTGCGAAAAATACTTATCAGAATATTAAGGAAATTATTATTTTGACTACTGATACTCTACACTCAAATGAATTTGATGATAGGTTTAGTAAATTGTTATTTAAAAATTTAGAACTATGGGGGGAAATATTGGAATTATCTAAATCGTTAATTCAGAAAGTAGATACTCAGGTAGTAGATTTTGAAGAAATTGACGGTAAAATTAAAACATTTCATTTAAATGATAAAAAAGAAAGAATTGAATTTGAATTTGAAGATGAATCTTCAGGAACACAAAGAGTTATTGCCTTCATTCCATTTGTTTTAAGTTCACTAAAAGCAGGAAATATTTTGGTTGTAGATGAATTTGAAAGAAGTTTGCATCCTGAAATTGCACAATATATTTTAAAATTATTTAACGATCCTGAAGTAAATACAAAAGGTGCTCAGTTTATATTTGCTACCCACGATACTACTTTATTAAGTCCCGAAAACAATATGAGAAGAGACCAAATTAATTTGGTTGAGAAAAATGAAAAAGGTGAGACAGAAATGTTTGCAGTTTCTGATATAAAAGGAATTCGAGAGGGAAATTATGAAAAATGGTATTTAGAAGGTAGATTAGGTGCTGTGCCAAACATTGCCAGAGAAACTTTTAGGAATGAATTGATAGATTTTATAAAATCATAAGTATGGCTAAAAGACCTAATAATACTTTTAAATCTAGAGTTTTTAAATCTAAAGTTTTGATTCTTTGTGAAGGATTGACCGAGAAGAATTATTTCAATGCAATGAAGGAGGATTTTCGTTTGCCAAAAACTATTGGTGTTGAAGTTTTTCAGAGTAATAAAGTAGATTGTAAGGGAGTTGTAGAGGAAGCAATAAAGAAAGCCAAACGTGAAGGGTTTCAAGAAATATTTGTTGTTTTCGATCACGATAATCAAGCCAAAAGAGATGAGGCTTTTAAGTTAGCTTTGGGTAAAAAGATAAAAGTAATTTTTTCAAGTATTTGTTTTGAATCTTGGTTTTTGTTCCATTATAAAAACTCTACTAAGGCATTTGCTTCAGAAGAAGTTTTGGAAAAAGAGTTGAAGAAATGTACAGGAATGGAAAATTATGAAAAGAATGATTTCAAACATTATTCGATATTAAAAGATAAGTTGCACATTGCTAAATCAAATGCTGAAAATATTAGATTATCTGTTATTGAAAATAATTATGGTGTTGCCATTTTTAATTTAAACCCATATACTAATGTTGATGAATTAGTGTTGTTTTTAGAAAATCAAAGAGCATAAAAAAGGAGTTTCAAATTTGAAACTCCTTTAAATTAATATAGTTAGAATAAAAGATTACTCCTTCAATCGGCAAGCTTTAAAATCGCCATCTACCACAACTTCGGTCATTCCAAGTGCGGAAAGGTTTTTCATAGCTTTGTCCCATTTTTTACCACTCAATTCGGATTTAATTTTTAGTAAACTAAATTCCATTTGATTGTCATTGGCTTGTAAAATGGCAACAATTACTTTTTCATCAGCTTCTAATTCTACGGTTGCTTTTTTCTTTTCTGGTCGCATTTGTGGGAACAAGAGCACTTCTTGAATCGACGCGTTATTGGTCAAGAACATCATCAAACGGTCCATTCCGATTCCTAATCCTGAAGTAGGTGGCATTCCGTATTCTAATGCTCTCAAGAAATCTTCGTCAATAGTTCCGTTCGCCTCGTCATCTCCTTTTTCAGCCAAACGCATTTGGTCTTCAAAACGTTCTCTTTGGTCAATTGGGTCGTTCAATTCTGAATAGGCATTGGCGATTTCTTTACCGCAAACCATCAATTCGAAACGCTCTGTTAATTCAGGATTATCGCGGTGTTCTTTACACAATGGCGACATTTCTTTTGGATAATCGGTGATGAAAGTCGGCTGAATATAATTTCCTTCGCATTTTGCTCCAAAAATTTCGTCAATCAATTTTCCTTTACCCATCGTTTCATCCACTTCAATGCCCATTCCTTTGGCTGCTTCAAACAACTCAGCTTCGCTTTTTCCAGAAATATCAAAGCCTGTAAAATGTTTGATGGCATCAGTCATCGTTACACGAGCGTAAGGCGCTTTGAAATTGATAGTGTGTTCTCCAAAAGTTGCTTCACTTGAACCGTTGACAGCTATCGCACAATATTCTAATAATTGCTCTGTAAATTCCATCATCCAGTTGTAGTCTTTGTAGGCTACATAAATTTCCATAGCGGTAAATTCAGGATTATGGGTTCTGTCCATACCTTCATTTCGGAAATTTTTTGAGAATTCGTACACACCATCAAAACCACCAACGATTAGTCTTTTCAAATATAATTCATTCGCAATTCGCATATACAATGGAATGTCTAAGGAATTGTGATGTGTTATAAATGGTCTCGCTGCTGCACCACCAGGAATGGATTGCAAAACAGGAGTTTCTACTTCTAAGTACCCAGCTTCGTTAAAGAAGGTTCGCATTGCAGTGAACAATTTAGTTCTTTTGATGAACGTTTCTTTTACGTGTTGGTTAACGGTCAAATCTACATAACGCATTCTGTAACGCAATTCAGCATCGTTGAACGCATCGTGAATTTTTCCGTCTTCGTCGATTTTTGGTAATGGTAAAGGACGCAAGGTTTTGCTCAAAAAGGTAAATTCATCCACACGGATACATTGTGCACCCACTTTGGTTGTAAACAATTCTCCTTCAATACCAATAAAATCACCTAAATCAGTTAATTTTTTAAAAACTTGATTGTATAACGTTTTATCTTCTTCTGGGCATAAAACATCGCGATTTACGTACAATTGTATACGTCCTTCACTATCTTGTAATTCAGCAAAACAAGCTTTTCCTTGATCTCTAACGCTCATTAAACGTCCTGCAACAATTACTTTCTTGCCTTCTTCAAAACTTTCTTTTACTTGTTTTGAGGTATGATTTACAGGAAAAAGTTGGGCAGGGTAAGGGTTAATTCCTAAATTACGTAGGCTTTGTAGTTTTTCTCTTCGGATTATTTCTTGTTCTGATAAGGCCATTATGTTCTGAATTTTAAGTCCGCAAAGATAAGAAAAGAATGCAGACTTCAGATTTTAGATTTTAGATTTTTTGGAACAGCTTTGTTCGTTTCTGTTATTTTAAAACGGATAATTTTGGATACAAAAACACCTATTGATTTTTGAAAATCAATATATTTTATTTTTGTTCTGCAATAGTTACTTTATTTAATTTTAAAACTCTTATCACTTGATTGGTATTGTCTGCTACAAACAAACGGTCCTTTAACAATGCACCATTAGTAATGGAGTTAAAAGCATTTTCTCCCATAATATCTGAATTATTGATGGTTGGCGTGTAATTTTGATCTAAAAAAATGTTTTTTGGATACAAACGAATATAGTTGGTCCCTTTTATTTTTTCAGTTGTTATAGCCCATTCATCGCTAAAAACCACAGACGACGGAAGGTTGTCCGTTAATGTTTTAGTGTTAGGTAAAATAGGAATAGTCAACGAGCTAGTTGCGTTTTTCTCAATGTCTTTTAGATTGTAATGCAAAAATCCGTTGGCATTTTGTCCAGCAACGATTAAATTTCCATTGGCGATATCCATCGAATATATTTCTGTGTAACCTTTTAGGGTGTTTAATTTAGCAATTGGAGCTAATTTCCAATTACTAGTTTCTGTAATTTGTGCTGTTTGGAATACCTTAATTGAATTTTCTTTTTCTTTAACAAAAAGAAAACCATCTTTTGCTTTTAGTCCAAATACGTGAACAAAAGTTTGCCACCATTGTCCATTTCCAATCGTGTTGATACCAGATAGTGTTTTTTCGTCCAAAACAAAAACTCTAGAATCAATGCTGCCAAGGTAAATGCGGTCATTGTCAATAGAAATCGAGGATAATTTTGTGAACGGAATTGTGGTAGTTCCTTTTGTATAGCTTTTGAGACTTGAAAGATAAGATAAAGTTGTGGCGTCAAATATTTCAAGAACATCACCGTTGCAAATGTATAATTTGTTGTTTGCGATGGTGATGGCGTTAGCTTCTAAAGTACCTTTTCCTCCGATAATTTGATTGGCTTTGATCGTGGTTTCGTTACTTAAGTAATAATATTGATAATTGGTTGGCTCGTAAACAGCATCAGAATCTTTACTGCAACAAGCAAAAACAAATACGATGGCTATATATAAAATTTTTTTCATAGTAGTAAGTGGTATTAATTCCATTTTCCTTCTCCTTTGTATTTAAGCAAGAAAGGGTTGTTAGGACTGATTTTGAAAACGGGTTTTTTGTAGTCTTTTTTGTTTAAGTAGGCTGTTTTTGTCCATCCTTTTAGTATTTCAGGATCGATAAACGGAAGATCATTTAGGTAAATTAAATATTTGTAAAAGTGAGAAAGCATTTCTTGTTGTCCTCCACCTTCACCACTATTGGCTAAATTGCTACTATGGCTAAATCCAATATGATGAGAATATTCGTGAGACCAAAGAGACATTTGGCCTAGCCAATGTCCAGTGATGTAGTCTGATTCCCATTGAGAGGCTAACGCTCCTCCTCCCCAAGCATATTCGCCACCTACCATCGCTAGGTAAACGGTCCTAGAATCTAAGTAATTCCAGTAAATTTTTTCTATTTCGTCTTTAGTGTAATAATCATAAACGCCATTTACATCATCAGTATTACCGTGCCAATTTAAAGCACCATTTATAGCTGTGCCTGCTAAAGTGGCTTGTTCTTGTTTGTATTTATCAAAATTGGTAAAGGTTTGATAGTATAAAGGATGGCTTAAGGCATAGGAATAATTTATAATCATTGTGATGGCTTCTTTGGCCAAAACAGGATTCATTGGAAGAAATTTACCATATTCGTTGATGTGATAGCCATCGTGAAATTGCACTAAATGATTGGATTTTATTTTTTTGAATTTAGCAAATAAAGGATCTGTTGAAGTAACAGAAAATTCAATGGATCCCGATGAAAATCCTTCTATCTTATCAATGGTTACCGTTTTACCATTTTCTAACAAGTAATCATTTTTTTCGACTACTAAAGGGATTTGATGTACCGAGCGATGAAACGCAGGAATTTTGCTAAAGTGAAAGAGTACGAATTTGTTTTCGTAATTTGGGAGCTTAGCATAGACATTTACATCTGTTAAGGCGACAGGTGAATACAAAGAAACTTGAACAGAATCTTTTCCTTTTAGTATGACTTGAAGTGGCTGGTTAACTCGAAACCAACGATCCTTTTTGTCATACATGCGTGCTGGGTCTTCGTTGTCTTCAAAAAGTGTCATAGGTTTATTGCCAGCAGGTAAATTGGTAGCATCAATACTTGATAAATAATTGGGCTGGTAGTTTTTGTAGTTTACTTCGGTTTCACAATTGGTGAATAATGACAAAACAGTCAATAGTAAAAAACAATGCATTGCATTTTTTAGAACTTGATTCATAGGTTAGGTTTAAGATTATGGGTTTACAAATTTATTTTTTCTTTTATTATTTCTTCCAACTGAAGTGTTTTTAATTAATGAATTTTATGCTTATTGAACTTGTTAATGATTTATAATTTTAAATAAATGGCTATGTTTAATATAAGATTTTTCTTTATATTTGAATTTTATTTTTGAAATATGAGTCGATTTAAGTTTTTTTTATTGTGCTTTTTTGGATTGCTTTTTTGCACTAGCTGCCAAGTAACCGAAACCATTCATTTCAATGAAGACGGTAGTGGAACTATCGCCGTCGAAATGCTTCGTGTAGAGCAGAGTTATCAGCAATTGGCAGGAGAGGAGTATAACAAAAACGAAGTTTTTGAAGACACCACTTATGTTTTTGATGATTATATTTCAAAACATTCAGATACTTTTTCTAAGCTAACTCCTGAGGATAAAGCTGTTTTTAATGCATACAAAGGTGTGAAAGTGCACATTAAGAAGAATTCTTTTGAAAAGGAATTCAGGACTACTTTTACTCAAAATTTTCAGCAAGCAAATCAAATCGCCGATTTATATAAAACACAAGAATATGTTAGTGATATAATTCATAATTATGCCTTAAGTGCTGAAGAGCATTATTATAAAGTTGCTTTTAAATTGTCGTCAAATGAGTTCAAAAGAATTGTAACCATAATCGATGAAGAGCATTTTAAAAGAGAGCAAGCAACAATCAACAACTACAAGAAGCAACTTGGTGACAAGAAAATACATCAAAGAGTAACGCTTAGTTACCATTTTACAAAAAAAATTAAATCAGTTTCAATTCCTAATGCCAAAATCAGTACTGATAAGAAATCAGTAGAAATAACTTTTGGTTTGCTCGAAAGTTTATTTGACCCCATTAGCACATCAGTTGTAATCGTTTTTGAAGAATAATTGGATGGATTAATAAAGATTTTTTCTTCTATAAAGTATGACTCGGGTTTTAGTATCTTTGGCACAAATAAAAAGATTGGTAAGAAATGCATGCCTATATATAAGGTGGCATACTTTTTACCACTTTCACATAAAAATAGTACATATGAAATCGATAATGTTTTTAATCTTGGGTGTGACGTTGCTATTAACGAGTTGTACAGTTACAGAAAATATTTATATAGAAGCTGATGGTTCGGGGAACTTTAATGTTGATTTAGATGGTTCAAGTTTAATGGCAATGATGCCAAAAGATTCTTTGAAAAACGAGAAGAGCATTGATTCGACTTTTACCTTTAAACAACTTTTAGCGGATAATAAGGACAGTATTGCAAAATTGCCAATTTCGGAGCAACAGCAACTGAAAAAATTAGAAAATTTCAATATGCGTATGCAAATGAATCAAGAGCAAAAGCAGTTTTTGTTTTCGTTGCAAACTAATTTCAAGAACGTCTCAGAATTGCAAGATGCAATGGTTGCTATTAATGCAATGAGTTCACTTCAAAACAAAGTCAATAAAACTAATGAGTTTGGTGCTGGTGTTCCTGCGGATGGTTTTGCGAATAACAATGCAGTTGTATCCTATAGTTTTAAAGGAAATAAATTTAAACGAACCGCAGCTTTGAATACCTCTAAAAAAGTAGTACTAAATGAGGAAGCGGCTGAAATGAATAAAATGATTTTTGCTTCTTCCAATTATATAGTAAAATATCATTTTGCAAAACCTGTTAAGAAAGTTTCTAATGCTGCCGCTATGTTTAGCGAGGACAGAAAAACCATTACCATTCAATACCCCTTTTCAGAATATATGGATGCCCCTGAAAAAATGAATATTGAAGTAGAATTTTAGAAAATCGAGAATGAATAAAAATATCCAACTTCAAGATTTAGGCAGTAAAGATTATAGGGCAACTTGGGAGTACCAAGAAGAATTGTTTAAACGAATTGTCGATTTAAAAATTCAAAATAGGAGAGAGGAAACAAATTTTTCTACACCTAATTATTTGCTCTTTGTAGAACATACTCATGTCTATACTTTAGGTAAAAGTGGTGATATGACTAATTTGCTTTTAAATCAAGAACAATTAGAAGCAAAAGGGGCTACTTTTTATAAAATCAATCGTGGTGGAGATATTACGTATCATGGGCCAGGGCAAATTGTGGGATATCCTATTTTAGATTTAGAAAACTTTTTTTCGGATATTCATAAATATTTACGTTTTCTTGAAGAAGCTATTATTCTTACGTTACAAGAGTATGGTTTAGAATGTGGTAGAAGCGAGGGTGAAACCGGTGTTTGGTTAGGCGTTGGTACTCCTTTTGCGAGAAAAATTTGCGCCATGGGTGTTCGAGCTTCCCGTTGGGTAACTATGCATGGTTTTGCTTTAAATGTAAATGTTGATTTAGGCTATTTTGATAATATCATTCCATGTGGCATTCGAGGTAAAGCTGTTACCTCTTTGAATGTAGAACTTGGAGTAGAAGTTGTAGATGAGAATGAAGTGAAAGCAAAAATCTTAAAGCACTTTGCTACATTATTCGAATGTGAGTTTTCGGAACAGCACTAATAAATAGAAAGAAGCATCATTCTAAGTTTATAAATCTAAGCTGAGTTGTTCAGGTAGTAATCTGAAGCTCATTCTGTGGTATTTGGTTACACCATATTTTTTTATGGCTTCTCGATGTTCTTTAGTAGGGTAGCCCTTATTCTTTTTCCAATTATACATAGGGAACTCTTCATGAATACGGTTCATGTATTCGTCCCTATATGTTTTAGCCAAAACGGATGCAGCAGCTATACTTAGGTATTTTCCATCTCCTTTTATTATACTCGCATTGGGTAGTGTGCTTAAAAAACGAATTTCTTCCTCAGTAAATATTTTATTCCCTTTTTTGATAATTCCTCTTTTGGGTATAAAAGGAGCATTACCATCGATTATAACTGCTGATGGTTTTGGGTCTAATTTTATCACGCATTCTTGCATTGCTTTTATAGATGCATTTAGGATATTGATTTCATCAATTTCAAGAGGCTCAATATGAGTCACACTATAAGTTATAGCCTCGTTTTCTATGATAACTCTAAGTTTTTCTCGCGTTTTCTCTGTTAATTGTTTGCTATCATTAAGTAAAGAATTCTTGAAATGTAATGGAAGTATTACAGAAGAAGCGGTCACTGGCCCGGCTAAACAACCTCTTCCAGCCTCATCACAGCCTGATTCGAAATCTTCCGTTAAAAAAAAAGGTTTTAGCATTAAATTGTTTTTGGCAAAAATATTATTTTATTCGTGATTATTTTTCGTTTTTGAACTTTTTTGTTGAGAAATATTTAAAATTTTCACATATAGCCTTTGAATTATAAACATTTCTTAATGGAATTATTTTGCTATTTGTTTGGTATATTAAGATTTTATTATGATTTTTGTTGCATAACTAATTCAAACAATAATAATATGAGATCAAAATTCAAATGGATTTTTTCTTTGCTATTGGCACTGTCAATGCAATTTGTCTTCGCTCAAGAGAAGACTGTTTCAGGTACTGTTACAGACGAAACAGGTGCTTTACCAGGAGTTAATGTTGTTATCAGTGGTTCTAAAACTGGTACTCAAACTGGTTTCGACGGTAAGTATTCTATTAAAGCAAAACAAGGTGATGTTTTGGTATTTTCTTTTTTAGGGATGGATACAGTAAGAATGACTGTTGGGGCCTCTAATACTGTTAATGCTTCTATGAAAGCAGGAGTAGTTTTAGGTGAAGTAATAGTTCAAAATTTGGGATACTTTAAAAAGGATGCTAATAAAGTGTCATCATCAGTATCTAATGTTACTTCTGTTGAAATCGCACGTCAATCTCCTACAATTACTGTTGTTAATGCATTGCAAGGGCAAGCTGCAGGTGTTCAAGTGACTGCTGCGAATGGAAAACCTGGTGCAAATGCGTACGTTTCAGTTCGTGGAGCTGTTAGTATTACTGGTGGAAGTGCTTCTGCGACTTATGTAGTAGATGGTGCTTTTGTGAATGCTTCAGAGGCTTCTGCCTTAAACGGTGCTGATATCGAAAGTGTAAATATACTTAAAGATGGTGCTGCTGCTGCAATTTATGGTGTTCGTGGTGCTAACGGTGTGGTTGTAATTACAACTAAAAAAGGTGTTAACGCTAAGGCAAAATTCTCGTTTAACAGTTCAATTGGTTTTAGTGAAAAAATTAAAGATCCATTTACTATGATGAATGCCAATGACAAAATTAGATATGAAGGTTTAATCGGAGCAGGAGGTTCAGTAGGTGTAACTCCAACTCAATTAGCCTTACTAAGGTCTTATAACCATGATTGGCAAGATGATTTGTTACAAAACGGATTTTTGCAAAATAATGTTTTTTCTTATACAGGAGGTAATGATCAAATTACTAACTACATGTCAGTTTCATATACTGCTGATTCAGGTATTATTAATGATTTAAATGGTTTCAATAGAATTACAGCTCGTTACAATAGTGATTACAAAGCAAACGATGCTGTTACAATTGGATTTAATATTGGTGGTTCATATGAAAAGTTTAATGAACCAAGGGATCGTAATAATGCGCAAAATCCTTTTAGAGCAATGTATGATTACAATCCGTACGAACCTTATTATGCAAGAGATGCTCAAGGTAATATTGTAAATGATGTAAATGGCAAGCCTTTATTTAATACAAATTTGGCATCGGGTTTTCCTATAGCTGAGGCTATTGTAAATAATACTGAGCAACAACGTTTCTTTAGATTGTATGGGAGACCTTATTTAGAAGTTAGATTGATTAAGGATCTTAAGTTCAAAACTCAGATGAATATGAACTATGAAAGATTTCAAAGAGAGACATTTACTAAGCCAAATTCATTCTTGGATTTAATTGTTGGTGATCCAGCAGCAAGAGGGCAAAAAGTGGATAATGGAAGCGATGATTTACAATACCAATGGACTAATAGTTTGAATTATAAGTATTCAATTAATGAAAAGCATAATTTTGAAGCTACCGCATTGTACGAGTATTTTAAATCAAATTTTAGATCTCATTCATTAACTCGAAAAGGATATGTAAACGGTGATTTGCCAACTGCTGGTACTGCTGTAGTAGGTGTACCGTTTACTACTAGAGTAGAGAACGCAACCCTTAGTTATTTTGCTAATGTTGATTATGACTATGATGGTAAATACTTGGTGTCTCTTTATGGAAGACGTGATGGATCATCAGTTTTAGGTAAAAATAATAAATATGAATTTGCTAAAGGTGCATCTGTAGGATGGAATATTAGTAAAGAGGGGTTTATGGAAAATGTTACATGGGTAGACAACTTAAAATTGCGTGCATCTTATGGAGAGTTAAACTCCACTGGTGGGATTGGTAGTTATAGTGCACAAAATTTGTTTTCTACTACACCATACGGAGGTAACATCGGAACAGTATTAACTGGAAGTACAGTTGGTAATGATGATTTGAAGTTTGAGAAGGCTATCAAAAATGAGATAGGTGTAGAAGCTGCTTTCTTAAAAAATAGAATTTCATTCTCGACTTCTTACTTCAGTGATAAGAGAAAAGATTTTATTTATCAAGATCAAACAACTGTAGGTACTGCATACGGTGCTCCAATTAATGCAGGTGATTGGACTGCAGAAGGCTACGAATTGGAATTGAGAGGTTCTATAATTAGAAACGAACATACAAATTTAACAGTTTACTTTAATGGTGCAGTAATAGATAGAAAAATCAATTTGTTAAACAGACCGCAAGATCCGAATAACCAATTACTAAGAGGGCTTACTGTTAATAAAGTTGGATTTCAACCAGATGAATTTTTCTTAGTTCCTTATGCAGGTGTTGATGCAGCTACAGGATTGGCGACTTATAGAAAACTAGATGGTACTATAACATCCGTTTATACTGAAAATGACAGAGTACTAAATGGTAAAACTCCTTATGCAAAATATGAAGGTGGTTTTGGTTTCCAATTTTCTCATAGAGGTTTTGATTTGTCAACAGACTTTGTTTTCAAGGAAGGTAATTACATCTATAACTACATGTGGCAAAATATGAATGCAGATGGTGCTTCTCCAACATCAAATCAAGCTGTTGATGCATTTGATTTCTGGACGCCAACTAATACGGATGCGGTGAACCCAATTCCAAGACAAATTTCAGGAGTTAACTCCAATGTAACATCTGATCGTTTTTTACAGGATGGAAGCTATATTAGATTACGTAACTTGAATATTGGTTATACTTTTTCAAAAAAATATTGGGCAAATTTACCGGTACAAGATGTTAGAATTTTCTCAACGATGCAAAATCTATTGACTTGGACTAAATACATAGGTGATCCTGAAGTGGGTATTGGTAGTGGTGAAACGTCAAGTTTTGCAAATGCAATTCCAGGACAATTTGCATTGTATTCTTATCCGACAGTTAAATCGTTCCTTTTTGGAGTTTCAATTAATTTATAATCTAAAGTAAGATGAAAAAAATAATATATCTAGTTGCATTATCATTTGTATTAAATTCATGCAATGATGACGACATTACTTTTGCACCATACAATGCCGTGAGTGAAGGTATTGTATTACGTACTGCTTCCGATTTTGAAAATATGATTACCGGAGCATATTCCTATATGATAAAAAATGGAGGAGCTAATGGTTATGGTACTGAATTTGTTATTGATAGCGAAGTGATGACCGATAACTTAATTTTGATGGTCGAAGGCCGAAATACTAATACTAATAGTTTTAGGTTGATAAACGTACCAAGTAGTTCCTCGTTTGACTACTATGGAAGTGCTTATAGAGCTGCAGAAACAGCTACAAGAGCTTTAGATAAAATTAATATATTGCCTAAAAATGCTCAAAGAGATAATATTGAAGGGCAGGCATTATTTATTAGAGCTTTGAATAATTTTGATTTGGTTCGAATTTATTCAAAAATCCCTACACAATCTGCAGATGCTAATGCTTCATTAGGTATGCCATACTTAGATAAAGTAGAGCCTTTTGCTAAACCTAGTAGAGGAACTGTTGCTGAATCATATTCTAAGATTGTTGCAGATTTAGAAAAAGCAAAATCACTTATTGGTACAGCTAATTTAAATACAGCAGGTAAAGCAAATAGAGCTGCGGTTTATGCATTGTTATCAAGAGTTTATTTATATATGGGCGACTATGCAAAGGTTATCGAGAATGGTAATTTAGCTTTGGCTGGTAACTCAGTTTGTCCTAGATCAAGTTTTGTTGGTTTATGGGATGATGTAAACGCTAGTGGGGTTTTGTTCAAATTAAGAATTGAACAAGTTGATGCTGTTACACCTGGTGTAGCTTTTAGTCAAACGGTAACCGCAGGTATCCGTTCGGAGTATGTAGCACAGAAGAATGTTGCCGATTTGTTTTTACCAACAGATATAAGAAAAGCTGCTTATTTTAGCACAAGTGCTTACAATGGTAACGTCTATAATCACATTATTAAATATAATGGACGTTTAACAGGGAACCCTGCTATTGTTGACATTAAAGTAATTCGTGTGGAAGAGGTTCTTTTAAATATGGCTGAAGCTCAGTATCGTATTAATGGTGGTGGTTTGGCATTTTTAGATCAAGTTCGTGCTCAACGCTACGCACCTTTCGTTTCAGGAGCTGAAACTGGTGTTGCTTTATTTAATGCTATCATGTTAGAAAGAAGGCTTGAATTGGCTTTTGAAATGGATCGTTTCTTTACCTTAAAAAGATTAAGGTTACCAATGGTACGTAATGCTGTTGAAGGTGATTATGCTAATGGTCTAGGAACTAAAGTTGAAGCCTCGGCTCTTACTATTCCTGCAGGTAGTACCAAATGGCAGCTGCCAATACCACAGTCTCAAAGAGATTTGAATAATAATTTAGAGCAGAATCCTGGATACTAATCTTCGGTTAATAATTTTAACCTCCCTTTCCATAGTTGGATAAGGGAGGTTTTTTTTAAATCATGTTTATGAAAAAAATTTTATTTTTTGCATTCTTATGCCAGTTATCCTTTGGGCAGTCTGCTCTCGAAAGAGATAAGATTGTTCGTACTTACAATAAAAGTGTTATTGATCAACTTAAGAATAGTTATGCCCAAACTCACATAAAGCAACAAAAGCTGATTAGTGATTTTAAGTATGCTAATCGTTCTGGTTTGTTAAGTAAAGGTACTCTAGAACGAATAGATAATGGTTTTCCAATTTATTTTGCTGTGGATAATGTCGATTCTGGTATTACGCTAGATGCGACAAGTGTTTATAGCGGTGGTAGCCTTGGGTTGAATCTTACTGGAGCTGGAATTGTAGCTGGAGTTTGGGATGGTGGGAAAGTACGAAATACACATCGTGAATTTGCTAGCGGTAGAGTTGTGGTTGGAGATGATGCTTCGTCTGCAAGTGAACACGGAACGCATGTTACAGGGACTATACTTAGCGCGGGTGTGGATGCAAGAAGCAAGGGTGTTGCTTTTGGTGCAAATGCTCGTACCTATTTTTGGGATAATGATTTGGGAGAAATGATCCAGTTTGCAGGAGAGGGATATTTGGTCTCTAATCATTCGTATGGTTATGCTATAACAAATTTACCTAACTGGCGCTTTGGAGCATACGATCAGACCTCTGTAGACTATGACAAAATTGCTGAGGTTATGCCTTATTATCAGATTGTAAAGGCAGCTGGAAACGATAGAAATTTAATTCATCCTCAAATTATAGCAAAAGGTGGTTATGATATGCTAACTGGTGCTGCTTTATCTAAAAATGTCCTCGTGGTAGCTGCTGTAAATCATGTACCAACCTATTCTGGTCCGGCAAGTGTTGTTATAAGTTCATTTAGTAACTGGGGGCCAACAGATGATGGTCGAATTAAGCCGGATATTTCTGCCAAAGGCTTATCGGTTTATTCCACAACAAGTGCTTCAGATAGTTCTTATGGTTTATTGAGTGGTACCTCAATGGCGGCACCGTCGATAGCTGGTTTAGTATGTCTGCTTCAGGAACATTACAATAATGTCAAAAAGTCGTTCATGAAGGCTGCGACTGTTCGCGGTTTGATTTGCCACACTGCTTTAGAAACTGGTGGGTCATTGGGGCCTGATTATGAGTTTGGTTGGGGCTTAGCAAATGCAAAAGGCGCTGCTAAATTAATTTCTGATAACGGGACTAGTGCCTTAATTACAGAACGAATACTAAGCAGCAATGAATTATATACTACAAGCGTTACGATTAGTGTAATGCAACCGTTGTCTGTGTCTGTGACCTGGACGGACCCTGCTGCTACTGTAACTTCTACCTCTGCTACGGACGTTGATAGTCGCTTGTCAAAGTTAGTCAATAACCTTGATTTGGAGGTTAGTAAAGATGGTGTAATTTATTTTCCTTGGAAATTAAATCCTGATAATATATCACAGCCTGCTACAAATAGTGGTCCAAATGATGTTGATAACATAGAAAAAGTGTTTATTGAAAATGCTGCGCCTGGTACTTATACTATTACAGTTAAACATCGTGGTGTGTTAACTGGCGGTAGTCAAGAATTCTCCTTAATTGCTGATGCAGCTAATGGATTGACATTATCAAATAGTGATTTCTCGATTGAAGAAGCTATTCAGATTTACCCAAATCCAGCAAAAGATTTTGTTGCATATTCTTTGCCTTCAGGATTTAATCTTAAAGCTATTAAAGTGTATGATGTTTTGGGTAAAGAAGTTTTATCTACCGATGAGTTTGATAATAATCAATTTAAAATAGGTAGTCTTAACAAAGGACTTTATTTTATATCTTTTGTTGGTGATAATACTTCAGTAACTTCAAAATTTATTAAAGAATAGTATATTTTGTATTTATTTTTTAGGGATTAAAAGCTTTTAAGTTTTTAATCCCTTTTTTGTGATTTAAATCTTTATGATTTGTAGGCAAAAAAGACATTATATAAATTATCTTTGCTGACTAAAATTGTGAACAAGTTTAAAATTTAATTTTTACGATGCGAATATACTTTTTTATCCTCTTCTTGTTAATCTCTTGTATAGCTTACCCCCAAGCTCCAAAAAGGATGAACTCTCAAAGAGATAGTTCTAAGTCTGTGGATACAACCAAAACCAAAGTTGCCCCAATAGATTTGTATCGTATCATTACTTTGGATAGAGATACTACTTATATTGATACCTCTTTGACAATCAGAAAAGAGTATTCGCATAATTATTTAAGAAAAGACAACTTTGGTCTTTTGGCTTTTCCGAATGAGGGGCAAACTTATAATACGCTCAACTATGGTTTATTCAAAAATGATATTTTTCCAGAAATGGGATTTAAAGCCAAACACTTTAATTTCATTGAAGCCAATCAAATTAGATATGCTTCAGTAGCAACACCAATTACTGAAATCTATTTTAAAACAACTATTCAACAAGGGCAATCGTTAGATTCTTATTTTGCAGTTAATGTCAATGAAAATCTGAATTTTTCAATTGCGTATCGCGGATTACGATCTTTAGGTAGATATATCAATCAATTATCAAGTTCTGGAAATTTCAGATTTACTACCAGTTATCATACTAAGGACTTCAGATATATAGCCAACGGACATTTTACGTATCAAGATATTTTAAATGGTGAAAATGGTGGTATTACAACCGTTTCTGATTTTGAAGGTGAGGATCCAAACTATGACAATCGAGCTCGTTTAGAGGTTTTTTTAACTGATGCAAAATCTTTTTTGAAAGGAAGACGTTTGTTTTTGGACCATGAATTTAGGGTCAACAAGAAAAAGGGAGCGAATAATTTATTGCTAAACCATCAATTCAATTATGAGAATAAATTCTTTGAATACAATCAAACCACTGTAGCATCAACAGTAGGTAACTCTTCTGTTATGAGATTTGGAGATTCTTATTCTTCTAACGATATCAACGACCAAACTCATTTTAATAAAATGTATAATCGAGTTGGAGCTGTATATGAAAATACAACACTAGGTAGGTTTAATTTTTTCATTGATGATTTTAGAAGCAACTATTATTACAACCAAATTTTAATTTTAGCTTCAGACGTAATCCCAAGTGTGATAAGTGAAAAGATTAATAGTTTTGGCGCTCAATACAATTATTCAAAAGGAAAATGGAACGGTAAATTTTTGTATTCCCGCTCTATTACTAATCAATCATTGTCTAATCTTGAAGCTAAAATGGTTTTTGACTTAGACGAGGATAATCAGTTTTCTTTTGAATACCAAAACAAAAATAAATTAGCCAATAATAACTATAACTTGTACCAATCAAGTTTCGTTAGCTACAATTGGTCGAACAATTTT
The DNA here is from genome assembly GCA_963513565.1 of uncultured Flavobacterium sp. GTDB lineage: Bacteria > Bacteroidota > Bacteroidia > Flavobacteriales > Flavobacteriaceae > Flavobacterium. The sequence goes on along the minus strand of CAUPRE010000012.1, from coordinate 10,307 downwards.
AAGAATGAAAAAATTAATAGCATTTTAGCTAATGCTACTACTAAATGGGTTAATTTTTCTGCTCAATACACCATTTTAAAAGATTTTTTATTTTTTGAAGATATAACGACTGCTGCTCAAAAGTTAGATAGACAACAGATTGTTACGCCTAATCAGTATGATAAAACAATTAATTATTTATCAGTAAAAGCAAGTCGAGAATTCAATTTTGGGAAATTTGGTTTTGATAATACCTTTTTATATCAAAAAGTAACTCAATCTGACGCAATTTTGAACGTACCCGATTTTACTCTGAGAAGTGCCTTTTATTTTTCAGATGCTTATTTTAAGAACAAAGCGTTGCATTTACAAACGGGAATTGTGTTGAACTATTTTACATCGTATTTTGCTAATGACTACAATCCAGTTGTTGGGGAATTTTTTGTACAAAACGACAAGAAAATCGGTAACTTTCCGTTGTTTGACTTTTTTGTAAATGCCAAAATTCAACGAACTCGTATCTATTTAAAAGCAGAGCATTTTAATGCCCTTTTTTCTTCAAATAATTATTTTTCAGCTCCCAATACGCCATATAGAGATTTTACAGTTCGTTTTGGTTTGGTTTGGAATTTCTTTAATTAATTTTTTTACAAATGAAGTTTTCACAAAATATATTAGGCACTATTGGTAATACGCCATTAGTTAAATTGAACAAGATTGTTAATGGAGTTGATGCTTTGGTTTTGGCCAAAGTAGAAACTTTCAATCCTGGAAATTCTGTTAAAGACAGAATGGCTGTAAAAATGATTGAAGATGCTGAAGCCGATGGTCGTTTGCAACCTGGAGGTACAATCATTGAAGGGACATCTGGAAATACAGGTATGGGATTAGCATTAGTAGCGATTGTAAAAGGCTACAAGCTAATCTGTGTAATTTCAGATAAACAGTCCAAAGAGAAGATGGATATTCTTCGTGCAGTTGGTGCCAAAGTGGTTGTGTGTCCTACAGATGTAGAACCAACAGATCCACGTTCTTATTATTCCGTTTCCAAACGTTTGGCCGAAGAAACGCCTAATTCTTGGTATGTGAATCAATATGATAACCCATCGAATGCTATAGCGCATTATGAGCAAACCGGCCCTGAAATTTGGGAACAAACCGAGGGGAAAATCACTCATTTTGTGGTTGGAGTTGGTACAGGAGGAACTATTTCTGGCGTTGCCAAATATTTGAAAGAGAAAAATCCAAATATCAAAATATGGGGTATTGATACCTATGGTTCTGTTTTTAAGAAATACCACGAAACGGGTATTTTTGATGAAAACGAAATCTATTCTTATATCACCGAAGGAATTGGAGAAGACATTTTGCCTAAAAATGTTGACTTTTCTCTAATTGATGGTTTTACAAAAGTAACAGACAAAGATGCGGCAGTTTATACAAGAAAAATTGCACTTGAAGAAGGAATTTTTGTTGGGAATTCTGCTGGGGCAGCCATTAAAGGATTATTGCAACTTAAAGAACACTTTAAACCAGAAGATGTTGTTGTAGTATTGTTTCATGATTCAGGAAGTAGGTATGTTGGCAAAATGTTCAATGATGATTGGATGCGTGAAAGAGGGTTTTTGGAAGATGAAATTACAAAAGCAGAGGATGTAATTAAAGATCATATAGATAAACCTTTGGTGATTGCAAGAACTGAAGAACTGGTATCACATGCAATTGAGCGTATGCGTAAATATAAAATCTCTCAAATTCCAGTGGTTGATGTTACTGGATTTGTTGGTTCTGTAGATGAGTCGTTATTATTTCAAAGTTATATCAATGATAAAAATACGGCTGATCGTCCTTTGAGAGAAATTATGGGAGCTCCATTTCCAATTGTACCAATGGGCACTCCTATCGAGGAAGTGTCAAAATTATTCACTCGTGAAAATGCGGCTGTTTTGATTGATCTTGGTAATGGAAATCATCATATTATTACTAAATACGATATAATTGGATCAATAAAATAAAATGAACACCTTCACTGCAATAGATTTTGAAACGGCAACCGCCTATCATCCCTGCTCGGTTGGGATTGTTACAGTCGAGGAGGGAATTATTGTAGATGAGTTTGTTACTTTGATTCAACCGCCAAATAATTTTTATAATCCATTCAACATTCAAGTACACGGGATTTATCCCAGAGATACAGCAAATGCTAAAACGTTTGTAGAGGTTTTTCCAGAAATTGAAAAGCGCCTTAAAAATAGAGTAGTGGTAGCTCATAACGAAAGTTTTGATCGAAATGTTTTGTCCAAAACGATGGCATTGCACGGTTTGAATTATGAGGATTTAAATATTGGTTCCCGATGGGAATGCACCGTAAAAATTTATAAAGCCAAAGGATTTAAACCTGCAAAATTGAGCGACTGTTGCAGAATAATGAACATTGCATTAGATCATCATGAAGCGTTATCCGATGCAAGAGCTTGTGCTAAATTGTATTTATTGAAATAGTTTTCTTTCATTTAGAATTTTTTAATACATTAGTAGTCAATTCATTTGAATCGTCTGCTATATGAAAGAAGATTTTTTGCATTATGTCTGGCAATACCAAAAGTTAACTTCGCTTGAGTTACAAACTGTCAAAGGAGAAGCTATTTCGATACTGCATCCTGGGTATTATGTAGAAACTGCTGGGCCTGATTTTTTCAATGCTCAAGTCATAATTAGCGATCAAAAATGGGCTGGCAATATTGAAATACACGTCAATTCTTCAGATTGGTATTTGCATAATCATGAACGTGATGCTGCTTATAATAATGTTATTTTACATGTAGTTTGGGAACACGATTCCGATGTGTTTGGTCCTAATAATGTCGAAATTCCTGTTTTGGAGCTTCGAGATTTTGTAAAGAAAGACCTGATGCTTTCTTATAAAAATTTAATAGCTCAAAAATCTTGGATTTATTGCGAAAACCAAATACAAGAAGTCAATTCATTTGTTGTTTCCAATTGGCAAGAACGCTTATTTTTTGAACGTTTAGAACGAAAATCTCAGTATGTTTTTGATAATTTAGTTGTTACCCAAAATGATTGGGAATCAGTTTTATTCCTCTTGTTAGCTAAGAATTTCGGTCTCAATACAAATGGTGTTTCTTTTTTTAAAATTGGGCAATCCATACCTTTTTCGGTGATTCGAAAAGAAGCCTCGGATTTGCAAAATCTAGAAGCGCTATTTTTCGGAATGGCAGGTTTGTTAGATTACGATAAAGAAGATACCTATTTTAAGGACTTACAATTTCGCTTCTATTACTTACTTCAAAAGTATGCTATTGAGAAGGTCAATATAGAGCCACTTCAATTTTTCAAGCATAGACCTGATAATTTTCCAACTATTCGATTGGCTCAATTGGCGAGTTTGTACCATCAAGAAAAACATCTTTTTTCCAAAATCACAAACGAGTTTTCGTTGCCTTTATTGTATGAACGCTTTGCTGTAGCAACTTCAGAGTATTGGCAAACCCATTATCAATTCGATAAAATCAGCCCTAAAAAGAGTAAGAAACTCACTAAATCCTTTATTGATTTATTGTTAATCAATACCATAATTCCAATTCAATTTGCGTATGCAAAAAATCAGGGAAAAGAAATAACAGAGGAATTAATCGCTTTGATGCAATCTTTAGATTCAGAAAAGAATGCAATTTTAGACAAGTTTAAATCAATTGGGATTTCCACCAAAAATGCTTTTGAAGCTCAAACATTACTTCAATTAAAATCAGAATATTGTAATAAAAGTAGATGTCTCGATTGTGCTATTGGCTCAGAATTACTTAAGCAATAGTCTTTTTTGGAGCATAAACAATCAGTATATTTGGGATTATTGTTCCCGCTGTCCTTTATATCTTTGCCTTTTTAAAGGAAAAAGGCAAAGGATGCCATTCCCATCGGGGCTAGTAGTTGGCAATTGGTTTTTTTGCAATCATTTTGTATCCTCTTCTAAATAGTAAAGATAAAAATGTAATTTTGTTTAACTATTTCATTAATTCAAAGGCAAAACAATGTCAGCAATAATCAAACTCAAATTCTTTTTTGAAAAACATGGCTTTCATGTCTCATCACGATTAGCTGATAAATTAGGAATGCGCGTCACAAATGTGCGTTTGTTCTTTATTTATCTATCCTGTGTAACTGCTGGGTTATGGTTTGCAGTATACTTAACTTTAGCTTTTTGGATTCGTTTGAAAGATTTAGTCCGCGCAAAGAGATCTTCCGTATTCGATTTATAAAAAAGAAGCCGTTTCAGTTTTGAAACGGCTTCTTTTTTAAATATATAAATTGACTATTGTTCAGTCTCTTCGTTATTTAATTTTGATCTTGTTTTACTATATCCAAAATATACTATGATTCCAATTGCAAGCCATCCTAATGATAGCAATTGTGCATCTAAACTCAAGTTAATCATTAAATAAGTATTGATTAAAATACCACAAATAGCAATTACAGGTAAAGCAGGTACTTTAAATGTTCTTGTTAGATTGGGTTGTTTTATTCTCAAAATCCAAACCGCAATACAAACCATAGTAAAGGCAAACAAAGTTCCAAAACTAGTCATATCAGCAAGTTTGTTAATAGGAGTAAAAGCAGCTACAGTTGCTATGATTCCGCCTAAAATCATTAAATTAGTTCTTGGAGTTCCAGAAATTGGGTTTACTCTTGAAAAAACTTGAGGAATTAAACCATCTTTAGACATTCCTAAGAATATTCTAGATTGTCCCATAATCATAACTATTAAAACAGAAACTAAACCAATAGTTGCTGCAATAGTAATAATAAGACCAGCCCATCCTTGACCAGCAATATCAAAGGCATAAGCAACAGGTGCTTTAATAGCATCAGGATATTTTCCTAGTGGGTTAAAGTCTTGGTAATTCATCATTCCTGTTAAAACTAACGAAACAAGAATGTATAAAGTCGTACAAATTAACAATGAAGCAATAATGGCAAAAGGAACATCTTTTTTAGGATTAATGGCTTCACCAGCTTGTGTTGAAACAGCATCAAAGCCTACATAGGCAAAGAAAATTGCAGCAGCTCCCGATACAATTCCTCCAATGCCATAAGCATTGTGTGTAGCATCTTTTTCAATAATCTGAGTAGCTTCAGGAATAAATGGATGCCAGTTATCTGTGTTTATAAAGAAAGCTCCAGCAATAATTACAAATAAAACAGCTGATACTTTAAGAATTACAATCATATTATTGGCTTTAGCGGCACTTTTAGTCCCTTTAACCAAAATTGAAATTACTAATAAAACAATCAAGAATGCTGGAAGATTCATTGAAAAACCATCTCCGGTATAACTAGCTGGATCTGTTGTTAAATATTCAGGTAGCTCAATATGAAACATTTTTAACAATTTGTTGAAATAACCAGACCATGATACGGCGACCGTCATCGATCCCATAGCATATTCTAGAATAAGTCCCCAGCCTATAATCCAAGCAAAAATTTCACCTATAGTTCCATAAGCATAAGCATAAGCGGATCCTTCAACAGGTAAGATAGAAGCAAACTCTGAGTAACATAGAGCAGCAAAAACACAGGCAATACCTGCAATAATAAATGAAATAGCTAGAGCAGGACCTGCATGATAATAAGCTCCTGTTCCTGTAAGAACGAAAATACCGCCACCAATAATGGCTCCAACACCAATAGCGGTAAGGCTCCATTTTCCAAGAACCCTTTTCAAATTACTTTTTTTCATATCCGCTTCAAAAGCTGATATTGGTTTAACTCTCCAAATTGACATGGTTTTTTGTTGTTTTAGTTATTAAGTGCCAAATGTATTGTTTTTTATAAAAAATAAAAAAAATTATACCTTTTATGCTTACTTTTTTTCATATTTCCATGCATAAAATGATAATGCTTTGGATTATGAATAAGTTAGTGTTTGTTGTAGTGTGGAATTACACCTATTTTTCTTGTTAACAAGATATTATTTTTTATTTTTAACAAGAATACTAATTTGAAATAGAATGGCTAACCGGTTTTTATTTTACTTAAAGTTTACAAATGGTCAAAGAAAAGGAATTTTGTCTTTGTTTATGGTTATAGTTGTTATGCAATTATTTTATTGGTTTGTAGATGTAAATGCTGAAGTTAAAATTTCAAATGATGCAAAAGAATGGCTTTCGTTGCAAATTGAATTTGAGAAGTTAAAAGAGAAACAGGGACTTACACCAAAGATTTTTCCTTTTAACCCAAATTTCATAACAGATTACAAAGGATATAAATTAGGGATGTCTGTAGAAGAAATTGATAGGCTTCATGCTTTTAGAAAAACAAATCGTTATGTTAATTCGGCGGAAGAATTTCAGAAAGTAACACAAGTTTCGAATGATCTATTATATAAAATAGCTCCATACTTTAAGTTTCCTGATTGGGTAAATCAAAAAAAGAAATATGCTTTCAAAACGAATGTATCTGAAAATTACAATCGAAAATCAAAAATCACCAAGATTGATATCAATCTCGCGACAAAGGAGGATTTAATAAAAATATACGGTATTGGAGAAGCGATAGCTACTAGGATTATTGCGCAGCGAAGTAGCTTGAAAGGTTTCGTTGCAATGGAACAATTAAATGATATTTGGGGTTTATCTCCTGAGGTACTAGAAAATTTGAATGGTCATTTTTATTTATCTACATTACCAGAACTCGAATTGATAGATGTTAATAATGCCTCTCTAAAAGAATTGTCACAGTTTTTTTATTTCAAATATGCATTGGCTAAACAAATCATAATTTTTAGAAGCATGAATGGTGATTTTGAAAATATTGATGATTTGTCAAAAATTAAGGGTTTTCCTGTTGATAAGGCAAAAATAATTGCATTATATTTGAAGTTCTAAAAATATAATAAAAAAAAGCATTGTATGAATTCAGTATACTTTTCAGAAGAGCATGATTTGTTTAGGGCGAGTTTAAGAGATTTTTTGCAGAAAGAAGTAGTGCCACATATTGAAAAATGGGAAAAAACAGGAACTATAGAACGTTTTATATGGAAAAAATTCGGAGAAATGGGTTTTTTTGGTATACCTTATCCTGAAGCTTATGGAGGCTTGAATCTGGATTTGTTTTATACGGTGATTTTGTTAGAAGAGCTTCAAAAAATAAAATCCTCTGGTTTTGCCGCTGCAATATGGGCACACGCTTATTTGGCAATGACACATCTAAATGCCGAAGGGGATGAAAGAATAAAGAAAGAGTATTTGGCTCCAAGTATAGCTGGTGAAAAAATTGGAGCTTTATGTATTTCTGAACCATTTGGAGGGAGCGATGTTGCGGGTATGCGGACTACGGCGATAAAAAGTGGGGACAAATACATTATTAATGGATCTAAGACATTTATTACTAATGGTGTTTATGCTGACTATTATGTGGTTGCAGCTAAGACCAATCCTGAACTTGGTAATAAAGGCATAAGTATTTTTTTAATGGATACTGCGTCCAAGGGAGTTTCTGCAACCAAGTTAGATAAGTTAGGTTGGAGAGCCTCTGATACGGCTGAAATTGCTTTCGATAATGTAGAAGTGCCGATAGAAAACTTAATGGGAGATGAAAATAAAGGTTTTGCTTATATCATGCAGCATTTTGCTTTAGAGCGTTTGATTATGGCTATTAATGCACATGCAAGAGCTGAATTTGCTATCGATTATACGATTGATTACATGTCTAATCGTGAGGCCTTTGGTACTACAATTAATAAGTTTCAGGCATTAAGACATAAATTAGTAGAACATGCTACCGATGTTGAGCATTGTAAAGTGTTCAATTACTTTGCAGTTGCTCGATTGAATGCAGGAGAATATGTAGTGAAAGAGGCGACTATGGCTAAATTACAGTCTACAAAAGTGGCAGATGAAACCATTTATAGCTGCTTGCAGATGTTAGGTGGGTATGGGTATATGGAAGAGTATCCTTTAGCGCGCTTGTTTAGAGATAGTCGATTGGGACCTATAGGTGGTGGTACATCCGAAATATTGAAAGAGATTTTGTCAAAAATAATCATCGATAAACAAAATTATCAACCCGCTGTAAAATAATTCATTATTTATGGTAAGTAATTCGTAATTATTTTTTACTTTTGCACTCTTAACGAAAGGGGGTGATAAAATTATGTTAATTATACCAATTAAAGACGGAGAAAATATCGATAGAGCATTAAAGCGCTATAAAAGAAAATTTGATAAAACTGGAACTGTTCGTCAACTAAGAGCGCGTACTGCTTTTATAAAGCCATCAGTTATCAATAGAATGAAGTTTCAAAAAGCAGCTTACATTCAAAACATGAAAGATAGCTTAGAGAACATCTAATTTCTATTTTCAAAAATTAAGTACCGTTAGTAATTAAAGTTTTTTAACTTTGATGCTAACGGTTTTTTTTTATGACTTCAATTAAAACAGCTTTTCGGGATTATCTTGTGTTGGAGAAAAATTATTCTTTGCATACTCAAAAAGCGTATTGTGATGACGTGGACTCTTTTGAAACTTTTTTAGACGAGGCTTCTTTTGAGGTGGCTTTAGAGAAAGTGGAGTATTTTCAGATTAGGAGTTGGGTAGTTTTTTTAGTGGATGCTCGACTGTCTAATGTTTCGGTAAATAGAAAAATAGCTTCCTTGAAAGCGTTCTATAAATTTTTGCTGAAAACCAAGCAAATTTCAGCTAATCCTTTAGTGAAGCATTGTGCTTTAAAGGTTCCTAAAAACGTACAGATTCCGTTTTCGGAAAAAGAGATGAATAGTCTTGGGGATTCCTTTTATGAGTGTTTAGAATTTGATGAACTCAGGAATAAGTTGATGATCGAGATGTTTTATGCAACGGGAATGCGTCGATCGGAACTTATTGATTTAAAGTTTAAAGATGTTAGTGTTGGTGGGGCTACAATAAAAGTACTTGGAAAAAGAAACAAAGAAAGAGTTATGCCGTTATTGTCTTCTTTGGTGGATTTGGTTGAATTGTATGTTAGTAAAAGATCCAACTTGAGGATAATTGAAGATTTTGATTTTTTTTTCCTAAACTCAAAAGGGTTAAAATTAAGTCAATCTTTTGTTTACAGAACAATTAATTCGTACTTTAGTGCTGTTTCGGAAAAGGTCAAAAAAAGTCCTCATATATTAAGACATACTTTTGCAACTCATATGCTTAATAACGGAGCAGATTTAAATTCAATTAAGGAATTGTTAGGGCATTCAAGTTTGGCGTCTACTCAGGTATATACCAATAGTAGCTTAGCAGAGTTGAAAAAGGTATACAAAGAAGCGCATCCTCGAAACCAAAAATAATTTCTAACTTATGTTTAACCACAAAAAATTATGATTATGAAGGTAAATGTTCATGCAGTTAACTTTACTGTTGACAGAAAGCTAGTGGATTTTGTTCAAGTTCGAATGGATAAATTAGAAAAGTATTATGATAAAGTAGTTTCTTCGGATGTTTTTATGAAGGTTGAAAAGACAAGTGATAAGGAAAATAAAACGGTAGAGGTTAAGATTAATGTTCCTGGAGATGATTTCGTGGTGAAAAAACAATGTAAAACTTTTGAAGAAGCTGTTGATTTGTCGGCTGAATCTCTAGAGCGGTTATTGGTGAAAAGAAAAGAAAAAATAAGATCTCATATTTAATTCAAATTTTTTTAAAAAAATGTTTTGATTAAGAGATAAAATCTATACATTTGCAGTCCGTTAGAAATAGCGGACTTTTTTATTGATAATTGCCAGCGTAGCTCAGTCGGCTAGAGCAGCTGATTTGTAATCAGCAGGTCGTGGGTTCGAGTCCCTCCGCCGGCTCTTTTTTGATTCAAACGTTGTTTTGAATACGTTCTTAAGGTTATGGTTAAAGGGGAGATACTCAAGCGGCCAACGAGGGCAGACTGTAAATCTGCTGTGAAAACTTCGCAGGTTCGAATCCTGCTCTCCCCACAAAATTAGAATAAGGATTATTGACGATGAGTTTGATGCTCAAAACTTCTTAATCAAGGATTCTGCCGACTTAGCTCAGGGGTAGAGTGCTTCCTTGGTAAGGAAGAGGTCACGGGTTCAATTCCCGTAGTTGGCTCAAGTAAGTAGGAAATTGAAATAAATATATAACTAAGATTAAAAATTAAGTAAAATGGCAAAGGAAAATTTTAACCGTAACAAGCCCCATTTGAACATTGGTACAATTGGGCACGTGGATCACGGAAAAACTACATTAACTGCTGCAATTACGAAAGTATTGTCTGACGCAGGTTACTGTCAAGCAAAATCATTTGATCAAATTGATAATGCTCCAGAAGA
>CAUPRE010000011.1:0-113292 GCA_963513565.1 uncultured Flavobacterium sp. | reverse complement strand
TCAAACGGAGGTTCCAAAAGTTTCTGGAGCTACTGTTATTGTAACTAATAGTGCCAATACGGTATTTAATTTTGTTGAAGTGAATACTGGCACCCCAACTGGACAATATGTGTGTAATAATTTTGTTCCAGTTATTGGCGAAACCTACAAATTGACGGTTACCTACAATGGGCAAACGTACACGGCAGAGGAAAAATTGAAGCAAACACCGGAAATTAGTAATGACGTTGAACAAATAAAAATTGGATTAAACAACGATCAAATTGGAATAAGAATTAAATGTACAGACATTGCCAATCAAAAAGATTTTTACATAGTAAAGGTGCAAAGCGCTGCAAACGCTTTTCCAGAGTTTGATTATCAACCCGATACGTTTTCAGAAGGAAACTTACTTTATTTTATTTATTCACACGAAAAATTAAAAAAAGATATGCAGATCAATTTTAAATTATATGGGGTGTCTGAAAGGTATTATACTTATATGAAAATCTTGATTGGTAATGCCAGTGGTGGAGCAAATGGGCCTTTTCAGGTACCACCAACAAAAGTAAGAGGCAACATAAAAAATCAAAACAATGAACAAGACGCTCCAATTGGTTTTTTCAGTTTATCCGAAAGCAGTAAGCTGACTTATACTATAAAATAATAGATAAGTTATAAAGTCCATAACAGACTTTAGGAAGCAAAAAAATAATAAACTAGAAATCTTTACTTTATGACTTTTTTAATCATAAACAAATAGATAGCAATAATATAAAGCTATTTTTTAAATTACGCTGCTGCTTATGAATAAGAGATAGGGTAAAAAACTTAAAATTGAATTTAGTTCGAGTTTTTACTTTTATCTTTTCTAAAAACTAATGCTAGGTGGAATTATCACTATATTATGACCAAAAATTTTGACAATAGATATTTTTAAGACAAATACAAAAAACGAAATGAAAAAAGGATTTGGAATTTTCTGCATCACAACTGGTGCAATACTTATAATTATAGGTGTTATAGGTATTATAACAATTTATGCAGACCGACCAGGACTAAAATTAATTACAGGACTTATTATTTTAGGGCTTGGACTTTGGCTACTGAATTCCTCAAAAAAGGAGGACGGTAATTGCTCTGAAAAAGAAGAGTAAAAAACAAAAAAATGCTAATAAACGACTTGTGTAGAGGTCACGTCTAAGTGCTATCCACAGATATGCTTGCTTAATCAATGGTCATATCTCCCTCTCTAGTGGGTCTTTTAGCTTCTTAAGTATAAATGCATTCTATCCGTAAATACATGAATTCTAGAATAGTAAGCCAACTTTTTCATAAATGTTGTTTAAAATCTTGTAATCTACTAGTCAAAACACAAATTAACCACAACACCATAAAAAGCAACTATAGTTTTAAGATAAACAACAGTAATAAAAGCATTAGGTATTGATATTTTTTAAGTAAAAAAAACCGCTGTAGAGCAAAACATTTTAGAACATACATATAGGTTTGCAGCAATTAAATAACAGTTAGCGAAAATCATAAGGTTCTTTGCGGCAATTAACATCTAAAAAAAACAAATAATGGAAACGTTGAATATTCTAACTACAAGACTTAATATCCGAAATTTAATACTATCCGACCTAACAGACTTCCACACTTATCGTTCAAATCCAGAAGTTACAAAATACCAAAGTTTTGATGTTATGTCAATTGAACAAGCAGAGGCGTTTATTAAAAACAACGCAACTAAGCATTTTGGTATAGCAGGAGAATGGGTACAGTTTGGAATTAACAATATAGCATCAGGGCAACTTATAGGTGACTGCGCGATTAAATTTCACGAACATGAGACAAGAATTGCCGAAATTGGAATAACAATTTCGCACATCGAACAAAAAAAAGGGTATGCAAAAGAGGCTCTACTTGGCATTTTGGGTTATTTGTTTGACACAATTGAAATACACCGCGTTGTGGAAATCGTGGATGCTGAAAATATTGCTTCCATCAACTTGTTAAAGAGTATTGGATTTAAACAAGAAGGGCACTTCATTGAAAATATATTTTTCAAAGGAAAGTGGGGAAGTGAGTTCCAGTATGCAATGTTGAAACGAGAATGGGACTTAATAAAAAAAATGCATTTTACAAAATAACAACAAATACAAAAGATTTCTCTATTCTATTTGCAACGTTACGCAGAAAGGTAGTATTATAAATACAAAGCATACCCTTTCGATTTTTTTTCTTTAATTCGACTATTAAATTGCTTTTCCGAAAATGAAATCTTTATAAACAGCCATAAATTACCAATGAAAATTGAATTAGTAGAGCGGTTAAAAAACTTAAATTCTAGGTATAAATTTTATATTATGCACCTAGTTCCTTCAACGACTAACTCAATTACTTGCATCTGGTTCTGATTCTAAAAAATAAAACAAAACCATCAACAAGAAAAAACACCTATTTTGAAACTATTGTTTCTCGCATAAAATACTCTTAAAAAGTATCTCATCAAGAGTAGCCATCTTTCTCCCTTGTTAAACAGCAGTTTACACCCTAACTACAAAGCAGCTTCTTGTATTGAAATACCAATACTGTACTGCATTTATTTTTCCTTTGATTATTTTCATAAATGTTGATTGTTTATAGAAGCCATACAACGGATAAAATGAAAACACTTTAAAATAATCTTAAAGGCAAAGCACACAAAAAAAAAACGATATTATGTAACCAAAATAAAGATCTTGTCGTCATAGCTTAAAAGTAAAGTAATTATTTTTCAATTTAAAATCAAAAAGTTATGGTCGTAGGTGTTTTACACCAGTAAGCTTATTTTAAGCAATTTCGATATCGTTTACCTTTATAAACAGTAAGAAATCAAGTATATCAAGCACTTTTGCTAATTCATATAAGAGCAGGAGTTTTATAGTATTACTTTAAGCATCTTCGATATGCTTCGATTAAAGTGCATTTATCCTTCAATGCTATTTTAATGGCTTGTATATCGATAATCGAAGGTATGAGAAAAAAAATTAGGCAAAAAAATCAATCAATTAAAAAATGAAAAATGAAAACAGTTAAAATCAAATCAATTTATTTCTTTCTAATAGTATTAATGACTATCTGCAATTCAATAAACACTGTTTATTCTCAAAATCTAAATGCTAAAATAGATAGTTTACTTCTAGATGTATTCAAAGATAAAAGTGGACCAGGAGGAGAATTTCTCGTTGCAAAAGATGGCAAAATTATTTATCAAAAATCATTTGGTAAAGCAAACCTAGAGCTAGATGTTAATTTAACCTCAGAAAATGTCTTCCAAATTGGATCGATGACGAAGCAATTTACTGCCATTGGTATTCTAATCTTAGAAGAAAAAGGCAAATTAAATGTAAGTGATCCAATTTCAAAATACATCCCTGATTATCCTATGGGAGAAAAAATCTCCTTACATCACTTATTAACGCACACTTCTGGCATTAAAGATTTTACTAGAATGAAAACCCTACAAGAAATTTCAAAAAAAGAAATGACTCCAAAAATGATGGTTGACTTCTTCAAAAATGAACCAGTAGATTTTTTACCTGGAGAAAAATTTGAGTATAATAATTCAGGTTATGTCCTTTTGGGTTATGTAATAGAATTAGTGTCTGGAGAAGAATATGGTGAGTTTATTAAGAAAAATATTTTTGATAAAGCTGGAATGAATAAATCACAATATGCCAGTGACAGAAAAATAATTTTAAATAGAGCATATGGTTATCAGAAAAAAGAAAATGGATATGTTAATAAAACTCAAATTAGTTTTAGTGTTCCTTTCTCATCAGGTGCCTTAATGTCAACTACAACCGATATGTTGAAATGGCAAAATGCTTTACAGCAGAATCTGCTGGTTAATGAAAAAACCTTAAAAAAAGCATTTACAAAATACAAATTAAATAATGGCCAAGAATTTAACTATGGCTATGGTTGGCATTTAAGAGACGTAAATGGCACTCCAAGCAGACAACACGGAGGAAGTGTTTTTGGCTTCAAATCAATGGGAGTTTACATTCCAAGTGATGCTATTTATGTTATCGGCTTAACTAATTGTGATTGTAATTCCCCAACTAAAGTAGCCGAAGATATCGCTTGGCTAACAATGAAAACAGTAAAGAAACCATAAACCTACAACTATCAAATTAGCCAATTGAAAATTGAGCTTGGTCTTTCAAGCAAGGAATAACAGCTCTGTTTCCCACAAATATACCTATAGGGATTTTGAAGTTCTTGCATTTTTATTTTAAAACAGTAGTGGGGGTATTTACTTTTCTTGCTTTGTTTACTTTAATATGAGTTATCAAATTTTGATTACCCTTGAATAATCATCTCTTTACACATTGTTTTAAAGAGTACTAGAATTGTGCCAGCCATCAAGAAAATAGATAAATAGCACCTATCTGGGATTTAGAAGTCATTAAAAAAAATTGCAAAGTCAGAGCCATTTGTGCAGCTATTCATAGGAACACTTCGGGGATCGGGGGTAGTGGGAACAAAATTCAAAAAAATTAAATTACAAATTCCAAGTGTTATGTTTTATGATTAAAAGTTAGAAGAAATTGGCGAAGCACCCTAAATAAAATTCCAATTAAAAAAACCAAATTCCAAATCTGATGTGTTAAGATTAAAAGTCGGGAGACTTTTGACACTTTTGCGGATTAGCAGACGATTTAAAATGGCGCAAACTGAGAACACTTTGCACAGCATACACAACACATTTATCTATAATTTAGGAACACTTTGCAGAGCTGAGGATCGGGGTAAATAATATTAAATTGCATATATTTTTATTTAAAATTCATGCAATATGTTTTCCACAAAAGTCAATTTTACTTTTCCTATCTTAGCACAACAACAATTTAGTAGTTTATGAATCTGCCATATTCCCAAAACCTTCCTGTATCATTACTTGCCTCGGCTTTTGGCAATACTTCATCAACCTATAAGTTTTATTGGTTAATGGCTATTATAGAGTTGGTTGAGGAAGGGAAATTAACACTCTCCAAAAGGTCTTTATTTGCACGCATGATTAGTAATGCATGGTATACTGTTAATTATTTTCATGTTTCTTTCGGAAAGCAAGATTTGATACAACAGGCAGTACGCTCTATATTAGAACAGGAACGACTGACCATTGATGTAAAGAAAAGTCCTTTATTAAATGTATTAGAAAACTCTGAACTAAATACTACACTACAAACACTAAATCATTTCAATAAAAATGTACCACATTGGTTTTTATCTCCTTGGTTTAGTAAAGTGACAGGTGAGAATGATGTGACTTATAAAAAACGTATTTACTATTCTTCCCAAGTTTTTGAAAATGACTGTTTGTATGCGCTTTATGATGATCATATCATTGTGAACCCTAAATGGATAGATTATTTAAAGTCAAATGCCAAAATACTTAAAAATTTCATTTATTGGAACCTGACTTTGTTTTTGCAGATGCGCAACCCTAATGTGCCAGACATAGCCAATAAGCTCATACGACCACCTTTTAGAGGTTCACTAACTAATCAGCGTAAAAATTATTGGGATATTGTATTTAAGGAATTGGGGACGGTGAATTGTATATTTACTCATACCCCTTTGACGCTTAATCAATATGCCTTGGATCATTTTATACCCCATGCCTTTGTATCGCATGATTTGATTTGGAATTTGGTTCCAATCAATATCCGCTTTAACTCTACCAAGAGCGATAAACTGCCTATAATGGAAACCCATTTTGACGTTTTTTTTACATTACAAAAAACAGCATTTGAGATTATACATCATCATAGCCCCAAAAATAAATTACTTGAAGAGTATCTGAGTATTTATCCGGATTTAATCAGTATACAAGATTTTGATTATACTAGATATAAAGAAAGCGTTCAGCCTTTAGTTACTATAGCGCATAATAATGGTTTTGGGTATTTATGAATCTAAAGTTTTAATTATTTGAATAAACGATTCTTTGTAATTCGTTTGGAATTCTTAGAACCTTATTTTTAGTTTTAATTGGTTGTTGCAATACTAAATTAGGATAAATTAATACATTCGATTTTTAATAGCTTGTTCTGGGGTTAAACCTATTTCATTTTTATTTGCGCCAATTAATGCCCATCCATTAATCTTTAAATTTTGTGTTTCATTGCAATCAGAATTTAAATTGGTGAAGTAAGCAATATGGAGTTTTTCATTTACTAAATTTCCTATAACATAAGCTGGATTGGCTATATTATTTGAGCTATCACAGAAATAAACTTTATCTCCTATTTCAGCACTAATATTTTGACGATATTTTATCTCTTGTGGATAAACATTTTTTACACGATGGCGTCCCTCATTTATTAAATCTAAAATCAATGGATTAAATTCAATTATTTGTACAAGTTTTTCACTATCAAGAATGCTTTTAACAGCAACTTTTATATCAGCAGGTTTGTATTTTTGATTAGAGATTATGTGACTGAATAATTTAAATTCACTTACTATATATTTCAATGTGCTTTTCTCGTTGTATACTGCCCAATTTTTAGATTTAATAGTATCAATCATTTCAAATGCATCCTTATCTGTATATTCCATATTTTGAAATATCAGAGCTTTACTATGTGTCCAATAAATTTTATTATTATTATTATTGAAATAATTATAAATCTCGAACTTTACAAAAGAAAAACCTTTTAATAAAAATTTTTCCACATCGATTTTTAGTTGATCAGTTACCATAATAGTTTATTCTATTAGTTAATTAAAAGCAGTGTATATTTGTAGGAAAGTATATAATCTTGTTTTACAACTTCACTAAGTTAAGAATAAATTAAAACTATTTTTCACTAACTAAAAGTTGTTTTTAACATATTTACTAAGTATAAATAACTTGACTTTCAAAACAGTATGGCAAAAGATAAAAAGGTCACCGAAATAAGAAAAGTTGCTACCTCAAAACAAACAGGAGGCGGAGGTTTTGTTTTTGAAGATAAAGCATCAGCGTGGTTTATATCTCATTTTTTATCAGACAGAAACCCATTTACACATGAAATAGGCAAGATTAAGAAAATTGAATACCAAACTAGGCCTGAAGGATGGCTATTTGATGATTTGTTATTGACTACTGAAGATAGTAATGCAATTGTACACCAAATTGCAATATCCAGTAAAAGCAATATCCAAATAAATACTAAGGGGCCTAATAATGAATTGTTGAGAGATATATGGAATCAATATTTAAATATAAATTCCTCTGTTTTTAATAAAGATTCAGATTATCTATGCATAGCAAATTCAAAATTGCCACAAGCTATTTCTAAGGATTTAAACACTTTATTCAGGTATGCACAAAGCCAGGATGCCGCAACACTTCATCAAAGAATCAATCAAGGAGACCAGGTATTTTCCCAAAGCCTTAAAAAAATATACAAAGGATTTTATTGCCCGGATGATCTAGCCAAAGCCCATAATATAGATGAGAGCGAAACGATACAAGTGATTAGTAGGCTTTTATTGCTTGAATTTGATTTTGAGAATGCTATTTCCAAAGATGAAAACCAAATCATCACTATATGCACCGACTGTTTAACTGTTCCTGACGGTAAACTTGAACAACAATTATATAAAACCTTATGCTCTTTCAGAGGCGAATTGGCACCAACATCCGGATTTTTAGATTATCAAAGATTAATCGATAAACTTAAAAACCACTTTCAATTAAAAGGTTATACTAATCATACTCACGATTGGAATAAAATTATTGCCAAAAACAAATCAAGAATTGACTCAATTCAGGACAAAATAGGAAATAAACTAACATTGTCCAATTCTGCTGAATTGGATGAAATTGAAAATTTGCTAAAAGACAAACAGACTGTTTTTATTTTGGGTAAATCAGGTTATGGTAAGTCTGTTTTGGCAAAAAAATATATTCAACAAAAGCTTGGACTAAATGATAAATATATTTGGATAGATTCCCAATCTTTTCAAAATGGAAGCTTCGAAAACTACTTTGGTCTTGAGCATGATTTACCAGATTTATTTACTAAGGTACAACAGGCAGGGTATTTGTTTATTGACGGTATTGACCGATTTTTTAAGGAAGCTGAATTGGATTTACTTTCTCCTATCCTGACTGTTGCCGACAACCCGTCATCTTCTTGGAAAATTATTTTTACATGTCAGACAGATGACTTTAATGATGTTTTGGAACGACTCTATCGTATAAATGTAACCTTGACTTCTGTTCAATTTAAAGTCGATACAGATTCCTTTGCCAGTAAATCTGAACTCACAAAGCAATTTCCTAAATTGGCTGAATTGTTTAAGCATTTACATTTACGACCAATCCTTAATAATTTAAAGTACCTTGATTTATTAGCCTATAATTTAAATAAAGATTCGACTATTTCAGAATCTGATTTTATTGGGGAATCTACCATTATTGATTGGATTTGGAAGGAAGAAATAGAATCTAAGGGTTCAGCAAGTTCCAGATTTGTCAAAGAATTTTCTGAAAAGCAGGCTGAAAATCTTTCTGTTGGCATTGCTGCTTCAGATTTTGGCATTGCTGATTCGGGGCCTGTCGATATCCTTAAACAAAGTAAAGTTTTTGTTGAGAATGAAGATAAACTTTACCTAACACATGATTTATTTGGAGATTGGGCAAGATATAAACTCATCAGGGGAAATAGTACAGATGTTAAGGGTTACCTGCAGAGAAAAGAGCTTTTATCGCCTCTTTGGTGCAAGGCGATTCGATTGTATGGTATTTATCTTTTGGATAAAAAAAGTGATGCTTCTGAATGGATTAAATTATTTAAGACATTAGGCAGTATAGATGCCAAAGAAAAGATAATTCAGGATTTGCTTCTTGAGTCGATTATCTTTTCCGCCTCAGCTTACACCCATTTACTGGCTCTTTGGGATTATTTCCAGCTTAATAATGGTGAACTACTAAAAAGGTTTTTAGAGCGTTTTTTAATAAAGGCTACACTGCCTAATCAGAATGTATTAAAAATTACAAAAGAATTAGGAGGCTATACTGTAGCACAAGCTTCTACATACCACAGAACACCAAATCATATTTATTGGGGCAATGTTTTAAAATTTCTCTATTTGTATAAAACTGAAATCATAACACTTGCAGCAAAGGAAACTGCTGAAATTACTAAAATATGGTTGGATTATACCTCTATTGGAGTTCCGTTTAGAGTAGAATGTTCTGAAATAGCTGTTGAAAATGCTACCAAGATGTTTGATTATAAACTCAATAGTTATAGATATTTCAGAGGTGACGCTGATGAACTCATTTATAAAGTAATGCTACTGGCGGTTAATGAATTCCCTAAAGAGGTTCTTGATTTGTCATTAAAACTATGCAAACGGATTAAAGTTGACAGACAAGAAAAGAAAAAAGAATATACAAGTGATGACGAACCGCATTCCATTTTCAGGGGTTTCAAAATAAGAGATGCGATTCAATGGCCTCATGGACCCTTTGAGAGTCCGGATACTGCTTTTGAAAAAATTTGCATTGATGAGAGTGCTTTAAATCCAGTTATAAATTCTTTTCCTGAAACTGTAAAAGAGATTTTACTTGCCTTATTTATTGAAGCTCCAAAAGAAGTTTCCTTTGGATATGACCATAATTATGATTTGGATATTAATGATCCTCATAGATGGTTTCCTCCATTTTACACTAGAGGATCGTTTTTGTATTTTTTAGAGTATCAATCAGTAGTTGGCATAGATTTTATAATTACACTTGTGAATTTTGCTACCCAGCAATGGACGAACCGATTTACCCACGAGCACAAAGAAGTTCCAAAAATCACCATAAATATTGATGGTGCAGATAGTGAATACATAGGTGATTCCAGAGTATATTTTTGGTTTAGGGATTCGACCGGTGTTCCGCACAGTATTGTAAGCGCATTAATGGCATTGGAAAAGTTCCTTATTGACCAAATTGATGCACAAGAGTCAATCTCAGATTATATTTCATTTATTTTGGAAAAGGGAAATTCACTGGCTTATCTGGGTATCCTGGTTTCGATTGGAAAATATAATCCAACGCTATTCCTTAAAGAATTGAAACCTTTGTTACAGGAATTTGCTCTTTATGAATTGGAAAAATCACTTCATTATGGCGGCCATGGCGTTGAAGGTCATCAAATGATGGGAGCGGTTACTTTGGGAGAGACGACATGGAATTTAGCGAAGGTATGGCATGAAATGCCACACCGCAAAACCTCTATTCAAAGCGTTTCGCTTCCCTTATATATAAACAACAAAGATTTAAGGGAATATTATATTCCAATAGTTGAGTCATGGACAACCTTGCTTAACCAAATTGAGGAGGATGGATCAACCAACGTCTACTTAAATAACTTAATAAACTATTATAATATCGCTAACTATGGCGTTGTAGAGCATGAAGGCCATCATTATTTTCAATATCAAGAACCTGAAGAGTTAACACTAAAGTATAAAGAAGTACGTGACGATATATCGGGAAGTAACGATATGTTCACATTTCCGTTCCAATGTTTTCAGGAACTTGAGAAGGGAGAAAAGCATTCCTTGCAGGAATGCGACCAACTATGGGGAAAAGTCCAGAATTTCTCCAAATTACAGGATGAAGATCCTTTTTCACAAATGTATGGCAAGTACCAATCTGTCTTGGGAGGTTGCGCTATTTTAGTTTCGAATAAAGATTGGATCGATGCACACCCTGAAACCTTAAAGTGGATTGTGGATTACTTGAACGATGTGCTGACTAAATTTTCGGTAAAAAAGCATGATATTATGCAGGCTGATTTAGGACATTCGTGGCAGGCATTTACAGCGAGGATTTTAGCCCTACTTTGGAGTAATGAAGTTGCTAATATAACTTATAGAAGACTGCTTGGTATATTAATGTTTAAATCATCGTATGCTACTTTAGAACTTTTGTTTACATCAATATCGAAACACCTTAAATGGAGCAGTGAAGACTTTATACAGGTTCAAAACCTCGCCATCTTATGGAGCCTGGCCTTGGATAAAGACAACAGAAAAAATTACTCAAAGGCAACTACCGGCACAATTGGAAAAGAATTTAAAGGTTTTAACCTTACTAAACTTGCAGCGACGATTTTAGATGATTTTATCAATGGCAAAACAGCCACAGCATTAATAGACTGGTCAAAACTGCGCCCCGCCTTACCTAAAAGAAAAAGGAGAAACTATGGATATCACACAGATGCCGGAACCGGGAATGAACCCGTCATTGATAAGGAAATGATTAAGCATGTTTTTGGCTCACTACCTAGGCTCAATACAGTTGATAATGAAGAACGTGAATACGTACTGTTGTTTTGGAAACAGATTGTAGGTCAAATCATTTTCGAATTGGGAAAAATTACAACCGATTTGCAGGAAAGAAGGGATTCACCGAGCGGATTTCATTTTTGGGCTATGGATCGTATAGCTGAAGAGCTGTCTGAAATTAGGCCAGAAGACAATTTGAACCCTGAAATTTATTGGAAACCCATTTTTGATTATGGTTATTCTGCCGGAAGCTGGATAGATTATTTTTGCTTTCGTTTTTTTACATTCAACATTGCAAAAAAGGAAAACCACGTTGCTTTTTTTGAAGAATGGCTTAAGATGATTGCTAACGCATACTGCAGCGATACGTGGAGTATAAAAGGAAGATATGACAGGAAGGAAATATGGGAAGCATTAATGGGGTTGACGGATGTCATTCGCAATTATTGGAAGAATGATTCTTATTTGGATTTCTTTAAAAGAATAGTTCCTGAAAATATCAAATGGGTACAAAAGCATGTTGGCAATCAGGATATCGTTGGTAACATCATCTACATCCTAAAAACTAAGCCAGGGCTTACAGTCATAAAAGAAGGACTTGAAATAATAAACAGCTACCTGAATTTAAGAAAAGCAGCTGATAAACTAGAGCCCCGTAAAGGTTACGTGCGAGTAGATTTTAAATATGAAGATTCATTAGCCACAGCCTGTAGTTTTCTTTGGGAAGACCACAAAGAAGTGATAAAAGGAGACAGCGCTACTTTAAAGAATTTTAAAGACATAGTGACGTTCCTTGTAGCCCGGCAAAATCCGATTGGATTAGAGTTGCAGGACAGGTTGTTGTCCTAAGTTTTTTATTATTTAATGACTACGCAAAAATGATTGAGATTTTTCATGATTTGATAATTTCAAATTGATTTATTTTTAATAAGGTTTTGTAAATCATCTAGGATTTTAATCTTAACCTGCCCTGTTAATTCATCTTTGATATAGTAAATCAAATGCATCTTATCGAGTTTAAATAGAATCTTAAAACTATAGTCCATATCTAGCTTTATAATTTCATGATAAATCCGGTTCCAGTCTTTTAGATAATAGATTGCTTTAAGAAAATTCATTTCATCGTTATTAAGTTCGTTCCATAACTGATATTTAAAACTTAATCTCATCCAAACAATTTTGGTTTCCACATCATTAAGCTTCTTGCAAAATTCTTTAGCGTTTGCCCTGCACGCAGAACAAAAGAAATAATAATACAGATTATCTAATACTTGCTTTGCTCTAGTTCGATTTTCTACAGTTGTTGTGTTTTCATCGCCACATGCTTTACAAAAGCCAAAATCTATATAGGTATTACTATTAGGTGCAATTGTGGTTATTTCCTTTGTAGTTAACTCAAATTTTTTAGCTAATTCTTCAACACGGAAGCTAAATTTCCCGTCAACATTTTGCCAATACATTTCGGAAATCTGCTGTAATAGTGCCGAAGAATATGAATTTTTATCACTATTGATCTTTGGTTGTATCATACTATGAATGCCATAATTTTAATTAATCGAATGTGAATCCTTCAGGAAAAACCCAACCTATAAATTCAACTTCAGTGTAAAAGTTCATTATTATGACAAATGTATCATGCGCTTCAAGAAACTTATAGCTAAACACTTCCTTGTTATTAAAGTAACCTTGCGTGAAAAGTTGCGGATGCACATCTTCCAGCAAGTATTTAACAATCGCAGGATTATCTAAAACTTCTCTATGAATGAATTTTGTAACGCTCTGAATAATTCCTTTTGCGGGTCTTTCTTTATGGTAGAAATATATTCCACGAATAATCTTCTCGATGAAAAGCTGACATTCATCATGATCAAGTTCCATCACAAGATTCATTTTGCCATTTGCTTTTATAATGGTGCTTTTATTGTTTAAATCTTCAAGGAAACTCTCTTTTTCCTTTCGATTCAACCCACGCAAAACCCTGTCATTAAAATCATCTACAGCAATTTCGTTGGTTCCAAACATTTTGATGAATAACTGAAATTTTTCGTCTAAAGAAGAGTATTTATTATTGTGCTCAGCACAAGAGGGCACTGTCACAAGGTTTTCTCTAAATCCTTTAGGAAAAAACGAGAACGGAGGAACATGCTCTTTTTTCTGAGTTTCAGCTGTTAACTCTATACCACACCAATAGCATATTTTAGGAAAGTTATTTTTCATAAATTCAAACAATAATAAATTATTGCCTTCCAATTATTGGATTAATTCTATCCCTTAGAATTTTTTCGAATTTAGGCATTACCCAATCATAATTTTGTGTTGGCATATTTATAAAGCTAACTCTAAAAACTTCATTTTGCATATTCTCTCTTATCTTTAGTTTTAAGCCCGTCGTAGGCTGGTCTAATTTTAAGTGAATATGCTCGTAAAGTCTGTCTTTTATTTTTTTTGACTTGCCTATATACAATGGAATCCAATCTTTAAGTTCTGTGTGTTTAGATAACCTAATTTTCTTTGGATTTGAAACCCATTTTCTCACATATAGTGGATCTTGCCATCTATAACAAAATTCTTCAGACCATTCTTTAAATACATTATGCTTTAAGTCGTTTTTAATCTCTATTAAATACAATCCTTGAAAATTTAATTTCTCCCAAGGGATAGTTTCAAGATTTTTCATTGAGAATTCACATAGTTGCTCAAATTTTAAAGATTGAGCATATTCCTGCAATTCTATTTGTAAACTGGTTATTTTTTTGTCAATTATTTCCACACTTTCTGCTAATTAAGTCTACTAAATTTTCTAGATTTTATTTTAGTACGGCTAAATACTTGGTCAAAACGTTTACTATTGGGCGGTGCTTTATCGTATCTAAACTTGCAATTTTATATTCTGATAATTCTTGGTCAACATCAAATTTATTAGGATCAAGGATATATGTCTTGATTTCAAATAATGAGTTTAATTTTCTTTCACAGAATTGCCAAAAATCTTTTGGCCATAATTCAACTTTTGTTTTAGAATCAGTATTTAGCTTGTTTACTTTAACTCTACTTATAATATATTCTTCAATTAGGATTTCAATGTTTTTAGGTTGAAAAGCTAACCGTATCCCAAGTAATCCTCCCTCCCAATCTAAAGTGGGACTTAAGTGGCTCACATATCTTAATTCTGAAACCTCTAATTTATCCATAAATCCAATGATGGTAAATATGGCTCTAATAGTTTTATACTTTTATCTCCTTCACATAGATGAAGTTGATTATAAAGCATATTACTATAACTAAATACATACTGCTTAGAGTAAATCAACCTATTTAAGAGATAATATTAAACAAACGCGTTAATTACTACAATACTAAACAAAATGCTAAGATATTAATTACGGCTTCCCGTAATACCAGAATATTTTAAAAATTACCAAAATAAGCTTTTGCATCAACTTAACAACACGTATAAATATCTATTTACAATTGTTTATATAAAAAAAAGATGCCTAAGCATCTCTATTTCTTCCTATTCCTCCAGCTATCATCCCTTTTATACCCATTGTGCAGTTCATAAATCCAACCTCTTATATAGAGACCCAAAACCCAAGCAATTATAAAACCTAAAATATTATACCATTCCATTCCTCAAAAATAGACTGTATAAAAAATACTTCAGCATCCTAAAGAAAGTTACTCCTGAATTGACAACTTTTACTCCCGATTTGACAAGTGCTTAAAACAAAAAAAGATGCTTAGGCATCTTTTACAGTGGTATTTGATTTATGGCAAACGCTATTTATCAATTAATTTAAAAAAATCTGAAAGCTTCAAATTTCTAGCCTCACAAATTTTATATAAAGTGTTTACTGGGATACTATAACTTGGTTCGCTTCTACTCAGTGCAGTATTCTTAATTTTTCGTACTATACTCTCTTCAATGTTATGATCTAAAGCAAAAGAACGTTGAGACTTATAAGATTGAATCCAATTCTTATAAATATAATTGCATACTATTTCGCTTGTTTGACTCATAGTGACAAAGGAACTAGAAACGAAAAAAAATAATGCGTATTAAAATACGCGTTTTAAAATATTTTGTTATATTTGTTGAACATATTTAATATGTAATGTATTTTTGCGATTCTTCATTAAAAAATTGAAGCATTCGCTTAGAATTTCGTCTTAGAAAACTGGTAATTTTAAAAGGAACGAAATGATAAGTACGATGCTCACGTCCTATGGCGTGGGCTCACTTATTGTTCCTCGGTATACCAGTACCTCTAAGGCAGTAAGCTGAGTTCCATGCCTTTTTTTATACCTATTCCTTTGGTCAACTCTCCTTTTATTCTTAGCGTTTTCTTTCAATTACTAGACTCGTAAATCTAAACCCATTGCGTGAATTAGTTGGGAAAGACACTGCCAGAGCCTGGCTGCAACAGGCAACGGCAGTTGACTTTCCTATAACTCTTAAAAGAGAATGCCTATGAATTAAAATAAAAAACCAGAATCCTAGCTATTCGCTACAATAAAAAAGGTCCCCTAACTCTTCTTGGCGGTTGACTAGAGGACCAATGCAAATAAAACTAATGTTTCACTTCACTAGACCAAACTATGAAAAAAAAATCATTTTTACGGGGTAGGTATGCTTTTTATTGCCTTTTGGTACTGCTTGTCTTTATTGCCTCCTCCCCTTTACAAGCCACAACCAAAAAAAGACACCCCATACAACCCAATCAACCACAACGCGTTCAAGGCATTGTATTGGACGGAAGCCAACCCATTCCCGGAGCAAGTGTCTCCATCAAAAACAAAAAAAATACCACCACCTTTACCGACTTTAACGGACACTATCTCCTAGCCGCTGACTCCAATGATACGCTAGTAGTCGCTTTTATGGGGTTTACCACCGCACAGGTTCCTATACAAGGACGCAAAACTATTAACATCACTCTACAACTGGATATTACCTCTTTGCAAGAAGTAAAAGTAAATGCGGGTTACTATACTACCAAAGAAAGTGAGAGAACTGGGAGTATTGCTAGAATTACTGCCAAAGAAATCGCCACGCAGCCTGTCACAAATGTACTTGCTACGCTACAAGGGCGAATGGCTGGGGTAAGCATCACCCAAACGACAGGTACTCCAGGTGGCGGTTTTGACATCAAAATTAGAGGGCAAAATAGCCTTCGTGCTGATGCCAATGCCCCTTTGTATCTTATAGACGGGGTTCCTTATGCTTCAGACCCTATAGGTAACAACCAAACGGCGTCTATTTTTCCATCGGCTACTAGTCCATTGAACAGTATTAGTCCCGAAGCGATAGAAAGTATCGAAATACTTAAAGATGCGGATGCTACGGCTATTTATGGTTCTAGAGGGGCCAATGGTGTCGTACTTATTACCACCAAAAAAGGGAAGTCTGGAAAAACCACTATGACCCTTAATGCTTCTTCTGGCGTTGGGCATGTCACTCGATTTATGCAACTTATGACTACCCAACCCTACCTAGCTATGCGAAAACAAGCCTTTATTAACGATGGTCTGACGCAATACAATCCTTGGGATTACGACATCAATGGCACTTGGGATCAAAACCGATACACGGATTGGCAAAAAGAATTGCTTGGAAAAACCGCACAAATCAATGATGTTCAAGCTACACTTACGGGAGGTTCTGAACAAACCCAATTTTTATTGAGTGGTACTTTCCATAAAGAATCTACGGTATTTCCTGGTGACTTTTTGTATAAAAAAGGCGGTAGTCAATTCAATTTGAATCATCGCTCGCCAAATGATAAATTCAAAGCCACAGTATCTGCAAGTTATACGCTTCAGGACAATAATCAACCCGCTTTTGATTTGACGTATGAAGCTCGTTCCCTAGCCCCAAATGCCCCTGCGCTATACCTCCCTGACGGCTCTCTTAACTGGGAAGATGGTACGTGGGAAAATCCATTGCGCCATCTCAATGCCCAATACAAGTCTACCACCAAGGATTTGATTGCCAATACGGTATTATCGTATGCAATTTTGCCTGCTCTCTATTTGAAAAGCAGTATGGGCTACACTCATTTGTCTACATTGGAAACCAGAACAGCTCCCTCTACTATTTACAATCCTGCTTATAATGTGGGTAGCGATCGCTCTGCTATTTTTACTAACAGTACCCATCGCTCTTCTTGGATCCTTGAGCCACAGGCCAATTGGGAAAAAGAATACCGTTTTGGAAAAATTGGGGTGCTACTTGGAGCTACCTTTCAACATCAAAACAGCAACACCTTAGTACAATCTGCTAACGGTTTTAGTTCTAATAGCTTAATTTATAATCTCGCTGCTGCTAAATATGTCAATGTCCTGGTCAATGACGACACTCAATATAAGTATCAAGCTTTTTTTGGTCGCTTTAACTACAATTGGCAGCAACGTTATCTACTTAACTTCACCGCAAGACGTGATGGATCGAGTCGTTTTGGACCGGGCAAGCAATTTGCAACTTTTGGCGCTCTTGGTGCAGCATGGCTATTTAGCAATGAGCACTGGTTGAAAGATCATTCGTGGTTGAGTTTTGGCAAATGGAGGGCTAGTATAGGCACCACTGGCAATGATCAAATTGGTGATTATCAATTTTTGAATACCTATACTTCTTCCGGAATTAGTTATAATGGTGTTATAGGCTTACAACCTTCAAGGCTGTTTAATCCTACTTTCGGTTGGGAGACCAACAAGAAAATAGAAACCGCGCTTGAACTTGGTTTTTTTAAAGACCGCATTTTTGTGACAGGTGCCTGGTACCAAAATCGCTCTTCCAATCAGTTGGTTGGTATGCCGCTTTCAGGCACTACGGGTTTTACATTATTACAAGCTAACTTAGATGCCACCGTTGAAAATACAGGCTTAGAATTTACCCTACGCACTAGCCACTGGAACACTCCTCATTTTAGTTGGACTACTAGTGTTAATTTGACCCTTTCTAAAAATAAATTGCTCCGTTTTCCTGGTTTAGAAAGTTCCTCTTACAACCAACAGTATCGTATTGGTCAGCCGCTAAACATTGAACTACTTTACCAATACAAGGGGATTCATCCGCAAACAGGAGTATATGAATTTAAAGATGTGAACAATGACGGTATTATTTCATTTCCAGAAGATCAACAAACCACAGTGGATCTTAATCCAGATTATTTTGGAGGGGTACACAATCAGTTGCGCTATAAACGTTGGAAGTTAGATTTTCTTTTTCAGTTCGTTAAACAAAAAAACCGTTCCTATCCTATGGGTCCTGCAGGCATCTTTTCGAATCAGCAAGCCAGAGTTAGCAACAGTTGGCAACAAACAGGAGATCAAGCTCCTTATCAAATCTACACCACTGGTTTAAATTACGATGCTGTTCTAGCCGATTACTATTATTCCGAAAGCGATGCTGCTATTGTCGATGCCTCCTTCATCCGACTCAAAAACCTTGCGCTTTCTTTCGATGTTCCTTTATCCTTGCAAGCCACTCAATGCCAACTTATGCTACAAGGTCAAAATTTGCTAACGTTCACTAGCTTTAAAGAAGGGGATCCTGAGTTTACTAGTTACGGCTATTTACCTCCACTTAGAGTCCTAAGCCTTGGCGTTCAACTAACTTTTTAACACTATGAAAACACTAAAAACATCCAAAAAATGGTATTCCATTCTTACCCTAAATTTACTACTGCTAGCGACTGCTTGTGACTCCTTCGTTGCTGTTGATTTGCCTAAATCTCAATTAACGCAGGTTGCTGTATTTGAAGACAATGCCACAGCCCATGCTGCATTAAACGATATTTATGCCAAAATCAGAGACAAAGGAATTTTAACGGGCGCTAATACGGGGATTTCTAATCAGTTGGCTAACTACACTGATGAAATAGTAGCTTATGGTACTCCTATTAACCCCAGCTTGCCTTTTTATACCAACGCCCTTTTGCCTACCAATTCTGGAATTGCAGACTACTGGAATTCTGCCTACAATCAAATCTACAGTGCCAATGCCATCCTAGAAGGGATTGCAGCAAGTAGAAAACTTACAACCGAGTATAAAAAAACACTTAAAGGAGAGGCGTTATTTATCCGAGCCTTGGTTCACTTCTATCTTGCGAATCTTTTTGGCGATATTCCCTACATCAAAACAACCGATTACCAAAAGAATGCTATAGTGAGTAGGCTGCCGATTGACCAAGTGTATCATCATACCATCGAAGATTTACAAGCAGCCATAGCGCTTTTGCCTACAAGCTATTCTACAACCGAAAGGATTAGAGCCAATAAATGGGTGGCCAAGTCTCTTTTGGCTAGGGTGTATTTGTATCAGCAATCGTATGACAAAGCGTTACAAGAGGCCAATGAGGTTATCCAACAATCGGATTTATTTGTTCTTGAAGACCAGCTTCAAGACGTTTTTCTACTCCAGTCTAAGGAAACTATCTGGCAGCTACAAGCCCCTGTTGCTGGGCAAAACACACAAGAAGGCGCTGTTTTTATTTTTGAAACAGGTCCACCTTCTATGGTAGCCCTTTCCGATCTGTTGGTCAACTCCTTCAGTAGTACAGACCAACGAAAAACCCATTGGGTTAAAGCAGTAACTGATGGCAATACGATATGGTATCATGCCAACAAATACAAAGAACGCAACTTTACAGGTACTTCTAAAGAATATTCTATTGTGATGCGTTTAGCCGAACTTTATCTTATCAGAGCCGAGGCAAAAGCCCAATTGGGTAGTACAGCAGGGGCTATAGATGACCTCAACCTAATTCGGTTCAGGGCTGGGCTTTCGGCTACTACAGCTACTACAAAAGAAGCAATTATAACTGCTCTTATTCAAGAAAGAAGATGGGAATTTTTTACCGAACACGGTCATCGCTTCTTTGATTTGAAGCGATACAACCAGCTAGATGCCGTTTTATCAGGAACTAAATCAGGATGGAATACCCACGATCGATTGTTTCCGATTCCGCAAATAGAACTAAGTACTAATCCCAACCTACGCCCTCAAAATTCGGGTTATTAATCCAAAATGAGAACATTACTTCAAAGCCAAGCCACTATCTTTTATAGCTTTCAAAGATGCTTTGTGAGCGTACTTTTTCTCTCCTTTTTTTTGCTCCTTCTCTCTTGCTCCCTTTGGGGGCAAGTGGGGCAAAAAAGAACACTTAGTACTGCCGATTACGAAACTTGGGGTCAGTTGAATATGGATAAAATAGCCCCTAATAAAGCCTATTTTAGTTACATTATGCGCTATGCTAATGGCTTAGATACTTTATTTGTACAAAACACAAAGACCCAAAAGAAATATGTTTTTCCAAAGGGTGACCATTCCTTGTTTACTAAAAGTAATGGTTTCCTTTGCCAATCTGATGACACCTTACTACTTCTAGATTTGAAAAGTACTACGATAGCTACTATGGACAGTGTTAAAGACTACAGCTATTCTGAACGACAAGATAAAATCCTTGTTCATCTTGAAAATGAATCGCTTATAATCCAATCGCCTTTCGAAAAGAAAGCAAGAACAATTATTACCGATGTATCGCAGTTTTCTTTGAGTCCAGATGGGAAATTACTAGCTTATACTACTTTTACAACTAATCGGAACTCTTTTGTTCTTCTTGATCTTGCTAACCTCAACGCTCCCACTACCCTAGTGTCTGATTCGCTCATCAGTTACAAAGGGAGTACTTGGCAAAAAGAGGGTAAATCAATCGCGTTTTATGGGTACAGCCCCAACAACAACAACAACAACAACAACAACAACAACAACAACAACCAACTATCACTCTACTGGTATAGCATTGAGCAAAAGCGTCTTTATCAACTCAACCCTCAAGATAGTTTTTTCCCAATCGCCCACTCCATCGCAGTCCATCCGTTCTACAAGTTGCTGATTTCAGATGATTCGAAAAAAGTATTCTTCGCCATTCAAAATGATTTGGGGCAACCGCTTAAAAAGGAGCCCTCAAGCGTTGAAATTTGGCATACCCAAGACCAGTGGATTTACCCAGAGGAACAGCAAAATGGACGAATGGCTCAATCTCCAAAAATAGCCGTTTGGTATCCTTTGACACATAAAGTCTATCCTATCACTACCCATGCGTTACCCAAAATAATGCTTACAGGAGACCAAGAACACGCCATTCTATCGAATCCAAAAGCTTATGAACCACAGTTTGAATTTGAAGGTCCTAGAGATTTTTATATCCTACATTGTGCCACTCAAGAAAAAAAGAAGTTTCTAACGAAACAGTCTAGTTTTTACCGCGATATTATCCCCTCACCTTCGGGAAACTACATTGCTTATTTTAAAGAAAATCATTGGTGGGTTTATAATATTACTCAAGGTACACACACTAACATTACCCAAAATATTCCTTCGAAATGGTTTGGAAAGGTGCATACCTTACAACCTCAATCAGCTTATGGTACTCCGGGATGGAGTCTGAACGACACAGCTATTATCCTTTATGATGCTTATGACATTTGGGCTATACGACCCGATGGGAGTTCTTTTAAAAGGTTGACCGATGGGAAGGCCTCTAAAATAAGATTTAGGATTGCCGATATCCCTAATCAAAGACCCCTAAACTTTGTTTATGACGGTCTTACCTCCCCTACTTTCGACCTCAACCAAAGCATTATTTTAAAGGCAGAGGGTGAAGATGGGAAAACAGGATTCTATATATGGCAAAAAAATAGAAAAGCTATACCCATCGTTTTTGAAAACAGTTGTAATGACCCCATCTATTATGACGCTAACAAACAGCTGTTTTTTTATATTGAGCAACGATTTGATGTCCCCCCAAGAATCATTAAAACAGACATCACAAGAAAACAAGTAGTCTTTGAAAGCAATCTGCAACATCATCAATTTTATTGGGGAAAATCTGAGCTCATTCATTTTCAAAATTCAAAAAAACAACTCATTAAAGGTGTTTTGTATTATCCTGCTCATTACAATCCCTCCAAGAAGTACCCCATGATTGTAAATATTTACGAAAAACAATCTGGTGAATTGTATTGGTACCACCCTCCAACGCTTTACAATGAGTCGGGCTTTAATCCAACTATTTTTACCACTAACGGCTATTTTTGTTTCTTACCTGATATTCTACTTGAAGAGGAAAATGTAGGGCCTTCTGCCTTGGATTGTGTCGTAACTGGTACTCAAAAAATTATAGCAATGGGTATAATCGCTCCTGATAAAATTGGCCTTATGGGGCATTCTTTTGGAGGTTATGAAACCGCATTCATAAGCAATCATAGCTCGCTATTTGCAACTGCTATTGCTAGTGGAGCTGTCACTGATCTCAATAGTTTTTTCCTAACTGTTGGTTGGAATAGCAAAAAACCCGATATGTGGCGATTCAAGTCAGAGCAATGGCTAATGAATGACAAAACCCCCTTTGCTAATGCTGCTGATTTTAGTAGAAATTCACCTTTGAGTACTGTACAGCATCTAAAAATACCTCTATTGCTCTGGAGTGGCAAAGAGGATACACAAGTTGACTGGCACCAAAGTGTGTCTTATTACTTAGCCCTGAGGCGACTGGAAAAGAAAGCTACTTTGCTTTTATATCCAAAAGAAGGACACACTCTTTTGGATCCTACCCATCAAAAAGACCTAACGGAGCGGGTTTTGCAATGGTTTGGTTATTATCTGAAAGGAGAGTCTCCAGCGTCGTGGATTCTAAATAATCAAGAATAACTTCATAAATAAACAATGCAGTTCCGTAACTCATGGAACTGCATTGCCCTTTTTACTATCGTCATGCATTAAACCTTAGGGACGATACAAAATTTGTACACAATTTCCTTGTGCATCTTTACCATAGGCTTGTGGTCCTGTTGTGATGCCTAAGCGACATACAAAAGGTTTTGGAGTATTGTCACAGTTTACTGCTACATCACTACAGCCTCCTTGGGCATTGAGAGTATACCCCATTTGTGGCGCCGTTGCCTCTTCAGCTTTCTGCATAGAAGTTGTAACAAAAGCGCCTAAACCCCCTAAAAATAACACTACAAAAGGGAGTGCTCTGTTTAAAAATTGCGTTTTCATAATCGTTGTTTTTACTTAATTTTTGACCTACTTTTTTCTACAGGTTTTCGATCTTCTTCCTGATACTGACCGGTATATTTTGTAAACTAAACAACTATGTGCTAGTTTCTTTAAAAGCTTTTTTAAGCAATTTATGAAACCTATATACCCTCAATTGGTTACCCATAATTGTATACAGGTGCGTATTGGTCACATACAAAGCATCTAATCTTGTTTTCTCTGGACTGTATATGGGAAAACTAAATAAATATGTTCTTTTAGCTACATCATAAACATCAATAATTGAAGCTTGTTTCCAAATGTCGGTATTCTCCAATCTTCCCTTTATTTTAGACTGCACAAAGAGTAAGGATTCACACAATGCTGCTTGAGCATTTACTATTAGTGGAGGTGCTGACATCTTTCGTTCTGTACCTTCTTTCAAATAAGATACTTTGATTTGTGCCTTTTTTATAGTATCGATAGTAGCACTTCTATACACTAATCTGCCCTCTTTTTGGAAAACAGTTATTGTATTTCTATAGTAATATAAATAAACAAATTGCTGCAATTTTGTACTGGCTAAAAGGATTCCATCTGTATCAAAAACACCATCTATTTGTGGCTGCAGTAACTTATCATTAAATTTAGTTTTACTGGCTGAATCCACAGCATAGATTCCCAAAACATGGGCAGCGTTTTTGCCAAGATTGGCTCTCAACCCTATAACAGTAGTATCTAAAATAGCTAACTGGTTAAAAAACGGAACCTGTTGTAATTCCTCTGTAATCTTCCAATCTGAGATACTTCCTTTAAAAATTTTAGGCACACTTCCATCTGTTAAATAAAAATTGGTTTCCGCTACTTTTAGTGTCACCATCTTAAATGGAATTCCTTTGGATTCAAAAGTAATTTTACTAGATTTTCTTGTTTGTAAAGTAGTATCTAATGCCTCAACATGCAGCGGATTGGAATAATTTCCTAAATAAATGGTATTTGCTGTACTCCCTGCAAAATAATAAGAGTTGTAGCGTAGGTCTATTTGCTTGACTAATTCGATAGGATGCTGCAGGTATCGTCTGATAAATGGATTTTCATTAGTGAGCTTGTATGTTGAATGCCAGAAAAACAGCCACATCGCACTACCGCTTCCAGCCAGTACAAGAAACATTTTTATCCCAAGAAAAACTTTGCTTCGTGGTTTTAATGAAGTATGTGATAAAAAAATAGCCAGTACTGCAAACAGTACAAAGACTAGATTAAAAACAAGGTGTGTTTCCCAACTCATTTTATCCAATATACCACCACATGAGCAAGGTATGTACGAACTATAGCAAAGCACAATATAGATGTAGGCAGCAAACAAACTCATTAGAATCAACGAGCCATAAAGAGCAATTGGTCTGTACTTTGGCACTAAAAATAATACTACAATCCCTAATTCCATTATGGGTATCAAAAAAGAAAACCCATCTGCAAAAACACTAACTACGGGAGATTGTCCTAATTGAATTTGAAAGTTTTCAAAGTCCATCAACTTACTTATTGCGGCATAAGTAAAAAGTAGTATAAAAAGAGCACTCACTACTTCTACAATCCACTCTTTTATTTTGACTCTTAACAACATACCTTTTTGCTTTAAAATTCACTTAGCAAAATTGCAGCTTTCAAAATCAAACCACTTGTTCAATTGGGAGCATAAATTATCTAAAAGGGATAATTTGCAAAGAAATTATTTTGATGGTGGCATCAACTCCAAGTAGAAAGATTTTCTTGGTAGTTCATTTGGTGAAAAACCATACTTCTTTTTGAAGGCTTTAGAAAAGTTAGGATAATTGTTAAAGCCATTCATAACCGCTATATTCTTTAAAGGAATTACCGTCTCTTCAATCATAAAATGGGCTCTTTTCAATCGTTCATCATTATAAAACTTATAAATACTGGTCTTAAAAAAATGTCGGAATCCGTCTTTAAGTTTGTATTCATTAGTTCCAAATTTTCTAGCTAAACTTTTTACTGATGGCAAGGGTTCTTCTAAATTGGCCAATATATAATCGTAAAGTTTTTGAATTAAAAGTGCATCCGCTTTTCTACTTTTTTGCGGCTTATTTGCATCGTTGTCATATTTAATTGGATTGTAGGAGTCTTGTTCGACTGGTGTAACTATGCTAATTATGTACTCCTCGCTGTTTATCAACCTTGCTACACTACAACATGCTACCACATGTAATTGTTTTTTTGAAATAAATTCTAAAGACATAACCGTAGAAAATGATGACAAACTAGTTGCCGTAGCTATAAATGATAGCAATTGATTAAAAGAATCTACTGTAATAAAAGAGGAAAAATGGGTGTCAATCAGTTCATTTGCATCATATCCTACAAATGCAACAACCTCAGATGTAAACGTTTTTATTTGAAAAGATGCGTTCAAAATAAATGTACTTTGGGTAATAAATTGTTGTGTACTATGCGTTGCGACATATCCATTTTGAAAAATAGCCTCTCTCATTTCCTCAGCTACCATATTAATGAGTACTGCAATCGTTTCCATTTCCGCATTACAATTAGCTAAAGGAATTCTATGATTAAAATTACCTCTTGCCATTTCGAAAAGCATTTGATGGATTCGAACGATATGATCTTGTTGCGCAGGGAGCTCCATAAAAATATACTTTGCTATATATAATTTTGAGTACTTATTTCTAGGTCACCTTTATAGATACTGTTTCAAAAAAAGTAGGGCATCCTCTTTTTTGGTAAAAATTTGAGTAGGAACGGCTGGTTTGCTTACCTGTAAATAAAAATTACTTATGGTAAAGATTACTTCTTCATCAGCCAATAAACCAACCGCTTTTGTTAATAGCGAACCTGATTTTGCCAAATAATCGCGGCCTGCTTTTTCCGTATCAATTACTCCTCTCACATCGCAAAATATAGGATATGCTTTCTCATTTTGAAAAAAGATTCTATCGGCTACGACGCTTTTTGCTACTTTAAGATTTATTATAGTCTTAGGCTTATATTCAAAAAAGAGAATCCCATTTGCCATCCAAAAACGGGCAAATTCATTCTCATAAAAATCATGTGCTGCAATCATGCTTTATGAATTTATCGTATTATAATTTAACAAAAATATAAACATTTCTTATTATACAAGATGTTCATTCGGGATTATTTGTTGCATTTTATCTCTTTTGTTGTCAATTCGGGAATTTAAGTTGTCATATCGGGAGTATTCAAAAATAGATGAAAATACTTTCATTTTTTATATAGAATTTTAGTCTATCATTACAAAAAAGAACCAGCAATTTTAATTAAAAACAACTAAAATTCTCTAAATGGCAAAAATCAAACACAACAACTTTATTGACACCGTAGATGAAGTTTTATCGAACGCAAGTAAAGAAGGAGCCCTTCATCTCTATGCTGAAAATAATTTCTTAAATGGTAGAACATTAAGAATTAAAGGGCAGGAAATGCTACATTTTGGAACCACTGGCTATTTGGGGCTTGAACAAGACAGCCGGCTCAAGGATGCTTCCATTCAAGCCATTCGTGATTTTGGCACACAATTCCCCTTGTCAAAATCCTATATTTCACACCCTCTCTACAGTGAGCTCGAACATAAAATCGAGCAAATGTATGGTATCCCTCCAATTATAACTAAAAACAGTACTTTGGGTCATTTAGCCATTATTCCAACACTTATTAGAGATGAAGATGCTGTGATACTAGATCATCAAGTTCATTGGAGTGTTCAGAATGCTTGTCAATTATTAAAATTGAGGGGCATTCCTGTGGAAATGATTCGTCATAATAATCTCAATATGTTAGAGGATAAAATAAAACAGCTCACTTCAAAATCTAACAAAATATGGTACATGGCTGATGGAGTATACTCTATGTTTGGTGATTATGCCCCTATGGAAGAATTGCTACATTTAAGTAAAAGCTATCCTCAACTGCATCTCTATTTTGATGATGTACACGGCATGAGCTGGATTGGCAAGAATGGTACTGGTTTCGTTTTAAATAGCTTGCAAGAACTCAACGAGAATACCATTCTTGTTGGCACTTTAAGTAAAACCTTTGGTGCAAGTGGTGCTACACTATTATGTAAAGACGAGAAACTAAGAAATAAGATTAAAACGTTTGGTGGTCCATTAACCTTCTCTGCACAATTAGAACCCGCCTCTGTTGCAGCCGCCATTGCCTCTGCTGACATCCATTTATCACCTGAAATAACATTAAAACAAAAAGACCTCGCTGATAAAATCTTTTACTTCAACCAATTGCTTTCTCAAAAAAAACTTCCCATCATCTCAACAAATGATTCTCCCGTTTTCTTTTTAGGAATGGGCACACCTACAATGGCTTACAACTTTATGCAACGGTTATTCAAAGAAGGTTTTTATTTGAACTTGGGGATATATCCTGCTGTTCCCATAAAAAATACTGGTATACGAATCACTTTATCTAGTCATAATCAGAAAGAAGACATTGAAGCATTAACTGAAGCTTTAGATTTCCATTATAGAAAAGCACTAGAAGCAACCCATAACAGTGATGATAAGATAAAAAGAGCTTTTGGTTTGATTGATTCTATGCACTCACAAAGCACCCCTATGTTTAGTTCTGAAATCACAATTGAAGTAAACAACAGTATTCGCACTATCGATAAAGAAGAATGGAATCAGAAAATGGGTAAAAACACTGTTTTAAATTGGGATGGGCTAGCTTTTTTAGAGGATGCGTTTGCTCAAAATACAGATTCCACTAATAAATGGGACTTTTATTATTATACGGTTAAAGACAAAAGAGGAAACATCATTCTCTCCACTTTCTTCACTTATGGAATATGGAAAGAGGATATGATTGCTACAGCATCCGTGTCAAAACATTTAGAAGCAATTAGAAAAAAGAACCCAACCTATTTAACAGCTTCAACACTTAGTATGGGATGTCTATTTACCGAGGGAAAGCATTATTATTTAGATGAAACTCATCCTAAGGCAAATGCTGCCCTACAACTTTTAATAGAAAAAGTAGAAGAAAAATATAATGAATTAAACGCAGACAAGCTCGTCTACAGGGATTTTGAAAAAGATAATTGGTGGCGTTCTATACTTCAATCACAAGGTTATTTTAAAGTAGATATGCCAGAATCTTGTGTTATTGAAAAGAACGATTGGATCACTTATGAAGAATTTAGTACCAATCTTTCTCCTAGATCGAAAAAACATTTCAATAAAGAGATTGTTTCATTTGAACAGTATTACAAGGTTATCATTAAACAAACTTTAAATCGAGAAGAGCTTGAAAGAGCCTACTGTTTGTATTGTAATGTAAAAAACAACAACCTAGCCATAAATACTTTTCAATACACATTTAGTGTTTTTGACATTATGACTACTCACAAAAACTGGGAATTCATTTTACTATATAATAAAGAGAACCCATCCAATGAATTTGTTGGTATCATGTTTTGCTATAGGAATGAAAAGAATACTTATGTCCCTGAACTCATAGGAATGCATTACGAATGGGCGAATAAATACCATCTTTACAGACAACTACTTTTTCAAACCATAAAAAGAGCCAATTCATTAGGCTATCAAAGAATTGATTTTGGTGTATCCGCAACATTTGAAAAAAGAAAACTCGGTGCAACGGTACTTCCAAAAGTTGCTTACATCCAAAGTAGAGACAATTATGCTATGGAACTGCTTCACACTTTGCAAAACGATTTCAGATAAAAATTAACTATCAACCTCACAATTAAACTTTAAAAAAAATGTTCCAAAAAGCCATAGATACTTTTAACAGTGTCTGTAATGACATCCTAGAATCTGATGACACTATGCTTAATAAAGCGAGTAACGGAATTTTACTTTGTAATAAAACATTAACCGACTTAAAAGAGATTGTAGATAAAAAAGATTTTAATACCATTCCGGAAGAAATTGACTTCTTCAAAAATGTCAAACCCATACCCATGAGTTTGTTAATTTATTTTACTGAAGTAAGATCCTGTGAACTCAGGATGCCAAAAGCTGGTAGTTCCTTTAAAATTCAATTTCTTCAAAAAGAACTTCGAAAAATCAATAAATTCTTTTACAAAAATGCCGACTTTGTGCATTATATGGAACAAGGGAATAGCTATTTAGACCATCAGTTTTTCACCAGAAATCACAGGGATAATTTTCCCTTTACTCCAATGACTGACTATTATCAATTCCCAGAGTTTTCTACTTCACAAGATATGCTTTGGGCAAAGGTAAAAGCTATGTATCGCTTTATTCATTACATCAGAGCTTCGTTAAAAAAATTAAAAGTTAATGATGCTAGTCTATTTGAAGAAAAAAAACATAAAGTTCTGGTTTGGACAGGTCCAAAAACAGCACTAACTGAACTCATCTATGCTTTATTCTCTAATGGCGCGATCAATCATGGTGCTGCAGATATCAATATGATTACCGCTTCTTTTGAGGATTTTTTCAATATAAAACTGGATAATGTCTATAAAACTTATACAGAAATTAAAGCCCGAAAAAGTAGTAAAACCAAATTCTTGGAGGAACTCACCTTAAATCTCCAACAAAAAATGTCGAGAGAAGATGCCTAGAAACTACTAAAACAAGTACTACAGTATACTGGATGACAGTAAGGAAGATAAATCGTAACTACGAAACGGCAAGCAGCATGTCTTTATTTAAAGGATTTGCTGCTTCTTTCTTTATAATGACTAGATGATGATTACTTTAGAAAAGTCGCTTATGTTATTTCTCACTTACTCTCAACACAAAACCTAGGCTTACAGCCCTATAACTGTTAAATCTTTTCGGTACTACGAAAGCCATTGGGATAAAACCAAACAAATAGAATGGAATTTTGCTAAAACAAATTAAAAGATATCATTCTAAATTTAAACACTATGGCAGCTAACATCATTACTACTGAAGACCTCAATGCATTCAAACTAGAACTTTTGGAGGAGATCAAAAAAATTCTACAGCCCTTAGAAGTTAAGCATGAAAAAAAATGGCTCAAATCGAATGAAGTTCGAAAACTACTAAACATTTCTGCAGGCACTTTGCAAAACCTTCGTGTCAATGGCAGCATTAGTTACACCAAAATTGGAGGCACTTTGTATTATTCAATGACGGACCTCGACCAACTCTTTCGTTCGAATAAGGTATCTTCTTCCGAACCTTTGTTCAATCCCAAATGGCTTGTAAGATGAATTATATAAAACACCTTACTGGGTTTTTCGAGAAAGTAGCTATGGACAAAGCCCTCAATCCTACACATGTAAGTTTGTATATGTCATTGTTTCAATTCTGGAACTGTAACCGCTTCCGCAATCCTATCAGTATTTCTCGCGACGAGCTTATGCGGATTAGTAAAATCAGCTCGAAAGCTACTTACCACAAATGCTTGAAAAACTTGCATAGTTTGGGGTATATCCACTACGAGCCTTCTTATAATCCTTTCAAAGGAAGTCACGTTATTCTGTTTAACTTTTCGGAACGGTTACAGCCTGCTCCAAAATATGACAGTACGCCAAAAAATGAACCTCTTTTTGGTACTGCTCCTGAACAAGCTTTGAAGTCGTTGTGTACTAGTAACGAAACAGGTACTGAACAAGCGTTAGTATCTTATATAAACAATACAAACGTATCAAACTATTCAAACTTTATAAAGGATGTAAACTTAGACGAATCGCAAAATTTTGAATTTGAAGAGACTTCTCTACAAAATCAAAATAGTGAAATGAAAGAAAAAAAGTTGCGCGAAAAAAAGAAAGTCCTTTCGTATGCAGCAACCGCTATGGAAGTCCCTTCTGGTAATAGAACCCAAGGTTTCCAAGCACCGAAATTGCAAGACATTCAAACTTTTTTTCAAGACAAGCAGTTCCCAGCACTTGAAGCTCAAAAGTTTTTCAATTACTTTTCGAGTGTTGGTTGGCTGGTTGGGGGGAAACACCCTATGGTCGATTGGCAAGCCGCAGCGCAAAACTGGATTCTTAACGCTCCTAAATTCCTTTCTACTGCCTCAGTGCCTGATAGCCCCAAAAGACTCCATGCCACAACCGAAAAAGACTACGCAGAACCGCTTTAACTGAACTTTATTATTTTTTAGAGATGAAAAATGAAATTAAATTACCACTCAACTACCCAAATATCATCCTTTGGCTAGAAAAAAAAGGGATAGAGCTGTATGGAAAAAAGTTTGCGCTTTTAGAATCAGACCACGAAATACTCTACAAATTAATCGCTTACTTTTTGAGAGACGCCACCACTTGTCTTCAATTCAATATCGATTTGGACAAAGGGATATTACTAACAGGCCCTATTGGCTGCGGTAAAACCTCACTTATGCATTTAATGAAATACTTGACCCCAACAGAGCATAAGTTTTTCGTCAAGCCCTGTAGGGATATTAGCTTTGAGTTCATTCAGGAGGGCTACCCCATCATCCACAAATACAGCACTGGTAAACTCTATCCATCTCAGTCCAAAGCCTTATGTTTTGATGATCTGGGAACTGAAAACAACTTGAAATACTATGGCAATGAATGCAATGTTATGGGCGAAATTTTATTAAGTCGCTATGATTTATTTGTCGCCAAAAAAATCCCTACACACCTCACTACGAATCTATCTGCCAGTGAAATTGAAAGCATTTATGGGAATCGGGTGCGTTCTAGGTTGAGGGAATTATGTAATTTGATAGCGTTTGATAATCAAGCTAAAGATAAAAGGAAGTAAGTTGAATGAGTATAAATACAATGGATGTTATGTATAAAATTTTGTCTCGAATAGGTTTTAGATTTGGGACAAATAAACCACTTTGTACTTTAAGTGCAGAGGTGTGTTGTACGAGGGACTGAAAGTCTCTCATATTTGAAAACTGTTAAGAATTATTAAAATCAAAGATTAATTTTTTTCGCATTACTAAAGTACTGCAATAAATTGAAGAGTTTCAAAAACCTAATCTGAAACAAAAAAAGCCAAGTCTTGCGACTTGGCTTTCTGCTATTTTACCCTTAGATGGTTAAACTAGAGGTACACTATTTTCTGTGCTTCTTATTTAAGTTTTTAAGCACTAACGAAATCGTAAAACTGACTACAGCTCCTATGGCTGCTAGGATTATTGTTTTGGCAATATCATCAGAAGAAAGATTGGGTATCATACTTAAAAATGTACCACCAGCTGTTCCTTTAAGGGTGGGATTATTGGCTGTCATCTGCAATAGTAAGTTGACTTGTAGCTGAAAGGACACCACCTACAACTGCCATATATCCACCAATGGTAGAAACCACAACAGGTAAGGCAATTGGTGCAGCGACAATTGTTCCACCAACAGCAGCCAATGTTAACCCAAGCGTTCGAAGCACTTTAAAAAACTTTGGTGTGGGAGCCGTAGCTCTTTTGATTATTTTTCTCATCATTTTATACTTTTAAGATTGAATAATTAATGTTACTTTTTCTCTATTATCTAGTGCTTTGTCTACTAGTTTTTTTAGCCTGACAAAAGCTTTTCTAGACATTAACCCTAATCCTGCACCCGAAAGTTTGCTTACTGGAGCAATACAGCCTTTTAATTCAGATTGAGCATTATTTGCGGGATGCAAAAGAATTCCCTTTCTACTGGGCACATCCACTACTTCCAAATGCCAGTTGTATTTTCTGCTGTATCGTTTTCTAATAACATATTTCCCCTCAGGAATGCAGGAAACCTTCGTTTCGTTTTCCTTCCAAGGTAATTCAATTGTATAACAAATGAATTTACCGTCGCTTTCGAGTTTACCGTTTGTTCCGGTGGGGAAATAGCTTCTTGATAGTACTACCACCATCCTACAACCCTACTACTTGTACTAAGGAAAGGGGGTTATAAGCTCCGTTTTTCAAGGGATACATTTGTCCGTTTACCTCTTGATAAAACTCTACTCCGAGGGCTAAGAACAAAGGATTGGTACTATTAGCACTTACTGAATTGTCTTGGTTGATGGGAGCAGTTAATGTACTATCCCAAGGTAAAACCGCTGTTTCTGAAGTAGTCACTTCAAACTTCTCTGCTTCAAAGTCGATAGCCGCACCAGCTGAGATAATTTTGAAATGAGTTGTTCCGGCAGGTGCAGTAATCATAGTGGTAGGCACGAAGGGAGCCAAAGTCAGTCCGATGTCCCCAGAAACTCGGTCTATTGTTGCTTCAAAAGGAGCAAACAAAGTTGTGCCTAATTTACCACCAATGTTGAATTCAAAACCCGTTAACAACTCCGCTTCCCCGTCAATCACATTACGTAAACCTCTTGGGTTGGTTGCATCGGCTTGAATCACTTTGGTCATCGCTTGGGTTAAGCGACTCACCATTCGCCCATCCGCTGAATTGATCAACACTTGACGTAAAGCCACTCTCAACATTTTGCCTGCTTTGCCTGCTCGTCCGAATTCGGAACCATTCTCACGGGTTCTTTGAAATGCAGGATCATTTGCAATTCTGTTGGCGTCTACACCGCCTTTTTCACGAGCTAAATGCCCGTCTTTTGTTTTATAAAAGGTAATATCTCCGATAGTCCCTTTCAATTTTATTATGCCATTTTGTTTAGCCATAACTTAAAAATTTACTGTTATTAATTAAATACACTTTTCATTCTACTTTGTGTTGCAACTACTTCTGAATGAGTTGAGCAAATATTCAATCAAAAATGTCTTTATTCAAACAGCCTCTTTTCAAATACAACCAAAACCATAAATAATCGACTATTATCAGCACTTTTTTTTTCGCTATTTTTTTTAAATTTGTGTTGCTTTATAAGCGCGTATCCATAAAAAAAACACCAATAGTGATTCAAAGCAGCATCAGGGTATGTATCTATCCGAAAGACGTGCAGCGCATCATGGGAAAGGAATATGCTCAGGCAAGATTGTATTTGTTGAAAATAAAGAAGCACTTAAACAAAGAGCCTCATCAACTTATCTCTGTTGAAGAATTTTGCGAGTATACTGGACTTAAATTAGAGCATGTAGCACGTTGTATCGTTGGATAATTTTAAACAGTCAAACGTCTGCTAAGCTCGCATCCATAGAAGACACTAGTTCAATTACTAGTGTTGTTTTTTTGAGCATCAAAGAATAGCTCAATGCATTACCTGAAATCTCTAGACTTCTTTACATTA
This sequence comes from uncultured Flavobacterium sp., assembly GCA_963513565.1. Classification (GTDB taxonomy): domain Bacteria; phylum Bacteroidota; class Bacteroidia; order Flavobacteriales; family Flavobacteriaceae; genus Flavobacterium. The sequence goes on along the minus strand of CAUPRE010000011.1, from coordinate 78,750 downwards.
ATAAGCCTGAACATTATTTGGATATGTTCTGATTTGTCGTGTGATGAAAGTTTAATTGGATCTTAGTTCAACATTACTAAGTAAATTGGATAGTAATTGGACATTGTTTAAGTTTAATAATTCTCAAATACGATTACGAAATGTAGGCATCAACTCCACTTATCTCTATTTTGAGAAAAAGTAAATTACGACAACGATTCTTTGATTGATTTATTTTAAAAAGATAATGTGGTCAAAATAGTTGGGCATTTTTTATCACATTACTATATCCAACAAAAAAGGCTATCTGGAAACAGATAACCTTTAATGAACTAATTAAACAAAAATAAAGTATTCTAAAGTTATTTCTTCTCCTTTACTGTTTCAGGATTCATAATTACTTCGATACTGCTAGAACTATCCACTATGTACTTGCATAGCTTTTGGATAATATTTTGATCCATTTTAGAAATTATTTTTTTGTACTCTGCTTCATTCTTAAATGATATTTGGTTTAAAAGAATATTTTGCAAAATATCAATCCAAAATGAGTTTGTTTTTAAAGACTCTTCTCTGTTCTTTAAGAGTGCTTTTTTAATATCTTCCAAATCATTACTATTCAATGGTTTTGATTTCAAATCATTGATTTCTTTCCACACAATTTGCATTAATTTTTCCTGCTTTTCTGGATTACAGTCAAAAGTTAAGGCAAGATCAAATTGAGGTTTAGGAAAAACATCCAAACTTCCACCCACATTTACCCCATAACTACCACCTTCTTCTTCGCGAATAGTTTGCAAAAAACGTTTTGATAATAACTGTCCAATAGTGTACATTCCAAGAGCATTCTCGGGGGTGTATTCAATTTTTCCTGTCAAATGCAAATAAACTGTTGTCTTAGCCGTTTCCATTGGGCGTTCAAAATGTACTACGGTTTTGCCTTTTTTGGGTCCTACATTATGATCAACAAATGACATAGTGTTCTTACTATCACCAGGTATATTACCAATGTATTTTTGGATTAACCCAAGAGCCTCCTCAGGTACATTACCCACAAAAATGAAATTAAAATTGGCGGCGTTATGCATTAACTCTTTGTATATTTTCTCCGCCTGCTGTATATCAATTGTTTGCACAAACTTTTCATCAAAAACAATAGTTCTCGGATTGTGATTTGAATTGGCCAAGGCTATGGCATCATTAAATGCATTTTCGTTGTCTTTTTTGATGTTCTCCAGACGATCCTGATACTGATTTTTTAAAATGCCAAAAATAGCAGGGTCAAAACGTGGTGATTCAAAAGAAAGATAGAGTAACTGCAATAAGGTTTCGAGATCCGCTTTATTCGAACTCCCTTGAAATCCTTGGGTATTCTCAGCAATATATGGTATGAGTTGTGCTACTTTACCTGAGAGTTTGTCCTTTAATCCTGTAGTATCAAAATTACCAAGTCCAGAATATCTCGCTAAAGTTGTAACAATTTCTGCCGAAGTTAAATTTTCTGCTGCTACTAAAGATTTTCCTCCTTTACCAAATGCAAAAAACTCTATTTGATCTTGAGAATGAGTAGTTGGCAGAATAACAATATTGGCTCCATTTTCGAGTGTGTATCCTTTTGAATCTGCAATTCCTAGGATTTTAAATGTCTTTTTAATCCCTACTGCCTTTAAATCTTTTTCTACCAAAGCCTTGGTATTCTCTTTTTTAGCATATGGATCTAATGGCATATTCTCCACTTTTTGCAGTACCGCTACAATAGCCTCTTTTGCCGGGAAATCATTTTTATCTTGTTCAGCACCAGTAATGGTTATGATCTGATTTGTTTTGGGTTGGATTGATTTGATATAATCATTGAACTCGTGAATCGTAAGACTTTTTATGATGCTAACGGCAAGATTGTAATCCTCTTGTGGCGACAGAAAAGGTTTTGCTTTCAAGAAATAATTTATTAGCCTTTCCGCCCAACTATCATTGTCAATCTTATCTTTATTTTGAATAAAATCATCATATGAACTTATAAAATCTTTTTTAGTACGATCTAACTCTGCCTGAATCGCTCCGTATCGTTTTATACGTTCAGCCTCTGTATACACCTCCTGAAAGGCTTCTAATGCTTTCCCTTTTTTCCCTTGAGAAACAAGATTAAAAGACGTGTTTAACCTTGAAATCGGTTCAAAATAACTTTGCAAGAATAAGCTTTCCGTTTGATTTTTAAGTATCTTTTCTCTTAGTCGGTTATTGAGGATGTTTGTGTAAAAGGAATTCATTACATTTTTTCGAGTCACAGCACTATCCTTTACTAAAGGTTCTTCCAAAACATATCGTAATGTTACTATGGTATTATCTGCTTCTTTATCAGTAGCGGTTACATAATACAATTCATTATGTTTTGGAATATCATAATATTTTCGAGCAATGGCATTCTTATTTAAAGGAATGTTTGAAAATATTGTTTTCACCTTTTGCTCTACAGCTTTCACATCGATATCACCAACAATGATTACTGCTTGCAAATCAGGTCTGTACCATTTTTTGTAATAGTCTCTTAACTCGTTGTATTTAAAATTATTGATGATATTTAAATCTCCAATAACATCTCTTGCACTATACTTTGATCCTTTGTATAGTACTTGATCTGTTTGATTTTTTAATCTAAAATCACTTGTTCGACGTGTTCTCCATTCCTCTCGGATTACTCCCCTTTCGGCATCGATTTCTTCGTTTGTTAGTGATAAAGAGCCGGACCAGTCATGTAATACCCACAGCGTTGAGTCTATTAAGGCTGCGTTTTTTAAGGGAACATTACTAATATTGTAGACTGTTTCATCTTGGGCAGTATATGCATTGATGTCTTTCCCAAAACTCACTCCATTTTTTTCTAGCATTTTTATAATACCCTTCCCTTTAAAATGTTCCGTTCCGTTGAAAGCCATGTGTTCTAAAAAATGTGCTAATCCATTTTGATTATCATCTTCTAAAATAGCTCCAACATTTTGGACAAAGTAAAAGCTCGCTCTATCTTTAGGTTCTTCATTACGTAAAATATAATAGGTTAAACCATTCTTTAATTTACCAGTTGCAACGTTTTTATCCAGCGGGATTGTTGTCTTAAATTGAGAATAATTGTTTTGAATGCATAGCATCAACAATCCTAGTACAATATTTATTTTATTCGTCATTTTTAAATTTTTATCTTCTATTTCTTCTGATCAATATAAAAGCACCACTAAGCATAATCAACAATGGGAACAAGCCAATAATTATGATTTTAGTACTATAGAGTTGGTTTGTACTTATTGTAATGGTATTGTCAATACTTTTAGGACGCGTCGTATCAATAGGAAATTTATAATCGCTGAACCAAGAAAAAACATCCGTTACGAACTGAAAAGTACCGGATTGGGGTCTATTTAATTCCGAATTACTCATCAAGTCTGCATCACCAGAGACAATTATCTTTTGGTTTTTACCGCTAATTTTTCTTGTCAAAGCCATTATAAGAGGTACTGATTTAGCTGATGGTTTTCTCTTTATCTCCTCCGTTATCGCATTAATTCCTAATGGAGATTCCCAAACGGGTTGCGCATTGGTTTTAAGCAAAGGTGTTGTTTTAAATCCTGTATTTTTGGCTATTGTAATTCCACTACTACCTACTACTGGAATTGGATAATTACTCTTATTTAATTTAATAAAAGTGCTATCTATATTTTTTTGAAATTCGGTGACTAAAAAATCTGGAGAGTTGTCTCCACTTTCTTGAACTAGCGCCTGATTGGTGAAAGCTATTCCCAATTTATTCGTAATTGCTTCCAATGCTGTATTGGTTTCTGGCTCAGCCAAAAGCATTACATTTTTACCTTTATCAATGTATTTACTGATACGATCGATTGCCCCTTGACTTAATTTTGCTTTTGGGTCAGCCACTACTAAAATGTCTGTTTGCTCTGGAATATTTTGGGCATTAATATCAATTGCTGCCACATCAAACCCTTGATTTACTAAAGAATTTCTGAATGTTATTTCGTTAACCCCTATTTTGTAATTCTTATCTCCATTTTTTTCAATACTACGTTCCATGCTACCCGTGGTAAATACCACTTTTACTGGAGTACTAATTAAGCGTTTTAAACTAGCTGAAATTTCTTTCTCAAAGGGTACTTTGTATAAATCATCGAACATTCTTAGGAATGTTTTTTTTCCATTATACTCAACCGTTCTTATCACTCTGTTTTGCTCAGGTTTTAAATCTATTATTTTGGCAATCTCTTTTGGCGCGTATAATTTTTTGAGCTTGAGATCTTGTGTTTCGATCAATTTTTCGGCAAGTTGTTTGTCATTTAAGCCAGGATTTTGAGCGTACAAGGCTGTATTGTTAGACGTATCATAATAATAGACATAATCCATTTTTAACTGAGGGAGAAATCGAGAATATTGTGAAAAACTTGCAACATCTTGATTTTGAGAAAATGGCATAACCATAAAGTAATTTATATCCAGTAAATTAGCATAAGTAGTTATTGTTATTGGTCCTTCTATCTTGCTTACAATATCCTGACTAGACGCGGTCAAGGTATTACTTTTCGTAAATGTCATGTCTTTGTAAAAAGTAAGTGGAGCAATTGAGGTAATGTATCCCAAAGCTAGGACTACAGTCACCAAGCTAGCATATTTCATCACTCGTTTTGAAGTGGTTTGCGCATCCCTACCCGTTTGTAGTTTAAACACACTCAACCCAATAAAAAGTGTACTTACTAAAATGAAATAAAATACATCTTTACTTACAATAAGCCCTTCAATCATTTGGTTAGCACGGCCCGCAATCGAAAGAAAGTAAGTGATGTCTCTCACATAATCAACACTTTGCCATAAAGTACCAATAAAATTTAAACCCGCCAACACTACTAGAGTACTGATTGCTGCTACTACTTGGTAAGAGGTGAGGCAGGACATAAAAAGCCCAATTGCTGCATAAGTACAAACCAATAAGTAAAGACCAATAAGTCCTGACAAAATAAATGTAACATCTACATTTTCAATTGAAAAATAGGCTACCACTCCTAGTATTCCTAGAATTGCCATAAATAAGATACAGTAACTTGCAATGGCAAGAAACTTTCCTAAAACAATCTCTTTAATTTTTATGGGAGAGGATAGTAAAAGCTTAATAGAACCACTATTAATTTCTCGGCTCATTAACCCCATAGTCAATAAAGGGACATACAAGTATAAATAATTTTGCATTTCGGTAAAAAGGCCGCTATATCCTGAAAAGACTGTTTGAGTTATGTTATTAAGACCTTCTCCTATTTTTTGAGCTTTCTCAAATCGCTCTAGTGTATCAAAGAATTTCCAACTCGACTGAATGGAAAAAATCACTAAAACAACCCACGCCACAGGCGAATAAAACATGGTATTGAGTTCCGTTTTAGCTATTCTATATATTGTTTTCATTTATTTATTTTTTAAGAAGTAGGTGAATTTTTAGCAGGTGCTTTTTTTGATAATTGGGCAAAAATTTCGTCTAATGATACTTTTTCGAATTGAATTTCACGCAATCTCCAATTGTTATGGATACTTAGAGCAATAATTTTTTCAGCGATTTCTTGATTCCCTTCAAAAGTGATTTGTACTTTTTTGGGAGAAAGATAAACTGCCGCTGTAACTTTATCTATTGCAGTTAAGGCCTCGATTGTTGGCGGATTCTCGAAACTTGCCGTTAATTTATCGGCTTCGATATAATTGTTGAAAGCGTCTAACGTATCAGCGAAAACCATGTGTCCGTTTTCAATCATTCTGATATCCTGACATGTAGCCTGAACTTCAGAAAGAATGTGAGAGGAGAATATAACCGCTTTATCTTTCGAAATTTTTTTAATTAAATTTCTAACTTCTAAAATTTGGTTTGGATCTAGCCCATTGGTTGGCTCATCTAAAACTACCAGTTTGGGTTCATGAATAATGGCTTGTGCAATTCCCACACGTTGTCTGTATCCACCAGATAGGTTTTTAATTAATCGGTGACAGAAATGTGCAATACCGCATTTTTCTTTGGCTTTTTCAACAGCGTTATGTAAATCTTCTTTTTTAACATGTCGCAATTGTGCGCAGTGAATTAAATATTCGTTTACTGTTAAATCTAAATGCAAAGGTGGTGTTTGGGGTAAAAAACCAATTAGTTTTTTTGCTTCTACAGGGTTTTCTTTCAGGTTAATTCCGTTAATAAAGATATTCCCATGTGTCTGGTTTAAAACGCCGCAAAGAATATTCATTGTGGTCGATTTTCCAGCACCATTAGACCCTAAGAGTCCTAGAATTCGGTTTTCTTTGATTTCAAAACTTATATTTTGTATTGCCCAATCCTTACTGTATTGATGCGACAAATCCTCAACTCTTACAATTGTTGTTTCCATAGTGTTTTTTAAAATAGCAAGAATGTGTTTTTAGCAAACACATTCTTGCTTGAATTGTATTGTTTAATATCCTGAATTTTGGGTTAAAAAGGGATTAGAACGAATTGCTTCTTCTGGGATTGGGAAAAGGCTGTCTGTAGTAGCCCAGATTTTATCTGGGGTTGCCCCAAGCACTTGATTTATTGTTCCTGTTCGTTTCAAATCAAACCATCTGTGTCCAAATTCTGCAAATAGTTCGCGTTGTCTTTCTGCAGCGATTAATGCTAATAATTGAGTAGGATCAGTTTGTGTCGTAGGAGACAGTAGCGCTCTATTTCGGATAACATTAAGATCACTTTGCGCTCCAGCACTATTATTTAATCTTGCTCTGGCTTCCGCTCTTATCAAATACAATTCAGCCAATCGGAGTACTGTTGAACGCTCTACAGGAGTACTAGTAAAAGAATTTTTGTATTTTAGTGGGGCTAAATAAGTATTTCCATCTTCAGCAACGATACTAATGGTCCAATTTGTTTGTCTAGCATCACCTAGCTCAAAAAGGGAATTTGTATTTCGAAGTAAATACCCTCCTGCATCAGTAAAAACAGATCCTCCCTCATATGAAAACAAATAATTATAATATGGTAGCTGTAGTATGGCTTCCTCATTGTTTACAATAAAAGGGCTGTTATTGGCTGTCAATCCCGAAATCATTTTGAAGATTCCAGCTTGATCAATAACATTACTTGCGTGAGTTGAGGCCTCGGTCCATTTTCCTAAATATAAATTCACTCTTGCCAATAAGGCTTCTGCCGCCCATTTGGTGGCTCTAATTTTTTGAGAACGATACGTCTCATAATTAACTGGAAGATCTACTGAGGCCTGTTCTAAATCAAGAAGAATTTGGTTATACACCTCACTTTGAGCTGTTCTAGGAGCCAATGCAGATTTATCTATATTTGTTGTTAGAATCAAAGGCACATCTCCCCATAAATTAGTCAAATAAAAATAACAAAAGGCTCTTGTAAATTTTGCCTCGGCTATCCATTGTTTGCTTTTGGTAGCACTTAAGCTAGTACTTGCCGTAACCCCTTCTATTACATTATTAGCATTGTAGATGGTTTTGTAGAGCTGAGACCACATAGACCCAATGGTTCCATCAGTTTCTGGAATTTCGTTAGTTACAAAAACATTAGAAATAAAAGAATTTGGTATTAATTCATCAGATGCTTGCCCAAGGTTGGAGTGCAAAAAGTTATAATACGTATCAGTTATCATACTTTGATAAATTCCATTAACCGCTGCTTCGGCAGTAGCATCTGAAGCGTATATTGTTGAAGAAGACAATTCATTACTTGGAAGTTCAACATCAAGCATATCATCACAACTAATTAATCCTACTAACAAAAAGAATGCTAGTAGATAGGTATATTTTCTTGAATTATTTTTCATGTCTTTAAGATTTAAAATGTAAACTGAGTCCCAATTGTTACCGTGCGCAATGGTGGTAAAGCTACCCCTGGTGTTTCTGGATCAAATCCTTTGTATTTAGTAAAAGTCACTAAATTTTGTCCTTGCAATGTCAGACGCACATTTTGAAGAAACTTCCGAGTATTTTCACTCAATGGAATTGTATAAGAAGCGCTTACGTTTTTCAATTTAATATACGAGGCATCAATTAATGTTGCTGTAGAACCAATATAATTATAGAAACTATTTTGAAAATTAGCACTTAACACATTTCCTTGAGCCAAATAGGCATTGTATTCGTCTACTTGATAATTCGCTTGTCCATAAGGATACCCTGGTTGTGTTCCAATAGAAGACATTAAATTTGTTCCGTCTTGTTTTACAAATTGGAATAAAAAATCAAGGGAAAATGATTTGTAACTTAAAGTATTTGAAATACCTCCATAATATTTAGGATAAGAAGCGCCATGATATTGTCTGTCTCCTCTTCCTGTTTGAGCTAAACCCGTAGAAATTCTTCCATCGCCATTGATGTCTTCAAACTGAGGGATACCATTGGCGTTTACCCCTGTGAAATTGTACAAATAATATGAACTTAGTGGATTCCCTACCACATAAGTGGTGTAATAACTAGTGTTTTCAATTCCTGGAAAAGACAATAGTTTGTTTGAATTTGTTGATACATTAAGAGAGGTTGACCAATTGAATTTATCTGAATTAATATTACTAGTGGTTAAAGTAAACTCCCATCCTTTGTTCTCCACCTCTGCATCCAGATTTGCTTGATAAGTGGTAAAACCCGCTTGTGGACTTAATGGATAGCCCACTAATTGATTTCCAGAAACATTTCTATAATACGCCGCAGTAAACGAAATACGATCTTTAAGGAAATTCAAATCCAATGCTGCTTCAAACTTTTTAGATACTTCCCATTGATAATTTGGATTTGCAATTCTGGCAGCTTGCAAAGAAGCATTTCCTGCTCCATAAGAACCCGCTGTAAATGTATCCGCAAATCCATAATCTCCAATAGCATCACTCCCTACTTCACCATAACTTGAACGCAGTTTACCAAAACTCAACCAAGTGTTGTCTTTTAAAAATCCTTCCTCTGTAAACACCCAAGCTGCTCCTACAGAACCAAAGTTTCCATAGCGATTATTGGCACCAAAACGAGAAGAACCATCTCTTCTGAAATTGAGATTCAAAATGTACTTATTCAAAATATTATAATTTACCCTACTAAAAGCAGAGACATATTTATATTCTGAAGAGCCATTATTGGAGGTAACTGTTTCTGCGGTTCCTGTAATTCCAATTAGATTGTCTGAACTGTATCCTGAAGTACTTACATAAGAAGGCATTTCCGATTTTCTATTTTGCCAAGATCCACCCAATAGCACACTTAAATTACCTTTCCATACTGATGCCGTATAATTTAATTGAGGGTCAAAAGTAAAATTATTAGTATAATTATTGGATACATTGTATGCTCTTGAACCATTAACATCAATATCAAAGTTTTGATAATAAACATAGTTCATCCCCGAGGCAGGCAATATTTGCTTAGTAATCATTTGGGCTCTTCCATAACCAAGATCTGTTTTAAAGGATAGACCTTTAGCAATTTGGTACTGAAGACTCAAACTAGTCATCAGATTATTCCCTTTGTCCTCCACTCTTCTATCCATTGCTGCGATAGGATTCATATCACTAAAATAGGTAGGAGACCAGTAAAAGGTTCCGTCAGGATTGTAAATAGGTCGATTAGGAGCCGTATTAAAGGCATAGTTGGTCATATCATAATAAGGGAGCTTATTTTGATCGGTTGCAAATACCACTGAACCTCCTATTTTTAATTTTTTATTTAATGTGGTATGATTTATATTGAAGTTAGTAGCAAACTTATTATATCCGAAATCCCCTGGTAAAACCGTTGTTTCTTTATGATAAGCAGCACTTAACAAAAAATTAGTCACTTCGTCTCCTCCTTTTAAACTAGCCGAAAAGTCATTGAAATCAGCAGATCCGCCAATTATTTTATCTTGCCAATCTGTATAAGCATTTTGATCAAAATCTATAAGAGCAACTCCATTGCTAAAATCACTTGGTGTATCGTTCGCATTATTCAATGCAGTACGCAACATATTTAAATACTCAGGTGTTTTAAGTGTTTTTACCTTATTGGCTACTTGCGATAAACCTGAACTGGTATTTACAGTAAATACCGTTCTACCTGCTTCCCCTTTTTTGGTTGTGATAAGTATTACTCCATTGGCTCCTCTAGAACCATAAATGGCTGTAGCATCTGCATCTTTCAAAATTTCTATACTAGCAATATCATTAGGATTGATAATATTTAAAGGGCTAGACGCTTTTTGTGCTCCTCTAATAACAAAATCTTGTTGCGCTTGTTCTTTTAAATCATTTCCAATAAAAGGAATTCCGTCCACTATATATAAAGGTAAATTTTTGTTGATTGTTGAACCTGGCAACTGCATAAAATTAGTTCCTCTAATATTTATATTAATGGCGCTTCCTGCATAACCAGACGTTTGCGAAACAAACACCCCAGGTGTTCTTCCTTGTAAGGTTTGTAGAATATTGGTTACCGGTTGTTTTTCAATATCAGCCGCCGTTATTTTGGTCACAGAACCTGTAGAAGTTCTTTTGGTTGTAGTACCATATCCAATAATAACCACCTCATCAAGTTTGGCCAAATCTGGTTGCATCTTGATTGTTACCGAATTTTGATTTTCAACAGTAACTTCTTGTGTTTTATAGCCTAAATAGGAAGCTTTTAAAACATGTTTCCCTGGTGTTAACTGAATATAAAAGTGACCGTCATAGTCGGATATTCCTTGCTGATTTTCTCCCACAACTAAAATAGTTACACCCGGTAAAGGCAAATTATTTTCGTCGACGACTTTACCCACGAGACTGTACACAAATGCATCAGGAATTTTAGCTCTAAAAGCACTATTTGGACTAGCATTAGCTTTATTTGCTTCTTTTTTGTAGATCACTACATTTTTATCTACTTGCCTGTACCCGAGATTACTCCCTTCGAGTACGCTATCCAAAATTTCACTTACTGCACGCTTCCCGCGGGGGGTAGAAATCTTTGGGAAATTGGCAATCATTTGAGGTTGATAGGCAAAAAGCAATCCTGTTTTATTTTCTATGCTCTTAAACAGGGTTTTAATATCCTGATTGCGGAGTTCTATATCTACTGATATAGACTCTAGACTTTGACCGTTCATTTTGTTGGCAAAAACCATGTGTGTGCCACAGGTCAGTAAGAAGATGTGGAAAAGACTGATTCGCATGATCATAATGGTTTTCTTTGAAAGACGAAACAAAGAGGTGTTCTTTTTCCTTTCAAACGAGGTTGATTTACAGCGTAATTTCATAAATTTGCATGTTTTTAATGGTTACTTGGAATTAATTATTAAGAATCTGTGCCATCCGGTGTAGGAGCTGGATGGCTTTTTTTATTTCATAGTTTTCTATTTTTTAAGGGTTATTTATTTATTCACAGCCTTTTCCTTCAATGACAATTGCGCCACTTTCAGTGTAGTGATAGTTGGTTTCAGTCACACTACAAATAACTTTTAGTACATGGTCCAAATTTTCTTCGTTTAGAAAACTTGCCGTTATGCTACAGTTTTTAATATTTTCATTCCCAAGAGTTATGGTCACCTTATACTTATCCGAAATTTGCGCAATGGCTTCTTCCATATTGCTGTTTTCGAGTATTAAGTAATTACTCTTCCACTTTACTATTTCCTCGGCATCCACAATATTTTGCTGATAAGCTAATGTGTTTTTATTCACTCTAATTTGTTGATTTGGAGTAATTATAGCATATACTTTTTCAACATCCCCTACTTGTACTTTACCTCGCGTTACGGTTACTTCAATATTTTGAGCGTTTTTATATGCATTGATATTAAAAGCAGTTCCTAGAACTTTGGTATGCACTTTTCCGGTATGGACTATAAAGGGCTTTGATGTATTGTGTTTGATATCAAAATATGCTTCACCATACAATCTTACTTCTCTTGTTTTGTCATTAAAAGTAGTTTGGTCGTATTGAATACTACTATTCTCATTTAAGAGGATAGTACTCCCATCAGGTAAGTGAATCAGTTGCTTTCCTGTAAACGCTAATATCGGATCGACTGTTTCTACTTGTTCGACTTTTGTTGGAGTTGTATCTATGTTTTTTGTGGTGAATATGGTATTCCTAACTAGTAAAAACAAGGCTACTGAAGCTGCTGTAGCCCATAAAACACGAACCAGTTGCTTGTGTCTTTTTTCTCTTGAATCCATCGCAATCACCTTAGTTTCTGGAGCAGCAGCTAAAATGTAAGTAAGAATAGCATCACTTTTTTGCTTGTCTAATACCACTATATTTTCTTTCTCCTCAAGCAGCAACGCGATTTTTTCTTTGACGAATTCCTCGTAGTCCTCATTTTTAACCAACTCCATTAACTGTTGTTTTTCCACTTCAGTAATGGTGTTTTGTAGGTAGCGTTCAAATAATTCTTCAAATACGTTTTGTTGCATTTGCATTATAGTTTTTAGTTTACAATAGTTCCGTTAATAGCAGATTTGGGCTTACTGCAAGATTTCATTATTTTTTTTCGCCCCCCCTTACATAAGAGGACAATCGAAGAATAATTACCGTTCTTTAGTATAAAGACGATTCAAAAAAAGGGAGGGAGTAGTTGAAAGTTAAAAAAAACAAAAAAATTATTTCATACCTCCAAAAAAAAGAGGCATACTCAACAAAAGATGCAGGTAAGGAGAAATTTTGTTACGAACAAACTTTAAGGCCTGAGCCATGTGTTTTTTGACTGTTTCTGGGGAAATTCCTAATTCTTCACCTATTTTCTGATGACTTAGTCCTTCCCATTTTGCCATTTTGTATATTTTTTGTTGTTGAGGCGGAAGTTGTTCTATAATTTGGTTAAGAATTGTATTGTATTGATTGTCTTTTATGGCAGTATCTGTATCGTTAGTAAACGTGTTCTTATACTCTACCACAGCCGTTACATTGTTTTCTCGGGCTATTTTTTTTAGCATATCAAAAATATGATTGCGTGATATAATAAAAAGATAGTTTTCTATATTCTCAATGTCTGCTAACTTTTTATGATTTTGCCAAATTTTCAAAAATACATCCTGAACAACTTCCTCTGACAAATCTTTGGATTTCGTTATTTTTAAAGCAGTAGCGTAGATATTATTTTTATAGGTATTGTACAATTCCGTAAAAGCAAGTTCACTCCCTTGAGACAACTCATAAAGCAGTTTCTTATCCTTTAAACTGGAATTTAACGACATAATAATATAATTTGTTTTGGAATGACAATATTATTAATTTTTTAAATAATTGTTGCATTTAAGTAAAATAAAAAAACAGAAATGCTTTTTTGATAATTTTTTATCACACTTATTGCTATTTTATTAAAACATGTAATTATTTTTTATCTGTATTGTAAGCCCTAAAAAAATAAATAATTGCCACGTTTTAAAGGTAAAAACCAAATAAAGAAGAAATTCTTACAGTCTATTCATAAAAGAGCATAAAAGATAAATTTAAAATTAGAAACTTCTTCATGTGCTAATTTCCAACAAATGCCATACTAAAATTTTCAAAATCCTATCCCCTTCAAAGATTCTCTGTTTTTTACTTATATTGAAGCAATGATTCGTCTGTAAAATTCATCCGTTTACCTCATAAAACCCTACTCAATAAAAATACAATTACTACTCTCTAAGATATTTATTAATAATATAAGGCGTAATAGGTTTTAGCGTTTTTCCCGTAGTGGGATGCAATCCGGGTTGATTGAAGAGTTCTATTTCATCCCCGTTTTTAGCATACCAAATTATTGGGTTGCCATTTTCAAAATAGGTTTTTATAGTCTGTGGATCCAATTTTTTTAAATCTAATCTATCTTTGTTTATTGGTATTCGTGGGTCTAAAAAACTACTGCTTTCTGTGGAGCAATCTACTACTTCATAATGATTGGTATTCCACTGCATGCATTCTTTTTTAGGGAGTAATGTGACCACCCCTATTCCTACACTGCACAACAGAGCAACTTTCGTCAATGCCTTTTTATAACGGTTGAGTATTGATTTCTCCGGAAGACCTTTTATCTCATTACAAACTTCAGAAACTAAAGAAAGTACCGGATCTTCTTTTTTGCCTTTAATGTCTTGTAAAGACTCTTCCTTTATTTTTATCTCCTTCTTTTTATTTGCTAAAAAATTACTAAAAGGTCTTGGATTAAAATCTACGAGAATGGCTCCCATATCAATTCTCCCAATATCATCTGAATTTTTTTCACCCAACAAAAAAGATCGTATAGGTCTAAATCTACTTATTTCACATTTCTCAATAGCCTTTCTCAAACCCTCTTTTTCTTTTACAGAGAAAAAGTTTTTCATTGTTATTTCATCATTATTGGAAAGAGATTGATCAAAAAGAATTAAACACAAATTACGAAGTTGCGCAGGACTTGGATTCATCAGAATCCCGGTGATATCTTCCATTTTCTTCTTCTCATATTGAGTTCTAATAGTCCTCTTATAATCATCGAAAATAATTTTACTCATATCATTACTGGAATTAATTAACATTTAATGGAAACTATTGGAATTACTAGAATTACTGGAATTCCATTGAAATCATTCAACACAAACGACATTCCTTTGCTACAGAATTAGTTCTTGTTCTATTTCGCGATACGAACAAATGTACAAAACTAGTTCAAAAAAAAGTGTTGCTAAACAGCGGGTTAGGTTTATCTGGGAAGTATAAATTCTGGATCAACTGTTTTAGCACACTTCACTTCCCAGTAGTAGTAATCCTAAGGGCTTTTAAGGAAACACTCCTTATCCAACAAGCTTCGATTTCATAATCGGAACGCCCTTCCTATGTCTAATTTTTAAATCAAATCTAATGAAAAGAATAGTAATCCTTTCGTGTTTTTTATTGTCCGCTATGGCGTTTGTTTCTTGTACTAATGATGAAATAGAACCAAGTTCGCCTTCTGCCACAACTTCTGTCCTTGCCGATGATGGCGATACAGGTGGGAATTCAACGGGTCAAACCCCAACAACTCCTCCAAAAAAATAAAAGATGATCCTCCATTAAATGGAATTAATTTGATATTTTCGGGAAATGATACTTCAAAGAGTACATTTCCCGTTTTTTATGTCCCTACTGTTGTTGGGTACTTTTCTCTTTTCTTGTACTAGAAGTGAGCCTTCCACAAACAAAGCAACTCCTGAAACAGCTTATCATAAATACATTAGCCCCGCAGAAGATTTTTATGCCAAGGGCGTTTACGACAGTGCTTACTATTACTACAATGAAATTCGAACGCAAAGTAGTACCCAAACCGAAGGGGATAAAATTGTTTATGCCTTGCTCAAAATGGCAGCTATTCAGCAAACGCAAGGCGATTATGTGGGCAGTGAGTCTACCGCTACCGAAGCCCTACCCTTTTTTCAAAAAAACACCGAAGCCCAATACAAAGTGGCCATTTATAATACCCTAGGCATTAATTACCAACATCTTTTTGATTACGCCAATGCCATTCGGTACTATCAAAAAGCAAGTGCCTTAGCCGATACACCCCTACAAAAAGCAGTCATTCAAAACAACATCGCTGTGGTGTATATGGAACAAAAGCACTACAAGCAAGCCATTCAACTATTGACGGCGCTCTCTCAATCTCCTATCGTACAGAATAATTTGGAGCATCAAGCCAGAGTTTTGGACAATTTGGGCTTTTGTTATTTTAAAATCCAAGACTCCAGAAGTGGTGCTTATTTAAAGAAAGCGTTAGCCATTCATCAACAATTGCAATTTGATTATGGCTTGATTACCAGTTACAGTAATTTGGCAAAATACTATCAAAAGAGTCAACCCCAATTAGCCTTTAGCTATGCCCAACAATCCTATACCAAAGCTACTGCCATACAAAGCACGGATGATCGCTTGTTGGCCCTAGCTCTCTTGATGGAGGTAAGTCCACCTTCGCAACTTCGTCACTACACTAAACACTACCTGCAACTCAACGACAGTGTTAGCAAAGTCAAGCAAATCGCGAAAAATCAGTTTGCTAAAATCAAATACGATGCGACTCAAGAACGCAATGAGAATTTACAATTAAAAGCGGAAAAAGCAGAAAATGACCTGGCCTTAGCCCAACAAAGATTCAACAATTATTTACTATTTTTTATACTGTTGTTAGTGCTAATCGCGGTGGTAGTTTTGTATTCTTATCTGAAAAATAAAAGCAAAAAAGAAAAGCAAGCCGCTATTTATGAGAGTGAAACTCGGATTGCTAAAAAACTGCACGACGAGTTGGCCAATGATGTCTATCAAACCATTGCTTTTGCCGAAACCCAAGACTTGCACAACCCTATTCAAAAAGAAACGCTATTGGATAATTTGGATAAAATTTACACTCGAACGCGCAATATATCCCGAGAAAACAGCGCCATAGGTACGGGAGATTCCTACGAAATGGCACTGAAAGAAATGCTTTCCGGCTTTTCGTCTTCTCGAGTACAAGTCATTGTAAAAGATATCAGCACTATTCCTTGGGACAAAATAGCAGAAGAGCAAAAAATTGCACTGTATCGGGTATTACAAGAAGTCTTGGTCAACATGAAAAAGCATAGCCAAGGTTCCTTTGTGGTTTTGCGATTTGAAATGAATGCCAAAGCGTTTCTCGTTCATTATTCAGACAATGGAATTGGTATGCCCCATCCCATTCCCTCAAAAAATGGACTGCTTAATGTGGAAAACCGTATTCGTACGATTGGCGGAAGTATTATTTTTGACACTTCAAGCTCAAAAGGGCTTAAAATCCAACTAACTTTTCCTAAATAAACCAAGTATGTTTCAAAAAGTGTTAATCGTAGATGATATTGATTTCAATGATGTAGCAGCCGTTAGCGTGCTAGAAGCTTTGGCTGTGCCTCAAATAGACTTTGCTAAATACTGTGATGATGCCTTGCTCAAACTCAAAAGAGGCTATTTAGACCATGCTCCTTATGATTTGTTGATTACGGATTTATCGTTCAAAGCAGACCATCGCAAGAACCAACTTACCTCTGGCGAAGCCTTAATCGAAGCGGTAAAGGGATTGTTTCCTGAAATCAAAATCATTGCTTTTTCTATAGAAGACAAATCGTATCGCATTAAGTCCTTGTTTGACCATTTGGGCATCAATGGTTTTGTCATGAAAGGGCGTAACACGATGCTAGAGCTACGCAAAGCCGTTGAGGCCGTTGCAAATCAAGACTCTCCCTACTTACCTGCAGATTTGCAATATATTTTTCAGGATAAATTGGTCAACGAAATCGATGATTATGACATCCAACTGCTGGACTACCTCTCAAAAGGTGTCTCTCAGGAAGCGATGGAATCCGTTTTGAAACAAGCGGGTATTACGCCAAACAGCAAAAGCACCATCGAAAAACGCATCAGCAAACTCAAAATCTACTTCAAAGCGCTTAATACAACCCACTTGGTATCAATTACCAAAGATTTAGGTCTGATTTAAAAAGAAAGATCCTCTTCCTTCAATAATTACGGTAGTAAAAAACACCCCTTTACGGTTTCCCGTAAGGAAGTGTTTGTATAGCACATTACTTTTGATTTCGTTCAAAAATAATCCATATGTCGCCTTCTTACCGTATTACAACGTTAGTTTGTTTCTTGTTGTTTTCTTTTGCTATCGTTTCCGCTAAAGAAAAAATTGCTCAAGCTTACGCAATCCAAATGGATGTAGATAGTATATCCAATCCCCTATCAAAAATACAGTATGGTTTCCGCTCCTATACCCAATTGCCAGTAAGCAAAGCGTTCCAAACCACCAACACTTTCCTGTTTAAAAGCAATAGTTCCCACAGAAGAGGAAAAGGAAAAGCTGCCTTACCCGTGCTCTAAATCCCTTTTTTTTTGCAAAATGAGGAAAACCGTAAGGAATTGATTTGCAATGGATTTAAGTTTGGATATTATTAACCTGATACAAAACAACTATGGAACTACAAGTGGCACTAAAATCATTAGCTGACAAAATTAATTTGCTAAAAGATAAGATTGAAACTGAAGAATCGACCAAGCATGCTTTTGTACTGCCTTTTATCACGCTTTTAGGATATGATACCTTTAATCCAACCGAAGTTGTTCCTGAATTCACCGCTGATTTAGGGCTTAAAAAAGGCGAAAAAGTAGACTATGCCATTATTCAGAACGACGAACCGATTTTGATTATTGAATGCAAGAATTGGAAAGAAAATCTGAGTGTTCATAACTCCCAACTGTTTCGGTATTTTCATGTCTCGAAAACACGTTTTGCCTTGCTCACCAATGGTATTCACTATCAATTTTTTACCGATTTGGATGAAAAAAACAAAATGGACCAAAAACCCTTTTTTGAATTTGACATTTGCTCGTTGAAAGATGCTGCGGTCAATGAAATTGCCAAATTCCATAAATCCAGTTTTGATGTCAACAAAATTCTAGACAATGCCAGTTCTTTGAAATACATCAAAGAAATCCGAAAACAAATTGATTTGGAGATACAAAATCCCTCTCCTGAATTTGTACGGTTGTTTGCTTCCAAACTATACAGCGGTCGCTTGACCGAAAAAGTAATGGACGAATTTACAGAATTGGTTCAAAAAGCCTACGGACAATTGATAGGCGAAAAAATCAACGAACGCCTCCATTTTGCCTTGAACAAAGAGGTCATTATTCAAGAAAAAGACCAAATCGAAGAGGTCGAAGAACCCAAAGTAATTACTAGTGAGGAAGAACTTGAAGGTTACCGCATCGTCGTGGCCATTCTCCGTCGTAAACTCCCCACCCAACGCATCGTATACCGTGACACCCAATCGTATTTTGGCATTCTCCTCGACGACAACAACCGCAAACCCTTATGCCGATTACACCTCAACGGTGGCAAAAAATACCTTGGTCTTTTCAATGCTGACAAAAGCGAAATCCGCCAATCTATCCAAGCCATCGATGACATCTATTTGTTTGAAAAAGAGCTGTTGGAGACGGTGGGGTTGTATGAAGTTGATAATAACTAAAACACTATTTTACTATGAAAACTAAACAAATCGTACTTCTAGCTTTTACGGCAATTTTATTGCTAGCAATTTTAACAAACCCAAGCAAAGATGACCACAAGGAGAAAGTTAAAGAAACTTTACACACTTTTTATCAGAAAACATTAAAAGAAACACAACCCGATTCCGAAAATTCATTTGCTGCACTTGGCAGTTTGATAGGAGAATCTATAGTAAATACCTTCATTGAAAACGCGATTACAAGAGACAATTATGTTCTTTTTTCCTTAACCAAAATTTCTTATCGAGGTGAGGAAAAATCAATTGGCTTTGGGTTATTCGGGAATGTTTTTTTGTCTGACAGAGTTGAAGAGGCTTTTAATAAGAATAGAAATTAATTGTTATGAATTTTGAAAAATGTCCACACTGCGATAAATCATTAAAAGGATTCTTCAGTACAGTATTAATTCCACAATCTAAAACAGAGTTCATTAATAAACATACTGAAATAAATTCATTAGCCTATTGCAATTCTTGCTCTCCTGAACTTTTAAATAAAATAGCCAGAAACTATCAACAACAAAAGAAACAATTGGAAGACAGATTAAAACAAATCATAAAATACATCCCTGTCATATCGAGCGAAGCCCCAATCAAGTGGGAATATGATATAGTAGAAATGGTAACTGCACAAACTACATCGGGAACTGGCTTTTCTACAGAACTTTCAAGATCGTTTAATGATTTTTTTGGCACAACCTCAAATGCTAGTAACCAAAAAATAGATAGAGCCACAAAACTTTGTATGACTGATTTAAGAATTCAATGTGTAAAACTTGGAGGGAATGCAGTCATTTCTACAGATATCGATTTTAATGAAATTGGTTCTGGTAGTACCAACATGCTAATGGTGTGTATGGCTGGAACAGCCATCAGAGTAAATGATATAAATAACTTCAATGAAAAAAATCGAGATTATATCGTAGAAGTTATTGAACTAACTGAAAAACTTGAGGCTATAGCCGAAATGAATAAAAACTAAGAACAATGAGAAGACAATCAGTAAAATCCTCAAATATTGCCGCAATAGGCTATGATGAAACAAACGCTATTTTAGAAAATGAGTTTTAAAAGAAGTAGGTTTGATAAACCAAAATATACATTTAAAAATCACACATTAAAAATTGCTTTTTCACATATTAAGAAAGAAACAAACCTTAGCTAAATTACCCTTTTGGGGGTAATACGAGAAGATATGTAGCGCTATAAACAAGTCAGGGAAATCACTAAAAAACGTTAGATTATGACAGAACAAGAAAAGCTTGAAAACATCATCATTAATGAAAATGCTTATATTTTTCACAATACAAAAAATATAAATATTTCAAAATATAAAATTGATGCGCTTTTTAGAGACGCTTCTGCAATTAAGTCAAGTAACTTTTTACTAAAAGAGGTAAAAAAAACATTGACAATAAAAGATATTGAAATTGAATATTCGATTTGTATTTTTAAGTATAATACAAAACCAACTTTTATTGAAGAATCTGTTGAAAACTGGATTGAGACAAAATTGGCATATCTTTTAATTGTTGAAATTGATGATTACATTGTAATCAGTAGAAAAAACGTATCTAAAATTCAAGATTTTTTAAAACTTTTTAATCCTCTTGATTATAAAGTTTTATCAACACTTTTTGTAAATAATGAAACACAATTTGAAAAATTTAATCTTAAAAACCTTAATGTCTCCGATAAAGTTTTAAGAGAAAAAAGTTTAGAAGCTATAAACTTAAAAGAAAATTTCTCTGGACTAGGAGCTAACAACTTTATACTAAGTTCGCTAAGGCTAAAAAATGCAGATGAAAAGGTTTCTTTAATTTTAAATTCTTCTAGAATAAATAAATTTGGCAAAAAAAATTCGATTGAAGATTTTTGTATTTGGGCAGAATTTTTAATTCGTAAAATTAAATTTCACACTGAAAAAGAAACTTTCTTGTCTGTCTTTGCAGAACCACAAGATTATGAAAGTGTTCGAAATACTTTAATTCCAATTTCAATATTGTTTACATTCAGCGGTTTATATGCTGATTTAGAAAATGAAATCATTTCAAATACAGTTGTTAGATTTTTTGACGAAGACTTAGTATTAGAAAAAAAATTCGATATTATTAAATTCTTAAAAAGTTTTGAACGCCTTTCTAAAGTCACTTATGATGCTCATTACGATATCTTTAAAGTTGATAATTCTACAATTAATGATATCGAATTAAAATTTAACGAAAAATCAATTACGCTAAAGTCCCCAAAATTAAAAAATGTAATACTAAAAAAGTCAAATGGTACAGAAATACCAATCATAGATTATATCAGCCAATCTAGCAGTTTTATAATAAATTTTGACAATATCGACCTAGTATATTCGAATAGAAAATTATTTAAAGATTCCAAACTTTTAGGTAATATTGAACATTTTATGAAGATTTTTGTGCCACATAATGAATTACAATTTTGTAATAGTGAAAAAGGCATATTTACTGTAGATCAAACTGAATTTGCTAAACTATCTATCTTTGATTTTGTAGAACAAAATTTTATGTCAGATGCAGAGTATTTCATCTGTGATGATTTATTAAAAGAATGGGCAGACCATATTGCGATATATGAAAGTAAAATTATCTTTTATCACTCAAAACACAATACAACTCAATTCTCAGCATCAGCATTTCAAGATATAGTTGGGCAAGCACAAAAAAATTTAGGAAACTTAAGTCCACAAGCATATCAGCTTCAAGAAAAAAGAGATACTTGGAGTTCAACTTATAATAATGATGGTATAAATACCAATATAAATAGACTGCGAAAAGGAAATAATGTAGACGATGCCATAAGTCTATATCAATCATCTATCAATAACCCACATTTTAAAGGTGAAGTTCACTTGGTAATTGATTTTATTTCTCGAAGCACACTTGAACTAAATCTAAATAATTTGAAAGATGGGGTACCTTTTGCAAGACGTAGTGAAGCAATCCAAATTTTATGGTTTATATCATCTTTAATATCAAGTTGCCATGAAGTAAATAAAGACGTTTATATACATTGTAAGCCATAGTTACTTCGTCCTAAAAATCAACAAATAAACTATGCATTTGACTTAATTTGAAATAGGTTTTGTTTTTGAGAGATTTGGCAAATCCGAAAATAGGGCTTAATCTAGTACCAAATCCACTTTATTGCCAATACTTTAGTTAATATACCAAAAAAAGAATAAATTAAAATTAAAGATGAAAAAAAGATTACTAATTATTGCGATGTTAATTATTACATTAACATCTTGTTCAAAAAAACCTGGAGTTTTAACCGGAAATGTATTTTGGAAATACAATGATTATGTTGGAAATAAACCAGATGCAGGTTCGGAAGTTAAACTTTATTCAATGACCAATAAAGAAAACAAATATGAAACATCAACAGACGTTTCAGGGAACTTTAAAATTGAAGGAATTATACCTGGAGAATATTTTTTAATAATTCAGTCAAGTAATACAACCGATTCGCCAAAAGACCATTTAGACAATTTATTAATCTATTCGGAAGACTTAAAAAGTATATTTGGATTTGATGAAAGCAAATTTAAAAGAGAAATTGACGAAATAAATCAATTACAAAGTAAATACCAAGATGTTTTGACAGAAAATGATGCTAATAAATATGGAGGTTTATCAAAGCAAATAGATAAATACGAAAAAATTGAACGTGATATTACAGAGAAATCTTTAAATTTAATTTCAAAATTTCCAACCGAATTCAAAGAAAAAATAAATCTGTATTCAGGTTATGATAAGTCTTTTAAATTTATTCCAATTGAAATTAAAGAAGGTAAAACAAGTCATGAAAATGTTGATTTTGGAATAACATACAACTAAATTATTTACAATCCGCTAATACACACTACAAGTAAATTGAGCAATAGTCTAATTGAAAAGTTTATTTTGGATTTGGGTTCCGAAACCTCGGGATGGCACATCCGAATAATGGGCTTAATTTAGTTTCAAACCCATAACATTACCAGAAAGTCAAATTTTCTAAAAACCAAAATCAAGTCTCTGAATTTGATTTGTAAATTGTATCAAATTTTAAAATTCTTCCACTCAAACACCTTCTAAAAGGTGTTTTTTTTTATTATCATTTACGGTTTCCCGTAAGGAACTAAAAAACAAGGCTTCTACTTTTGCAATAAAAAGACATGAGCCGACCATTCCTTCTTTTGTTGCTTTTCCTTGGGTGTATGCTGTCCTGCCAAAAAGAACCCAGCCAGCCTAAAGTTCAATCTTTGTATCAAGAGAAAATCACGCCGGAGGATGTCAAAACCCTTACGCCAGAGGAAGCAAAAACATACCATCGGGACACGGTATATGACTACCAATACCGCACAGGTACCTCTGGAAATTATGAGTACCAATACCAAGTACACGGGCGGAATGAGGCCAAAGATTCTATCAACGGCTTGATCAACATCAAAGGAAAATATGGCGCTGGAATTCTCATCGACAACAACCAAGATACGCTTGCCGTGGAGGTAGAATGGGTAGCATATGGCGTGCTAAAAGGGAAAGACCAACGAGGCCGCTATTATGAGTTGAGAGTCCATTAATCTTTAATACAAAAAAAATGAAATCAATCGCGATTCTCTATTGCATCAGCCTGTTTTCGAGTACTTTTATGACTACTCAAGTATACATCTGTGGTCCAAAAGGTGCTAAGAAATACCATCTTGCAGCATCCTGTCGCGGTCTTAGTTCCTGTAAAGATGCAACTGTAAAAGTAAGTCTCTCGCAAGCCGAAAATTTTGGTCTTTCTCTCTGTGGTTGGGAAGACTGATGTTTCTTTTACAATCTTTATCTTTGGGAGCCAAATTCCCCCATTCATGAACAAAACCTACAGCCTGTTTCTTTTCCTTTTATGTACTTCCTTTTATGCTCAAACGCGGCTTTTGTCTTGGAATATCGAAAACTTAGGTCGTTCTAAATCGAATCTTGAACTGGAGTTTATTGCCACTACCCTAAAGGACTATGATATCGTAGCCCTGCAAGAAGTCGTGGCTGGTGATGGTGGTGCACAAACCGTAGCCCAGCTCGCCGCCGAACTCAACCGAAAAGGAACGAAATGGGATTATGCTATCAGCAATCCCACCAGCAGCAGTGCCTACAAAACGGAGCGATATGCGTATTTATGGAAAACGAGTCGCGCCCGCCTGAAAGGGAAACCGTGGTTGGAGTCCAACTTCCAACTCGAAATAGACCGCGAACCGTATTTGGCGACTTTTATAATCAACCAAAAAGAAGTCACTCTCGTTAATTTTCACGCCATAACCAAAAGCCAACAACCCGAACGAGAAATCAAATATTTTAAGTTATTACCTGCTGAATACCCGCAATTGAACCTCTTGTTTTTGGGTGATTTCAACTGTCCGCAATCCCACTCTGTTTTTACTCCTTTAAAGAAAATGGGTTATGACTCCGCTCTGAAAGGACAGAAAACTTCCTTGAAAAAAGCCTGTCAGCACAACGCTTGTTTGGCTTCTGAATTCGATAATTTCTTTTATCTCCCTTCTAAAACCAAGGTCTATCAGTCTGGAATTCTTCCTTTCTACACTGCTTTCTCCAACTTGAAAGAAGCCCGAAAAATATCGGATCACGTTCCTATTTGGATGGTGTTTGAATTGAAGTAAAGGGGAAGAAAATTCCAAAAATTAAAATTCCAAATTCCAAACATTGGGATGAAATTCTAAATCTGAAAAATTAGGATTACAAAATCAGGAGACTTTTGAGACTTTTATGTATTGCTACACTATCTAAAATAGTGAGAAGTCAGGACACATTCTCAAAGTACACACAACAAATTTATTTATAGAAAAGAACACTTTGTTGAGCTGCGCAAAAGAGACACCGACTAAATGATAAAAAGACTTAACGTCTATTCCTGAAATAACAAAAACCATTAGGTCTTTAACTTTTTCTTTTTAGCCGCTGGGAACAACACATTGTTTAAAATTAAACGATAGCCTGGCGAATTAGGATGTAAGTCTAGTACTGTGGCAGGATCGCCTACTTGGTGTTGAAAATCTTCGGGATCATGTCCGCCATAAAAGGTAAACATGCCTTTGCCTTTTTGACCATGAATGTATCGGGCTTCCCCATTGAGTTCACAACTCCCCAAAACCAGGATATTCGATTTTACTAATTCGGAATCAAAGGCAGTAGTTTGCCCCATAAATCCCTTGATTAATTGCGTATGATTTTGACACAACATACTGGGAATTGGGTCCCATTTGGCAGAGAATTCCATTAAGGTAAAATAATCTTTCTCCATTGGAATTTTTCTCCTGCCTGTCATGTCAATATTAGAAAACTCATATTGTTCAGGACGACGTTCCAAGGTAAAATTTTTGAAAGCAAAAGAGCGATCAAAATTTAATAAGGTTTGATAGTTGGGCGTACTCGCATCTCCATCAAACATGGTTTCGCAAATATCAATTCCCTCTGCAGCTAAAGAAATATCAAAACTGTCGGTTGCAGAACACATGGCAAACATAAATCCACCCCCAATTACGAAATGACTAATTTTTTGTGCCACGGCTCCTTTTTCTTCAGAGACTTTGGCATAGCCCAACTTCTTCGCTAAAGCTTCGGCTTCTTTTTTTTGATCAATGTACCAAGGTGTATTTTTGTAGGCGCTATAAAATTTTCCGTATTGCCCGGTGAAATCTTCATGATGCAGGTGCAACCAATCGTAAAGCAGTAATTGATCCGACAATACTTCTTCGTCATAAACTGCGGTAAAAGGAATCTCGGCATAGGTCAGAACTAAGGTCACCGCATCGTCCCAAGGCTGTTTTCCTTTGGGCGTATACACGGCTATTTTGGGCGCTTTTTCTAACAAAACCGATTCCATATTTTGGGAAGGACTCGCAATTTGGTTCAGCAAATCAGTTTCTTCACTATCCGATAGTATCTCAAAACTCACTCCACGAATTTGGCATTCTTTACGAATTTCGGGTGCGTCAGGCAACAAAAAAGAACCTCCTCTGTAATTGAGTAACCAACTGGCTTTATAGTTTTTATCCAAACACCAATAGGTGATTCCGTAAGCTTTAAGATGATTTTGTTGTGAAGTCTCGTCCATTGGCAACAAAATAAAACCTGCTTTTGCAGTAATGGACATTAAAATAAAATATAGAATAAAAAGGGAATTTGATTTCATCAGGCATTATTTGTTTCTCAAAGATAAAACGATACGAGTAAAAACTTTACAGATTTAACGAAAATACTTGAAAAAACTATTATTATTCATCGTAAAAAATAATCGAAGCATTATCCTTGAGCTCCTTTTATCATTTTCTTATGGATTGAAATAAAAACACGTAAAAATACGTATTCCTAATTTACTGAAACACAATATATTTGAAGCAAAATTAATTACATTTCATGAAATATACTGTTAACTATACCAACCCCAAATCAACTACCGTGGAAAATTTTAATACTACAGAAAAAATAGGCGCTTGCCTATTAGTCATTTTATTGGTTACTTTTTACATTTTATCTTTTCAATTTTTATTGAATCGTTACTAAAATTTCAAAAGTAGTTCTAGTCTAATTGTACCAATTCATTTTGAATGGCGTACACTACTAATCCTGCAATATTTTTAGAATTAGTTTTAAGCAGTAAGTTGGTGCGATGTCCTTCTACCGTTCTTGGACTTATGAATAAATACTCTCCTATTTCGGTAGCATTCTTTTGTTTACAAATCAACTTTAAAACTTCAATTTCTCGTTCGGAAAGTAAACTTCTGTCTAGGTAACTCTTTAGCTTGTTTCCAGAGAGTACGACTTCTTTGATTACTTTGAGTACATAATCTGAATAATAAAATCCTTTATGGGCTACTTCATTTATAGTATTGATTAATTCTGTTGGGGATGCATTTTTCAACAAATACGAAACCGCACCTACATCAATCATATTGGCTACAAATGATTTGGAATCATAACTGGTTAGAGCAATAATTTTTATACTAGGAAATTCTTTGTGGATAATTTTAGTGGCTTCTACCCCATTAATAATGGGCATTTTCAAATCGGTAATTATAATATCAGGTAATTCTTCTGTATTTCTTAAAAATGCAATCAACTCTTGACCATTTGAGTCTTCATGGTGAATTGTAAAATTAGGTTCTCTTTCTAAAATGAAGGCCAATCCTTTTCGGAATAGTACTTCATCGTCAACTAGAACTATTTTAATTTTTTGATCCATTTTTAAAACATAAATTCAACATTTACCCCTTTATTTACTTCAGATTGAAAAGTCATACTTCCCTTTAAAAAAGAAATCCTACTCTCCATATTTTTTAATCCTAATCCTTTTTGATGGGCACAATTGGTTTCGTCAAAACCAATTCCGTTATCCGTATATAAACATTTGATATATTCTCCATTTGGAACAAAACTAACGGTCATCCTAGTTGCTTTCCCGTGTCGCAAAGAATTATTTAATAACTCTTGTAAAATTCTAAAGACATGTAAATGTCTTCGTGTTTCCGCTTCATCGAAGGTGACTTCGTTATTATACACTACTTGTACTCCTTTGGCAGAGCTAAATTCCATGCACAACTCTTCAACTCCTGCATCTAATCCAAATTTCTCTAAAACTGGTGGCAATAAATCATGCGCAATCTTCCTAGAGTTTTCGAGTGCTTTCCCCGTTAATGTAATCACATTGGATTTAATTTCCTCTATTTCTTTTAATGAGAGATTGGGAGTAGTTAACAAGTGCGCATTCAAAGCCACTACATTCAACTTTGAGCTAATATCATCATGTAAATCTTGCGCAATTCGTTTTCGTTCCGCTTCTTGCGTTTCGATTACAGCTTTTAGAAGCTCCTTTTGATGCTCAATTTCACTATCTTTTTTTTCAATTTCTTTTTGGATAATTTTTTTTCTAGAAAAGTAAAAGAATACAATTAGTACAACTGCCAAAATGATAAAAAAAAAGGAAGTGTACAAAATAACTAGAACAATTTCTTTTTCTGAAATGGAAGTAGTTTCCATGCAATGAAGTGGTATTAAAAAAATTGGGGACTATTTTAAAATCAAAAATACTGTTTTTTTATTAAAAACACTTTAAATTAACTTAAAAAATATAACAGCCCTTATTTTTTTCTAAAAAAACTTACTTTCCATTCGTACAAAATAAGTAAATAATAAAATAGTAACAAAGCTGCATTAAAAATCACAAGTATAAACCTCAAATCCTTACTTAATTTAGCATTTACATTTCCAACCATATAAACCATGGTACTGGCTAGTAAATATAAGATTACCCCAATAGTAACATAATAGTATTTTTTTTCAACTGTAAGCATATTATACAAATGAAAAACAGCAAATACAATGACACTCAAATTGGTAATGACTATAACGAACAAGTTGAACTTAAAAAATTGTTCATAATAGAACCAACTTTGTACCCCTATAGCTAGTATATTTAAAGCCATTATAGTATGGATAACTGTTTTTTGATTCTTCAAATACGTTAAAGAACCATAAAAAAGGCCCAACAAAATCATCTGCCCTATAAAAAATAAGTTCATTAAAAATAAATTTTTTATATGCAAATGATAAAATGCTTCCATACTTAATTGCATGATTGTAGCAAAAAGTAAGTATATTAGAAAAAAGCCATTAACTTTTTCCTTCTTAAAAAAGCTAATGGCAAATAAACTCAAATTTAACCCTAAAATACTATAGGATAAATAAATTAAAAAATCAGTCATTTTTATATATTCATTGGACTATTGGGGTCTTCAAATGGCGGACAAAGACGAGTACCATCGTATACAATCTCTGCTTCTTTAGCTGCTTCATTATTTACAGTTTTTGGAAATACATCTTCATAGATTCCTGTTTTTTGGTTCAAACGTGTTCCAACTAACATTAACGCTTGATCGCCCTCTTCATTGATTCCGATGTAAGCTCTTACCGCATCAATTTTGTGTTTCATAACCCCTTGAAGTGATTCAAGAGGGATAAGATACCCTTCCACTTTTTTTGTTCTAGCCTCAGCCGCAACAGTAGTCTCTTTGTATTTTCTTACCCATTCTTGTGCTTTAGGTAATGTAATTTCGATTTCTTTAGGTCGTTTTTCTTCACTCATAACTTTAATAAATTATTGGTTGATAATAGTTTACGCTAAGCTAGTCCTTTTTTTCAATTAATTAAAATAAAATAAAGAAGAATTATCTTTCCAGTTTTTCAATTACCCCCTCTAAAAACTACTAAAAAGGAACATCACTATCGTCTTCTGGGTCGTTGTTGAAAGTACTTCCAAAGGCTTCATTGGCTGAAGGTAGATTTTTGGTAAAATCATCCTGATTCATACTCGATGGCAAATCATCATAGCCACTACTGTAATCCTCCAAATTGTCAAACTTACCTAAATTTCCAACAAATTTCAATCTTACGTTTTCCAAACCACCGTTTCTGTGCTTGGCGATGATGAATTCTGCTTGACCAGCGGTTGGTGATTGCTCTTCGTCATCCCATTCTTCAATTTTATAATACTCAGGTCTATAAATAAAAGATACGATATCCGCATCTTGCTCAATCGCACCCGATTCACGAAGATCCGACAGTAAAGGTCGTTTACTTGAACCACGCGTTTCAACAGCACGCGATAATTGAGAAAGCGCAATTACAGGAACATTCAATTCTTTAGCCAAGGCCTTTAGATTTCGAGAGATGGTAGAGATTTCTTGCTCACGGTTTCCGCCTCCTTTTCCGTTTCCACCAGCGGTCATCAACTGCAAATAATCGACAATGATTAGTTTTATACCGTGTTGTGATGCCAAACGACGACATTTAGCACGTAAATCAAAAATTGAAAGTGAAGGTGAATCATCAATAAACAACGGCGCCTTTTCTAGGTTTTTCACCTTGGTACTCAACTGTTCCCACTCGTGTTTTTCTAACTTACCTGTACGTAATTTTTCAGAAGACAAACCCGTTTCGGAAGAGATCAAACGGGTAATTAACTGCACCGAGGACATCTCTAATGAAAAAACAGCAACTGGTTTTCCAAAATCAATCGCAATATTTCTTGCCATCGATAATACAAAAGCGGTTTTACCCATACCCGGACGTGCCGCAATAATAATTAAATCTGAAGGTTGCCAACCTGACGTTACTTTGTCTAGCTTTTCAAAACCAGTAGCCACTCCACTCAATCCTTCTTGCCCTGCAATTTCTTCAATACGTTTCTTGGCTTGTAATACCAAACTTTGGGCAGTTTCAGAACTACGTTTTACGTTTCCTTGTGTCACCTCGTATAATTTCGATTCGGCTTTATCTAACAAGTCGAACACATCGGTGGTTTCGTCATACGATTCCTCGATAATTTCAGAAGAAATACGAATCAAACTTCGCTGAATATACTTTTGTAGAATAATTCTAGAGTGAAACTCAATGTGTGCCGAAGAGGATATTTTTTGCGTTAACTGAATTAAATAAAAATCACCTCCAGAAAGGTCTAATTTGGCATTTTTTCGAAGCTGAGCTGAAACTGTTAATAAGTCAATAGGTTGTGACTCTGTAAACAACTGCACAATAGCCTCGAAGATATGTTTGTGCGCTTCTTTGTAAAAAGCATCGGGTTGTAAAATATCAATTACCTCATCTACCCCTTTTTTGTCAATCATCATTGCTCCCAACACTGCCTCTTCTAATTCTAGGACTTGTGGTGGTAACTTCCCTTTTTCTAGGTTAATAATAGTGGAACGATCCACTTTGATTGGGCTTATTGATTTAAAATTTTCCATAGAACGAATTTAAAAAAAAATAGAAATTTTGCACTATCGAGTTATTACAAAATTATGTTTATAACTAATGCTTTTTTGTTAATAACCATAAAAAAAGTCCGAAACCCAACGGCTTCGGACTTTAAAATAAATTGTAGGATTTTATTCTTTAAAATGTCCCATTTTACTGTATTTATCCATCCTTTGAGCGATTAACTCTGCTGTTGATAAGTCTTTCAATTCATTAAAGCCTTTGATGATATATTGTTCTACCGTTTTGAAAGTAGTTTCTCTATCGTAGTGCGCTCCACCAAGCGGTTCTGGAATGATATCGTCTACTAATTTTTGCTTTTTCATGTCAGCTGAAGTCAATTTTAAAGCATCTGCTGCTTGCTCTTTGTACTCCCAACTTTTCCATAAAATAGAAGAACATGATTCCGGTGAAATTACAGAATACCAAGTGTTTTCGAGCATGTATACTCGATCTCCTACTCCAATTCCTAAAGCTCCTCCAGAAGCTCCTTCACCCACAATTATGGTAATGATTGGCACTTTTAAGCGCACCATTTCAAAAATATTTCTTGCTATTGCTTCCCCTTGACCTCTTTCTTCTGCTTCTAAACCAGGATATGCTCCCGGAGTGTCTACCAAAGTTAAAACAGGAATACCAAATTTCTCAGCCATTTTCATCAAGCGCAAGGCTTTTCTGTACCCTTCTGGGTTGGCCATACCAAAGTTTCGGTACTGACGGGTTTTTGTATTATATCCTTTTTGTTGTCCCACAATCATAAAAGATTGTCCGCCAATTTTTCCTAAACCTCCAATCATTGCTTTATCATCTTTAAAACCACGATCACCATGCAACTCTAAAAAAGTGTCGCCACAAAGTGCTCTAATATGGTCTAGGGTATAAGGACGATTTGGATGTCTGGATAATTGAACACGTTGCCAAGCGGTAAGATTTTTGTAGATGTTTCTTTTGGTCACCTCTAACTTCTTGTTAATCTCTTTACAAGTTGCTGTAACATCAACATCTGACTCTTTTCCGATAACGACGCATTTTTCTAACTGCTCCTCTAATTCTTTAATTGGAAGTTCAAAATCTAAATATTCCATAGGATTTTTTGCGTTTGTTTTATTTTGCAATTCTGGATGTGCAAATGTAAAAATTTAAAATCGTTTCGAAAGATTATTTTTTATTTAACTCGGAATTAATTTAAAATTAACTAGCCCTTTTTGGGTTTTTCCGTATAGTGCTTTATGACTCCGTTTAGGATCACAGTTATCACTATAATCAAGGCTCCGATATAAAACTCGGTACTCATTTTTTCTTTTCCACCGATGATAAAATAGGCCAATATGATTCCATACACTGGCTCTAAATTTGTAGTAAGCATCACAGTATAAGGCGACAAGCGACGCATAACTTTTACCGAAGCAGTAAAAGCATATGCAGTACAAATAGAGGCTAAAAGTAAGATTAACGCCCAGTTTTTTGGCGTCAAAACAAAAAAATCAGCCGTAAAAGAGCCATTATAAACAAAATAGATACTGATAAATACAAAGCCCGCCAAAAACTCATAAAATGCTATCACAGAAGGTTCGTGGTGTTCAATTAATTTTCCGTTGAATAAAGTAAAAACAACCCCTAAAATAATTGACACTAAAGCCAAAAGCATCCCATGTAAATAATTGATTTCTACCTGTAATATCAAGGCCAATCCGGCAATAATCACTAAGCCAAAAAACACTTCGTACCAGAGTACTTTTCGTCCATAAAAAATAGGTTCTAACAAGGAAGCAAAAAAAGCTCCTAAAGAAAAAACAGATAAAGTGATAGAGACTGTAGACACTTTTATGGATTCAAAAAAGAAAATCCAATGTAAGGCAATAAGCAGTCCGACAAAGATTAGTTTTAGCACCGCGCTAAAGGATATCTGGAATGGAATCTTTTTCAACAAGAGAAAACTCCCTAAAAAAACCGCTGCAAACAGCATTCTATACCACACTAGAAAATCAGCATCGATGGTTATTAATGCGCCTAAAATGGCTGTAAATCCCCAAATAAAAACAATCAAATGAAGATTTAGGTAACTCTTTAAATTATCGTTTGGCATTACGTAATAAATAAATGGCTAATATTCCGAAAAAGATGTTGGGCAACCACACGGCTAATAGTGGCGAAAAAGAAGACTTTTCGGCTATGGTGCCAAATATTTTATCAAAAAAGACAAAAGCAAACGCAATGGCTATTCCGATGGCTAAATTGGTTCCCATACCTCCTCTTCGCTTCATCGCAGAAACCGAAACTGCTATTATTGTAAGTATAAAAGCTGAAACGGGAACACTGTATTTTTTATACAATACTACCAAATAAGTATTTATGTTAGAAGAACCTCTTTTGCGCTCTTTTTCAATAAAGGCGTTCAATTGGGTAAGATTAAGAGTTTCTGCAATATACACCACGGGCGTTAAATCTTCTAAATCAAAAGCAAAACGGAATTTTTTCTCCGGTGCTTTCTCTATTTTGTCACCCATAGCACCAACCGTTCGTTTGGTGTAATCATAAAGTGTATAGGTGCTGTCTTTCGGGTTCCATTGGATTCTACTCGCAGTCATTTTAGACACTAATTGTTCTTTTTTAAACTTTTCTAGCGAAAAATTAAAAGCCATTTTAGTTTCCGGATTAAAACTATTCACATAAATAAATTCATGGTCGTTGATTTGGCGATATACATCAGTATTGTCGCCACGCATCGCCTCTTTCCCTCCTCCTTTTAGATAGGTATACCTGAAATTATTGAACCCCTCACTAGCCGAAGGCACAAGAAAAAACCCCATCAACAACACTAAAACAGACACAATGGAAGCACCTATAATATACGGACGCAAAAAACGGGTAAATGAAATACCAGAACCTAGAATGGCAATAATTTCGGTATTATTGGCCAACTTCGAGGTAAACCAAATAATTGACAAAAACAAAAATATCGGAAAAAGAGAATTGGCAAAATAAATGGTAAAGTTGTAGTAATAAGTCGCTATATCCCAAAACGGAATTTTGTTTTCCAACATCTTATTAATCTTCTCCGAAACATCAATTACAATTCCGATAGGGATAAACAACAATAACATTACAGCAAAAGTCGCCAAGTAGCGCTTTAGTATGTATTTGTCTATTATGGTCAATTTCATTTCTTAAAGTTAGAGGTTAGAGGTCATAAATTAAAGGTTATTAGGTTTCATCCGAACACTTCTACACTCTAATTTCTAACTTCTTAATTTTGTTCTTACAATCTTTGGCTCATGTTTTTGACCATCATTTCTTTCCAAGGTCTAAAATCGCCCGCTAAGATATGTTTTCTTGCTTCACGAACCAACCACATATAGAATCCTAAATTATGAATAGTCGCTATTTGTTTTCCAAGCATTTCATTAGAAGCAAACAAATGGCGCAAATAGGCTTTGGTATAAAAAGTATCTACATAGGTAATACCCATTTCATCAATTGGCGAAAAATCAGCTTCCCACTTTTTATTTTTAATATTGATTGACCCATTGGCGGTAAATAACATTCCGTTTCTAGCGTTACGAGTAGGCATCACACAATCGAACATGTCAATTCCTAAAGCAATATTCTCCAAAATATTAATTGGCGTTCCCACTCCCATCAAATAACGGGGTTTGTCTTCGGGTAAAATCTCGCAAACCACTTCGGTCATGGCATACATTTCTTCCGCTGGCTCACCAACAGAAAGTCCACCAATGGCGTTTCCTTGTTGTCCCGCATTAGCGATGTATTCTGCTGATTGACGACGCAAATCTTTATAAGTACTTCCTTGTACAATAGGAAAAAAAGTTTGCTCATACCCATATTTATAAGGCACTTTTTCTAAATGATTGATGCAACGATCCAGCCAACGGTGTGTCATGTGCATCGAACGTTGTGCGTAACGATAATCACAAGGATAAGGTGTACATTCATCAAAAGCCATGATAATATCGGCTCCAATAGTGCGCTGAATTTCCATTACATTTTCTGGCGTAAAAAAGTGGTATGACCCATCAATATGCGATTTGAATTTTACTCCTTCTTCCTTAATTTTTCGATTTGCTGATAAAGAATACACTTGATAGCCTCCTGAATCGGTCAAAATATTGCGATCCCAATTCATGAATTTATGCAAACCTCCCGCTTTTTCCAAAATATCCGTTTGCGGACGCAGATACAAATGATAGGTGTTTCCTAAAATAATATCTGGATTAATATCGTCTTTCAATTCGCGTTGATGCACCCCTTTTACGGTACCTGCAGTACCCACAGGCATAAAAATAGGGGTTTCAATTACCCCATGATCTGTAGTGATACTTCCCGCTCTGGCTTTAGATTGCGTATCTTTTTGTAATAAATCAAATTTCATTTGTCTCTTTTTTCAGTGCGCAAAGATAATTTATTTCAGATTTACGAATTACGATTTAGGATTTTATTTAACAATGCTGTTTTGAAACAAAAAACAATCCAATGAATGCTTATTTGAGTGTTTTAGCTAAATGTTTTTAGTGATGGTGTTTGTAAAACATAAAATACACCTATAGAAAAAGCGAACCTTGTGAGGCCGCTTTAAATGTTTTAGCGCACTATTTTATATCGTTTTTTTGGTGTTCGTGAAACATTTAAGTTCAATCCATAGAAAAAGGCGAGTCTCCCCGCCTTAAATGTTTTCACAACGGAATAATCCTTATTGTGAATTGCTTCAAAATTGTAGTACAATAGTATAACATTTTTTTAAATTATCATATGAGGATTCCCGTAAATACATTAATTTTTATTTGATTAAATTTCGAGATGGATTTGGATAACGAGAAAAATCATTATAAAATATAGTTTGAAATGAAGAAAATATTAGGATTGGATTTAGGGACAAATAGCATTGGATGGGCTTTAACAAACAATGATTTCGAGAACAAACTGGGAGATATTGAAGGATTAGGAAGTAGAATAATTCCTATGAGTCAAGATGTTCTAGGCAAATTTGACAGCGGAGTGTCTATTTCACAAACTGCAGAAAGAACAAAGTATAGAGGAACAAGAAGATTAGTTCAACGTTTTTTATTAAGAAGAGAAAGACTTCACCGGGTATTAAATATCCTTAATTTTCTCCCTCAACACTACTCTGAATCAATAGATTTTGAGAAAAAGCTTGGACAATTTAAACCTGAAAGAGAAGAAAAACTGTCTTTTTATAAAAATACAAATAGTAAAAACCAATTTTTATTTTTGGATAGCCACCAAGAAATGCTTGCTGAGTTTAAATTAACAAATCCTGATGTAAAACAAGTTCCTTATGATTGGACCATTTACTATTTAAGAAAAAAAGCATTAACCAAAAAAATATCCAAAGAAGAATTGGCTTGGATATTATTGAACTTCAATCAAAAAAGAGGGTATTATCAATTGCGTGGTGAGGAACAAGAAGAGAACAAAAATAAACTCGAGGAATTTCACACACTTACAGTTGTAGATGTAATTGAAAGAGAGAAAGTAAAATCAGGAATCTGGTATAATGTAATTCTTGAAAACGGTTGGGTTTACAAACGTGAAAGCAAAATTGCATTATTTGACTGGATTGGAAAGCAAAAGAATTTTATCGTAACAACTGAATTAAATGATGATGGAACCGTAAAACTAAACAAAGACAATGAAGAAAAGAGAAGTTTTAGATCTCCAAAAGAAGACGATTGGGGATTAGTAAAAATTAGAACGGAACAAACCATTAATCATAGTGAAAAATCGGTTGGTACTTATATTTACGATGAACTTTTAAAAAATCCAAATCAAAAAATAAAAGGCGAGTTGGTAAGAACCATCGAAAGAAAATTTTATAAGGATGAATTATCAAAAATTGTAAAAGCCCAAATTGCATTTCATAATGAAATTTTTGGAGACAAAAAACTTTATAAAAAATGTATTGATGAATTGTACAAACATAATGATTCACATAAAAACAACATCAAAGACAAAAGTTTTGAGTACTTATTTTTAGAAGATATTATTTTTTATCAGCGTCCGCTTAAAAGTAAAACCTCATTAATTAGTGATTGTAGTTTAGAATTTGTTCCTATTAAAGACAAAAAAGGGGCTTTGGTAAAAGATAGCAATGGCAAACAAGTTGTAAAACCTTTGAAATGTATTGCAAAATCAAATCCTATTTTTCAGGAATTTAGATTGTTGCAATTTGTAAAAAACCTTAAAATTTACAGAAAAGAAATTGTAAATGATGTTGATGTAACCCATGATTATTTAAAAACTGAAGAAGATTTAGTTGAATTATTTAATTGGCTAAACGACAAAGCAGAAATTAGCCAAAAGCAATTTTTGGCGTATCCAAAATTCAAATTAAAAGAAGATAAATACAGATGGAATTTTGTAGAGGACAAAATCTATCCTTGTAACGAAACAAGAAATCAATTTTTGAATGCCATTGCAAAAATTGATGTAGATAAATCTTTTTTTGATACCAAAAACACTCAAGATTTATGGCACATTTTATATTCAGTTACGGATAAAATTGAAATTACAAAAGCAATTACCACTTTTGCCAAACGACATAATTTACCAGATGAATTTATAGCGAATTTCTCAAAATTAAAACCTTATAAACGTGATTACGGTTCCTATTCTGAAAAAGCAATAAAAAAATTATTACCATTAATACGCTTTGGGAGCTATTGGAAGGAAAGCAACATCGATATCAAAACCTTGGCGAGAATTGACAAAATTCAAACCGGAGAATTTGATGAAAACATGAGAACTCGTGTTCGAGAAAAAGCAATTCATTTAAGTAAAACAACAGATTTTCAAGGCTTACCTTTGTGGTTAGCATCGTATATTATTTATGACCGACACAGCGAAGCTAGTGATGTTTCAAAATGGAAAACTCCCGCAGATATAGCATGGTTTTTAAATCCTAAAAACAAATCTGGCTTCAAACAACACTCACTACGCAATCCAATTGTGGAACAAGTAATTACTGAAACTTTGCGCGTTGTAAAAGATATTTGGCAACATTATGGAGAGGGAAAAGAAAATTTCTTTAATGAAATTCATATTGAGTTAGGTCGAGAAATGAAAAACAATGCTGCGGATAGAAAAAGAATTACCGACAATATCAATCAAAATGAAAACACAAATTTACGTATCAAAGCTATTTTAACTGAATTGAAAAATGATGGCATAAATGATGTTCGCCCCTACTCGCCAAGCCAACAAGAAATTCTTAAGATTTATGAAGAAGGGGTATATAGTAGTGAAATTAAAAAAGAAAAGTTAGAAGAAATTGATAAAATTAGAAAGAATGCAAAACCAACTCCTTCTGAAATTATTAAATACAAACTTTGGTTAGAACAAGGCTATATTTCGCCTTATACTGGAAAGCTAATTCCATTAAGCGAACTGTTTACAACTAAATATCAAATTGAACATATTATTCCACAATCAAGATTATTTGATGATTCATTATCCAATAAAGTGATTTGCGAATCTGAAGTAAATGAATTAAAAAGCAATATGACAGCTTTGGAGTTTATTCAGAAAAACGAAGATAGAATTGTAACCTTAACTGGAGGAAAAACAGTTAAAATTTTCACTAAAGATGCCTATAGCCAACACATAACTGCTTATTACAACAAAAATAAAAACAAGCAAAAACGATTATTGAGCGAAGAAATTCCTGAAAAATTTATTGAAAGACAATTAAATGACACCAAATACATAAGTAAAATCATAAAAAACTTATTGAGCAAAATAGTTCGAGAAGATGATGAGCAGGAAGTAACCTCAAAACATATTGTTTCCTTAAATGGTTCCATCACATCAAGAATGAAACAAGATTGGGGCTTGAATGATGTTTGGAACAACATCGTTACACCACGTTTTGAACGTTTGAATGCGCTAACAAACTCTAGCGATTTTGGAAAAATAGAACTCAAAAAAGATGAATTTGGAAACAAAGGCAAACAAGTTTTTCAAACCACAGTACCCGATGCTCTTGCCAAAGGTTTTACAAAAAAAAGAATTGACCACCGCCATCACGCATTGGATGCTTTGGTAATTGCTTGTGTAACAAAAGACCATATTAATTATTTAAACTCAATCAACTCTGAAAGAACCAATTATTCTTTAGTTTCTAAACTACGTAGAACTGAAGAAATTGTAATAAATGAAAAAAAACAAAAAATTGCAAAAGAATTCCATAAACCTTGGGATAATTTTACAAAAAAAGCAGAAGATCAATTGGATCAAACCATTATCAGTTTCAAACAAAACACCCGTGTTATTAACAAAACAGTTAATAAATATCAGGCTTGGAAAGAAGAAGATGGCGCAATGAAAAAAGTCACCCTAAAACAAACAAAAGGCGATAATTGGGCAATTAGAAAACCAATGCACGCAGAAACCGTAAGCGGAAAAGTATTTTTGAAACGAATTAAACAAAGTCATATTACTATTGCAAATGCTATTGAACAAATAGAATTAATTGTTGATAAGGAAGTTAAAAAACAATTGACGGAAAAAATTAAACAATATCCAAACAATTTGGTAGGTTTAAAAAAACACCTCAAAGCTTTTCCGGTAATGATTGATGGTAAAGCAATTGGCAAAGTTCAGATTTATGAAACTATAGAAGCCACAGCCACAAGAAAAACACTTGACAATTCTTTTGATGAAAAGAAAATTGAAAAAATAACCGATACAGGAATACAAAAAATTCTATTAAACCATTTGAAACAAGAAATGTATCAAAATGCGATGGATGAAAATGGTAAAAAAATCCCTGCACACGAAATTGCCTTTTCTGAAAATGGTTTAAATGAATTAAATAAAAATATAACAACTTTAAATAATGGCAAAAATCATCAACCCATAAAGAAAGTTAGAGTTTTTGAGGAAAGTGGAAGATTCTTCCTTGGAGATACAGGAAACAAAAAAGACAAATTTGTAGAAACTGCATCAGGAACAAATCTATTCTTTGCAATTTACAAAGACAATAATGGTAAAAGAAATTATAAAACGATTCCTTTAAATGAAGTCATTGAGAGTCAAAAAATAGGTGCTTTTGAAAAACTAAAACCTAACGAATGTTCAGTTCCAAATATTTATATAGATGAAAAAACTCAAGAATTATCTTCTCTTCTGTTTTATCTAAATCCTAACGATTTAGTATTTGTACCTACTATTGAAGAAATTGAAAATCCTGACAATATTAATATTCAAAACTTCACAAAAGAACAAACCCAAAGAATATACAAATTTACCGACAGTAGTGATACAACTTGTAATTTCATACCTGCAAGTTCTTCAAGTTTAATATTCAGTATAACAAAAAAAGATCAAGAGAAAATCGGCTTAAGTTATCCTATACAAAATGAATATGGATTAGGAAGCCCACAGTCAAAAAATCAAAATTCTTTAAATGGAATTCAAATTAAATCTGTTTGTTGGAAACTAGAAGTTGATAGACTTGGAAAAATTAAAAAAATCATCCGATGATAAAACGCACCCTTTTCTTTGGTAATCCCGCTTATTTGAGTACTAAAAACGAGCAACTCGTAATTTCTTATCCCGACAAGGATCAAGAAACCAAAACAGTGGCTATCGAGGATATTGGCGTGATCGTTTTGGAAAACCAGCAAATCACTATTACCAATGGTTTACTCGAAAAACTAACCCATAACAATGTAGCATTAATCAATTGTGACCAACAGCACTTGCCTATTGGTTTGTTAATGCCACTCAACGGGCATACGGAACAAACAGAACGTTTTAAAAACCAAATTAATGCTTCTGTGCCACTCAAAAAGAATTTGTGGCAACAAACCATTAGTGCAAAAATATCAAACCAAGCGGGATTATTGAAAGAAAAAGGAATTCCTTGCCGAAAAATGGAACTTTGGGCTAAAGAAGTTACCTCTGGGGATGCGCTTAATCACGAATCGAGAGCGGCGGTTTTTTATTGGCAAAACCTCATCACAATAGAAAACTTTACCAGAGGTCAAAAAGGAATTCCACCGAACAATTTACTGAATTATGGTTATGCAATTCTTAGAGCCATTACAGCAAGAGCGATTGTCAGTTCTGGAATGTTACCCACGTTGGGTATTTTTCATCGGAACAAATACAATGCCTATTGTCTTGCCGATGACATTATGGAACCTTATCGGCCTTATGTAGATTTGATTGTTTGCCACATTATGGAAACCGAAGATTCGTATGAGGAACTGACCATCGAAATCAAAAAACAATTGTTAAGTATTGCCACTATTGATGTATTTATAGACGGAAAGAACAGTCCGTTGATGGTTGCAATGAGTAGAACTACTCATTCCTTACACGAATGTTTTGAAGGAACAGCAAGGAAAATTTTATACCCAATTTACACCTAATTCAAACTATCTAAAATGAAAAAACCTTTTTATTTCGATACTATTAATTCCCCCTTTGGGGGTTAGGAGGCTATATGTATGACGAACATTACACCCGTTTAAACCAATATAGAAGTTTGTGGATATTAGTATTCTTTGATCTGCCCACCGAAACACGTAAAGAGCGTAAAATTGCCAGTGGATTTCGCAAGAAATTGTTGGATGATGGCTTTTCTATGTTTCAATTTTCCATCTATATGCGTTTTTGTGCGAGCCGTGAAAATGCAGAAGTCCACACCAAAAGAATCAAAAACAGTCTGCCCGAACACGGAAAAATTGGTGTGATGCAAATCACAGACAAACAATTTGGAATGATGGAACTTTTTTATGGGAAGAAACCAGTAGAACCTGAAAAACCATCGCAACAATTAGAACTTTTTTAAACTAGAATTTAAAAAAAGGATAATCTTCTGAAGCTCAGCACATAAATAATGCTTTTTTTTAGCTTCAAAAACAACCCATAACTACCAACATATCAGTCGATTAACTCGATATATGTTGGGAATTATAAGCTAAAATACAATTTTGAAAGCAATTCACAACTGATAAGTGTTGAAACGCCAACCTTAACAGTTGGGAATTATAAGCTAAAATACAATTTTGAAAGCAATTCACAACGAAGGTTTTCCAATAATATTTTACGCGCCCGTTGGGAATTATAAGCTAAAATACAATTTTGAAAGCAATTCACAACCAAATTGTAAAACCTTTACAAGTCTCTCTAGTTGGGAATTATAAGCTAAAATACAATTTTGAAAGCAATTCACAACCCACGCCCAGTAATAGTACCAAGCGATTTTGTTGGGAATTATAAGCTAAAATACAATTTTGAAAGCAATTCACAACTACCAAAACGTCTACGAAAACATTTACAGGTTGGGAATTATAAGCTAAAATACAATTTTGAAAGCAATTCACAACTGAAACAATTTGATTAAGTTAATACGGCTAGTTGGGAATTATAAGCTAAAATACAATTTTGAAAGCAATTCACAACAACAGGTCACTTTGGTATGTTTTTATTAATGTTGGGAATTATAAGCTAAAATACAATTTTGAAAGCAATTCACAACATTACCAAGATTTTAATTGTAAATTCCAAGTTGGGAATTATAAGCTAAAATACAATTTTGAAAGCAATTCACAACTAATGGTTCCCATAGTCCTATTTGTTTTTAGTTGGGAATTATAAGCTAAAATACAATTTTGAAAGCAATTCACAACGAGAGTTATGTAACAATTGTTACTCAAAAACCCATTTTGTACCTTTACTTTTGCCTTAGTCAAACAAAAAACAAAATTGAATTCTTATGACAGTAGAACATTTCATTAAAGAAAAACGCGGTACCATTGTAGACGTAAGAACCCGAGAGGAATTTATGAGTGGACATGTAGCCACTTCAATCAATATTCCGCTAAATGAAATTCCAGAGCGCATGGAAGAAATCAAAGCCTTAACAAGCCCTCTTATTTTGTGTTGTGCTTCTGGCGGTCGCAGCGGTCAGGCCGAATATTATCTTTCACAACAAGGTGTAGAGTGTCTGAATGGTGGTTCTTGGTTGAACGTAAATTTTTATCAATCCTTACAAAACAAAATCGATTAATATGCTAATTTTTTTAAAACGCCTTTTAGGCCTTGGTCCAGCCATAAATTATAAAACATTACTTCAACAAGGAGCTATAATCGTAGATGTACGCAGCCAAGGAGAATTCCGGGGAGGTCACATTCAAGGCTCCCTTAATATTCCTGTTGATGCGTTACGTCAAAATTTAAACCAATTAAAAAATAAAAACCAAGTCATTATTACTTGTTGTGCGTCTGGCATGCGAAGTGCCTCTGCTAAAAGCATCTTAAAAGCAAG
Organism: uncultured Flavobacterium sp.; assembly: GCA_963513565.1. GTDB lineage: Bacteria > Bacteroidota > Bacteroidia > Flavobacteriales > Flavobacteriaceae > Flavobacterium. Next base: position 35,599 of record CAUPRE010000011.1, on the reverse strand, counting down.
TGGCTACACCGAAGTCTACAATGGTGGTGGCTGGAGTAGTCTGAAAAGCAAATTGTAAACCTTTAAAATTATGGGTTTGTAGTTGATGGTTTATAGTTTGTGGCTCATTGACATGAAACAGGGATAGACAAACACTACAGACAGGGTTTTTCTTGGCTTTACATTTCTTCAATCCTTGACTTTAATTAATTTAAGACTGGCTTCTCGCTGGTCTTTTTTATTACAATTCCTACGCAGTTTTAAAATTTAGAAGTGACCTCAACATTCTCTTGAAATTGCATCCAAAATCATTGGTCTTCCCGAAAATAAAAATTACTTTTGCAGCAGTTTAACTTTTACACACAAAATGAAGCCTAACACACAACAATTAAACGATTTAACTATCCAAGTCAGAAGAGATATTCTTCGTATGGTACACGCTGTTAATTCTGGACACCCAGGTGGTTCTCTAGGATGCACAGAATTTTTGGTTACTCTTTATCAATACTTAATGGATCGCAAAGAAGGATTTGACATGGACGGTATTGGAGAAGATGTTTTCTTCTTGTCTAATGGTCATATTTCACCAGTATTCTATAGCGTATTGGCTAGAAGCTGTTATTTCCCTGTAGCTGAGTTGGCTACTTTTAGATTATTAAACTCTCGTTTGCAAGGACACCCAACTACTCACGAAGGTTTACCAGGTGTAAGAATGGCTTCTGGTTCTTTAGGTCAAGGTCTATCGGTTGCTTTGGGTACAGCTCAAGCGAAAAAATTAAATAAAGATTCACATATCGTTTATACTTTGCATGGAGACGGCGAATTGCAAGAAGGTCAAAACTGGGAAGCTATTATGTATGCTTCTGCCAAAAATGTAGACAACCTTATTGCAACTGTTGACGTAAACGGAAAACAAATTGATGGTACTACTGACGAAGTATTGAACATGGGAAGCTTAAAAGCTAAATTTGAAGCTTTTGACTGGGATGTTCTTGAAATCAAAGAAGGAAACAACATCGATGCAATTATTGCTGGAATGACTGAAGCTAAAGCTAAAACAGGAAAAGGAAAACCTGTTTGTGTATTATTATATACTGAAATGGGTAATGGTGTAGATTTCATGATGCATACACATGCTTGGCATGGTAAAGCACCTAATGATGCTCAATTAGAAAATGGATTAGCACAAAACATTTCAACTTTAGCAGATTACTAAATCAATTATGAATTTTAAATTATGAATTATGAATTGCCATAATCCTAATTTATAAATCATTCAAATATTAAATTACGTAATGAAAAAATATACAAATACAGGTAGTAAAGATACTCGTTCAGGTTTTGGAGCGGGAATGACAGAATTGGGTCAGAAAAACGAAAATGTAGTAGCACTTTGTGCGGATTTAATTGGCTCATTGAAATTCGATGATTTCAAGAAAAACCACCCAGAGCGTTTTTTCCAAATCGGAATTGCAGAAGCTAACATGATTGGAATTGCAGCTGGTTTAACTATTGGAGGCAAAATTCCATTTACAGGAACTTTTGCTAACTTTTCTACAGGTCGTGTTTACGATCAAATTCGTCAATCGGTAGCTTACTCTGATAAAAATGTAAAAATTTGTGCATCACACGCAGGTTTAACTCTTGGAGAAGATGGAGCAACGCACCAAATCTTAGAAGATATTGGATTAATGAAAATGTTACCAGGTATGACAGTAATCAACACTTGCGATTACAATCAAACTAAAGCCGCTACTATTGCTTTAGCAGATCACCATGGTCCAGCTTATTTGCGTTTTGGTCGTCCTGTGGTACCGAACTTTATGCCAGCAGACGAACCTTTCGTAATCGGCAAAGCTATTCTATTGAACGAAGGAACAGATGTTACGATTGTTGCAACAGGTCACTTAGTTTGGGAAGCCTTAATTGCTGCCGAAGCTTTGGAAGCTAAAGGAATTTCTGCCGAAGTAATCAACATTCACACCATCAAACCTTTGGATGAAGAAGCCATTTTGAAATCACTTGATAAAACTAAATGTGTGGTAACAGCTGAAGAACATAACATACTTGGCGGTTTAGGCGAAAGTGTTTCTAGAGTTTTAGCTTTGAATACACCTGCACCACAAGAATTCGTAGCAGTAAACGACAGTTTTGGAGAATCTGGAACTCCAGAACAATTAATGGAAAAATACAAACTGAACCATCAAGCAATTGAAGCGGCAGTAGAAAGAGTATTGGCTAGAAAATAATTTTTTATCCATCCCAAAATCATCCCGCCTTGTGTATACTTGGCGGGATTTTTTTATCTATTGAACGAAACACAGATTTCACAGATTAACACATATTAAAAAAAATAAAAAATAGCCCAAAATAGTTTCGTACAAAAAGAGTCGTAGACTCGACCGGTATTGTAGAGCCAGATTTCAATCTAGCGTCTTTGAAACAAAGATTGACATAGATTAAAAAAATAAAATCTTTACTAACTACATAAAAAAACCGTTCCAAATTTAGGAACGGTTTCAAATATTCTAAGAAATATGTTTTTTTAATCGTGACATTTTGGATCCAAATGCCTTTTCTTCCCATTACCTCCAGTACACAAAGGTATATTTGCAAAATCATAATATTTGACCACTCCGTTAGCATCTTTATAAGAACGCTCTAATTTGGTGGTATAATTATCTCCATCATCATCTACATCAAACCAATCAGGAAGATCATCACCGTCTGTATCATCTGGATTGGTAGTTGGTTTGGTTGGATACAAAACTGTATCTGTAAAACTATACATATACCCATCACCATCTAAATCTTCTAAATAAGAAGGAATACCATCGCCATCTTGATCATTACGTTGCACTTCATATAATTTAAAATTAAAAACTAAGGGGGAATAGGAAGGAATTGTTCCTTGACTATTATTATAATAAGCCAAACCCGAAGGTATAAAAACCACACCAGCTCCAAAATCTTTATAAGATACAGTACCATCTGCATTAGAAGTATAAGTTCCTTTTTTAAACAAAGGAAAAATTTCAGACCAACCTCTAATTACTCCTGTTAATTGAAAAAATTGTTGCGGATTACTTGATCTTTCAAATTCGGTTACAGTAAGTGTAGTCACTCCTTCCTTGGTTACTTGCTGTAAATAATCTCCTTTATAGGCTGTAAATACAGCATCTACATTACTTGGCAACTCTCCAACTCCTTGATTCAGAGCTAAATAATACAATTTATATTTTAATCCATGTATATTCACTTCTCTGAATTTAAGCGGATAAGTCGTTTGATCCCAAATCGATTTTTGAGTTCCACCCGTAGGAATTTTAGAAATCTTAATATCGAAGTCTGCGGTAACTTCCTCAATATAATAAGTTTTCAAGTATTCTTCAATGTCTTTGATGTCAGTAGCATATTGTACACTATATTCTCTTGGTGGTGCTACCTCCGCCTCTTTGTCTTTGGAACATGAAAATAATGCCAAGGATAGCATTGATAAAATAAAATAAAACTTAATTTTGTTCATTATTACTGCTTTTTGAGTGCGCAAGATACAATTTAGATTGATTTTGATAAACTATTTAACTTTGATTTTTGAAAATATATGCGAATAGATAAATATTTATGGTGCGTTCGTTATTACAAAACCAGAAATATGGTTACCGAGGCTTGTAAAAAAAATCATGTAACCGTAAATGGTCAAGTCGCCAAAGCTTCCAAAGAAGTTTTTCCTACAGACAAAATCACCTTTCGTAAAGATCAAATTACCCAAATCATAACTGTTTTAGACATACCAGAAAGTCGTGTAGGCGCGAAATTAGTCGACATGTATCGCCGCAATGATACCCCTGCAGAAGTCTATCAACATTTAGAATTACTAAAACTCTCAAAAGACCATTATCGAAAAAATGGCACTGGACGTCCTACCAAAAAAGATCGCAGGGACATTGATGAATTCGGCAATGTCATTGTAGAAGATGAGGAAGAGGATTCCCTTTTATAATAAGTTAAGCTTCTAAAAAATTTATCGCTAAAATCCATCCTAAATAATTTCATTTTGTATCTTTCAAAATAAAAACTATGAGCCAAAATATCATTTTAACCCATCAAGAAATAGAACACAAAATCAAGCGAATTGCCTACCAAATCTACGAAACCTTTGTAGACGAAGAAGAAATTGTACTCGCAGGTATTACCAAAAACGGCTTTGTGTTTGCTCAAAAAATTGCTGCTGCTTTGGCCTTGATTGCTCCTATTAAAGTTTCGCTTTGCGAAGTCGAACTCAACAAACACCAACCTGATTTGGCTATTCGCACTTCATTGGCTAAAGAAAACTATACTGATAAAGGATTAGTTTTAGTCGATGACGTTTTGAATTCTGGAACTACACTTATTTATGCCGTACGTCATTTTTTGGAAGTTCCCTTAAAGAAATTCAAAACAGCGGTACTCATTGATAGAAATCACAAAAAGTACCCTGTTAAAGCTGATTTCAAAGGGATTTCGCTATCTACTTCCTTGTTCGAGCACGTACAAGTCGTTTTTGAAGACTCAGGCAACAGTTATGCTTATTTAAGCTAATAACGCTACGATGCTTTCTACTGTTTCTGCGACTGTTTTATCATCAACAGTTACTTTATGTTGCGCTTGATTGTAGTAATAACTTCTGTCAAATAAATGTTTAGCGATAAATTCATTTAATTCGGCATCGTTTAAGTTGGCAATTAAAGGACGTTTACTTTTGTTTCTAGACAATCTTTCGAACAAAGTAGCCACTGAAGCTTTTAGGTAAATTGAGATCACATCAGGTCGTTGCAATAATTCATGATTGTTGGCATAACAAGGAGTTCCTCCACCAAGACCAAGGATTATGGCTTGTTCTTGCTCTAAAAGCGTAACAAAAGCTTCGTGTTCCAATTTACGAAAATGCACTTCTCCTCGCTTCTCAAAGAGCTCTTTGATTGACATATTTGTCGATTCTTCTATATAATGATCCAAATCTAAAAAGGGAAGACTCGTTTTTTCAGACAAATTATTGGCTATGGTTGACTTCCCGCAACCCATATACCCTAATAATACAATTTTTTTCATGGCAATAAAACCTTACTAATTAAGGCATTGTGACTTTTTGATTAAAAAAGACAAATTTATAATAAAATTGCTTTGAAACTTGAAAAAAAAGTACGTATATTTGCACCCGCATTCAAGAAACGAAATGACTCGATAGCTCAGTCGGTAGAGCACATCACTTTTAATGATGGGGTCCTGGGTTCGAGCCCCAGTCGGGTCACAAATACTGTGAACTACGCATTAGTTTCTTGAATGATTGACTCGATAGCTCAGTCGGTAGAGCACATCACTTTTAATGATGGGGTCCTGGGTTCGAGCCCCAGTCGGGTCACAAAGGTTGTTCGCCACGGCGAATGACCTTTTTTTATTTGACGGCCACGTGGAGAAACGGTAGACTTGCCATCTTGAGGGGGTGGTGCTCGTAAGGGCGTGTGGGTTCAAATCCCACCGTGGTCACAAAAAAAGGTATAAATGGATTTCATTTATACCTTTTTTAATTTATATCTTTTATGATTTGTTACTCTCCCACTTCACCGAGTGATTTATGGATTTTTCGTTTATGATGGGTTTGTCGCAAAGTAGAGTTACCTGAAATCATACTAATATCCCCATCAATTTCAAGCATCGCTAACTTGATATCTCTAAAATGCTCAATCCCGTGTTCCCGCATTACCTCCTCTAACTCTTCGGAAGTGATTCCTAACTTGGCTACAGTTTCAAATTCAATTTTACCATTATGAACTAAAATTTCAGGCTTATCTTGTATCCAACTTTTTATCAACTCAGACTTGAATACCAATTTTTTAAAAATAAGATTCATAACAAACAAAGACAAAGCAGCAAGTATACCTCCAATAAGAGAAACATTGCTTCCCACCATTGCATTTTGAACTGAATTACTTATCAATAAAATCAAAATTACATCGGCCGTATTCAACTGTGACAATTGCTTTTTTCCAAAAACGCGAAGCGCAATGATCATAAACAAATACACGCTTACACTTCGAAAAACTACTTCTATATACGGATCATTCATTAGTCTAAAAATTAATTCAACACCCTTATTCTTACTCCTAACCCATCAAAGGTAAGTACTTTTAGCTGTATTTTGATTGACAAACCTTAAGCTAACACAATAAAAAACCGCAATCACTTTTCTTAAGCTTTTGCGGTTTTTCTATCAACAAAAAACAAACTATTTCCAACCTCCACCTAACACTTTGTAAAGTGTAATCGCGCTATTGAATTGCTCTTTTTTGGTAGCAATAAGTTCAAGTTGTGACTCCAAAGCATCCCTTTGTGTCATTAAAACCTCAAAATAATCTACTCTTGCAGACTTAAACAAATCACCAGCCACATCAATCGAACGGTTCATTGCCGCCACTTGTTGCGATTTTAAAGTATAACTTTTCTCTAAATTATCGATTCTAGACATTTGACTACTTACTTCTACAAAAGCACTCAAAACAGTGCGTTCGTAATTATACAACGCTTGAATCTGACGTGAATTAGCAGAACTGTATTCGGCTTTAATTGCATTTCTATTAATTATAGGCGCTACTAAATCACCCGCTAGAGAATATAATAACGACTCTGGAAATGTAAATAAATAAGTCGGTTTGAAAGCATTTACTCCAATTGATGCCGTAATATCTAACGAGGGATAAAATTCTGCACGAGCTGTTCTTACATCGAGTTTTGCTGCTTCCAATTCAAATTCTGCTTGTTTAACATCAGGGCGATTGGTTAGCAATTGAGAAGGAACACCAGAATACAGCGTATTAGGCAACAATTTTACCAAATCACTCCTGTCACGTTTAATTTCCTGAGGATACTGCCCTAGCAAAAAATTGATTTTATTCTCTGTTTCCTTAATGCTTTGAAGAATATCAAATTCCATACTTTTTGAAGCCAAAACCTCTGCTTGAAATTTCTGCACCGCTAATTCTGTAGCTCTCGCAGCTTCTTTTTGAACTTTAACAATCTCTAGCGCGTCGCTTTGCAAGGCGATGTTTTTCTTCACAATTTCGAGTTGACTATCCAAAGCCAATAACTCGTAGTAGGAATTTGCTACTTCTGCAATAAGATTGGTAATCACAAAATTTTTACCTTCAACAGTAGACAAATACCTATTGACTGCGGCTTTTTTGGAATTGCGCAATTTCTTCCAAATATCAACTTCCCAGTTGGCATAAGCTCCTAATTTAAAGTCTCCCAAAGGATCTGGCATTTCTTTTCCAGGTTTTATTTGGGTAGAGGCATCGCCAGCACCTTGGCTGGTATACCTTCCAACTTTTTCAACTCCTGAACCCGCACCTATAGCTACTTTGGGCAAAATTGCTCCTTTTCGCACTCGGATATCATTTTTAGCAATTTCAATTTCTTGCAAAGTGATTTGCAATTCTTGATTGTTTTTTAAGGCCGTGTCTATCAAGTTGATCAGATTTTGATCTTTAAAATAGGTACGCCACGGCATTGTTGCAGTATTGGTCGTATCCGTTTTTTTATCGAACGACTCAGGAACTCCTTTGGTCGCTGCCAAAGGAGTTAATGTTGGACTACAACTGATGACCACTAAACCAAAACTTAGTAGTACTATATATCTTTTAAACTTTGTCTTATTCATTGTGATTCAAGTATTCGGTGAATGGATTTTCATCTTCGTCCTTAGACAATTTGTATTTTTCTGAAATTTTAGCAAAAATGTAGTACAAGCTAGGAATAATTAAAACCCCACAAACTGTACCTACAAACATACCTCCAGCTGCTGCAGATCCTAAAGTTCTATTGCCTATTTTTCCAGGATCTGTAGCAACTGCTAACGGAATTAATCCCGCAATAAATGCAAAAGAAGTCATTAAAATAGGGCGAAAACGAACCGCAGCTCCTTCCATTGCAGCATCAAGAACAGAGGCGCCCTGACTGTGCTTCTGGGCGGCAAACTCTACAATCAGTACGGCGTTTTTACCCAATAAACCGATTAGCATTACAAATGCCACCTGAGCATAGATATTATTGGCTAATCCAAAAAGTTTTAGAAATAAAAAGGCTCCAAAAATTCCAGCTGGCAAGGATAAAATCACAATCAGCGGTAAAACAAAACTCTCGTATTGTGCCGCTAAAACGAGATAAACAAAGCCCAAACAAATCAAGAAAATATAAACTGCGTCGTTTCCTCTTGCTACCTCATCTGCCGAAATTCCAGCCCAATCAATCCCAAAACCTCTAGGAAGCTTTTTGGCAGCCACCTCTTTTACCACCTCAATGGCCGTTCCACTACTGTACCCAATAGCTGGAGCTCCGCTAATTTCGGAAGCATTGTACATATTGTGTCTCGTAATTTCAGAAAGACCATACACTTTTTTCATTTTCATAAAAGCCGAAAAAGGAACCATCTCATCTCTATCATTTTTGACATACAATTTCAAAATATCTTCTGGAAGCGCTCTGTATTCAGGTGAGGCTTGAACAATTACCTTGTACTGACGGTCGTATTTGATAAAGTTGGTTTCATAATTACTTCCTACCAATGTCGACAAAGTATTCATTGCATTCTCTATACTCACTCCCTTTTGTTGCGCCAAATCATTATCGATATCGAGCATATACTGAGGGAAACTTGCACTATAAAACGTAAAAACGGAGGTTAATTCGGGACGTTTTTTTAATTCACGAACAAAGTCCTTACTTACTGTTTCCATTTTTTTATAATCTCCAGAGCCTCCTTTATCAAGTAATCGCAGCTCAAATCCACCAGCGGCTCCATAGCCCGGTACGGCAGGCGGCTGAAAATACTCGATGGTCGCTCCCGAAATATTTTTAGTTTCTTCTTCTAATTCTTTAATGATCTCTTCTACATTGTGATCGCGTTCTTTCCAATCTTTCAAATTAATCAAACAAGTTCCAGTATTGGATCCTGTACCTTCGGTTAGAATTTCATACCCTGCCAAAGCAGAAACGGATTTTACACCCTCAATTTTTTCGGCTACTTTTTGTAATTTCTGAGCAATTTGATTGGTTCTTTCGAGTGAAGAACCTGGTGGCGTTTGAATAATAGCATAAAACATCCCTTGATCTTCACTAGGAATAAAGCCAGAAGGAAGGCTATTGTTGACGAAAAAGATCCCTGCGCAAAATCCAATCAATACAATTAATGAAATGAATCTTCTATTTATTAATATAGCTAATACCTTTTGATATCCTTTTGACAGTGTATTGAATTTATTGTTGAAACCATCTAAAAAACGATTCACCAAATTCTTAGGTCTTTCTTTTCCGTGATTATTTTTCAACAATAATGCACACAATGCCGGCGTTAAGGTTAGTGCTACAATTCCAGAAAGTATAATCGCAGTAGCCATTGTTATCGAGAACTGACGGTAAAAAATTCCTACAGGTCCTGACATAAAAGCAACAGGAATAAAAACAGCCGCCATCAAAAAGGTGATTGCTATAATAGCTCCACCAATTTCGCTCATCGCCTTTTTAGTCGCTTTTCGAGCAGAGAGATGTTCCTCTTCCATTTTGGCGTGCACCGCTTCGATGACCACAATCGCATCGTCAACGACGACTCCAATGGCTAAAACCAAAGCAAAAAGCGTTATTAAATTAATTGTAATTCCAAAGAGCTGCATAAAAGCAAATGTTCCTATTAAAGACACCGGTACCGCAATGGCAGGAATTAAGGTAGAGCGCCAATCTCCCAAGAACAAAAAGACTACTAAACCTACCAAAACAAAAGCCTCAACAAGCGTGTGAATTACTTTTTCAATAGAAGCATCCAAAAATTTTGAAACGTCATAACTAATTTCGTAATCCATTCCTTTGGGAAACGATTTCTTTAATTCTTCAAGTTTTGCTTTTACATCTTTAATAACTTGACTCGCATTACTTCCATATGACTGTTTGATTGTAATTGCTGCTGAAGGTTTTCCATCAATACTAGAATAGATGTCATACATAGAGCTTCCAAATTCGACATTGGCCACATCTTTCAAACGAAGTAATTCCCCGTTAGCATTGGACCTAACTACAATATTTTCATAACCTTCTTTAGTCGTGTATCGTCCTTTGTATTTTAAAACATATTCAAAAGCTTGAGATCTTTTCCCTGAACTTTCTCCTGTTTTTCCTGGCGAAGCTTCCAAACTTTGGTTACTCAAGGATTCCATTATTTCATCGGCGGAAATTTTATAAGCTAACATTCTGTCTGGTTTCAACCAAATACGCATCGCATAGTCACGATTACCTAGAATATCTGCAAAACCTACTCCATTTACCCTTTTTAAATCCGATAGAATATTAATATCAGCATAATTGTATAAGAATTTTTGGTCTGCAGATTTTTCTTTGCTAAATAAATTGACATACAAAAGCATATTAGGTTCTTCTCGTGTAATCTTCACCCCTTCTCTTACTACTAAAGGAGGTAATTTATTGATGACCGATGCTACACGGTTTTGCACATTAATAGCCGCTTGATTAGGATCTGTGCCTAAATTAAAGACTACTTGAATAGAAGCTTCACCATCATTCCCAGCATCAGAAGTAATGTATTTCATTCCTGGAACACCATTCAGCGCTCTTTCTAAAGGAATAACTACGGCTTTCACCATTAACTCACCATTTGCACCAGGATAATCTGCCGTGATATTTACTTTAGGAGGGGAAATTGAGGGAAATTGTGTTATAGGTAAACTGGTCATTGCCAATACACCCAAAAAGACAATAACTAGCGATATCACTATCGACAATACTGGTCTTTGTATAAATTTGCTAAACATTTTTTATCTTTTAAATTGTTAAACGCTACTCTGCCTTTAATCTCAAGTGTTCCAAAACTTCTTTTGGATTTTGATAATCATAGGTAATCTTATCATTATCATTTGCCTTCTGAATACCATCTAAGACAATTTTATCCGCAGCTGTTATTCCAGTATTCACAACATATACGTCTGGCATTTCTCCTTTAATCGTGATTTCAACAGATTTCAACACATTGTTTTTACCTACCACAAAAACATATTTTTTATCTTGAATTTCATAGGTAGCTTTTTGGGGAATAATCAAGGCGTTTCTAACTGGAATTTTCATTAAAACTTTTCCCGTTTGTCCGTTTTTCAGTAATCGATCTGTGTTAGGAAAACTAGCACGAAAAGCAATATTTCCGGTTTCATTATCAAATTCACTCTCAATTACTTCTACTTTTCCTTTGTATTTAAGCGCTTCACCATTAGCCAGAAGCAATCCAACCGTACTACTTCCTCTTCCTTTTACATTGTTTTGGTATTCCAAATATTCTGGTTCAGACACATTGAAATAAGCAAACATTTTACTGTTATCCGAAAGGCTGGTAAGTAACTCGCCTTCTTCTACAAGGCTTCCTAATTTTTTGGGGATTCTGTCTATGATTCCATCAAATGGCGACCTAATTTCTGTAAATGACAAATGCAATTTCGCCAAAGCAACCTCAGCTCTTGCCTGATCTAGTTTGGCTTGAGCCATTGCTTGCTCATTTTTAGAAACGATATTTTTATTGGCTAATGTTTTTGCATTTTGAAGTTCAATTTCTGCTCCTTTTGCTTCGGCTTGTGCTTTTAGAAACTCCGCTTGATACAAGCCTGGCATAATTCGAAACAAAAGTTGACCTGCTTTTACAAATTGTCCTTCATCAACATAAATATTTTGAAGGAAACCTTTCTCTTGAGTACGCAGTTCTATATTACGAATGGAACGAATTTGAGAAACATATTCTTTGGTAAATGAAGTATCGATAGTGATAGGATTGGTTACCGTAAACTTCACTTGTTCTTCCTTTTCTTCTTTTTTTGAGGTACAATTGGTTAAGCACAACAAGGCCATCAAGCCTGTGCACATGATTATTTTCTTCATGATGTAAATTGGGAATTAAAATTTATTGATATTGGAATTCAAAAAATTCCTTTAACTAAAAAATGAATACGTAAAGAATACCTCCTTGAAACAAGAAGTCTATACACACTATTTTTTACGATTAAAGCACACTACAGAATTGATGTGCTTCCATAATTACATCATATTCTCAGTACGTTGTGAAGAATATAGATAGGATTAGCATATCGATGAACTTGTTTGAAGTATTTTAAGTTCGTGATACTTTTTGTGGGAGAAATTTGAAAAGAAAAAACTAAATGCCAAGGTTGTAAGCCAGTAATTATAACTAAAGAATAAGCTCCTTTGTTATCAGTGCGCTCATGACTGTTTAGTAATTCTTCCTCAACCTCAACACTAATTTCTTGAACAAAGTTAGTTCCGGGCGCATACGCTTTGTATGTTGGCCCCTCTTTTTTTTCTATAATTGATTGGATTTCGTTTGTTACAACACTTTTATTTTGAGCCGCATGCAAAGTACCCACTCCAGCAAGCAGCAAAAAATAAAGTTGCAAAAAAAACAGACTTACCCTCATAATTATTAAAAGAAACTTTTATCAATCACAAAGATTAGAAAAAATTTCTTTGCATTGGTTTATAGAATTTATAATAAAATCATAAAATTTAACAGTAAAAATAGTAAAAGCCAAACAACCACTTGACAAAACAACAATCTCTAAATAAAAGGCTATAGCATCTCCATAAAAAAAGTGTAACTTGTACCGTCTAACTTTATTTTTCTTGTTATGGTCACACTCGATATCAATGGTAAAAAATACAATCTCGATGTTGCTCCGGAAATGCCTTTATTATGGGCAATTCGCGACATAATCGGATTAACGGGCACTAAATTTGGCTGCGGTATCGGAGCTTGTGGCGCTTGTAAAATCCTGATCAATAACGAAGCAACCTACTCGTGTTTGACTCCCGTAAGCGATGCCAAAGGCAAAAAAATCATCACTATTGAAGGCAAAAGCCCTAATTTGCAACTGCTGCAAGAAGCTTGGGCCGAGTACAATGTACCACAATGTGGCTATTGCCAACCTGGACAATTGATCACAGCTACTTCCTTACTCAATTCGAACCCTTCGCCTTCTGAGACAGAAATTGATGCCGCTATGTCTGGCAATTTATGCAGATGTGGTACTTACCAACGTATTAAAAATGCCATTCAGCATACTGTTGAACTCAAAAAACAAGGAAAATAATGGAGGCAATTCAAAACTACAGTCGACGTGATTTTGTCAAAACCATTGGTTTGGCATCAGGCGGATTATTATTAGCTGCAAATAGCTCCTTATTCGCTTCTGAATCAACCTCAACCATAGAAACTTTCAATCCCAATCTGTTTGTCTACTTGCAAACGGATGGCACGCTGACGCTTATCGCTTCACGTTCTGAAATGGGGAATGGCGTTCGTACATCGTTACCCTCAATTATAGCTGACGAAATGGAAGCCGATTGGTCCAAAGTAGTGGTGCAACAAGCTTTGGGAGACGCAAAATATGGCGATCAAAACACAGACGGTTCGCGAAGTATTTTATACCTCTATGAAACCATGCGAAAAATGGGCGCCACAGCCAAGGCTTTACTCATTACTGCTGCTGCACAAAAATGGAACGTTCCAGAAGCGGAGTGTATCGCGCAACATCATTTTATAGTACACAGCAGTGGTAAAAAATTAGGATTTGGCGAACTCGCTGCCACTGCCAAAACTTTAGAATTACCTAAAAACGTTACTTTAAAAAACCCGAAAGACTTTAAATATATTGGTAAAACCTTAAAAAGTGTTGATGTTGCCAACTATGCCAACGGAAGTGCTGTCTTTGGTATTGACAAAAGAATCCCCAATATGAAATTCGTGGCTATTGCCCGTTGTCCAGTCACTTTTGGGACTGTAAAATCATTCGACAAAAAAGCAGCGCTCAAAATTCGTGGGGTGATTGATGTCATCGAAATCCCAAGAATTGCTAAACCATTTGGCCCTTTGGGTGGTGTAGCCGTAATTGCTTCTAATACGTGGGCTGCCTTTGAAGGCAAGAAAGCCTTAACTATAGAATGGAATTATGGTTCCAATGCAACCTATAGCTCTGCCGATTATCAAAAAACAATCACAGATGGCATATTGCAACCCGCAAAAACAGCCAAATCGATTGGCGATGTAGATAAAGCTTTTGCCAAAGCACATCAAATTGTCGAGAGCACCATACAATTGCCTTTATTGGCGCACGCCCCAATGGAAGTCCCCAATGCTGTTGCTTGGGTAAAAGGCGATTCTTGCGAAGTTTGGGCGCCTACTCAAGACCCGCAAACCGCTCGTAAAGAAGTGGCCGATTATTTAAAAATTCCTTTAGACAAGGTTTCAGTAAACATTACCTTCCTTGGCGGAGGTTTTGGCCGTAAATCAAAACCCGATTATATCGTAGAAGCCGTAATGGTTTCCAAAGCTATCAACGCACCCGCACAAGTAGTTTGGACTCGAGAAGACGAAATCAAACACGGTTATTATCATACTGAAAGTGCCCAATATCTCAAAGCCGCTTTGGATGCTCAAGGCAATGTAACCGCTTGGCTGCACCGTTTCGCACTACCTTCTATTATGTCTACTTTTGTGCCCGGTACCGAATACCCTGCCGAATGGGAAGCTGGCAGTGCCACAGACATCCCCTTAGACGTTCCCAATTTTAAAGTAGAAACAGGCAAAGCTCCCGCTCACGTCCGCATCGGCTGGATGCGCTCTGTTATCAATATTCCTCACGGTTTTTCTGTGAATGTTTTTGCCAACGAATTAGCCCATGCTGCTAAAAAAGACCCTTTGGAATTCCGCTTGAACCTCATCGGACCTGACCGCATTGAAAACACACAAGACGCCATAAAATACAATACAGCAAGAATGAAACACGTCTTGCGACAAGCTGCAAAAAATGCCAACTACGGAAAAGCTTTACCGCAAGGTCATGCCTTTGGTATAGCGGTCCAATACAGTTTTTATTCCTATGTCGCCTCCGTGGTCGAAGTGTCTTTCATCAATAATAAAGTAAAAGTTCACAATGTGTACACCGTTATCGATTGTGGCACCGTCATCAATCGCGATACGGTAAAAGCACAGTTAGAAGGAGCCGCTATTTTCGGGATGTCTTTGACTTATTACGGCAAAATCACCGCCAAAGACGGCGCCATCGAACAAAACAGCTTCAGTGATTATCCTTTAATTCGTATGAACGAATCGCCAAAAATACACGTAGAAATCGTAGAAAGTACCGAAAATCCAACTGGTGTCGGTGAACCTGGCGTACCCGTAATCGCACCAGCTATCGTCAATGCCTTGTTTCAACTCACCGGAAAAAAATACTATAATTTACCTTTAATTGATTATGAAATCGTAGGATAATTTGTGGGGCGTTCCCCCGAGGCACACGACTTTACTAAACCACAAGTCACTGCTCCTCGGGGTCGGGCTATCCGTTCCCAAACTTTTTATACCCTTCGCAATGGCTACGGGTATAAAAAGGTTTTCCACTTCTATCCCTAACGCAAAAACATTTCCCATTCCTATATGAACGATTGGATTACACTATTGCATACTTTCAAAACCTCCAAAACACCGGTTGCCTTGGTCACTGTAACTCAAGTGTTGGGCTCAGCTCCTTGTAAAATAGGTTCAAAAATGATTGTAACTCATCAAAAAGAGATTTTTGGAACCATAGGCGGAGGAAAACTTGAATTTCATATCATCACTCAAGCCCAAAAAGCCATTCAAGAAAATCAAATTCAATCTACTACTTATACGTTAGGCCCCGAATTCGAACAATGCTGTGGCGGCAAAGTAACCCTTTTAATCGAACCTATGAATCAAAATCCAGAACTGTATCTCTTTGGCGCAGGCCATATTGGCGTTGCCTTGTGCGAAGTATTAGCCAATACCCCGTTTCAAATCACACTATTGGATACCCGAGAACAATGGGAAAGCACATTGTCTCTTCCTTCTTCCGTAACCTATAGTGCTGTTTCTTTTGATTTGTATAAAAGCACTGTACATTGGGGACCAAATTGTTATACCATCATTGTTACTCACGACCATAAATTGGATTTTGAAATCACTGCTTTATGCCTAGCTGAAAGCACAAAATTCATTGGCCTCATTGGTAGTAAAACCAAACGCAATAAATTCCATCATATGCTTAGAGACGAATTGGGTTTTGAATCAGGTATGAATCCAGTGCATTGCCCTGTTGGATTAGACTTGGGAGGTCACACTCCAAAAGAAATTGCCATTAGCATTGCTGCCCAATTACTACATGTGTATTATGAAAAATAATGTTGCTTTTGTACTATTGGCAGGAGGGAAATCAGAACGAATGGGGCAACCCAAAGGCTTACTACTTCATAATGACAACTATTGGCTCGAAACCCAATTAAAAAGCATAGCTTCCTCTGGCAGTACCGAAGTTTATATCGCATTGGGTTTTCATACGGCCGCTTATTGTGAGAAGCTACCTTGGTTAACCTCAGCTTTACAAGTACCTATTACTTACTTAAATCTCAACATTCGAGCCATTGTAAATCCAAACCCTGAACGAGGTTCTTTTTCCAGCTTACAAACGGTTCTTTCTCAAATAGAAAAACCCAAAACTATACTACTCTGCCCCATTGATGTCCCGATACCCAAAGACGAAACACTAGAACTACTTTTAGAAAAACAGCAAGCCCTTGTTATCCCTAATTACAAAGGTAAAAACGGACATCCTATCGTGATGACTGCTTCGTTTTGGCAACCACTACTTCAATTAAATCCGATTAACAGTCGGTTGGATTATTTGATTAAAGCTTGTCCTTCGTCAATGATTGGCATTGTACCCGTTGAAAACCCAGAGGTAATCCTAAATCTGAATACACCTGAGGATTGGGAAACGTACCAACAAAAAAACGGCTAGCAATTCGCCAGCCGTTCTTGATGATATTAATCTCAATTTTATTTCTTCATTAATGCTTGTAACGGTTTCAACTGATCCAAATCGATTTTTGATTGCTGCATAATTGACATCATGTTCATGATGTGAGTAGGATTCATGTCTTTACCTAATACCCGAACTACTGCAAAACCCGTTTCTTTTTGGTTGGCAAACAAAACAAACTCTTCGATATGCTCATCCGTTCCAACAAAACTCACGGAAGCACCTTCTTTACCAGAACCAAATTTCATAAGTTGTTGGTATTTCGGATTTTTCAAGATTCCGTTCAATTTAGCGCGTTCTGTTTCGAATTCAGCCGTATTATTTGGGTTGCGCTTGAAGGCCAAAATGTTTATTTTTATTAAATTAACACGATCGTTATTCTTAATTATCTGCGTTTATAAAAATTCATTCTACTTAACTCTTTTGTATTTTTTTAAATCGGATTTTATAAATGTTCTGAAATTATAAATTTCTCCAGTTCTTGAATCTACCAGCAACAAAGAATTGTAACCATCTGATCCTTCTGTAAAGCCATATCTTCCATTTTCGGAAAAATTATTTAAACAATAAAGAAATCCAAAAATAAAAATGGACAACAATAAGATTTTAATTTTTTCGTATTTACTCATCTGTATTAATTTAATTAGGTTCTTCATTACCAATAT
The DNA here is from genome assembly GCA_963513565.1 of uncultured Flavobacterium sp. Lineage (GTDB taxonomy): Bacteria > Bacteroidota > Bacteroidia > Flavobacteriales > Flavobacteriaceae > Flavobacterium. Next base: position 18,021 of record CAUPRE010000011.1, on the reverse strand, counting down.
TTTCTATTGCTTTATCTTGAATATCATCTTGGGTTAATAACTCATATTTATAACTAAACACAAGACTTGCAACTTTACTTGAAGATATAGAATATTTTTTTGCTACTTTTAAAACAGCCTCTTCAAAATCAACATCAAATTCCGATTCCATTAAATACTCTCTAAGAATGAGTTTAATTGAGTCTTTAGGCATTTTTTTTATATACGACAAGAGCATTATTTTCTCCTGAGAATCTTCTAATTCAACATCAACTAAAACATATTTTCCTTCCTCACTGTCTTTTTTAACAATAAATTTTTCAGGTTCTTTTCTCTCCTCAATAAAATAAGATACTCCAAAAAAAGATAAAACTACAAATACAATTATCAAAACTTGTGTTAAATTAATCTTCATTTTCATACTTTAAATTTACAATCGATAATCGATCTACACTTATCATTACTCTAAATTTTATGTTTTATAAATTTCATTACTTTTTAATGTACTTTTTTATTTTTTTGACAAAGAATCCTACTGTATTCATATTGAATTGATTACGTATTTATAAATGACACTTATATGATTTGTTAACTTCATCAACTATTTTTCAAAACTATATTCGTATTTCGTTTTACTGTTAATTTAGTTTAGTCTTTCAAACAAACTCATTTATTTCTCAATGGAAAAATCTACGGTTAATACTTTTTGCCTGTTAAGAAAAAAAAGCTAATTTTGACTTCAATGATAGACTTATTTTACTAGTTTATCTCTTTATTTTGGGATTCTATTAGGTCTTCTTGCTTCTTGTCCGCTATTATCTGATCCATTTTCGCTTTAAAGACTGGATTTATTTTAGCTTTCTGCCCCAACTTCAATAATATCCCCCTTCTAAGATACTCTGGTAACGGTCTTTTTCTCTTCGGTGGCTCCATACTACTTTGTCATTATTTGTTCATAATCAAGTGACAAATATAATAATTCTTAATAAAGGCACACTTATTTAAAAACTAATGAGTTATGAATTTGTTGCTTTTCATTTCGCAGAAACATAAACCAAAAAACTTTAGAGTATTCTAAAGACTTATTGATACTTAATATTTCAATTACTTCTTCAACAATTCCTGTAACGGTTTCAACTGATCCAAATCGATTTTAGATTGTTGTAATACCGAAATCATGTTCATGATATGCGTAGGATTCATATCTTTACCTAATACCCGAACTACTGCAAAACCCGTTTCTTTTTGGTTTGCAAATAAAATAAACTCTTCGATATGCTCATCTGCTCCTACAAAACTTACCGAAGCACCTTCTTTACCAGAACCAATTTTCATGAGTTGTTGGTACTTTGGGTTTTTCAAGATTCCGTTTAATTTAGCGCGTTCTGTTTCGAACTCAGCCGTATTATTTGGATTGCGTTTAAAAGCCAACACATTCATCTTTTCAAAAGATTGTAACGCTTCCTTTTGCTCCAAGGAGAGTTTCGCTTGATCCAAATTCAAAATAGAAGAAGAAATATCAAGTGCTATGAAATTTTTATTTTCAGTATTTTCTACAAAATACTTTTGCAAACTCGGTTCAGAGTTACAACTTGTCAACCATAGGCATAGGAAAATAGCCAAACCAACTATTGCTTTCATTTTTTTAACTTTTTAAATATTAATTGCGTTTCATTTTGAATATTCTTACACTAGTTTATTCCAATTCCTTTTAGTTCCTTTTTTGCTTTTGCCTTTAAGATTCTAAAAACAGACCTACAAGGTTTTGAAAACCTTGCAGGAATTGGAATCCTATGTTTTGGATTAAAAACTAGTATTGGATACAGTAAACTGATTACTAATCACTCACAGCTAAGCACTAGTTACTACTTCTTCCCTTTGGTGGCTTTTTTCAAATCGTCTCCACCAGGAAAACGCATTTTATCGGTCAATACTGAGATTTCATTCAAATCAAAATCACCTGTCAAAGACATCAAGACAGTGTCTTCACCTTTTCCACCATCAATGAACATTAAAAGCTCTTTGATTTGAGTGTCTTTGGCTCCTGATCGTACAAGAATTTTAATACTTCTGCCGTTGTCGTTTACACGCATAAGCTCTTCTAGATTTGCCGTTTTCACATAACGCTCTGCAGTGGCTTTCATTTCGGCTTCAATCTTCGTATTTTGGGTAGTAAACACCTTTAAATTGTCTAATTTTTTGATTAAGCGATAGTATTGTTGCATTTCTTTGTCAGAGGCATCTACTTTTACTTTACTCATCATGTCGAACATTTTTTTGTTGACAATTACAGACTTCACATCGGGATGATCATCAAACTTATCGAAGGCGCCTTGTGCAAAAATTGGGCTAGCGACTAGTAAAAATACTAAAGCTAAAAATACTTTTTTCGTTATTGATGTAAAACGAGTTTTGTTGCTAATTATAACTGTTGATTTCATGTTGTTTTTTGATTTATTGATTAAAAACTTTTCCTTTTGATTTATCGTATTCCTGAATGACCTGCACACTTTCTATGCCGGTGTTTACGTGACCTGATAACATGGCTAATGCCTTTTGAGTTTCTCTAAACGCTTCTTCGGGAGTATCATAAGTCCCCAATTCGTTGGAAGCTACACTAGTATTTGTTTCATTGGTCGTGTAAACATACATTCCTATTCCAAGCAAAATCACAACCGAAGCCGCTAATGACCACCAAACTGGTTTTGTACTTTGTCCTTTCTTGGTGGACAATTCTGGCAATTCTTTAGGGTTTATTTGTTCTTTTGCTAAAGAGAAGTAACCAAATAATGGCTGGTATTGCTCTAAATGCTGCGCAACATTCGATGAAGAAAAATAATTCGTCAACTCTTTTTCCTCGGCAATACTGGTTTCTCCCTGAAAGTATTTTTCTAAAAGCTCTTCTATTTTATACAGTTCCATAACGGTGTGTTTTTAACATATGCTCTCTAATGGTTTTTCTCGCTCTAGAGAGTGCCACGCGAATGGCGGTTTCATTCATTTCTAATAATTTGGCAATTTCTTCAAACTCATATTGTTCTACTTCTCGAAGCTGAATAATCATTCTTTGTTGTTCTGGCAACTGATCAATTATTTTAGCCACCCAATTCAAACTATCATTGTCTTCTACTTTTTGTTGTAAGCTAGGTTCTCTATCCGTGTAATTATTGTGTACAATTCGCAAATTACTGGAACGTTTCGCTTTTAACTGATCCAAACAATGATTCTTAGTCATGGTCATAGCCAAGGCTTCGACGCTACCATAACCAGATAAACTTTCATTTTTATTCCACAACTTTACCAAAACCTCTTGTGCAGCATCTTCAGCCTCCTCGGTACTCACAAGTAATCGTTTGGCCAATCGAAAGACCTTGTCTTTGAAAGGAGTAATCAATTGTACAAACTCATTTTGGTTCATTCTAATGGTTGTTTCTAGCGGTTCATATAAGCAAGACGAACGACAATTATTTTTGTTACAAACAATAAATAAATAATTTTAAAGTTAGTATTTTTACAAAAACTAATTCCACTTAACCTCAATTTATGAAAACTACCTATAAAATTGTATTCCTTTTATTTACAAGCCTTTTCCTTTTACAGAGTTGTCAAAAAGACGAAGATGATATTGCTGCACCCAAAGGTCTGGAAATTCAGAACTTTGTTTGGAAAGGGATGAATCAATATTACTTATGGCAAAGCGATGTGCCTAATTTGGCCGATGATAAATTTAAAAATCAATCGGAATTAAATGCCTTTCTAAAAAATTACAGCACCCCAGAAAGTTTATTCGAAGCCTTACGAGTAGACAAATCAATCGATCGTTTTAGCTGGATTGTTGATGACTATGTTGCTCTAGAACAATCCTTTCAAGGCACTACTAAAAACGATGGTGTTGATTTTGGATTAAGCTATAAACCTGGAAGTACAACCGAAATTTTTGGTTACGTTCGCTACATCATTTCTGGTTCTGATGCTTCGACCAAAACTATTAAACGTGGAGATTATTTTACAGGAGTAAACGGAACACAATTAACCGTTAGCAACTATCAAACTTTATTGTTAAATGCCGAAAGTTATACTTTGAATTTAGCAGAATTTAACGGTAGTACAATAGTGAACAACGGAAAATCAGTAGCGTTAACCAAAACCACACTGAATGAAAATCCAATTTTGATTAATAAAGTTATCGAAACAGGAGGAAAAAAAATAGGGTATTTGATGTACAACGGCTTTTTTGCTAATTATGATACCCAACTAAACGAAGCTTTTGGAAGTTTGAAATCAAAAGGTATCACCGATTTAATTTTGGACTTGCGTTACAACGGTGGAGGTTCAGTACAAACTGCTACGAGATTGGCTAGTATGATTACAGGACAATTCACTGGAAAAGTGTTTGCTAAGCAACAATGGAATGAAAAAATTGAGGCTTATTTCAGTACTAATAATCCAGAGGCACTCAAAAACTTTTTTACCGATAAAATTGAAAACACTCCAATCAACAGTTTGAATTTGACCAAAGTCTATATTATTACTACAAAAAGTACCGCATCTGCTAGTGAATTAGTAATTAATGGCTTGAAACCTTTTATCAATGTCGTTCAAATTGGGGATGTTACTACTGGTAAAAACGTAGGATCAATTACTTTATATGATTCTCCAACTTTCCAAAAAGAGAACGTAAACCCTTCTCACAAATATGCTATGCAACCTTTGGTACTAAAAATTGTAAACGCCGATGGCTTTGGTGACTACCAAAGTGGTTTAACACCAACTTTCCAACAAGCAGAAACCATCAGTACTTTTGGTGTATTGGGCGATGTTACCGAACCTTTGTTAAAGTTAGCGATTGGAAAAATTACAGGTACAGCAAAAGGAATCCCTGCGACCAAAGGCAAAACATTTGAATTTTTCAAAGATGGTAAATCTATCAGAGGCTTTAGAAACGATATGTACTTGGAAACCATTCCTGAGGGATTATTAAAATCTTTGTAGGGATTATACTAAAATCAGAAAATATAGCGTTATACCTACCTACCTGAAAAGCAATGCTTTTTGAAACTTCATTAGTAACTTTTAAAACATTTATAGTATGAAATTGTATTCTAAAATTGGTATCGGAATCTTAGCGTGTGCTTCTTTAGCATTTATTTCACCTACATTGAAACCTTCCAAAACCATCCACGTGGTGATTGATGCAGGACACGGCGGACACGACTTTGGCGCAAAAAACAACGCTGCTATCGAGAAAGAGATCGTTGCTCAAATTGCCAGTAAAATCAAAGCACAGAATACCAATCAAGCGATTGTTTTACATTTTACTAGAAATGAGGATGAATTCGTGGAGTTGCATTCTCGCGCAGCCCTTATCAATAACATACAACCAGATTTATTCATTTCGTTGCATATTAATGCTAATGCCAACAATCAAAAATCTGGTTTGGAATTTTTCATCAACGAACAAAATCCTGCCACGGTTGAACAATCTAAAGAAATTGCGACACAACTTAACGCAAGATTGACACAGCAAACCGCTTTAAAAGGCAATGCTATCATAAAAAACGCCCCTTTTATGGTGTTAAAAAAAGCAACAGTTCCTGGTGTTTTGATTGAATTAGGGTATTTGACTAACGAAAATGACAAACGTACCTTGACCAATGAAACAGAACAAACAAAAATTGCCAACACCATTTTAGATGTGGTTTCAACTCTAAAATAAAAACAACAACTACCCAAACAAAAAAAGGCGTTTTCATTTCGAAAACGCCTTTTTAGTTTTTAAGCTAACCCTATTAATTATTAAAATAGAATCCGTTTGGTCCAACTCCTACTGTTATTTCTTTTTGCAAAGCACCAGTTAAAGAATACACATAGGCCTTACTATTCGAAGCGAAGTCCCCTCCATCAGCAATGTAAATTTTATCATTCTCTACCGCAAAACCATACATCACTCCATATTGAGAAGTAGACGAGTAGTTAAAAATAGGTTTGTCTGAAGGTTGTGTTGCCGTGATATCCATACTATACACTCCAGTATCTTTTGTGAAATAGATTTTAGAACCATAAATATCCAAATTTCCTGCATCTGTCAAAGCCGTTGGAAACTCCACTTCAGTAACCGATTTATCCGATAATTTCACCTTCACAATTTTGCTTGCACTTCCGTAAGGAGAAGCTAACACATACAAAATACCGTTTTTCACTTCCATTGTATTCGCGCTTGACCCAACGGTTATTGGTTTTTCTAAAGCTTTAGTTACTGTATTTACTACCAAAACTTTGTCATTATTATAAGGCTCTGTAATGTACAACTTATCACCATCTAAAACAATACGATTGGCTGTAGCATTCAAGTTAATTTTAGATTCCACTTTATTGGTGGCCAAATCGATAACGGCTACAAAATCATCTGTGTTTCCAGTGGCTGGATTCGCATAAGCATAAGTGTTCGCATTGGTTACATATGCTTTACCATTCTTTGCCACCCCATATCTTGGAGTAACTAGACCTGTTTCGATTTTAGCAAGTAACTTAAACGTATAGCGATTCACTACATTAATCACATTAGAACCACCTGCAATCACATAGGCTTTATCTCCATCAAAAAAAATCGATTGTACATAGGTACCGAAAAAATCACCTACGTTTTCTGCTCCATACACATCTTGTTTAAAAGTAGTCAAATCCTCTCCTAAAAACGATACGGAACTATTTCCAGAACCATTACCTTCATTTAGAATAAAAACACCCTTATCATAATTCCCTTTAGAAACATTTTCGTTGTCCTCGTTAGTACAAGACGCCAAAAAGGCGAAAGTAAAGGCTACTAATAAAACTCTAGTTAACTTCATTATATTAAAATTTAAAGATTAGATACAAATTAAAATTGCGTCCGGGCATCATTCTATTTTCCAGACTTTCATATTTTTCATTCCAAAGATTAAGCACTTGAGCACCTATTTTTATTGGATTACGTTTAAAAAATTCATAATCTACGCCCACATTAGAAACCAAATACGAGGGAATGATAGCACTAGGATCGTTATCGGATTGCGTATAGACAAAACCATTAAATAGGAATTGATAATTAGTGCTCCATTCTTTATAACTATAAGCTAAAGCTGCGGTAGCTTTGTGATAAGGCACAAAAAACAATTGCTTTTGGGTTTCCTCATTTTTAGAAATAGTATACGCATACGTCCCATTGATTTGCCAAATACTTTTTCCAAATTGTTGTTTCCAAGCCAATAAGGTTTCTATCCCATAAGCGGCTACGCGATCCGTATTTTGAGGAGACCAAATGCCATTATTTCCGGGAACCCAACGCAGCAAATCTTTAATCTTGTTGTAATAGGCCGTTTGAGTCAAGCTGATATTTTTATAAGTAAAGACATTGGCCAGCTCGCCTTGGTATGCACTTTCGGGTTTTAAATTGGGATTACCTCCTTCTTCCCAATACAAATCATTGTAAGTAGGAATTCGGAAATTGTGCGAAACATTGACTTTCAATTGGTACCAAGGTGCGATGCGTAAAGCACTTCCAGCCGAAAAAAGAACAGGTGATTTATAATTATTGGTAAACTCCTTACGAATCCCCAATTCATTTTGCCATTTTGAATCCATATCATATTTAAACAACACTGATGCAGCACCAATCTGTCTTTCGTGGTATCCAAAACCAGAGCCTTCACCTCGGGTTGTATTGTATTCTAAAATTGTATTTACCAAAAAAGAAGGCGATGCCTGAAAACTGACATCCGCTTTGGTAATCCAAGTCTTAGTATCCCCAAAACTGTATTGCTGTAGCAACTTGTTCGGATAATACTGATAGCCTTCGGTGAGGTAAGCCATCTTACCATTCATCGTCCATTGGTCAAAAACACCATTGTATTCCAACAAATTTCTACTAAAATCATTCTTGTATTTCGTTCTAGACTCCGAGGGCGAAAGCAAAGAAATATTCCTATCGGTATTCGAAGACTGACTGTATGCTTTTAATATTTGTTTATCAGAAATTTTAAAACCAATAGCTGCATTGAATCCAATCACTTCATACTCCCCGTTTTCATTAAAACGCTGATTGCCTTTCCAATCAAAACGACCAGGATAATCGTAATCGTTATCAGAATAGTTTCTAGAAAAACCAATTTGAGCCGACCATTTTGTATTTGAAAACTGGCTGTTATAATGTATGCCCTGGGTATTGAAACTTCCATAATCCAATCGCAATTGGTTTGAAAAAGAGCGGTCAAATCGCAAGTCATTGTTCAAATGCACCGTGCCACCAATTGCGCCACTGCCATAAATCACACTTCCACCACCACCTTTGACAGCAATCGAATTATAATCCGTTCCTGAAATTGTATTAAAATCGGTACTCCCATTCATTTGAGAATTGATGTTGATGCCGTTCCAAATCACCGCAGTTTGCGACGCAGTGGTTCCCCTAAAAGCTACCGTCGATAGCATACCACGACCGTATTCTTTAAAGTATAAAACCGAATTATAATTGAGTAAATTAGTCAACAACGCACTATTTTTAGACAAAATAGAATCGTTCAAACTAAGAATCGTTTGAGAAGTAGAGAATTTGCGCAGCTTTGCATCAGCGATGACGACCTCTTTCAAGCGAGTAATCGAATCATTCTGAGCAAAAGTCAGTTGACTTGCCAGCAAGCAAAAACAAAGAAAAGATTTAAAATGTGCCATAATTTCCTGAACCTTTTTTCCCGAAAGTTCGCTATTGGTTAAGAAAAAAGGCAGGTCTCCTGGCTTGCGTCTTGTTGTTGACCTTCCCATTCCAAGGTAGAATTTAGAAGTTAGAGGTTAGAAGTTATACTTCTATTTCTAATTTCTAATTTCCCACTTTAAAAACAGTGGCTTTGTAGATAACAACAAGCTTAGTAGCTTACAGTTGCGGGTACAGCTTAGGTTTTAAACCTAATTCCCTTTTAATGCGTTTTCTAAAAAAAGTAAAACGCAACCTCAATTCGGATGCAAATATAGCCTTAAAAAAATGGAATACTAAAATTAAAACTCAAAAAACAAGTAAAAAAAATCATAAACCACTACAATACAACAACATAAATCACCCCATTCATAATTTGGGCGTGCCCCTCCTGATACTTCGACAGGCTCAGTAGTCGGGTCGGGCTGTACGTTCCCGCTTCCCGATAGAAAAAATCGGGAGAGCTCCACTGCCATCCCTCACGCAAACACTGCTTAACGAGTATACTCTACTTTCACCACCACTCCATAATCTAAGGGTGTAGCAAAAGCCTCCTGCAAAGGAATGTTATTTATTCTACACAAAACACTTCGAATCACCCCAGAATGTGTCACTAAAATCAGCGGTTTTTCATTTGATTTTTCTAATTTCTCCTCCAAAAATTCCCAAACCCGCTGGTCCAAATCAATAAACGATTCGCCATTGGGTACCGCAACATTCACAAAATCATTCATCCAAGGGTCCAAAACAGTCCTCGGAATAGCATTCCAAGCCTGCAATTCCCAGTCCCCAAAATGCATTTCTTTCAGTCTTGGTTCTTTGGCAACTATAGGAATTCCTTTTATTTGCTGAATATGCTGCGCCAAAATCGAACAGCGTTGCAACGGACTGGTATACAATACGCCTTGCTCTGGCAATTGCTCCAAAATCGATTCAAAAATCGCATCATAAGGTGCTCGAATGCCTACATCGCTTTGCCCATAACAAATGCCTTTTTCACAAACCGTTTCGGTGTGGCGCACTAAATAAATTTCCATATCGCTAGTAAGGTTAGGTAAAAAATAACTTCACATACCTGTTGTGTCGCTCCCAAACAATCGCCCGTGTAGCCGTCAATCCATTTCTGGAAATAACGCGCCAAAAAATAACGCGCCAAAAAAACAGGCAACACTACCAACCCAATAATCGCGTGATTCGATAGCAAAACCAGCAAAGGCAATAGCCCAAAAAACAAAGCGCCCACTACTTCTTTCCAAGAATACTGTTGCGCAATGGGTTTGCTTTTACTCGTTGCATCCTCCCGAGAATATTCGTGAGTAAACACAATCGAAATCGCCGCCAATCGACTCAAAGAATGCCCTGTTATGAAAACCAATAAAAGTGTGAAGAGTGAAGAGTAATTAGTGAAAAGCGCTTCACCTTTGACCAAAGTAACCAAACTCATATACTTCAGCAAAAAAAGCAATATTAAACCAATCGCACCATAAGCGCCAATAGCGCTGTCTTTCATAATGTTCAAAATCTTAGTTTTGGTCCAACCGCCACCAAATCCGTCGCAGACATCGGCAAAACCATCCTCGTGAAAAGCGCCTGTAACCAACACACTCGCAATCATCGAAAGCACTATCCCAATCTCAGCATTCCACAACCAAGACGCAGCGGCATACACTCCAAAAGCAATTGCCCCAACAATCCAACCAATTAATGGAAAATAACGAGACGCTTTGTTCAAATAATCAGGATTATGGTCAATGTTCTTCGGACACGGAATTCGGGTATAGAACATCAAAGCGGTAAAAAAGATGTGGAGTTGTTTTTTCATTTATTATCAACCATTTTAAATCCATATTTTAAAATAAATTCGTCATACTCTTCTTTAAATGACTTCTTTTTATGATGTTCCTCTTGATTTTTAATATAATCTCTAACTTTATCAAGAACCGATTCTGACACCGAAACTGCAAAATATTCCTCCTGCCATTGAAATTTTTCTGTAGTCAATTCATTTTTGTTAATCCAAAAAGAAGATTCTCCTTTGATAAGCTGAATTACTTTTTGAATATTCTGGTCCACACCTAAGGAAATCAAACAATGACAATGGTCAGAATATCCATTTATAAAATCAATATAAATTCCTTTTTGAACGGCATTCTCTCTTATATGATTCCAAACTTTTTGGCGTAATTCAATAGAATCTAGATACGGAATTCTATTTTTAGTACTCCAAACACAATGAAGATAGACTTTTACAAATGGCATTCTTATATTTTTAGTTGTTTAAAATTCGGCTCAAACCAATTTAGAGATTTTATTTTAAAGAATGGGCTAAAGCCCATTCCTACTCAAATTTTGCAATAAAATAGACCCTATTTTTATTATTTCATTTTTTTGAATTGCTTCCAAATTTATCTAAAACAATGTTTTTTATTATTCCTCAATTTGAATTGCCTCCAGATTTATCTGGAGGAATAAAATTAGCATTTGTATCAAATTGGCTTTAGCCTAAATTACAATAGTTTGGCTAAAGCCCAATACTAAACTCATTCTAAAGGATGGGTTAAAACGCATCCCTATTCAAATTTGCAATAAAAACAGAGAATTTTTCATCTTTTAAACTACCTCCAGATTTATCCAAAACAATGTTTTTATTATTCCTCAATTTGAATTGACTCCAGATTTATCTAAAAAATAATTTTATTATTTGCTGAATTGAATTGCCTCCAGATTTATCTGGAGGAATAAAATTAGCATTTGTATCAAATTGGCTTTAGCCTAAATTACAATAGTTTTGGCTAAAGCCTAATATTAAACTCATTCTAAAGGATGGGTTAAAACCCATCCCTATTCAAATATTACAATAAAAACAGAATGGTCTAAAGCCCATTGCTATTCAAATATTATAATAAAAACAGGCACTATTCTTTTATTATTTCATCTTTTGAATTGATTCCTGATTTATCTAGAGGAAAAATATCAATCCTTTTTGTTATTCACCCCCGCCGATTCAAAACTGGCCATCTCATTCAAAAACGCTACTGCTGATTGCACTAAAGGAAAAGCCAAAGCACAACCCGTTCCTTCCCCCAAGCGCAATTGAAGGTGCAACAATGCTTTTGCTCCTAGATAATCCAAGAGTTGTTGGTGTCCTTTTTCAGCCGAGGCGTGGCAAAAAACAGCATTGCTCAGAATAGCTTGATGCTTCTTAAACGCAATCAAAAAGGCTACTGTCGCAATGAATCCATCAACTAAAATCAACATCTTATTTTTATGTGCTTCGAGCATTCCGCCAGCTATTTGTAAGATTTCGAAACCTCCAAAATAGGCCAAAACCGAGTCTAAATCGGTAGCGCCTTTGTAATTCGCAATTGCAGTTGTTAAAATTTGATGCTTGTTTTGTAGCTTTTCAGCTGTAACTCCCGTTCCTTTTCCGATGCAATCTGCTAAGGGAATTTGAGTCAAAAAATGCATCAATACCGAAGCGGTTGCCGTATTCCCAATTCCCATTTCTCCAAAACCGATGCAATTACTCCCCGATTGCGCAATTTGTGACACAACAGCAGCGCCCTTCGAAAAACAAGTGGCTACTTCTAAAGGGCTCATCGCAGCGGTATGTAAAAACGACTGCGTGCCTTTGCCAATTTTATTGTGAATCAACTTGGTGTTTGTTGGAAAATCATAATTCACTCCCGCGTCTACAATCGATAGTTCGATTTGGTTTTGGGTACAAAACACATTGATTGCTGCTCCCCCTTCCAGAAAATTAGTCACCATTTGTCGGGTTACTTCTTGTGGATAGGCACTTACGCCGTGATTGGCAATACCGTGGTCGGCAGCAAAAACCACCAAATGCGGTTGTTTAATTTGAGGCGAAGTGGTTTGAAACACCATCCCTATTTGGTGCGCGAGTGCTTCTAAATCACCCAAAGCTCCTGTAGGCTTAGTTTTGTTATCGATTTTGTGTTGCAATTGGTTCGATAAAATCGCGTTGGACTCCGTTACTTTTTCTTCGGAGGAGGAAATTACAACTTCTTTTGACTGTATCGAATCAATCGGAGTGATAGAAGGAAATGGCTCTTTTTTCTTCCATCCTAGTTGTTGCAACATCGGCTGATGCTCATAATTAGAGGCGGGTTTGCCTACGCAAAAATAGCCCAAAGGCTCTATGTTTTCGGGTAATCCCAAAATAGATTTGAATTCGTGATAGTTTAGAATCGACACCCATCCCATAGAATAGCCTTGTTCGGTTAAGGATAACCAAATGTTTTGTGCCGCACAAACCGCGCTAAACTTAATCGCTTCATTACTCCCCACCGTTCCGATGGTAAAGCTATTCAGCACCGAGCGGTCGTAAGCAATGACCAATCCCACAGGGGCTTCTTCGATGGCTTCGAGTTTTAGGGCTTGGTATTGTTGCTTTTGTTGCTCGTTATCGGTGGCATCGGCTGCTTTTTTATCATAGGCTTCAAACAAAAGTTTGATGGCTTTTTTGACTTCGGAGGAACGTATAACGTAATATCGAGTGGCATCGGTAAGTCCAACAGAAGGTGCGTAATGTCCTGCTTGTAATGCTTTCTGCAAGACGTCTTCTGGCAGTTCGTCGGTGGTGAAGTGGCGGGTATCGCGACGGGATTGTATGATTTCTTGTAGTGTCATTGTCTTTTTTTTGCGTTAGGGATGGTAGTGGCATCCTTTACTGCCGGGGTTCGGCAGTAAAGATATAACGAACAGCCCGGCCCTTGTGGAAACGCCCAAAGCTGTATTATTTTAAACTTCGCCTTTGATTACCATTGGGATTCCCGCTACCATAAAAACTACGGTATCGGCTTTTTGGGCGATGTATTGATTGGTCCAGCCTTGCAACTCTGTGAATTTTCGACCGATGTGTGTATCTGCGTGCAAGCCCATCCCGATTTCGTTCGAAACGATGATGATGGTGGTGTTGGGTTGCTGTGCGAGGGCATCGATTTCTTTCTTGGCTTTTGCCAAACACAAATCGATGTCGTTTTTGTTGTCTACAAAAAAATTGGTCAACCACAAGGTCACACAATCGATGACAGCCACACGATTTTCGAAATTGATCTCGCTCAGGAATTTTTCTTTTTCGATGTTTTCCCAACGTTCATCACGGTCTTTTTGGTGTCTGTCGATACGGTTTTTAAAATCGGCATCCCACTGACGTGCTGTGGCTACATACATTGGGTTATCCGACTTTTCTTTGGCTAATTTTTCAGCAAAACCGCTCTTTCCAGAACGTTCTCCTCCAGTAATCAAGTACATCATTTGGGCTAATTTATGGCTTCATTAAAGAGCAAAGATAGTCTTTGTTGAATTTTTTAGTGTTAAAAATAAACAAGAAATTTTAGTTTTTGCGTTACATTTGCTGCTATCAAAATTTGATTATGAAGACTAAAATTGTTCTTATTGCCTTGATTAGTTTCTTGCTCTCGTTGAATGCTTGCGAGAAAAAAGGAAGCACTACCTCACTTTCGGAAACCGACACCACCAATAGTATTCGTTATGCTTCTGGACTTTCGATACAGAAAAATCAAGGATTTTCGGTCGTAAGGGTTCGCAATGCTTGGCCTGACGCGAAACAAAACTTCACTTATATTTTGAAAGAAAAAAACGGTATCGTTCCAGATAGTTTGCAAAAATACCCGACCATTGCTGTTCCCTTACAAAGCATAGTGGTGACTTCGACCACCAATATTCCGTTTTTGGAGATGTTGGATGTGGAAAAAAAATTAGTAGGTTTTCCGCACACCGATTATATTTCGTCTCCAAAAACACGACAACTAATCGATGCAGGAAAGGTCAAAAATATTGGTCAAAATGAAAAATTAGACACCGAACAATTGATTGATTTGAGTCCTAATTTGATTGTGGCTTTTGGCATTGATAATTCGAATCCCACGATTGATAACTTACAAAAAAGCGGTTTGAAAGTACTCATTCAAGCCGATTGGATGGAACAAACGCCACTAGGCAAAGCCGAATGGATTAAATTGTACGGCGCTTTATTTGGTAAAGAAAAAGAAGCCGAAGTTTTATTTAATGACATCGTAAAAAGTTACAACGAAACACTAGCCTTGGTCGCTCAAAAAAAGACAAATCCAACCGTATTATATGGCTCAATGTACCAAGAACAATGGTTTGTGGCCAAAGGTGACAGCTGGGTGGCACAGTTTTTAAAAGATGCCAAATCTAATTATTTATGGAGCACTACCAAAGGAACTGGTAGTTTGCCGTTGCCCTTTGAGAAGATTTTGGAAAAAGCCCAAAAAGCTGATTATTGGATTGTCACAGGCTCCTTTAAAAACTTAGCGGAATTGCAAGCAAGTAATCCGCATTATCAACAATTTGACGCTGTAAAAAACAAAAACGTCTATACTTTTGAAAACAAACACGGAGCCACCGGCGGTACTGTTTATTATGAATTGGCGGCAAGTAGACCCGATTTGGTCTTGAAAGATTATATCAAAATTTTCCATCCCGAATTACTTCCGAATTATACCTTTACCTTTGCCGAAAAATTACAATAAATTGAGGTCTTCCTATAAATATAGTATTCTTTTCATCATCTTAAGTCTAGGATTATTTGGGCTGTTTGTGGGCAATATTTGTTATGGCTCTATCGCTATTCCTGCTAAAGAAGTTTTAAAAAGTTTGCTAGGACAAACCGCTTCCAAAGACACTTGGGAATACATTATCTTACATTATCGTTTACCCAAAGCGATTACAGCTGTATTGGTTGGCATGGGCTTATCGATGAGTGGTCTATTGATGCAAACGTTGTTTAGAAATCCAATGGCTGGACCCTATGTGTTAGGATTGAGTTCTGGTGCCAGTTTAGGAGTTGCTTTTGTGATTTTGGGTGCTGGTTTTATGCCTTCCTTTTTAATTCCCTTGTTACTTTCTAACTATGGTATTGTTTTGGCTTCGACTATTGGAAGCAGTAGCGTTTTATTGCTCGTACTAATTGTATCCCAACGGTTACGAGATACTATGGCGATACTCATTATTGGCCTTATGTTTGGCAGCTTAACTTCAGCCATTGTTGGGACACTCACCTATTTTAGTTCGGCGGAGCAATTGCAAAAATTCACCTTTTGGTCGTTGGGAAATTTAGGAAATTTATCTTGGGAATCGGTTTGGATTTTGAGTCTTTGTGTGGGAATTGGGTTAGTCTTAAGTGCTTTTAGCATCAAACCGCTTAATGCTTTGCTTTTGGGAGAAAACTACGCCAAGAGTATGGGGCTCAACTACACTAAAGCGCGATTGATTATCATTCTAGCTACAAGTATACTAGCCGGGAGTATTACCGCTTTTGCAGGCCCGATTGCCTTTGTTGGATTAGCCGTTCCTCATATCGCCAAATTGACCTTCCAAACCAGTAATCACCGTGTGTTGTTTTGGAGTACCTTACTCTTCGGAGCAGGCATTATGTTGGTTTGCGATATATTTACACAAGTCCCCGGTACCGAAGTGAGCCTGCCCATCAATGCAGTGACTTCTATCTTAGGGGCTCCTGTGGTGATTTGGTTATTAGTTAGAAAACAAAAAATGATGGGCTAATGGAACACACTATCATCCTTCAAACCCAATCGATAAGTATTGGTTATCAAAACAAAAAAGTAAGCACTCTTGTTGCTAAAGCCGTTTCTATAGCGCTAAAAAAAGGAAAACTAACGGCTTTGATTGGTGCGAATGGCATTGGAAAATCGACACTCTTAAAAACCATTACTGGAATTCAAAAGCCTCTTGAGGGTGATGTTTTGTTACACGACAAAAATATAGCCACCTACAGTGCTTCCGATTTGTCACAAGAAATGAGTTTGGTATTGACCGAAAAATTACCTCCCAGTAATTTGACGGTATATGAATTAGTCGCATTAGGACGACAGCCTTATACCAATTGGATTGGCACCTTAACCGAGGAAGATAAAATTCAGGTGGAACATGCCTTATCGCTTACTCAAATCAGTCATTTGTCCGATAAAAAGCATTATCAAATTAGTGATGGGCAATTGCAAAAAGTACTCATTGCACGCGCCTTAGCCCAAGATACAACTTTGATTATTTTGGATGAGCCTACTACGCACTTGGATTTATTGCACAAAGTTTCTTTATTGAAATTACTCAAAAAACTTACCCACGAAACGGGCAAATGTATTCTTTTCTCAACTCACGATATCGATATGGCGATTCAATTGAGTGACGAAATGATTATTATGACGCCAGAAACCGTAGTGCAAGATGAACCTTGTAATTTGATTGCGAAAGGAAGTTTCAATACGCTTTTTAAAGATGAGCATATTGTTTTTGATGCTGAAAAAGGGAAGTTTGTGATTACGGGTTAAGCCCCCTAACCCGCCGTGGCGGGGAATTAAATCCTTGGTGTAGAATGTTTAACCGCTAATTCAGCAAAGGGATTACGCAAAGGGCGCAAAAAAAATAAAAACATATAAGTCATAGCAGTTTTTGAATTGACAGCTTATTTTGAACCATACAAGGCAAATAAGGGCATATAAGTTTAGTTTTGAAATCTATAGCTGAAAAAATTCAAACACAAAGATTCACAAAGTAGGCACGAAGCACACTAACAATTAAACAGTTAAACAACTATGTAACTTCGTGTTGCTTCGTGCCTACTTCGTGTTTCCTTGTGGTAAAAAATTAACTGTAAAAGAAGCAAATAGTACCAGCTTATAAAAAACTGAACACTAACAGCTGTAAACTGCCAACTAAATTTTGCCCACCGAAAGCTGTCTTCTTGCTTCCCCAACCACAAAGGCAACGGAATTGGCAATATTAAAACTGCGAATCAGGGACGACATAGGGATTTTTAATTGATTTTCTTTAGCAAATAGGTTTAATACTTCCTGGCTCAAGCCTACGCTTTCTTTACCAAAAACCAACCAATCTTCGTCTTGAAATTCGATATTCAAATAGGAATGCTCTGCGTGAGAACTCATCAAAAAGACCCTTGAAGTATCTGGAATTACCTTCATCCATTCGGCTACATTTTGGTATTCCGTAACATCCAAATGTACCCAATAATCCAGTCCAGAACGTTTGAGGTTTTTGTCATTAATCACAAAACCAAACGGGTGAATTAAATGCAGCCGGCTTTCGGTGCCTACACATAAGCGGCCAATGTTACCAGTATTATTAGGGATTTCGGGTTCGACAAGTACGATGTTTAACATAATTGGGTTTTGGGTTTTGGGTTTTGGGTTTTGGGTTTTGGGTTTTGGGTTTTGGGTTTTGGGTTTTGGGTTTTGGGTTTTGGGTTTTGGGTTTTGGGTTTTGGGTTT
>CAUPRE010000010.1:0-122697 GCA_963513565.1 uncultured Flavobacterium sp. | reverse complement strand
GCCTTAAAATCTTAAGGTGGTTATTGCGGCGGGGCTCACCTCTTCCCATTCCGAACAGAGAAGTTAAGCCCGCCTGCGCAGATGGTACTGCAATTTGTGGGAGAGTATGTCGCCGCCTTTCTTTATTAAAAACCCTTCATCGAAAATGAAGGGTTTTTTTATGCTCTTTTTTTTCTAGCAGTAAGCTATTTTAAAGAAAATAGTGGATGTAAAGGATTTTAGTTTATCTTACTCATGTTTTTATCATTGACTTAAAGAATGTGTTTATGGATTTATTTGACGATCGTAATTGGTCGATTTTGTTAGAACCATTAATATTCAATTATAAAGGGAAAACACATCCTCTGCATTATAAGAATAGTTACCAACTTATTGTTATGGTTATTCTTGCTGCTCAGGATTCTGATGAAAATATTAATCGTTTGACTATTCCTTTTTTTGAAAAATATCCTAATTGGTTCTCTTTAATGTCTATTAATGCTTCCGATTTATATCCACTTTTGGATTCTATTACTAATTTTAAGAATAAAGCAAACTGGATTATTGAGTTAGCAAAAGAATTTCATAATAAAAATTTGCCAACAACACTATCGGGTTTTACAAGGTATAGAGGAATTGGAAGAAAATCGGCACATGTAATTCTAAAGGAATTAGGCTATAATCCTAATGGTATTATGGTTGATTTGCATGTTTTGAGGGTTGCACCAAGATTGGGTATTGTATCTGATTTTAAAGAAGCGGATAAAATGGAACAACAGTTACTTTCAAAATTAGATTCTTCAATTTGGTTAGAAATAGGAATGGCTATTTCTTTTCATGGAAGATTGATTTGTAGACCCGTTCCTAATTGTATGTCTTGTCAAATGAATACAATTTGTGATTATTTTATAAATGAGTGGAAAGTGTAAATGTCTTATTAGAGAATCCCATAAAATACAAAAGCCAATAGTATTAGTACTATTGGCTTTTATTTTTAATTGTTTATTCAGTTTCCTTATCTTCTGTTTCTTCTAAATCTTGTGTTTCTCTTCCAACTTTAATTTTTGGATTATCTTTATTACCAGTTACGGTTATTGGTATTCCAAAAATTCCGAAAGGAGGTAAGCCTAATCTCATTTTTAAATTTAATCGACCATCTAAGCTTGTGGTTCCTTCTATTCTTGGTCTAAATCCTGCGAATTTGAATTTGAATCGTTCGATAGTCATTATGTTATTTTTAATCGAACTTTTAATGTCAACTTTAGATAGTTCAGGATTCTTCATTTTATCGTGATTGGTTTGGCTTCCAACTACATTAAACATTTTCATTCCATAGAGTTTAATGTCTTTTACAGATAAAACTCCATTTCCTACTAAAGAGGGGAATACGGGTTCCATATTTGCGTTTAAACGGCCTTTAAGTTTGTAATCTAAAGAAACTATTCCTTGTGCTTTTTCAGCGGCGCTTGCCATTTCACGGAAAATTTTAACTTCTTTATAGGCTCTTTTTATATCAAAGTCTGTAGCTTTAATTTCGTATTCAAACAAAGCTTTTTTACTCGTTAAGCTTTCGTATAAGGCGTTCATTCCTACTTGGCATCCAATAAGGTTAAAATTGGTGTTTTGAAGGTATAATTTACCGTTTTTCATTTTCAGATTACCATTGGCTTTGGTAAGATGTAATTCTTGAAAATCTACTTTTTGAGCAATGGCTTTGAATTGCAAATCAAGATTTTTTGGGATAATTATGACACCTGTACTAGTTGTTGTTTTATTAGGTGTTTCTTTGGTAGAATTTGTAGTCGCAGTATTGGTTTCTACTGAGTTCATAAACTCATCCGCATTAATGTACTTTGATTGTAAAGTGAACGCCCCTTTTAGTGTTCCTTTTCTTGGACTTAAAAAATTGAATACATTTTTTAGATAACCATTTAATTTAAAATCAGATTCACTGTAACTAGCCAAAAAAGTGTTGAAAGACATTTTGTCTTGATTGAATTTGAAAATACCTTCTTTGATTAAAAGCTTTTTTGGAAGATATGATGATGCTATCGCAATATTTCTAACTTCTAGTGTTCCTTTGTTGTTCAATTTGTTATAGTTGCCTTTTTCTGCATCACTTTGTTTTCCTTTAAGAGCTAAATCAGCTTTAATATATCCATCAACATCTAATCCTTTTTGTGAAAAGACTTTGTATATTTTGCTGATGTTTAAAACACCTTTTGCCTTTACATCGTAAGTCAAATCTTTAAAATTTTCTAAGTTGGCCTCCACTGTAAAGGGTTCTTGTTCAAAAGTGAAACTAGCGGGTTGTAGTCTAACTTTTAAATCATCGATAGAGCCTTTTTGATTTTTTATGGTAGTATTGCAATTGATGTTGGTGATTGGATTTGGATAATATTCCGTTTGAATAAATCCATTTTTAAGATCAATAGCAATATCAGCTATAGGAAAACTGTTGGTTTTTGCATTATACGTTCCATTCATTGTTCCTTTTCCAGTCAAAAGCCCTTTTACGGTTAAATTTGGAATTCCTAATGCATTATTTAATTTTTCTAAATCAATGAAGCTGTACAATTCGCCATTCAATTCAATATTTTCAACTCCTTTGGAATGCCATTTTGCTTTTAAATATTCTTTTTCAATATTCAAAGAAATACCATTAACATCTAAAAGCAACTGGTTCGGGTCAAGGGATTGTAATTTTGCGCTAAAATCTAAATTTAGGTTAGAAACAGGAAATTTACTTTTATTGTAATTGACAAAACCGTCTTTTATTTTTAAATCCAAATGTAAATCTGGTGCTATTTTTTGAGAAGCAATGTATTTTCCTTTTAGGGTTAAAAGCAGGTCGGTTTTTCCTTTGATTTCTGTTTTTTCTAGCCAGGTAATAAATTTTGGAGGAAAGGCATTAATCAAATCATAGAGTTCGCTATCATTCGATTTAATGTTAAAATCAATATTGTATCCGTCTTTTAGGAAATCAAATTTACCTTTGAAATCCACTAATAATTTATTTATGTTCAGATTATTTTCTTCAAAAACAAAAGACAAAGAGTTTACATTAACTTTCGTAATTAAATCACCTTGTACTTTTTTATTCATCAAATACGGTTCGTTTTCGTAGATGAAATTCATTTTGGAAATATTAATATTAGAATATAAATCAAATAAGTCTGAACTTAAATCTCCTTTTCCTGTATAATTGAAATCAAATAAATCAAGATGAATCGCCGTTGATTGGTCGTCATAAACTACTTTACTGTTTACGATTTCGATTTTTTCAAGTTGTAAAGCAGTACTACTTTCTTCTTCATTTTCTTTAGGTGTTTCCTCGCTTCCTTTGTACACATTGTAATTGGCTTGACCATTTTTGTCAACCTTCACATTGATGTTTCCTTCGGTTACAATAATTTGGTCAATGTCTATGGCTTTACCAAAAACTAAACTCGTTACATCGATACCAAAAGCAATTTCTTTGGCAGATACAAATTTTTCTTTTTCAAAAGGGATGGTGCCATTTAAATTGACATCGTTTAAAGTCAACGTCAATGATGGGAAATGTTTAAAAAACGATAGATTAGCGTCTCCGTAATTAAGTTCTCCTTCTAGTTTGGTATTGGCATATTTTTTTACTTCTTCTTTTATTTTATCAGAAAAAATAATGGGTGTAAGGAACATCACAACCAAAATACTACCGAATGCTATTCCTAAATATTTTACTGTTTTTAAGAAGATGTTTTTTTTATCTATCGCCATTTTAAGTAAAGTGTATGTTATTTATCCGTGTACAGTTTCTGATTTTCCATAATTTCCAATGATGGAACTTTCAAAATCTATCCATTCTTGCCAACGTTTGTCTACATCTGTTTTTTCTGTATATTGTCTGGCAAACTTCAAAAATGTCATATAATGACCCGCCTCACTTACCATTAAATCGTGATAGAATTTTGCTAGTTCTGGGTCTTTTATGTTTTGTGAAAGTACTCTAAAGCGTTCACAACTTCTGGCTTCAATCATAGCTGCAAACAATAATCTTTCTACTAACGCGTCATTTCTGCTTCCATCTTTTTTAGCAAATTTGACCAAATCATTCACGTAATTATCTTTTCTTTCTCTTCCTAAGGTTAGCCCTTTTTCTTTAATGATGTTATGAACCATTTGAAAATGTTCCATTTCTTCTAAAGCAATTCTGGTCATTTCTGTCACTAATTCTTCTTTTTCTGAATTATTGATGATAATATATATGGCATTGGAAGCCGCTTTTTGTTCGCACCAGGCATGATCGGTAAGAATCTCTTCAATATTTGATTCTACGATAGTAACCCATCGTGGGTCAGTAGCTAATTTTAATCCCAACATAATATTATTCAATTTATTGACTACAAATTTAGCTTTTTAGTTTTGATTTTTCTTTCAAAAAGCTAGAATCAGAATGAAATAGTATTATTTTGTACCCACAATTAATTTAATATGAAAAAACTATTGGTAATTGGTTTTGTTTGTCCAGAGCCTAATTCTTCGGCTGCGGGAACTAGAATGCTGCAACTCATTGGTTTGTTTCAAAAGCAAGGATATGAAGTTACTTTTGCCAGTGCTGCACAGGATAGTGATTTTATGGTTGATTTATCAAAGTTTGGTATTCATAAAGTTGCTATAAAGCTAAATGATTCTAATTTTGATGTGTTTGTCAGAGCAATGCAGCCCAATGTGGTTTTGTTTGATCGATTTATGATTGAAGAACAGTTTGGGTGGCGAGTTATTGAAAATTGTCCTAATGCAGTTAGAATTTTAGATACAGAAGATTTACATTGTTTGCGAATAGCGCGACAAAAGGCATTTAAGCAAAATCGACCATTTTCCATCAATGATTTGCTAGTTGAAGATGTTGCAAAGCGAGAGATTGCTAGTATTTTGAGATGTGATTTGACTTTAATGGTATCTGAATTTGAAATGGATATTTTGCAGAATGTTTTTAAAATAGACGCTTCTTTATTGTTTTATTTACCCATTCTTTCGGATGCATTCGAAGCTTCTTTTGTAAATGAATTGCCTTCGTTTGAAGAGCGTGAAGGTTTTGTCTTTATTGGAAACTTTCTTCATGAGCCCAATTGGAATGCCGTTCAATATTTGAAAGAGACGATTTGGCCTAAAATTCTTAAAAAATTACCGAATGCTACTTTAAAAATTTATGGAGCGTATCCTTCTCAAAAAGTACTGCAACTTCATCAGCCAAAGACTAATTTTTTTATTATGGGACGCGCTGAAGACGCTCAGGAAGTAGTGCAACAATCAAAAGTAGTTTTGGCTCCTTTATGTTTTGGAGCAGGTATAAAAGGAAAATTATTGGAAGCCATGCAAACAGGTACTCCTAGCGTAACCACTACTATTGGTGCAGAATCTATGCAGGGAGATTTGCCTTGGAATGGCTATGTTAGTGATGCTGTTGAAGATTTTGTGGATGCAGCAGTGCAATTGTATACTGATAAATCCATCTGGCTTACATCACAACGATATGGTTTTTCTATTTTGAATAAAAGATATCAAAAGGATCTTTTTGAAGGTGTTTTTGTAGAACGATTACACCATTTGTTGTCAGCCATTGAGGAGCATCGACGGAATAATTTTTATGGTGCCCTTTTGCAACATCATACGCTCGCCAGTACAAAATATATGTCCAAGTGGATTGAAGCCAAGAATAAGTAAAAAAAAAATCCCGTTTTGAAAGTTCAAAACGGGATTTTATGATAAAGAAAATTTTTGTTATGCTAACATTGTTACTGGGTTTTCAATGTATTGTTTTAATGTTTGTAAAAACTGAGCGCCTGTCGCTCCATCAATAGTTCTATGGTCACAGGCTAACGATAACATCATAGTGTTACCAACTACAATTTGTCCATTTTTCACTACAGGTTTTTCAACGATTGCTCCAACTGAAAGAATAGCTGAATTTGGTTGATTGATGATAGAGTTGAATTCAGTAATTCCAAACATACCTAAGTTAGAAATGGTAAAAGTACTTCCTTCCATTTCAGTTGGTAATAATTTTTTGTTTTTTGCTCTTCCTGCTAAATCTCTTACACTTGCACCAATTTGAGATAAACTCATACCGTCAGTAAAAGGTAATACAGGAACAACTAAACCATCTTCAACAGCTACTGCTACACCAATATTTACGTGATAGTTGATAGTGATTGCATCCTCTTTCCACTGTGAATTGATTTTTGGGTGTTTCTTTAATGCCATAGCACTTGCTTTGATTACCATATCGTTGAAAGAAACTTTTGTATCCGGCACAGTATTGATTACAGCTCTTGATTTCATCGCTTCATCCATACTTACTTCAATTACTAAATTGTAATGAGGTGCTGTGAATAAAGATTCTGATAAACGTTTTGCGATAATCTTACGCATTTGAGAATTCTTAATTTCTTCTGTTGCTACTTGCCCAGCAGGAACATAAGGTTTTGGAGCTGCCACAGTTTCAGTTTTAGCAGCTGGTGCTTGTTGTGGAGCTGCTTGAGGAGCAGTATTTGCTTGTGGCGTAAAATTTTCGATATCGCTTTTTGTGATACGTCCATTTTCACCGCTTCCTTTTACTTGTGATAATTGGATTCCTTTTTCTGAAGCTAATTTTTTAGCTAAAGGGGAAGCCAAAATTCTTTGTCCGTCAGCACTTGGCTCTTGAACAGTTTCAATATTTTTTTCTGTAGTTGCGGGTGCAGCTGCTGTTTCTGTTGCTACAGGTGCAGCAGTAGTTCCGCCAGCAGTAAAGCCAGCTGCTACTCCAGTAATATCAGTTCCTGCAGGTCCAATAATAGCTAAAAGGCTATCAACAGGTGCAGTATTTCCTTCTTGAATTCCTATGTAAAGTAAAGTTCCAGCATTGAAAGACTCAAACTCCATTGTAGCTTTGTCCGTTTCGATTTCAGCTAGGATGTCTCCTTCAGCAATGGTGTCACCTACTTTTTTTAACCAAGTTGCAACGGTACCTTCGGTCATAGTGTCGCTTAATCGAGGCATAGTCACTACGATTACTCCTTTTGGAAGTTCTGTAGCGGTAGTAGTTGCTGCTGGAGTGGTAGTTGCTTCTTTTGGAGCCTCTGTCACAGCTGGTGCTGGAGCAGTGTCTCCGCCAGCAATTAAGGCAGTTACATCTTCACCTTCTGCTCCAATAATAGCAAGTAGCGAATCTACAGGTGCAGTTTCTCCTTCTGGTATTCCAATATATAATAGCGTTCCTTCATTGAAGGATTCGAATTCCATTGTAGCTTTGTCTGTTTCGATTTCAGCTAGAATATCTCCTTCATTTATTTTGTCACCTACTTTTTTAAGCCAAGTTGCTACCGTTCCTTCCGTCATAGTGTCGCTCAAACGGGGCATTGTAATAATTGTTGCCATAATGGATTATAATTTGTGAGGGATGAATGGATAGTTTTCTTCTTCGTATACCATATCGTATAACTGTTGTAGTTCTGGGTATGGGGATTCTTCTGAGAATTTTACACACTCTTCTACTAAATCTTTTACACGTTGGTCAATTACTTCGATTTCTTCCTCTGTTGCGTATTTTTGATCCATAATTGCATCTAAAACTTGAGTAATTGGATCTATTTTTTTGTATTCTTCGATTTCTTCTTTAGAACGATACAATTGAGCATCAGACATTGAATGTCCTCTGTAACGGTATGTTTTCATTTCTAAGAATGTTGGTCCGTCGCCACGTCTTGCTCTTTCGATAGCTTCTGTCATTGCTTCGGCTACTTTCACTGGGTTCATTCCGTCAACAGGACCACATGGCATTTCATATCCTAATCCTAGTTTCCAGATGTCAGAGTGATTGGCCGTTCTTTCTACTGAAGTACCCATTGCATAT
The DNA here is from genome assembly GCA_963513565.1 of uncultured Flavobacterium sp. Classification (GTDB taxonomy): domain Bacteria; phylum Bacteroidota; class Bacteroidia; order Flavobacteriales; family Flavobacteriaceae; genus Flavobacterium. The sequence continues at coordinate 114,842 of CAUPRE010000010.1, read as the reverse complement.
CCATTGTTTTCTACAATGAAAACTACGGGTAATTTCCATAGCATTGCCATGTTGAACGCTTCGTGAAGTGAACCTTGGCGAGCAGCTCCGTCTCCAAAGTAGGTAAGGGTAACGCCTCCAGTGTTGTTGTATTTGTCTCCAAAAGCTAAACCAGCTCCTAACGGGATTTGTCCTCCAACGATTCCATGTCCTCCGTAGAAACGGTATTCTTTTGAAAAAATGTGCATAGAACCTCCCATGCCTTTTGAAGTACCTGTAGCTTTACCCATTAGTTCAGCCATTACTCTTCTTGGGTCAACTCCCATTCCGATAGGTTGTACGTGGTTTCTATAGGCGGTAATCATTTTGTCTTTTGTCAAATCCATAGCGTGGAGTGCTCCAGCTAAAACGGCTTCTTGACCATTGTACAAATGAAGAAAACCTCTTATTTTTTGTTGTATGTATAGAGCAGCTAGTTTGTCTTCAAACTTTCTCCAAAGAAGCATGTCTTCATACCACTTTAAATATACTTCTTTCGTAACTTCTTTCATCTGAAATAATTCTTTTGTAAGTGTTAATACTATTCGAAATGGTGTAAAATTTATTATAACGAAGTGAAGTTTTTAAAAACCGAACCTCTAATCCAACACAAATTTGCGAAATGCAAAAATAAGACATTCCGAGTAAGCAATAAAATTTAACAACCAGTTTTTATTCTGATTAGAGGAATTTTTTGTTAAACATAAAAGGGAGAAGGTTTTTAAGTGAATCAGACTGGTAGATTACACCTGTTTCTCCCATGAAATAAATTTCAATAGGTTGGTCTTGTTTGATTTCATATTCGGCTATGGATTGTCTACATGCGCCACATGGAGGGATGGGTTCAGTAGTAGGGTTGGTGTCCGAAGCTGCTGTAATAGCCATTTTATTTATTTTCACTCCAGGATAATTCGCTCCAGCATAAAAAATAGCTACACGTTCTGCGCAAAGACCAGATGGATATGCCGCGTTTTCTTGATTGGAACCACAAACTATTTTGTTATTCTCCAAAAGCAAAGCTGCTCCGACTCTAAAATTCGAATAAGGAGCATAAGCGTTTTTACGAATAGTAATCGCTTCCTGCATTAATTCTTGAATCTCAGTTGGTAGTTCTGTTATACTGTCAAACTGTTTGAATGAAGTAGTGATGTTAATTTCTTTCATGTTTCTAGATTTTCTTGTGTAGATACTATTTACTTTTAAAGAAGTTTTTAGTAAAATCTTGTTTTCATTATTGAGGAAAAAAAATCCAAATTTCAAGGCTGTTGCTTTTGAAATTTGGATTTGTTATCAGTTTAATTCGTTTTCTAGTAATTTTCGTATTTGTCACCAAAATTAAAGGTTAAAGAAAAACGTAGTGTATTCTCTAAAGGATTTTTAACTTTTGAAGCGGAAAACAAGTAGGAAACATCTACTTTAACCACGTTGTATTTGAAGCCTGCTCCTAGAGAGAAGAACTTTCTTGCTCCTTTTTGGTCACTTTCATGGAAATATCCAGAACGCAACGAGAATGCATCTTGGTATTCGTATTCTGCTCCTAATGCGTATGTAACTTCTTGTAGTTCTTCGCTAAAGCCTCCCGGTGCATCACCAAAGGATTTAAAGATTCCAGAAACCCATCCTATTTTACGATAGTCTTCTGTTTTTTGTACTGTTTCTGCTGCTGTATCAGTGCTTTCATATTGAGGTGTGGGCACTAATAATTTATTGAATTCTAAATTGACACCTATTTTGTTATATTCGTCAAGAATAAAATCAAATCCTCCTCCAATTTTTAAGTTCGCAGGTAAGAAGTTACTGTTGAACTCATCATTGTCGTAGCTTATTTTTGGCCCCAAATTTTGAATATTAAATCCACCTCTCCATCTTCCATTGAAGTCAGAATAAGCAATTTCTTCTGATTGATAATACCCTGCAATATCTACCGCAAACGTACTAGCTGGTGAAGCGTCACCATTATCTGAGGCTACTTTTAAATTGGAATGAATGAATCTTCCGCCTACTGCCATCGAAAAATAATCGCTTAAGTGTAGGGAATAGGAACCGTCAATAGCAAATTCGTTTGGGGATACTAATCTTGGGATATCGGTTGCGTTTTCACGAAGTTCGATTTCTCCAAGGCCAAAATATCTGATACTTCCTGCAAACGCACTTCTGTCATTAAAACGGTTGTAGTAAGTTACTTGACCTAGTGAAATGTCATTTACGATATCAGTAAGGTATGGTGTATAGCTTACAGAGAATCCTTGTTTGTCGGTAGCAAACGCATATTTGGCAGGATTCCATTGTTGTGAATAAGTGTCAGGAGAGGTAGCTACCCCAATGTCTCCCATGCCCGCTGCTCTTGCATCGGCTGCAATTTGTAAAAAAGGAACTCCAGTTGTAATCGCTCTCTCTTGTGCAAATGTATTTGAGGCTATAAAGCCAATAAAAATTAGAATAAATTTCTTCATTATGCTATTAAAATCATTAAACAAATATAGTATTAAATTTATAGGATGACCAACTTTTCTATTTTTTCAGCTTTTTTGTTATTCAATGAGGATTTGACGGTCAGTCGGTAGACATATACTCCTTTTCCTAGTCGGTCGCCAAAATCATCTTTTCCATCCCATTTAATTTCTCTTGACAAAAAACCCTCGGTAGTAATAATTTGGTTTTTTGACCAAACCACTTTTCCTGTAATTGTCATGACTTGCACTTGTACTTCTAAGGGTTCAAATGGTCTGTTGTGTGTGAACCAAAACTCGGTATAGTTTACAAATGGATTGGGATAATTCAATACGTTTGTAAGGGTTATAGTTTCATTTCCTACTACCAAAAACTGAATTTCACTAATGACGGGATTATTATAAACATCCCATGCTTTAATGGTTATTGTATGAAGTCCAATTGAAAGATTTCTAAATGGGAATCTAATGGTTCCTGAGGTGAAATCATCCAGTTTTGTTTCGTAATAATCATTTAAGATAAATGGATTGCTTTCTTCTCCGTCTAAAATGGCAACAATGTCATGACCTATTCCGCTGGCGGTATTAATTCCGTTTTCGTCTTCTAATTGTACTATTAATATAGGAGACTGATTGGTTGTTCCGCCAGAAACAAAATTTTCATCGTTCATATATAACTTCACTTTTGGACTAATATTGTCTGCAACAGCATTTTCGTTAATTCCTCCTATTTTAATAGTTGTGTTTTGTCCAGTTTGGTTTTCAAGAGTATTGTCTTTTTTTGAATAAAAACTAATTTTTCCATTTCCAACAGGAACACGAATGTCTCTAGGAACAACAAAACTAAATTCAAATTGACCGTTTTTTACTGTGGCGTTTCCTCTAAAGATTGCTTCGCCTAAAACCGAAAATGAAATGCTGGGGCTATTTCCGTCATTGTTCAGCGTGTTTCTTGTGACTGATTTGTCTGTTATAATCGTTGCGATTTCTCCATTATAATTGGATAATATATTGTTGTTTTCATCTGTTACTTCGCCAGAGACCTTCATTTTTGCTAAAGACTTGAAGTCGTCAATTGGTTGTGAAATACTAATATCATTTACTTTAGTTAGGTTGATTTTAGGTTTGGCTATGGCGAGTTGCAATGCAGGGTCGCCAATAAAAACCACAACGTTTGTAGATGAATTTGGATTCGTGTTTTTTGAAATTCGGAGTGCTTCTGCCATAGAAACGTAGGTGTTCGAACCAAATGACAGTAAATTTCTAGTCAACAATGGATTGAAATTCTCGGCACTAAATTGTCCTATAGAGCGTATTGTTGTAATCATGGCGATTGCGCCTCCCTTTGGGTTCCAGTAGGTGTATTCTCCTGCTGTTGGGCGTAACGGGTTGTCAAATCTTGAAAACTCACAGGTGATGGTTACAAAAAGCGGGTATTTAAATTGGTTGTTTAGATTTTGCCCGTCTGATTTTTCCCAAATACGTTCAACGGCCAATCCATCTTCGCCGCCATGCCCTAAATAATTAAAAACTAAAGCGCCTTTTTCGAAAGCATTAAATAAATCAGTTCTGGCTTTTGGATAACGAAATCCTCCAGCGGACGCTTCTTGTATATAGGAGTCAAGTAGAATTTTAGACACATTGAGAAACGGTTTTTCGGTTGTGATTAAATCACCTAAATTGTTTTGTTTTTGTTGTAAGGAAGCGTCGGAGACTACGTCTGAATCATCTCCAATAAGCACAAAGTTATTTCTCCAATTACCGAAGGATTTTGAATCGTGATAATCTATCACTTTTTGAACCATTTCTTCCGCTTGTTTTGTATCATCTACAATCATTCTACCCACAGCGATATCAATTCCACCAAAAGTGTTGGTGATATTACCTTCATTAGCATCCATTAATCCAAAAAAGTCATCAGAGGCAAAAGAAGATTCTCCGGTAGTATTACTTCTTAAAGAATGATAAATAGGAATGATATTGCTATTGTTGTTGATTCTATTTTTGTAATCGTAGGAAGCATCTCCAAAAAGGTTGACGTATTTTACTCTTTTGTCTGGAGCAGAAGCATTATCGTAAATGTATTTGATGCAATTTCGGATGGCTCCAATATCTTGTTTTCCAGAGGCAAATTCGTGATAAATTAATTCAATAGGAATTACTTTTACATTCAAATTGGAATAGTTTCTGTGGAAAATAGCCAGTTTTTCGGCTTGATTAATCAAGAAACTAGGCGCAATAATTACATAGTCTATGTCTTGAAATTGTTCCTGATTGTTTTTGAAAATGGTTCCTTTTATATTTTGGTTAGCGACTTTTGCTTTTTTAGAAACTGTTGGAGTCAAAAAGTCATTAGTATCCAGAGCGATGTATTTTCTGATTTCGCCCAAATTGGCTTTAAAACTAAATTGTGGCTGGTTGCTGTTTTCAATTTTTTGAATAGCATTTAGCTGAGTGACATCCCATATTTGAGTTATTCCTGTCGCATTGGTTATTGAGTATTCCACAATTCCACTTGTTGAAAAAGCAGTATCATATTGAAAATGAAATTGTTTTCCGTAACCGACTAGTTTTCTTTTAGCAACCACTTTTATATAGTCTAAGTAGCCTATTGCATTTGGGACGCCTCCATTATTATAGGTGTATTTTATTTTATTTTTTTCTGAACCTACAAATGAAGCCGTGTTTGAAAGATTACCTGTAAAAAAAGAGATTCCAGAATTATTGCTTAGCGCAGGGAAATTTATGGCGCCAATTGGGGAGTTATTTGCTGAAATTACAAATGAAGTAGGGGTAAAGGCCGCAGAAGCAGTTTCTGTGCTGATTTTTACAGGTACTGTTGCGTCAATGTTGGGAAAGTCGAAATCGAATTCTTGTTCGTTGTTGATGTCGAATTTTTCTCCGAACCATTGCCGTCCTAGTTGTCCGATGTTGATTTGATCTAATTCATGAAATTGAGTATCATCAAAAGTTGATAAACTTAGGGTTGGGTTACCTGAAGGTTGGTTTAGTGGTTGCATTCTTTTTCCAGATCCACCATCAGCGGTAATATAATAATAGGATTGGTCTTCATAGAGGTTGTTGAAGGTTTTGCTCTCAGTGTTCCAGATGTCAGTTCCTTCTCCATAAAAAAGTATGTAATCCTCATTGTTGAATACTCCGTCGTTTTCTCCTATTACTTGGATAGGAGTTTCTTCAATGTCCAGTGGACAGGTAATGTTGTTGGTTAGTGGCACCATTTTTCCGCCGTTACCAAAAATTTTTATTCTCCTTGGGTCTATTGAATTTACGGATAGTCCTAATTGTTGTAAAAAACTTCTAGATATTTTGTAAACACCCGATTTTTGAATTTTAAATTGAAACCAATTTCCTGAGGCTAATACTGAATTGCTTAGGGCAGTGGTTGCTGCTGTTTTGTTTTGACTAGCTGTTCGATTCGAGTTTTGAGTTATGGAGTAGGAAAAAGAAGTTATTTTTTTAAAACCAAAAGCGTCTTTTATAATTGGAGCAAGACTTATAAATGTAGTTGTTATGTCTCGTGAAGTACTTATTTGAATGTTTTCATTTGGAGCAGTCGGAATGTTTGATGCTAATAAATCTCCTAATTCTTTATTACTTATGTTTTCATAGGTTATATTGGTTAAGTTAATCTTGCCATCGTTTACATTCCCACTGATTAATGTGCTAAATAGTAGGGTTTTGTTTATAGGGTCATACTGAAAATTTTGGCTATTGAAAGTAGGAATACGAACGCTATAATCGCCCATATTCATTGATTTTGTTGGAGACCAATTAATTACAACGCTGCCACTGTTCTGTGTGAATGCAAAAAGCGGCAGTACAAGTAGTAGCCAAGTAAATATTTTTTTCTTCATTGGGTTTATAACGAACTTTTATAGCGCATATTTTAATGGGTAAAAATAATTTAATTACTCTAGGTTTTAATAATAAAAAATATATTTTTGCGTTGGTATACAGGGATTGAATAAATTTATTTAGCCTCTTTAAAATTATTAAATTTTGGTGTTGCAGGTAAAAGGTTAATTGTTATATTGCGGCACCAAATTATGACCTATTAATAGTATGAAAGTAAAGAAAATTTTGAACTTAAAATTGATCGTTTCAATTTTATTGATTGCAGGATTAGCTAGTTGTAGTAAGAAGTCTAGCTCTAGTAATGCTTCAAGAGCAACTGGATGGAACTTAGATCGTCAGAAAAATGTTGCTGCTAAAAACAAAAATCAAGCTGGCCCTGGTTTGGTTTTCGTAGAAGGAGGAACTTTTACTATGGGTAGAGTTCAAGATGATGTAATGCATGATTGGAATAACACTCCAACACAACAGCATGTTCAATCCTTTTACATGGATGAAACCGAGGTAACCAATTCTATGTATTTAGAATATTTAGAATGGCTTAAAAAGGTATTTCCACCTACAGAAGAAAATTATAAAAATATATACGAAGGAGCATCTCCAGATACTTTGGTTTGGAGAAACCGTTTAGGATATAATGAAACGATGACTAATAATTATTTGAGACATCCTTCTTATGCTGAATATCCTGTTGTTGGAGTAAATTGGATTCAAGCCAATGAGTTTGCAAAATGGAGAACAGAACGTGTTAACGAAAGTATGCTTGAAAAAGCTGGATTCTTAAAGAAAAATGCTAAAGTTAATGATGTAAGTGCTGAAAGCCCTTTCAGTACTGAGACTTATTTAGCTTCTCCAACTTCTGTTTATGGAGGAAATGAAGAAATCGTTCTTAAAGAAAGATCCAAAAGAAAAGCACCTAAAGCAGGAAAAGACGGTAAAGTAGCAGAACAAAAAAATGTGTATGCACAACGTTCTTCAGGTATTTTATTGCCTGAGTACCGTTTGCCAACCGAAGCGGAGTGGGAATATGCTGCAGCTGCCGATGTAGGACAAAGAGAGTACAATACTTATAAAGGTCAAAAGAAATATCCTTGGTCTGGTAGTTACACTCGTTCAGGAAAAAGAGTTAGTAGAGGGGATCAATTGGCGAACTTTAAACAAGGAAATGGTGATTATGGCGGGATAGCTGGCTGGTCTGATGACGGAGCTGATATTACTAACCAAGTCAAGAAATACCCAGCTAATGATTTTGGTTTGTATGATATGGCAGGAAACGTTGCTGAATGGGTTGCTGATGTTTATCGTCCTATTATTGATAATGAGTGGAATGATTTCAATTACTATAGAGGAAATCTTTATACTAAAAATAAGATTGGTAAAGATGGCAAAGTTGAAATTGTCACTTCTAAAACTATCGAATACGATACATTAAGTAATGGTAAAGTAGTTGCAAGAGCGTATCCAGGTCAAATTGCACAAGTGCCTGTTGATGAAAATGAAACATATTTGAGACAAAACTTTGATAAGAGTAACAACATCAACTACAGAGATGGTGACAAACAATCTACTCGTTTTTATGATTTCGGAAACACAGGTGAAGAAACTAAAGGTGAAAAAGATGCACGTAAAATGTACAACTCACCAAAACATAATGTAGCTGTAGATAGTTTAGGGAAAATGTCTAGAAAATATGATTCTTCTAGTAAAAGAACAACTTTGATTAACGATGAAGTTCGTGTTTTCAAAGGAGGATCTTGGAGAGATAGAGCGTATTGGTTAGATCCAGCGCAAAGAAGATATTTGCCACAAGATATGGCAACTGATTATATCGGATTTAGATGTGCGATGTCTAGTGTTGGACCAAAAGCACAAAAAAGAAAATCACCAAGAAATTAATTTTCAATAGTATAATAACAATAAAAGCCCTTTGATTAGGGCTTTTATTGTTTTAATTCTTAGTTATTATGGATATAGCCGGCATTCATAACTTGTTTTTACAATGCGATTCAATCTCTATTGATACTCGCAAGATTTTACCCAACTCATTATTTGTAGCCATTAAAGGTGAAAATTTCGATGCCAATACATTTGCAGCTGAGGCACTTGTTAAAGGCGCTAAATTTGTTCTTATTGATAATTCAAATTATTATATAGACGAGAGAACGATTTTGGTGGAGGACAGTTTATCGGCATTACAGCAATTGGCGCAATATCATAGAAATTATCTCAAAATTCCCATTATTGCCTTGACAGGAAGCAACGGAAAAACAACTACAAAAGAGTTGATTCATGTCGTTCTTTCCAAAAAATTCAATACCAAAGCAACGGTTGGTAATTTAAACAATCATATTGGGGTTCCTTTGACTTTGCTTTCGTTTACTAAAGAGACAGAAATAGGAGTAGTTGAAATGGGAGCTAATCATAAAAAGGAGATTGAGTTTCTTTGTCAGTTGGCGACTCCTGATTATGGTTATATTACCAATTTTGGTAAGGCACATTTAGAAGGATTTGGTGGCGTTGAAGGTGTGATTGAAGGTAAAAGTGAGATGTATGCTTATTTGTCTCTTGGGAATAAAACAACGTTTATAAATCTTGAGGATCCCATTCAAGTGGATAAGTCAAAGAAGCTTTCTTCCTATTCTTTTGGGGTAAACAAAACGGAAGCTGATATTACTATTTCTTCTGTTGAGGCAAATCCTTTTGTAACTATTATGTATCAAGATTTTTCAATCGCTACTCATTTGATAGGCTTGTATAACGCCAATAACATCAATGCAGCTCTTGCTATAGGAACTTATTTTAAAGTACCTCTCGAATCAATTAAAGAGGCTTTAGAACAATATATTCCTGAGAACAATCGCTCGCAAATGGTTGTCAAAGGTTCTAATTCTATATTATTAGATGCTTATAATGCGAATCCGAGTAGTATGGCGGTTGCTATTGATAATTTTATTCAATTGGATAAGCCTAATAAAATAATGGTTTTAGGGGATATGTTTGAACTAGGAACAGAAAGTTTGTTCGAACACCAACAAATTGTTAACCGCCTTTCGGGTGTTGCTAATGTTACCTGTTTTTTTATTGGAAATGCTTTTTTTGATTGCGCGGTTGCTCAGGATAATTTTCATTTTTATGCTACTTTCGATGCTTTTTCGGATTATTTGACTAATCATCCTTTTTCGGATGCTACCTTGTTGATAAAAGGCTCCAGAGGAATGGCTTTAGAACGTACTTTAAATATTTTATAATAAAAAACGCAACTCAATAAGTTGCGTTTTTTGTTGGATTATATTTTCATTAGAAAGCCTATTAGGTTTTCTTTTTTGTTCAATTCTAGTTTTTTTCTGAGTCTGTATCTCGCTAATTCAACACCACCATTGGAAATGTTCATGATTTCTGCTATTTCTTTGGTTGACATATTCATCAAGAGATAAGTGGCCAAATCTAATTCTCTAGGCGTTATGGTTGGATATTGTTCTTTTAGTCTTTTCAAGAAATCATAATGTACGTTTTTGATATGTTTTTCTAAATCTTTCCAACTTTTATCAGAGTTGACCTCCTTTACAATACTTTTTTGAAGTTTTGTAAATTGTGCCTTTAAGGGATCATCTAAGTTGTCATGATTAATTTCTTTAAGCTTATGAATGATTCCATTCAATATTTTGTTCTTTTTTACTACTTGCAGAGAGTTGCTTACCAATTCTTTGTCTTTAACTAAGATTTTAATTTTTAACTTGTCATTTTTTAATTTTTCTATTTCTTTCTCCAATAAGTATTGTTCTTGTCGAATTTTGGACTCTTTTTCCAGGTACAATCTCCTTTGTTCGATGGTTTCGTAGTATTTATTTTTTCTGATTTTTGCTTTTACTGTTTTTTGGATATAAAGTATTATGGCAATAGCTGCAATTATATAAAGTAGGTAGGCGAAGAAGTGACGGTACCATGGCGGTAGAACAATAAATTTTATCGTTGCTTCTTTTGATTGTACACCATAACTGTTTCTGACTTTTACCTTCATTTCATAAGTTCCTTCACTCAAATTGGTGTATTCTTTGGTAAACATTCTAGACCAAGGACTCCATTTTTCGTCAAATCCTTCAAGTTGATAGGAGAATTCTACGTTGTCTAAGTTCTCATAAGTAGGTGACGAAAATGAGAATTGCACATGATTTGAAGAATAAGGGAGCGTGTATTTTGTTGTAATCTTTTGTCCGTTTCCTAAAAGCAAGGTGTCTTTTTGGAAGGTGAAATTTCGGATAAAAGCTTTAGGTATGGTTACAAAGTTATTAGCCTGTTCGGGATTGTAATGGGCTAATCCATCTGTTAGTCCGATAAAAATATTTTTTGGATCAATAGTATTAATAGATAGATAGTCGCTAACGAGTTCGCCAGTAAGATTAGAGAATGGTGCTACACTATTATGATAGGTATTATTATGTTTTTGTAACATACCCAATCCTCGTCCATAGGTGTACCAAATATTGCCCAGTTGATCTTCATAAACTAAATTTATAGAGGGTGTTTTCTGAAAAAGTTTACTCAAAGTTTTATCTTCAAAAAACTGTTCCTGCTCCTTTGAGTATTTAAAGAAATGATTTTTTGTTTGTAAATAAACCTTGCCTTTTATTCGTTGAATACTTCCAATTCCAGAATAATCTTTTGTAATTTCTTTATGAGTTTTTATTCTTGCAAAACTTTTCAGGTCTGGGGATAAAGTCATTTGATATAAGAGGCCATCCTTTTTTAGCCAGACCGTTTCTTCGTCTATTTCAAAAGTGCTGGACGAATTCTCAAAGCCCGAAATTTGATGACGATACATCCATTTGCTTCCTTTTTTTTCGAATAAAGCAAAGCCATTATAATTAGAACCAATAATGAAATTGTCTTTTCCTGGGATTTTTTTGAAACCAAAATAGCCTTTAGTGTCCAAAGTTTGGCTCACACGATCTCCCTGAATAACCATAGCACCATTATTGTTTCCACATAATAATTGATTGTCTATTACTTGAATGTTCCAAGACTGTCCAGTGGTTCCTTCTACCAATTTGAATACATCTTCTTTGAAATTTTGATTCCAACTGTGATAAAAGAGTCCTCTATTCGTAGCTACATAAAGATTTTGATTATGTACGATAGAAGCATATACTGTACTGATGTCGTAACTGAAACCAAAATAGGTAAATGGTGAGTTCTCGTTGATAAAAGTAATTCCGTTGTCTAGTCCTAACCAAACATTGTTTTTGTTGTCTATAAAGGAGGTTAGAACAGTATTGTTTTGCAGTCCCTTTTTATGGTTGATGTGTTGAATGATTTTTCCATTGGTATCACAAACGATAATTCCATTCAAAACCGTATTAATTACGATAAATTTATCCTTGATGGCAATACCTCCTAAGGAGCTGTTTTTTTTAACAAAAGCATTGGTTTCGGTGTTCCAAGGTTGCAAAGAAGTATTGGAATAGGTAAACAATCCTTTATTTAAAGTAGCAATTAGAAGTTTTTGATTAGGCAAAGGAATAATGCTCCAAACTTCGGTTGTATTAAGTTGTTTTGTTCCTGGTACCGTATGAAGGGTTTTGTTTTTGTATTCCAAAAGGCCATTCGCAATGTCTTGAATAAATAATCTTCCGTTTACTAAAAACGAAAATTGGAATCGTTTTGGAGCATTTATCGTTTGGACGGCATTATCTTTAAAATAAAAAGCTTTAGAAAAGGCCTGAAAAACTACGCCCTTATCAAACAAATGGATTTTCCATACAAAGTCGAAGGTTTTGATTTTTGCTTTGGTCACTAGATGCGTAAGGGAATGGTAAATTAGTCTTCCTTTTTCGTTAGACTCGAAATAGCCAAACTCATTGTATCCTCCAACATAAATTTTGCCGCTTGGATCTATTTTCACACATCTAATAGCATCTGCATTGCTCATTTTATAGTTGCGCCATGTGGTTCCATCAAATTGAAATAAACCATTATTGTTAGCAAAATAAAGATTTCCATTTTTATCTTGATCGATGGCCCAGTTTTGAGTGCCTCCTTTATAGTCGGCACGGGTATAATTTTTTATTTCAGGAAGTCCTATGTTTTTTACTTGGCCAAATAGAGTTGAAGTGAATAAAAGGAAGGCAAAAGAATATATATTTTTTTTGAAGTTGTTCATCATAAAGCAAAGGGGCTAAAAATTCGATAATTATACGCAAACGTTTTCTTTTTGTTTGAAAAATGACTTAAATGGGGTCTTTTATTGTTTAAATTTTGTTAAAATCTCAAAAATGCTGTTTTCTACACAAATGTAGTGTTTCTTTTAGTTTTTGTAATTTTTTAAAATAACATTATGATGGATTCAAAATATTGAAAATCAATAATTTGTGTTTTTTTTGATAAGTTTTTGTAAAGTTTATTTTTGGTCATTGATGTGTTTTTGTAAGGAATTTTTAATGTGAATCACAAAAAAAAACCTGTAGTATTGCGAGAAATTACAAATTAATTAACCAAAATTTTTAGAAAAATGAAATTTACAAAAACACTTATTTTTTGTTTTTCGTCACTCTTGTTTTCCTTGTACGGCTTTGCTCAAGAAGCTGTAGTAAAAGGTAAAATAGTAGACGAAAATGGGCTTTTAGTTCCTGGAGCAACTATTGCTGTGAAAGGATCAAAAGTGGCAACGATTACCGATTATGATGGTAGCTTTACAATTAAAGCTCCTTCCAACGGTACGCTAGTTGTTAGTTTTATTGGTTACAACACAGTTCAAGAATTGATTAACGGTAGAACCGAAATTGATTTTAAATTAAAAACACAATCGCAGGACTTACAAGAAGTAGTCGTTGTGGGGTATGGTACTCAAAAGAAAAGCGTAGTAACCGGAGCTATCTCAAGTATCAAAGCTAAAGATTTAGAGAGTTTGCCATTAACTCGTGTCGAGCAAGCTTTGCAAGGAAGAAGTTCAGGTTTGACTATTGCGGCTAATTCTGGACAACCAGGTTCTTCCGCTACCATCCGAGTTAGGGGTATTACCACTTTTGGAAACAACGAACCACTTTGGGTTGTTGATGGAGTAGTGGTTGATGCAGGAGGAATTGGTTATTTGAATCAATCCGATATTGCGTCTATCGAGGTACTTAAAGATGCCGCTTCTCAAGCTATTTATGGAGCTAGAGCTGCAACTGGGGTAATTTTGGTAACTACCAAAAAAGGAAAATCAGGCAAAGTGAGTGTGAGCTACACTGGTTACACTGGGGTTTCTTCACCAGCAAGAAAATTAGGTTTATTAAATGCTACGCAATACGCTACATTGAATAACGAAGCACATGCCGCAGCAAATCAGTCTCTTTTGTTCCCTAATCCGAGCGCACTTGGTAAAGGAACCGATTGGCAAGACGCTATTTTTAATGACAACGCTCAAAGAATTGGTCACGAAATTAGCTTAACAGGAGGTAATGATGTGTCGACTTATTTTGTGTCGTTTGGAATTTTAGATCAAGAAGGAATTGTGGCTACAGATATCTCAAATTATATCCGTAAAAACATTCGTTTAAACTCTACTCACAAAATTGCGAAAGGCATCACTTTTGGACAAACTTTAGGATATTCAAGAGAGAAAAATGTAGGGATTGGAAATACTAATAGTGAATTTGGTGGACCATTAAGTTCAGCCATCAATTTAGATCCAATTACACCCATAGTGGTTACTGACCCGGTAATTGCTGGCTCGGCTCCCTATACCAATAATGGAATTTTCAGAGACAAAAATGGAAACCCTTATGGAATTTCAAATTTTGTTGGACAAGAAATGAGCAATCCATTAGCTTATATTCAAACAAGATTAGGCAATTACAGTTGGTCAGATAATTTTGTAGGGAATGCTTATCTTGAAGTTGAGCCTATCAAAGGTTTAAAAGTAAGAAGTACACTTGGAGGTAAACTAGCCTATTGGGGCGACGAGAGTTTTTTACCTGTTTCTTACTTAAACTCATCAAGCATCAATCTAAAGAATAATATTTTTAGAAGCACCAATAAAGGTTTTGGATGGAATATCGAAAACACTGCTTCTTACAGTACTAAAATTAACAAACACAGTTTTAGTGTTTTGTTAGGACAAGGAGCTTATGTGGATAACATTACCAGCGGACATGGAGTAACATATTTTAATATTCCAGTAACGAGTTACAAAGATGCTTCTTTCAATTTTAGTGTGCCTCAAGATCAGATTGATGCTTATGCCTACACTGGCAATAATCATGTCGTGACGTCTATTTTCTCAAGATTGAATTATGATTATAATGAAAAATACTTACTAACAGGTATTATCAGACGTGATGGTTCTTCACGATTTGGTTCAAATAACAAATACGGTACGTTCCCTTCTTTCTCATTGGGTTGGGTAGTGTCTAAAGAAGAATTCTGGAAAGAAAACGAAATTGTAAATTTATTGAAATTCAGAGGAGGTTACGGAATTACAGGTAACGATGCTATTGGTGATTTTAGATATTTAGCAACGATTGGTGGTGGAAGAAATTACACCTTCGGGAATGCTGGTTCAGTAACTGTAGGTAATAGTCCAAACGCACCGTCTAACCCAGATTTGAAATGGGAAGAAACAAGTCAGTTAAACGTTGGTTTTGAAACACGTTTGTTCAATGATTTCAATTTAGGATTTGATTTGTATACTAAAAAAACCACTGGAATTCTTCAAGATGTAACGCTTCCAGGTTATGTAGGATCAACAGGAAGCCCAGTAGGTAACGTAGCCGATATGATCAACAAAGGTTTTGACGTGGAGTTAGGTTACAAAAAGCAAATAGGAGAGTTATCTATTTCGGCTAATGCCAACTTTTCTTATGTACAAAATGAAGTGACTTATTTAGGAAACGGAATTGACTTTTTATCAGGAGGAGTAGGCTTCCAATCTAGTACTTATCCTATCACAAGAACACAAGTAGGACAAACTGTAAATTCATTCTTTGGATTTAAAACAGATGGTATCTTTCAAAATCAAGCCGAAGTTAATTCTTACACCAACAGTTCAGGACAATTGATTCAGCCAGGAGCGGTTCCAGGAGATTTCCGTTGGAAAGATGTAAACGGTGATGGAACAATCACAGCAGATGACCGAACTTTTATCGGAAGTCCATTACCTGATTTTACCTATGGTTTTACTTTAAATTTAGAATACAAAAGTTTTGATTTGTTAGTGTTCGGTCAAGGTGTAGCTGGGAATCAAATTTTCCAAGGACTACGCAGATTAGATATCGCTAATGCTAACTATCAAACTGAAGCCTTAGGTCGTTGGACAGGAGAAGGATCTTCTAATACTTTCCCAAGATTAACTACAAACGATACGAATAAAAATTTCAATAATCCTTCTGATTTTTATTTAGAAGATGGTGATTATTTCCGATTCAAAACCATTCAGTTTGGGTATTCTTTACCAAGTAGCATACTCGAAAAAGTTAGCATTGCTAAAGCTAGAGTGTATTTGACAGGTGAAAACTTATTCACTTTTACTAAATACTCTGGATACGATCCTGAGATTGGTGGCGGTGTAATGGGAATTGACAGAGGCTATTATCCTCAGGCAAAAACATTTATGTTGGGAGTTAATTTACAATTTTAATAAAACGTAAAATCATGAAACTAAGAAATTTAAAATATACTATCCATGCGTTTGCCCTACTATTTGTGGCCGCGTCATGTAGTGATGAGTTTTTAGAAGTAGAACCAAAAGGAACTGCTTTAGAACAAAACTATTATGCAAATGAAGCTGAAGCTTATTCTGGTCTTGTAGCTGTTTATGATGTACTAGGCAAACAATCTGGCGGATTTGAAAACATGGTTTGTATGATGAACGCTGGTTCTGATGATCATTATGCTGGTGGCGGTGGAGCTACGGATGGAACTGGGATGCAATCTTTTTCAGATTATTCTATTAGTCAAGTAACTATTCCAGGAAGTTTTTGGAATAATTTTTACCAAGGAATATTTAGAGCCAATACCTTGTTGGTAAAATTGCCAAATGTTCCTATGGCGGATGCTCAAAAAGTAAGATTTACTGCTGAGACAAAAGCGTTACGCGCTTACTACTATTTTGAGTTAGTGCGTTTGTTCAAAAACATTCCATTGATTACGGCCCCAATCCCTACCAGTGAAATTTACAATGTGTTGCAAGCAAAACCAGAAGATGTGTACGCTCAAATCGAAAAAGATTTGAAAGAAGCGATTCCTAATTTGCCTAATACTATAACTAACCCTACTACAGAATCTGGACGTTTTACCAGAGGAGCTGTTAAAGCCTTACTTGGAAAAGTGTATTTGTACCAAGGTAAAAATGCTTTGGCTGCTGCCGAATTGGCTGAAGTAAATGGAACACCTGGAGGAACAAGTCCTTTTGGTTACAAATTATTGGCTAAATATTCTGATTTATGGGTAATCAGTAACAAGTTCAACTCCGAAGCAATTATCGAAGTATCTCATACTAGCAAAAGTAATGCTGGCTGGGGGAATTGGGGTTCAGGTTCTGATGAAGGAAATTCTATTAATGTAATGGTTGGTCCAAGAGGCTATTCAAGACCTAGCAACTCTACTGCTCCTGATTATGCTGCGGGTTGGAGTTTCAATCCAATCACAGTCGATTTATATAATGCTTTAAAACCAGATCCACGTTTTAGTGCAACGGTTGTTGATATGAAAGATTTGAAAGCTCAAGGTCTTGCTGATTATTCTCCAGGATACAAAGACACAGGTTATTTTATCAAAAAATTCATGCCTACTACTGCCGATGTTACCACTGGTGGTGGAGATGCGGTTTTAAACTACAAACAAAACGTATATGTAATGCGTTTAGCCGATACTTACTTGATGGAAGCTGAAGCTTTGGGCGGAACAGGAACTAGAGCACAAGCACTTCTTGATGCCGTTCGTGCTAGAGTTGGTTTACCATCTGTTCCAGTTTCAATAAATGCAATTATGGCTGAAAGAAGATTAGAATTGGCTTGCGAAGGGCACCGTTGGTTCGACTTGGTTCGTACAGGTAGAGCAGCAGCTGTTTTGGCAAGTAGAGGTTTTGTTGCTGGTAAAAACGAAATCTGGCCTATTCCGTTGAAGGAATTAGAAAACACCAAACTGGTTCAAAATCCAAATTATTAATCGTAAATCAAAAAATATGTTTGTAAATATAATTTCAAAAAGAGCCATTTACTTATTCTTTGCTTTTGCATCAGTAAGTACTTTGCTAAGCTGTCAGCCTGATGATGCAATTGATGGAAACGGATTGACCGATGCTAATGTAGACGCTTCATTTACCATTACACCTGTAGAAGGAGCAGTGAATACCTATATACTAGAAGCACAAACCAAAAATGTTATCGCCTCAAAATGGAACATTGGTGATGGAGTATACTCTGGAAAAATGACCGAAAAAATTTCGCTTCCAGATGCAGGAACCTACAAGATCACACACATTGCTGTAGGAAGAGGTGGAGCTGAGAACGCAACGACCAAAGAAATTGTTGTAGCTACTTCAGATCCATTAAAAGGGAATTTGGTAAAAGGTGGCAACTTTGCCAATGCTGCCGATCATGCACAATGGAGCATTTCTAATTTGAGTTCATCAGGTGCTGCCAAATGGAACTTCAAAACCGGAAGTGCTACCATCAACTCTAATGGAGGTTGGGCTCAAGAAGCCATTTATCAAGCTATCGATGTGGTAAAAGATAAAGAGTACACGATTGATATGAATGTTTCTTCAAATGATGGTTCGAACGAAACTTGGTTCGAAGTATATGCTGGAACTACAGTGCCGGCTTCAGGAGTAGAATACAAAGACAACAAAGTGATGGGATTAAGTACTTGGGACGGTTGTGCAAAAGCCGCTTTCTCTGGGAAACTATCAGTTGTGGGCTGTGTAAAAAATGCCGCTGGAGTTATTTCGAACACTGTAAAATTTAGTCAAACCGGAAAAATATATCTAGTGATTCGCTGTGGCGGAAACACATTTACTCCAAGCGGAATTACCATTTCCAAAGTGGAGTTTAGAGGAAAATAAGATTGTTTAAGTTAGTTGAGTTAAGTTTTGAGTTTTGTTGTTAATAGCCCATTCTCATCTTGATTATGGGCTATTTTTTAAAAAAGTGCGTAACTTACATAATTAATTATCAGTCATTTAAAATAAAATTGAATAAAATGAAAAAATCGGCTATATCTCTATTCTGTTTGCTTCTTATGGGAACCCTTTTTGCACAACAAAAGGAAAGCAAAGGAAAACAAGCGTTTACAACAGCTGGAAAAAAAGTAACCGTTTACACCACAGCAGCCAATACCGACTTGCGATTAAGCCCGACAGCTCATTTGGTTTTTGCAAAAGCAGCGCAACCGTTAGAAACAGAAATATCCATTTTTGTAGAGCCCCAACGAAAATTCCAATCCTTGATGGGAATTGGTGGCGCCATTACGGATGCAAGTGCCGAAGTGTTTGCCAAGTTGTCAAAAGAAAAACAGCAAGAATTTTTAACCGCTTACTACGATACACAAAAAGGCATAGGCTATTCATTGCTAAGAACAACAATTCATAGTTCTGATTTTAGCAGTGGAAGCTATACTTATATCGAAGAAGGCGATAAGGATTTGAAAACATTTTCTATTGACCACGACAAACAATTCCGAATCCCAATGATTAAGCAAGCCACTCAAGTTGCAGGCGGAAAAATAGTGACCTATGTTTCTCCTTGGAGCCCACCAGCCTTTATGAAAAGCAACAAGCAAATGCTAAAAGGCGGAACACTCTTGCCGGAATATTACCAAGCTTGGGCCAATTATTACGCTAAGTTCATTAAAGCCTACGAAAAAGAAGGAATGCCTATTTGGGGATTGACCATTCAAAACGAACCCATGGCAGTACAAACTTGGGAATCTTGTGTTTTTTCTGCCGAAGCCGAAAGAGACTTCTTGAAAAACTACCTAGGACCAACCTTAAAAAAAGAAGGTTTAGGCAACAAAAAAATCATTGTTTGGGACCACAACCGCGATTTGATGAATCAAAGAGCCAATGTGATTTTTACCGACCCCGAAGCCTCTAAGTACGCTTGGGGAATGGGATTTCACTGGTACGAAACTTGGGCAGGAGGCGCACCAATGTATGACAACGTAGCCAAAGTGCACGAAGCGTTCCCAGACAAAAACCTTATTTTTACCGAAGGTTGTATCGAAAAATTCGACGCCCAAAAATACCAGTTTTGGCCCAACGCCGAGAGATACGGAGCTTCAATGATTCATGATTTTAACAATGGAACTGTAGCGTGGACCGATTGGAATATTCTCCTCGACGAAAAAGGAGGACCTAATCACGTGGGTAATTTTTGCTTCGCGCCCATCCATGCCGACTCTCAATCGGGAGCCCTAATCTACACGCCGTCTTATTATTATATTGGTCATTTTGCCAAATTTATTCGACCTCAAGCGCGCAGAGTTGCCACCGCTTCAAGCCGCAGTAGTCTAATCGGCACGTCATTTCAAAATGCAGATGGTTCTATGGTCACCGTGGTCATGAACCAAAGCGACAAAGAAGTCACTTACAATTTGATGATTGCTTCCGATAAAACCGTAACTACAATACCACCACATAGTATTCAGACCTTGTTGTATTAAAACAGCAAAAACAGGAATAGGAAAAAAGGAGCGAAACATCAGGCAGTACTTGTAGGCAACGTTCCCGCCATCCTTCCTAAGCAGCCGAGCCGAACACCGGCTCAGCTGCTTATCCCTCCTGTCGGGGCTAGGCAGTCAGCAAAAGTGAATTTTTGGAACCACTCAGTAAAAAACACCTATCAAAATCTAACCATCTTAATACTATAAAAACAAGGTACTATCCTAAATTGTGTGGGTAAACACACAAGCAAAAAAATAACCATATAAGGTATGTAAGGCCATATAAGAATCATTGGCTATTTATAAATGTTGGTCTATTAATTCGTTGTAGTGGAGATAGTGAGAGTTGATTAAGAAATAAGAGCGGTATGTTTATCAAACTTATATGACCTTAAATGCCTTAAATGGTTCAATAATAGAAGTTGCTTGTGTTAGAATAACACTACTTAAAATAGTAAAACCCACACCATTCAGGGTAGAACCAAAAACAATCATAACTATGAAATTTTATATAAAAAAAATCACACGATACTTACTATACAGTTTGGCCATTGCCATGCAAATTAGTTGTTCGTCCCCAAACGAAGGAGGAGATCCAACTCCAACACCCACACCTACGCCCAATCCACCCGCGACCAAAAACGAAGTAGAGTATTGGCTTACCAAAGGCGACCAATCCGTACGCTTGACCAAACAAAATGCGATTCTTGCTTTCGGGACATTGCCTAATGCTTATCCTTCTATCGAAGTAAACGATGCCCAAACTTTTCAAACCATCGACGGATTTGGATATACCCTAACAGGCGGTAGTGCCGATGTCATCAACCAGCTGACCGCTACCAAGAAAAAAGAATTGTTGCAAGAGCTTTTTGGTGCTTCCGAAACTAGTATCGGTGTAAGCTATATTCGTATCAGTATTGGCGCTTCAGATTTGAATGCGGCTCCTTTCACTTACAATGATCTTCCTGCTGGCGACACAGATTTGACTTTGTCGAAATTCAGTTTGGCCCCAGATAAAAATGGAGTGATTGCTCTTTTAAAAGAAATTCTAGCAATCAATCCGGCCATCAAAATTTTAGCAACGCCGTGGTCAGCACCACTTTGGATGAAAGACAAAGCAAGTTTCGTTGGTGGAAGTTTGCAAACACAATACTATGGAGTATACGCAAACTATTTTGTAAAATACATCCAACTAATGAAAGCCGAGGGCATCACCATCGATGCGATTACGCCACAAAACGAACCTTTACACGGTGGGAATAATCCAAGTATGGTCATGACAGCCGTAGAACAAGCCAATTTTATCAAAAACAATTTGGGGCCTGCTTTTAAAACCGCTGGAATCACGACCAAGATTATTGCTTACGACCACAATTGCGACAACATACAATATGCCACTACTATTTTTAATGATGCTGCAGCAGCTCCATTTGTAGACGGCTCAGCATATCATTTGTATGCTGGAAATATCAATGCACTTTCTTCAATCTACAATGCTTTTCCTACAAAGAATGTTTATTTCACAGAACAATACACCGGAGCAGACGGTGATTTTGGAGGGGATTTAAAATGGCATGTGAAAAATGTAATCATTGGCTCTATGCGCAATTGGAGTAAAAATGCATTAGAATGGAATTTGGCCAACAACAGTACTTTCGGACCACATACCAATGGGGGCTGTTCTACTTGTAAAGGAGCATTAACAGTAAATACTAGTGAGACTTTTGATCGTAATGTAGCTTATTATATCATTGCTCATGCTTCTAAATTTGTGCCTGCAGGCTCCGTTCGAATTAGCAGTAACATAGTAGGAAACTTAAACAATGTAGCTTTTAAAACACCTGCAGGTAAAAAAGTTTTGATTGTAGAAAACGATGGTAATACCAACGAAATTTTTAATATTAAAAACAACGGAACATGGGTAACTACCTCACTTGATGCGGGTGCTGTAGCCACATTTGTTTGGTAGTTTTCTAAAGAACCCTTTTAAAGTGTTACACTTTGAAAGGGTTATTTAAAACAGAATAAAAATGAAAAAAATAATTTTTATACTTCTCGTTTGGTTACCAACAGTTGGAGGTGCTCAAGGCTTTTTGCACAGAGACCATCAAAAAATTGTGGATGGAAAAGAACAAAATATAGTACTTCGAGGCTTGGGTCTAGGAGGTTGGATGGTGCAAGAAGGCTATATGCTCAAAACGGGCAATTTTGCTGGACCACAATACAAGATTAAGGAAAAAATTTTAGCTATAATTGGCGCTGAGGCCACCGAAAAATTTTACCAAACCTACAAAGACAATGGCATCACCAAAAAGGATATTGATTTCTTGGCTGCTTGGGGATTCAATTCGGTGCGATTGCCCATGCATTACAATTTGTATACACCCGCTATTGAAAACGAAAAAAATGGTGAAATCACCTGGCTCGAAGAAGGTTTCAAACGCACCGATGCTTTGCTAAAATGGTGTGAAGCCAATAAAATATATTTGATTTTAGATTTGCATGCCGCTCCCGGAGGTCAAGGAAAAGATGCTGCAATATCAGACTATGATGGGTCAAAACCATCGCTCTGGGAGAGTGCTGCTAATCGCAATAAAATGATTGCTTTTTGGAAAAAAATAGCCGAACGCTACAAGGACAATCCTTGGGTGGGAGCCTATGATATTATCAATGAGCCCAATTGGAATTTTACCGGAACCAATGCCAATGGCTGTGACGAAGCTTCGAATGGTCCATTGCGTTCTTTGTTGATGGAGACCACTCAGGCCATTAGAGCCATTGATAAAAACCATTTGATTTTTATCGAGGGCAACTGTTGGGGCAATAACTACAACGGAATTTTTCCGCTTTGGGATGATAACTTGGCGTTGAGTTTTCATAAATATTGGAATACCAATGATCAAGCTTCCATTCAAACGATGTTGGATTATAGAACCCAATACGATCTGCCAATTTGGTTAGGCGAGAGTGGCGAAAACTCCAACGTTTGGTTCAAAGATGCGATTCGTCTAGTAGAGCAAAACAATATTGGTTGGGCTTTTTGGCCAATGAAAAAAATAGAAAGTATTGCTGGTGTAACTTCGGTAACTCAGCCACAAGGCTATCAGCAATTATTGGATTATTGGAAAGATGGAAAATCAAAACCAAGTCCAGCTTTTGCCACAAAAGTTCTGATGGAATTGGCGAATAATTACAAGCTAGATCAGGTAACTATTAGACCAGATGTGGTAGATGCAATGTTCAGACAAGTACAAGATCCTAGTGCAAAAGCTTTCAAAAAACACCTACTTCCTGCTCGAATTCTAGCTACCAATTATGACTTGGGTACACAAGGAGTAGCTTATTATGATACCGATTTTCAAAACATTGATGGAACAAAGTTTACTCCGTACAACAAAGGTTTTTCTCTACGAAATGATGGGGTAGATATAATCTCTTCAAGCAATAAAGAAAGCAAGGGTTTTCAAGTAGGATTTATCGACGCAGGAGAATGGTTGCAATACACGGTAACTTCCAAAAAGAAAGCTACTTATTCGGTTAGTATTACTTATGCGAGCGCTACAGCAGAGGCACAAGTACATTTGGTTTTTGGAAACAACAAAAAAACAGAAAGTGTTCTGCTTCCCGCTACAGGAAGCAATGACAAGTATAGCACATTTATGATTTCTAATATTATTTTAGAAAAAGGGGATACACCCGTACGAGTAGTTTTTGAAAAAGGAGGAATCCAATTTATTTATTTACAATTTAAAATAATGAACTAATGATGAAAATACATGTTTTTAATACAAAAATAGGCTTTGTTTTAGCCTTGTTTTTATTGGTTTTTCTTTCTTGTAGTGGCTCGGGGAGCGGTTCTGATGAACCTGTTATTCCAACACCTTCCAATCTTTCGGTTACGGCAACTATTGTGGGTGCCGATACGCAAAATCCTGCCGGTGACGGAAGCGGAATGGTCAATTTTAAAATAAAAGCGACCGATGCTACTTCATACAAACTATTGATTGAAGGCAAAGTGATTGATTTGACCACTACCGATTATGCTTATGCTTTTAAAACTGTTGGCACGAATAGTTATACAATTTTAGCTTCGGCTTATAATGGCGCTAAATACATTAACACGTCTATTTCGGTAACGGTAAAAGTAGAATCAAAATTGGTTTGGTCTGATGAGTTTAACGTAAATGGAGCTCCTGATCCTTCAAAATGGAACATTCAAGTTTGGGATCCAGGACACGTAAACAATGAGTTGCAATCGTATACCAATCGTTCTAAAAATCTAATCGTTGAAAATGGCGTTTTAAAAGTTACGGCTTACAGAGAAGATTATGGCAAAGGTAAATTTACTTCAGGCAGAATCGAGAGCAATGGCAAATTTGAGTTTACGTATGGAACGATTGTCATCAGAGCCAAAGTGCCAGTTGGAGTGGGAACGTGGCCAGCAGTTTGGATGCTTGGCGCCAATATTGGAACCGTGGGATGGCCAGCTTGTGGAGAAATAGATATACTAGAATCAGTTGGAAAAAATTTGGATCAAAATCATTCCTCACTACATTCCCCTGGACGTTCTGGAGCTACTCCTGATACTGGAATCATAAAAGTACCGAACAGCAGCACCGAGTTTCATATTTACAAAGCCAATTGGTCTGCTTCCGAAATCAAATTTTATGTGGATGATGTGTTGTTTTACACGTTTCAAAATTCTGATAAATTTCCATTCAATAAAAATTTCTACTTGATTGTCAATCTGGCAATGGGTGGTGTTTGGGGTGGAGATGTAGATCCTAATTTTACTTCATCTACTTTCGAAATTGATTATATAAGAGTTTATAATTAAGGAGCTTATCATTAATAACATTTTTATAACCAAATATTTAGGTTTGCTTTAAAATGTTTAAGTTTTATTTGTTACCACAAAGGGGCAAAATCTTGTTGGTATTTTAGAGTATCAATAAATATAGATTGACTTTTAAACGCTTTATTGATAGCGTTTTACTGACAACTTTTTTTATGTAAATCAAACAATTATTTTGTATTGGTTGATACAAATAAGTTTCAAGATTTTCTTTATTGCTTTAAAAATTTAAAATCCAATATAACAACAAGTATTACTTAAATCAATTTATTATAATGAAAACAGCAAAAAAAATAGGCTTAGTGTTTTTACTCCTTTTATTAAGAGTAACAGTATCTGCTCAATCTCTAAAAATGATGACCTACAACATCCGTTTGGATGTTGCTAGTGACGGACTCGATGCTTGGCCACACCGAAAAGATTTTTTGATTGCGCAAGTGCAGTTTTATACCCCCGATGTTTTTGGGGTACAAGAAGCAACACCCAATCAAGTAACCGATTTGACTCAAGCTTTTGGTGAGTATATCAAAGTGGGAATTGGTAGAGAATTGGAAGGAAAAGGCGAGGCTTCTTGTGTTTATTTTAAAAAAGACCGATTTGATCTCCTGCAATCCAATACGTTTTGGTTGTCCGAAACTCCTAATCAGGTTTCTATGGGCTGGGATGCTGCGTGTAACCGAGTATGTACCTATGTTTTATTGAAAGATAAAAAAAGCAAGCAATTCCTTTGGGTATTCAACACGCATTTGGATCATATGGGTCAGGAAGCCCGTACCAAAGGAATTCAGCTTATTTCGAAAACCATAGCCGAACTAAATACTAAAAATTACCCCGTTATTTTTATGGGCGATTTCAATACGACTCCCAACGAGAGTAGAATTGTGGAATTGAAAAAAGTGATGGAAGATGCCAGAGAACTATCCCAAGAAAAACCTTTTGGACCTGAGGGAACTTTTAATGGATTCCGTTATGATGTGGCGGTAAAAGACCGAATTGATTATATCTTTTTGTCCAAAAATAGTGGGTTGACCGTTCAAAAATATGCGGTTTTGACAGATGCTAAAGACTTGCGCTATCCTTCAGATCATTTTCCAGTTTATGTAGAATTGGTAGTTAACAAGAAAAAATAGGGATGAAGTACTCCATTGCTACAGCTGTTTTTCTTTTGCTTTGGAGTGTTTCCTTAAACAGTCAAAATCAAAAACACACAAAAAAAAGGAAATCTCTGGTTACAGCCACTCCGTCTAAAACTACTGATTTGCTCATTTCCAGAAGGGATTATAAAAACAAGCTTTATGGTTTTTGGTTAGGACAATGCATTGCCAATTGGACAGGTTTGGTTACCGAGATGGACAAAATAGGCAATATCGGAGAAATCAAAACAGGTAAATTTTATACTCGATTGGATTGGGGAAAACCAGATCAGCCGAGTATTTGGGGACAAGGTGTGCCGAGTGATTTGTCTAAAAACATCGATTTTGTTTTTGTAGGTCCTGAGGGCATTTGGGGTTCCGATGACGATACCGACATAGAATACATCTACCAAGATCTTCTTTATACCAAGCAAAAATCAATTCTTTCAGGCGAAGATATAAGAGAGGGATGGTTGCAGCATATCAAAAAAGAAGAGGAAAATTATTTGTGGGTTTCCAACCAAAAAGCATTTGATTTAATGCAACTTGGAATGATTCCTCCTGCAACCGGAGACCCGAAAAACAATCCTGAATACGAAATGATTGATGCACAATTGACCACAGAAATTTTTGGTTTTTTTGCGCCATCTAGACCAGACATTGCTCTAAAAATGGCTAAACTTCCCATTCAAAATACCGCTAGATACGACTCCGAATGGATTGCTAATTTTTATGTGTCTATGTATGCTTTGGCTTCTGTTACTGATACCAAAAAATCAAACAAAGACAACATTCTTTGGATGGCTGAGGTTGCTAAAAAGCAACTTCCTAAAGATTCGTATGCTAGCAAAATGTATGATTTTGTAAAAAGCAGGTATTTGGAAAACATACCTTGGGAACAAACCCGAGATGAGGTGTACCAGCGCTATCAAGTCGAACAAAAAGACGGGTACGATATGACTTCAAAGAATCGGTATTGCAATGGTTGCTTTGCTTCTGGAATTAATTTCGCTTCGAGTTTAATCAGCCTTTTTTATGGAGAAGGAAATATCGTCGAAACGATTAAAATAGGAACATTAGCAGGTTGGGATTCTGATAATCCTACAGCTACTTGGGGAGGTTTATTGGGTTTTATGTTGGGTAAAGAAGGTATTGAAAAAGCCTTTAATCGAAAGTTTTCAAATCAATTTAATATTCACAGAACCCGAATGGGATTCCCAAACAACGGCATCGACACTTTTGAAAATATGGCTCAAAAAGGAATTGAAATTATCGATAGAGTCGTACAAGAAGAAAGCAAAGGAAGCGTCGATTATAAAAAGAATGTGTGGATTATTCCACAACTAAATAAGTACTAAAGAAAATGAAAAAGGTAATACTACTGCTATTTTTGGGGTGCAATGTGCTGGTTTTTGCACAATCCAAAAATAGTGATCAAAAAGTCGAAGCTTTGTTGCGACAAATGACTTTGGAAGAAAAAATAGGGCAGCTCAATCAATATACAGGCGATAATGCAGCTACTGGTCCTATCACCATTAATCCCAACAAACAAGCCGAAATCAAGCAAGGACTAATTGGTTCTATGTTGAATATTTTGGGCACCAAATATACGCGTCAATACCAAGAATTGGCCATGCAATCGCGTTTGAAAATTCCGTTGTTGTTTGGTCAAGACGTGATTCACGGATACAAAACCACTTTTCCAATTCCTTTGGCGGAAGCTGCTTCTTGGGATTTGGAGGCGATGGAACTTACGGCAAGAATAGCTGCTACAGAGGCTGCGGCTGCCGGAATTCACTGGACGTTTGCGCCTATGGTCGATATTTCTAGAGATCCAAGATGGGGTCGTGTGATGGAAGGTGCTGGAGAAGATACCTACTTGGGTTCTAAAATTGCTTATGCAAGAGTCAAAGGTTTTCAAGGAAATTTAGGTGACGTTACTTCGGTGATGGCTTGTGTCAAACACTTTGCGGCCTATGGTGCTGCGGTTGGCGGACGTGACTATAATTCGGTAGACATGAGTAATCGAATGTTGTGGGAAACCTACTTACCTCCTTTCAAAGCGGCTTTAGATGCGGGTGCGGCAACATTTATGAATTCTTTCAATGACTTGAACGGAATTCCAGCCACTGGCAATGCCTATTTGCAACGCGATATTCTTAAAGGGAAGTGGAATTTTAAAGGTTTCGTAGTTTCAGACTGGGGATCTATTGGCGAAATGGTCAATCACGGTTTTGCAAAAGATAACAAAGAAGCAGCATTGGCCGCGATTACAGCGGGTAGCGATATGGATATGGAAAGCAATGCCTATCGTTATCATTTGGCACAATTGGTAAAAGAGAAAAAAGTACCAATGGCTTTGATTGATGATGCTGTAAAACGGATACTGCGCAAGAAATTTGAGTTGGGATTGTTCGATGATCCGTTCAAATTCAATAATGAAGAGCGCGAGCAAAAAGCCTTAAACAATCCAGAACATCGAAAAGTGGCTAGAGCAATGGCAGCCAAAAGTATTGTTTTGTTGAAAAACGAAAAAGGAATTTTACCACTTTCAAAATCGACCAAAACCATTGCATTCATTGGTCCTTTGGTAAAAGAATACAAACAAAATATGGGCTTCTGGTCGGTAGAATTACCCGAATTGGATTATACCAAAGAGATTGTTTCGCAGTGGGACGGATTGCAAAGTAAAGTAGGGAAGAACACCCAACTCTTATATGCCAAAGGTTGCGACATCGAAGGCGACAATAAAGAAGGTTTTGCAGAAGCTATTGCCGTGGCCAATCAAGCAGATGTGGTGATTTTGAGCATTGGCGAACGAAGAGATCAAAGTGGCGAGGCCAAAAGCCGTAGCAATTTGCGTCTGCCAGGAGTACAAGAAGAATTAGTAAAAGCCATTCAAGCTACGGGCAAACCAGTAGTCGTGTTGATCAATGCGGGTAGACCACTTATTTTTAATTGGACTGCAGATCAAGTGCCTGCTATTTTGTATACTTGGTGGTTGGGTTCTGAAGCGGGGAATGCCATTGCCGATGTGTTGTTTGGGGATTACAATCCTTCAGGAAAATTGCCAATGTCTTTTCCGAGAGAAGAAGGACAAATTCCAATTTATTACAATCACTTCAATACTGGAAGACCAGCGCCGAACGAAACGGCTACGAATTATGTTTCGGCTTATATCGACTTAAAAAACAGCCCTAAGTTTCCTTTTGGTTACGGATTGAGTTATACTACTTTCAACTATTCCGATTTACAATTGTCTAAAAAAGTAATGAAGAAAAATGAAACCATTACAGTTTCTTTTACCCTTACCAACAGCGGAAAATTCGATGGAGAAGAAGTGGTACAATTGTATCTAAAAGATCAAGTGGGTAGCGTAGTGCGACCTGTAAAAGAGTTGCGCGATTTTCAAAAAGTGTTTTTAAAAGCAGGAGCTTCGCAAAAGATTACATTTACGATTGATAAAGAAAAACTTGCTTTTTATAACGCCAAATTAGAATGGTCACCTGAACCGGGAGGGTTCGAAGTGCAGTTAGGATCTTCATCCGCCGATATTCGTTTGAAAGACAGTTTTGAATTAGTATTTTAATCTTTGAAAAAATGAAATTGAAAAATTTGACCTTTTTTCTTTTGATGCCTTTTATGCTTTTCGCACAGACAAAAAAAGATACCATCAGAGTATATTTTTTGGGAGGACAATCTAATATGGAAGGCTTTGGCTATGTGAAAGAGTTACCTGAAGCCTTACGCAAAAAAAGTAAAAATGCATTTATATATCAAGGCAATCCAGTTGGGGATAATGATGCCAATGGCGGTTTAGGAAAGTGGGCCGTTTTGCAGCCTGGTCACGGAACGGGTTTTGCTTCGGATGGCAAAAGCAATACACTTTCTGACCGATTTGGGGTTGAACTTTCGTTTGTTCAAAAATTACAAGAGGAATATCCCAATCAAAAGATTGCCATTATAAAATATGCCCGAAACGGTTCCGCAATTGATAGTAGCGGAAACAATTTTTTTGGATCTTGGGAGCCTGATTTTAGAAGAGTAAAAAATCAATACGATTATTTTTTAAAAACAGTGCAAGCCGCTATGGCTGTGAAGGATATCAATGGCGATGGAGTTGAAGATGTGTTGGAGCCTAGTGGAATTCTTTGGATGCAAGGCGAAAGCGATGCCGACAAAACGGAGCAAATTGCGAACCACTATTATGACAATTTGAAACGATTGATGCCACTCATTCGAGCCGCTTTTAGAAACGATGACTTACCAATTGTCATTGGAAAAATATCCGATTCTGGAGATGATCCCGATGGGAAAGTTTGGGGTTTTGGTGAATTAGTTCAATACGGACAAGAAAAATTTGCCCTTACGGAACCTAATGTGCGTATTGTGCGAAGCACCTCCAAGTACCTTTACTCAGATAAATACCATTATAAAAGCGAGGGATATATAGATTTGGGGAAAGAATTTGCCAAAGCCATTATAGATCTTAACAAGAAAGATAACAATCACCCAGAAATACAACACAATTAGTCTAATTGAAATAGAGGATCATAATTAAATTTCATTATATTGTAATACAGAAAGTTACGGAGTTTTTATTGGCGCTTGTGACCTTTAATTTGTAACTAATGCTAAATTTTAATATCAATGCTATGAAATCGCCATTAACAACCGGTTTGTTGCAAACAAACACCAATAAATAAAGGCGATTCCATGTATGACCGCTAACAAATAACTTTTACATATATGAAAAAAATAATGCTATTACCGGTTTTATTAGTTGGGTTCCTTTCGTTTTCTCAAACTGAGGCCACAACTGAAAAACGAATTCAGTCATTAGTAAAAAAAATGACGCTCCAAGAAAAAGTGAGTTTATTGCACGGTAATTCTAAGTTTTATGTTTCCGATATTAAACGATTAGGCATACCAGAATGGGCTTTGTCCGATGGACCCCACGGCGTGCGTGCCGAAATGAACCGACACAATTGGCAATATGCTGGATGGAAAGATGATGCGGTTACTTGTTTCCCTCCCGGTACTGCTATGGCCGCCACTTGGAATTTAGATTTGACCGCCAAACGAGGTTATGTTTTAGGTGAAGAAGCCCGATTTAGAAAAAAAGATGTGCTCTTAGGACCTGGGATCAATATTATTAGAAGTCCATTATGTGGAAGAAATTTTGAGTATTTAAGTGAAGATCCTTTTCTAATTTCTCAATTGACGGTTAGCTATATTAAAGCTTTGCAAACCAAAGATGTGGCGGCTAGTGTAAAACATTTTGCGGCGAATAATCAAGAAGACAATCGATTTGTGATTGATGTAACAATGAGCGACAGGGCTTTGCACGAAATTTATTTGCCTGGTTTTAAAGCAGCAGTTATGGACGCGAAAGTGTTAACGGTGATGGGCGCTTACAATAAATTTAGAGGTGATTATTGCACGGAGAATATGTTGTTGGGACGAACTATATTGCGTGATTTATACCAATTCAAAGGCGTCTATATGTCGGATTGGGATGCAACTCACAGTACAGTCAATGCGGCTTTGGCTGGATTGGATTTGGAAATGGGGACCAATAAAACCAATTATAACGAATGGTATTTTGCGGATCCTTTGATTAAAGCGGTGCAAGAGGGAAAAGTAAAAGAAAGCGTGGTAGATGAAAAAGTAGCCAATGTGTTGCGAGTGATGATTAAAACGAAAGTTTTAGACCCTAAAACCAGAATCAAAGGCAGTGTGAATACCAAGGAACACCAAGCGTTGGCGTATCAATCCGCAGTGGAATCTATAGTTTTATTGAAGAACGAAAACCAACTGTTGCCTTTGCCAATGAATGCCTTGAAATCGGTGGCGGTTATTGGAGATAATGCGACCAGAAAACATTGTGGTGGCGGATTGAGTTCTGAAATTAAGCCTTTATACGAAATCACACCATTAGAAGCAATTACCAATAAGTACGGAAACCAATTGCAAATTAATTATGCTCAAGGCTACAATAAGCAATCTTCACCAGGAGAAGGCAGCAACAAAGGGCAATTAAATTCTGATTTTGTCGATTGGAAATTAATCGATGAAGCAGTGGCTCAAGCCAAAAAATCCGATGTGGCGATTGTTTTTGCAGGATTAAATCACGATTTCGATTCGGAGTCGTTTGATAGAATTCATATGCGTTTGCCTTATGGACAAGAAACTTTAATTCAAGAAGTAACCAAAGCCAATCCGAAGACTATTGTGGTAATCATTGCAGGTTCTCCTTTGGAATTGTCTGGAATTCAAACACGTGTTCCTTCAATTGTTTGGGCGTGGTACGGCGGAATGGAAGCTGGAAATGCTGTGATGGATGTGTTGAGCGGAAAACAATATGCTTCTGGAAAATTACCGATTACTTTGCCAGTTAGTTTGCAACAATCACCCGATGTTGCTTTAGGAAATTATCCTGGGAGAGATTTAAAAGTGAATTATGAAGAAGATATTTTGGTAGGTTATCGTTGGTATGACACCAAGAAAATTGAACCACTTTATCCTTTCGGTTTTGGATTGTCGTATACTTCATTTGCAATTTCCAATGTGGCAACAGATAAAAAAACCTTCGATGTGAACGATACGGTTACGCTAAAATGTACCATCAAAAACACAGGACAACTTGAAGGAGCAGAAGTACTTCAGTTGTATGCTAGTCAACCCGTTTGTTCGGTGCTTAGACCTCAAAAAGAATTAAAAGCTTTTGAAAAAGTAGTGTTGAAAGCAGGCGAACAAAAAGAAATTTCACTTAAAGTCAAGGTAAAAGATTTGGCTTTTTATGATGAAAAAAATGCCAATTGGAAAGTAGAACCAGGAGAATTTATCTTTCATTTAGGAACTTCCTCAAAAGAAATTGTAAATGCTGTAAGCATCCAAGTTAAATAGACCATTAAGATTTCTGATAAAAACAAAGAGCGATACTTTCTGTGTGAGAGTATCGCTCTTTTGGTAAGGTAACCATTGGCTTTTAACAATAAAAAAATCGTTTGTGCTTTCGTTATGAAAGATGTTTGGGGGTGTGGTATTTATCCGATTTTTTATTAGCCAATGGTCTATATATCTTTGAGGTGTTGCTTTTATTTTTTAGGAATGTATCTTCTGATATACGCAATTTTCCCTTTGATGGTTTTATGGGTTCTACACTTTTCGACTTGATAATGTTTTCTATTCACCAATCACTAATTACTAATTACTAATTACTAATCACTTAAGAACTTTCTTTTTAAGCCAATTTCTAATAGGTTCGTCGTACCATTTCAAGCAGGCATAGGCTAAAACAATGGCGCTTACTACAGTTAAAATACTCATCGGTAATGCTTCTTGAAACGGGATTTTTCCATTGGCAACCCAAGCCGTGTAGACATAAATTAAAGGATAATGCGTAATGTAAATAGGATAGGAGATGTCGCCTAAAAATTGGCAAACCCGTGAAGCATTTTTTCCTTCTATGGTTCCGCTGGCGCCTATGTAAACGATGAGTGGAAAAAGAATAATGATGCTCAACGAATCGTATAATCCGTTTTGCCAAACAGTCGTGCTGTCTCCAATTCTTGGCATTGCCAAAACAACTACAAGCAACAAACTCGACCACAGAAAGGCGTTTTTGATAGTTGTAAGTGTAACGATTCGATGCAATAATAGCCCACCAAAAAACGGAAAAAGGAGTCGGGCAAAGCCAATGTGAAGTTGCTCAGGAACCAATGACCAACCACCGATTACATCTCCATTTGGACTGGTCAAGGTTAGATGAATCAAAAAGCAACCAGAAAGAAAAACGAGCACAGCCAAGGCGGTATTCGAAAATTTTCTCACGAACAAAGCATATAAAATATTACCAATATATTCAAAGAACAGCGACCAACCCGGACCATCTAGCGGATGCATTTCTTGCCATCCTCGAATATCCATTGAAGTGGGTATGGGAATCAAAGTAAAACCAATGACCATAATGAGCAGCATTTTCCAAAGCGGCACTTGATGAATGTTGGGCCACAAAACCGAATCCTGAAAATAGAAACATAAGGCGCCCACAATCATTCCCATAATAACCATTGGTTGCAATCGAATGAGTCTGATTTTGAAAAAATCGCCTAGTGACATTTTGCTCCAGCGGTCGTCGTAGGCATAGCTAATCACAAAGCCCGAAAGCAAAAAGAAAAAATCAACCGCCAAATAGCCGTGATTAATGACTTGGTCAAACCGACTCGTGGCGTGCGCTTCCATAATATGAAAAGCGACCACCATAATAGCAGCCACTCCTCGTAAACCATCTAAAATGGCGTAATGTTTTTTTGTAGGTAGTGTTGGGTTTTGCATTAGCAAAGATTTTAAAAAATGAGGCTGTCGCTCAAAACAGCCTCAATTGAAACAACATTTATAACAACCAAAATTTATAGAAAAACTCAATATTTATTTCGCATTGGCCGCTTGCAACAAGGCTTGTAACTGTTCTTCGGTAAATTTTCCGCCAGAGAGCAACAAGAATTTATTGATAGGCATATCGGCAAACATTGCAATCATAAAGGCTTCGGCTTTTTTCTCTTCTTCTGTTTCTGCTTTTTTAGTACTACCCGTAAAGCTTCGCGTTAAGGCCTCGTAGATTACAGCGCTGTTTTTGGTTTGTTTGAACTCTTTCAACAAGGAGTTACGGGTAAAAACAGGCGTTAGAATTTTGGTAGACTGAATGTCTAGTGTTTGTTGCAAAGACAAATCTCTAGAGGAGCTTCCCACACGAATATCAAATTGACCCGATTTCACAATCCAGTCGTGAGCGGTAGTGCTGTAATAGGCAAAGTCGCGGGAGGACAATTGAAACTGTACCGTTTTTTCTTCTCCAGGTGCCAAGGCTATTTTTTCGAAATGTTTCAATTCATTTTCAGGACGACTGAGTGCTGTTTCTTGTTCGTGAACATACAATTGTACTACCTCTTTTCCAGCTACTTTTCCAGTGTTTTTTACTTTTACAGAAATAGTAATCGCATCCGAATCTTTGGCAGAAGTTGTATTAGCCTTGATATCCGAATAGCTAAAAGTGGTATAACTCAACCCAAATCCGAAAGGGAAATTAGGTTCGATTTTCTTTTTGTCGTAGTAACGGTAACCAATAAAAACACCTTCACCGTAATTCGCAACTCCATCTTTTGAGGGAAAATCGATAGCCGTTGGTGTATCTTCTAAGCGCATCGGGAAGGTTTCAGATAATTTTCCAGAAGGGTTTACTTTGCCCGTAAGCACATCGGCTATGGCGCCGCCTCCAGCTTGTCCGCCCAAATAGGCTTCTACAATGGCAGCGACCTCTTTTTTCCAAGGAGTGCTTACCGCCGACCCATTCAACAGAATGACCACCACGTTTTTATTTACTTTCGCAACCGCCTCAATCAATTGATTGTGACCCGAGGGCAAATCCATATTGGCTCTGTCATAGCCTTCGGATTCGTAAACGTCTGGAAGACCCGCAAACAATAGAACGGTTTCTGCGCCTTTGGCATTTTTTAAGGCTTCGTTAAGCAAAGTAGCGTTAGTGTCTCCCGTTGAGGTATAACCTTCGGCATAACTGAAAGTAGTACCTTTTGCTAATTTTTGCAATTCATCAAAAGCATTTTCTATTTGAGTAGGTTTTACTTGCGAACTTCCCGCGCCTTGATAGCGTGGTTTTTTGGCGAAAGCACCAATAATTGCTACTTTTTTGGCAGATGCTTTCAGGGGCAAAATACCATTACTATTTTTTAGAAGCACAATCGATTCTGCACTGGCTTCTCTTGCCAAAGTATTATGTTTGGCTTTGTCAACCACGATACCTTGTTGGTGACTGTCTTTGGCTTTTAGCGTGATGGCTAGGGTTTCGATGACAATTTCATCCAATTTCGATTCGGATAAAGTGCCTTTTTTAACCGCGTCTACTATTTTTTTGTTGTTAAAACCTCCACTGGCGGGCATTTCTAAGTTCAAACCTGAGGCTACGCCCAAAGGTCGGTCGTTGACAGCGCCCCAATCCGACACTACAAAACCTTGAAATCCCCATTTTTTCTTCAAAACATCGGTCAGTAAATATTCATTTTCTGAGGCATATACGCCGTTTAGTTTGTTGTATGAACACATTACAGTCCAAGGTTGGGCTTCTTTTACCGCAATTTCAAAAGCAGGAAAATAGATTTCACTCAGCGTGCGTTCGTCGACCACAGAACTATTCGACATACGTTCAAATTCTTGGTTGTTGGCTGCAAAATGTTTTAACGAAGTTCCCACGCCTTTGCTTTGCACGCCATTGATAAAGGCAGCGGCAATTTTTCCAGACAAAACGGGGTCTTCAGAGAAATATTCGAAGTTACGTCCACCAAGAGGAGAACGTTTCATATTGATACCTGGCCCTAATAAAATTTGGACATCATTCGCTTGCGATTCTAGTGCTAAGGCTTCGCCCACTCGTTGCACTAATTCTTTATTCCACGACGAAGCCAAACCTGAGGCCGTTGGAAAACAAGTCGCAGGAACACTATTCGTAAAATCAAAACCTTCTGCTTTACGCAAACCGTGTGGGCCATCGGTCATAAAAATCGACGGAACGCCCAATCTTGGAATTGCCTGTGTAGACCAAGCGGTTTCGCCCGAACACAACGAAGCCTTTTCTTCAAGCGTCATTTGCGCGACGATTTTCTTGGCTTTCTCACGATAATCGGTCGTTTGCGCATTCGCTGAGAGCACGGCAAAAAAGAAGCAACCCAAAACATATCTTTTTTTCATAACGGTAAGAGTTTGGTTTATAGTGAAATAGTAATGTGTTATTTTGACGCAATGTACATTTATTTTTGATTAAAAAAACATTTCGCTCAAAAAAAAGCCTCTTTTTTAGTGAAATCTAGTTTTATGTACGTAAAATTTTAAGAATTAGGAAGTTATTTCGCTTTAGCTTTTAAAATAGGGTTTACCGCAAATTCGCAAATTTTAAAACATTCAGAGATTAAAGTAATTTGCGAATTTGCGGTAATTGTTTGTAATCCAACTTTACTACCTCTTATTTTATTGCGGTTAGAGTATTTGAATTTCACCAAAATTTTTATGCTGCTAATCGTAATTCTGTGTTCTTTTTTTCATTCCAAAAGCGCTTGAAAACAGACTATTCGCATTTGAAAAAGTTAGCCAAAAACAGTTCAAAATAGCGTTAAATAGTATGGATTTTAAAAATTCGTGAAATAAAAAAGCCTTATGAATTAGTGTGCATTCGTGTAATTTGTGGTGGAAATTTTAAAAGCGATTGCTTGGCTTGAACAGAAATTTACTGCTTTGTTACTCAAAAAAAACTAAATTGCGCTCAGAATAGCGGCGTATTAATTTAAAGAAGATGCAGATGTTAATGAAAATACTCGAGAATAAAGACCAATACCAACCTGGATTATCCATAGATTGTGTCATTTTTGGCTTTCATAACAACCAACTCAAAGTGCTCTTGAACAAGACCCAATACAGCGACCAATGGGCATTGCCTGGCGGTTTTGTTCCTGTCGACGAAGATTTGGACCAAGCAGCAGTCTCTATTTTGTACGGACGAACGGGCGTCAAAGGCATCTTCCTGCGCCAGTTTGCCACCTTCGGAAAAGTGAAACGCAACCAGTCCGATTTTAGTCAAAAAGTCGTTCAATTTTATGGACTTACCCCCGAAGCCGCACAATGGTATTTGAACCGATTTGTCACCGTGGGCTATTATGCTTTGGTCGATTTCTCGCAAACCGTGCCCCAACCCGAGGGTAACAAAGAAGTGGTAGAATGGATTGACCACAGCGCTGTGCCCGAACTCATTTTGGACCACCGCGAAATCCTAGACGCCGCCTTGGCCACACTCCGCACCGAGCTCAATTTGATGCCCGTAGGCTACAACCTTTTACCCGAAAAATTCACCATACCCGAGTTGCAAAAACTCTACGAAACCATACTTGGACGCCAGCTCGACCGCCGCAATTTCCTCCGAAAAATCACGGCCATAGGCATCCTCATCAAACTCGACGAAAAGAAAAGCAACGTCGCACACAAGGCGCCCAACTTGTACCGTTTTGACAAAGAACGCTACGAAGAAGTCGTAAAGAACGGCCTCACCCAAGGCTGGTAATTCTACAAGTTTTTTGTTTTGGGCATACCCCCGAGCCACACAACCCTGCCAAACCACACCACCCTGCTCCTCGGGGTCGGGCTATCCATTATATCTTTGCTGGCTAAAAGAACCGCCAGCAAAGGATGCCATTCCTATCCCTTATGCAAAGTTAGAAGACGGGATTTGGGATTTGGGATTTGAGATTTGAGATTTGGGATTTGGAATTTGGGATTTGGAATTTGGGATTTGGAATTTTGCAGATTGTATAGCATTCTTACAGAAAAATTTTATATTTTTTGAAGAAAAAGGGATATATTTGGGAAAGGATATTGTGAAACCAATCTTTGGCTATCTATCCAATAATGAATGTTTAGTAACTACTTTGTTACGACTATGCACTAGTTGGCAGTAATTGCACCGCAGAGTCAGGAAAAAACACTTAATATGACAGAAAAATTTACTTTAAGAGATATTCTTGTTTACACGCTTTTAGGACTAATTGTTTTATTTTTCATTTATCTGTATTATCCTTTTGAAATTGGTTCCATAGTTAAAGATTCTAAAGACTATTCTGATTTGACAGTTTTATTGTTAATTCCTATTTCATATTTGATTGGACATATTTTGATGAGTTTAGACGATTTAGTTTTTAATGGAATTCTTATGCGCTTTTTTCCTAAAGACAATCCAATGAAAAGTAAAGGATGGAAATTTTATAATTTCCTCTTTTTTGGTTATAGAAATATAGGAGTAAGAAATAAGGAAGAAATGACAAACGAAACATTTCTAAAAGCTTGTGATAAGTTAATTTCAGAAAACAAATACGAGAAAGCAGAATATTTTCAAGTAATGAGTGATTTATTTAAAGGTGTTTTCCTAATTATATTCCTAAGCATTGCTTTCGATATTTATCTTTGGCGTTTTGAACTGTGGAAACTTATCTTAATTTTCTTGATTTGGTATCGAGCCAAAATGTTTTCAGCATATTACGTTAGAATGGTAAAACGGAACTCATAAGCAACTACTGCCAACACACGCTACAACGGATTTAGGCATTTGGCTTAATGGAAAGTTGGTTTTGTATTTGGCAGTTTAGTGACAACCGAAAAATAAATCTTAATTTAGTCTAAAACCCACTGTAGTACCAGAACGATGGTGGTAATTTTGCAAAAAAAAACAATTTAAATAAAAAAAATTATGAAAGCAATTTACTTAATTATAATGATATTAATCTTTAATTTATCTTATTCTCAAAGCAAATCAGAAACAATAGAATATATAAACGATAAGTTACAAACTAATTCTAACTTAATGAGTGGACATTATGAAATTGAAGTATCAAAATATGGAAATTTAAAAATTCATCGATATGATAAAAATGAAGCTAATAATGATGATTTGCACTTCATTGATGTTTTTGATTTTATTGATATAAATATTAAACCTAAAATAAATTCATCAAATGGAAAAGAGTCCTATTTTATTGTTTTTGAATGTAAAGATTCAAGTAATTGCATATCATTACATTTTGTTCATAATGACAAAAGACTAAGAACAAATGAAAGTTTTATTGGAATAGTAAATAAAAATGTATATCTGAGTTTAATTCAAAAATTTAATTATTTAAAAAAAATATCATCAAAATTATAAAAAGCTAAATTTTAATGAACGATAATTATTACAAGTTAATTAGTGAAGAACTTTTAATCAAACTAAATCAGATTAAATGTTTTGTAAAAAAACATAACTTGACTATAGGAATTCTGACAGAAGAAATTCTTCGCAATTTTCTGACCGACTATTTACCAAAATCAATTAGTGTTTCGCAAGGATTTATTATTTATCCTGACGGAAATCTTTCTAAACAATGTGATGTAATAATATATGATTCGATGAATTATGCAATTAAATACAAAATAAATGACATTGTAATTGTCCCTTTTGATTCTGTTATTTGCGTAATTGAAGTTAAAACTACAATAACTAAAAGTATATTTCATAAAACTCTAGAATATTTTGAATCGCTAATTATTCCAGAACAAGCGAAAAAAATTTTATTTATTTTTAATTCTAGTGAAATTATAAAAATCAATAATTTTTTTAAGACATTTCATAAAAACAATAACAACAATTATTATGACCACGATACATTTGAATTATTACCTGATGAAATCATTGGTTTAAATGAATCTTTTGTTTTAAAGAAAGATTATGTCATTAGTGATAGAGATTGCAAAGGATATAATTCTTATTTTTTTGAAAATGAAAAAGGAAATGATATTAGTTCTTTAGAGTTATTTTATGAATCGATTTATAGCCAAGTTATTTCATATAATTCGAATTATAACAATAGAAATGATATTGAAAATGAATACAATGCCTATTTTGAAAAAAGAAATCTGAAAAAAATTTGTGCAATAGAACTATTTAACACATAAAAAAAACCCCGCTCCACAAAGTCTTCTTAGTAATAGATAAATTTGTCGTTAAGGCTGCGCGAATGTCTCTGACTTCGCGCCACTTTAAATCGTTTTGTAAACCGAAAAAGGGTTAAAAGTCTCCTGACTTTTTACGTAAATATCTTTAGAATGTTTTATGTGTCAAATCATTATATAAAACCCCGCTGTAGTACCCGAACGTTGTAAACAATGTTAAAAAAACTAACGAAAAATGAAATACGCTGAATTTAATATTGAAAATAATAAAATAGAATTTCTGAATTCTGTGTTCGGAATTGAAAGTGTTTTGTTAAACGGAAAAACGGTTTCTAAAAAATTCTCATTCTCTGGAGTTAAACACAATCTAAACTTGCGTTCTGAAAATTTTATTTTGAAATCAAAATACAAACAATTCGATAAAGGAGAAATCGAACTGGAATTAGTTAAAAACGGTAAGACAATTGAAAGACAAATTGTTCAAGCAGACAAAAGACAAAGACTTTGTTGGGTCTTGATTGGAACTGGATTAGGAATTGGAGCATATAAACTCTTAAATTTTATAATTTAGAATCTGAATTAACATATTGGAATTTAAAAAAGCACTGTTTACAACACACGCTACAAGCAATTTGGGGATTTGGCTTAATTTGAAGTTGATTTGTATTTGGCAGTTTAATGACAACCGAAAAATAAATCTTAATTAAGAACCAAAACCCGCTGCACTACAAGAACGTTAGTGGCAAGCATAAAAAACACGGCAAAACTTAATAAAAGAATGGAAATGAAAATAATTACTGATTATTTAAGTGAATTGAAGGCAAAAATTAGGCTATTACCAACAGATTTAAAGTGGTTATTTTGGTTTTCAGCACCTTTATTTTTTGTTTGTACATTACCTTTAATCTTTGCTCGTGAACAATTATTCGAAGAAATAATTCCTTATACTGGATGGTCTCCAGGATTTATATATGGCGTTTTAGCTTTCATTACATTACAGAAAACTTCATTAGAACCTAACGAGAATAATCTTGTAAATTT
Organism: uncultured Flavobacterium sp.; assembly: GCA_963513565.1. Lineage (GTDB taxonomy): Bacteria > Bacteroidota > Bacteroidia > Flavobacteriales > Flavobacteriaceae > Flavobacterium. Next base: position 73,293 of record CAUPRE010000010.1, on the reverse strand, counting down.
CGTATATATAAGGTACAAAGCTATTTTTATTTTAGGAATTTGTTTGATATTGGGAATCTATGATTGGTTCGATACCACATCTGAATATTATACTCATACTAATCCTTACTTGCGATATGAACCACTTCGACCTATTTATGCTATCTTCTTACCATTATTTTGGATTCTAATAATTGGTTGGACATTAATGAATATTTTTTTTAGAAAGGAATCAAAAGTTTTGGATTAAATAGTTAATAGTAAGTTGAATTAAAGCCAGCCACTAAAAGCTACTGCAACGGATTTGAGCAATTAGCTTAATGGGAAAATGGTTTTGTATTTGGAAGATTAGACAAATTCGAAAATAGGACTTAATTTAGTGCCAAGCCTGCTTTATTAACAGAACCTTACCAGCTTTTACCGCAGAATCACATATGAAAGAAAATTGGCTTTACATTAAAACTCCAGATGATTACGGAAAATCGGAGATTATTCAGATTGAAGAAGATATCATTCAGTATTTTGTTGTTGAAAAAAATGATGAAATCTGTCTAATAAATAGCGAATACAGAAATGAAAAGCTAAGCGAAACAGAACATAAATTCATAAATCAAAATAGAATTAGATTTTTCAGAAATGGAAAAATTCATGAATTTTATAGCGAGGAAGAGTATACAACTGAAGATTGTATATTCGAAAATGATTACGAAAAACTTATAGCAACACAAACTGAATTAACACAAACTGAAATTCAGAATGTAAAGTTTAAGTTTAATTGGAATGGAGAAAAAATGAATCTTAGGTTCAATGAAGTTTTGGACTCGCCATCTATGCAAGAAGTAAACAAACGTTTGAATAAAGAAGGAAGTAAAATTGTACTTGAAAAACTAAATGAAACGCTATTCGTTTCACTTTATATAGATAATTGTCTTGGCAAGCTAATTCCTATAAAATATGTAGACAAACAAAAGATGATTTTATATGGTTTCCCAACAGAACCTTTTGAAATTAGTTGTCCAATAATAGAATAAAAAAACAGCTTGTAACAGCTACAACCGCTCAACAAAGTGTTCTAAACAATAAATAAATTTGTTGTGTCTGGTGTGAGAAGTCAGTGACGTTTTTATTAGCTTTAAAAAAGACTTGCCATAAAACAAACAACGAAAAATAAAATAACTAATGGATAAAATAAATGTACTGGCTACAATTACTATAATAACAATTTTCATTTCATTGTTTCTATCGTTGTTTTTGGTTACAGTAAAAACAGAACATAAAGTTAGTAATCGCCTGTTTGCTTTTTTTCTTGTTTTAACGGCCATTGATATCAGTATATATCTGAACTATTTGTTTGAAATTTCTTCAAACATTAGGATTTTTATTAGCCTCATTTTTTTCTTACAACTTCCAACTATTTATTTGTATGTGCTTTCTGTTTGTTATTCTGATTTTAAGCTAAAATCAAAACATTTAATTCATACTATTCCGTTTGTAGTTGCCAATCTAGTTCTTGTACCTCGCTTTTATGCAGTAAATCTCGCTTCTAAAAGTAGCTTTCTTGAAAAAAGCAGCAGTATGTTGGAGATACAATTCAATTATATTTTAATACACGTTCAAATTGTTTTATATCTCATTGCCGCTTTTATGCTATTGAGAAAAGTAAAGAAAATATATCTTGAAAATTATGCTGGAGCAAGTATGGAATCGCTTAATTGGTTGTTTCAGTTTACATTGGCATTGTCCTTTTTTTATTTTGTTGCACTAATAAAAAACATCTTCAAGTTTACAGAATATCCTAACATTACGGAATGGTTAAAAATTGGACTCTTGTTATTTGAACTGATTATCATTTTTTGGTATTTGTTCAAAGCCTTAAATAATCCAAAGCTGTTTCGAAGTATTGATTCAAAATTGAAACTTGTAGAAGATATAGTTTCTGAGGAGAAGAGCAACAATCAAGTAGCTGTGACTGAAAAAGAGTTCGATGAAGATTTGTACAAATTACAACAGTATATGATTGACGAAAAGCCTTTTCTGAATCCTTCGTTGACTATTCAGGATATTGCCGTAGCTATTAAAATCCCTGTTCGTGAATTATCCCTTTTAATCAATCATAAGTTAGACCAGCATTTTTATGATTTCATAAACACTTATCGTGTAGAAAAAGCTATTGAAATTTTAAAAGATGAGTCTAAAGATAAGGTGACTATTTTAGAAATTCTGTACGAAGTAGGTTTTAATTCAAAATCTTCGTTCAATACTGCTTTTAAAAAACATACAGGAAATACGCCAACATCGTATCGTAAGAATTTGTAAAACAGCAGTTTGTAATTATTCGTACTTGCTTTTTAAAGTACTCGTACTTATTTCTATAAACAAATGCGTTCGACTAATTTTATTCGGTCGCCCAATAGTAATTTCCTTAACACATTTGTATCGAATTAAATTTTTAACCTAAAAAAACGATACAATGAAAACTACATTACAATTTTTACTAGGGCTATTAGTAATCAGCAACTTTTCTTTTGGACAAGACATCAGCACAAAGATTGATTCAATACTAAAGGATAATTATAAAAAAAATCCTGACGTTGGTATTGGCTTTGGTTACATCAACAAAAATCAAGAATACTTTACCGCATATGGTAATTTGAGCAAAGATAGTCAGGATAAAATTGATGAGAACTCTTTATTTGAAGTTGCATCGATTACTAAAATTTTGACTTCAAATTTAATAGCACAAGCAGTTTTGGACCAAAAATTAAAAACAGATGATTATATAGACAATTACCTTCCCAAAGGGTATGTTTTGCAAAAAAACATTCAAAACAAAATTAAAATTTCAGACCTAGCTTCTCATCAATCGGGTTTGCCTGATATAGATTTTGGAAAGTTAATAGCATTAAATCCACAACAGCCTATTAGTGTGGTAACCAATGAAACATTTACTAATCTTATTAATACTTGTAGCGAGTTAAAAGATTATGGTAAATACCGTTATTCGACTATTGGATATACCTTACTTGGACAAATATTAGAAACGGTTTACGGTAAAAGCTATGACGAAATCATCAGAAAAAAAATGATACAACCTTTACAGATGAAAAGGACGCTAACGAAAGATTTTGATGTAAAAAACAAAACAGTTGGTCATAATCCTGAGGGTGGAATTCAGGAATTCTTCAATTGGAATGTAACTGCACCTGCTGGATTAGTGAAATCGACAGCTTTTGATATGATTAAGTTTTTAAAAGCGGTTTTAGATAAAGAAACTAAAGTAGGCAAAGCAGCTATAATCACGGAGAAAATCTTTTATAAAGATGAAAATAGAGAAATGGGATTAGGAACAAATATTGTCACAGATGATAAAAACACTATTTATCTAAAATCTGGTGATTCTATGGGGCAATCTTCAATTATTTGTTATAATCGAACTAAAAATTGGGGGATAATACTACTTCTAGACCAAAGGAATTCAAAAATGAGACAAAACCTACTGAATGCAATTATTGATGTAATTTCGAAATAAATAGAGCCAACACAATTGTCGACAAATTCTTTAATTGATGAATTTGAAAAATCGCGCTTCGTCAATCCTAGAATAAATTTCCTTAAAACGGATTGTGTTTTTGGAGTAAGCATAAGAAACAGGTTTAAACCATTTTAGATTAGAAAAGTCTATATAAAAAGCAAACCAGTAACTCTTGCCAAGCGTCAAACTTGTAACCGAAAAGTGCGTTTCAAGTATAAAAAGATACTAGTAGCAACAGTTAAAACCAATAATCACCTAACCTTAAATGAATGAGAACAAGATTTTTATCAATTGTAATTTTACTAACGACATTAGCAACCAATGCGCAACAAAAAAAAGTAGTTAGTGCGCCAAAAGTAGCGAGTAATTCTGGGGTTTCCATCTCCAATGCCGACTTGGGGACTTTCCCTTATTTTAAAACGCTTCCAAGTTTTACGCCTACAGACTCCATTACAATTGAACAAAACAGAACGTATTTCTTTGACGGAAAAACGATTTTTACGGTAGATGGGAAGGTATCCTTCCAGAATCTTAATCTTAAAGATGAGGTTGAAAAAGTTCCCTCTGAATTTCAGTTGGTTCAGGAATTTGATAAACTTGTTGCTGCACTAGGAGGTAAAAAAGTATATGAAGGAAAGCTTCCAGAAGAGGCAATAAAGAAACTTACGGATAAAGACCTTGTGACGCTCGCTTCTGAACATCAGGTTGCGCCGTATGCTTTTTATGGTGTGGTAGAATATGTTATCAAAACCCCAGAAAAGGAAGTTTGGCTTCAGTTAGTGCCAGGAACCATCGTTTCTAAATTTTACACACTTCTTGTTGTTGAAAAGAACAACCAATTGATTGCCACCAATACCAATAAAGAGAATTTGTTGTTGCGAGATTTAGAAAAAGGCAGTGTATCTATTGTGAATTTAGAATTCGAATTAGATGATTCTGTGTTGCTTACTCAGTCAAAAGATGAATTGTTAAGTATTGTTGGAGTGTTTCAGGCGCATCCAGATTGGAAGTTGAAAATAGAAATTAACAACGCACCAGTTGGCAAACCTGATTATACATTGTCGCTTACAGAAAAAAGAGCGGTAGCTATAAAAGAAGAATTGTCTTCGTTGGGAGTGAAATCCTCACTACTGTCAGTAATTGGAAGGGGAGATTCGAAGCCATTGGTTTCCAATGACACCGAAAAAGGGAGGAAAACCAATACAAGAGTAGAAGTTTCTAAACTGTAGTGCTCCTTTGTAAAGTGATTTAAAAGAACTAAAGGGAATAATCTAAACTCGTATTTGTTTTCCCTGAAATAAGATTAAGGGGTATACCTAATTAAAGAACAGCAATCGGATTGATAAAATCGGTTGCTGTTTTTTTGTGATTTTTTCGCCAAGGTTTATATGGTTTTTTTGATTTTTGACAAGAATTCGTGCGAAACACCCAAGTAAGAAGACAGGTTCTTGTTGTTGATTTGCTGTGTTTTGTGCGGGTATTTTTTGATGAACTCCATATAGCGCTGTTTAGAGGTTTTGTTCAAGACATCCAAAAGTCTTTCTTGCATAATGATGTTGGTTTTTTCTATCATTATGGTGTGAAATTGAATCAATTTAGGAACTTCTTGAAACAGTTTTATTTTGTTGGCTTTGGTGATAACCAATATTTCACTGTCTTCTAGCGCTTTGATGTTGTATTTGGCCGGTTTTTGATGGTAAAAACTTTCTACATCACAAATCCAATCGGTGTCAAAAGCAAAAAACAGGATACTTTCGGTTCCGTTTTCTTTCAAAGTGTAAATTTTGAAGGACCCTTTCAAAACAAAACCTTCGTATTTACTATTGGAATCCTGTATTTGCAGGAAGTCATTTTTCTTTAAGCTAATAGGTTCGACTTTGTTGAGAATCAATACCCATTCTTCGTTCGTGAGTGGGATTTTGGCTTCAATATTCTGTCTTAGTAATTCGTACATGGTTTGGGGTTTTTCAAGTTTAAATTAGTCTAAGGATTCTTTTTATCGAAAAACAGTAGGTTGTGTAATCGATTACGTAAAAATATGAAAATTATATTATCTTCAATATAATAAACAATAAAAAAATAAAAATTAAAAATTTTATAACATTTGTTGAACTTGTTCAATTTTTTTGAACTTTTTTGTGATTTATTTTGTGATGCTTTAAATCTATTATTAACATTAAAAAAAAGTATTATGAAAGTAAGAATTATGAAGGCTGTTTTTGTGCTAAGCCTTTTTTGGGGATGGGTAAGTTGCAATTCTGATGAGGTCGTTACGGAAACAAATGCCGAGGTGAATGCTGAGGCAAATTTGTTAGCAAAAACCACTACGGCTTCTACCTTAAGAGTTGGGGATTGTACAGCTGTTCCTGGATGGGCTTCACAAAACGGTGGGACTACCGGAGGAGGTAGTGCTGCAGAAACTGTAGTAACGAATTACGCTCAATTAAAAGCCGCTATCGAAAATACGGCTGTGAAAGTAATCAAAGTAACCGGAACAATTACGATTCCAGCCACTTCAACGGGTAGAATTGCTTTTCAGGATCAAACCGGAAAAACTATTTATGGCGCGAGTGGGGCAAAATTGGTTTCGACTGATCAAACCAAAGCCAACTCTGGAATTTTGAACATCAAAAGATGTAAAAACATCATCATTCGAAATTTGATTTTTGAAGGACCTGGAGCCTATGACACAGATGGTTGGGACAATGCTATCATCGATAATTGTCAAAACGTTTGGGTTGACCACTGTGAATTTAGAGATGGAGTTGATGGCAATTTAGACATCAAAAACCAATCCGATTATGTGACGGTTTCTTATACTAAGTTTACGTACTTGAAACCACCAAGAGCTGGAGGTTCTGGAGGTTCAGACGATCATAGATATTCCAACTTGATTGGTTCTAGTGACGGAGCAACTGCTGATCGCGGTAAATTGAGAATTACTTTCGCTCGTTGTTGGTGGGCTAGTGGTTGCAAAGAAAGAATGCCAAGAGTACGTTTTGGAAGAGTGCATATCATCAATAATTATTTTAGCAGTAGTGTGAGCAATAAGTGTGTAGCCGCTGGTTTTGAAGCGAACATTCGTGTGGAGAACAACGTATTCGAAAATGTAAAAACACCAATCGATTTGATGACTGGATTTACTGCTGTTACTGCGGTGGGCAATATTTTTACCAACACTACAGGAAATACGGCTGGAAGTAATACGGCCTTTACACCGCCATATTCTATACCAACGCTTGCGGCATCAGCAGTTAAGGCTAATGTTTCAGCTGGAGCGGGAGCAACATTTACAGGAAATGTTTGTGGTTCTTTTTAAGCAATTGAAAAGAATGTAATCGAAAAAGGTGTGGTATCTTTTTCAAACCCTCAAATGACATAGTTGTTTGAGGGTGTTTTTTTTGTACCATAAAAATAAAAAGTAAAGTTATAGTGGAGGGTTTTGGGTTATTCCTATATTTGGAAAACCCAATCTAAAGCTATAAATATGTTGAAATCTTGCCTACTATCACTTTTGTTTTTAAGTTTTGGTTTTACTGTAGAGCAACCTGCATTTTCAGAAAGAAACATTCCTAAAACAATAGTAGTCCCAGCCGCTTTTTTACCGCTTACTTTAGAGGGACTTATGGACGATACACTTGTTCCGATTGCAATTTTGGAACAAAAAAGTAAAAAGGTTTTTGAAAAATACGGGCTCGATTTTCAAGGGAATTGTTACGATTGTGATTTGGCCAACCTCAAAATTTCAAAGCAAAAGCTAGTCCTTACTAATGTTTGCGATGCTACCCAATCCGAAGTATTGAAGGTGTTATTCATTAAGAAAGTGAACAATCAAATTATAATTGGTACGTCCAATAGCCAGTGGGTTATTGCTAAAATTGCAAAAGAAGGTGTTTACCAATTGAAAATAGAAGGCGAACTAGTAACCAAAGAGAGCTTAAGAGTGAGTGCTTTTTTTACGGCAAAGAAAAAAATGCGTCAGTTTAAAGTCCACGATTGTGGCGATTTTCAAGGATAGTTTTTAAAAGGGGTTCAATTTTTTTTAAAATCCCAAAAAAATGTTAAACCTTTTTAGATTTGGAAAGTCTATATATAAAACAAACCAAATAACCCAAAATAACCTATTATGAGATACTTAACGCTACTTGTACTCGCTATTTTGTTCACAGGATGTGAAAAAAGCGATGATATTCCACAAAATCCTACTACGGAAGCTTTTTATTATCCACCCACAACAGGAAGCACTTGGGAAACAAAATCCATAGCCAGTTTGGGATGGAACCAAAGCGCGGTTCAGCCCTTAAAAGACTACTTGGCTGATAAACATACCAAATCCTTTATGATTCTAGTCAATGGTCGAATCGTAATGGAAGAATACTTCAACGGACACACAGCAGCGGCTACTTGGCAATGGAATAGCGCCGGAAAGACTTTGGTGGCTACTACCACAGGAATTGCGCAACAAGAAGGCTTGCTTAACATCAACAACAAAGCGTCACAATATTTAGGTACAGGATGGACAAGTGAAACATTGGATAAAGAAAATCTGATTACGTCTAGACATTTGCTGACGATGAGTTCTGGTTTGAATGACGAAAAAGAACTTGTTATAAAATCAAATTTGACCTATTTGGCCGATGCAGGCACAAGATGGTCGTATCATAATGTGTTTCAGAAGTTGATGGATGTAGTGGCTGCGGCAAGTAAACAAGACTTTGAAGTGTATTTCAATGCCAAATTGAAAAACAAAATAGGAATGGATGGTTTCTGGAACTATGGCCCTATTTTTACGATTTACAATAGTTCTACAAGAAGTATGGCTCGATTTGGACTTTTGGCACTTAAAAACGGCAAATGGAATAATGAGCAAATCATTAATGAAGCCTTTTTTAAGGAAAGTATTAGTACCTCTCAAACCATTAATCCTTCTTATGGTTATTTGTGGTGGTTGAATGGAAAATCAAAGTATATGGTTCCCGGAGGACAAACGGTTTACCAAGGAGCTTTGGTACCTAATGCACCCGCTGATATGTATGCAGCGATGGGAGCAGAGGATCAACGTATTTATGTGATTCCGAGTAAGAATATGGTGGTGATTCGAATGGGTGATGCTTCGGACCCTGCGAATCCTAATTTTGCACTTTCTGGTTTTGATACGGCACTTTGGGATAAAATAAATGCGGTCATAAAGTAATTTGTAATCCTACTTCATAAGCGACAACAAATCTTGGTTTTGTTGTCGCTTTTTTTTTGGTTGTATCCGAAAAGAAAACCCTGTCAATCTCTAGCCCCGATCGCAGCGGCATCCTTTTGTCCAGCGATAGCGTAACAAAAGATATAGCGGAGAGCGGGAACGTTGCTGGCTGAAAAGGCCTATTCTTTCGCTCCTGATTGGGATTATGGTTGATTAAATCGTTTCTGTTTTGATATTCCTTTTTTATAAATAAAGACTTAAGCTTAACTTCATTTTTTTTGAATTTGTATTTCTAAAATGTTCCATTCTATTTTGTATGGCTTTGTTTGTTTTTTTAATTTTTTTATAAAAAGCAAATTTTTGTAGTGTATTCCTTTGATTTTCAAGTCGTAAAATTAGCATTGTACTATTTATTTTATTATATTTGAGTTAAGAATAATATTATTGCCGTTTGCCTTGATTTTGCCAAATTTTTATTTTTTGCTCAAAAAGTCAATTCTAAATTAGTTTTGACTTTAAACGAAGCTTAAAAAATTTTAAATAATCTAATTAAACCTATATATTATGAAAATCACTATTGTAGGAAGTGGCTATGTTGGTCTTGTAACAGGAGCCTGTTTTTCCGAAGTTGGTATTAATGTTACGTGTGTAGATATAGACCGTAATAAAATCGACAAGCTCAACGAGGGAATTATCCCCATTTATGAGCCTGGACTTGAAGATATGATTACCCGAAATATGAAAAAAGGGCGATTACTTTTTACCACAAACATACAAGAAGCCTTAGTTGATTCCGAAGTTTTATTTATTTCTGTTGGAACACCACCCGATGAAGATGGTAGCGCCGACTTAAAATATGTACTCGCAGTGGCTAGAGATTGCGGAAAGTATATTAATGACTATTTATTGGTAGTAACCAAAAGTACTGTTCCTGTAGGTACTTCTCAAAAAGTAAAAGAGGCGTTACAAGAAGAGTTAGATAAGAGAAAGGTTTCCATTAACTTTGATGTTGCTTCCAATCCCGAATTTCTAAAAGAAGGAGCAGCTATCGACGATTTCTTAAAACCTGATAGAATTGTAGTGGGCTTAGAGAGCGAAAGAGCCGAAGAGCTAATGAAGAGTCTATACAAACCATTTACCCTTAATGGTCACCCAGTAATTTTTATGGATATTATTTCTGCGGAAATGACCAAATATGCCGCAAATGCTATGCTTGCTGCAAAAATTAGTTTTATAAACGACATCGCCAATCTTTGTGAAATTGTTGGAGCTGATATTAATAAAGTCCGTAAGGGAATTGGTTCTGACTCCCGAATTGGAAATAAATTTATTTATCCAGGTATTGGTTATGGTGGGTCTTGTTTTCCTAAAGATGTACAAGCATTAATTAAAACTGCTGGTGAATACGATTATGAATTGCGCGTATTAAAAGCCGTTGAAGCCGTTAACAATGACCAAAAATTAGTGCTATTTCATAAAATAATGAAGTATTTTAATGGAGATGTCAAAGGCAAAAATATTGCGCTATGGGGTCTTTCTTTTAAACCTCAAACCGATGATATGCGTGAGGCGCCTTCGTTATACATTGTAAAAAATCTACTGAAAGCAGGGGCAATTGTAAAAGCCTACGATCCAATCGCTATTAATGAAGCGAAACATCATTTTGGAGACACCATTTCGTATTACGAAGACCAATACGAAACCCTTATTGATGCCGACTGTTTGGCAATTCTAACCGAATGGCCAGAATTCAAATTTCCAAATCTAAAAATTGTTCAAAAATTACTTAATCGACCTGCAATTTTTGATGGACGTAACATCTACGATAAAGACGAAATGAAACAAAACGGTTTTGATTATTTCTGTATTGGAGTGAATACTTCAAAATAGGTAATCTCTCGTAAATAGTAATTCGGTTTTAAAAACACAGGTTATGGCAATGAAAAAAATTTTAGTAACTGGTGGCGCCGGTTTTGTAGGTTCACATTTGTGTGAACGTCTATTAAATGAGGGCAATGAGGTCTATTGTTTGGATAATTTTTTTACTGGACAAAAAAAGAATGTGGTTCATTTGTTAGACAACCCCTATTTTGAATTGATACGTCACGATGTGACTACTCCATTCTTTATCGAAACGGATGAGATTTACAATCTCGCTTGTCCAGCTTCGCCAATACATTACCAACACAATCCTATAAAAACAATCAAGACCTCTGTGATGGGTGCCATTAATATGCTAGGACTTGCCAAACGAGTAAATGCTAAAATTTTACAAGCATCGACTAGCGAAGTGTATGGAGATCCGTTGGTACATCCACAGCCAGAATCGTATTGGGGACACGTAAACCCAATCGGGGAGCGCTCTTGTTATGATGAAGGCAAACGCTGTGCTGAAACATTATTCATTGATTACCACAAACAGAATAATGTTAAAATTAAAATCATAAGAATATTTAATACGTATGGTCCAAGAATGGATCCTAATGACGGAAGGGTTGTTTCCAATTTTATTGTTCAGGCCTTACAAAACCAAGACATCACTATTTACGGAAAAGGACAGCAAACTAGAAGTTTTCAGTATGTAGATGATTTAGTAGAAGGAATGATAAAACTGATGGCAACTCCCGATCATTTTACCGGACCTGTCAATGTGGGAAATCCAAACGAATTTACCATTCTTGAATTGGCAGAAAAGGTAATACAATTAACGGGTTCAAAATCAAAACTGATCTACCAACCCTTGCCTTCTGATGATCCAATGATGCGCCAGCCGGACATAACTATTGCCAAAAAAGAGTTAGACTGGTCTCCCAAAATACAACTAGATGAAGGCTTAATTGAAACGATAAAGTTTTTTGAATCAATAATTTAAATGTGTTTTTTGAAGAGTACTACTTAAAAAAATCCTGTTATGAAATTATATAATCTTCAATTGGTTGAAAAAATGTGCAGAGGCAATCAAGAACAGATTGCAAAGATGGCTGAAGTATTTGTAGAACAAATTATTGATGCTATAAACGAGATAGAAACGGCCTATACAGAAAAGGATTTTATAAAAATCGTTAGACTATCACATAAGATAAAACCAACCTTGGCTTATTTTGGAACGGATGAATTAGCAGAGGAATTTCTTCTTACCGAAGATTTATTGTCTAATGAAATTACTGCACCAGAAGTAGATATGAAAATTGCATCACTAAAGTTGATTGCACAGGAAGTAGTAGTTCAAATGAAAAATGATTTTAATATAACGAATACCTAAACTTATGAAGAAAAAGATATTAGTAGTAGATGATGAAATAAGCATTTGCTTGTTATTGCAAAATTTTCTTTCTCAGGATTATGAAGTTATAACAATACACGACGCTGTGGAAGCCCTTCAATGGCTTGATGAGAGTCTGCCAGATTTAATAATAAGTGATATCCAAATGACAAATATGGATGGTTATGAGTTTTTGACTAAGGTCAGACAACGTGGATTTACCAAACATACGCCATTTATTATGTTATCGGGTAAGTCAGAAAGTAAAGAGCGAATAAAGTGTTACAGGCTAGGAGCACAGGATTACCTGACCAAACCCTTCAATCCAGAAGAATTGGAAGAATTGGTCAAGAAAAATATTTTTCCAATTCATTTTGCCATAGAATGGTGACAACTTTATCAATGCTTGCAATTTAAATTAAGTCCTTATGAGCTCAAATCTAACTATTTTATATATCGGTAGCACAGCAGAATATTTTAATCAAAAAGAATTTGAAAATTGGACTATAACTGTGATAGAAAATAGTGTTAAGGCTACAAAATACCTACAGTCTACAAAAAAAATAGAAGCTATTATTTGTGATTATAATTTGCCAGGTAACAATGGTTTTTTTCTATATGATTGGATTAGAGCACAAAGTGAATACGACGCTATTCCCTTTGTATTGCTTGCTAAAGATTTTAATCCAGAACTCTATAAAACAGCATTTAGAAAGCAAATTGATGATTTTTATGTGATTTCAAATACAGCTGCAAGTGCTATTTTAAATAGAATTGCATTTTTATCCCTACATAGAAAACCAAAAAACAAAAAAGAAACAGTACTAGATTTCAGAGAGGAAATGTATAAAATGCCGTTGTCAAAACGCATATTCGACATTTTTGTAGCCTCATCGGTTCTAATTGTAGCTTCTCCATTTTTACTTCTTGTTATCGCAGCCATTCGACTAGAATCCAAAGGGAAAGTGTATTACATCTCAAAACGTGTGGGTAGAAAAACTTTCGATTTTTATAAATTAAGGTCCATGCGAACAGGATCAGACGAGCTCTTGAAAAAACTCGCAGTTGAAAAAAATCAATATAAAAAAGAAGAGACTAAGTCATCTGATAATCCATTAGATATTCCTTGCCCTAGATGCAGTATGTTACCCGAAGGGCAGACCTGCTCTTCCCTTATGTATATAGACACACACGAAATATGTGATTATTGGTTTACTATTCAAAAAAAGGAAGCGGCCAAAAATAATTCAACTTTTGTAAAAATTGTGGATGATCCTCGAGTTACAAAAGTGGGTAAGTTTATCAGAAATACCAGTATTGATGAGCTACCACAATTGATTAATGTATTAAAAGGCGATATGTCTATTGTAGGAAACAGGCCTTTGCCGGTTTATGAAGCAGAAATGCTAACAGGAGATGATTTATCTAAACGTTTTTTAGCACCTCCAGGAATTACAGGGTTATGGCAAGTAGAACTAAGAGGAAAAGGCGGAAAAATGTCTGAAGAAGAAAGAATGCGCCTCGATAATGAATATGCAGATCAATTTAAGGGAGATAACTATTCTTTTTGGTACGATATGAAACTCATTTTAAGAACGATTCCAGCACTGCTTCAAAAAGGTTCTGTTTAATACCTAAGATCTGACCCTAATTTAATTATGAAAAAACAACTTAAAATAATATCCATTATTAGTGTTTTTGTTTTATGCTTACATAACACGCAAGCTCAAACCGTTCAAAATAAAGACACTTTACTAACCGGTAGTGAGTTTTACTTTCCGCCTATAAAAGTTGTGATAGATTCTGTATTGAAAAGAAATGCAATGGTCAAGTTTAGAAAGAATCACGTTGGTGTAAAAGAATCTACTTTAGCATCGGAGCGTATTTTTTGGACAAGAAATATTGGTGTACAAGTAGATGGTAGATATGGTACTTTAAATAATTTTTCTAATAATGATGATGGGGTTTCTAATACTGCCTTTTCAACACTTTCCACCCAATACAATTATAGTGTGGGGATGTATCTAAAATTTCCAGTGTTTGATATGTTAAACAGAAAGAATCAACTCAAACTAGCGAGACTCGAAATTGAAGAAGCCAAAAATATGACCAAATTTCAAGAAGATGAAATACGGCAAACGGTTATTAGGATGTACCAAGACGTTATTTTGAAGCAACGATTACTGCAAATACGATCTAAAAACTTTGGTAACGGAAAAGTAAATATGGAAATGGTTGAAAAGGAATTTAGAAATGGTGTGGTACCCGTTGCAGAATATGTTCGAATAACTAGTATTACTGCTAATCTTGAGGCTGATTATGAATCCGCAAAGTCAGAATTTATAATTGCAAAACAATTACTCGAAGACATGTCAGGACTCGTGTTCGATTTAATAAATTAATTAAGAAAGATGAAAATAATTGATTTTGTACGATTGATTTTAAAGCATCTGCTGCTCCTACTACTGGTTCCATTAGTACTTGCTTCATTGGTAATTTTACTTACCAAGAACCCATCTTTTGAATATTCTTCTCAAACGGTTTTATACACGGGTATCGCTACGGGATCTTCGATTGAAATGGATAAAACATTCAATTATCAAGCATCGAACGCCGCTTTTGATAATTTGATTAATATTATCAACTCGCGCGAAACTCAAGAAGAAGTTGCAGTGAGGTTATTAGCACAACATTTGATGCTCCCAGAAGCCAATCCGAGATACATATCCAAAACCTTTTATGACCAATTAAGAACTAAAGTACCAGCTTCCTTGTATAAATATGTTGTGCACGAAAATAAAGCAGTGCCTTCATCAATGGATATAAGTGATCCTGATAAAGCGCTATTCCCTCCTGAAATCAATAGAGCAGATTACGAAAAGACCGTTAAAAATTTAATGGATTTAATGAAGAGTAGCAATACTAATTATGTATATGAACTATTAAATTATGGAAAAGATGATCATTATTCTCTCAAAGCAATTGCTAAAGTAACCGCTCTAAGAATTTCAAATAGTGATTTAATAAAGTTAAGTTATACGGTAAATGATCCAGGTATTTGCCAGCAAACGCTCGCTATTTATAATCTAGTTTGTATTGTTAATTATAAATACATTAAGGGAAATCGATCTGATGCAGTTGTAAAATACTTCGAAGCTCAGCTAGAAAATGCTAGACAAAAACTAACAGCAGCTGAAGATATTCTTTTAGAGTTTAATAAATCTTCTAATATCATCAACTACTACGAACAGAGTAAGGCTGTTGCGGTAGTTAAAGAAGATATGGATGTGGATTACAATAAAAAAATAGCTGATTTAGCTGGGATCCAAGCATCGACTATACGATTGGAAGAAAAGTTGAAAATTCAAGATGCCATCCAACTTAAGACCAATGCAATTCTGGATAAAAAGAAGCAAATCGGAGAACTTAACTATAAAATAGCTTTAATTAAGGCGAGATTCGAATCGACTAATAATGAAAGCGATTTGGCAAAAATAGAAGAGCTAAATAAAAAAGCCGAAGCCTTATCCAATGATATAAAAAGAAATGTTGCTGAGTTGTATTCCTATCAAAATTCTATAGATGGTTTGCCTGTCACTAAAATACTTCCAGATTGGATAAATAATGTAGTCGAAGCAGATAATATCAAAGCAAAAATTAAAGTTATAAACGGGCAAAACAAAGAGTTTCAGAAAAAATATGCCAATTATGCTCCAGCAGGCGCAACGATTAAAAGAATTGAGCGTGAGATTTCGGTATTTGAGCAAGGATACTTAGAAATACTTCATGGATTAAATTTAGCGAAACTAAAACTACAAGACAGTGAGCTTACCTCTAATTTGAAAGCCATTGATCCTCCTTATTATCCCTTATCACCAAACCCAACCAAACGAGCGCTATTAGTTATTGCAGCGGCCATTTTAGGAGGGCTAATTACATTGGCAATTATTTTCATAATGGAGTATTTTGATGATACTTTGAAGAATGCTAAAGTAGCCAGTAAAAAGTTAGGCTTGAATTCTTTGGGGATGATGCCTAAGTTAATAATAGATCCAGGCAGCGTCAATTTACCCTACATTCAAAAAAGATTAACTGAGATCATTACACAAAATGTGTTGCAATATTTTGGGACACATCCTTCAGAGAATAAGACAAAAACCATCATTGTCTTTAGCACTCAAAAACAAGAGGGGAAAACGGTAATGGCAGGAAACATTGCCAGAACATTGAAAAATGAAGGTAAAGAAGTCGTGATGCTTACGTATGAAGGCGCAAAAAAAATAGTAAGACAACATCCGAAGTTTTCTGGACTAAATAAATTTTTAGGTTATGCAGACCCTAGAATAGATTATGACAATCCATTTTTAGCCGATGTTTCTAGTTATCTGAATGAGACCGAGTATTATACTTATGCAGTAAACAATACCTTTTATAACGCTCAAAACTATTCCGATATTTTAAATCAAAATGGCATTACGCTCAATTGTGTCCCCGATTTTGTAATTATTGAGTTACCTCCCTTGATTGATTATATCTATCCAACAGAATTAATAAATCAAGCCGATTTGAACATCCTCGTATGTCGCTCTAATCGAGTGTGGTCAGATGCCGATCAACTAGCAATGAAAAATATAATGGAAACAGTCGCTTCAAAAATTAATTTTATTATTAATGGAGTGCATATCAATGAAGTGGAATCCATTTTAGGGGAATTGCCTAAAAAACGAAGTTTATTACGAAGGAAATTAAAATCAATGTTCAAATTTCAATTTTTTTCTAAAGCCCAAATCTAAAATAAACTAATGAAAACGCTCAAAAAGATAATGCGAGAAGATAATTTTCTGTCCTTGACAGGGAATCTTGTCATTGCCGTTTTGGGCATTGCAGGTTTTGCATTATTAGCGAGAAGTTTATCTCTGGATGTTTTTGGGCAATGGGTGTTATTTATTACCGGCGGG
The DNA here is from genome assembly GCA_963513565.1 of uncultured Flavobacterium sp. GTDB lineage: Bacteria > Bacteroidota > Bacteroidia > Flavobacteriales > Flavobacteriaceae > Flavobacterium. Next base: position 56,368 of record CAUPRE010000010.1, on the reverse strand, counting down.
TCTTTTGTCGAAATGTTTAGATTTGGTATTACGAATAATGGTTTAATTCGTTTTTTATCGGGTGCAGACGCTTCGTCGCGAATGGAACTTATTGGTTCTAATGCTTTGATTGGTTTGGTGGCCACTCTTGCAATAGCATTTATTTTGGTTTTGTGCTATGTGCTATTCAATGAAGTAATTAGTGCTTCTGGATACCATCTATTTTTTAAATGGTATCCATTATTAGCTTTTCTAAATCTTCCTTGGAATAATGCTCTTGTTGTCTTGCAAGCCGACAGAGCATACGGAAAAATACTGCTGTTAAAATCAATTAATAGCGGCCTATTCTTCTTGGTGATTTTAACTAATTTTTTCTTAGAGTTGTTGACATTAGATCAATTAGTAATAGCAATGCTTATCATCAACGCCTTGACATCATTCATAAGTATAGTTTTAGGTTGGGATGGTACCAAATTTATTTTAAAAGCCAATAGTAAAACGAATAGAACTTTATTAGACTTTGGAAAATATACAACGTTCACATTAATTGGTACCAACTTGTTAAGAAGTGCCGATACCATAATTATCAGTTTGAGTCCATTAGGGAGTGCCGCTGTTGCGTTGTATAGTATTCCGTTAAAATTGACAGAATTACAGCAGATTCCGCTTCGTAGTTTTGTGGCTACTGCCTTCCCTAAAATGTCTAAGGCTAGTGTTCAAGGAAAGGTTGAAGAAGTAAGGGATTTGTTCTACACCTACTCTGGAGCTCTAACGTATCTTTTTGCTGGACTGAGTGTATTCACATTTGTGTTTGCTGAATTCTTTGTGTTAGTAATAAGTGGAAGGCAATATTTAGAAACGGATCCTCAAACCGGGTTTAATGTTGTCAATATTGTTCGAGTATTTTCTATTTACGGATTGTTATTGCCTATTGATAGAATGACCGGTATTGGTTTGGATAGCATCAATAAACCAAAAATTAATGCCATAAAGGTATTCGTTATGGTTTTGGCAAATATTATTGGAGATTGTATCGCCATTTTTATATTCCAATCGTTGTTGCTAGTTGCGGTTGCCTCAATAATTTTCACTTTAATTGGCATTTGGATGGGAATGTATTTCCTAGACAAAGAACTGACTTTGACCTATAGAGAAATTTTCTCAAGTGGAATTAATTTTTATCGGAGCCTTATTCATAAAGCGACTAATACGAATCTGAAGGAATCATAAAAAAATTTTAAAAAAAAGTAAATTGAACACAAGCAGTAATAATATAAATCCCTTTGATAAAGCGTCTGGTTCTGCTAGTTTGTCTAGCCCGAAGGGACTTGTGTTATTGCTTGTAACGGTAGTGATCATCGCATTATTAATTGCGAAATTAAAAACAGTAGGAATAGGCCTTTTGATTGCACTTATGTTTTTGGTTTTCTATCTGTATAAATTGTTTACAAATCCTATTCTGGGATTTTATACGGCTATTGGCCTTAATTTTTTGATACTTGGTTTAACTCGCTATATAACCGGATTACCTTTAGGTTTTGCGATAGATGGTGTCATGATTTTGACTTTTTTAGCGGTAATTTTTTCTAGATTTAGAGAAAAGGTGGATTGGTCTCCTGCTAATAAAGACATTACCTTTTTTGCAGGGATTTGGTTATTGTATTGCATTTTTCAATTGGTAAACCCAGAAGCCCAAAGTGTTGAGGCTTGGATTGCGGGTAGAGGTCTTGGATTTTACTTCTTTTTCTTTTTAGTGCTCACCTTTTTATTCATCGATACTCATAAAAAGTTAGACATGTTATTATATGTCTGGGGCGTTTTTTCAATAATTGCCACGCTGAATGGTATGAAGCAGTTGTTCATTGGTGTAGATGCTGCCGAACAAGCTTGGTTAGATGCTGGTGCCAATCAGACTCATGTGCTTTTTGGCAAATTAAGGGTGTTTTCATTTTTCAGTGATGCAGGCCAATTTGGAGGAAATCAAGGGTATACAGGAGTTGTGGCCATTATTTATGCCATGACGAAAAAAGGTTTTGCTAAAGTATTTCTTATAGTCGTTGGAGTTTTAGGATTATATGGAATGATCATATCCGGAACTAGAGGTGCTATCGGTGTTCCTTTAGCCGGATTTATGACATTTTTTGTATTAAGAAAAAACATCAAAGTATTGCTATTTGGTGTACTAATTCTTGCCATGTTTTTTGTTTTTTTTAAGTACACGTCTATTGGAAATGGGAATGACCAAATACGACGAATGCGAACTGCGTTTGATCCCAATGAGCCCTCGTTGCAAGTACGACTGAACAATCAAAAAATAATGAAAGCTTATTTAGCATCAAGACCATTTGGAGGAGGGATTGGTCATGCAGGTGACAAAGCGCAACGGTTTTTGCCCAATGCGTTTCTTTCTCATGTAGCTACTGACAGTTGGTATGTTTTGATTTGGGCAGAATTAGGAATCGTGGGCTTGCTATTTCATTTGTTTATTTTGTTTTATGTAATTGGAAAAGCATCCTACAAAGTTATGTTTACCATTCGAGACCCCATAACCAAGTTAAAAATGAGTGCGCTAATTTCAGGAATGGCGGGTGTTATGGCAGCTTCCTATGGAAATGCCGTTTTGGGACAAATGCCAACGGCTTTACTCATATATGCAACTATGGCGATTATATCCAATCCTGAAATTTTTGAAGCAGACCAAAAAAAGAAGGAACTAGAATTGAGTCCAGCACAAATTATATAAAATTGAAATTACTATGTAAAGCTTAACTTATCAATCATTAAACCCAAAAAGCTATGTACTATAGAAATGTAAAAGATTTAAATAATATCATACTTCAGCGATTAAGTATCATTCCTCGTGATTTTGATTTGATCGTTGGGGTTCCGAGAAGTGGGATGCTTCCAGCAAATTTATTAGCCTTGTATCTCAATAGGCCTTATACAGATATTCATTCTTTTTTGAATGGACATATTTATAAAGCAGGTGCAAGAAGCCAGTTTTTTGATATTTATGAGTTTAAAAAAATACTTGTGGTCGATGACAGTATTGCCTCGGGAGCTGCTATGGTTGAGGTTAAAGAAAGCTTGGAACATCTCAAGGATCAATTCAATATAAAATATTGTGCCGTTTATGTCATTCCAGGAAAAGAAAAAATGGTTGATTATTTTTTTGAAGTGGTGCCTTTGCCAAGGTATTTTCAGTGGAATATTCTCAATCATACCACTCTAGAGAAAGCCTGCTTTGACATTGATGGGGTTTTGTGTGCAGATCCTTTGCCAGAACAAAATGACGATGGAGAAAAATACATCGATTTTATTTTGAATGCTCCACCATTATTTATTCCGGGAAGTAAAATCGGAACTATTGTTACTTCCCGTTTGGAAAAATACCGCAAAGAAACCGAAACTTGGTTAGCGGCTAACAATATCAAATATAATGAATTGGTTATGCTGGATTTACCCAATATGGAAGCCAGACAGCGAGCCAACAGCCATGGAGATCATAAGGCAAAAGCCTATTTAGCAAAACCGTATGTGCTTTTTGTTGAAAGCGAATACCATCAGGCTGTAGAAATCAATAGGTTGTCCAAAAAGCCCGTTTTATGTACGGCTAATTTTGAAATGATATTCGAATCAGAATCTTTTATGTACAATCTTAAAAGCGGTAAGCACCTTCCTTTCTTGAGAAAATACGCTTTAAAAGCGAGAGATATACTGAGAAAGTTTAAATAAGAACATGAATAAAGCACCAACAATTTTTAATTAAAAATTTAAATTATGCTTCTATTTAATATCATACAAATTGTTTTGCTACTCCTTTTGGGTTTGGCAACCTTATATATTTTACTGTTTTCAATAGCAAGCTTATTTTATAAACAACAAAAATATTCCGATAACGGAAATATAAAAAAAATTGCTGTGCTTATTCCGGGTTACAAAGACGATGAAGTAATTGTTGAAGTTGCCAATGCGGCTTTAGAACAAGAGTATCCGTCTACGCATTATGATGTGGTAATTATTGCAGATTCTTTTCAAGAAGAAACCATTTCAGCCTTAAAAATGTTACCCATAATTGTTATCGAGGTAAGTTTTGATAAAAGTACAAAATCTAAAGCGTTGAATAAAGCTATGGCAACTATCGAAAGGGATTATGATATTGCTGTGGTATTAGATGCTGATAATGTGATGGCAAAGGACTTCTTAAAGCAAATTAATGCAGCTTTTGAATATGGATTCACTGCCGTGCAAGGCCATCGAACAGCCAAAAACACGAACAATTCTTGGGCTATTCTTGATGCTATTAGCGAAGAAATTAACAATAATATTTTCAGAAAAGGGCATCGTGTTTTAGGACTATCTTCTGCAATAATTGGTTCTGGAATGGCTTTTCAATACGATTATTTTAAAACACTTATGGCAAGCGCTACTGCCGTTGGTGGATTTGATAAAGAAATTGAACTCAAAATGCTCAAAGAAGGACATACAATTGTTTATCTGAATGATGCAGTAGTTTTTGATGAAAAAATTCAAAAAGCTGAAGTGTTTGGCAATCAACGTCGCCGATGGTTATCCGCACAATTGTATTACTTTAGAAAAGATATTTTGACTGCCACTAAACATTTATTACTCAAAGGTAATGTCGATTATTTCGACAAGGCAATTCAATTTATTCAGCCTCCTAGGATATTATTGCTCGGAGCCGTTATACTGTGCAGTGCTAGTTTTGTTCTGCTGAACTATTGGTTAGACAACCCAAAAGCGTATTCGAATTATTGGGTGGTTTTACTAATTGCTTGTGTGTTGTCTTTTGTTTTCTCTGTGCCAAAATCCTTTTACAATCGCAAAACTTTAAAAGCATTAATGAGTTTGCCAAAAGGAATGTTGATGATGTTGTTGTCTCTACTAAAAATAAAAGGAGCCAATAAAACATTTATACATACGCAACATACGTCAAGCTCTTCAAAATGAAGTTGTTGTAATTAATAAAAAAGTTGTTTCAAAATAGCTATGGAAACATCAGAAAAATATAATCGTTTAGAAAAACTCGAAGCCATTCGTGGTTTTAGCGCATTATATGTGATGCTTTTTCACGTGCTGCCGCAAAAGATAAATCTATTTGGAATAAATGTGGGCTTTCTTTTTCGTTTTGGGTCAGAAGCGGTTATTTTATTTTTTGTTTTAAGTGGATTTGTAATCAAGTATTCTTGGGAAAAATCAGAAGATAAATCGTTTCGAAACTATTTTGGACGTCGTTTTTTACGAATTTATATACCTCTCTTTTTCATCTTTTTGATAGGCTATTTTTTAAAATGTTATGGCACTGCAAGTTTAGCTGACCCAGAATGGAGCACTTTGTGGGGTAATATTTTTATGTTACAAGATGTCATTTCTCTTAAGCCAAATGTTGTTGTACCGACCTATATGGGTAACGGATTGCTTTGGTCCTTATCGTATGAATGGTGGTTTTATATGCTCTTTTTTGCGCTTACAAAATACATTCGTCCTGAAAAAATGTCGCTTTGGGTAAGCAGAAGTATTCTAATAGCAACTGTTTCGTATGTTGTTTATCCTTTTATTCTAAATAGAATTGTGATGTATTTTGGAATTTGGTGGATTGGAGTAGAATTTGCCTCAATTTATATAAAAGGCGGTTCCTTTAGTTTCAAAGCGCTAAGTTCCTATATTGGTGTTTTAGCAATTGTCATTGCATTATTAGTATTGAATGTATACTTGAATTTTTCATACACAAAAGTCTATAGCTACCCACTAGTAGCGTATCCTATCGTAGAATTACGGCATTTTGTTTTTGCGTTTTTATTATTGCTCACTTCTCTGATTTGGAATGCATACAATTGGATTGGTTTCAATACTATTTTTGGTGTATTCAAGTACTTCGCGCCTTTTTCTTATGTAATCTATATTTCTCATCATTACCTAGTTGTCGAGGCTACTTACTTAAAATTTATAAACGATAAAATAGTAGAATATTCGCTTTATATTATGGTGATGTTCTTGTTCTCTTATGTAATAGAAGTGGTGGTGTATACCAAAATTAAAAATCAGTTCATAGGGTATTTTTCAGTTCAATCAATTAAAAAAGTAGCAGTATGAAAATAGGTATAGAAGGGCAACGCCTTTTTCGAAAAAAGAAGCACGGAATGGATATGGTAGCTTTAGAATTAATCAAAAACCTTCAAGAGCTAGACCATATAAATGACTATTTCATTTTTGTAAAACCAGATGAAGACCGTTCTGTTCTGAAAGCCACTTCGAATTTTACGATTGTTGAATTAAATGGTGGACCGTATCCAACTTGGGAGCAAATTGCATTGCCCAATGCTACCAAAAAATATGGTTGTGATATCTTGCACTGTACTAGCAATACCGCACCTTTTTTTACGTCTATTCCGCTGATAACGATTCTTCACGACATTATTTATATGGAAAGTAGTTATTTGAAAATACTGAGAAGTAGTGCAAGTACTTATCAAAAATTTGGGAATATTTATAGAAAATTGGTGGTGCCTCGAGTAGTGAACAAAAGTAAAAAAGTGATTACTGTTTCTCATTTTGAAAAAAATAGGATTGGGGAGTTTTTTGGGATTAAAGACAATACAAAACTAGATGCTATCTATAATGGGGTAAGCGAACATTTTAAACCCATTACCAATAGAGAAGAACTCAAACGTGTTAAAGAAAAATACAATTTGCCAGACCAATTTTTCTTTTTTCTGGGTAATACAGACCCTAAAAAGAACACAAAAGGAACGCTTAAAGCTTTTTCAGATTTTTTAAAACGTACAGCCTCTAATCACAAACTCGTAATGTTAGATTATGATAAAACGGAACTGAACAATCTGTTGAATGAAATTAACGCCCCCAATCTCATCCATCATATTGTGTTGACGGGCTACGTAATCAATACTGATTTGCCAGCTATTTATTCTCAATGCGATATATTTCTGTATCCGTCACTTCGGGAAAGTTTTGGGATTCCTATGCTGGAAGCGATGTCGTGTAACGTGCCAGTAATCACATCAAACACTTCATCAATGCCAGAAATTGCAGAAGATGCCGCCCATATTGTCAATCCCTTTCAGCCAGAAGAAATTACAGACGGACTCATCACCATTCTAAATAATGAAGCGTATCGGCAATCGCTTTGTGAGAAAGGCTTGGAGCGCAGCAAACAGTTTTCTTGGAAAAATATGGCTCAAGAGTATTTGAAACTTTATGAAACCATTCATTTCGAACATTCAAAAAAATCTAGACAATGATAAAAGGTAAAGATATAATAGTGGTAGGCATACAAGCCTGGGATATTGAAATAGGTAGTAATTGCAAGAATATAGCGTTGGAGTTTGCCAAACACAATCGGGTTTTATATGTAAATCCGCCTATGGATAGAGCTACAATGAGAAAAGACAAGCACAAAGAAAAAATTCAAAAACGAATCAGAATCAAAAAAGGTCTTGACCCTGATTTATACGAGATTGGTACCAACCTGTGGAATTTATACCCTAAAAATAGTGTTGAGTCTATTAATTGGTTGCCTATTGATAGTGTTTTTAAAATGTTGAACAGGAGAAATGCCCGTTTGTTTTCAGAAGATATTACATCGGCGGCCAAGCGATTGAACTTTAAAGATGTCATTCTCTTTAATGACAGTTCGATGTTTTTAGGAAGACATTTGAAGGAATTTTTGCAGCCCAAAGTCTACGCTTATTATATGCGAGATTATTTGGTGAAAGTACCGTATTGGCAAAAACACGGAGAACAAATGGAACCCGAAGTCATACAGCAAGCGGATGTTTTATTGACGAATTCTGATTTTTTTGCCGATTTTGGATTACAATACACTACTCATAGTTATATGGTTGGACAAGGTTGCGATGTCTCACACTTTAGTGACAATGAGGGTGCTATACAAGTTCCCGCAGAATTCAAAGATGTACCCTCGCCAATTATTGGGTACGTGGGTTCGCTTACCAGTTTAAGGTTAGACATCAATTTACTTGAATATATAGCCGAGCAAAGAAAAAACTGGAGTATTGTTCTCGTAGGGCCAGAAGACGACGATTTTAAAAAATCAAAATTACATCAATTGCCGAATGTGCATTTTTTTGGGAGTAAAGATAGTTCAGAACTTCCGGCTTATGTAAAAGGTTTTGATGTAGCCATCAATCCGCAGTTGACCAACAACTTAACTATTGGGAATTATCCAAGAAAAATCGACGAATACCTTGCAATGGGAAAACCAGTAATTGCAACGCAAACCAAAGCAATGGAAATGTTTAGTGAGTACGTGTATCTGGCATCTTCAAATGAAGAGTACATTACCTTAACCGAAAAAGCTCTGGAAGAAAACTCAAAAGCACTAGAAGAACAAAGAGCCAATTTTGCTAAAAGTCATACTTGGGAAAACAATGTTAGTGCTATCTATAATGCAATAATTAAAGCAACCAAAAACAGAATGCAATGGGATTAAAAGAAAAAATCAAATCAAATGAACAATTAAAAAAAATGGTTCACTGGTCGATACTTATTCCTAAACAAACAAGACCAAGACTATGGATTAAGTGGTTCGTAAATCCTTTTTATCATAAAAAAGGAAAAGGAGCCCGAATTAGACCCCGAACAAGATTGGACGTTGTACCATGGAATAAATTTGAACTTGGAGAGGATTCAACTATTGAAGATTTTTCAGCAATTAACAATGGTGTTGGTCCTGTCATTATTGGAGATAGAACCAAAATAGGGCTTAGTAACACCATCATTGGTCCGGTCACTATCGGAAATGACATTAGACTTGCTCAAAATATTACCCTTTCGGGCTTAAATCATAATTATGAAGATGTAAACCTTCCTATTCATGTTCAGGGAGTATCTACAGCACCTATAACTATTGGCGATGGTACTTGGATTGGTGCTAACGTGGTGGTTTTGGCTGGAGTTAACATTGGTAAAAATTGTGTTATTGCGGCGGGAAGTGTAGTCACAAAAGATATTGAAAGTTATGCTGTTGCGGTTGGGAATCCCGCCAGAGTGTTGAAAAAATACAATCATGAAACCCAAGCATGGGAAAAGGTCTAACACGGGTATAAATTTGATGTCAATAAAACCTGACTACGTAGTGCCAGATTAGAATTTTTAAAACTTATTTTTTAAATCATTGAAGTTGTTTTGTCTTTAAAGTAGGAAGGTAGTCTACCAATATAAATTGAACGGAGTTTTGCTTTTAGGAAAGTCCTAAATCCAAAGATAAAATTTTAAGCAAATAAAAATGATAACATTAACAGTACTATTTTGGATCTTACTTTTTGTAATTGTTTATACCTATGTAGGTTACGGTATTTTGTTGTATGCAATTATAAAAATCAGAAGGTTTTTTAAGATGGGCAAAAAGCTAGCAATAGATCCCTCTTATGAACCCGAAGTGACCTTGTTTATTGCCGCTTACAATGAAAAGGATTATGTAGCTGCTAAAATGAAAAACACCTTAGAACTCGAATATCCTAAAGAAAAAATCAATATCGTTTGGGTTACCGATGGATCTGATGATGGCACACCCGATGTATTAAAAGGATATCCCAACACCACGGTTTATCATTTAGATGAGCGCAATGGTAAAATTGGAGCAATGAATCGAGGGATGGATTTTGTGAAAACACCCATCGTAATATTTAGTGATGCCAATACCAATCTCGGGAAAGAATCCATAAGACGCATCGTAAACTTGTTTAGCAATCCAAAGGTTGGTTGCGTTTCTGGAGAAAAACGAATTGTTGACAAAGAAAGCGATGTCGCCTCTGGTGCAGGAGAAGGCATTTACTGGAAATATGAATCGGCATTGAAAAAATGGGATGCCGAATTGTATTCAGTGGTAGGAGCTGCTGGTGAACTTTTTGCCATTCGAACATCTTTGTACCGCCACGTTGAAAAAGACACCTTACTGGATGATTTTATAATATCACTGCGAGTGGCTCAAGAAGGGTATACCATTCAATATGATCCTGATGCCTATGCTATAGAATCAGCTTCGGCTAATGTGAAAGAAGAATTTAAACGCAAAGTTAGAATCTCAGCGGGAGGCATTCAGTCTATCGTTAGACTTCGTTCTTTGCTGAATGTTTTTAAATACGGAACGCTTTCCTTTCAATACATTTCGCATCGCGTTTTGCGTTGGAGTTTAACTCCTTTATGTCTCATTCTCCTTATTCCTGTTTTGTCAATATTAGCCATCAACGAAGGGATTTTCTCTTTTGGTTTGTATTCCACACTATTTTGGTTGCAGTTGCTGTTTTATGCTTCGGCTTTACTGGGTTGGTTTTTAGAAAATAGAGAAACTAGAATCAAGATTTTGTTTGTGCCGTATTACTTTTTTATAATGAATATGTGTGTCGTTTTGGGCTTTTTTAGATATATGAAAAAGTCACAATCGGTAAACTGGGAAAGAGCACAACGAGCGAGTTAGTACCGAATGCAATTTGTAAAATATTAGATTTCAATTTAAAAAATAAAATTATGAATAGAAGAAAAGCTATCGGCGGAATTTTAGCCCTCACTGGAATTGGGATTGCTTCCTATACTGGATTTCATTTTTTTTATACGAAATCCAATAGAGGGCAACTCCCTAATTACAAGAATCTAATTGCAACCTTAGTCGATGTGATTATTCCTGCTACCAATACTCCAGGCGCCAAGGAAGCTAACGTTCAAGATTTTATAATTAGCTATATGGAATCGTGTTCTTCGAAAAAAGAGTATACTAATTTCTTTAACGGATTAAATGACCTCCAAGAAACGTGTTTGGATACCTTCGGTTTCGGTTTTGAAAAATGCACACCGCAACAACAAATAGCAATCGTAAAAGATTTAGATAGCATTTACGATGGTTCGGGTTTGTTTTCTAAAATTAGAAATAAAATATCGGGTCGTCCTTTTTATACCATTTTAAAAGCATTAACTGTAGAAGGATATTGCACTTCCGAATTGGGAGCGACACAACATTTAGTGTACGAACCTATTCCTGCTAGATACAAAGCAATCACCACCATACAACCCAATCAAAAAGCTTGGGCAACAAAATAGCATAGTATGAAAAACCAAACAGAAACAAACACCTTTGATGCTATTGTTGTAGGGTCAGGAATCAGTGGCGGATGGGCAGCGAAAGAGCTCACAGAGGGCGGCTTAAAAACCTTGGTGTTAGAAAGAGGCGGACAAGTTGAACACGTAACGGGCTACACAACTGCTTTTCTGAATCCTTGGGATTTTAAAAATAGAAAGCATCTAACAAATGAAGAACTCGAGGAGCGACCTGTGCAAAGCAGTCATTGTAACGCCGCCGACAAGCATTTTTATGTCAATGACAAAGAGCATCCCTATATTCAGGTGAATCCATTTAAGTGGATTAGAGGTTATCAAGTTGGTGGTCGTTCCCTCACTTGGGGGCGACAAAGCTATCGTCTTTCAGATTTGGATTTTGAAGCCAATAAAAAAGACGGTTATGGAGTCGATTGGCCCATACGCTTTGCAGATTTGGCTCAATGGTACGATTATGTTGAAGATTATGTAGGTATTAGTGGTAGTTCAGAGTCCATAGCTCATTTGCCAGATGGTGTTTTTTTGCCACCGATACCGATGAATGCGATAGAACAGCATTTAAAAGAAAAAGTAAAAGAGCATTATTCCGATAGAGTGATTATAAATGGTAGAGTAGCAAATTTAACGCAACCAAAAAAAGGAAGAGGACCTTGTATGTATCGCAATTTATGCAGCCGAGGTTGTCCTTTTGCAGGCTATTTCAGTAGTAACTCTGCAACATTGTTAGATGCACAAAATACAGGGAATTTGACTTTAAGAGCGAATTCTATTGTGAAAGAAGTACTGTATGATGCCAATACCAAAAAAGCCATTGGGATAAAAATCATTGATGCGCTGTCAAAACAAGAGCATACATTTTATGCCAAACTAATTTTTTTAAATGCCTCGGCAATTGCCACAGCTGCTATCTTATTGAATTCTGTTTCACCGTCGTTTCCTAATGGATTAGGAAATTCAAGTCAACAAGTCGGACATAACTTAATGGACCATATTGTCAATGAAGGTACCTACGGAACTTTTGATGGATTGTTGGATAAATATTACGAAGGAAGGTCGCCTGGAACCCTTTATATTCCAAGATTTCAAAACATAAATAAGCAAACACAAACCCCTGATTTTGTCAGGGGATATGGGATTCAGGGAAAAGGAGAGCGAGAGAATTGGGAATCAAAACCCACACAAGGTTTTGGCGCGGCTTTAAAAACACAACTGCAAACTCCTGGTAAATGGACGATTTCTCTTGGTGGTCGAGGTGAAGTTTTGCCAAATTATGAAAATAAAATTTCTCTTGACACCCAGAAGCTAGACCAATGGGGATTGCCATTGGTTAAGGTCCATTTTAAATATGGTGATAATGAATTAGCAATGATGGAGCATATGACCAAATCGAGTGAGGAAATTTTAACCAAAGCGGGTTTTAAAAACGTAGGAAGTTATAGAACAAGTCCGCCTCCTGGCTCAGCAGTGCACGAAATGGGAACGGCAAGAATGGGAAATGACCCCAAAACTTCTGTTCTGAACAAATACAATCAAATGCACGATGTGAAAAATGTATTCATTACAGATGGTAGTTGTATGACGTCATCTGCTTGTCAAAACCCCTCTTTAACTTATATGGCACTTACCGTACGAGCTTGTAGATATGCAATGGAGCAACTTAAATCCAATAAGTTATGAGTTTTTTCAAAAAAATCGTACTCCTGTTGGGCTTGATTTGTCTGGTATTTGGAATGGTATATGTCATAAAACAGCCCAAATATTCCATAAAAACGGAAGGCAAACTATATGTTGTCAATAAAGCAAGCCGAAGCATTACTGTTTTTGATTTAGAAAAAGGGGAGGAGATAAAAGAGTTGCCCATTCCAATTGAACCACACGAAGCAACAGCAGTAACTAACCCGAATAGAATAGTAGTTACAAATTATGGCGCTATTGATGCAAAGGGGAAAAGCATTACAGTCATTGATGCAGAGAGGAACACGATAACAAGAACAATAGATTTGGGTAATAAGGGTGCCAGTCCTCACGGTATTATTACTTTGCAAAATCCTAACAAGGTAGGTATTGTGTCTGATGATGGCAATCATCTATCAGTAGTTAATATTGAAACAGGAAAAGTAGAAAAGCAAATAGCTACCCAACAAAAAGTCAGTCATTTATTGGTTAAACATCCCTTTAAGCCTATTGTTTATGTAACCAATATTATTTCTGGTTCGGTAAGTGTTATTGATATTGAAAATAATAAAGTTGTTCAAATAATCCCTTGCGGAAAGAGCGCAGAAGGCATTGATGTTACTCAAGATGGCTCAGAAATATGGGTTTCAAATAACAAAGAGAATTACGTATCGGTTATCAATACTTTAACGTATAAAGAAACGGCTCGATTGGTAACAGGAAAAGAGCCCTTAAGAGTAAAGTTTTCAATTGACGGAAAATATGCTTTGGTTGCTAATGCTAGTGAGGGGACAATTTCAGTTTTTGATACCCAATCAAAGAAGCTTTTTAAAACCATAGTTATTCCAGGTAATAAAAATGTTTTCGAAAAAATCATCTACCGGACTCCTCGACCAGTTGGTATACTAATGCATCCCAACGGATTGTATGCCTTTGTATCGAATCTCACCGCTGGTAGAGTTGAACTTATTGATATGCGAAATTTTACAATTATTAGCAGTATTAAAGTTGGAAATATGCCAGACGGCTTAGCAATTATAATGTAGTTTTTATTATGATAAGTAAGAAAGTAAAATATGGGATCCTATCGCTTGCAATTATATTCATATCTTTTCAAGTAGTACGCATTATTGCTAGATTACCATCGTATACCATACAAACTACTGGGAAATTATACATTGTGAGTAAGGTTGGTGAGAGTGTTCACGTATTTGATTTATTTACGGGAAAAGAAATAAATGAAATTCCAATTGACATCTTATCTCACGAAGCAGTTACTACTTCTGATGAGAAAAGAGTGGTGCTTACAAATTATGGGGCTAGTGATGGCAATGTTCTGAAAATCATTGATGCCAAAAAAAACGAAGTAGAAAAAACTATAGACTTAAAAAAGAATAGTAGAGTTAATGGGATTGTTGCTTTTCCAGAACCCAATAAAGTTGGGGTGATTGACTATGTCACTAATACATTATTAGTAATAAATATTGAATCTGATAGCATTGAGAAAGAAATACCTACCCAACAAAAAAAGAGTCACCTTATAGTACTGCATCCAAGGAAAGCCATCGCTTATGTTACGAACATAGGTTCAAGTTCAGTGAGTGTGATTGACTTACATCTGAACAAAGTGATTCGCGTTATTTCTTGTGGGTTAGGAAGAAAAGGCATTGACATCACCCCAGATGGCTCAGAATTATGGGTTACCAATAATAAAGAGAATACTATTTCGGTAATTAATACCTCGACTTATAAAGTTACCCATACGTTGAAAACAGGAGAAGATCCTTTAAAACTCAAATTCTCAACAGACGGAAAGTATTGTTTAGTAGCCAATGCGATAGAAGGTACTGTATATGTGTATAATCAAAAATTAAAAAAGAAGATAAAGACCATTGTATTTCACGGAAAAACAACATTAGTAGAGATACTACTTTATCATACACCACGTCCTGTGAATATCGTAATGCATCCTAACGGATTGTATGCTTTCGTTTCCAACTCCAATGCTAATAAAATTGAAGTGATTGATATGAAAACTTTTGAGATTGTAAGCACCATAGGAACAGGAAGAGTTCCAGATGCTATAGCATTTATAAATTAATATATCCTCTGAGATCCAATTCAGGGGTATGTTTTTAGAAGTAATAGTTCCAGAAAATGGAAAAAAAATCTAATTTATGGAGATAAATAAATCTCTATTTGAGGTTAAAATGCCTAAATGCCAGCGTTTTAGACGGATATTTTTTTTGGTGTTGTTTTTGGATACTGGAGAACATCAAAATAAAGCACATTGTAAATTGAGATAAAACTTAACCTAAAAACATTCTAATTTAAAGGATATGAAAAATTTAAAAACCTTCATTAAAAATGCGCAGCAGAATAGCAGTTCAGTATTGCTATTGTTATTTGTAATTATGATTTTGTTAAACTCTTGTAGTAAAGACCCTGCCGATTTAACTAGTGATCCTCCTCCAGTTTCTGGTGAGGTTACAATTGATAATCTAAAGGCTTCTTCAACTTTTACTTGGAAAAATACTCAAGATGCTAAAGTAACCCTTCGAACAAAGGATAATCAAGGAAATGCTGTTCCTGGTGTAAAAGTAAGTGTTTGGACCAATTTTGAAGAAGAAAATGGAAAAGAGATTATTAACGGTATAACCAATGAGCAAGGAGAATTTATAGTAGATTACACTTTCGAAGCCGATATGAAAGAAGTTGTTTTAAAAACAGACTTTATAGGTTTTGTTCCAGAAACGAAAGTGCCATTAGAAAATGGTGTGGTTAATTTTACTTTTGGAGGTTCAAGAAATACCCAAAAAAGTCAAAAAACTAGCAGTAAACCCTTTTCTTCCAAGCAAGCATCAGCACTTTACAGTAAAACGAATGCGAACGTAAAAATTAATTACATCGGGACTTATAATAGCAATGGAGTTCCGAACTATTTATTGGCTAAACCGGATGTAATTAATAGAGATTTTCTAACAGATGTCAACAATGCTTTGCCCGAAAATATGCCTGTTCCTACCTATCATCCAGAATATCTTTTAGGGAATAGCCAGCATAATTTAGTGATTTTAGATAAAGCCGAAGTATGGATTACTTTTGTTTCTGAAGGAGCTGGATATAAAAATGCATTGGCATACTATACTTATGACAGAGATTTTCCACCAAAAACTCCAGCGGATGTTAAAGAATGTAAGGTGATTTTTCCTAATGCCTCATTTGCAGGTTCAGGAGGAGGATTGTATTCTGGGGACAAGGTTTCTTTAGGTGTTTTTGAAAAAAATACAGTAATTGGGTGGATGTTGTTGCGTAATGGTTGGAGCGACAGTGCAAGACAAGCAACAGAAGGTTTGGGGTTATTGTATTCTAACTTAGAGTTAAATCCAGAGCCAGATATCAAACATCGTCAACATACGGTTATGTTGTATGATGATAAAAGAAGTTTGTTCTTACTTGGATTTGAAGATTTAATTCGCCCAGGTGGAGACAATGATTTTAATGATGCTGTTTTCTATGCTACTGCTAATCCAATTAAAAATGTTGAAATATTCGATGTTCAAAAAATAAACACAGACCGAATTGATACTGATAAAGATGGCATAATCGATAGCTCAGATGATTATCCAAATGACCCGAAACTAGCGTTTAATAACTATTACCCAAGCAGTAACACTAACGGAACCCTTGCTTTTGAAGATTTATGGCCATCAAAAGGAGATTATGATTTTAATGATTTAGTGGTTGATTACAACTTTAATAGAATTACAAATGCTCAAAATAAAGTAGTTAGTTTGAAAGGAAAATTCACAGTAAAAGCTATTGGAGCAAGTTACCAAAATGGTTTTGGTTTCTCAATTCCAGGAGTAACTCCTTCGCAAATCGCATCTGTAAAAGGAACAAAATATACTGAGGGATACATAAAAACAAACGGAAACGGAACAGAAGCTGGTCAAAAAAATGCGACGATAATTGTTTTCGACAATGCTTGGAAACACGGTGCGGGTAATACCAACCCCGGCCAACCATATGTTGCCTCACAGCCTATTGAAGTTACCATAGATTTAGTCAACCCAATTGATGTTAGTGCCTTCGGAATGGCGCCTTTCAATCCATTTATTATTGTAAATAAAGAAAGAGGTAAAGAGATTCATTTAGCAAATTACCCGCCAACAGATTTGGCTGACAAAGCCTATTTCGGAACTTCTTTTGACAACACTCAGTCGTCTATAGGGAAATATTACAAAACCAAAGACAATTTACCTTGGGCTATAGATTTTCCAAGTAGTTTTGATTATCCAATTGAAAAAGCAAAAATCGATGCCAGTCACTTGAAATTTAAAAATTGGGTTTTAAGCAATGGTGTGGACTTTAAAAATTGGTATAAAAACGAAGCTGGACATAGAAATAGTTCCAATATTTTTAACAAATGATAAAGATTTGATACAAGACTTCATTTTCCTGAAGTAAACAAAGAACTCCTTAAATTGCTTAAGGAGTTTTTTGTATACTATAGTTTGTTCCGATGCTATCGGAATGCTTTGAACCAACTGAGCTTATCTTTGTTTAGATCAATCTTGAAATTTAATTCTCCTGTTCCAAGATTTTATTTGTAATTCTCTTTGATGAGATCGTTCTTTAGTTTTAAATGTAAACTAGGCCTAAATTGTGATTACAATAGTACAAGTTGTTTTTGTTTATTGCTAAAGAATTATTTTAGAGTTTTTAATAAATTGATTAGCCGTTATACTGGCATAGACCTCGTTGCGTGGCAATATATAAATAACCCTCTTTTTTGATAGTGCTATGCACAAAATCAGATGGTAATCCTTGATTGAATTTAATTGTTTCAAAACGATACTAAGATTGTGCAAAACTGTTATATGTTTAAAAAAGTAAGATAAAACCAATTAAAAAGTATCGTAATTGTGATGAAATTATAATGTAAGTTTATATCTTTTTAATGTTTAATGAATTTTGCACAAGTGAATTGCAGGTTTAAATGTGTGAATGGTAAAAACGGGATGAGATCTTAAATTAAATAATATGACTATCCGCAACTAATGCTATCTCGATTATAAGGTGACAATTATAATCTTCTCCGATAGGCTATTCCAAAACATCTTCTGCTAAATTTATAGATGAACTAGCCAAGATAGTTTTATATCTATTGTTGCTATAGGTTAGCTAACTTGGCTATCGCAAAAAGTTAAGTAATAATCTTGTTTCTTACCCCTATGAAAGAAGTCCGTACAATTTATTACAAAACTTTTAAAAGAGAAAGCAATCCGATTGACTTAAGAATTGAATACCAGAGAAACCATCGCTGACAACAATGTTTTTTTTATTTATGATAAAAGCGTTCAATTCGATATGAATTACCCCCAATTAAAAGCCTTGTTTATATGGCTTCTGTGATTTCTAAATGAAGACCCTGAATTTCTTCGTTTATGAGTAACTGACATGAAAGGCGTAGATTGTCTCTTTCATTTTTGAATTTTGATAGGGTGTTTAATTCGTTTCTGTAGTAATCACTTTTTGAATACGATTTATTTATTGCAAGAATCATACAAGTACCACATTTTCCTTCGCCTTTGCATTCGCCAA
This sequence comes from uncultured Flavobacterium sp., assembly GCA_963513565.1. Taxonomy (GTDB): domain Bacteria; phylum Bacteroidota; class Bacteroidia; order Flavobacteriales; family Flavobacteriaceae; genus Flavobacterium. The sequence continues at coordinate 37,999 of CAUPRE010000010.1, read as the reverse complement.
AATCATCTAAAACTAATCGGTCGGCAAGCAATTGCATCAAATTTCGATACTCATTTTTATATGTGATTATGTTGTGTACCTCGTTGTTGAAAAAAACTTTAATATGGATTTTGTTTTCAATCATTATCTTCCTGCTAACAAAAACGGGTCTCCATTTTCTAGATTATGTGCTAGTATTCTAATGGTTGTTTTTTCAAAAGTACTTAACATTGCATCTCTCAAAATTTTATAATCATTATGAAAAGGACACGGATTTGTCTCGGAACATTTTTTTAATCCCAGTCCACATGATTTGAATATTTGTAGTCCATCAATAGCGTTTACAATATTGAGAATTGGTGCATCAAGCTGATGTTCCTCAATAAAAAAACCGCCGTGTGGCCCTTTTAAAGAAGTAATAATACTGTGCTTATTTAAAATTTGTAATGTTTTTGCCGTAAAAGCTTCAGGAGCGTCTATTTCTTTTGCAATTATTTTGACATTCATTTTTAGATTCTCATCTGCTCTTGAAGCCAAAAAAACTGCTGCTCTTATTGCATACTGGCAGGATTTTGATATCATTTTTTTTAAGATTAGTTTATCCGAATATGCAAAAATACTATTTTAAATTATTTATGCTTCCCAAAAATTATCTGTCCACAAGGTATCTATTTCATTTTGATTATGAAATGCCTTTTGTTCTGATGTATAAACGGTGTCGAGGTCCATAGATTTTTGCAAATGCGGAAAAAATTCTCGCTCTTCAAAACGAATGTGCGCTTCTAGCAGATTTGCAAACGCTTCTAAATTTGCATTATAGATTTTATTGTTTTCAATTTTAAATAAATGCTGACGTAATTCTAAATGTTGGTTTTCGACTTTTGTTCTAAAAATATCATTTGGCGAAAGCAAATTCAGCAAGAATTTTTCTTCTTCATCAAAATGAGGTAACAGTTCTTTTTCTGCAAATAGATTGATGTACCCAGCAATTCTGTGAGGTTCAATGCTTTTTTTTAAACCTTGTCTTATTTTCCAAACCAACAGTAACCCATAATGATGGTCTTTAGAATATTCTATAATAAACGGATGACGTTTCAATGGCTTGTTCATAATATTAGTTTTTTACGTTTTTCTAAATCAATCGCTTTTGGAAACAAAATATTGTTTTCTAAATGGATGTGCAAATGCAAATCTTTTTCGAATTCTTCGAGTAATTTAAAAGCAACTTTATACGTATTGCAACCGTCCGCTGGCGGTGTATAATCGTTACTCAAGGCTCTAATTTGTCTAAAACGTTCGCCTTCGTCAGTGTGATCTTTCATCATTACTCCAATTGGATTTTCAAAACTCCCAAACGGTGGCAAAACTATTTCTTTGCCTTCTTTATGACTAATAACCATTTTTCTGACTTGTGGGAAAAGCATTAATTCCTCTTTTTTCATATGTAAAGTCAACTCTGATGCCGTGCTTTCAAAAAGCTCTAGAATATCGTGTAATTCTTTATGGCGGTTGCCGTGTGCCGAAATAATTTTTTTGAGATACCCTTTCAGAACTGGAATTTGATTTTCAACATATTTGTGGTGTTTTTGTTCAATATATTGGGCTAAAAAATCAATAGGCCAAGTATCGTAATCTAGATTCTTATTGCTTTCATCAAGCAAAATAGCATCTAAATCTAGTACCACATTATCTGCATTCAAATCACTTTCTATACAGGCTTCTTGGATAGTTCTATTACCATTGCAGCAAAAATCGATCTTGTGTTTTTGAAAAACGGAAGCCATTCTGTAATCGTCAGCAACCAACTGACCAATGTTGTCCTCTTTTGTGATTTTCATAATTTTTAATTTTTAGCTTCTATAACATCATTAACACGTTCCACTTTATCTTGCATTGAAAGCGTTAAACGAATGATAGAATTTTCTTTAGCGTTCAAGTCGTGAGGTACGTTTCCCTCTAATGCTATAATGGCACCACTTTTTAACAAATGTGCAGTTCCGTTAACACCCAATTCTATTTTTCCTTCCAAAACGTGGATAATAATTGGAAACGGCGTTTTGTGTTCTTTCATAATTTGTCCTTCTTTCAATAGAATTCGTATTTCTTTTGAAAATAAAGTTTCTATGATGACTTTGGTTTTAATTCGATTATCGTCAAATTCTAACTCTTCATTGAACGATGTAATATTTAGGGGTTTGCTATTTTCTGTTGTATTTGGCATAATTTCTTTTTTTTACATTTTTTTAAATATTAAACAAGACATTTAATGAAACGAAAAGCCTTCGATTTCATTAATAAAAAAGGGTGTGTTCATTTTTACTTTTAAAAAACTTGTCCTTATTCAAATTATGATTTGTATTAAGAGACTGAGTGGTCAAAATTCTCATAAGGACAAGCGATTTTGTTATTTCCAATAGTTATTGGCAGCAGCAATTGTTTGAAAATTTACTGCAATAACGTGTGATGCGGCTGTTAATGCTGATGGATCGCTAGCATATTCAGGACGAAGTTTTTTTAGTACTTCGGGATCGGGTTGCGTATAACGAACTCCTTTTCTTGAGAGCGTTATTGCCAATTCAAAACCTTGTTGAGGTGTTTCTGTAATCAATGATTTTAACCAAATGTCTTCCATAATTTCAAGTTGTTTAATAGATTAATAAATTATTTTTATTTGCAAAATGCCTGTGGCTATTAATAATGCGAGTTTTATAAACTCTAAAAAAATGTAGTATAAATGTAGGTTTGAAGGAACAACGGATTTACCGTTTATATAATCATCTGCACGGCTGTCTAATTTTGGGAGTAGCCATAAAGTTTGTAATAGGATTATTAGAATTTGTCCCAAAAAAAACGAAATACAAGCTGAATTAATTGAAGATTTTTCTATAAAAAAGCAAATTGAGATCAGTGTAATTAATATCCATTCTACTTTGTTGAGTGTGCCAAAAACAATTTTTCCAATCCCGAGACCTATTGGTATTGTAACATTTGGTGCTTTAAATTTGAGCCAAGCTTCCATAAAACTAATTCCAATTATTAGTCCACTCCAAATGAAAGTAAAGGCGATGCTGAGAATTAGGCTTGATGGTATCATAACTCGTTATTTTTAAAAAGGAATTCCTTTTACGTTTCGTATTAATCTGCTGATATTATCGGCTGTTTCTTTGGCATCATTGGCAACTTTGCCTTCAAAATAGTCATCTACCGTTTCTTGAAATAAATAAATCCATTGCTCAAAATGCTCGTTTGAAAGAGGCAAGGGCAAATGTTTTGACATTGGATCTGACTTGTATGTTCTTGTATAAAGCAACATTGTACTCCAAAACCGGCACATCGTTTCTAGATGTTCGCTCCAATCGCCTGTGATTATTTCATTGAAGATAGGAGCCAACAATTCGTCTTTTCGTACTTTGGTATAAAAACTATGAATGAGTGTTTTGATGTCTTCATCGGTTTTTATTTTCATAGTATAGATTTGGTTTGATTCTCAATATTTGAACCAATTTTTTTCAAAAAAACTTCTGCCATAATTGACGCTCTCCATTTAGCATTTTCGGCATATTCGCCAAAAAAATTAGCATCGCAAGTTTCATTAAAAAGCTGTAACCATCTATTTATCAGTTCTAGCCTTATCGGTAATGTTGAATGTTTTAAAAAAGGATTTCCAGTATATCCCCTTATTCCGAACAATGCTGCATTCCAAAAGAGATACATTTTGTCTAAATGTGGTTGCCAATCAGTTGAAATTATTTTGAAAAAAATAGGAGCCAATAAATCATCTTCTCTAATTTTTTTATAGAAACCATCAACTAGAATTTTTATATCATCTATATTCTGAATATCTTTTTTGAAAGTCATAATTTGAATACTAAAGTGAGAAATTTGTAATTAGATAATAGAGTGCCCAACCCACAAACGACATAATCAAAACCCATAACCAAGTTGGCACAGATTGTGGTGTTTCGATGCCTTCGATATTGAATTTAGTCTGATTTCCTTTTCCGTAGGCATTTATCATCAAGGAAATAATTCCATCTACTTTTTCGTGATCTTTCAAACCTTCGACTGCGATTGCTGGACCATTTCTAACTTCAAACGGAATTTTACGAATACCTTCTTTTCCAGAAATATCTTTACTTACGATTGTTAAAATATGTTCTCCATCAACTATTTTTTTGGTGTCTAATTCAAAATTTACAGGCGCAGAAAATGATGCAATAGGTTGTTTCTCATCGTCTAAAAAAATCATTATTTTATTTTTATCTTCCATAATTCCTTAATTTAGAAAAGCATTTTTGATATGTTCTTTGTTCATTTCATTTGGTTTTATCAATCTAGAAACTGTTATGTACCCACAGTATAAAACAATAATTGCCGTACAACCAATAATCAAGTAATCCCAATTGCTATCTGGACCTGCACCGTGAGTAATCCCTCTAAAAATTTTAGGTTGTGCTTTTTCACACGTTGGACAAGCGATGCTCATAGATGAGATTAAAAAAAGTACAACTGTTATAAATAAATTTTTCATAATTATTATTTTTCAGTTTTAATAATGTCCATTATCTTTTTGACATCTTCGGCAGAAACTTTCTTGGCATTGTTGCCCCAACTTGTTTTTTCGTGGTTCATAATGGCAGCAATTTGTTCTGGAGTAAGATTATTGTTTATTCCTACGGCTGGCATAACAGCGTATTCTTCTCTTGGATTATAACCATTCATTATGATACGAACCATCAAATCAATATTGTTATCAAGAACTATTTTACTGCCTTTAAGTGGAGGAAATGCTCCCGATAATCCTTCGCCGTTTGGCTGATGGCAACTCATACAATTTACGCTGTATAATTCTTCGCCATCAGGTAAATCATCTGTCGAACCAGCGACTTTAACTTCTGATGTTTTTTCTTGCTTGTATAAGAATTCCTGTGAAACCGTTCCAGTAGGAAGTTCAACTTGTTTCAATGATTGCAAATAAGCGACTAAATTCAAAGCCTTTTGAGTGGCGACAATTTTTCCTTTCACGCCAATCATATAAGCATCTGGTAAATTCACAATTACATCTTCTTTAATTGGATTCTCTTTTTCTTCAAAAAGCCAAGCATAAGATGGCATCATTGATGCACCAACTGCTGCTCTAGGTTGATACAAGTGCAACAAATGCCAATCAAGACTGGGTTGACGATTGCCAATATTGGTTAAATCTGGCCCCGTTCTTTCAGTACCCATTAATGTTGCGGTATTAACCAAAAAACTCATTCGCTCGTTTCGGGCATAATCGGCTGCAATTTCTGGGCGATTTCCCCAAGTTTTATCCATATCTACATTTCGAACTTGTTGTGTATGACAAGCCACGCAACCATTTTCGATATAAGTGTTTTTGCCGTCCAATTCTTCGGGTGTCAATGCTACAGAATTGGGTAATGGTTTGTAATTTTCTTGGTTATTTAATGCTGGAATTATCGCTACAAATACTGTGAGTACTAGAAAAAGCAACAACGCAAGACCATATAATTTTTTGTGATTATTGAAGATTTCCATATCTTGTTTTTATTAGAATACTATTTTTTATGCTATTGGTTCAATTTCTAATGCTGTATTTTTGAACTGTTCTACACCCTTTTTACGAATATTTGTGGCTTCTTTCCCAGCAATCATTTTGTATAAATTATAGGCGAAAACCAAATGCGAAAACCACATCATACTGCCACCAATAGCACGCCAAAGCCAGTAGGGTTTCATCATAACAACACTATCTATAAATGGTTTTGCTTCCATCCACATCAAACCTTTTAGCGTTCCTCCAATCATTAACGGAATAGTGTAAAATAGCATTCCTATAAAAGCCATCCAAAAGTGTAAACCCACGGAAATATGAGATGGTTCTTTTTGCGTAAGTCTTGGTACTACTGCATAAATGGAACCCCAGAGTAAAAAAGCAATAATGCCATACATTGTAATATGAGAGTGTGCAGTTGTAAAATCAGTAAAATGCCAAACTAAATTTGTGTATCTAAAAGCTTCAGCTGTGCCTTGCATTGATCCCGTGAAATAAAATACTATTCCAACCAAATAAAACGGTAGGGTATAACTGTTTTTGATTTTGTACCAACTTCCTTTGAAAGTGTAAAAAAAGTTAGTTGTTCCAGCAAACACTGGAATTAACATTCCTACGCTTCCTACAATTGCAACGGTCTGCAACCACCACGGAATAGCACTAAAAACGAAATGATGTGTTCCGATAACGGTATAGAAAAATATTTGAGCCCAAAAAGCCATAATTCCTAAACTGTAAGAGTAAATAGGTTTGTTGAGTTGTTGGGGTAAAAAATAATAAACCAATCCTAGATTAAAAAGCATAAACCACATTCCAACGCCTTGATGCATATAATATCCTTGAACAATTGTTTCGCCTAGACCATCTTGCCAAAAAGGCAAATAAGCCACAAGCGAGATAACCAATGTGAAAATTATAGCAGATACGATGTACCAATTCGAAATGTAAATTTCTTTGATCGTTCTGTTTGCAATAGTTTTGATGAAGTTTTGAAGCGTAATTACAAGTCCTATTCCGAACAAAGCCATAACGGGCCATATGTATTCACGGTATTCCCCACCAGCATTATTAACGCCTGCCATCAAACAAAGACTTCCTAATATGACAGTTGCATTGACAAGGTATAAACTCTGCCATCCTTTTTTTAAACTCGCTATTTTAGTATTGCTTACCATTGGAACTATATAATAGCCTAATCCTAACATTGCTAACGAACTCCAACCCCAAAAAACCGCATTGGTATGCACAGGCCTTAATCTTCCGAAGCTCAACCAACTTTGATGATCTACATCTGGTGCGACAAATTTTATTCCTAAATATTCTCCAACTGTAGTTCCAAATACCAACCAAAATGTGGCAGTTATGAGATACCAAAGTATCAATTTGGATAAATCTGGGTCGATATTGGGTCGTTTAAGTGCTTTTTTTTTAGAAGCAATAAAACCAATATGCGCTTCTTCGTCCACATTTGCAATTAAGCCTTTATTGTCTAATGGATTTTCGTTTCCTGATAATTCATTATTTGATAATTTAAAATCAATTGCTTTTTTTCTGGTCTCTAAAACGGTTTCGATTTCTTCGCCATCGAGATTAGATAAATACTTTGCAAAACGAGTTTCTTCATCTAATTCTTGATCGGTTACCATTTTGTCTGCTACTTTAGATAATTTTAGAATTAAAATAAATACTCCAATCGTTAATGGAATAATAAGAAGTATAATCATTATGATTATTCCGGGTTGCGAAATCAAATCATCTGATGCGGTTTTAGTTTGTCCAATTGCTTTGCTGCATAAGCCCAGCATAAAAGTAAAAGCGAGTATTAGTTTAGATTTTCTCATAGCGTAAGTATTAATTTCGGGTACAAATATATTATTTAATCTATAAAAGACAAACTTATCTTAAATAAATTTTATTAATTTATATTTGTCCTAACGGGTAATCCTAAATTTCGGATAGTCAGTTCCAAATAGTTAACTATGATTTCAGGTAATAATAATTTGAGGAGATTGATAAAAGAGGCTTTTATTTTTTGAATTTTTAGAAATACAAAAATCTGATTTTTACTATTTCTTCAAAATTTTTTGTATTGATCCTTGATCCATCTTCGGCTTCTAAAATACTTTCACACAAAAAAACTCCTTAACTACTTAAGGAGTTTTTTTGTAGGGGACAGCCACTTCCGATGCTATCGAATGCTCTGAACCAGCTGAGCTAATCTTTGTTTAAGTTCAAATCTTGAAATTTAATTCTCCTGTTCCAAGATTTTATTTGTAATTTTCTTTGATCAAATACAAGAACAAAAAAAAACTCCTTAATTGCTTAAGGAGTTTCTTGGTGGGCGATGAGGGGTTCGAACCCCCGACCCCCTCGGTGTAAACGAGGTGCTCTGAACCAGCTGAGCTAATCGCCCTATTTTATTAGGTTGCTATCATTTCGTGATTGCGAGTGCAAATATACAACCCTTTTTGGGATGTGCAAGCAAAAAATGAAAAAAAATTACAAAATTTCTGCAACTACAAAGGTACTGCCGCCAACGTAGATAAAGTCAGTAGGGGCAGCATTTCTCAATGCTTCTGCGTAGGCTTCTGAAACATAAGAATATACTTCTCCGTTCAGACCAAAAACTTGCGCTTCGGTTTGAAGTGTGGTTGCTTCTAAGCCACGTGGAATATTTGGCTTACAGAAATAATAAATCGCATTTTTTGGAAACAAAGGCAATACTTCTTTCAAATCTTTGTCATTAACTACTCCCAAAACGAGATGCAATTGGTCAAATTTCTCTTTTTGAATTTGACGCATCACGATTTCAAGTCCATTTTTGTTGTGAGCTGTGTCGGCAATTACTTTGGGATGCTCTTTCAACTGTTGCCAACGGCCTTGGAGTCCTGTGTTTTTTATTACGTTGGCCATTCCCGTTTGGAGTTGTTTTGGCGTAACCACTATTGTTTTGTTTTCGTTCAAAACGGCTATGGTCTGCATAACGGTTTTCTTGTTGTGTACTTGGTAATCGCCTAATAAATCCGAAGGGTAGGTGCTCGAAATCAAATCCGAGGCCAAATGAATTTCAGCAAAACAACTTTTGGCTTTGCTAATAAAAACAGGCAAGGTTTCTGGAGTGTATTCGCCAATCACTACAGGAATACTTGGTTTTATGATGCCAGCTTTTTCACTAGCTATTGCAGCTAGTGTATTTCCTAGAAATTGAGTGTGGTCCAATCCTATATTGGTAATAATCGAAACTAATGGCGTAATAATATTGGTAGCATCTAATCGGCCACCCATTCCTACTTCTATGATAGCGATGTCGACTTGTTCTTTTACAAAATAATCAAAAGCCAAACCAACGGTCATTTCGAAGAAACTCATATCCTGTGCTTCAAAAAACGAACGGTGTTGGTTCACAAAATCACAAACAAAGTCCTCTGGAATTTCTTCCCAAGCTTGTTCTGGAGTTGCATTCGAGATAATTTTGATGCGCTCTCTAAAATCGGTGAGGTGTGGTGAGGTGTACAAACCTACTTTTAGCCCTGCTTCTTTGAGAACAGAGGCTAGGAGGTGCGAGGTAGAGCCTTTGCCATTGGTTCCCGCCACGTGTATGTATCTTAATTTTTGCTCGGGATGCCCCAAGTATTCGGCTAACAAATGTACGTTGGTCAAATCTTTTTTATAAGCCGATGCGCCTTGCAATTGATACATTGGCAACTGATTGTATAGCCAGTGGAGGGTTTCTTGATAATTCATTTTTTGAGCAAAAAAGAGGGGTTTAAAATAATTTTCATTTTTTTTAGTTTAATACTAGAACGAAAAGTATCTTTAGTGCAAAATTGAAATATTTTTTAGAATTAATTCGTAAAAATCAAGAATAAAATATGTTTACTTTACTCTCTCTACAAGCCGACTCACTTACTGCTGCGACTTCTACTGCTGTTATTGAAAATGTTGCTCCAAATACTGAAATTTCGGTATTGGAATTTATTTTGAAAGGTGGGTTTTTCTTAATTCCGATTGCCATTTTGTTACTCTATACGTTTATTGTAATTGCCGAGCGGTATTTGTACATAGACAGAGCCTCAAAAATAGACGATCGTTTGTTGCGGGATGTGGGAGAGCAATTGCAATCCGGAAATATAGAATTGGCAAGAGCCATCGTTGAGCGTTCTACTAATGCTTCAAGCACAATTATAAAAGAAGGAATTATGGTGGTTGGTCGTCCAATCGCAGAAATTGAATCGAATATGGATCGCGCTGCCGATATCGAAATTGGTCAAATGGAAAAGCATTTAGGTCATTTAGGATTAATTGCAGGTATTGCTCCAACCTTAGGATTTATCGGAACCATTTCGGGGGTAATCAAGATTTTTTACAGCATTTCGGTTACTGAAAACATCAGTATCGGAAACATTTCTGGTGGATTGTACGAGAAAATGATTAGTAGTGGTGCTGGATTAATTGTTGGAATCATCGCCTACAGTGCCTACCATTTGCTGAACGGAAAGATTGATAATTTTGCGCTAAAAGTGCAAAAACAGATTTTAGAATTCGTTAATATTATTCAAAGAGCATAGTTATGGCGATAAAAAGAAAAAGAAGATTTCACGCCGAAGTAGCGACCTCTTCGCTCAGCGATATTATGTTTTTCTTATTGTTGTTTTTCCTAATCATCTCCACATTGGCCAATCCAAATGTGATTAAAATGACCTTGCCCAAAGCCAAGTCCAACGAAAAAACAAATAAGCAATACATTAGCCTTTCGGTTACCGAAGACAAAAAGTTTTACCTCGATAAACAACCCGTTGCTTTCGAAGACCTAGAAACCACTTTAATGAGTAAAATTAGCGGAGAAAAAGACCAAACGGTTATCGTCCGCATTCCATTCAACTTACAAGTACAAGACTTGGTTGACGTCCTTCAAATAGGCGTGAAAAATAATCTAAAGTTTGTCATAGCCACCAGTCCAAAGTAAGAATAATTTGGGCGTGACCCCATAAAAGCAAAGGGGCGAATAGCATACGTGTTATTCGCCCCTTTACTTTTATGGGGTCGGGCTATCCGCGCTACTTCGGTAGCAAGCTCCTATCCCTCACGCACAATGTCATTAAGTTAAGAGATTTTAGATTGCTTCGCCAGTTCGCCTTCTAGGCTCGAGTGAAGATTAACGATTCTTGATTTTAGATTTTGGAGCAAGTGAGTAAAAATTATATGATTTTCAGTATCTTATACATCAGCAATCAAAAATCGTTAATCAAAAATCAGCAATCATTTTATCATTTAATCCTTAACTTAATGACATTGCTCTCACGTATTTTAACTAGTCGATTAGCTGGATACATTTTTTTATATCAGTACATAAAAAGAACTGCCTTCTATTATACTTTTCTGTTGTTTGGATTTCCTGCAAGGTTTTTTTTGACCTTGTAGGTATACTATTGATAGGAATACCTACAAGGTCTGGAAAAAGACCTCGCAGGAACGAGTACTGCTCGATAACTTACTTCAAATTAAATTCTCGATTAGTTGATTTTTTTTTTATAAAGACATCTAAAGTAAACTGTCCTTGGTTATACTTTCCTTTTATTCTTTATTGGATTTCCTGCAAGGTTTTTTTAACCTTGTAGGTATACTATTGATGAAGGAATACCTACAAGGTCTGGAAAAAGACCTTGCAGGAACGAGTTCTGCCCAACGGCTTAATTCAAGTTGAAATTATAAACGATTTTGCCGACTTGTTTTTCAGGAGCATTGCTGCTAGCATCCCATTTGGTGTTCATCGCTGCAATTTTGGCTTGTTCCAGAAGACATTTAGCCGTGTTGGTGGTTCCTTTGCTTCCGGCAATGGCGCTTATGGTGTTGCCGTTACGGTCTACGGCTACTTCTACGACTACTTTGCCGACTTCGTTGCAAGTGTATTTTGGGACTGGTTTTGAAATGGCTCTACGGTTGCCTAAAGAATAGCCTGCGCCTCCACCAGAGCCACCGCCGCTTCCTGCGCCATAACCACTTCCGGTGCCAATGCCATTTCCAGTTCCGTTGCCGCCGCCTGTTCCTCCGCCAGAACCTCCAGAGCCATAATAATCTTTGGCGCTCAAACTTCCGTTGGCTTTTCCTTTGTTGCCCGCTACTTTATCGTCGCCATCGCCTCCTTTGTTGGAACCTTTTAGGATGCTCGATAAGGCATCGTTGGTAGCATTGGAAACTTTTGGTTTTTCGACAACGGGTTTTGTCGTTTCTTTTGGGGTAGGCGTGGTGTTTTTTACTTTCTCCTTTTTAGGAATGACTACACTTTCCTCTGTAGCCGTTTCTTGTGATAAGATGGCCTCGTCTGGAGTTGAGGGTGTGGGTGCAACTTTGGTTTGGTTTTTTACGCCCAACACTTCGCTTTGGTAATCGGCACCCTGTCCCATTTCGCTATCGCCAAAGTTAACCGTAAGGCCACCACCGCCACCGCCAGCAAGTGCTGTAAAGGAATCGGGGTTGTAGGGAGGCCAAAAGCGGATAAAAAATAAAATCAACAGCAGTATTCCGTAGATTACTAGGGAGAAGGCGATGGCTTTTTTCTTATCTGAGGTAACTGGGGATTGCATTATTGTTTTGAATTTTAAGTATGGGTTAAAAACGCTGAAAAGTACTAAAAATTGTCAAGAAATGCGTCGGGTTGTATTGAAAATGATGGCAAAAATTGACCTTGTTGCTCTCTAGCCCCGATGGCAGTGGCATCCTTTGCCTTTTTCCTTTAAAAAGGCAAAGATATAACGGACAGCGTGACGATGCTGCCCAGAAAGCCTTTTGTTGCTGCTCCTAAAATGAAAAGTGAATGTATAAAAAAAGGTGCGGTTGATGAGCCGCACCTTTGGGAAATTTGTATGTTGATTTTATACCAATTGTTTCAAAGCGATTTCGAAAGCCGTCGCGCTGATATTGGTTTTAGCGTTGCTTAAAGCGTGTGCTTTTACGATAGCATTTTTGATGGTTTCGGACGTGTCTTGAAAGATAGCTTCGTCGGTCATTTGAACTTTTTTCTCCATAAAATAGGCAAATACCCTAGCCATTCCACAGTTGGAAATAAAGTCAGGAATCAAACTTACTTTGTGGTCTACATCTTCCATGATCGAGCCAAAGAAAATTTCTTTGTCGGCAAAAGGAACGTTCGCACCACAAGAAATAACTTCCAATCCGTTGGCAATTAAACTGTCGATTTGGGATTGGGTTACCAAACGTGAGGCAGCACAAGGAGTGAATATTTCTGCGCCAATAGTCCATATTTTTTGGTTGATTTCTTCAAATGGAATCATATTTTCAGAAACCAATTTGTTACCGTCTTTGTTCAAAAATAAGGTTCTGATTTCTTCGAAAGAAAAGCCATTTTCGTTGATTAATCCTCCGTCTCTATCAATGATTCCGACGATTTTAGCTCCCATTTCAGCCAAATAAAAAGCTGCAGCCGAACCTACGTTTCCAAAACCTTGAACAATCGCTTTTTTGCCTTTGATGTCGCCACCGTAAATGCTGTAATAGTGTCCAACAGCTTGAGCCACGCCATAACCGGTAATCATATCGGCAACGGTGTATTTCTTGGTTACATCGGGAGAGAATTTTGGGTTTTCGATTACTTTGATTACACCTTGGCGTAATTGCCCGATGCGATTGATTTTGTCTGCTTCGGTAGGTTTGAAGTGTCCGTTGAACACCCCTTCTTGCGGATGCCAAACGCCACATTCTTCGGTCATTGGGATAACTTCGTGGATTTCGTCTACGTTCAAATCGCCACCGGTTCCATAATAACTTTTTAATAAAGGAGAAACCGCTTTGTACCAACGTTGCAAAACACCTTTTTTTCTTGGGTCGTTAGGGTCAAAGTTGATACCTGATTTGGCACCACCAATAGCTGGTCCTGAAACAGAGAATTTTACTTCCATTGTTTTGGCCAAAGACAAAACTTCGTTCATATCCAATCCTTTTCTCATTCTTGTACCTCCACCAGCAGCACCTCCGCGTAAGGAATTAATTACAGTCCATCCTTCGGCCTCGGTTTCAGAATCTTTCCAATTGAAGATGATTTCAGGCTGTTTATTTTCGAATTTCTTTAATAAATCTTTCATTAAAAATGGGTGTTATTTTGTTAAGCAAATTTACTTTTTTCAGTATATGAAAAAAAAAATTTCACATTTTTTGAAATATTTGATACCAATCGGTATCTTTGCATATGAAGTCGTCAGAAATTACAAAAGGCAAGGTGCTACAAGAAGCAATTACTCTTTTTAATACAAAAGGGTATCGGGCTACTTCGTTGAGTGATATTACCAATGCCACTGGATTGACGAAAGGTGCTATTTATCGCCATTTTGAAAATAAAGAGCAATTGGAAATTGAAGCGTTTCAAAATATGATGCATTCGATTTTCAATACATTGCAAAAAAGAATCAAAGCGGAAAGCAACACAAGGGACAAGTTGTTCTGTGTTTTGGAGCTTTTTCAAGGTTACATTAGTAATCCTTTTTTTAGTGGAGGTTGTCCTTTACTGAATGTTTCAACAGAAGTTGATGATACCACAATGGTGCTAAAAGACAAAGCTTTACAAGCTTTAACCGTATTTAGAAATTCTATTGAGACGATTGTTATCAACGGTAAAACACATAAAGAAGTCAATGCTATTGTGAATGAAAAATTAGTAGCCATTGTTATGATTTCCTCGCTTGAAGGCGGTATTATGATGAGTAAGTTGCAAGATTCTAATAGCGATATTGAGGCCGTAGTGAAGCATCTTAAAAATTGGATTGTTGCTGATGTATTATTATAAAAAAATTTACCCAAAACGATACCGATTGGTATCAAAAAATCAAAAATAAGATGAAATTAAAGAAAGTGATTCAAAAAAACATAGGATTTTACTTTAATATTTTAGCCTATGTTCACCCAAAAATGCTACAACGAAAAGGTTTCGCACTTTTTTGTAACCCTTTTGCTCACAAAGTCAAGCCACACCAAATGCAATTTTTGGAAAAAGGTATTTCTGATGTAATTGAGTATGAAAACTATAAAATTCAAACCTATAAATGGGGGAATGGTTCCAAAAAAATACTGCTAGTACACGGTTGGGCAAGTCATTCGTTTAGATGGAAAAAATATGTGGAGCAGTTGTTGCATCAAGACTTTACCGTTTATGCGCTAGATGCTCCCGCACACGGATTGTCTTCTGGTAAAATGATACACGTTGTTTTGTATGCTCAAGTCATCGATATGTTTTTACAAAGAAAGCCAGATGTTACTGCTATTGTGAGTCACTCCATTGGAGGATTTGCTACAGCCTATTATTTAGACCATTATAAGTCCCACAATATTGAAAAAGTGATTATCATGGGCGCTCCTGGAGAGGCTTCTGATTTTTTTGACTTTTACAAAAAAACGCTAGGTTTGAGTTCAAAAGCTTTGGAGATAATAATCAAGGAATTCCAGTTGCAGTTAGGGCAATTGCCTAGCTATTTTTCTACTGCAAAATTTGCTGAGCATCTTACTATTCCAGCTTTAATCATTCACGATAAAGGAGATGAAGCTACCCATCATTATTATTCTATTCGATTAAACAAGCACTGGAAAAATAGCCAACTGGTCTTGACCGAAGGATTGGGTCACGATTTGAAAAGTAAGGAAATAATTCAGATGGTAGTCAATTTTGTCAACTAGTCTAAATAAAAATTGCCGTTTCTGATAAAATATCAGTAACGGCATTTACTTTTTTGGGGGCAAAAAAGGTAGATTACGTGATGTGTTTATTTTACTTTTCCTAAAAGAGCATCTTTAAGTTCTGCATCGACTGGATTGTTCGACAACCAAATTCCGAAAAAGGCTTTTTTGAAATCAAAACCAGGAATCTTTCCTTCTAATTGGTTGTTTTTGTAGACTAAAATTGCTTTTTCATTAGATGAATAAATCAAATTGAAAGCGTCATTTTCAACAGTTGCTTCACGGTTTAATAGTTTTTCTAATAAATCCAGCTGCATTTTAAATTGAGGTAGGTTTTGTTCACCGATAGATTTCACCATTCCTTTGTGTAAAGATTTTGAAAGTTTTTGTGAACTTACTAATGATGAGGTAATTTGTAAACGAATCCCCATATTGGTATCACTATCCAAAATGTCTTTGGCATCTTCTGATAGTTGTGATAAGTACAAAGCTTGTACGTACACTTCTGTCCAAAATTTAGTTCGAGACCCAAACCCATTTAGTTGTAGTTTTTGATTTTCAAAATCGATAGTTCTAGGAACAGTTACGCCATTGACTGAAAATTTTTCTTGAGCGATTCCTTTTGAAAATGAAAGCGTTAAAAATAACACTACTAATAAAGTAATCGAGTTTTTCATAAGTGACACTGAGTTAAAAAATGGTTTGCAAATTTATATCAAAGAGAAGGTTTTTCAACATTGTTTTTTGTTTTAAAAAAAACTATTGAATAATCTTTAATTATTTTAGGTTCAATTTGTTATAAAAGTAATGAGAGTTTTTGAAATTAAAAGGATTTGTTAGGTTTTGTGTTAATATGTTAATTTTTATACAATGCTAAATAAGCTGTTTTTTATAAAAAAAAAGAATATATGAGCAAAGTCTTGTTTTTTTGTGTCTTTTAAACGTCTAGAAACGAACGTATTTGAGTTTTTTTGAACGTTTTTTAACTGACAAATTAGTTTAGAAAAAGCTGAATGAGAATCAATATTTAAGTACTTTACAAGAAAAGTTGATAATTGTTTTAGACAAAAGCTAAATTAACGAAATCGTTTGAATTTTTAATATTTAAATTCTATTTTTGAATGCAAAATTTGAATACTTACAAAAAAACTAAATACAACATGGATTTTAATCTTACTGAAGAGCATCTAATGATTCAACAGGCGGCAAGAGATTTTGCTCAAACAGAATTGCTACCTGGAGTGATAGAAAGAGACGAACATTCTAAGTTCCCAACGGAGCAAGTAAAAAAAATGGCAGAACTAGGATTTTTGGGAATGATGGTAGACCCAAAATATGGTGGAGCTGGATTAGATAGCATTTCTTATGTTTTAGCTATGACAGAGATAGCCAAAGTAGATGCCTCTGCAGCAGTAATCATGTCTGTAAACAATTCATTAGTTTGTGCAGGATTAGAAAAGTACTGCAGCGAAGAGCAAAAAATGAAGTATTTAGCTCCTCTTGCAAAAGGAGATGTTATAGGTGCGTTTTGTTTGTCAGAGCCTGAAGCAGGTTCAGATGCGACTTCTCAAAAGACTACTGCTATTGATATGGGAGACCATTACTTATTAAATGGTACTAAAAATTGGATTACTAACGGAGGTACGGCTTCTACTTATTTAGTAATCGCTCAAACCGATATCGAAAAAGGACATAAAGGAATCAATGCTTTTATCGTTGAAAAAGGTTGGGCAGGTTTTGAAATTGGTCCAAAAGAAAAGAAAATGGGAATTCGCGGTAGTGATACGCACTCCTTATTATTTACTGATGTAAAAGTCCCTAAAGAAAACAGAATTGGTGCAGACGGTTTTGGATTTGCTTTTGCTATGAATGTTTTGAACGGAGGTAGAATCGGAATTGCTTCTCAAGCGTTAGGCATTGCTACTGGAGCTTATGAATTGGCTTTGAAGTATTCGCAAGAGCGTAAAGCATTCGGAAAAGAAATTTTCAAACACCAAGCCATTGCATTTAAATTGGCCGATATGTACGTGAAAATTACAGCGGCTAAATTATTGATTATGAAAGCAGCTTGCGAAAAAGATGCTGGACAAGATATTGCACATTCTGGAGCTATGGCTAAACTATATGCTTCTGAAATTGCTCTTGAAGTAGCTAACGAAGCAGTTCAAATTCACGGTGGAAACGGATATGTGGCAGAATACCACGTAGAGCGTATGATGCGTGATTCTAAAATTACTCAAATTTATGAAGGGACTTCTGAAATTCAGCGAATTGTGATTTCGAGAGGTTTGGTTTCGTAAACAGAGACTATATATTTTAAACCATTATAGAACTAAGATGGTAAGTTCCTATTTTACCTAAACTTAATTCTTTAATGGTTTTTTCGTATAAATAATTTGATACATTTGTTTTTATGTATGAAGAATTAAAATATTGGTATCTGCGTGATCACAAGTTGTTTTGGACCTTAAACGGGAGCCAATTGAAACAATTATGTATAATTACAGGTTTTAAAAAAGCTAAAAAGGGAGAGATTATTTATTTTTCTTCTTCTGAATTGCCTCGTGTTTTTTTGCTCAAAAAAGGAAATATCAAAATTGTTTCTGTAGACGAGGACGGCAATGAAACCATTAAAGATATTATTCAAAAAGGGGATTTGTTTGGCGAGTTAGAATTGGATAGCGACAAGAACTCGAATGAATATGCCAAAGCACTAACCGACGAAATAATTATTTGCAGTTTTTTGCTCTCTGATTTTGAGAACTTATTGCTGGAGCATCCTTCCTTGGCGTTGTCTTACACGAAGTTTGTAGGCTTAAAAATGAAACGCATTAAAAACAATTATGCGAATTTGATTTCTAAAGATGCCAAAACACGCTTACTCACTTTTCTAAAAGAGTGGGCGGAGCGAGATGGAAAGACCATTGACAATCGCATCGTTATTGAAAATTACCTTACCCAAAACGATATCGCCCAAATTATTTGCACCTCCAGACAAACCGCAACGCAATTGCTTAACGAGTTGGAAGAAAAAGGCATTTTATACTACAGCAGAAAAGAAATCATAATTGAGGATATCTCGCTTTTGTAGTTTTTGAAGAATTGGTAAAAAAAATACTAGTTAGTATGGGTTTGAATACCAAAGTAGTTAATTTATTAATTCAATCTTTGATTATAGAATGTATATATTGTGTTTAGTGGGGGAAGCAATATAATTAAGCATTGTATATTCTTAATTTAATCTTTTAGCTCTTATTTATATCATGAAATTTGATAACTAATTTTTTATAAAATTTTGAATGCTCTTCAAGAAATGGAATCAAATCAATTTTTAGTTTGTCTAAATTAATTATGTAATCACCTTTCAAATTGACGGAAGCAATATAATTTTCAAAATTTAGTTTTTTGATTATTTCAAAATGACTTGGTTCAGAATTGATAAGTTCAATGAATTCTTTGGCTACAAAATCAATCATTAATCCTCTTTTTTTTGAATTTTTTTCTAAAGAGATGAAATGTTCAGCATCTATTTTACCGTTTGCATTATCTTGTACTTGAAAACAAAAATTAAATTCTGTATTTAGATAGAGGGATTGAAAAAGACATCCGTAAATTAAAACAGCACAAAGTTCTACAGGGTTTTTAACTGGATCGCTATTGTTATAGTTTTTTGGTTTAATCGGAACTGTCCCTCCTGAACCATATGTTAAATTATCTTTTGCGCTTATGTAAATTTTTTCAACTCCATAACCTACTTTATAGAGGTTTAGATTCAATTCTCGAGCTACAAAATGACCAATTTCATGAATAAAAGTTCTTTGAGGGTTATAGTATTTCATGTTTTGAGTTTTGTCAGTAATTATCGCTCTTTAGTTAATTGTTTTTAATTAATGCAATATTTTATTTATTCTCAAATATATATTTTTCCCTGCAAAATTCATACTTGCTTTTTTGAATTTCAGAATTTAAGCTCGATTTTTAAAATACATAAACAGCTAGCCATTATTTTTAGAGGTTAATATTTTTATCATTTATTAGCTTTTAGAACATTATCATTGTTATCAACTAGAAGTAGAATGAAGTGTTACATAGGAATAAATTTAAGTAAGAAAGTATTTCTTTATGAATTTTTCTTGTTTTTTAAAACAAATTGTAAACCACCTGACAGAAGTGTAAAAAAGGGTCTTGTACTTTTGAAATCATAAAACAAAAAAATCATGAAAAAAATAATTTTCACCGTACTTATCGCTATTTCTTCAACAATAGCAATCGCACAAACAGATAATAGTGCAGAACACACCAACCTAAAAAACGGAATTGCTATTCAAGGATATGATCCTGTGGCTTATTTTACTGTTTCGAAACCAACACTAGGGGATAAAACAATTCAAGCGACTTACGAGGGAGCAACGTACTATTTTACTTCGCAAGAAAACAAAGACGCTTTTACTAAAAATCCTGAGCAGTATGTGCCTCAATATGGTGGTTTTTGTGCTTATGGAATGTCCGAAGGCTACAAAGCGCCTGTTAAGCCTGAAGCATTTACTATTGTAAATAACAAACTCTACTTAAACTATAATTTGAAAGTTAGAGAAGATTGGTCCAAAAACAAGGAAGCTCGCATTGAAAAAGCAACCGTTAATTGGGAAAAAATAAAAAAGTAAATAATTTATAAGCAAATGTAAACTAACGGACAAAAGGTAAATAGTCCACTCAATACATTTGTACCATAAGAAAACAACAATTTAAAAATAAACGAAATGAAAAATATACTTGTAATACTGTTATTGGCCTTTACAACGGCTACGACTTTTGCTCAAAGCGCTACTAAACGTGCAGCAGAATTTAATTTAGAAAAAAAGATAGGGATTCAGGGGTATGATCCTGTGGGGTACTTCAAACAAAACAAAGCAGTAAAAGGCAAAGCAGCTTTGGCGACTACTTACGAAGGGGTTACCTATTATTTCTCCTCTCCAGCCAATAAAGATAGTTTTGCTAAAAACCCAGCGGGTTTTGAACCACAATATGGAGGTTGGTGTGCTTATGCTATAGGAAGTTCGGGTGAAAAAGTAGCAATCAATCCCGAAACTTTCAAGATTGTAGAAGGCAAATTGTATCTGTTTTATAATGCCTTTTTTAATAATACTTTGAAAAGTTGGAATAAAGAAGAAGCCCAATTGAAAGCAAAGGCTGATTCGAATTGGAAAAAAATCATTAAATAAGAAATCATGAAAACAACTATTGTATCGTGGATATTAAGGTTAGTCGCAGCCGGTATCTTACTTCAAACGCTCTTTTTTAAGTTTACCGCGGCGCCAGAAAGCGTGTATGTTTTTTCGACTTTAGGCATCGAACCTTTTGGAAGAATTGGTTCTGGAGTAGCGGAGCTAATTGCAGCAGTTTTACTTCTGATTCCAAGAGTAACTTTATTAGGAGCGCTAATGAGTATTGGAGTAATGTTTGGAGCAATAGCTTCACATATTTTAGTTTTGGGTTATGAAGTGCAAAATGACGGAGGGACACTTTTTATTTTGGCTTTAATTACGTTTATTTGTTCTGTGGCTTTAGTTTTTATTCATAAAAATCAGATTTCTAATCTGTTAAAATTGAAATTTTAATATGTTGACTGCATCTGTAAAAAATAGTTTGAATGAATTAATTGGCTTTTTGGAACAATTATCTGATACGGATTATACATTTCCTTGTCCTGAACTTAGCGGAGCCACTATTGGGGAACATATGCGTCACATCATCGAAATGTATCAATGCTTGCAAAAGCAATACTATACTGGAGTCGTGAATTATGATTTGAGAGCCCGAAACAAACAAATTCAAACCGATAGTCTTTTTGCCATCACTCAGATTGAGGAAGTAAAAGCCAATTTAGACTTAGAAAATAAGCCTTTGGTTTTACAACAAGTAATAGATGGACAAGTGATTACTATCGAAAGCAATTATATCAGAGAACTTTTGTACAATTTAGAACATTGCATTCACCATCAAGCCTTAATAAAAGTTGGGTTGTTGCACTGTCAGGCGATTGCTATCGACGATAATTTTGGCGTGGCACGTTCTACCATTGAGTATAGAAAACAATGTGCACAGTAAGTTTTGTCTGCACCAACGGAAAAGTAATCCTTACTTCGAATAGGGATGAAAAAGTAAATCGCCCAGCAATTGCGCCCAAACGCTATTGTTATAACGGAAAAGTAGTGCTGTTTCCCAAAGACCCAAAAGCTGGTGGAACTTGGTTTGCCGTTTCGGAAGGTGGAGTGGTGGTGGTTTTGCTTAATGGTGCAGAAGAAAAACACGAAGTGCAACCCCATTACGGAAAAAGTCGAGGCTTAATTACATTGGAAATTTGTAGTGCTAATGACGCTATTCAACAATGGGAAATCCTCGATTTATGTGCTGTTGAACCGTTTACTTTGGTGGTTTTCGAAAACCAAAAGCTTTTCCAGTTGCGTTGGAATGGGAAGATGAAAAGCCAACAAGAATTGTCCATTTCTGAAAAGCATATTTGGTCCTCAGCAACTTTGTATACTCCAGAAATTCGAACACTTCGTAAACAATGGTTTGAGGCTTTTATCGAAGAAAATCCTAATCTAAGCCCTGAAGAAGTGCTGCATTTTCATCAATCCACCCAAGGCAATAATAAAGAATTCGGGTTAGTAATCGACAGAAGCAACGTTTTGAAAACAACAAGCATCACTCAAACGGTTATTGAGACGAATAAAGTCACATTACAATACCAGGATCTTTTGCAACATCAAAGTCAAACCAATACTTTTATCATCATTTAAATCCTCAAAATTGAAGTTATTTTTTCATAAACTTTTTCATTGGGAATATTGGCCATTTCAAGTGGTGTACTTCCCTATTTATTTTCTGTGGACATATTATGCCATAAGAGCGCGTTCTATTTTTTTCTTCAATGCGGCAAATCCGTCAATTAAAAATGGGGGTTTTATGATGGAATCCAAAAAAGCCATTTATAATTTAATTCCAAAAAATGAGTATCCAGAAACGCTTTTGATCGCTTCGGGATCTTCAGTTCCAATGATTTTAAAAAAGATTCAAAAGGAACAAATTACGTTTCCATTTATCGCTAAACCAGATATTGGCTTAAGAGGTTCTGGGGTAAAAAAAATTAAAAATTTAGCCGATTTAGAAAATTATGTTGCCCAAGCAGATTTTGATTTTTTGATTCAAAATTTAATTCCGTTTTCGAACGAAGTAGGCATTT
The DNA here is from genome assembly GCA_963513565.1 of uncultured Flavobacterium sp. Taxonomy (GTDB): domain Bacteria; phylum Bacteroidota; class Bacteroidia; order Flavobacteriales; family Flavobacteriaceae; genus Flavobacterium. Next base: position 15,536 of record CAUPRE010000010.1, on the reverse strand, counting down.
TTTACGTACGTTTTCCACACGAAAAGTCAGGTAGAATAACTGGAATTGTGGCTAAAGAATTTTTGATTGTCGAAGGCGACGGTGTTTCGACCATTACTCAATTGCTACAAATGAATCCCCGCTATGCTATGCAATTGAAAGCCTTGCAAAAAGAGTATGGGAAAAAACTAGATGAGGTTGTGTCTAAAGGGGAGAAGCGAAACTTAGTACCTTATGGGAATCACGCCCGTGGAGCCAAGTTTATCGATGCAAGCAACTTAATTACTGAGAAGTTGAATGCAACAATAGACAAATTATGTGTTCAAATTCCAGGGTTTTACTTTGGTCGTTTGGACGTTATGTATAACGATTTTGAGGAATTAGAACAAGGAATTAATTTTTCGATTGTTGAGTTGAACGGTGCCGCTAGCGAACCCACTCATATTTATGACCCGAAGCACTCGCTTTGGTTTGCTTGGAAAGAACTAGCGAGACATATTACTTATATGTTCCAAATTAGTGTAGCCAATCATCAATTAGGCTTTCCATATTTGAGTTATGCTGAAGGGATGAAACAATATCGAATGCATTTGGAACAAAACAAAAAAATAATCAACTTTTAACCGATGCGAATTCTTAAGAATCTTTTTTTTGGATTTCTAGTTAGTTTCTTAGGATCGCTTCCTTTGGGGTATCTCAATATTGTTGGGGTGGCCATTTTGGCGCATTCCAAATGGCAATCATTGGTGCTTTATCTACTAGGTGTTGTTTTGGTAGAAGTAGTGGTAGTTTACGGAACTATTTTTTTTGTGAATCAGTTGGTTGCAAATAAAAAATGGATGAAAAATATTGATTTTTTTGCCATTTTTTTTCTACTTGGATTGGCAGTGGTGTTTCGGTTGAGTTCCAATGATTCGGTTGGCTCAGTTGATTTTTTGAAGGAATATGTGGCGTATTCTTCTTTCTTTATAGGATTGGTATTGTGTGCCTTAAATTTTTTACAAATTCCGTTTTGGGTGGGATGGAATTTATATTTGGTCAACGCCAACCGCATTGTTTTGACCCACCGACTTCAGCATTTTTATCTTATTGGTATTATTTTTGGAACTTTTTTGGGCATGCTTCTAGCGATTGTAGTGTTGGATTCGCTTGCGCAAAAAAACTTCTCCTTCACTTCTTATATCTTACCTGTTTTTATCCCTATTTTCTTTGTGGTTTTAGCTATTTTTCAAATGAAAAAAGTATACCAAAAATACTTAAGATGAGCGCTCCGCTTTTTGTTGCATATCGTAAGCCAAAACATAATAGCTATTATTGTTAAAATGGAATTCATCGATCACTTCCCAAGAAAGCTTCTCGGTATGTGCCTTATAAGAAGGAATATTCGTTTTGTTGATAAATGTTAATGACAAAGGATATTTCTCCTTCATCTGAATTCTCATATATTCAAATAGCTCCGTGATAATGCCTTGCCCTCGGTAGTTTTTGTCAATACAAATCGGCCCATATTGAAAGCTGTTAGTAGTGGTCACATCGAAATTTTTAAATGAAAAACTCGGAAACAGTTGGATCATGTATTCAAAAATTGGCCATTGTGTGAAGAACTCCCAGTCGGCTGCAAAGACAAATCCAATGATGGCGTCTTCATTTTTTGCAATAAAAAGACCATGTTGCTGGATTACTGTTTGGATTTGGGTAACGGTCAAAGCAGTGGTTACAAAACCTCCTTGTTTTTCTACTTCCGTTAAGTTTACTACCAAATTGGCTTTGTGCAGGGCTACAATTCCTGGGATATCTTCTTCAGTAGCTGTTTTTATTATGATGTTTGATGACATAGTTTCGGATAATAGTTTTTAAAAATACAAAATTGAGGCTAAAATTAGCCTTGTATGATAAGCTTTTGCATTTTACAAAGTCAATTTGTTTCGGTTTTGTTATTTTTGCGCTATGAAAAAAATTATTATTACTGGAACGTCTAGAGGTATCGGGTATGAAATGGCGTTGCTATTCGCCAATGCGGGTCATCAAGTGTTAGCCATTTCTAGAAAAACACCTCAAGCGCTAATCGAAAACGAAAATATTACTTGTTTATCTATCGATTTATCTACCGAAGAGGATTTGTATCAAGTAACAGATTTTCTCGATAGCAGCTGGAAAAATGTGGATGCTATTATACACAACGCTGGTGCTTTATTGAATAAGCCTTTTGCCACCATCACCCAAGCTGATTTTGAAGCCATTTATAGAGTCAATGTTTTTGCAGTAGCAAATCTTACGCGAATCGTGTTGCCTTATTTGCAAAAAGGAAGCCACGTAGTAACGATTAGTTCTATGGGAGGCGTTCAGGGTAGTTTAAAGTTTGCAGGCTTAGCAGCTTACAGTTCAAGCAAAGGAGCAGTGATTACGCTATCAGAATTATTGGCTGAGGAATATAAAGAACAAGGTATTGCTTTCAACGTATTAGCACTAGGAGCAGTTCAAACCGAAATGCTTGAAGAAGCTTTTCCCGGGTATCAAGCTCCATTATCTGCTGCTGAAATGGCTCAATATATTTTCGATTTCACACTTACCGGAAACAAATACTATAACGGAAAAGTATTGCAAGTCACTACGAGTAATCCGTAGGAGTTATAAATTATAAATTTTGAGTTATGAATTTTAAGATATGAGTGAAAGTATCATTAAAACAAAGAGCTTTGATTTAGCGGTCACAGCTGTTGGGTTCTACAAATATTTAGTTGCTGAGAAAAAAGAATTTGTGATTAGTAAGCAATTTTTAAGGTCTGCAACGTCTGTTGGCGCAAATGTAAGAGAGGCGATAAATGCTCAAAGTAAAGCTGATTTTATTCATAAATTATCTATTTCTCAAAAAGAATGTGATGAAACGATGTATTGGTTCGAACTTATGAAAGAAACAAATTATATTTCTGAAAATGAATTTATTTCTATTCATCAACAATGTAAGGAAGTTTTAAAAATTATTAGAAGTATAATAATTACGTCAAAGAAAAACTCATAACTCAATCTTTCTAACTCACAACTCACAACTCATAATTCATAACTCATAATTCATAACTCATAATTCATAACTCATAATTCATAACTCATAATTCATAACTCATAATTCATAACTCATAATTCATAACTCATAATTCATAACTCATAATTCATAACTCATAATTCATTAACCCAATTTGTCAGACACCCTTTTAAAATATTTGCCCGAACACGCCGTAAAGCCAGTTTTCGAACTGATTGTTGCGAATCAGGTGCATTTAAAAATTGTTAATGAACGTGTCACTCGCCACGGAGATTATCGGAAGGGATTGAGTGGAAAGCATGAAATCACTGTAAATGCTAGTCTGAATAAATACCGTTTCTTGATTACGTTAATCCATGAGATTGCTCATTTGGTGGCTTTTGAAAAATTTGGACGCAACATTAAACCCCATGGAGCAGAATGGAAATATACTTTTCAGCGATTGATGGTTCCATTCATTAGACCTGAAATTTTTCCTAATCATTTATTGCCATTATTAGCGCGACATTTTAAAAATCCCGCAGCGAGTAGTGATACAGACGCTACTTTGGCCTTGGCTCTAAAACAGTTTGACCAACAAAACGATAAAAGCTATATCTTTGAGATTCCTTATGGAAGTGTTTTTAGAATTCATAACGGGAAAATTTTTAAAAAAGGTGCACTTAGAACAAAGCGTTACGAATGTGTTGAAATTAGTTCCAATCGGATGTATTTATTTAATCCTAATGCCGAAGTAGAATTATTGCCTCATTAAACAACTAAATAGCACACAGGAATCGTGCTAAAAGACATAAAATACCATGAATAAAAATTATTATGCCATCTTGATGGCTGGAGGAGTAGGGTCTCGTTTTTGGCCAGTAAGTACCACAGAGTTTCCAAAACAATTTCACGATATGTTAGGAACTGGAGAGACACTGATTCAAAAGACATTTAGTCGATTGTCGCAGTTAATTCCAAAAGAAAATATACTGATTCTTACTAATGAAGCATATAATGCTATTGTACTAGAACAGTTGCCTATGGTGAGTCAAGAACAGATTGTTCTAGAACCTGCCATGAGAAATACGGCTCCTTGTATTCTATTTGCTTCGCTAAAAATCAAAAAACTGAATCCTAACGCCGTTGTTGTTGTTGCTCCAAGTGACCATTGGATTGAGGACGAAGTACAATTTGTAGCCAATTTGCAGCTTTCTTTTGATTTATGCGAAAGAGAAGAAACGCTAATGACTTTGGGGATTTTGCCTACTTTTCCTAACACAGGTTATGGTTATATTGAATATGATAAATTGGATAGTAGACCTATTAAAAAAGTAGTACAGTTTCGTGAAAAACCTGATTATCCGACTGCCAGAAAGTTTATTCAAAGTCGTAATTTTCTATGGAATGCAGGGATTTTTATTTGGAGTATTCCTTCTATTCTAAAAGCTTTCGAAGCTTATCAACCAGCAATGTTAGCTCATTTTATGCAGGGGTACAGTAGTTATAATACTGCTTCTGAGAATGATTTTATAAAAGAATATTATCCATTGGCAGAAAACATTTCAATAGATTATGCCATTATGGAAAAAGCAAAAAATACTTTTGTTCTGTCAGCAACGTTTGATTGGAATGATTTAGGAACTTGGGGGTCATTGTATGATAAGTTACCCAAAGACAAACAAGATAATGCAGTGGTAAATGCAACGGTGATTTTAGAAAATGCTTCAAATAATATTATCCGTACTGCTGCTAAAAAACTAGTAGTGATTGATGGATTACATGATTTTATAATTGTAGACAAAGAAGATGTTTTGTTAATTTATCCGAAAAGTAAAGAGCAAGACATTAAATTGATTGCTAATAAATTAAAGAAGTAAGCAAAAGACTAATTACGTCTAAGGCTTTTTTTATTACTTTTACAAAAAGTTTTCAACTCTTCCCTATCATCACATAAAGGTAATTTAGAGTATATTAGCTTTTTTTACTTATTAGCTAGTAAGCATTTTTATACAACACCTTATTAAATTATTAAATAATGAAAATTATAACTCTTTTTTTAATAGTCTTTAGTTATTCAGTTTATTCTCAGAACATCAAACTTGTGAATAATATATTCTATACAATTGAAGAAAATGGAGTCAAACAAAATAAGAAACTTAAATTTGAAATAAATACAGAAACTATAAAAAAAATTAAGACAACAGATAAATATAACACTGTTTTGAATGATAAAGAATTTGTAAATGCTAATAAAGTAAAGCGTAAAATATCTAGTCCTCTAGAAGTATTATTATACGCTTTGGCAGGCAATTCAGTTATGGTTACCAAATGGAAAGTAAAAAATGAAGTGTCTTTTGATTTTATCGATAATTCTCTAGGACAATTTTATTTTAACGAAAATGACGATATAATGGTAAAATTTTATTTCAAAAGTAAAAATGATCTTGGTAATGAGATATTGTCAGTAGCAGACTACAATTCTACAACTTTATCAGTAACCATTTCTAAATAAAATTTATTTTTATATGATAATTAATGAACAAAAATATTTAGAATGGATTAAAAAAAACGGCGTTGGTCAGAATGATCATGTTGCTTCTTCATCCAAGTCATACATTTCATACTTGAACATAGTCTCAAAATTGCTTGGGGAAGATATATCTGCAAAAAATCTTTTCGATGAAAACTGCGTAATTCTAATAGTTAATAAACTTAATGGAATGCGAAGCCCAAAGTCAATTTTAAATTATAAATCTGCATTAAGACAATACGTTGCTATGGTACAAAACGGATAACGGAAAGATACCTTTGACAAAAGGATTCTGTCAAAATAAAAAAAAGAGGCTTGATTTTGTAATCAAGCCTCTTTTTTTATCCTCTTAAGTATGCCTCTCTAACTTTTTTGAATAAGTTAGAAGAGTAAACAAAGTCCACAATGGCTTCGTTGTCCGTTCTGAATATTTCTTCTCTGGTACCTTGCCATTCTTTGATTCCGTTTTTCAGGAAGAGGATATTTTCTCCAATTTCCATCACAGAATTCATATCATGGGTATTAACTACGGTAGTAATATTATATTCCTCAGTAATTTCTTTAATCAAATTATCAATTACAGTAGAAGTATAAGGGTCTAATCCTGAGTTGGGTTCATCACAAAATAAATACTTAGGGTTATTTACTATTGCACGAGCGATAGCGACTCTTTTTTGCATACCACCGGATATTTCTGAAGGCAATTTTTTATGCGCATCAATCAAGTTAACTCTTTTTAAAACAAAATCTACACGGTCTTTCGTTTCTGAAGGAGTATTGTGTGTAAACATTTGTAAAGGGAAGGCTACGTTCTCAGCAACAGTCATAGAGTCAAACAAAGCACTACCTTGAAAAACCATTCCGATTTCTGTTCGTAATTCCCTCTTTTCTTCTGGTAATAATTCGGAGTAGATTCTTCCATCAAAAGAAATAGTTCCTTTTTCAGGATAATGAATTCCCAAAAGACTTTTTAATAAAACGGTTTTTCCAGAACCACTCTGACCAATAATTAGGTTGGTTTTTCCAGCTTCAAAAAGGCAAGATACTCCCTTTAAAACTTTACTGTCGCCAAATGATTTTTCTATGTTTTTGATTTCTATCATGCGCCAAGTAATAATTGAGTTAAAATATAGTTTGATGTGATGATACATACAGATGTCCATACAAAGGAAACCGTACTTGCTTTACCTACTTCGAGAGCTCCACCTTTCATGTAATAGCCGTGAAACGAGGGAATTGTTGCTAATAGTAAGGCAAAAATGATAGTTTTGATAAAGGCATAAGTAATATGAAAAGGAATAAAATCCAATTGCACTCCAGTAATAAAGCTTTCGCTTGAAGTAAACCCGCCATACACTGCAGCCATCCAACCGCCAAACACGCCTAAAAACATACTAATACCAATCAAAAAAGGATACATTAGTAAGGCGATTATTTTTGGGAAAACGAGATAGTTTAAAGAGTTAACTCCCATAACTTCTAACGCATCAATTTGTTCTGTTACACGCATAGTGCCAATACTCGATGTAATAAAAGAACCCATTTTTCCAGCCATAATTACTGAAATAAATGTTGGTGCAAACTCTAATATTACCGATTGTCTTGTAGCAAAACCAATCAAATAAGTTGGAATTAACGGATTGGTTAAGTTCAATGCAGTTTGGATAGAAACTACGCCACCAACGAAAAATGAAATGAAACAAACGATTCCTAACGAGTTGATGATGAGGTCGTCGATTTCTTTAAAAATAAGATTCTTCATCACAGACCATTTGGTTTGTTTGATAAAGATTTCTTTAATCATCAGAAAGTATTTTCCGATTTGTGATATGTAGCGAATTAGCATCATAGGTTGTAAAATAGTACCAAAAATAGTAATTAGTTTTCAACTGCTTGTTAAAACAGTTTTTCTTTCATTTTTTTCCAACGGTAGTTTCTAAAAAATTTAGCTTGTTCCGCTGTTACAAATAAAGGTTTTCCGGATGATTTTGCTTTCCAAAAACCCATTATGTAATCTATAAATAGAAGAGGTTTCCCTTTTCGCATTGCCAATTTTAATGATGAAATAGCCGTGATGATAAATCCATATCCCAAACTGTAAAAAGCTTCGCCTTGTTTGTAACGAGCGACTTTATTGTAGCTTGCGCCAGTTGGTTTGAGATGTTTTACATGCAGACTTTCGTCGGTGACTACTTTCCAATTATAAAATTTGCATAACAACTCGTCTACAGTATCCCAACCCATAGCCGGTTTTAGCCCACCAATTTGTTGGAAAGTCTCTTTTCTGTATGCTTTTAGCGCACCACGAATATGGTCTTTATCGGTTAAGTTTTCTAATATCCACTCCCCATTTTTTTCGATGTAGCAAAAACCACCCACCATTCCAATGCGTTCATCGGATTGAAAATGTTTAATTATGGTTTCGAAATAATTGGGAGGAAATATTAAATCAGCATCAATCTTTACAATTAAATCATAGTTGTCATCCAAGGTTTCGAATCCTTTTTCAAAAGCTTGAATGACTTTACTTCCCGGTAGATGTATGTTTTCTGATGATTTGTTGACCAAATTTATGTATGGATTGTTCTTAGCAAATTCCAATACAACTTCAGCAGTTCTATCTGTTGAATTGTCATTGACCACTACAATTTTTGAAGGCAAAACAGTTTGCGAAATCAGTGATTGCAGTGTCAAACCAATTAAAGCTTCTTCGTTATAAGACGGTATGACGATGTAGTATTTCATAAAAAATAAAATTCCAAAATTTTAAAATTCCAAATTCCAAATGATTGGATGAGTCCAAAATTGGAAATTGGAATTTCATTTTTGTGATTTGTTTTTAGGCTCGTTCAGCGTAAACAATATAATATCTTGGTGTGAAAAAACGCAATAGCGGACGGAAACCTATTTTTTTTACGGGATGTGTAAATTTTTCTCTTGCGATAATTTTCCAGCCTGTTTTTTCTAACAACCAGTCCAATTGCCAATCTTCAAATTCGTGGTAATGTCTGTCCCACATATCAGTTTTGCTACGATAAGCAGGTGAAAACCATAAACGAAGGGGGATTGAAATTAATAATTTGTCGCATTTTACATTTTGTAAAACAGTATAAGGATTCAATAAATGTTCAAAGATTTCGAAGGCAGTAAAAACCGTATAGTCTTCAGATTGTAAGGCGTTTTGATTGTTGTCTAAATCCTCGCCAATGGTGTTTTTTACGGTATATCCATTTTCTTCCATAATTTTTGAGAAAGGGTTGGGAACGCCTAAATCAAAAATGGTTTCTTGGGTAGTGATGTGTTTTTGTAAAAATTCTAAAGTATGCTTGAATCGTTTATTGGGAAATGTTTTTTCGTACATAGTAATGGGTGTTGACCTTTTGTAAACAAGGCGCAAATATACAAATTATATGTGTTTTGAAGGCATTGTATAGCCCAGATAAAAGCGAAAGCCCACAGCACTGGGGTTTAATTTTTGCTGGTGCATCAAAGCGACTAAAAGAAGCTCTTGAGGCGCCTTGCAAAAATAAACTCCAGGGCGAGGACTTGTAGTGGATAGCTGGATGGGCTCCTGAAAAATAGTGATTAGTCCATAGTGATTAGTGATTAGCACAATTTGAGCTATGTACTTGGGACTAGTTACTAATCGCTACTAGTAACGATAGACAAAGGCGTTGACATTCATTCCGGCACCTACAGAGGCGAACATGATCACATCTCCTTTGTGGATTTCGTGATTTTCGATTTGTCCTTTGGTGAGTAAGTCGAATAAGGTAGGAACCGTTGCAACACTGCTGTTGCCTAATTCATGTATACTCATGGGCATAATGCCTGCTGGAGGTGATTGCTTGTAGAGTTTGTAGAAACGTTGAATGATTGCCTCATCCATTTTCTCGTTAGCTTGATGAATTAGTATTTTTTTTACTTCACTAATATCGATACCGCTTTTGTCTAAACAACTTTTCATTGCTGCAGGGACTTTGCTTAAAGCAAACTCGTATATTTTGCGACCATACATTTTGATGTAACGGGTAGTTGGATTTAAATCAGGATTGTATGATTTTCCGAAAAACAAATAATTCGCTTCGTCTATGGCAAAAGTGCCGCTTTCGTAAGACAGCATTCCTGTTTCTGAATCTGACCCTTCGATGATAGCAGCTCCAGCGCCATCTGCATAAATCATAGAGTCTCTATCGTGAGCATCTACTACTCTTGATAGGGTTTCGGCTCCAATAACTAAACAACGTTTGGCCATACCGGAAGTTATAAAGGCATTGGCTTGTAGCACACCTTCAATCCATCCTGGGCATCCAAAAAGAATGTCATAAGCTACGCATTTTGGATTCTTAATTTGTAATTTATTTTTTACTCTAGTCGCTAAACTAGGTAAGGTATCGGCCTGAATAGTTCCGTGATTTACATCTCCAAAATTGTGTGCATAGATAATATAATCAATCGTTTCTGGATCAATTTTGGCATCTTCTATTGCTTTTTGTGAAGCAAAATAAGCCAAGTCTGAGGAGTTTAAATGATCCTCGGCATAACGACGCTTTTCGATGCCTGTGATTCCTTTGAATTTATCAATCACTACATCATTTGGATAGGCAAAAGCAGAGCCATCTTCGTTTAAAAAGACGTGTTTATCGAAGTCGGTGTTGTGAATTTTGAGGGTAGGAATGTAGCTACCAATTCCAGTTATTTGTATTTTCATCAGGGTATTTTTGGTATAATCCAAGCTAAATTAAGCATTAAAAAACAACTAGAGCAATAAAATTTACTATGCATGCATATAATTATGGAATAACAATTTTTTTGTAGAAATATTGTTTATTTTTTAATGAATTCTGTGTTTTTTGGAAAATCTCAATCGATTGAAATCTGGAGTTTCTGGTTTTTTTGATTTTAGACACTATTTTTATTTAAAAAAAAGAAAAGCCCGACAAATAAAATTATGTCGGGCTTTATAGTTGTAAAAATTATTGTTTTTTAACTTTCCATATACGCTTCAATAGGCGCACAGCTACAAACTAGGTTTCTATCTCCGTAAGCGTCATCTGCTCTGCGAACGGTTGGCCAGAATTTATTTTCGGCAATATACTCTAATGGGAAGGCAGCTTGTTCTCTGCTGTATGGGAAATCCCAAGTTTCAGCTGTTAGCATCGCTAAAGTATGTGGTGAATTTTTCAATACATTATTACTGTCCTCGATAGTGGCTGCTTCGATTTCTTTTCTGATGGAAATCATAGCGTCACAGAAACGATCCAATTCTTCTAAGTTTTCACTTTCGGTTGGTTCAATCATTAAAGTACCTGCTACTGGGAAAGAAACGGTTGGTGCATGGAAACCATAATCCATTAAACGTTTAGCAATATCAGTTACTTCGATTCCTTTTTGTTTGAAAGGACGACATTCCAAAATCATTTCGTGAGCTGCACGGCCCATTTCACCAGAATATAAAGTGTCATAGTGACCGTTTAATTTTTCTTTGATGTAGTTGGCATTTAAAATTGCGTGTTCCGTTGCTGATTTTAATCCCTCAGCACCTAACATTGAAATGTATCCGTAAGAAATCAAGCAAACTAAAGCAGATCCCCATGGTGCAGCAGAAATAGCGGTAATTGCATTTTCTCCTCCAGTTGGAATAACTGGGTTTGTTGGTAAAAATGGAACCAATTGAGGAGCCACACAAATTGGTCCAACACCTGGTCCACCACCACCGTGAGGGATAGCGAAAGTTTTGTGTAAGTTCAAGTGGCAAACATCCGCGCCAATAGTAGCTGGATTGGTTAAACCTACTTGAGCGTTCATATTTGCTCCGTCCATATATACTTGGCCACCGTTATCGTGAATGATTTTGGTGATTTCTTGGATAGCACTTTCGAATACCCCGTGAGTAGATGGATAAGTAACCATCAAACAAGAAAGGTTGTCTTTGTGTAGCATCGCTTTTTCACGTAAATCTTCTACGTCAATGTTTCCATTGTCCAAAGTTTTGGTTACTACTACTTTCATACCTGCCATAGCAGCAGAAGCTGGGTTGGTTCCGTGAGCTGAAGATGGAATCAAAGCAATGTTTCTGTGGTGATCTCCACGAGATTGGTGGTATGCGCGAATCACCATCAATCCAGCGTATTCTCCTTGTGCTCCAGAGTTAGGTTGCAAAGTAGTACCAGCAAATCCAGTGATTACATTTAATTGTTGTTCTAATTTGCGCAACATTTCTTGGTATCCTTGTGCTTGATTTAGTGGAGCAAAAGGATGTATGTTGTTCCATTGTGGGTTGCTAAGTGGCAACATTTCAGAAGCTGCGTTCAATTTCATTGTACAAGAACCTAAGGAAATCATCGAGTGATTCAATGATAAATCTTTACGTTCTAGCATTTTGATGTAACGCATCATAGCTGATTCAGAATGGTATTTGTTGAAAACATCGTGTTGTAAAAACGAAGACGTTCTGTTCAATTCTTCTGGGAAATGATTGGTCACTGTTAATTCAGTAATCTCAGGAGCTTGAGTTCCTTTTGCGGCAGCGAAAATGCTAACAATTTTGGCTACGTCTTCGATGCTAGTGGTTTCGTTGAATGCAATAGAAACTGTTGCTTCGTCGATGTAGAAAAAGTTGATATTGTTTTGCTCTGCTACTACTTTAATTTTTTGAGAATCTGCTTTCACTACAATAGTATCGAAGAAAGCGCTGTTGGTTTGCTCGTAGCCTAATTTAGTCAATTCGTTAGCTGTTGTTGCAGCCACGGCGTGAACTTTATTAGCGATATAGCGTAAACCTTTAGGTCCGTGGTACACCGCGTACATACCTGCCATAACAGATAATAATACTTGTGCTGTACAGATATTTGAGGTAGCTTTTTCACGTTTGATGTGTTGTTCACGAGTTCCTAAAGCCATTCTCAATGCTCTATTTCCGTTCGCATCAATAGTTACTCCGATAATACGGCCTGGCATAGAGCGTTTGTATTCGTTTTTGGTAGCAAAATACGCTGCGTGAGGTCCACCATATCCTAACGGAATTCCGAAACGTTGTGTAGTACCAATCACTACAGCTGCTCCCATTTCGCCTGGAGGCGTCAATTTTGTTAAACTTAAAATGTCTGCTGCAACGGCTACTTTTATTTCGTTAGCTGCTGCTTTTGAAATAAATTGTGAATAGTCATATACTTGACCGAATTTACCTGGATATTGCAACATAGCTCCAAAAAAGTCTTCCGAGAATTCGAAAGTTTCGTGGTTACCCACTACCAATTCTATTCCGATTGGCGTAGAACGTGTTTGCAAAACCGATAACGTCTGTGGTAAAATTTCTTCAGAAACGAAGAATTTGTTGGTATTGTTTTTCTTTTGATCGCGGGTTCTTACATCAAAAAGTAAAGCCATAGCTTCAGCCGCTGCTGTACCTTCGTCAAGAAGTGAGGCATTGGCAATTTCCATTCCAGTTAATTCAATCACCATAGTTTGGAAGTTCAAAATAGCTTCCAAACGACCTTGTGCGATTTCGGCTTGGTAAGGAGTATAAGCCGTGTACCATCCTGGGTTTTCAAAAATATTTCTTTGAATAACAGCAGGAACGATAGCCTGATGGTAGCCTAAACCAATATAAGATTGGAAAACTTTATTTTTATTACCTAATTCTTGAATGTGATTCGCAAATTCATATTCTGTCATTGCGGGATCCAATTGCAGTGGTGCTTTTAGACGAATGTCATCTGGAAGGGTTTCATAAACGAGTCGTTCTATAGAATCAACTCCAATGGTTTTCAACATGTGTTGAAGGTCATTCTCTCTTGGACCAATGTGTCTTAAAGCAAAAGCATCTGTTCTCATTTGTACTAAATAGTGTTTTTTTATATTCTAAAACAAATTGGTCTGCAGTGTAATGTTTTGGATTACTTTTGATTATACAATCATCAGACTTTTTTTGAATTAAAATAGTAGGTGTTGTTTTTTTGTGGTGCAAAAATAAGTATTATTAATAATTCAAGACGTATTTTGTTGGGTATTTTTTATTGATTTTTCAACTAAAACCGTGATTTGTTTACAATTGATTAATTTTGTTTAATGAAGATTTTCAGACATTTATTTCGTTTTTACATCAATAGCAGTATACACGTGGGCTTGTCTTGTTTGGCTTTGTTTTGTATTACTCAACAACAGTTATTTTTTTCTTCCCCTTTTTCTTTGGCATTATTTGTTTTTTTAGGGACTGTTTTTGCTTATAATTTTGTTAAGTATGAGTCTTTAATTAGGAGCAGAAAAAATACTATCAGAAAAGAATTAAAAGCAATAGTTGGGTTTAGTGGGCTCGTTTTTTTGGGATTGCTTTACTATTGCTTTCAGCTGCGATTCCAGACGCAATTAGGAGGTTTTTTTATTGTAGCACTCACCTTATTGTATGCTTTACCTTTTTTTCCTAATCGAAGCAATGCCAGGAATTGGAAAGGCATTAAAATTTATATCGTCTCTTTGTGTTGGGCTCTGACTACTGTTTTTTTGCCTGCTTTAGAAGGGGATTTTTCATTAGATGTTATGGTGTTTGTTTATGGTTTGCAGCGGTTTCTTTTGGTATTTGTCCTCATCCTAATTTTTGAAATTGTCGATTTAAAAAACGATGATCCCTTATTGCAAACCGTACCACAGCAAATAGGAGTGGAGCGAACGAAGAACCTAGGCTTTGGTTTGTTATCTCTTTTTTTAGCTTTGGATTTTTGGAATGGGAATTTTAGTTTACTTTCCCTTTTTTTCATCCTAGTTACTGCCTTTTTTTTGGCTTTTGCCAATGAAAAACGTTCACATTATTATACTTTGTTTTGGGTGGAGGCAGTTCCTGTTTTTTGGTGGATTACACTTCTTTTTTCTCAACATTAAGTAATCTTCATTTTTGACGAGTTGATTTTCTACAAATAGTATTTGCTTTTACTTGTCTTTTTTGTTTTGTAACAAAGAATCTCTTTCTCATGTCATTTTTAGGTTTAATTCTTTAGTTCTAATATAGTTTTATAAGGTAAAGTGCATCCAATTCACTAATCCAAATAAGAAAAGACATAGAAATAATCAGAGCTCTTTGTGACACAAGCATAAAATTCAACGCATATATTTTACTCTTATTAATGGCATTATAATAATGAAACTAAAGCAGATGATTTTTGCTTAATAGTTCAACTGTTAAGATTGAGCCTAAATATTTGGATAGAAAAATAAAACCTAAAAAACGATGATTACAAATAGTGCTATTGCTATTGAGCTTTATCTGCTTTGTTTTAATGAGGAGAAAATGATTTTACATACTCTAAATTATTATTCCAAAATATGTAGTAAAATAATCATTATCGATAATCAGAGTACAGATAATTCGATTCGTTTAGCAAGTGACTATAAAAACATAGAATTTAGGTATTTAGATTCCGGAAATGAGTTTATAGAAGATAAATTGACAGAGTCAAAGAATATTTGTTGGAAAGGTAGTGCAGCAGATTATGTAATTGTTTGTGATATGGATGAATTTTTATACGACGAGCAATTGTTAGAAAAGTTGTTGATAGCTAAAGAACAAAAAATAATTATGCCCACTGTGATTGGTTATAATATGATGAGTGATGATTTTCCAACGAATTACGAAAGCTTGATAACGGAACAAGTTAAATACGGTGTTCGATCTGAAAGATTTGATAAACAAGTCATTTTTGATCCTAAAAAAATAAAAGAGATAAATTATAGACCTGGTGCGCATTTGTGCCAACCTCTCTTTTATGAAAATAGAGTTGAAACTTCGAAAATAGAATTGAAACTTTTGCACTATAAATACCTTGGGAAAGATTATTTGTATAAAAAACATAAAGGATATGCAAATAGAATGAGTGAGATCAGTAAAGACAAAAAACATGGATATGAGTACCTAGAGGGGGAGAATCATGTTGATAGCATTTTTGAATCATCAAAATTACTTGAGAAAATTATTACCTAAGGTTAAAAAAACAACTAAAATTAATACAAAAT
>CAUPRE010000009.1:0-130632 GCA_963513565.1 uncultured Flavobacterium sp. | reverse complement strand
GAGCCAGATATTGCTTATCCTTATTTGTTTAATTATGTAAAAGGCCAAGAATGGAAAGCTCAGGAAAATGTAAAAAAACTGGTTAGAGAATATTTCCAGAATAAGCCCAAAGGATTACCCGGAAACGATGATACAGGAACAATGTCGGCTTGGTTGGTGTATTCAATGATAGGAATTTATCCAATCTCGCCAGGTGACCCAGTTTATACAATCACAACGCCAATGTTTGATAAAGTAACAATCAAATTAGATGCAAAATATTATAAAAAAGAAAGTATTGTAATTGAACGGGAAACCAACAATGATGGAAAAATCAAGGAGATTCAATTAAACGGGAAAGTGCATAATAGTTTTTTTATCTCTCATGAAGACTTTGTGAATGGGAAAAAGCTTAAAGTGATTCAAAATTAAAATCAGAACTATGTTACGATTAAGAACAAAAAAGACGACCATTATTTTAGTAATGGTTTTAGGTTTTTTCATCCAAAGTTCAGCGCAGAAAAAATATCCGTATCAGGATGCTAAAATGCCTGTGGAAGATAGAGTAAAAGATTTGTTAGGCCGAATGAGCCTAGAAGAAAAGGTGCGCCAAATGGATATGTACAAAGGCGAATTTTTTAAAGATGAAGAGAATTTTTCGAAGTCAAAATCAACAGCTAAAATTGGAAAATTAGGAATTGGAGCGATTCATGATGTTTATCCTCGTTCGGCAAAAATGATCAATGAACTTCAAACTGAAGTAATAAAAGGAAACCGTTGGGGGATTCCTGCACTTATTATGTGCGAGATGCTCCATGGTTATTTAGATGACGGAAGTACGGCTTTTCCAATGAATATTGGTTTAGGAGCAACTTGGGATATTAATATAATGGACAAAGTTGGAAAAGTAATTGCTATGGAGGCAAGAGCGCATGGCGTTCATTTTGGTTTAGGTCCAAATTTAGATTTGGGTCGTGAACCACGCTGGGGAAGAGTTGCAGAAACTTTTGGGGAAGATGCCTATTTAAACAGCGAAATTGGTTTGGCCATGATCAAAGGAATGCAGGGTGATGATTTAAAATCGGATCGTACTATTATTGCAGAACCAAAACACTTTGCCGTTCACGGTATTCCACAGGCAGGGGGGAATTCTTCTCCAATTTTAGTAGGAGAGCGTTCGGCTAGAGAGGACCATCTTCCTTCTTTTGAAAAAGCATTTAGAAAAGGTGGAGCATTGGGAACTATGTGTGCGTATTCTGAATTAGATGGAATTCCTTGTGCAGCAAATCATTGGCTACTGACAGATGTTCTGAGAAAAGAATGGGGCTTTAAAGGAATTGTAGTCTCAGATTTGGGTGCTATTAAATACCTTCAAACCACACATTATGTTACAGATTCTCCAAAAGAAAGTATCAGAACAGCTATTGCTGCTGGCGTTGATATGCAGTTTTATGATTTTACAAATGAGTTTTGGCAGACAAGCCTTATAGAATTGGTAAATGAAAAAAAATTGACAATGGAGCAGATTGATCGTGCTGCCGGAGGAGTTTTAAGATTGAAATTCTTATTAGGATTATTTGAAAATCCGTACACAGATAAAAACTTAATTAAAGAGCGTTTTCATACCAAAGAAAATCAGGATATCGCCCTGGAAGCAGCACATAAATCGATTATTTTATTAAAAAACGAAAACAATGTTTTGCCTTTAAAGAAAGATATTCAAACTATTGCCGTTATCGGACCAAATGCTGATGCTTCAAGATTGGGAGGATATTCGGTTCATAATAAAGTAGGAACAACAGTTTTAGAAGGTATTAAACAAGTTGCTGGTGCCAAAACTAATGTTCTTTACGAAGAAGGTGTCTCTTTAATTGTAAAAGGACAAATTATTCCATCAAAATATTTATTTACTCCAGACGAAGGTCAAAGCGGATTGAAAGGTGAATATTTCAACAATAGAAATGTAGAAGGAACTCCTGTATTAACTCGCGTCGATAACCAATTAGAATTTGATTGGCCATGGTCTCCAGGAACAGGTGTTACAGATGACGATTTCTCTATTCGCTGGACGGGTTTCATAAAATCTGATAAAGCCTTTGATGGATGGCTAGGTTTAAGTTCTGATGATGGAATTAGAATGTGGATTGACGATCAATTGGTTATTGACAATTGGACAAAAGGGGCGACAAGTATCGTTACAACTCCAAAAAATATTGAAGCAGGTAAAAAATACAAAGTCCGCATCGAAATGTGGGAAGGCGGCTGGGGAGCCAGAGCACACTTACGCTGGAATCTCGAAAAAGTAAACTTTCAGCCAGCAATTGACATTGCTAAAAAAGCTGATGTAGCGATTGTGGTTCTAGGAGAATCAAACGAATTGGTCGAAGAAAATAGAGATGTTGCTTCATTAGATTTACACGGAATGCAACAGGAATTGATCGAAGCAATTCAAAAAACAGGAACTCCGGTAGTTTGTGTTTTATTAAATGGGCGTCCGCTTTCGACAAATTGGATTAGCGAAAATATTCCTGCTCTTGTAGAAGCTTGGTTTCCTGGAGAAGCAGGAGGAAAGGCTGTTGCCGATGTTTTGTTTGGAGATTATAATCCTGGTGGGAGGTTGCCCATTACTGTTCCAAAATCTGTTGGACAGCTACCTATATATTATAACCAAAAACCATCTGCGATTCATAGGTATGTCTCTGAAAGTGAAAACCCGCTTTATATATTTGGTTATGGTTTAAGCTATACCAAGTTCGAATATTCAAATTTTGCTATTACTACCAAAGAAATCAAAGCTGACGGCGAATTGAAAGTTAGTGTAAATGTTAAAAATATTGGAAATTATGGTGGAGATGAGGTAGTACAATTGTACATCAATGATGTCTATAGCAGTGTAACAACCCCAAGAAAAACATTAAAAGGTTTTAAAAGGTTGTTCATCGAAAAAGGCGAAACAAAAAAAGTTGAATTTACATTGACAGCTGATGAGTTATCCATCTGGAATAGAGAAATGAAAAGAGTAGTAGAGCCAGGCGATTTTGAAGTTATGGTTGGTGGAAATACTACAGATTTGTTGAAATTAAATTTTAAAGTGGTGAATTGATTTAAGAGTTGATAGACCAACAAAAAAGAGGGAGTCACAAACAATGTGACTCCCTCTTTTTTGTTATTAGGGATAGTGCTTCTGATATTGGGAAACGAGCTTGACTATTGATTGAATTAACAAATAGTTAATATACTATCTCGTTTTTTTGAGTTAGTTAAATTTCTTTTTATGGTATCTTTTTTTAAATGATATACTTTTTTAATCATAAAATACTATGAATATAATATAAAGTGTTTGTTTTATAAAAATGCATTTTTGGTTTGCTATACTTAATTATATAGATTAAAAATTTAAAATAGCATAAGGAAATCGATTAATCGGAGGTTGTCTTTATTGTTTTTATTGCAAAAGACTACTTATGTCTTTTGATAATTGTTGTTCGTCGAAATTATATTATGGTTCATGTCTTTGATGTTTACTTTTAACTAACAATTAACTTTAAAATATCCATTAACTAAAAAAAATTAAAATTTATGATTCAAAACGTATTAAAAATACTGTTTGTTTTTTGCTTATTTGGTTTTCAAAACCTCGAAGCGCAGACAACAGTATCGGGAATTGTAACAGATGCGGCAAATGGTTTTCCCATTTCTGGTGCAAATGTTACAATAAAAGGGACAAAAAGTGGAGTTTCTACAGGATTTGACGGGAAATATAGTATTAAGTCACCCAATAGTTCTGCGATTTTAGTGATCTCTTATATTGGTTTTATTACAAAAGAAATTGCTGTTTCTGATGAAACTACTATAAACGTAGCTTTAGTAGAAAATCCAAATCAGTTAGGAGAAGTTGTTGTAACAGCCTTAGGTATTTCTAAAGATCAAAGAAAAGTAGGGTATGCTGTAGCCACTGTAGGAGGAGATAACTTGAACAAAGCAAGGGAGACGAATGTGGCCAATAGTTTATCGGGTCGTGTTTCTGGTCTTGTGGTAAGAGGTACTAATAGTGGTGCTGGAGGAACATCAAAAGTTCTTTTGAGAGGTATATCTGGTGTTACCAGTGGAGGTAATCCATTGTATGTAATTGATGGTATTCCTATGGATAATACACAAAGAGGTTCTGCTGGAGAGTGGGGAGGAGCTGACCAAGGAGATGGAATTGGAAATATTAATCCTGATGATATTGAGAAAATGACGGTTCTTAAAGGTCAGTCAGCATCTGCTCTTTATGGTGCAAGAGCTGTAAATGGTGTTATTCTTATTACTACAAGAAAAGGTAAAAAAGGAAGTGATTATGAAATTAGTTATAATTCTAATTTTATGATAGATAATCCAGTTGATTTTACGGATTTTCAAGATCAGTATGGTCAAGGAACTGGAGGTGCAAAGCCACTAACCGCAGGAGCAGCTTTGTCAACCAATAGAATGGCTTGGGGAGGTAAATTAGATGGTAGTTCAGTAATTGGTTTTGATGGAAAGCAATACACTTATAGTAAAGCCAATGAACGCTATATTGATTTTTACAGATCAGGCTCAAATTTTACAAATACCGTTTCTATTTCCAAAGGAATGGCAGAAGGGGCATTTCGTTTGTCAATATCTAATTTAGATTCTAAATCAATAGTACCTAATAGTGGTTTGAAACGTACAACTATTAATTTAAGCGCTGATCAAAACATTACTGAGAAACTCAACGTTGCAGCTTCAATAAACTACACAGACGAACGTTCAACAAACCGATCTTTTTTAAGTGATGGCCCTAAAAATCCAAACAATTTTTTATTGTTGGCACCAAACGTAAATCACAATATTTTTGCCCCTGGTTATGATCCAGTGACAGGGAATGAAATCGTTTTTAGTGATGATATTTATGTGACCAATCCATATTTTATTGCAAATAGAGGGGTTGAGGATCCTACTAGAAAAAGAACCATATCTGTATTATCAACTAAATATAGTTTTACGGATGATATTTATGCAATGGTAAGATTAGGTAATGATGTTTCTCATGATACCGAATTTAGTGTGAATCCTTGGGGATTAGATTATACATTAAATAAGCGTGGTGGATTAGACAGTCAAGGTCAATCTACTCGTTCAGAGCTAAATCTTGATGGACTTTTTGGAGCTAAATTTAAATTTGGCAAAGATTTTTCAATTGATGCATTAGCGGGTGCTAATATTAGACAAAATAAGTATGAAAGAATTAAAGTTGGCGGTGGTCCATTTGTTTTGCCTTATTTGTATACTCCAAATAATGTCGTTAATTTCAATAGAGAGTATAATTATTCAGCAAGTGAAAGTCATTCTGCATTTTATTCTCTAGATTTTGGTTATACAAAATATCTAACCTTAACAACAACTGGTCGTTATGATGTTTATTCTTCATTGTCTTCTGCCGCTTCTTCTGATAATGCAGTATTTACTCCATCAGTTTCTGGAGCTTTTATATTCAATGATTTATTAAAAATGGATGCATTAGATTTTGGAAAAGTAAGATTATCATACGCGGTAACAAGTGGTGAGGCCACTCCTTATACAAATTCTTTATATTTCAATTCTGGAAATTCATTAGTAAGTAACGGAGTGAGTTATTCAACAGGGTCAATTCCTTCAACACTTCCAACACTTTTAAAACCATTTACTGTAGATGAGATAGAAGTAGGTTTAGATCTTAGATTTTTCAAAAGTAGATTAACATTTGATGCTTCTTACTATGAAAAAACTTCTCATGATGAGATTTTAAATGCAGAATATAGTAGAGCTACTGGATTTGCTACGGGTGTAGTGGCAAGTGCTTCTATCCAAAATAGAGGATTGGAAATTACTGTAACTGGGGTTCCCGTTAAAACAGATAATTTTACTTGGACAACTAGTTTAAATACTACCAATTTTAAAAATAAAGTATTAGCTACGAATGCAGATAAGACCCCAATTATTTTAGGAAGTAACCGTGGAACTCTAGGAAATGCTGTTACTGCTTATGTAGTAGGTGAAGCTGGGCCTCAAATTAGAGCTTATGATTATGCTTATAATGCTGACGGTAGTATACAAGTTGATGCAGCTGGATTACCTGTAAGGGGAGAATTTAAAAATTTTGGTTCTGTTTTGCCAACTTTTTATGGAGGATGGAATAATGAATTTAAATACAAGAATTTTAACCTAGCTTTCTTAATTGACTTTAATTATGGTAACAAAGTAATTTCTGCAACTGAATATTATTCCCGTTTAAGAGGATTACATCAAGCCACATTAGTAGGAAGAGAAACAGGAATAACAAATAACGGAATTACTGCTACGGCTGAAAATTATTACCAAGCAGAAGCTCGTAATATTACAAGTACAAGTGTAGTAAGTGGAGATTTTATCAAATTTAGACAATTATCTTTTGGATATTCATTTCCTAAAGACTTAGTACGTAAAGTTTCATTCTTACAAGGAATTGATGTTTCATTTGTTGCAAGAAATCTTGGGATATTAATGCGTAAAGCAGATAATATAGATCCAGAAAGTAGTTTTGGTTCTAACGTAAAATATTATGGAATTGAAGGGACTAGCTTGCCTTCTACAAGCTCTTTTGGTCTAAATGTTAACTTTAAAATAAAATAATTATGACTAAATATATTAAAATATTGTTTGTGGTTGTTAGTGGTTTGCTAATGTCATGCGATAGTAATTTTGAAGAAATTAATACAGATCCAACAAAAGCAGGATCGGAGATATTTGATCCTAATCTACTGCTGCCAAGAGCACTTTATGATTACGGACAAAGAACTGTAGGATACGAAGGACCAATTTTGTTCCAAAGTATGTGGGTGCAACTTTTAGCATCGCCTTCCACAGGTGGAGCTAATTATTATGATGGAGGTGATAAATATGTCCAAACAGGAGGTACATTCGATTATGTTCAAAGAATTTGGAATGGTGTTTATACAGCTGCTTCAACAGCAAATCAGATGTCTATATTAGCCAGTCAAAAAAATATGCCAAATTTAGCTGCTATTGGAACAATTGTGAAAATAATGTCTATTTCATACATTTCAGATGTGTATGGAGATGTTCCTTATTCTGAGGCTTTGATGTTGGAAAAAAGTATTTCCCAACCAAAGTATGATAAACAACAAGATTTATATCCAAAAATGTTAGCTGATTTACAAGCTGCAATTTTGAAATTAGATGCTTCTAAAGATAAACCAACTAGTGATATTTATTACAATGGGAATATCGCTAAATGGCGTTCTTTTGGTTATTCCTTGATGTTGAAAATGGCCATGCGTTTAACAGCTGCCGATCCTGCTAATGCAAAAAAATATGCTGAAATTGCCGCTGCTGGGGGTGTTTTTACTTCTATTGCTGATGAAGCTATTTCGCCTACAGATGATGCTAATGGTTTTGACAATGGTAATGGTGCTTCTTTTACTGTTTCTGCAGACGTTTATGAAGTTCGTTGGTCAAAAACATTGATTGATTATCTAAAAACTAACAATGATTTGCGTTTACCCGTTGTAGCCGAAGTTCCAGCTGCAGGTCTTGCTGCTAATTTTTTATACACAGGAGGTAATACAAATGCAGCTGTTCAAATTGGTTTCCCTAATGGCTATGACACCAAAGGTGGTGCTAAAGATGTAAGTTTAGAACCTAACTATCCTGGAGCTACTGGTACAGGTGCTAATATTGCTGTAATAGGTAATTATTCTAGACCTACACCAATGTATAGAAATAGAACTACTCCTGTTTTTATTTTGACTTATGCTCAAGTTCAATTGTTATTAGCAGAAGCTGCTGTAAGAGGATATTCTGTGTCAGGAACCGCTAGTCAATATTATAATAATGGATTGACGGGAGCTATGTTAACTTTAAACAAATTTGGAGGAGCACAAATTACTACTGGAGATGCTACGTTCTATGCTGCTGCACACCCATTAAATGTGACTTCAACAAATGCTTCATTGAAAATGATTAATGAGCAAATTTGGGCTACCACTGGACTAACTGGTAACTGGGTTGAAGCCTGGAACAACTGGAAAAGATCCGATTATCCTGTACTAACACCAGTAAATTACTCTGGAAACTTTAGTTCAGGTAAAATACCTACGAGACAGGTTTATCCATCTACCGAAGGAAGTAATAATACTGCTAGTTATAATCAAGCAGTTTCTAACATGGGTGGAGATACATGGATTACTAAAATATGGTGGGACAAATAATAATAATTTATTGATTTATAATTCTGTTAAAAGGAGAGTCACCTCTCCTTTTAACTTTATTAGTAATTACTCTTTCCATAATCAATTACATCATATTTATGTATAAAGCTTCATCATCTTTAATCTTTAATGGTTTTATTTGGTATGGTTGAAGTAAAAGATGTTTCAAAAGTCAATATTTATTGCTTTTTAGTATGCTTTATTATTTTTAGAATTCCATAAAAAAATTCGATTTAACTGCAAAAAAATAAAATTATGACTAGTGATATAGAATCACAATTACATACAAAAAAAACGACATTTATTCCAATTATGATAATTGGTGGCCTTTTTTTTATTTTAGGATTTGTTACTTGGATTAATGGAGCTTTGATTCCATTTATGAAAACCATAAGTGAACTAACGTCTGCACAATCTCTTTTTGTTGCTTCGGCATCCTATATCTCTTTTGTGATTATGGCTTTGCCAGCATCTTATATATTAACAAATATTGGTTACAAAAAAGGGATGTCTTTAGGGCTGTTTATCATGGGGTTTGGAGCCTTGGTTTTTATACCAGCCGCAGAGGCAAGAACCTATTGGATGTTTTTAACGGGTATTTTTATTCAAGGAGCAGGAATGACCTTATTACAAACCGCATCAAATCCGTATATAACAATTTTAGGCCCCATTGATAGTGCTGCTAAGCGCATTTCAATAATGGGAATTGCAAATAAAATTGCGGGTGCTCTAGGCTCACTTATTTTTGGCTCACTTTTGCTGTCTGGAATAGATGAAATTCAACAAAAACTAACTAAAGTCAATGCAGCTGAAAAAGCCGAATTATTAGATAAAATGGCAAATAGTGTTGTGATGCCTTATGTAACAATGGCGGTTGTTTTATTTGTTCTTGGAATATTGATAAGAAAAGCACCGTTGCCTGATGTTGAAGCTTCATCTACTGAATCACGAAAAGAGGAAGAATCAACAAAAGCTAGTATATTTCATTTTCCGCATTTATGGCTAGGGGTATTAACTCTTTTTATGTATGTTGGGGTAGAAGTTATTGCGGGTGATACTATTATAGCTTATGGTATATCGTTAGGGTTTCCTGCTGCTGATGCTAAATTTTTTACCACATTTACATTATTGGCGATGGTTCTAACTTATGCTTTGGGTGTTTTTTTAATTCCAAAATATAGTACTCAAGCTCTCGCGTTAAGAGTAAGTGCTATTTTAGGTATTATTTTGACGTTTTGTATTGTACTTACAACAGGTTTTACTTCCATTTTATTTGTAGCAGCATTAGGAATTGCAAACGCTTTAGTTTGGCCAGCGATTTGGCCTTTAGCATTAAATGGATTAGGGAGATTTACAAAAACAGCCTCTGCCTTGTTGGTCATGGCAATTTCTGGAGGAGCAATTATTCCTCCACTATATGGCAAATTTGTAGATTCAAATAAAGCAGATAGTATTACTCAAGGAGTAAGCGAAGCATTGGCTACAGCATCAGCTTCTACTCAAGGATATTGGATTTTATTACCGTGTTATAGTATGATTTTATATTACGCCATTGCAGGACACAAGTTAGGAGTAAATAAAGAATATCGTCTGTAAAATAAGCTAAAGAGTAACTTATAATAAATGATAAATTTAGGACTAAAAGATTTTGTAATCATATTGATTTTAATGTGTTTGTCTTGTTCTTCGGTATCAAAGAAACCTAAAGCAAGTAATATCACTTCAGCTTTTATAGTTAACGAACCCATAACTATCAGTAGTCATGCGGCAACATTAGTTGAGTTGGAGTCAAACCAACTTATGGCAGCGTGGTTTGGTGGTAAGCATGAAGGTGCTAAAGATGTAGGGATTTATACAGCGGTTTATAATGGGAAAGTCTGGTCTGCTCCTAATCAATTGATTAAGCCCTTAATCAGAGAAGGAGATACGTTACCTTGTTGGAATCCTGTATTATTCAAAAGTAAAAGCCAAAATTTGTATTTGTTTTACAAGGTTGGGAAAAATCCCAGAGAATGGTTTGGTGCCATGACAGTATCAAAAGATAATGGGACTTCTTGGAGTGCTCCTAAATACTTACCTAAAGGATTACTTGGCCCCATTAAAAATAAGCCTATTGAGGTAGGCCAAGGTGTTATTTTGTGTGGCAGCAGTACTGAAAGTATTGATAATAAAGAATGGCGAGTACATGTTGAAATGTATACAGAAGCAACGGATAGTTGGGAGAAGGTTGCTGTTGAAAATGAAAAGGGGTTTAATATCATCCAGCCGACATTTCTTGTTCATTCAAAGAATACTATTCAAATGTTATCAAGAAGTAAGCACAATAAAATCATCAGTAGTTGGTCTACCGATACAGGCCAACAATGGAGTCACACTGACAGCCTGAATGTGATTAATTCTAATTCAGGAATTGATGCAATAACATTGTCCAAAAAGTCTTTTTTATTGGTCAATAATCCATTACCGCAAGGTAAAGACTGGTTCAATGGGCGCAATGTTCTTGATGTAGAATATTCTAACGACGGACTGCATTGGAAAAAGCTTTTTGATCTTGAAAATCAAAGCGAAGGAGAATTTAGTTATCCTGCTGTTATTCAGACTTTAGACGGAAAAATACATATTTTATATACTTACAATCGAAAATACATTAAGCATGTAGCTTTTAATATATAAATTAGCTTTAAGATTACAGTTTTTAAATCCTTAATGACCTTAAAAAAATGATAATTACATTTTTTAAGATCCATCAAACAGGGCGTAAGACATACTTGAACTTTTATGTTTAGTTTTAGTAATTTTATTATTAGGGAGACATTTACATCTATTAAAAATTCAATTTTAATACACAAAAAATATGAAGAGAGTTTGCTTATTTATTGGGTTGAGTTTGTTGTTTTTTTCACCTGTTTTTTCGCAGCATACAAAGTTATTTACATTGTTAACTTCGGAAGATACAGGTATTAAGTTCAATAATTATCTTCCAGAATCTCCTCAACTTAATATTATTACTTATGAATATTTTTATAATGGAGGTGGAGTGGCATCTGGGGATTTCAATAATGACGGATTAATCGATTTGTATTTTACTTCAAATTTACAACCCAATAAGATGTATATCAACAAAGGTAATTTAAAGTTTGAAGATGTTACTAAAAAAGCTGGGGTTGGTGGGCGAAGAGGTTGGAAGACCGGAGTAAGTGTAGTTGACATAAATGGAGATGGATGGTTAGATATTTATGTTTGTTATTCAGGCGATGTAGAACCTGAAAAAAGAAAAAATCAAATGTTAATTAATAGTGGACCGAATGCTATTGGAGAAATTTCATTTAAGGATAAAGCTGATGAAATGGGTATTGCAGATCAAGGATATGCTACACAAGCCGCTTTTTTCGATTATGATAATGATGGAGACTTAGACCTTTTTGTACTGAATCATAATATCAAACAACTGCGAAATTTTGATGCTTCTTTCGTGAAAAAAATGATTGACCCTGATGCTGGTGATCGGTTGTATCGCAATGATGCTAATCGTTTTACGGATGTTACTGTACAAGCCAACATCATTTCTAACCCTATCGGGTACGGATTATCTGTTGTCGTGAGTGATGTTAATAATGATGGTTGGGCAGATTTATATGTTTCTAATGATTATGTCGAAGAAGATTATTTATACATAAACAATACTGATGGAACTTTTACGGAAAAGTTGAAAGAACAAATCGGACACATTTCTAATTTTTCTATGGGTGCAGATATTGCGGATATAAATAATGATGGTTGGTCAGATATTTATACCCTAGACATGCTTCCTGCGGATAATAAAAGGCAAAAATTATTATATGCACCAGACAATTATGAACTCTACGAAAACACATTAACAAATGGTTTTTATCATCAGTTGATGCGTAATATGCTACAAGTAAATAATGGGAATAATACTTTTAGCGAAACGGGGCAATTAAGTGGTGTTTCTAATACGGACTGGAGTTGGTCCGCTTTATTTGCTGATTTTAATAATGATGGGAACAAAGATTTATTTGTTTCAAATGGATATGGTAAGGATATGATTAATCGTGATTTTGTTAAGTTTTATGCAAACGAACGGTTAAAACATTTAAGAGGAGAAACCGAAGACAATATGTTCCAAATGCTGAAAGGAGTGCCTTCAACTCCCCTTCATAATTTTATATTCGAGAATACTGGGCATCTTCAGTTCAAGGATCAATCAATAGATTGGGGGTTAGAAGATGAAAATTTTTCTCATGGTGCTGTTTATTCAGATCTAGATAATGATGGGGATTTGGATCTTGTTATAAACAGAATGAATGATGTAGCCGCTATTTACAAAAATAATGCAGTTGAAATAGGTAAATCTGGAAGTTATTTGAATTTAGATTTGAGAATGTCTACCCAAAATACAAATGCTTTAGGAGCAAAAGTGAAAGTATTCACTCCCAAAGGTACAGTAACTCAAGAAAATTTCCCAGTTCATGGTTTTCAAAGTTCTATGCAACAGCCAATGCACATAGGACTCCCTTCGGCTACAATTGATTCTATTTCTATTTATTGGCCTAATAGAAAAATACAGACAATAAAGAAAGATATTGTTGCAAATACATCTATTGTAGTAAAATATGAAACCACAAAGGTTAATTCTATAGCCCCCAAAGCAGTTAACAAAACAATCTTTTTTTCAGAAAACAATACGATTCCATTTAGTCATTCAGAGGAACAAACCAATGATTTTAAAGTACAACCTTTAATGCCTAATATGATTTCTTACAGCGGGCCACATATGACAAAAGGGGATATTAATAAAGATAAGTTAGAAGATATTTTTATTTGCGGTGCAAGAGGACAGTCAGGACAATTATTATTGCAACAACCCAACGGAGAATTTATTACTTATAATCAAAAAGATTTTGATGATGATAAAGCATCAGAAGATACAGATGCCTTGTTTTTTGATGCAGACAATGACGGTGATTTAGACTTATATGTAGTAAGTGGCGGATACGCTTTTGGTGAAAAAGGAGCAGAGCTACAAGATAGATTGTATATCAATAACAATAGTGTATTTGAAAAAAGAAATAATGCATTACCTCTTGAAACGAATAGTGGCTCTTGTGTAAAAGTTATCGATATTGATCATGATGGTGATCTAGATTTATTTGTTGGGAGTCGTGTGATTCCAGGAAGATATCCAGAGACGCCAAAAAATATGTTATTGATAAATGACGGGAAAGGTTTTTTTACCAATAAGATAGAAGCTATAGCACCAACTTTAGAAGAAATAGGGATGGTCACTGACGCCTTATGGTATGACATCAATAAAGATGGCAAAGCCGAGTTGATTGTTTGTGGGGAATGGATGAAAATTAGTTGTTTTGAAAATAATGGAGGTAAATTTTCTGATGCAACTAATAAGTATTTTCCCGAGTCGTTAGAAGGATGGTGGAATCGACTAGCTTTGGCTGATTTTGATGCTGATGGAGATATGGACTTAGTGGCTGCCAATTGGGGAAATAACAGCCAAATTCATGTAAATGAGAAAGAACCCGCAACATTGTGTTACGGAGATTTTGATAAAAATGGGTCGGTAGATCCTTTTGTTTCTTGTTTTGTACAAGGAAAATCATTTCCTATGGCCAGTAGAGATGAACTTACAGATCAAATGGTTAGTTTACGCCAGCGGTTTCCAAATTACGAATCCTATTCAGAAGTTACGATCAACGAAATTCTAACTTCAGAACAATTAAAGCTATCAAAGCAATTAAAAGCGTCTACTTTCGAAACTGTTTGGTTCGAAAATAAAAACGGAGGTTTTATAAAACATAGTTTACCAATTCAGGCCAATTATGCTCCTGTTTATGCCATTGAAACAGCTGACTATAATAATGATGGTAATCTGGATATTTTATTAGGAGGAAACATAGAACAAACTCGAATTAAAATCGGAAAAATTGATGCTAATTATGGTGTTTTATTAACTGGAGACGGAAAAGGAAATTTTACTTATATCCCTCAGTTAGATTCAGGTTTAATAGTGAATGGCTGTGTTAGAGACATTATTTCAATCCAGTCCAAAGAGGTAAAAAGAGTCATTTTTTCAGTAAATAATCAAACTCCTACTGTTTATAATTTTAATTAAATTCATATGAATAAAGTTGGCTTCGTTTTATTCTTGATCCTTATTACAGGGAAGGTGTTTTCTCAACAAGATCAAACATTTTCATCCAAAGAGTATATCATTGCTTTAAAAAAGGTTACAGATGTAATGGTTAATGATGTGACTTCCCCAGTAGCAGCAGGGAGATATTATTCATATGTAACACTTACTTCAAACGAAGTTTCGTCGTTATTTGACCAAAACAGCAATTCTTTGTATCCCGCTATTAGAAGTTTTAAAAAGATCATAATTCCTGATACATTGGTTTCAAAAAGCAGTCAATCTTTTGCAACAGTTTCCGCAGTTTTTAAAATGGCTGAAAAACTTTTGCCCTCTGGTTATTTATTCTCAGACAAAATCGATTCATTAAGGCAAGTAGCAATTAAAAAAGGAATTCCTAAAGTCCAACTGAAACATTCGGAGGAGTTAGTAAATTTGGTAGTTAAGCAAATGATAGAGTACGTAAAAACGGATGGATTTAGTAAATTGAGTAGTTATAAAAAGTACAGTCCTGTAGTAGGCGAAGGTCATTGGGAGCCCACAGGTCCTGGCTATATGCAAGCTCTTGAGCCCAATTGGAATACAATTAGACCCTTTTTACTAGAATCATCTAGTCAATTTAAACCAAAAGAACCCGCAGTCTTTGATCTTGCTTTGACTTCTACTTTTTATAAGCAAATGAAGGAGGTGTATACGGTTATAAATAGTTTGACTAAGAAGCAAAGAGCTATTGCCAGTTTTTGGGACTGTAATCCTTTTATTTTAAATCAGATTGGTCATGTTGAGTTTGGGTTGAAAAAAATTTCACCTGGCGGACATTGGATGGGTATTACTGGAATTGCTTGTTTAAAAAAGCAAATAAGTTTATCGCAGACCGTTTTTATTCATTCCGTTGTGGCAATTACTTTGCATGATGCCTTTATTAGCTGTTGGGACGAAAAGTACAGAAGCAATAGGATAAGACCAGAAACCGCAATTAAGAAATATATCGATAAGACATGGAAACCTTTATTACAAACGCCTCCGTTTCCTGAATATACATCTGGACATAGCGTAATTTCATCAGCAGTTGCCGTTGTGCTTACCCAGTTTTTTGGCGATAACTTTTCTTTTGAAGACACTACTGAAATTGAATTTGGTTTGCCTGAACGAAAATTTAAATCCTTTATACAAGCTTCTCAAGAAGCCGCTGTTTCTAGATTGTATGGGGGTATACATTATAGAGATGCTATCGATAATGGTGTTTTGCAAGGACAAGAAATTGGCAAGTATATAGGATCTAATCTGCTAAGGAATTATAAGATTGATAGGTAATTTATGTGTAAAGCATAAAAAAACCGCTTCGAAAGAAGCGGTTTTTTTGTTTTTATACTCTTCTTATAAAGAACTTCTTAAAATCAATTGGCATTTGTTTTCGATTTGTTCTTTTCGTCCTTTCAGAATCATTTCGGCTAAAATTTTTCCCATTTGTTCAAAATCAGTGGAGATGGTCGTGATGCCATTTTCTACAATTTTCTTTAGTGGCGTTTCATTATAGGATACAATTCCGTAGTCTTGACCTATGGTCATTTGCTGTGATTTTGCCTTTTCAATTACTCTTACTAAGTCGCGATCGCTTGGAATAATGTAGACTTCGCCAGGTGTGATGGTTCGATTTTTAAATTCTGTAATTACTTCGTGATCAAATCCAAAGTCGTTGCAAAAGTTTAAGAAACCTATTTTCATTCCTAAAGGTTCTCTAAATCCAGGGAAGATGATGATGAGTTTTTTGTATTTGTCCAACCTAGATTTTCCCTCCAAAAGTCCATCGTAAATGTTTTGAATAAAGTTTTGATGAATTGAAGGGTAGG
This sequence comes from uncultured Flavobacterium sp., assembly GCA_963513565.1. GTDB lineage: Bacteria > Bacteroidota > Bacteroidia > Flavobacteriales > Flavobacteriaceae > Flavobacterium. Next base: position 114,382 of record CAUPRE010000009.1, on the reverse strand, counting down.
AAAATAATTCGGAATTGGTTTGGTCCAATATATAGACATCATTTACTGGTAGGTTTTTTATTGTGGTATGCGCTTCTTCAAAAGCGGTGGGCATAATAATATATTTGGTGTAGTTGCCATTATTTTCTGCGATGACTTTTTGAAAAAATTGAAAATTAAAATGATGAAAAAAAATGTCAACTTGGACGTTTTTTCCAATATTTTCTAAAAATGAATTGTACAAATCTTCCTTGAAAATATTCAATTCGTCAAAGAGCAAAAATATTTTTTGTTTGATATTTATTTCTATACTTTTTATGTAGTAACCTTTGCCAGGTATAGCAAATACAATGCCTCGCTTCTTTAATTCATCATAAGCTTGTAGTACGGTGTCTCGAGATAATTCGTGTGCTAAACACACTTTATTTACCGAAGGCAGTTGATCGCCTTTAACTAATTTTTCAGATTCGATGGCTTTCTCAATCGATTGAATTATTTGTTTGTATTTGGGTACGCCTTGGTTATTTTGAACAATTATGTATTTCATGGTGGTATTTTTTTTGGGGCAATATACAAAAAAACTGGTAGGTACTGGTATGTAAAATATAAAGCTTCGTATAATTTTGGATTTTAATATTTCATAAAAAAAACAGAAAAATAAAACGTTTTTATCACAAATAGTAAAAATAATTAGGATTATCATTTTTTAGCAACCAAAACTATGATAAACTAATTTTTGATTCAGAAACGGTTCTGTTGCTTTTTTGGAATATTCAAAAAAATAATAACTAACAAATCAATTTAATGAAAACAAAAAGTTTGAAAACAATTCATTTGCGATTGTTCTTTTTACTGCTCCTTGTTCCGTTTTTTGTTCAAGCACAAAATAAACTGAGCGGAACGGTGGTTGATAATGCAACCAAGCAACCCATTCCCGGAGCCAATCTAGTTGTTAAAGGCACTAAGATTAGTACTTCTACTGATTTTTCTGGTGCATTTCAGCTTTCTAGTGTGAGTAATGGAGATCAAATCGTAGTTTCGTTCGTGGGTTTTAGATCACAAACAGTGATTTATTCTGGACAAAGTTCGCTTACTGTTTTATTGCAAGAACAAGACAATGAGCTTAAGGAGGTCGTAGTTCAAGTTGGATACGGTTCTGTGAAAAAGAAAGATGCTACAGGTTCTGTAACTACCTTGTCGACCAAAGATTTTAACAAAGGGGTGAACGTTTCTACCGAAAATATGCTTACTGGTAGAGTAGCGGGTTTAACTATCAATTCTTCAGGAGCACCTGGTTCGTTATCCGAAATTAGAATTAGAGGGGGAAGTTCGTTATTTGCAAGTAATGACCCATTGATTGTTATTGATGGTTTGCCTCTTGAAAACACGACTAACACGGGTTCAGCTTCGTTTTTGGCTTCTTTGAATCCAAGTACAGTTGAGTCGATGACGGTTTTGAAAGATGCTTCGGCAACTGCTATTTATGGTTCACGTGCGTCTAACGGGGTAATTATTATCACGACTAAAAAGGGAAGCAAAACCCTTTCTGTAGATTACAATGTACAGTTTGGTGCAGGTGAGTTGGTCAAAACTGTTAATGTATTGAGCCCAACTGCTTTTAGAAATACCATTGCTCAAGTTCGTCCACAGGATGTAGATAAATTAGGCACAGCCAATACCAACTGGCAAGAGGCAATTTACCGTAATACAGGTTTAGTAGATCAAAATTTAGCGGTTAGAGGTAGTCTTTTTGGTGTGATTCCAACAAGTTTAACTTTAGGAAATACGGATCAACAAGGGTTGCGAATTACGAATGAGTTCAAAAGAAACACGGTAGGTTTGGTTATGAATCCGTCTTTTTTTGAAAATCATTTGAAGGTGAAACTTTCTGCTAATTATGCCAATGAAAGAAACCGTTTTACAGATGCTGTTGAAGGTGCTGCTATTGGTTTTGATCCAACACAACCTATTCGTGTTGCTGGAGCTCCTTATGGTGGATTTTTTGAGTATACTTCTGGTATAGATGCCAACGGCAATTATCCGCTAATCGCTATTGCAGCAAGAAACCCTGTAGCGCAGCTGCTTCAAACTAATGATCGTGGAAAGAGCAATAGACTTTTTGGAAATTTTGAAATCGATTATAAATTTCACTTTTTGCCTTCTTTAAGAGCTGTGGTGAATCTTGGATTTGATGAATCGAATGGAGAAAGACGACGTTTAGTAGGTACTAATGCTGGTTCGGCTCCATCTAATAATAATATTCCTTTCGGAACAGATGAGTACTCTGAATCCACAAGAAGAAATAAGTTGATTGATGCTTATTTTGTATATAACAAGAGTTTTAATGATTTTAATGTTGAATTAACAAGCGGACATTCTTATCAAAAATTCGAATCCAATCGATTCGATACTGGTAACATCTTAAACCCAGATCTACCATCGACTTTCCCTGAAACTACTTTGAATACGGATGTCGTACTGTTAGGCTTTTTTGGAAGATCCAACATTAATTTCAAAAACAAATATTTATTGACCTTGTCTTATCGTCGTGACGGTTCTTCTCGATTTGAAAAAGAAAGCCGTTGGGGGAATTTCCCTTCTGCCGCTTTTGCTTGGAAAGTAAAAGAAGATTTCTTTAAAAACAGTACGGTAGTTTCGGATTTGAAATTGCGTTTGAGCTATGGTATTACTGGACAACAAGATATTCCTGATCCAAACGGTTATTTGGAGAAATACGATTTAGGTGGAGGTAACTCGGAATACCAATTTGGTAATGCTTATTTTCCAATTGCCTTGCCAAGCAAACGTACCAAAAACTTGAAATGGGAAGAAACCGTGTCTTACAACGCGGGTCTTGATTTTGGGGTATTCAACAATGTAATCACGGGTGCAGTAGATGTGTTTTACAAAGAAGCCAAAGATTTATTGGTAAATGCGGCTATCTCTGACGGAAGTAATTTCTCGAACCGTGTGTACCAAAACGTAGGTTCTTTTACGACCAAAGGAATTGAGTTTACCTTGAATGCTAATCCAATTAAAACAGAAAATTTCAATTGGAATGTCAATTTTAATGCGACTAAATTCGAGCGAAGAATCAAAGATTTAGTGTACGGAACAGATATTTATGTAGGCGATAACATTGCAGGAACGGGAACGCCAGGTCAGATTTTTAGAGAAGGATATACGCCTTATTCGTTTTATGTGTACAAACAATTGTATGATACCAACGGAAAAGCTATTGAAGGTGCTTTTGCAGATTTGAATGGAGATAACATCAAAAATGATTCAGACCGCTACATCTATAACAATCCAGATCCAGATGTGACCTTAGGCTTTGCTTCTACAATGAATTACAAAGACATTGATTTCTCTTTCAACTTAAGAGCGAGTATCGGAAACCGAATTTTCAACGCAGTAGACGCATCCAGAGCGCAATATGAGGCGATGGAAAATGGTGGAATTTTAAGCAATGTTCCTTCTTCTATTTTGGATACTAATTTCCAAACGACTTCAAATGTGTTGTTGTCTGATATTTATATCGAAAATGCTTCGTACCTGAGAATGGATAACGTAACCTTAGGCTATACTTTTAGAAAAATAATGAACGAAAGCACTAGTTTGAGAATGTTTACAGGTGTTCAAAATGTTTTTGTCTTGACAAAATACAGCGGTTTAGACCCTGAGATTACAAATAATGGTGTTGATAAAACCATCTATCCTAGACAGCGTACTATTCTATTTGGTCTTAATCTTAAATTTTAATAAACGATGAAGAAATATATAATTATATCCTTTTTAGCTTTGGCTACTTTATTTCAATCGTGTACCGATGATTTGAATGTAGTGTCAGAAGATGACGATGTATTGGCTTCAGATGCTGTCTATAAAGATGCAGCAGGATACAAAAATGCCTTAGCAGGTGTTTACGGAAATTTATCGCTTACGAGTACTTGGGGACCAGATGCTTCTTCGCTTGAAGGAGTAGACGCAGGAACAAGTCAGTTTAGTAGATGTTTGTTGTATTTACAAGAGCTTACTACCGATGAGTTAGTGTGGAGTTATGAAAATGATGGTGGAACAGCTGAGTTGCAACGCAATATTTGGACACCAGCGAATCCAATTCTTTTGGGAATGTACTCACGAACTATGGCTTCTGTGGCTTATGCTAATGAATTTTTGCGTCAAAGTACTCCTGAAAAATTGAAATCACGCAATATTACTAGCGCTGAAGATTTGGCAGCAATCGAATTGTACCGAAATGAAGTAAAGGTTTTGCGTGCGTATGCCTACTATAATATGATGGATTTGTTTGGGAAAGCAGCTATGTATACAGAAACTGATCCTATCAACTTCAAAGGACCTGAGTTTACAAGACAACAATTGTTTGATTTTGTGGAAACAGAATTAAAAGCCGCGCTTCCTAACTTGAAAGCCGCAAGAACCAATGAATACGGACGTGTTGATCAAGGAATGGCAAAAATGATTTTAGCTAAAATTTACTTGAACGCAGAAGTGTATACCAAAACTAAGCGTTACGGAGATTGTATTACTATGTGTAATGATCTTATTGCAGCGGGCTATTCTTTGAAAACGAATTATTTGGATAATTTCAAAGCTGATAATCATACTTCGCCTGAAATGATTTTCACCATTCAATCTGATGGAGCCAAAACTCAAAACTGGGGAGCCACTACAGTATTGACCAATGGACAAATTGGTGTATGGGAAAATAACGGAGCTGATTTTGGTATTGGCGGATGGAGTGGAGCCTTGAGAATTAGAAAAGAATTTGCTCAAAAATTTGATGGTACCAAATTCAACCAAGATACTCGTAAAACAATAGGAACTGGCGTGGCTGGAAGTGCTTCTAAACAAAGAACGATTGATATTGCAGATATTGGAGTTAAAACCCAAGGGTACATCTTGTCTAAATTTTCTAACAAAACATCTACGGGACAAAATGGGACAAGTTCAACTTATGCCGATACTGATTTTCCATTATTCCGTTTGGCCGATGTATACTTGATGTATGCCGAAGCAACTTTACGAGCAGGAGCAGGAGGAGATGTTGCCAAAGCATTAGACTATGTGAATGCACTTAGAATAAGAGCCAATAACAATACTACTGTTGGTAATATTGTCCCTGCTGATTTGACTCTTGATTTTGTTTTAGACGAAAGAGCTCGTGAATTACACTGGGAAGCCCATCGCAGACAAGACTTAATCCGTTTTGGGAAATTCTCTGGCGGTTCTTACAATTGGGCTTGGAAAGGCAATGCTTCTACTGGAGTTTCTATTCCAGCTTTTATGGATTTGTTTCCAATTCCTGCGGGTTCTTTGGGATCAAATAGCAACCTAACTCAAAACCTTGGATACTAAAAAAATAACCACTTTACACTAAAGAAATGAAAAATACATATAAACTATTAGTTGCTTTTGTAGCTATTTTAGGATTTTGGTCCTGTGATAACGAAACTGATTTGATGATTCTTGAACCACAAGAAGCTGATTTTGCCATTATTACTCCAGATGCGGGTTCGAAAGTAGTTTTGAACAAAGCTACACCAGATAATACGGCACTTACTTTAACTTGGGAAAAAGTATCTTATGGTGCTCCAACTATTGTAACCTATACGGTGGAGTTTGCCAAAAGCGGAACTGATTTTGCCACACCAGCCGAAATCAATTCGACATCAAATTCTTTTGCTACTATTAAAGTTTCGGAGCTAAACACCAAAGCTTTAGATTTTGGATTAACTCCAGAGGTAGAGGGAACTATAGATATCCGTATCAAATCTACTGTAGGTACTACAGGATCTCAACCTAAATATTCTAAGGCAATAAGTATTGTAATAACACCTTACAGAGGTGTTTTTCCTAAAGTTGATTTGTATCAAGTTGGACCAGGAACAATCGCAGGTTGGGAAGTGAATAAAGGGAATATGCCTATTTTTAGAGATACTAAAGACAATGCTAAATTTTATTACACAGGATACTTCAATGCGGGCGGATTCAAATTAATTGAGCAATTAGGTTTCTGGGCTCCTATGTATGGTGTTGATGGGGGCAAAGTAAAATACAGAGCCAATGACAGTGCGCCAGATCCAGGACTTTTCCCTACAGATAAAGCAGGATACTATTATTTTGAATTGAATTTAGAATCATTAACCTATACTTTGACGCCTTACACTGGGCCAACAACAACTTATGCAACGATTGGATTAGTTGGTGATGCTTTACCTTCTGGATGGGATGTGAGTGTGCCAATGGTGCAATCTACTTTTGATGTCCATATGTGGAAAATTACTCAAACATTAAAAGATGGTAAGATGAAATTCAGAGCCAACAACAGTTGGGATGTGAATTGGGGTGATAATGGAGGTGATATTATTGTAACAGCGGGTAAATACGATATTTGGTTCAATGATTTAGATGGACGTTACACGTTCATTGTAGCACAGTAATAAATTTTGGTTTTTTATACTTTTCAATCCTCGGTAGTTTTTGCTATCGGGGGTTGTTTTTTTACAGAAGTTTTAATTTTTTTTAAGTTGCTAAATAGAGCAATTTTAGTAGGTTGATTTTTATTATTCTAACTGTTTTTCGGAAGTTTAAAAAACTGGTAGGTACTGGTATGTTTTAGTTGTTTTTTTGTATACATTTGAATTTCACATTTGATAAAAAATAAGCCCAAATAAAATAAATTTCTCAAATTATGACACTCTCCATCAACAAATCATATGGTATTTTGCCTAACGGTGAGGAAGTACAAGCGGTTCTATTAACCAATAAAAACGGCATGCAAGTCCATGTGATAAGTTATGGGGCTACAGTAACATCTGTAAAAATACCTTTGGCAAATCACAATAAAGTAGATGTAGTTTTGGGATTCGAAACCTTAGAGGATTATATCCAGTCCTTTGAGTTGCCAAGTCCTCCTTATTTTGGAGCAATAATTGGCAGATATGCTGGAAGAATCAAGGGTAGTAGCTTTGACTTGAACGGGAAAACCATTAAGTTAAATCCCAATCATGGCGAGCATTTGTTACATGGTGGAGCCTCTGGTTTTCATCAAAAAAACTGGAAAATTGAGAACACAAAGAAGGGTATCAACTCAGCAGTTACCTTTTCGTATACGAGTCTTTCTGGGGAAGAAAATTTCCCTGGCGAGTTGACCGTAACGGTTACTTATAGTTTGACAGAGTCGAATGAATTGTTAGTGGAATACAATGCTACTTCGACCGAGGACACTGTATTGAACTTGACCCATCACAGTTATTTTAATCTCGATGGTCATCAACATGCGGTAACCCAACAAGAATTATTCGTCAATGCTGAAAAAGTAATAGAGAAAAACCATCAAAATATACCAACTGGTAGGGTTTTGGATGTAGCCGAAAGTGCCTTCGATTTTTTGGAAGCTAAAAACTGTCCAACATCTATTGATGACACTTTCGTTTTAGGAAGTCAAGAAGAAATGGCGGCTTCGCTTTACAGTTCCAAAAACAACTTACATTTGTTGGTTTATACCAATCAACCTGGAGTGCATGTGTATGTGGGAGGCAATTGTTTTGATACCATTCCTGGGAAAGAAGGTGTGAACTACCATCCGTTGAGTGGTATTTGTTTTGAAACGCAAAATTTTCCAGATGCACCAAATCACGATCATTTTCCTTCGGCAGAATTAAAAAAAGGCGAAAATTATTACCACAAAACCATCTATAAATTTGAATCCAAAACAAATTAATTACCTAATTATGAAATCGCCATTAACAACAGCTTTGTTGCAAACAAACACCTATAAATAAAGGCGATAACATATTTGACCTATAAAAAATAAATTTACATATATGAAAAAAACCTTCTTAACTATAGTTATTCTTCTAAGTATTTTGTTACAAACAGCATGTTCCAGCGATAGCGAAAAAAGCGAAGACGGAACGGTTACACCACCTGTAGTAACAAGTGATTTTATCAAAGCGGCAGATATTTCTTTTTTACCAGAAATTGAAGCGGCGGGCGTAGTTTTTACCAACAACGGAAAAACCGAAGACATGTTGACTACACTTAAAAGTGCTGGTTGTAATACCATCCGAATTCGTTTGTGGAAAGATCCAGCCAACGGGCATTCTGGGTTGACAGAGGTAAAAACTCTAGCGCAACGAGTAAAAAAAGCAGGTTTAAAAGTTTGGTTAACGGTTCACTATTCTGACGATTGGGCAGATCCTGCGGTTCAAACCACTCCAGCTGCTTGGAAAAACTTATCGTTTACTGATTTAAAAGCTGCGGTAGCTTCATACACCACAACTATTTTGACCGAAATTAATCCAGATATTATTCAAATCGGGAACGAAATCAATACCGGATTGCTTTGGCCTCAAGGGCATTTAATCAATAAAGAAGCACAATGTATAGATTTGTTAAAAACAATGAGTACTACTATTCGAAGCAAAGCGCCAAGTACCAAAATTATGATTCACTATGCAGGCGTTTCGGCTACAGATACTAATTGGTTTTATACTAAAGTAAAAAGTGTTGATTATGATTATATCGGTTTGTCGTATTATCCTATTTGGCACGGGAAAGATTTGGCTACAATAAAAACCACTATCGATGCCTTAGGAAAAAACTTTTCTAAAAAAGTATTGATTGCAGAAACTGCTTATCCCTTTACTTTGGGATTCAATGACTGGACGAATAATATTGTGGGCTTAGATTCACAATTGGTTACCGGTTATCCAGCCACAGCAGAAGGTCAAAAAAACTTTGTTTTGGCGATTAAAGATTTAGTGAAATCATCTACTTACGGACAAGGTTTTGCGTATTGGGGAGGCGAATGGGTGTCTTTCAAAGGCAACCAAGCTACCAATGGTTCTACTTTCGAGAATCAGGCATTCTATGATTTTTCAAATAAAGCATTGCCCGTTTTACAAGCATTTACCAATTAGTTATGAATACTACAGTTAGCGTTTTTCAAAGAATAGTGCTACTGCTTCTTTTTATAAGTAGTACGACTATCGCTTTGGCACAAAAGAAAAATAAATTGGCTTTCGCCAAAGGAGCCGACGTGAGTTGGTTGCCGCAAATGGAAGCTACTGGCTATCGTTTTTATGATACCGACGGAAAAGAAAAAGATTGTTTGCAATTGCTAAAAGAACGCGGGATGAACACCATTCGTTTGCGTGTGTTTGTCAATCCGAGTCAAGACAAAACTAATGGTCATTGCAGTAAGGAAGAAACAGTAGCAATGGCTTTGCGCGCTCAAAAAGCCAAAATGCGCATTATGATTGATTTTCATTACAGCGATACTTGGGCCGATCCAGCCAAACAAGCCAAACCTGCTGCTTGGACCAACTTATCATTCGATGCGTTACAAAATAAAGTCTATGAACATACTTTTGATGTGTTGACCGCTTTACAAAAAGCAGGTGTTACTCCAGAATGGGTTCAGGTGGGGAATGAAATTCCAGGCGGAATGCTTTGGCCTGATGGGAGCACGAACAATTGGGTGCAACTGGCGCAATTGTTGAATAAAGGATACGAAGCGACCAAAGCTGTGAATGCCAAAATCAAAGTAATTGTGCACGTAGACGAAGGAAACAACAATGAAAAATTCCGTTGGTTTTTCGACAAAGCCACAGAGCATCAAGTAAAGTACGACGTTATTGGTCTGTCTTACTATCCGTTTTGGATTAAGAAAGACTATTCAGAAACCATAGCCGATTTACAAAACAACCTAAACGATATGGCTTCACGTTATCAGAAAGAGGTAATGGTGGTTGAAGTTGGTGGTGTTGATGAACAAGTACAAAACACCAAAGAACTCCTAGCAGCTACAATCAAAGCCGTAAGAGCCGTTCCCAATAATAAAGGCTTGGGCGTTTTGTATTGGGAACCGCAAGGAGCCAAATCTTGGAGTGGTTATGGCTTGAGTGCTTGGCAACCAGATGGGAAACCTTCGCCAGCTTTGGATGCTTTTAAAGAATAATGAATTGGATTCAAAAAAATGTTACAACATATAAGTTAGATAAGTTTTTGATTTGCTTATAAGTGAAAATATCAGTTCGTTTAAGTAACTACTGTTGGCCTTATAGAGAATGTTTTGAACTTATATTCCCTTTTGAACAGTATTGGGCAAGCTAAATAACTTTCGCTTAAATGACTTAAATGTTTATGAATTGATTAGATAGTAAATAATTATACAGGTTTACAAATGAAAAAAATACCCTCTTTTTTGTTGGTTTTTATAGCCTTCACCGCCATAGCTTTTTCTCAAGCGCGAGTGGTAAAGGTATTGGATACCCATTGGAAATTTCAAAAAGGAAATGTTGAAGACGCTTTCAAAACGAACTTCAACGACTCGAAATGGGAATCGGTTACTGTTCCGCACGACTGGGCAATTTATGGTCCTTTTGACAAAAAAAATGATATGCAAACAGTTGCTATTTCTCAAAATGGCGAAAATACTCCTACTGTAAAAACGGGAAGAACCGGAGCCTTACCTCATATGGGTACGGCGTGGTATCGCAATACTTTTACTTTGCCTAAAGAAGTCAAAGGAAAAAAAGTACTACTACTTTTTGAAGGCGCGATGAGTGAACCTCAAGTGTATTTGAATGGGAAAAAAGTAGGAGAATGGGCGTATGGCTATAGTTATTTTTATTTTGATGTTTCTCAATTCATTCAAGAAGGCGACAATACTTTAGCAGTAAAATTATCCAATAAAGAATTTGCCTCCCGTTGGTATCCTGGAGCGGGTTTGTATCGAAAAGTTAGTGTTATCATTAAGAACAATGAAAGTATTGACCAATGGGGGCAGTTTATCACGACACCTTTTATTAGTGATGCCGTGGCCAAAGTCAATATTAAGACCAAAGCCTCTGGTGAAAATACACGTTTGGTGACCACTATTTTTGATGCCGAAGGTCAAAAAGTAAGTGTAGAGGAGTCTACTTTGCGTTTCGGAAAAGAGTTTGACCAAAATTTAAAAGTAGATAATCCAAAACTGTGGAGTCCCGAAACACCTTATTTGTACAAAGCCGTTTCTCAATTGTATGTTGGCAATGCACTAAAAGATGAGGTTACCACCCGATTTGGAATCCGAGAAATTAAATATGAAGCCAATAAAGGATTTAGTCTTAATGGGAAAGTGACCAAATTCAAAGGGGTTTGTTTGCATCACGATTTGGGACCTCTTGGTGCTGCTGTAAACAAAGCGGCTTTGCGTAGACAGTTGACCATTTTGAAAGATATGGGATGCAATGCCATTCGCAGTTCCCATAATATGCCTTCTTTCGAGCAATTGGAGTTGGCAGACGAAATGGGCTTTTTGTTTCTGGCAGAGAGTTTCGACGAATGGGTTTTACCAAAAGTAGAAAACGGTTACCATCGCTTTTTTGACGAGTATGCTGAAAAAGACATTGTGAATTTGGTACAAGCCACACGTAATCATCCTTCTATTGTGATGTGGAGTTCAGGAAATGAAGTTCCAGATCAGTGGGGAGAAGCAGGTGTAAAACGAGCCAAATGGTTGCAGGAGATTTTTCATAGAGAAGACCCAACACGTCCTGTAACAGTAGGAATGGATCAAGTGAAAGCGACTATGGAGTCTGGTTTTGGAGCTTTGTTGGATATTCCAGGATTGAATTATCGCGTGCATTTGTATGATGAGGCATTCAAAAAATTTCCACAAGGATTTATCTTAGGTTCCGAAACTGCTTCAACGGTGAGTTCTAGAGGGATTTACAAATTTCCTGTCGTACAAGAAAAAATGAAGCAATATCCAGATTTACAATCTTCATCCTATGATTTAGAAGCCTGTAGTTGGTCCAATGTTCCCGATGAAGATTTTGTACTTCAGGATGATAAACCTTGGGTAATTGGTGAATTCGTTTGGACAGGATTTGATTATTTGGGTGAACCGACACCTTATGATGAAATATGGCCATCTCGTAGTTCTTATTTCGGAATTAACGATTTAGCAGGCTTACCGAAAGACCGTTATTATTTGTACCGAAGCCGTTGGAACACCAAGGCAACTACGCTACACATTTTACCTCATTGGAATTGGGAAGGTCGCGAGGGACAAACAACTCCCGTTTTTGTGTACACTAGTTATAACAGTGCTGAACTTTTTATCAATGGTAAAAGTATGGGCGTACAAACTAAAAACAAAAATACTCCGCAAAACCGTTACCGCTTGATGTGGATGGATGTAAAATATGAACCAGGAACGGTAAAGGTTGTAGCTTATGATGACAATGGAAAAGTAGCTGAAGAAAAGGAAATCCGAACCGCTGGTCAACCGTACCAAATTGTTTTGGATGCAGACCGAAAAGCCATTACAGCCGATGGCGAGGATATTTCGTTTGTGACGGTTTCTGTAGTGGATAAAAATGGAGTTCCTTGTCCAACAGCCACCAACCAATTAAAATTTAAAGTGTCTGGAGCAGGTACGTATCGCGCCGCCTGTAATGGAGATGCGACTTCACTCGAGATGTTCCATAAAGACACGATGAAATTGTTTAGTGGAAAATTGGTAGTACTAGTACGATCGAAAACTACCGATGGAGCCATCCAATTAGAAGTTAACGGAGCTGGATTAAAGACAGGTAAATTGACTTTGGAAGCAAAGAAATAAATAGATAAACAAGAGGTATGCCTCCTTATCATATTTCAAATACAAAATTATTGCAAAGACATTAAAGCGAGTTTTTGCGATGCAACACTTTAATAATTTTAAGAATAATGAATGATTCATTAATACAAAAAACGACAACTTTTTTTCAGGATACATTTGGTAGTACGCCCGAAAAAATAGTGCTTTCTCCAGGAAGAATTAATATCATAGGAGAACATGTAGATTACAACGATGGTTATGTATTGCCTGCTGCTATAGATAAGATCATCTGCTTTGCTTTCGAAAAAAGCAACACAACTATTTCTCGAATTGTGGCTATCGATTTGAATCAAGAATTTGAAATCGATTTGTCGAAAGACATTCAACTCAGTTCAACCGTTTGGAACAATTATATTTTAGGAGTTTTGAAACAGTTGCAAGATAATGGTTTTGATTTTAGTGGAGTTAATTGCGTATTTAGTAGCAATATTCCAGTAGGTTCTGGATTGTCGTCTTCGGCTGCTTTAGAATGTGGTTTTCTTTTCGGAATGCAATCGCTTTTTGGACTAGACATTAGCCAACAAAATCGCGCTTTGATGAGCCAAAAGGCAGAACATTGGGTGGGAATCAATTGTGGTATTATGGACCAATTTGCTAGTGTGCACGGACTAGAAAATAAGGTCATTAAATTGGATTGCAATACCTTGGAATTTGAGTACCACAATGCTGATTTTAAAGACTATGCTCTGGTGTTGTTTGATAGCAATGTGAAGCATTCCTTGTTTACGTCGGCGTATAACAAAAGAAGAGAAGAATGCGAGGAAGGTTTGGCGATTATCAAAGCTAATTTTCCTGAAATCAAAAGCTTCAGAAATTGTACCGAAGCGCAATTGTTGACTTTGAAAGACAAAATGGATGCTGTTGTTTTTACACGTGTGCATTATGTAGTAAAAGAAATTGCTCGTGTGTCTAAAGCCTGCGAAGCTTTGGATGCTGGAAATATTGAGCTTTTGGGGCAATTACTTTTTGAAACACACGATGGTTTGTCTAGAGAATACGAAGTGAGCTGCCCAGAGTTGGATTACTTGGTTGAATTGGCCTTAGCCGATGAGGCAGTAATTGGCTCTAGATTGATGGGCGGTGGTTTTGGCGGTTGCACCATTACTTTGATTAAAAAAGGAAAAGAAGAAGCTGTTAAACAAAAATTTGCTCAATTGTACCAAGAAAAATGGAACATAGAATTGAAAATTTATGATGTAAAAATAGGAAACGGTACATCATTTTATGAACCTGTATGGCAAATGGCAGCCACGAATGCACGAATAATTTAAAAACTTTTATGACCTTTTAAAAACACAAATAATAGAGGTCATAAGCTTAAATGATTTATCTGTTTAATATACATTGCGGCCCTTGCGGTAAAAACCATAAATGAATAGCATGAAAAATTTTGATATCAACGAAGACCCACATAGACGTTTTAATCCCTTAATCAACGAATGGGTTTTGGTTTCTCCTCACCGTTCCAAAAGACCTTGGCAAGGTCAAAAAGAAAGCATTTCAGGTGCGCAATTGCCAGAGTACGACCCCGAATGTTACTTGTGCCCAGGTAATGTACGTGCCAATGGCGAAGTGAATCCTGCTTATGATTCTTGTTATGTTTTTGAAAATGATTTTGCTGCGCTAAAACAAGAACCTATTGCTTTTGAAGAAAATAATACCCCTACTTTTTTTAAAGCAAAACCAGAACGAGGCATTTCTAGAGTGGTTTGTTTTTCTCCGAGACACGATTTGACTTTACCTCAAATGGAGGTCGAGAATATCGAGAATATTGTAGCGACTTGGCAAAAAGAATACACCACTTTGGGCGCTATAGATTATATTAATCATGTTCAAATTTTTGAAAACAAAGGCAGTGTGATGGGCTGTAGTAATCCTCATCCGCACGGTCAAATTTGGGCACAATCGTCTTTACCTACGCAGGTAGAAAAAACACATAATAGCTTGAAACAGTATTATGAACAACAAGATCGAACCTTATTGCAAGATTATGTTCAGGAAGAATTGAAAGTGCAAGAGCGCATCGTTATTGAGAATGAGCATTTTGTAGCCTTGGTGCCTTTTTGGGCAATTTGGCCTTATGAGACCATGATTGTAAGTAAACGCAATGTGTCCAAAATCACTGATTTTACTTCAGCTGAGGTTACAGCTTTTGCGATCATTTTAAAACAATTAACCACGAAATACGATAACCTTTTTGAGACTTCATTTCCGTATTCTTCGGGGATTCATCAGGCGCCTACAGATGGTCAAGAACATCCTGAATGGCATTTTCACATGCATTTTTATCCGCCGTTGTTGCGCTCAGCTTCGGTAAAGAAATTTATGGTAGGCTACGAAATGATGGGTGAGTCTCAGCGTGATATTACCCCAGAGAAAAGTGCTGAGGTCTTGAGAGGATTGTCAGTAGTTCATTATAAAAACAAATAAGATGCAAATAGTTGTCACAGGAGGTTTAGGATTTATAGGTTCACATACGGTGGTTGAGCTACAAAATGTAGGATATGAAGTAATCGTGATTGATAATTTATCGAATTCGTCTATTGATGTTTTGGGAGGAATTGAAAGAATCACTGGAAAGCAGCCCGTTTTTGAACAGATTGATTTAAGAGAAAAAGCGGCAGTACAAGCTTTTTTTACCAAATATACTGAGGTTACAGGAGTGATTCATTTCGCTGCCTCTAAGGCAGTGGGTGAGAGTGTTCAAAATCCTTTATTGTATTACGAGAACAACATTGCTTCTTTGGTTTATCTTTTGCAAGAATTGCAGAAAAAGCCAGAAGCTCATTTTATTTTTAGTTCTTCTTGCACGGTTTATGGTCAAGCCGAAGTGATGCCTATTGCAGAGACTACACCGATTCAAGCTGCGATGTCTCCTTATGGAAATACCAAACAAATAGGAGAAGAAATCATTTCCGATGTGACCAAAGTAAGCGGGCTCAATGCTATTTTACTGCGTTATTTTAACCCAATTGGAGCGCATCCTTCTGCTGAAATTGGAGAATTGCCTATTGGTGTTCCTCAAAATTTAGTCCCTTTTATTACACAAACCGGAATGGGCTTGCGCAAAGAGTTATCCGTCTATGGCAATGATTATCCTACGGTTGATGGGACTTGTGTTCGTGATTATATTCACGTTGTAGATTTGGCCAAGGCGCATGTAGTGGCTTTGCAACGTTTGTTGGATAAGAAAAATGAAACGGCATTAGAGGTATTCAATTTAGGAACAGGCAAAGGAAGTTCTGTACTCGAAGTGATTACGGCGTTTGAAAAAGTGAGCGAACAAAAGCTACCGTATACCATCGTACCACGAAGAGAAGGCGATGTCACCGAAGCCTATTCCAATACCGAAAAAGCCAATAAAATACTAGGATGGAAAACAGCAGCAACCCTAGAAGAAGCCATCGAAAGTGCTTGGAAATGGGAACAAAAGATTAGAAAATAAGTCCAACGGAATACCACAATAAAAAAAGTAATAACCAAATAATTATGAACCAATGAACACATTACAAATTTATGACTACCTCGTTTTTTTAATTTATTTTTTGATTGTTGCTGGCTACGGTTACTATGTTTATAGACGTAAACAGGTTCAGTCAGTATCAGCATCACACGATTATTTTTTAGCAGAAGGCTCTCTTACGTGGTGGGCAATAGGTACCTCTTTAATTGCTTCTAATATTTCTTCGGAACAATTCATTGCCATGTCAGGTAATGGATTCAAAATGGGTTTGGCTATCGCTACCTATGAATGGATGGCTGCTTTGACCTTAATTATTGTGGCCGTTTTCTTTATTCCTGTGTATCTCAAGAATAAAATTTATACGATGCCCCAATTTTTGAGTCAACGTTATAATGGTAATGTAGCCATGATTATGGCTGTTTTTTGGTTGTTGTTGTATGTAATTGTGAATTTAACTTCCATTTTATATCTAGGAGCTTTGGCTATTAATGGAATCTCAGGTATTCAATTGGATTTGTGTATGTATGGTTTGGCTTTTTTCGCAATCGTTATTGCTTTAGGAGGAATGAAAGTTATTGGGTACACCGATGTAATTCAAGTAGTTTTTTTGATTTTTGGAGGATTAGTAACTACTTATTTAGCTTTGAATAAAGTTGCAGAACTCAATGGACAAACTGGTATGGTCGAAGGTTTCAATTATATGTTCGATCAATCTGGAGATCATTTTCATATGATTTTGGACCGTAGTAATGCAAATTATCCAAGTTTGCCAGGTCTAACTGTCCTTTTGGGAGGAATGTGGATTGTAAATTTGAATTATTGGGGTTGTAATCAATATATCACCCAACGTGCTTTGGGGGCAGATTTGGAAACGGCTCGAAGCGGAATTTTATTTGCAGGTTTCTTGAAATTATTAATGCCTATTATTGTAGTACTTCCTGGTATAGCAGCTTATGTTATTCACATGAAAGGCGGATTACAAACGGAGATGCTAGATGCTGACGGTATTTTGAATCCAGACAAATCATATCCTGTATTGTTGAATTTATTGCCTGTAGGTCTTAAGGGATTGTCCTTTGCGGCTTTGACTGCTGCTGTGGTAGCATCATTAGCAGGAAAAGTAAATAGTATTGCTACCATTTTTACCTTAGATATTTTTAAGAAAAAAATAAACACGGAGGCTTCTGAAAAGCAATTGGTTCGTGTGGGGAAAATCACGGTTGTTGTAGCGATGCTTGTAGCCGCATTAATCGCTCCCTTTTTAGGTATTGATAAAAAAGGAGGTTTTGAGTTCATTCAAGAATACACAGGTTTTGTAAGTCCAGGTATTTTTGCCATGTTTATCTTAGGTTTCTTTTGGAAAAAAACAAGTTCTAATGCAGCTTTATTTGCGACGATAGGCGGTTTTGTATTGTCAGTGATTTTTAAGTTTTTGCCTCAATTGATGAATTTGGAATTTCTATCCCAATACGGATTTGCAACTTTAGTGGAACAAAAAGACAAAACTATGGCATTTGAAATTCCTTTTCTAGATAGAATGGGATTTGTATTTGTAATATGCGTTTTATTAATGGTTGTAATTAGTTTGTGGGATGAAAAACGAGGTGTGGTAGCTAAAGGTTTAGAAGTTGATACTAAAATGTTTAAAGTCTCCAATAGTTTTGCAGTTGGCACGCTTATAATTGTTGGTTTATTAGTGGCGCTGTATTCTATTTTCTGGTAGAAGTAAACATTAGTTAGTTTTAAAAAGGTGAAACCAAATGTCGGTTTCACCTTTTTTATTTGATAACGGGTTCAAATAGGAGTTTCAGAAAAAGGGATTTGTGAAAGTAGCTTATACTTTTTTAATCACATAAGTTACCATACCCCAAATAATCAATTGGTTTTCTTCAGTAACTAAAATGGGTTTATAGCTGGGATTTTCGGGTAGCAAATACATACAATCCTTCTCGACTTGAATGCGTTTTACAGTAAATTCGCCGTCAATGCAACAAATCGCAATTTTATTGTTTTTGGGTTCCAAACTTCGGTCAACGACCAATACATCTTTGTCATTGATACCAGCATCAATCATAGAATTGCCTTTTACTTTGATGTAAAATGTAGCCAATGGATTTTCGCTCAATTCTTTGTTCAAATCAATATTGGTTTCCATAAAATCTGCCGCCGGCGAAGGAAATCCTGCCGAAACGCCCTCATTGATATACGGTATTCGAAGTTCACTTTCGAAGTCTGGACGGAAGAAAGTGAGCTTTTGTTCTTTGTTTACAGACATTGTATTTCGAGTATTTCTTTAAACTTTGTGGTATATTTTGGTGACAAATGATTTTGATTCATATTCCAAGTCAGACTCAAATTTTGGGTAGCCAATTTGACTTTGGTCATTCCAATTTTGCGATTGAGTTGATCGATGGTTTGCATCAAAGCCAAGTGTTTTGGGTTTTCTTCTTCGAACAAATGCAGTTGTTTTTTGTTTTCGTCAATCAGTTCGGTGACAATTACCCCCGCTTTTTTGAACTTAATGCCTTCGTTACCTTGGTGCAATTCTTTCAGTAAAGCGATGGCGGCGTTTGAAATTGTTAGTGTCGAATTGCTTGCGTAGGGTAATGTTATGGCTTTGTTGAAATAGTATTTTGAGGAGTTAACCGTGTGTTTGTCAATGACCAACATCACGATAATGGTATGGCAACAGGAATGTTGTTTGCGTAATTTTTTGGCACAAACTGCAGCAAAAGTTGCGATGCGTTCTCTAAGTAAATCAAATTCTGCGATTTGTTTTGGAAAGCTTCTTGTGGTGGCAATACTCTTTTTTTGTAGCACAACAGGTTCTAAATCTAATACTGATTTGCCTTCTAATTCTTGTTTTAATCTAAGGCCAATAACGCCCATTTCTTTCTTAATCCAAGCTTCGTGTTGCGGTTGTATAAAATCCAGTGCTGTTTGTATGTTGCGCAGTTTGGCTTTTTTGGTGGTACGATACCCAATGCCCCAAGCGTCTTCAATTTTGGTCCATTTTAGGGCTTTGATGCGTTTTTCTTCGGAGTCAATAACATAGGCGCCTTGGGTGCGATCTTGAAATTTTTTAGCAATTTTATTAGCGACTTTAGAGAGTGCTTTGGTTTTGGCAAAGCCAATGCTGACCGGAATTCCCACCCATTTTTGTACTCGGGTTTTCATCTGAAGGCCGTAGCTGTGGTAGTCCTCAATCGAAAGGCCATCAAAATTCAGGAAGGCTTCGTCTATACTGTAAATTTCTATATTCGGTGTGAACTGATTCAATATGTTCATCACTCGATTACTCAAATCGCCGTACAAAGGATAATTGGAGGAAAAGACAGCGACCTCTTTCTCTTTAATCAGGTCTTTGATTTGAAAGGCAGGTGCGCCCATCGGAATCCCAACCGCTTTGGCTTCATTACTTCTAGAAATCACACAACCATCGTTGTTGGATAATATCGCAACCGGTTTTCCGTTGAATTTCGGCTGAAAAACACGTTCACAAGAAGCATAGAAATTATTACAATCGACTAAAGCATACATAGCACAAATTTACAGCATTCGAACTGCTGTAAGTAGTAACGATAGTTAATTTTTTGTAGCTGTTGATAAGTTACAGCCGCTCCTTTTAGGCGTGAAAATTATCCAACCAATTGGGGTCGCTCATTTGTTTTTGAATCCTTTCGATGTCGCCAAACGTAGTCACCAAAGCGTCGTTGTTGTTGCTGTCGACCAAATCTTTTTGAAAAGCGCCACCTTTTTGGATGATATATTCGGCCATTTGTTGACCAATGACTTGCATCAAATCAAAGCGATTAATATCGGCCATATCAATTGAGTTCAAGATGGAATAATCTACATCGTGCAACCATTTTGAAGGATATTTTTTGGGGTCTAATCCGTCGGTATTCGGTATTTTTTTGATAGAGAGAGGGTCTAATGAAATTTGGTATCGTCGAAAATCAATAATTTTATTAATCATCGGAGAGCGCAAGGTGTTTACTTGCATAGCGCTAGAATCTTGACCCATTTGTGTCATTAGCCATTCCAGCCAAAACTTAATATCCAAACCTTTAATTTTGAGAGTACTATCGGGCTGTACAAATTGTCTAGAGATTCCGGTACCAAAACTGAAAATGCATAATTTGGTGATATCATAAGCGGAATCTTCTTCTTTTCCTTTGGGAAAGCTATAGGAAATGGCTTCCATAAATCCAGCAAGAACAGGATTATTGTAGGTAGTCGTTCCACCATCTACAAAACGTTCAAGTGGATTGAAATAAGTAGGAGCACTCATCGTGGCTTCGAGTACGGCACGGAGTAATACGTCTTTGTAGGTGCCATAAAAACTACCGTCTTTTTGTTTGAAACAACTAAAAAAAGTCTCTTCAGAAGCAGTCATATCGTGCGCCGTAATCATCAAATCAATATCGGTTTTGGCACAACTTTCGGCTAGGGTAGTGTTTTGAATTTCTTCGAAAAGTAACTTTCGGTAATTGCCTTTTAGGTATTTTGGCGGATTTACAAAACGGTCTCCCAAAGGTTTTTTGTCAAATACTTCTTCGATTAGTGTACTGTATTTCTCTTCTATCGCTGCTGCGGTATAGCCAGAAGCTATGAGTCCCGCGATGATGCCTCCAGTAGAAGTTCCTGAAACCATATCAAACAATTCAAAACAAGGAATCCCAGCGGTTTCTTCTAATTTTTTGAGCAGTTGAAGGGTTAAAATTCCTCTCATCCCGCCACCATCTAAGCATAAAATGACTCTTTTGTTGGGGTTGATGTTGAGTTTTTCAAAAGCCTTTTTTCTTAAGGCTGGCATTTTTGATCCGTTTACTTTTGCCATTGTGGTTGGTTTGGTTAATAGATAGGATTAGAGCGATATAAAAATACTCAATACCGTTGTTTTATCAAAAGACAACGGTATTGAGTATAAAAGTATGTATTTTCATTACGATTTAGAACTCAAAATTGAATCCTTTTTTGGTTAATTTATCATAAATAGCTGGGTCAAATTTGTACAATTTTGCAGCCCTATGCGATACATCTTGTTGCTTTTCTTCTAGTGCCACTAGTAATTTCATGTGCAAT
This sequence comes from uncultured Flavobacterium sp., assembly GCA_963513565.1. Classification (GTDB taxonomy): domain Bacteria; phylum Bacteroidota; class Bacteroidia; order Flavobacteriales; family Flavobacteriaceae; genus Flavobacterium. The sequence continues at coordinate 93,173 of CAUPRE010000009.1, read as the reverse complement.
ATTTTACGTCTAAAGTTGGATTTGTCCATTTCTATCCCAAGAATTTCTTCGTAAAGATGCATAAGTTGTAGCAAGGTAAATTTTTCGGGTAGGAGGTTGAAACCTATTGGAGCTTGTCGTACTCGGTTACGCAAATGAGTTAAGCTATAGTTTAGAATCTCGTTGTGGTCGTAAATTAAATTGGGGATTTCGTTAATTCGGTACCATTTGGCGTCCGATGCCGTAAAACCGGCTTTAATGTTGTAGTCTTCTTTTTTGATTAAGGCATAATAGCCAATAGTAATAACCCTTCGTAAAGGAAAACGATCGGGTTCTCCAAAGGCTTTTAGTTGCTCTAGGTAAATATTATCTAATCCCGTAAGATCGGCTAGCAAACGGTGAGCCGCGTCATCAATGCTTTCTTTCTTTTTGATCCATCCTCCAGGCAACGCCCATTTTCCTTTACTAATCCCCTCAGCGTGTTCTACTAAAAGTACCTCGAGTATGCCATTGTCAAAACCAAAGATAACACAGTCAATGGTAATGGCATTCATAGCGGCGTGTTCTGTTTTGGCTAATGCTTCTTCTCTTACCATTTCTTGTATAATTTTTTACAAAATAAATAAATAAAAATGTAATCTGAAGGGAACACGCAATTATTTGCTAAGGAATACAAAAATAGAATAGAGTGATTTTTTATAAATGTAAGTAAATAGTGAATTATACCGCCATAGCTCTAACTAAGAAAACGATTTCTTAATTATAGTTGAGGTTTTTTTTCTTCAGCTTTTTCAAGGGGTTTCGACCCTTATTTTATTACATATGTATTTTTTGACACTTTTATTTATTTAATTCAAAAAAAACAACTTGTAAAATTTTGTTAATATCAAAATTTGAATTATACTTGTAGTCAAATTAACCATAAGCTTAAGGTTGATTTGACCAAAAGATAAAAAAGGATGATTTATCATCGAAAAAAAAAGAAGCATATGTACTTTTTAGGAATAGATTTGGGAAGCTCTTCGATAAAACTTTCGGTAGTGGATGCCGAAAATGGAAAAGCCATTGCGGCAGTAAGTGTCCCAGAATTTGAAATGAATATTAATGCACCGCAATTTGGTTGGGCCGAGCAAGACCCTAATCTGTGGTGGCAGTATGTAAAAAAGGGGATTCAGTTATTATCGAGTCAAGAAGGTATTGATTTAAAAAAAATAGAAGGAATTGGTATCGCGTACCAAATGCATGGATTGGTATTGACGGATGCAGCGTTGAATCCAGTTCGTTCTTCTATTATTTGGTGTGACAGTCGCGCGGCAGCTATTGGAAATTCCATTTATGATGAAATGGGACACGACTTTTGCCAGCAACAAATTTTAGGAAGTCCAGGCAATTTTACGGCTTCAAAGTTGAAATGGGTACAAACGCATCAACCAGAAGTTTTTGAAAAAGCAGTTTATATGATGCTACCTGGCGATTTTATAGCTGCAAAATTATCAGGAAAAGCACAAATTAGTACTTCGGGTTTGTCTGAAGCGGCTTTATGGAATTTCTCTAAAGGTAGATTGGCTACAGAAGTACTTCAAGCCATGGGACTTCCTGATGCACTCATTCCGGAAATTGTTCCCAATTTTGGACACCAAGCTACAATACATCCAAGCGTTGCCTCAGAATTAGGATTGAATCCAAAAGCAAAAATTACGTATCGAGCAGGAGATCAACCTAACAATGCTTTGTCGCTGAATGTACTGCGACCTGGTGAAATTGCTACCACAGCGGGAACATCGGCGGTAGTTTATGCAGTAAGCAATCAAGATATTTATGACAAAGAAAACCGCATCAATACTTTTTTGCATGTAAATAATACCGAAGCCCAAAAAAATAATGGGGTAATGCTTTGTATCAATGGGTCAGGAATTTTGTACCAATGGTTGCGCAAAGTAATGTCGGTAGATCGTGACACACTCATAGCCTATGAACAATTAAACGCTGAGGCAGCTAAAGTAAAAGCAGGTAGCGAAGGCTTACGTTTTTATCCTTTTGGTAACGGTGTGGAGCGCATCTTTAATAACAAAAAGGCGACTTCGGGTATTCAAAATCTCAATTTCAACATCCATCAACCCAGCCATCTTGTTCGTTCAGCTTGCGAAGGAATTGTCTTTGCGATGAACTATGGTTTTGATGTAATGAAAGCTGTAGGTGCTTCAGGAGATGTGGTTCGTGCTGGAAAAGCCAACTTGTTTTTGAGTCCGGTGTTTAGAGAAATTTTTGTCAATACCACACAAACTACTTTAGAATTATACAATACTTCGGGGGCAGAGGGTGCTGCTCGTGGCGCCGCTTATGGCTTTGGCTTTTATGACTCTCTGGAACAAGCCTTTGAAGGATTGCAATGTTTGGAACGAACAGAACCCACCAAAAGCGCATCCGACCAATACCAAGAGATTTATCAAGAATGGAAAAATAATATTAATACCGAAATATAATGAATACAACACAACAAGCTTATTTTAAAAATATGGATACCATCCGCTTTGAAGGCAGAGAAAGTGATAATCCTCTTGCTTTTAAATGGTATGATGAAAATAGAGTAGTGGCAGGAAAAACCTTAAAAGAACATTTGCGTTTTTCTATGGCGTATTGGCACACACTATGCAACACTGGAGGAGATCCTTTTGGTAGTTCGACAGAGAAATTCTCTTGGAATAAAAATGAAGATGCCATTTTGAAAGCCCAAGATAAAATGGACGCTGCTTTTGAATTCATGAGCAAATTAGGCATGCCTTTTTACTGTTTTCATGATGTAGATGTGGTAGATGAAGCACCTACTTTGGCAGCATTTGAAAAGCGCATTCATACTATGGTGGACTATGCTAAACAAAAACAACAAGAATCTGGAATTAAATTGTTGTGGGGAACTTCAAACTTATTTAGCAATCCTCGTTACATGAACGGAGCTTCTACCAATCCTAATTTTGACGTGGTGGCTTATGCTGCGGGTCAAGCCAAAATAGCCATCGATGCTACTATTGCTTTAGGAGGTGAGAATTATGTTTTTTGGGGAGGACGCGAAGGATACATGAGCCTTTTGAATACCAATATGAAGCGCGAACTGGACCATATGGGGCAGTTTTTGAACCTTTGTAAAGACTATGCGCGTAAACAAGGTTTTAAAGGTACTTTCTTAATCGAGCCAAAACCTATGGAACCAATGAAACATCAATATGATTTTGATGCAGCTACTTCTTTAGGTTTCTTAAACAAATACGGTTTGCAAGATGATTTTAAATTGAATTTAGAAGTCAATCATGCTACACTTGCTGGACACTCTTTTGAACACGAATTACAAGTTGCGGTAGATGCAGGAATGTTAGGAAGTATCGACGCCAATCGTGGGGATTATCAAAATGGTTGGGATACCGATCAATTTCCAGTTGATATTTATGAGATTACACAAGCCATGTTGGTCATCTTAGAAGGTGGCGGAATTCGTGGTGGCGGAATCAATTTTGATGCTAAAGTGCGAAGAAATTCAATCGATTTAGAGGACAAGTTTATTGCACACATAGCAGGAATGGACATTTTTGCCCGCGGACTTATTTGTGCTGATCATATACTACAAAACACCAATTACAAAAAACTACGCGCTCAGCGTTACGGATCATTTGACAGTGGAAATGGTGCCAAATTCGAAAAAGGAGAATTGTCTCTTGAAGAATTAAGCCAAATCGCTCGTGCAAACGGAGAACCTCAACCCATTAGTGGTAAACAAGAATTATTCGAGCAAATCGTATCAAATGCTTATTAGCTAAACACCTTTGAAAATTAAAAAATTAACCAATCACTCAAAAATCATGAAAAGAAATTATGGTATAGCGACAATGCTTTCCTTTTGTATGACGCTATTATTGAGCATTTTTATGCTACAATCTGGTTATGCACAAGACCGTACTATTTCTGTTACAGGAAAAGTATACACTTCAAACGATAATTTAGAAGTTTCTGGTGCAGGTATTACAATACAAGGTTCAAAAACTAGCACTAGTACAGGTTTTGATGGAACCTTTAAAATTAATGCCAAACCAAACGATGTCTTATTAGTAAGTTTCGTAGGGTATAGAACCCAACGAGTAAACATAAATAATCAAACCAATATCGATATTTATCTTCAGCAAGAAACTGCCGAACTAAAGGAGATTGTTGTTATTGGGTACGGTACTCAAAAGAAAAAAGTATCTACTGCTTCCACATCTGTAGTTGGCGCAAAAGATATTCAAAATGTAAACAGCTTAGATGTTGTAAATGCCTTGCAAGGGCAAAGTACTGGGGTATCGATTACTTCAACTTCTGGTCAGCCAGGAGCAGGAATGGTAGTGAACATTCGTGGGGTAGGTACCGCAGGAAATAATTCTCCGCTTTATGTGGTAGATGGAGTGGTAATCGATAACGGAATTGGGTATTTGGATCCTTCTTCAATAGAAAGGGTTGATATTCTTAAAGATGCTGCAGCGGCTTCTATCTATGGAGCAAGAGCCGCAAATGGAGTAGTTTTGGTAACCACCAAAAAAGGAAAAGATGGAAAAATGAATGTGTCATTTAACAGTTACACAGGTTTCCAACAAATTGCCAAACGATTGGATTTATTGAATACTAAAGAGTATACTACCATTATTAATGAAGGAAGAGTAAACTCAGGTATGGCGCCGTTGTATTCTCAATCACAAATTGCAGCTTTTCCAAATACAGATTGGCAAGACTATTTGTTCAATGAGGGAGCTATTAAACAAAATCACTCTTTGATGATAACAGGTGGAGACAAAAAATCAACCATTGCTACTGGTCTTTCTTATTATGGTCAAGACGGTATAATTGGTAGCCAAACCAATCAGTCCAAATATGATCGTATCACTTTCAATGTAAACTCAACTTCAGAAATCATCGAAGGTCATTTGAAAATTGGTGAGAACTTTTCTTTTGCTAACATTAAAGGAAGTGGAATTTCGGATGACGGAATCTATAATAACAGTATTAGAGCGTTCTTGAATGCTGCACCTATAGATGCTGCTTATGATGCAAATGGAGGTTTTGCTAATTCTATAGTTTCAGCAGATGTTAGCAATCCACTTGGGGCTTTGTATTACAATAACTTCAACGAAAATAAAATTGACCGCTACGTAGGGAATATTTTTGCAGAAGCTAAATTCTTGAAAAACTTCACTTTCAGAACCAGCTTTGGGGTAGATATCACTAATAGTACCTACCGTTCTTATACTCCAATCTATCGTTTGTCATCTAACAACAACAATGATGTTTCTACTGTAAATCAAAGCGCGAATAAAGGATTGGGTTGGATTTTCGAAAACACACTTCAATATAAAGCCTCAATAAATGACAAACATCATTTTGACCTTTTAATTGGTACTTCAGCCAAAGACAACACTTCGGATTATGTAAGTGCAACGGGAAGAAATCTAACTCGTGAAGGATTTAAATATGCTTATTTGAGTAATGCTACCGATCAAACGTCTAATACAGTGGCAGGTAATAGAACAGATTATTCTATTCAATCGTACTTTGGTCGATTCTTGTATGATTATCAAAACAAATACTTATTGTCAGCGACCATTCGTAGAGATGGATCTTCAGAATTTGGACCTAATAATAAATATGCAATCTTCCCCGCTTTTTCAGCAGGTTGGAATGTAGATAAAGAGAGCTTTTTCCCAGAAAACAAAGTATTGAAAAGCTTAAAAGTTAGAGCAAGCTGGGGACAAAACGGTAACGATCAATTTGCCAAACGATTTGCTTACATGTCAACAATTAGTACTTATGATAAAAACTACCATTTTGGAACTGGAGGAACAGCTTTAGAAGTTGGAGCAAGCCCAGATGCTTTAGAAAATCCAGACATCAAATGGGAAACTTCTGAGCAGTTAGATTTAGGATTCGACGCGACTTTGTTTTCTTCGCTTACGATATCGTTTGATTACTATGATAAAACTACAAAAGACTGGTTAGTACAAGCATCGGTACCAGATATTGCAGGAGCAGCAGCACCATTTATTAATGGTGGAGACGTGAGCAATAAAGGTTTTGAATTGGCATTAGGATACAGAACTTCTTTTGGTGATGGATGGAGTTTTTCAGTAAACGCCAATGGTTCATTCAATAAAAATGAAGTGTTGCGAATTGCTAATACCGAAGGCATTATTCATGGAGAATCTAATTTGTTATTCCAAGGATTAGACGAAATGAATCGTGTAGAAGTAGGGCAACCTATCGGTTATTTTTATGGATTAAAAACCGACGGAATTTTTCAAAATACCTCAGAGTTGACTTCTGTTCAGCCTAATGCGGTACCTGGAGATGTTCGTTTTGTCGACTTGAACGGTGACGGAAAAATCGATGCTAATGATAAAACTAAAATTGGAGACCCTAACCCAGACTTTACTTATGGTTTGAGTATGGACTTGTCGTACAAAGCGTTTGATTTTTCAATCTATACCTATGGAGTAGCGGGTGGTCAAAATGCTTTTGGAGTTCATGATTATACTCGTGCTTACAACAATTTTACGACTACTATCTTAGACCGTTGGACTACTGAAGGAACTTCAAATAAAATTCCAAGAATGACTTACGGAACAGATGCTAACGGGAATTACACTAAATTCTCTGATTTGTACATTCAAGATTCGGATTTCTTTAGAATTAAAAGTATAACCATTGGTTGCGATTTGACAAAGTTGACCAAAAACTTAGGCTTCTTTAGCAAATTCAGAATTTATGGTTCGGCCAATAACCTTTTCACCTTTACCAAATATCAAGGAATGGATCCAGAGATTGGATTTGGAAACTCAAACCAATCATGGGCCAAAGGAATCGATGTTGGATTTTATCCTCAACCTAGAACATATATGTTAGGTCTTAATGTTAATTTTTAATTTTTAAATGTCATGAAAAAATATATATATCTTTTCGCAGTATCAGGTTTGTTTGCACTGGGATCTTGTTCTGACGATTTCTTAGAGAATGAACCGTATACTGAATTAGTTACGGAGAATTTTTATTCCACACCCAAAGATGCTTTTCAAGGATTAGTAGCGGTTTATGATATTCTACAACGAGAAGGCTATGGCAATACCTTGCTTACTAGCGAAATTGCTTCGGATAATTGTTTTGGAGGATACGGAATTGCCGATGGACAAGGAGATTTAGAATGGGATCGTTTCTTGTTTGTTACAGACAAAGACATGAATGCTACAGCTTGGAAAACAGGTTACCAAGGAATTTATAGAGCCAATATTTTATTAGAAAATTTGAATAAAGTAAATTGGGGAACTGATACCGCATTAAAAACCAAATACGAAGCCGAAGCTAGACTTCTTAGAGCACATTTCCATTTTCAGTTGGCCAGAATGTTCGGAGACATCGTGGCTTTAGATCATACTTTAAAGACAGCCGAGTATTATTCTCCTAGAAGTTCAACAGAGGAAACCTATAAATTAATCGCTACTGATTTGAAATTTGCTGCTGATAATTTAGGAACCGAAAATTATTCTCAAACTGGAAATGCCAATTATGGTCGTATCACCAAATGGGCGGCTGAGGCTTATCTTGCTAGAACGTTTTTATTCTACACAGGATATTACAAAAAAGCAGATTTAGCGGGTGTGGTTTCTAAAGCACAAGCGATTACCTACATCAATGATGCAGTAAATAATAGCGGACATGGTTTAGTAGCAGATTATGCTAAACTTTGGTTAGCAGCTTCTTTCGGTCAATTTGCTGGTGAAGACAATACGGAGATGGTTTTTGCTGTACGATTCAACGGTTCAGGAAAAGGCGATTGGAATCTTCACGAAGGAAACCGTTTCCAAGTACTTATCGCTCCTCGTGGTGGAAATATAGGCCCTTATGGCACAGGTTGGGGAGGTGCACCAGTAAACCCAAAATTAGTTAGTGCATATGGCACTGGAGATACCAGAAAAGCAGCTTCGTTTATTGATTTTGCTAGCGAAGGATTAAGTTTTGATCCTGTGGCTAGAGAACAACGTCAATACACAGGTTATGCTTGGAAAAAATATTGTCCTGTAACAAACGAGCACGGAACAGGAAACTTCCAAATTGATAATTTGCAGGATTATGCGGTAATTCGTTTTGCGGATGTGTTATTGATGGCTGCTGAGTTAAACTTGGATACCAATCTTGCTTTTTCCCAAACCTGTTTAGACAGAGTACGCGACCGTGCTTACAAAGATACTACACATCGTGTTACGGCGACAAAAGCCAATATTATAGAAGAGCGTCGTTTAGAATTAGCTCTTGAAGGCCTTCGTTATTTCGACTTGCTTAGACAAGGTGTAGATGTAGCAAAAGCTGCTATCGATAATACAGGAACAGGAACAACATTTAATGTAACGTTCAGAACAGAAACATTGGGTTGGTTTCCGTTGCCTCAATCTCAAATCCTACTTTCAAACGGTGCGATGAAACAAAACCCAGGTTGGTAATTAACTCAAAAAACAAACGATTATGAAACGTATACTTCACATATTAGTAGCTATAATAACTTTAGGATCCGTGTTTTCTTGCGAGCCAGTAGAGGATAGAAATAGCTTGCCTGCCATAACCAAAACTGCGGCAGACTTAAAATTTACGGTAACTGCCAAAAGCAACTCCATGACCTTAGAGAATTTGGATATGGATGTTATTCCATATTGGAGTTATACCGATGCTTTAGGCAATGAATTGGGGCATTTTAATACGAACAAAGTAGCAGACATTGCTTTGCCATTTGCAGGAACTTATTATGTAAACTTCACAGCCTATACTCGCGGTGGAATTGTAGTGGCCGAACCTAAAAAAGTAGTGATTAGCCAAAATGATTTAACCTTATTTAGTGATCCAAAATGGGATTTACTAACCAATGGTGTAAATGGTAAAACTTGGATACTAAAAATGTCGGCGCCTATGGAATTTGTAGGTCCTGGGTACATCAACAGCACAGTTGGTGGAGATTGGAATTGGTATCCTAATTTCTCAGATATTTCTTGGGCTGGAATCGAAGATAAAGATTGGGGAGAAATTACTTTTAATTTAAATGGAGGCTATAATGTTACCATAGTACAAACGTCAACAGAGGTTAATTCTACTACTAAAACTACTAAAAAAGGAACCTTTAGCTATAACAGAACCGCTGATTTTACGAATGATAGAATCATTCTTAATGGAGGTTTAGAAATGTTACATCCGGGGCCAGCAAACAGTTGGAGTTCAGGCTTTAGTTTCTCAAATGTTCGATTGGTAGAGCTTACGGCTACAACCTTGAGTTATGCCGCCATCAGAGCCGATGGGCAAGTCTTGATTTATCATTTGATTGCAAAATAATTATTTAAGTTAGTTACGTTTTTATTTGAATGAACAGCCGATAAGTGAATGAAACCACTTATCGGTATGTTTATATCAGTGATAAAACAATAATTTCATTACACATTCAGGTCATGAATAAAAGAAAATATAAAAGCAGTCCATTACTTGTCCTACTTATAGGCATGTTTCTGGTAGGAGCTTGTGGCAAAAAAAACGAAGCTTTTAGCGATCGAAAGGTTTCTTTTAATTCGGATTGGAGTTTTCATTTAAACGATAGTCTCAAAGACAACGATACCATCAGTACTACTACTGCTTGGCGTAGTTTAGATTTGCCTCACGATTGGAGCATCGAAGGGAAGTTTGACAAAAAAAGCCCAGCAGGATATGGTGGTGGAGCGCTTACTGGAGGTTTAGGCTGGTATAAAAAAACCTTTAAAGTCGCTGCTCAAGATAGCACCAAAATAACCACAATTACTTTTGATGGTGTGTACCGAAACAGCCAAGTCTGGATCAACGGACATTATCTAGGAAAACGTCCCAACGGATACATTGGTTTTCAATATGAACTTACTCCTTATTTGAATTACGGAGATCAAAACAACGAAATTATTGTTAAGGTTGACAATTCAAAACAACCCAATTCCAGATGGTATTCTGGATCAGGAATATTCAGAAACGTTTGGTTAGAAACGACCGATAAATTGCACGTTGCACAATGGGGAACGTATATTACCACTCCAAAAGTAACCAATGAACAAGCTACGGTACAGCTTGAAACTACCGTGCAAAACCAGAATGGAACCGCTCAAAAAGCAACACTCACTACTACTATTTATAAAGAAAACACCAAAGTAACTTCGGTTACCCAAGATATCACGATCGCAGCAAATGCACGTCAAACCATCCAACAAAAAACAATTATTGATGCCCCAATTTTATGGTCTGTTGCCACTCCAGAATTGTACACCGCAATCACTGAAGTAGCCGTAGCCGATAAAATTGTAGATCAATATACCACCCAATTTGGGGTTAGGAGTTTTAAGTTTGATGCTAACAAAGGCTTTATTTTGAACGGCAAACAAGTAAAAATAAAAGGTGTTTGCATGCATCATGACTTAGGTCCTTTGGGCGCTGCCATCAACACACGCGCTATTGAACGCCAGTTAGAAATCTTAAAAAATATGGGAGTCAATGGTATCAGAACATCCCATAACCCTCCAGCTCCTGAGCTTTTAGATCTTTGTGACAAAATGGGATTTATTGTCATGGACGAAGCTTTTGATATGTGGAAGAAAACCAAAACCCCATTCGATTACGGCAATGATTGGGACCAATGGCACAAGCAAGACTTAATTGATCAATTGTTGCGAGATCGTAATCACGCCAGTATTTTTATGTGGAGTATCGGAAATGAAATTCCACAACAATGGGACGAAAGTGGAGCAACAATAGCCAAAGAACTTGCAGCCATTACCCGTCAGTACGACAAGACTCGCCCTATTACAGCGGCTATGAATCCTCCCGTAAATATGAATATTGATGAGGTGACATTACAGTTTGATAAAGCAAAGGTGCAATACAATACGATTGCTGCTTCGGGAGCATTAGACATTATTGGATACAATTATGCCCATCAAACCTATGCATTTCATCAGAAGAATTTCCCTGGAATTCCTTTCATTGCTACCGAAACAACTTCGGCTTTAGCCACTAGAGGATATTATGATACCGTTTCGGATAGTATAAAAAAATGGCCTGTACGATGGGATCTTAAATTTACGGAAGGAAATCCTGGAAATACCGTTTCCTCGTATGACCAAGTTCAAGCTCCTTGGGGTTCAACACATGAAGCAACTTGGAAAATTATCAAAAAACACGACTTCCTATCTGGGATGTACATTTGGACCGGTTTTGATTATATCGGTGAACCAACGCCTTATGAGTGGCCATCGATCAGTTCTTATTTCGGAATTGTAGATTTGGCGGGTTTCCCCAAAGACGTTTATTATATGTATCAAAGTGAATGGACAGACCAAACCGTTTTGCATATTTTCCCGCATTGGAACTGGAAAGTAGGACAAAATGTTGATGTTTGGGCGTACTATAACAAAGCCGATGAGGTTGAATTATTTTTAAATGGAAAATCAGTAGGGACTAGAAGTAAAAAAGGAGACGATTTGCATGTTATGTGGAGGATTCCTTTTCAGCCAGGAACTTTAAAAGCTGTTTCGCGTAAAAACGGAAAAGTAGTCTTAGAAAAAGAAATCAAAACAGCAGGAAATCCCTATCAACTACAACTTGAAGCTGACCGAAGCACCATCAAAGCTGATAAAAACGATTTGTCATTTGTAACTGTTTCGATTTTGGACACAAAAGGAACTTTGGCTCCAAATGCCAAAAATGAAATCCATTTTTCATTAAATGGAAACGGAAAGATTGTTGGCGTTTGTAGTGGTGATCCCGTAAGTCATGAATCTTATAAAGGAACAAAACATACGGCTTTGGCTGGAAAATGCTTAGTGATTATTCAATCAGGTACTACATCCGATAAACTAGAATTGACTGCCAAAGCGAATGGACTTAAACAAGCGACAATAGTAATATCAACTGAATAAGAACAGTTCCTGCAAGGTTTTCAAAACCTTGTAGGTATTTATTAATTAGCAAAAGATAATAAAAATGCAAACCTACAAGGTTTTGAAAACCTCGCAGGAAAACTAACATCAAGAATTATTAACCAATGAAGAACACATCACTAAAAGCATTGTTTTCGATGGCCGTGCTTGGATTTGTTTTGATGCCAAAAGCCTCAGCTCAAATTCAAAATGCGGACGTACTGAATGCACCAATAGACATCAGCAAAGATTTTCAGAATTATCTCAATACTTTTTATTTTGCTGATGAGCTGACCAATTTTGATCCAGCCACAGGAAAAGGAACCATTAAATACATCCGAAATACGTATCAAACGCGTCAGGCGTTTAATAACATGATGATGAAACCAGGAGTAGTTCCTGCCAATGAGTTTCCTACAACAGAATATGAGGTGGCACCAGAATTACCGTTTCAAATTCAGTTTGTTTCAGACAGAACCTTGCGAATCAAAATGACTTCGGGACCACAATTTCATCCAGAAAAAGAGTCGTTGATGTTAATTAATGGCGTGGCTCCAAATCATCCGGAGTCATGGAAGTTTTCAAAAATTGAAGGCGGTTTCAAATACACCAGTGCTTATGGTGCTGTAGAAATTTTGTCCAAGCCTTGGCATGTAAAAATTTATGACCAAAAAGGGAAACTACTCACCAGTACACTACATGATACTGATTTTAAAAACACCTATACGCCAACACTTCCTTTTTCGTATGTACGCAGAAACAGCGATTATTCTAGAAGTATGGGTGCAGCTTTTAGCTTAGAGCCTGATGAAAAAATATTTGGCTGTGGAGAATCGTTTACTCAATTCAATAAACGTGGACAAAAAGTTGTTTTATGGACCGATGACGCCAATGGAATTCAAAACGAAACCATGTACAAACCCGTTCCGTTTTATATGAGCAGCCGTGGATATGGAGTTTTTATGCATCATTCTACTCCCATTACTGTTGATTTTGGAAAATATTATGCTAGTGCCAACGAAATGTACATTGGTGATGACGAAGCGGATTTGTTTTTCTTCATTGGTGAACCAAAGGAAATCTTAGACGAATACACCAACCTGACAGGAAAAGCGGCCATGCCGCCACTATGGTCTTTTGGGTTTTGGATGAGTCGTATTACGTATTTCTCAGAAAAAGAAGGCCGACAAGTAGCTAAGGATTTGCGTGCTTACAAAATACCTACCGATGTAATTCATTTTGATACGGGCTGGTTCGATGTTGATTGGAGAAACAATTATGAGTTTGCCAAAGCGCGTTTTCAAGATCCTGTAAAAATGATGAGCGATTTGAAAAAAGATGGTTTTCAGGTATGCTTGTGGCAATTGCCTTATTTTACACCAAAGAATACTTTGTTCAACGAAATCATGGATAAAAATCTTGCCGTTAGAGACCGTAAAGGCAATCTTCCTTATGAAGATGCGGTTTTAGATTTTTCTAATCCAGCTACGGTAACTTGGTATCAAGCCAAATTGAAACATTTATTTGATCAAGGTGTGGGAGTGATAAAAGTTGATTTTGGAGAAGCAGCACCACCAGAGGGAATTTATCATTCAGGACGTACTGGTTTTTATGAACACAACTTGTATCCTTTGCGCTACAACAAAGCGGTAGCCGAAATTACTCAAAAAGAAAAAGGATATACCTTAATCTGGGCCAGAAGCACTTGGGCTGGAAGCCAGCGCTATCCATTGCATTGGGGAGGCGATGCCGAAACTACAAATGGAGCGATGTCGGCTGAATTGAGAGGTGGATTGTCATTAGGATTAAGCGGATTTAGTTTTTGGAGTCACGACGTGGGTGGATTTGCGACCAAATCACCAGAAAATTTATACCGCCGTTGGGCGCCATTCGGAATGCTTACCTCACATGTTAGAAGTCACGGCGAGCCCCCAAGAGAGCCGTGGTTGTATAGCAAAGAGTTCTTAGAAGGATTTAGAAAAGCAGACAACATGCGTTACGAATTGATGCCTTACATTTATGCTCAAGCCAAAGAAAGTTCACAAAAAGGATTACCTATGATGCGCGCTTTATTTGTAGAATATCCAAATGATCCTGGAGCTTGGTTGGTAGATAATGAGTACTTATTTGGGTCAAGTATGTTGGTCGCTCCATTGTTTGAAGAAGTGACCGAAAGAGACGTATACTTACCAGCAGGAACTTGGATTGATTATCAAACCAAAAAAGTATACCAAGGCGGATGGCATAAGATTAAAGCGGGCGAAGTACCTATCGTAGTTTTGGTGAGAGACGGAGCCGCGATTCCTCATATTGCTTTGGCACAATCTACCAAAGATATGGATTGGAGTAAATTGACCTTAAAAGTATATGCTTCTGATGCAACTACATCGGCTACAGCCAAAGTTTTCTTACCAGGAACTGATGTAGTTGAAACCATCACAGTTGTGAAAAAAGGAAACAAGGGAGAAGTCACCTCAAAAGCACTAAACGGAAAAACCACTTTCAAAACCGAGTGGATAAAATAAATAAGTTGGATTGGTTTTTAGATCGAGGGTGGTTCTTGGTTGCTACCACTCTCGATTATTTAACTGCTTAAAATAATGATACAATGAAAAATAAATTGCTCCTTTCTACCGTACTTCTATCTCTTAGTATGGGTTATGCACAAGGCAAAAAAACTACATCCTATGAATTGGCTTCGCCTGGAGGTCAAAACAAAATAAAATTTGAGTTAGTAAATAATGCTCCAAAATATACCGTTTCTCACGGAAAAACCGAAGTGATTTCACCATCAGCGATGGGGTTTTTATTGAAAGGAAATGAAGATTTCAGCTCTAATTTTGAAGTTAAAAATGTAAAAACATCCTCTTTTGATGAAACGTGGGAGCAAGTTTGGGGAGAAAAGAAAAACATCCGAAACCACTACAATCAGTTAGTAGTCGATTTACAACAAAAAACAGGGAACAAGCGTAAATTACAAATTCAGTTTCGTGCTTTTGATGACGGAATCGCTTTCAGATACGTATATCCCAAACAAAAAGTGAAAGACAGTATTTTCATTATGGATGAAAAAACAACTTTCAATCTAAAAGAAGATGGAAAAGCTTGGTGGATTCCTGCCAACAGAGAAAACCGTGACGAATATTTGTTCAAAGATGCACCGGTAAGTACGCTAGACACGGTATTAACACCTTTAACTATCGAAAGTAAAAGTGGCTTGGCATTGAGTTTTCACGAAGCCAACTTGATAGATTTTGCGAGCATGACTTTGGTCAATACCGAAGGAACCGAACTAAAATCGGATTTGGTGCCTTGGGCAGATGGGGTAAAAGTGCGCGTAAAAGATAGCTTTACTTCTTCATGGAGAACGATTCAAATTGATGAACAACCAGGAGATTTGATTACATCTTACTTGGTTTTGAATTTGAATGAACCCAACAAATTAAAAAACACCAATACCTATTTCAAACCTTATAAATATTTAGGAATATGGTGGGGAATGCACATTGGGAAATACACTTTTTGGGAAAGTGAGAAACAAGGAGCAACCACCAAACACGCCGAAGAATATATTGACTTTACCGCCAAAGAAGGTTTTCATCATTTATTGATTGAGGGTTGGAACAAAGGCTGGACGCCCGGTTGGTATGAAAACCGCATGCACATGTTCAGTTTTACAAAAAATGCAGACAATTTCGATTTAGAGAAAGTAGTGGCTTACGGAAAACAAAAGAATATTGAGTTAATAGGCTATCACGAAACAGGTTCTAATTTAATAAACTACTTAAAAGAAGTTGATGAAGGTTTTGCTTTGTATAAAAAGTTGGGCATTCACACGGTTAAAATTGGTCACGTAGGTTCTAAATTGAATATGAAACAAATGCACTTTGGCCAATTTGGAGTAAACTATTTCAGATACATTTTAGAAAAAGCAGCTCAATATGATTTGGCCGTTTTGTATCATGAATCCATCAAAGATACTGGAGAGCGTCGCACGTATCCGAATATGGTTTCTAGAGAAGCCGCAAGAGGACAGGAATACAATGCGTGGAGCGAAGGGAATCCGCCTAACCATTTAAGTATTATTCCGTTTACGAGATTGCTTTCTGGACCTATGGATTTCACTCCCGGAATTTTTGATGTAGAAGTAAAACAAGG
The DNA here is from genome assembly GCA_963513565.1 of uncultured Flavobacterium sp. Lineage (GTDB taxonomy): Bacteria > Bacteroidota > Bacteroidia > Flavobacteriales > Flavobacteriaceae > Flavobacterium. The sequence goes on along the minus strand of CAUPRE010000009.1, from coordinate 77,055 downwards.
CTATCCAGGCAAAAGAATTCAGGGTACGGTGGGGCAGCAATTGGCTTTGTATGTTACCATTTATTCTCCAATTCAGATGCTGGCCGATCTTCCCGAAAACTACGAAGGAAAACCAGCCTTACAATTTTTAAAAGACGTTCCTACCGATTGGGAGGATACAAAGGTGCTAGAGGGAAAAATTGGAGAATACATCACAACTGTAAGAAAAGATAGAAACAGTGCCGATTGGTATTTGGGAACTTTAACCAATGAAAATCCAAGAAAAGTAGAAGTTTCATTATCATTCTTAGACCCAAAGGCAACTTATGAAGCGCAGATTTATGTAGATGCTGAAGGAACCCATCAAAAAAACAATCCTGAAGGAGTAGCGATTTCAAAGAAAACCGTAAAAGCTTCGGATGTACTTACTTTGAATTTAGGTGGTGCAGGAGGTGGTGCCGTGCGTTTTAAAAAAATATAACTGAAAATTCAACCCGTTAGGTTTTTAAAGACGGTTGAGTTTATTGATACAACTATTGAAAAAATAATTTCATATGAAGCATTTTTCAGCAATAGCATTTATTCTATTATTTCTAAACAATTCTAGTTTGTTTGGTCAAAATCCTGCTGTGATTCGAACCATAAAAGTCGATTATAATAAAACAGAAGGGGCATTGAATACTATGTTCAAAGAATGTATTGGAGCGGGTCGTGCCAATGAGGGTTTGCGTGCCGATTGGCAACAGCAATTGGCAATGGTAAAAAAAGAGTGCGATTTCAAATACATTCGAATGCATGGTTTGTTAACCGATGATATGGGAGTGTATCGTGAAGATTCGAAAGGAAATCCAGAATACAATTATCAATATATCGATGCTTTGTATGATTTTCTTTTGAGTATCAAAATAAAACCTTTTGTCGAATTAGGTTTTATGCCATCGGCTTTGGCCAGTGGAAGTCAAACCATTTTTTGGTGGAAAGGCAATGTAACGCCTCCAAAAGATTATAAAAAATGGGAAGAGCTCATCCGCAACTTAACCCAACATTTTACAGATCGTTACGGTGTTGAGGAAGTAAAAACTTGGTATTTTGAAGTTTGGAATGAGCCTAATTTATCTCCTGGTTTTTGGTCAGGCACCCAAGAGGAATATTTCAAATTGTATGAATACACGGCACGCGCAGTAAAAAGTGTAAATCCAGCTTATAAAGTAGGTGGACCAGCTACAGCAGGCGCGGCTTGGGTTCCAGAAACAATTGAGTTTTGTGCCAAAAATAAAGTGCCATTAGATTTTATTTCGACCCATACTTATGGTGTAAAGCAAGGTTTTTTGGATGAATTTGGTACCTCAGGAACGGTGTTGAACAAAGAGGAATCGAGTATAAGTGGTGAAGTAATCACTTCTCGTCAGCAGATTGCTAGTTCGGCTATGCCAAAATTAGAGCTGCATTACACAGAATGGAGCTCGTCCTACACACCTGCCGATCCTATTCACGATAGTTATCACTCGGCGGCCTATATTCTTCAAAAATTAAAACAAGTGGGGAATGCTGCAAATTCCATGTCGTATTGGGTTTTTACAGATATTTTCGAAGAAGCTGGCCCTCGATTTACCCCTTTTCACGGAGGTTTTGGATTGTTGAACACACAAGGTATAAAAAAGCCTGCCTACTTTTCGTATGCTTTTTTGAACCAATTAGGAACAACTACACTTCAAAATACTGATACTTCTTCTTGGAGTACTAAAAATGAAGCGGGAGATGTTCAAGTTTTATTTTGGGATTACACATATACACTTCCAGAAAATAGCATCAACAACCAACAATATTACATCAAAGATTTGCCTGCAAAAACCAAAGGCAAAGTAACAGTGGAATTGACTGGATTGAAAAAAGGCAAATACGATTTAAAAGTCTATAAAGTGGGTTACAAGCAAAATGATGTCTTTACCGATTATTTGGCCATGAACCAACCCAAACAATTGACTACACAACAAGTCGATACATTAAAGAAAAATAACAATGGAGCACCTATAGCAACGTCTAAAGTTACCGTTGATGCCAAGGGCACTTTAACGAGAGATTTTGAGCTTCGTGAGAATGATGTTTTTCTAATCTTGGTTTCAAAAAACTAAAAAAGATATTGATTATGAAAAAGCTAATAGTATTGTCCTTAGTTGTTGCTTTTGTTCAAAATGTTTTTTCACAAGAGCAAGCAACAATCATTACGATTAGGGAAGAGCAAAAACCAGTGATAATTAGTAAACATATTTATGGGCATTTTGCCGAACATTTGGGGAGATGCATTTATGACGGATTGTATGTTGGTGAAAATAGCCCAATTGTAAATACTCAAGGTGTTCGAAACGATATCATCAAAGCATTGAAAGAATTAAAAGTTCCTAATCTTAGATGGCCAGGAGGTTGTTTTGCCGATACTTATCACTGGAAGGATGGTATTGGTCCAAAAAAGGAACGACCCAGTATGGTCAATCGTTGGTGGGGAGGAACGACTGAAGATAATAGTTTTGGAACCCATGATTTTTTGAATTTGTGCGAAAGTATCGGAGCTGAACCCTATTTGGCGGGAAACGTTGGTAGCGGTACACCAAGAGAATTAGAGGAATGGGTACAGTATGTTAATTACAAATCTGGCAGTCCTATGGCTGATTTGAGAAAAAAAAACAATCGAGAACAACCTTGGCATGTTAATTTTTGGGGTGTAGGGAATGAAATGTGGGGTTGTGGAGGTAATATGACGGTTGAGTATTACGCTAATTTATATAAGCAATATGCAACGTTTATGCCTAATGGCGACGGAAAGGACAAGCTGTTCAGAATTGCATCTGGGGCCAATGGCGATGATTATCATTGGACCGAAGTTTTAATGCGCGATGTCCCTAAAGGACTAATTGAAGGCGTGGCTTTACATTGGTATGCCGTTACTAACTGGGAGAATAAGGGTTCTTCTTCTCAATTTGATGAAGCGCACTATTTCGAATCTATGAAAGTCGCTTTGAGAATGGAAGAGCTAGTCAAAAAGCACTCCGAAATTATGAACAAATATGATCCAGATTACAAAGTGGCCCTTCTTGTAGATGAATGGGGTAGTTGGTACGAAACAGATGACGCTGCTAAAAATGGAGTGCTTTATCAACAAAATACAATGAGAGACGCTATGATTGCTGGAGTTACTTTAAATATTTTTAACAATAATGCCAAAAGAGTTAAAGGAGCAAATTTAGCACAGCTGGTCAATGTTTTGCAAGCAGTGATTTTGACGGATAAAGAGAGAATAGTTCTTACCCCCACTTACCATGTGATGAAAATGTTCAATGTACACCAAGATGCTACCCTTATCCCTACCCAAATGGTCTCTCCCACCTATCGTTATGGAGATAAGGAGTTGCCTGCAATTTCAATTTCGATTTCAAAGGATAGTGCTAATCTGACCCATTTTTCATTAACCAATATTGATTTGAAAAAGGCTCACAAGGTGATTATTGACCTCAAACAATTGAAGATAAATGCAATCTCTGGTCAGATACTCTCCTCTTCTAAAATTAATGATTACAATACTTTTGATGCACCAAAAACCATAAATCCATCCCCTTTTAAAAAGTTTTTAATTAAGAATAACCAACTGGAAATTGAAATACCACCGTATTCTGTACTTGCTTTAGAAGGGAAATAAATAAAAAATAGACCTATGAAAAAGAAACTAATTTACTTATCAGCTGCAATTGCTTTTATGGCTGTTGTCTCTTGTAAAAATGAAGGAAATGTTGCTACAGCCGATACCAAAATCTATGAAGGAAAGGAAATCGGGACTGAGTATGATGCAGAAATCAATGCATTACTATCGCAATTGACATTAGAAGAAAAAATAGGCATGCTTCACGGCAATAGTATGTTTTCGACAGGAGCCGTACCTCGTTTGGGTATTCCAGAACTAAAAATGGCTGATGGTCCATTGGGTGTACGCGAAGAAATTTCTAGAGATAATTGGGCACCCGCTGGGTTGACGAATGATTTTGCAACGTACTATCCTGCTGCAGGTGGATTAGCAGCTACTTGGAATCAAGAAATGGCCTATACCTTTGGAAATAGTGTAGGGCAAGAATTGAGAGCTAGAGGCAAAGACATGCTGCTTTCGCCAGCCATAAACATTGTGCGAACACCCTTGGGAGGAAGAACTTATGAATACATGACCGAAGACCCTTTTTTGAATAAAAAAATGACGGTTCCTATGGTGGTAGGATTACAAGATAATGATGTGATGGCTTGCGTTAAACATTTTGCTGCCAACAATCAAGAAACCAATCGTGATTTTGTAGATGTGCAAATTGACGAGCGTACGCTACGTGAAATTTATTTACCCGCTTTCGAAGCTGCTGTCAAAGAAGGAAAAGCATACAGCATTATGGGAGCCTACAATAAGTTTAGAGGTGAATACCTATGTGAAAACGACTATATGCTCAATAAAATTTTGCGTGACGAATGGGGTTTCAAAGGGATTGTAGTTTCAGATTGGGCGGCAGTTCACACTACAGTAAAATCTTTAAAAAGCGGTTTAGATATTGAGATGGGAACACCAAAACCGTTCAATGAATTTTTCTTAGCCGATAAATTAATAGCATCTGTAAAAGCGAGAGAAATTTCAGAAGCAGAAATCGATATTCATATCAAAAGAATTTTGCGCACTTTATTCCAAGTCAAAGCAATGGGTGGTAAAGACCGTGTAAAAGGAAGTATTGCGACCGAAGCGCATTATCAAGACGCTTACAAAATCGCTTCTGAGAATATAGTGTTGTTAAAGAACGAAAACAACGCTTTGCCATTACAACTAGATGGCGTTAAGTCGATTGCTGTAATCGGAAACAATGCAACCAAAAAAAATGCTTTAGGAGGTTTTGGTGCTGGGGTAAAAACCAAAAGAGAAATTACACCTCTAGAAGGTTTGAAAAACCGATTGCCGTCTGCTATCCAAATCAATTATGCCGAAGGCTATTTGGAACGTTATGACGAAAAAAATAAAGGAAAATTAGGAGACATCACCTTGAATGGTCCTGTAACTATTGACCAATTAGACCCTGCCAAATTACAAGAAGCCATCGATGCGGCCAAAAAATCTGATATAGCCATCATTTTTGCTGGTTCTAATCGCGATTACGAAACCGAAGCTTCGGATAGAAGAAGTTTGAAACTGCCTTTTGGTCAAGAAGAATTGATTAAAAAAGTTTTAGCAGTGAATCCAAGAACAATAGTAGTTATGGTAGCTGGGGCACCGTTTGATATTCAGGAGGTAGCCAAAAATACCAAAGCATTAGTATGGAGTTGGTTCAATGGTTCTGAAGGTGGTAATGCTTTAGCCGATGTATTGTTAGGAAAGATTAACCCTTCTGGAAAATTACCTTGGACTATGCCAAAAAACATTATGGATTCTCCTGCGCACGCCACGAATAGTTTTCCTGGAGACAAAACGGTGCAATATGCTGAAGGAATCTTGGTAGGATACCGTTGGTTTGATACCAAAAAAATTGCACCACTTTATCCATTTGGTTACGGATTGTCTTACACCACATTTGCTTTTGATACGGCTAAAACCGATAAAAAAGAATACAAACCAACCGAAACAATTACAGTTTCAGTAACGGTAAAAAACACTGGAAAAGTTGACGGAAAAGAAGTCGTACAAGTTTACGCAACTAAATCTGATTCTAAAATCAGTCGTGCTGCTCAAGAGCTAAAAGGATTCCAAAAAGTAGGGGTTAAAGCTGGAGGTGAGCAACTGGTTACAGTAAAAATTCCTGCAAAAGAATTGGCTTACTACAATGTGACTACCAAAAAATGGACCGTAGAACCTGGAAAATATACGTTGCTTGTTGGGAATTCTTCTAGAAATAATTCAAACCAAGCCATAATAACTATTAACTAAAAAGCACTTATAAAATCGTCAAGAACAATAGAGATTATAAGGAGATAACACATAACCACTAATTAAAACTATATAACATATGAAAAATAATTTTATAAACACCCTACTTACTTTATTTGTATTCATAGGAATTTCTTGTAGTAAAGACGATGCAGAGCCTACACCTACTAATCCAACGCCTGCTGAGACAACAATAACTTCTAGTGCAACCAGTGTTTCGATTGCTGAATCTAGTAGAAGTGCAGCCATTACCATTACTATGACTGGTAAAGATTGGGCTGCTGTTTCTGACCAAGCTTGGTGTACACTATCGGTTACAAGCTCTTCTTTGCAAAGTCAAGAAGTTACAATCAATGTTACCGCCAATACGACAACTTCAGCACGCCAAGCCACTCTTACTTTTGTGATGGATGGTAATGCACAAAAAAATGTTAAGGTTACCGTAACCCAAGCGGCAAGTTTGAGTTTGTATCCTAGTTATAATACGAATCCAATTGCAGCAGATGCAACGGGAATGAGTAGTAATGCAACGGAATTGGCTAGTAAAATGAAGCTAGGCTGGAACATCGGAAACACGTTGGAAGCAACGGGTGGCGAAACAGCTTGGGGCAATCCTAAAGTGACCAAAGCTTTGATTGATTTTGTAAAAGCCAATGGTTTTAATGCCATTAGAATCCCTTGTTCTTGGAATCAGTATTTGGCCAACAGCACGAACGCACAGATTAAAGCAGATTGGTTGGCCAGAGTAAAAGAAGTGGTGCAGTATTGTGTAGACAATGATATGTATGTAATCGTTAATATCCATTGGGATGGTGGTTGGTTAGAAAACAACTGTACTGAGGCTAAAAAAGTTGAAAACAATGCGAAGCAAAAAGCATTTTGGGAACAAATTGCTACACAGTTGAGAGGTTTTGATGAACATTTACTTTTTGCTAGTGCCAATGAACCTAAAGTTGCAGATGCTACCCAAATGGCAGTTCTAAATTCTTATCACCAAACATTTATTGATGCTGTACGTTCTACAGGTGGGAAAAATGCTTATCGTAATTTAATCATTCAATGTCCTGATACTGATATCGAAAAAACCAATAAGTTGATGACGACTTTGCCTACTGACAAGGTAGCGAGTCGTATGATGGCCGAAGTTCATTTTTATCCTTATCAATTTACCTTGATGACTAAAGATGAATCTTGGGGTAAAATGTTTTACTATTGGGGAGCAGGAAATCATTCTACTACCGATACCGAGCGTAATCCAACTTGGGGAGAAGAAGCCGATATAGACAAGCTTTTCAAATCGATGAAAACACAGTTTGTAGACAAAGGAATTCCTGTGATTCTTGGTGAATTTGGTGCCATCAAACGTGATTTAACAGGTGATGCATTGACTTTACATCTTAAATCCAGAGCTGATTTCCTAAAATATGTGGTGAAACAATCCAAAGCTAATGGTATGATTCCTTTCTACTGGGATGCTGGTTTTATGGGAGTTAACACTATGACGATATTCAATCGTACTAACAATACAGTATACGATACGCAGGCTTTAACAGCTTTGCAAGACGGATTAAAATAATTTTGAATACCTAAGCTATTGAAAGGTAAGATGATTGTCATTACCTTTCAATGGCTTTGTTATTTTTTAAATCAAAAAAATGAAAAAATATATCTTTTTTCTTTTCATCATTGTGGATTTAGCAGCAAATGCCAATGTCCGTATGCCGCTAATTTTTGCTGACGGAATGATTTTGCAACGCAACAAACCGATACCCGTTTGGGGTTGGGCCGATGCCAATGAAAAAATAGAGGTTCATTTTAAGCAACAAACCAAAACCATCACTGCTGATGCAACAGGTAAATGGATGGTAATATTAGACGCTGAAAAAGCAGGAGGCCCTTTTGTACTTTCTATAAAGGGTAAAAACCAAATAGTTCTCAAGGATGTTCTGGTAGGAGAAGTTTGGATTTGTAGCGGACAATCCAATATGGAATTTCAAGTGTATAAATTACCTGATTTTGAAAGTCAAAAAGTTCAAGCCAATAACCCAATGATTCGTCAGTTTTTAGTGGCTCAAGATTTGAGTGGAACTCCCAAAGAAGAACTTAAAGAAGGAAAATGGACAAATGCTAATGCTGAAAACATAAAAGATTTTACCGCAGTTGGATACTTTTTTGCCCAAAAAATATATGCCGAATTGAAGGTTCCCATCGGAATTATCAATACGTCTTGGGGTGGAACCTGTGTTGAAACTTGGACCAGTCGTGAAGCGTTGGCCAACAACAACGAGTTTAAAAACAGTGTTGCCCATATACCCCAAGTTAATATGGACGCTGTTTTTGAAACCTACAAGAAATTTCTTTTAGACAATATTCAAAAAGTTCAAGGCTTTGAAGTCTCTTTGAATAATGAAAATCAATTTAAGACGCCAGATTTTAATGATTCCAAATGGCCAGAAATTAAAATTCCTTCATTATGGGAAAATCAACAAATTGGCAATATTGATGGTGTAGTTTGGATGCGAAAATCCATTGTGCTAACAGCACAGCAAGCCCAACAAGGAGCCGTTTTACACTTGTCCAAAATAGATGACGAAGATGTAACCTATGTCAATGGGTTTCAGGTTGGAACCAATAAAATCTGGAATGCTCCAAGAAAGTATACGATTCCATCTGGAGTTTTAAAAGAAGGCATAAATGTGATTGCAGTGCGAATTTCGGACTATACAGGCGGTGGTGGAATTTACGGTGATGCCTCTGATTTAAAGTTAACTTTCAATGATTCTGAAATTAAAATCGACGGCGCTTGGAAGTTTAATGTCGTTCAAGTAAAAATTGCCATTTCACCCAATTCTTTCTCCTCGTTATTATACAATGCGATGGTCAACCCATTAATTCCGTATGCTTTTCAAGGGGTACTTTGGTATCAGGGCGAAGCCAATGTTTGGAGAGCTCATCAATATAAAAAAGCGTTCCCTCTACTGATTCAGGATTGGCGAACCCATTGGGGGCAAGGAGATTTTCCGTTTTATTATGTACAACTGTCCACTTTTGATGAGTTTGGCGGCAACAGTAATAAAGGAAGTCGCTGGGCAGAATTGCGCGAAGCACAATCCGAACCTTATACGTTAAAAATACAGGTATGGCAGTTACCACGGATATTGGTAACGCAAAAGACATTCATCCAACCAATAAAAAAGAGGTAGGTTATCGTTTATCAGCCATAGCTTTGAATAAAGTATATGGAAAAAAAGGAGTTTACAGTGGTCCTATTTATAAAACACACCAAATAAAAGGGAAGCAAATTATTTTGACTTTCGATGCTATCGGTGGCGGACTTACAACTCCCAATAACGCTATGCTAAAAGGATTTGAAATTGCGGGTGCCGACAAAGTTTTTCATCCAGCGAAAGCATTAATCAAAGACAATAAAGTTATCGTCTCTAGTGATGAGGTAGTGAATCCTTTGGCGGTGCGTTACGGTTGGGCAGACGATGACACCGAAGTCAATCTTTTCAATAAAGAAAAATTTCCAGCTTCCCCATTCCGAACTGATAATTGGGAATTGATTACTGCCAATGAAAAATATAAAATAAATCCATAACGCAACAGACGGGTTTTAACCCGTCTCAACGTTATATTTGGATGACCCGCATCATAAAAATATTTCTTTATGAAATACACCTACATCATTTTTATTATTTTTTCTTTTTTTGAAAAAGGTCAAGCCCAGTCCAATCACATTTTGTGGTACAACCAACCTGCAGAATTTTTTGAGGAAAGTTTGGTTTTAGGTAACGGAAAAATGGGGGCTACCGTCTTTGGTGGTGTCCTTTCAGATAAGATTTATTTGAATGATATTACTCTTTGGTCAGGCGAACCTGTAAATGCCAATATGAACCCCGATGCTTACAAAAATATTCCAGCAATCCGTGCAGCATTGGCACAAGAAAACTACCCTTTGGCCGAAGAATTAAACAAAAAAATACAAGGCAAAAATTCGGAATCTTTTGCTCCTTTGGGAACACTTGAAATTAATTTTCATCATACAGAGAAGGCAACTAATTATTATCGTGAATTGAATCTTGCGACTGCTACTTCCAAGGTTAGTTATGTTAGTCAGGGAGTAACATATACTCGAGAGTATTTTGTTTCTGCGCCACATCAAGTTTTGATTATCAAAATAAAATCCAGTCAAAAAGGTGCTTTAGAGTTTAATATCAACAGCAATAGTTTATTGCAACATCAAACAACCTGCAAGAATACAATTTTGGAAATGAATGGTACCGCACCCATTCATGAAAATGCTGGGTACACAGTTCCTGCTTCATTCTTAACTCAAAAAGAGAGAGGAACGCGATTTACTTCTTTAATAAAAATAAAAAGTACGGATGGGGTAGTTACAACTACCGATACAACTTTGGGGGTAAAAAATGCTACTGAAGCGATACTTTATGTATCTATCGCTACCAGCTTCAATGGTTTTGATAAAAATCCTTCTATCGATGGAATCGCAAATTCTATTGCAAAGAAAAACTTAAGTAAAGCTTTCTCAATATCATTCGATAAACTAAAAAATTTTCACATCGCCGATTACCAAAAATTCTACAATCGAGTTTCTCTATATTTAGGTAATACAAAAGCTCCGGATTTACCAACAGACGAACGTTTATTGCGCTATGCTGATGGGGCAGAAGATAAAAATCTAGAAATTCTCTACTTTAATTACGGTCGATATCTACTCATTAGTAGTTCGAGAACTTTAGGGGTTCCTGCTAATTTACAAGGCTTATGGAATCCTTACTTAAATCCACCTTGGAGCAGTAATTATACGATGAACATCAATCTTGAAGAAAATTATTGGTTGGCCGAAAATTGCAATTTATCTGAAATGCATTTGCCTTTGTTGAGTTTTATTAAGAATCTTTCGGTAACGGGTAAAGTTACTGCCAAGACTTTTTACGGAATCAATGAAGGTTGGGCAGCAGCTCATAATTCTGATATTTGGGCGATGTCAAATCCAGTTGGTCAATTCGGAAAAGAAGACCCAATGTGGGCCTGTTGGCCTTTGGCGGGTGCTTGGCTAAGTACTCATATTTGGGAACATTTTGTGTTTACACAAGACAAAGAGTATTTAAAAAAGGAAGGATATCCGTTGATGAAAGGAGCAGCACAGTTTTGTAAAGCGTGGTTGGTTTCAGATAAAAAGGGTAATTTAATTACTTCTCCTGCTACTTCGCCTGAAAATCAATACAAGCTTGAAAATGGTTTTGTGGGAGCAACGCTTTATGGCGGAACTGCCGATTTGGCGATGATTCGAGAATGTTTTGATAAAACAATAAAAGCCTCAAAAGTCCTAAATATTGATGCTGATTTTAGAGCCCAACTTGAAAGAGATTTAGCGAGATTGTATCCCTATCAAATTGGGCAAAAGGGAAATTTACAAGAATGGTATTTTGATTGGGAAGATAAAGATCCTAGACATCGACATCAGTCGCATTTATTCGGATTGTTTCCTGGAGATCATATTACACCTTCCAAAACTCCTGAATTGGCTTTGGCCTGTAAAAAAGCATTAGAAATCAAAGGGGATGAAACTACTGGTTGGTCCAAAGGCTGGAGGATTAATCTTTGGGCGCGACTCTGGGATGGCAATCGGGCTTACAAGATGTTTAGAGAACTGCTTAGATATGTAGATCCAGATGGAAAGAAAACCGAAAAACCAAGAAGAGGAGGGGGAACCTATCCAAATTTGTTTGATGCCCATCCACCATTCCAAATTGATGGTAATTTTGGTGGTACTGCTGCTGTCGTAGAAATGTTGGTGCAATCTAATGAAAACGAGATAAGACTATTGCCCGCCTTACCCGATGCTTGGGAAACAGGAACTATCAAAGGAATCTCTGCCAGAGGAGGTTTCGAACTCGAAATGCATTGGGATAAAAAAAGACTTAGTAAGCTAATTATTTCAAGTAAATTGGGTGGAAAGACTACCCTTATTTATGGGAATCAAACTAAATCGATACTTTTAAAGAAGGGTGAAGCTCAAGAGATTTTATGGTAAAAAAAAGCGACAAGTGTCGCTTTTTTTATATTTCATTTCCAATAATTCGATCCATAACCCAGTTGGTGTGGGTGGCTGTTGCTCCAGTTGATGGATGTTGTGAGCGACCTAACAAGTGATCCCGCATTTGTTGCACGTGATACAATTGAATGTTTTCTGGGTGTGCTATTTCGTGTGCTGTTGTGCCTTCTGTTGTTGTTAGTAGAATAGGTTCGTTTTCAAAAACCGAAAAAACAATTTTGCCCTCGCTTCCAAAAATTTCTACTTTGTCTTCCCGTTCTAAGGTGCCAAAATTCCAACAACCACTTCCAGTGATTCCTGATTCGTGCAGCCAACAAGCGGTTGCGGCATCTTTTGCAGTATACAAACCTTGTTGGTTGAGACTGATGCCTGAAACATTGGTTATGATTCCAAAATAATGCACAAACAAATCCAATCCGTGACTGGCCAAATCATCAAAATAGCCTCCTGTAGCAATTTTACTATCGGTTCTCCAATTGTAATCTCCTGAAAGGTCTTGTGCTGAGGCGGGTTTGCTCAAATGCCAATGAATTTGCCTAATTGTGCCTATTTTATTACTGTTAATCCATTCTCTTATTTGCTCAAATCTTGGCAAAGTACGTCTGTAATAGGCAACAAATAATGGAATGTTTTTAAAGGCAAATGCTTCGGTGATGGCAACACAATCTTTATAGTTGGGCGCTAATGGTTTTTCTATACAACAGGGTTTTCCTGCTTCGGCTACTTTTAATCCATAATATTTGTGAACATCTGGAGGCGTTGCAATATAAACCGCATCTATTTCTGGGTCGTTGATTAAGGCATCAGCATCGGTGTAGTATTTGGCTATGCCGTGTCTTTTGGCATAATCCTCGGCTTTTTCTTCATCACGACGCATCACAGCTCCGATGGTAAATCCTTCTGTTTTTTGATAGGCGGGGCCACTTTTGATTTCGGTTACATTTCCGCAACCAATAATTCCCCAGCGGATTGTTTTCTCTTTTATATCCATTGCCTTTTAATTGCAGCCGTCTATACCACAACAAGAATTATCTGCTTCTGTGTTGATGCTAGTGTTTTCTACTTCTTCCCAAATTTGTTTCAAAGCATTCAAAAAAGTTTCAGGATATTGTGCTCCAGAAATGGCATATTTATTATTCATAACAAAGAAAGGAACTCCTTGCACGCCTATGGCTTGTGCTTCTTGTTGGTCTTTTCTAACGGTATCACCAAACCTATCTGAGGAGAGAACTGAGTTGATACTTTCCTCTTCCAATCCAACTTCTTTCCCTAAAGCAGTTAGTACGGCAATGTTGTTGATATCCAATCCTTCGGTAAGATAGGCTTTGAATAACAACTCTTTTAACGAATCTGCGACTTCTTTTTCTTTGGCCAAATGCAACAAACGATGTGCATTATAGGAATTCGCCATTTTAGCTTTTTCAAAGTGAAAATCCAGACCAACGTTTTTAGCATTCTGTGTCATATCGTCGAGCATTTGTTGTGCCCAATCGTTATCTTTTCTGTATTTTTCTGCTAAATGTTCAACCAAACTATCTTCTTTTGAAGCAACGAAGTTAGCATCTAATTGGAAACTTTTCCACTCGATAGTTACGGCGTTTTTAAATTCGAATTGTGCAATGGCTGATTCTAATCTTCGTTTTCCGATGTAGCAAAACGGACACATTATATCGGACCAAATTTGTATGTTTATTATTGATGACATCTTATTTTATTTAGTGATACAAAAATAGTGTTTGTTTCTTATACTTATCAAAAATACAAAACCGATACCATTACAAAATAATATCGGTTTTGTCATTTGTAACAATGTTATGGTATCAACCTGTACTTTTTAGTCCACTGGAGATGGAATTGATTAAAGACAATAACTTAGTAAGTATTTTTTCTGCTTTTTCTGGTTGTTCATCTTTCAGCTCACGCCATTCTTTGATGTATTTTACTTGTAGATGATGCAAAATACGTAATTCATATTTCCTTTTGTTCAGATTTTCTAATTGATTAACGCGTCTGTTTTCTAATGGCTCGCCAAATATGTACTCTATTTGTTTTTTACTTTCTGTATGTTCTCCAAGAATCATAGTTAAGAAATGATCTTTAATGCTTGAATCTTTTACTAAAGCAGCATACTCTTTCATAATCTCAGGATTGGCAATTATCAGATTGGTTTCTATGTGAATCAGCATGTATTTTAGAAACGCCCACTGATTTAAAGTGTTTTTTAACACCTCGTATTCATTTGGGGCTTCTTCTTGTAGTTTTTTAAGTGCATAACCTAATCCAAACCATCCGGTAATATTGAATCGGGATTGGTTCCAGCTAAATACCCAAGGAATAGCTCTCAAATCAGCTAATGAGCGTTTGCCAGTTCTTCGTGCAGGTCTCGATCCAATTTTATTATGCTCTAAAACATCAATAGGTGTGGCTTCAGAGTAAAATGTTATAAAATCAGGATGTCCAATTAGTTTTTGAAAATGTTCTTCAGACCATGATGCCAATTTTTCTATTGTTGAAAAGGGGAAGTCACTTCCTTGTGAAGTCCTTCTACCTCGCATAGTTTGCCTAGCAGTACCTGAAAGTAGCATCTCTAGGTTATAGGTAGCATTTAATGGGTTGGCAAATTGTTGGGCAATGGTTTCTCCTTGAATGGTTAGTTTTATGTTTCCTGAAACGGCTTTGGATGGCATACTTTCTAGAAATCTATTGTATTGGCCACCACCACGACTTATGGTACCACCTATTCCGTGAAAGAAACAAAGTTTTACCTTGTTTTTGTCGCCAATTTCGGTGAGTTTTTTTTCGGCTTTGTGGATATTCCAGCGACTTGCTACGATTCCCCCATCTTTATTACTATCACTATAGCCTAACATTACCTCTTGAACTTTGTTCATGAATTGCATACGTTTCACGGTAACAGGATGATTTAGGAAAGTATCTAATATTTCATTTCCATTTTCTAAATCTTGTATGGTTTCTAATAGCGGTGCTACTTTTATGTCTTTATACAAAATGCCTACTTCGCGCATAAAGAGATACACTACTAATAAATCACTTAGTTGACGAGTCATTGATACAATCAGAGTACCTATGCCATCAGTACCATATAGGTCAATATGTTGGCGCAATACTTTGAAATAGCCTAAAACACTGTCTGCTTCAGCGCCACAAGGTGTTCCTGATACTACAAATGGTCTATTGGTTTGTAATTCGTTGGTTAAGAAAACTACTCTTTTATCTTCGTCCCAAGTGCTGAAATTGTCTTCATCATATCCAGCTGCACTTAACATCTGATTGACTGCAATTTCGTAGTAATTACTATTTTGTCTAACATCTAATTTTGCAAGATGAAACCCGAAACATTGTAAATGGCGTTCTATTGGAAACAAAAGTTCATCGGCTATTTTATTAGCGTGGATTTCTTCGAGGGATGTTCTAATTATTTTAAAATCTGCTAGAAGTTCGCTTGGATTTTTGTAGTATTTGCTAGGAACATCAGTTTTTTCAGATATGGTATGTTCTAATTTTAGTAAAAGTAGATTTATAAATTGTCTCCATGGCTCCATTGGGTTTCTAGCTACCGCGTTTATGCCTGCTTTGCCTAATTGAGCAAGTTTTTCTTCAATAGCTTTTTCTAAAATTTCGGGCACATCATTGTTTGTGCTTGACAATGTCATACTCGCACTGAATGCCAATATTTTTTCTTGTAATAATTTAAGAGCAGTGTTTCTTAAGAGTTGTAAGGTGCTTTTGGTGACTTCAGGAGTGACAAAGGGATGACCGTCGCGGTCGCCGCCTACCCAATTGCCAAATTGTAATAGTGGAAATTGTTCCGGTTTGTTAAGCTTATTGGGATTAAAACCCATAGTTTTCCATGAGTTTTTTAACAATTCATCGCTTCTCTGTAAGGCCAAAGGTAGAACTTTGCTGAAGTAGTAAAGTACATTATTTCGTTCTGCAATTAAATCAGGTTTTTCTAGGTACACTTCACCAGTACGCCACCAACGCTCCAATAAAAATTTTATTTTCTCTTTAATTGTATTGCGTTCTGTTACAGTCCAGATGGTATTCTCGTTTTTTACCAGGAGAAGATACAATTCACGATGCAATTCCAAAACCGAAACACGTTTTGCTTCAGTAGGGTGTGCTGTTAATACTGGCATGACATTTAACGATGAAATGACATTAATCATTTCTTCTTCGCTTAATCCTTGTTCTTTCCATAGGGTAAAAGTTTCTCCCCACGATCCTCGAATAGCGGCAATGCCTATTTCTTTTTCTAGATTTCTTCTAAACTGAGCTGCGGCATTTTCTTCGACTAAATTGGTTAACTGAAAGTAAATACTCAAGGCTTGAATTAGTTTTTCATCGACTACTTGTAGGCTTTTGTTATCTATAGGTTCCGAAGACGAGTTTTGTATTATATTGGCAATTTCATTTTCATACAAATCAGTAAGCATTTCTTTGTAGCATGTCATTGCAAAATGCAAGTCATCTCTTGTTTTCTGGATTCCAATCGCTCCTATTGCTTTCTTCATAATGTTATATAAGTGATTTATTGTAAGTATTTAAAAGGTGAAAGTATGAATTTCGACGTCACTAATTTACAAAATATATAGTCGTTAACCTATGGCTATTGATAGTAAATAGTAGTAAAATAGATAATTACAATTTTGTCAGTACTACATCGTTTTCCTTTTTGTATTCAACAAAGTATAGTCCTAAACTTTGTTTGTACTTTAGTTTTCAAATTTGCATAAAAAAAAATGAGGGACTTAATGTCCCTCATAAATAGAATATTTTGTATGATAATTAGATTAAATCAAATCCATCACTAGGGAAGGGAAAAGTCCTAACGTTATGTTCAATAACAATGAAAGAATGGCCACTGCATAAATCAAGAATGGTTTTCCAGTTCTTGTTTCGTTTGGCTCTTTGCTGTACATCGCCAAAATCAATTTGAAGTAATACCCCACACTTATGATAGAGTTGATTACAGCAACAATTACGACAACTAAGTAACCAGCATCAATAGTTTGATTGAATAAAGCCAATTTAGCGAAGAAACCAGAAAAGATAGGAATTCCTGCCATAGACAATAATGAACCTGTTAAAACAGCTGCCAATAGCGGATTTGTTTTACCTAAACCTTGGAAATTGGTAATGTCTTCGTTGTTTTGATTTTTGCATACGTAAAGTAGCACGCTAAAAGCACCAATACCAGCCAAAGAATAAGCAGTAGCATAGTACAATAAACTTCCAGCAGAAGTTCCGATGCTTAACAAAGTCATAATCATAAAACCAGCGTGAGATATCCCTGAAAAGGCCAACATACGTTTTACATTGCTTTGTTTTAATGCCATAATGTTACCCACTGTCATTGAAGCAATAGAAATAATAACAATCACCAATTGGAAGTTATAATTTAAATCGGCATTCAAAGCCGTTAGTAATTTGAAAAATGTAGCCATTGCAACAACTTTTGCTAACGTACTCATCGTCGCTGTAGTCATTGATGGAGAACCTTCATAAACATCTGGTGCCCAAAAATGGAAAGGTACAGCAGCAATTTTAAACAACATACCAATGCTCAATAAAATAATACCAATTGGGAACCATATTGGTAATTCTGCAGATTGAGACATTTGACTTATTTCTGAAACATCAAAGCTTCCCATAGCGCCGTAAACAAGGCAAATACCAAAAAGAATAATTCCTGAAGCGAAAGAACCCATCAAAAAGTATTTCATACCAGCTTCATTGCTTTTCAAGTTCATACGGTTACTTGCAGCAAGAATGTATAATGAAATAGATAAAACTTCAATGCCTAAGAAGAACATAGCTAAGTTTCCAAAAGAAACCATAGCAACAGCCCCTGATAATAAGAATATTTTTATGGCAATAAAATCTGACAACTTTGACTGATGATTTTCGTAAAAATTATGGCTTAATGCCACTAAAAATATGGTAAGTATAATAAATAAACTCGAAAAAGTAACAGAGAAATTATTGACCGAAATCATATTGTTGTAATAAGAAGCAGGTGCATTGTAATCGGCAAAGGTTAAGCCAAGTACACCTAATAATCCAATGATGGTTACAGGAATAATTGCTTTTCTGAAATCAAGAATTTCAAATAAAAGGCATAAAACACCTAATCCTATTATAGCTATTAATGTATTCATTTTTTATTTGACTAGTTAATTCGATTGATTTGATTTAAAATTTCTTCTAGACTTGGTGTGATTAAGTCTGTAATTGGTTTTGGATACAATCCAAAAAAGAACAGTACAGCAACTATACTTAGTAACGTTATGGTTTCGCTTAATGAAAGTGGATAAAACGTTTTGGTATTTGTTTCACCAAGCATAACATATTGGAACATTTTAAGCATATAATAAGCTCCAAAAATTATGGTTGTACCACCCAGTATTGCAAACCAAATATTGATTTGAGATAAGCTATACAAAACGGTAAATTCCCCAACAAAGTTGAAAGTAGTTGGTAAAGCAACAGAGGCCAAAACTAAAATTAAAAACAAAGAGGTAAATTTTGGTGCTAAAGCACGAATGCCTCCCATTTCTGAAATGGCTCTTGTTTCATATCTTCTGTAAATGATTTCAGCAGCAAAGAAAAGACCTACCACTACAAATCCGTGAGCAATCATTTGCAAAACAGCTCCTCTAAACCCATCAATGGTTAATGTATAAGCTCCAGCAGCGATTAACCCAACGTGAGCTAAGGAAGAATAAGCCAATAATTTTTTCAAATCCTTTTGTCTTAGCGCTACAATTGAGCCATAAACAACACCAGCAATACCGATAGCGATAAAAATTGGCATATATTCTTTAGCTGCAATTCTAGATAAAGGCAATTGCCAACGAAGTACGCTGTACAACCCCATTTTTAGCATAATCCCTGAAAGTAACATTGTACCAACAGTTGGTGCTTTTTGGTATACATTCGCTTGCCAAGTATGAAAAGGAATTAATGGTATTTTGATAGCATAAGCTCCGAAGAAAGCTAGGAAAATCCATTTTTGTTCAGAAGTAGTTAAGTTTAATTTATATAAATCTTCTAGTAAAAAGCTTCCCGCTTGTTGGTACATATAAACAAAGGCAACCAACATAAACAAGGAACCTGCAAGTGTATAGATAAAGAATTTAACTACTGCTTTTTTGCGTTCCTCAGCATCACCATTGCCCCATACTAAAGCAATAAAGTAAATAGGTAATAAAGCTAATTCCCAAAAGATATAGTACAATAGTCCGTCTGAAGCTAAAAACGTACCTACCATTGCAAAAGCCATAAACAAAACTAAGGCATAAAATGATTTGGCATTTTTTAGGTCATTTCCAAAAGAAGAATAAATAATTATAGGAGTCAATGCTGTAGTTAATAATAGCATAGCTAATGATAATCCATCTGCCTTTAGAGCAAAAACCACTTTAGGTTGATTGATCCAATTCGCTATTAAACTAATGTTTTCACCTGCATTATACTGATTCAAAAGCACAATAGAGGCTCCAAATGTACCTAGTCCAAACAACAAGGCTACCTTTGAAGCGAGTTTGTCACCAGCCAAATAAGTGACTAAAGCGCCAATTAAAAGTAATAGTAATATAAGAGATACGTTCATAGTATGTGTGTATTATTGTGCTAAAAATAAAAAGGAAATAATCGCGCAAAGCCCCAAAACAAAAGCGAAAAGATATAAACCTACACTTCCATTTTGTACTTTTCTTCCATAAAATCCTATTTCGTTAGTTACTTTTCCAAGACCAAAAACAAAGCTAGAGATACCTGTTTCAACATAATCTCTAAAGAAGCGAGACAAAGCGTTGGTTGTTTTTACAAAAAGCGTATCATACAGCTCATCTACATAATATTTGTTGTATACGACTTTTGTAAACCCAGTGATTTCAGCATCTGCTGGCGGTACTGTATCATTTTTGATGTATTTGAAGTAAGCAATTGCAATTCCTACAATTCCACCAATTACTGCAATAGCCATTAAAGTATATTCTGTTGTACCTAAATGATGTTCAGCTGTAGCCAACTTAGGTAATATCGGAATTAAATAATGATTCAACCAGCTATTTCCTGGTAAGCTTATCAATCCGCCAAAAGTGGCCAAAATGGCTAAAATAATCAAAGGCACAGTAATCAAGGCTGGACTTTCGTGTAAGTGATGTTTTTGTTCTTCGGTTCCTCTAAACTCCTTGAAGAAAGTTAAGAAAAGCAAACGAAACATATAAAAAGCAGTCATAATAGACGCCACAGAACCAATTACCCATAAAGGGATGTTGTGGTGGAAAGCAGTTAACAAAATCTCATCTTTAGAGAAAAATCCTGAAAACAAAGGAACACCTGAAATTGCTAGAGAAGACACCAACATAGTGATGAAAGTTACTGGCATAACTTTACGTAGACCACCCATATTGCGCATGTCTTGTTCCCCGTGTAAAGCATGAATTACAGAACCAGAACCTAAGAACAAACAAGCTTTGAAAAAAGCATGAGTGATAACATGGAAAACGGCTACTTCATAAGCACCTAATCCCAAAGCCAAGAACATTAATCCCAATTGAGAAACGGTAGAATATGCCAATACTTTTTTGATATCATTTTGTGCTAATCCAATAGTTGCTGCTACAAGAGAAGTTATAGCACCCACAATTGCAATGATGTTTTGAACGTCTGGAGCTAAATCAAAGATAAAATTCAAACGAGTAATCATAAAGATACCCGCAGTTACCATCGTGGCAGCGTGAATCAAAGCAGAAACTGGTGTTGGTCCAGCCATCGCGTCAGGTAACCAAGTGTACAATGGAATCTGCGCCGATTTACCACAAGCTCCAATAAATAGAGCAAAAGCAGCTACTGCAACAGCGTATAAGTTAAGCTCTGAAGCACCAGAAATGATAGTTTTTAAAGAAGTGTAATCTAAAGTATTGAATTGTCTTCCTAAAATGAAAATACCAATCAATAGCCCTAAGTCACCAATTCTGTTCATAATGAAAGCTTTTTTGGCAGCATCATTATAGTCTTGATTTTTATACCAAAAACCAATAAGTAAGTAGGAGCAAAGTCCAACGCCTTCCCATCCGATGAATAAAACCAATAAGTTACTTCCAATAACAAGAGTAATCATGAAAAACACAAACAGATTCAAATAGGCAAAAAACTTGTGCATATTTTCATCATCGTGCATATAACTAATAGAATATAAATGTATCAACGAACCAATACCCGTTACAAAAAGCAACCACAATACCGAAAGTTGGTCAATTAAAAAACCTAAGTCAATTTTAAATGTTCCTATCTGAATCCAATCAAATAATGAAATTTGTATCGCTTCTTTTGACGAAGAAACTGTACTGAAGAAAAAGCAAGTAGCGATAAACGATACTAAAACGGTCAAAGTTCCAAGCGCACCCGAAACTGTTTTTCCTAAATTTTTTCCAAAAAACACATTGATTAAAAAGCCTACTAAAGGAGCTAGAACTAAGACTAATGCTATGTTGGTATTCATTTCCATTTATCCTTTTAAGTTTTTTAAATTATCGATACTAATCGACCCTAGATTTCTAAAAATAGAAACTAAAATCGCAAGTCCAACAGCTACTTCAGCTGCCGCTACCGCCATTGAGAAAAACACAAAAACTTGTCCTTGCGCATCTTGGTGATACGTAGAGAAAGCTACAAAAAGTAAATTCACGGCATTCAACATAATCTCAATCGACATGAAAACAATGATGGCATTTCGTCTGTATAACACTCCAAATATGCCGATACAAAAAAGTATGACACTCAAAAAGATGTAGTTTTCGATACCAATCTGGTTTAAAATATTATTCATCTTACTTTTCTAATTTTTCTTTTTTAGACAATAGAACCGTTCCAATCATTGCAGTCAACAGCAAAATAGAAGCAAATTCAAAAGGAACCATATATTCGTTTAGCAGTATTTTACCTAATACATTGATGGATTGGTAATCGTCGCCTGTAGCTACATACTCCCCAACAATAGGTTTTGAATTGGTAAAAATAGCAATCAATACTAAACATACCAAACAGAAGGATACAATAGCCCCCAAACGTGTGATTCTTGGCTTATGAACTTCGTCTTCTTTGTTCAAGTTCATCAACATGATTGTAAATAAAAACAAAATCATGATGGCACCAGAGTAAACAATTACATGGACAATAGCCAAGAATTGAGCATTCAATAGCAAATAATGTCCCGCTATCGAAAAGAAACAAATTACTAAATAGATAGCACTGTGAATTGGATTTCTAGTAAAAACCGTAAGAAAGGCACTGGCTAAAGTAATGAAGCCTAATAGGCAAAAAACTATAAGTACTGTAGACATTAGTTAGCGTTTTTAAGTTGAGTATTTTTAATGGCCATTTCTAAAGGCATAACCAATTTATCTTTTCCAAAAATAAAACTTTCTCTATCATAACTAGCCGGAACTAACTCTTTTGAAAGGGTCAAATAAATAGCATCTTTAGGACAAGCTTCTTCACACAAACCACAGAAAATACAACGCAACATATTGATCTCGTAGATTTCGGCATACTTTTCTTCGCGGTACAAATGTTTTTCATCTGCTTTGCGTTCACCAGCACGCATGGTAATTGCTTCAGCCGGGCAAGATAAGGCACATAATCCGCAAGCGGTACAGTTTTCTCTTCCTTGTTCATCGCGCTTAAGCATGTGCTGTCCTCTGTAAACTGAACTCATAGCACGCACTTGCTCTGGATAATGAATCGTTGCTTTTTTCTTAAAAAAGTGTTTGATGGTAATGACCAAACCTTTAACAATCGCTACAAGATACATGCGTTCCAAAAAGGTCATCTCTTTGTTCGAGACCATTTTTTTTCTACCCGATAATGATATAGTTTCTATTGACATTTTTTGTTTTTATTTAAAGCTAATCCTGCTATCCGCTATATCTTTTATTCGCCACGGCCAATAAAAGGATGCCGCTGCTATCAGGGCTAGGGCTTCTTCGTAATTAATTAGAATCCTAAATAAGCAGCAATATCTGCTCTTAAAATAACTATTCCAGTAATGATAATATTGATAATTGAAAGTGGAATCAAAATTTTCCATCCTAAATGCATCAATTGATCGTATCTAAATCTTGGGATTGTCCATCTTACCCACATATAGAAAAAGATGAAACCAAATATTTTTGCAAATAAAACAACTATTCCGATAATATTACCAATATTCACGCCCCAGTTTTCAACAGCATAAGCCATTCCAGGATAATTATACCCACCAAAGAATAAAATAGACAATATAGTCGATGATATAAACATATTAGCATATTCAGCAAATAAGTAGAATCCCATTTTCATCGAAGAATATTCCGTATGGTAACCACCAATCAATTCACTCTCACATTCTGGTAAATCAAAAGGAGTACGGTTGCTTTCTGCAAAAGCACAAATCAAAAAGATTAAGAACGATAATGGTTGATAAAACACATTCCAATTCATTCCTGCTTGTTGAGTCGAAATTTCTCTTAAACTCAAAGTCCCTGTCATCATCAATAAAGCAATCATGGATAATCCCATAGCCACCTCGTATGATACCATTTGAGAAGCCGCACGAACAGCTCCCATCAATGAAAATTTATTGTTCGAAGCCCAACCTCCAATCATGATTCCATAAACTCCAATAGAAACTACTCCAAAGAAGTATAACAACCCAATATTGATATCTGTAGCTTGTAATAAAATATCTCTTCCAAATAAATGCAAACGATCACCCCAAGGAATAACAGCACTGGTCATTAAAGCAGTTCCCATCGCAATTCCAG
This sequence comes from uncultured Flavobacterium sp., assembly GCA_963513565.1. Lineage (GTDB taxonomy): Bacteria > Bacteroidota > Bacteroidia > Flavobacteriales > Flavobacteriaceae > Flavobacterium. Next base: position 53,225 of record CAUPRE010000009.1, on the reverse strand, counting down.
GCCCGATGAAAAACAAAAAACGATTAGGAGTATTCGGTTCAAATTCTTCTTTGGCGAATAATTTTAGTCCATCGGCAAGTGGTTGAAATAAGCCTCCCCATCCTGCTCGGTTAGGACCAACTCTATCTTGTAAATAAGCAGCTACTTTACGTTCAGCCCAAGTAGAATACATAGCCACCAACATTGTAATAGCAAATACAACTACTATAACAACACTTTTTTCTATAATAAAGGTACTATCCATTTTTGTTTGAATCTATTAAGTTGCCATCAATTTTTTCATTATAATCAATTTCAGCCATACTAATTTTTTTACGGTCTTGAGCTCTACCCAATAAGATGTTTTCTTCGGTATCGATGATTACTTTTTCAGTTTTGGTGTAATTGTTTTGGTTGATTACCGAGTCTTTTTCAAATTCTCTTGGTCCTTCTATTACCCAGTCATTTACATCTTTTTTGTCAAAACGACAAGTGTTACAAATGAACTCTTCTACTTCGTGGTATATATCTTTTCTTCCAGTCACACGTTGTATTTCGCCACCAAACATCCAAACGGTAGTTTTACCACAACATCCTGGAGTTGTACATTCGCGGTGTGCATTATAAGGTTTATTAAACCAAACTCTCGATTTGAAACGGAAGGTTTTGTCAGTCAATGCTCCAACAGGGCACACATCAATCATGTTTCCTGAGAATTCATTGTCGATCGCTTTTGAGATACAAGTAGAGATATTAGCATGATCACCTCTGTCTAATACACCGTGTACACGATTGTCCGTTAGTTGATCGGCAACTTGTACACATCTTTGGCACAAAATGCAACGATTCATATGTAGTTGAATATTTGGACCAATATCTTCTGGCTCAAATGTTCTTTTTTCTTCAATATAACGAGTTTGAGATTTCCCGTGTTCAAAACTTAAGTTTTGCAAGTCGCATTCTCCTGCTTGGTCACATATTGGGCAATCCAATGGGTGGTTGATGAGTAAAAACTCCGTTACCGCTTTTCTAGCTTCTGTAACTCTTTCAGAAGATTTGCTGTTTACTTCCATTCCGTCCATACAGCCTGTTACACAAGAGGCCATTAATTTTGGCATGGGTCTTGGGTCAGCTTCACTTCCTTTGGATACTTCAACTAAACAACAACGGCATTTACCACCGCTTCCTTTTAGTTTAGAATAATAACACATCGCTGGCGGAACTACATCTCCACCAATCATACGAGCGGCTTGTAGGATGGTTGTTCCTGGTTCTACTTCTATGGACTGACCGTCTATTGTTACTTTCATTTTTTTTGGTCTTAATGTCAAAAAAATACTTTTTTGATTTTTTAACTTTTAACTATAAGGTTACTTTACCAACTAAGTGCTTAACCTGTTCGAAAGGTTCAGCAACAAAATGATCTCTGTTTTTTATTTTTTCTGGGAAACGAATATGGTATTCAAATTCGTCTCTAAAATGACGAATAGCAGCAGCTACTGGCCAAGAAGCAGCATCACCTAAAGGACAAATGGTATTTCCTTCGATTTTGCTCTGAATACTCAATAATAATTCAATATCTTCTTCGCGACCGTGTCCGTTTTCGATACGGTGTAATACTTTTTCTAACCAACCAGTACCTTCACGACAAGGTGTACATTGTCCACAACTTTCATGGTGATAAAAGCGAGAGAAATTCCATGTGTTTCTTACTACACAGCTAGTGTCATTATAAACGATGAATCCACCTGAACCTAACATAGATCCTGTAGCAAAACCACCATCACTCAACGACTCATAAGTCATCAATCGGTCTTCACCTGCAGCAGTTTTATAGATTAAGTTAGCTGGCAAAATTGGCACCGAACTTCCTCCTGGTACAAATGCTTTTAAAGGACGATCAGAGCTCATTCCTCCCAAATATTCATCAGAGTTCATGAATTCATAAACGCTTAATCCTAGTTCTATTTCATAAACTCCTGGATTTTTAATGTGTCCAGATGCAGAGATTAATTTAGTTCCTGTAGATCTTCCTACTCCTATTTTAGCATAATCAGCTCCAGAATTGTTTACAATCCAAGGCACAGCAGCAATAGTTTCTACATTGTTAACTACGGTTGGGTTAGCCCAAAGACCAGAAACCGCAGGGAAAGGTGGTTTGATACGTGGATTACCACGTTTTCCTTCCAAAGATTCTATAAGTGCTGTTTCTTCACCACAGATATAAGCTCCACCCCCAATTTGTACATACAGGTCTAAATCATAGCCTGTACCTAGTATGTTTTTACCTAACCATCCAGCTGCTTTAGCTTCAGCAATCGCGCGTTCTAAGATTTTGTAAACCCACATGTATTCACCACGAATGTAGATGTAAGATAAATTAGCACCTAGTGCATAACTAGAGGTAATCATTCCTTCAATTAATAAGTGAGGAATATATTCCATCAAGAAACGATCTTTGAAGGTTCCTGGCTCAGATTCGTCTGCATTACAAACTAAATGACGCGGTTTTCCTGATTTTTTATCAATAAAACTCCATTTCATACCTGCTGGGAACCCAGCGCCACCACGACCTCTTAGTCCTGAAGTTTTTACTTCTTCAACAACTTCGTCAGGAGTTAAAGTTTTTAAAGCTTTTTCTACAGAAGCATAACCACCGTTAGCGCGATATACTTCGTAGGTTTTTATTCCAGGAATATTGATTTTGTCTAATAATATTTTTTGTGACATCTTATTTATCGTGTAATATTATTTTATTATCTCGGCAATCCGTAATGATTTGATCGATTTTTTCTTCTGTCAAATGTTCTTTGTAGAAGTCGCCTAATTGCATCATTGGCGCATAGCCACAAGCCCCTAAACATTCTACACCTCTTACTTCAAACAGACCATCTTGAGTGGGTTCACCTACTTTTACGCCTAGTTTGTCACAAGTGTAGTCCATTAAGTTTTCTACACCATTTAAGCAACAAGGCGAAGTTTGGCAAAATTCGAACATATATTTTCCAATTGGTCTTTGGTTGAACATGGTGTAAAAAGAAACCACTTCATAGACTTCAATTGGTTTAATCGACAGAATTTCTGCAACTTTATCCATCAAAGCTACGCTTAACCAGTTGTCATGTGCATCTTGAACTTCGTGTAAAACAGGTAGTAATGCCGATTTTTGTTTGCCTTCAGGATAATGGCTGATCAATTCATTGATGCGTTCCATCAAGGCTTTGGTCATGTTTATTGCTTGTTCGTACTGTTTTCTTTCCATTTTTAATTTTAGATTTTAGACTTTAGATTTTAGATTTTTCAATCTATATTCGTCCATCTGCATTCTTCATTTTTTTTATGCGTCTAATTCTCCAGCGATTACATTTAAACTTGATAATATAACAATCGCGTCTGATAACATCGAACCTTTGATCATTTCTGGATACGCTTGATAATAAATGAAACAAGGTCTGCGGAAATGCAAACGATAAGGTGTTCTACTACCGTCTGAAACTAAATAAAATCCAATTTCACCATTCGCTCCTTCCACCGGATGGTAGACTTCTCCAACAGGTACAGGAACTTCTCCCATAACAATTTTGAAGTGATAAATCAAGGATTCCATGGTAGTGTAAACGTCTTCTTTTGGAGGCAAATAATATTCTGGTACATCAGCATGATACTCATTACCTTCAGGCATTTTGGCCAATGCTTGTTTGATGATGCTTAAACTTTCCCAAACTTCAGCGTTACGTACGCAAAAACGGTCATACGTATCTCCAGATTTTCCAACAGGAACGATAAAGTCAAAGTCTTCATAAGAACTATAAGGTTGAGCCACACGAACATCATAATCAACACCTGCGGCACGTAAATTAGGACCTGTAAAGCCATAAGCCAAAGCTTTTTCGGCAGTAATTCCTCCAACATTTACGGTTCTATCTATAAAGATTCTATTTCTTTCGAATAAGTTTTCAAATTCTTTCCAAGCTACTGGGAAATCTTCTAGGAAAGTGTTTAGTAATTCAAAGGCTTTTGGTGACCAGTCTCTTTCAAAACCTCCAATTCTTCCCATATTGGTCGTTAAACGAGCCCCACATATTTCTTCGTAAATTTCGTATACTTTTTCTCTAAATTGGAAAACGTACAAAAATCCAGTATAAGCACCAGTATCTACCCCTAGAATGGAGTTGCAAATTAGGTGATCGGTTATTCTGGCTAATTCCATTACAATTACACGAAGGTATTGTGCTCTTTTGGGAACTTCAACACCTAATAGTTTTTCTAAAGTCATCCACCATCCCATATTATTGATCGGTGAAGAACAATAGTTCATTCGGTCTGTAAGTGGAGTGATTTGGTAAAACGGACGATTTTCGGCTATTTTTTCGAAGGCTCTATGGATGTATCCAATGGTAGGTTCTGCTTCTAATATTTTTTCTCCATCCATCAATAAGATGTTTTGAAAAATACCGTGTGTTGCAGGGTGAGTTGGTCCTAAATTCAGAATTGAAAGCTCACTTCCATCTTCATTATGACGCTCTTTGATTATTTTAGCATAGCGATGCTCTGGTGGTAATAATAGTTCTGACATTTATCTAATGTGAAAAATTATAAGTTCTTTTTTTAGCAATTCGATGGTGTTCTTCCGAAGAATCGGTCATCTTTGTCTGTTCTTCCGCTGTCTTCCATTGGGAATTCTTTTCGCATAGGGAAAGAAACCATTTCGTCCATGTTCAAAATTCTTTTCAATTGAGGATGACCGATGAAGTTGATTCCAAAGAAATCATAGGTTTCACGTTCCATCCAATTGGCACAAAGAAATATATTAGCTATTGATTTTACTTCTGGTTGTGAACCGTTCAAAAAGGTTTTGATTCGGATGCGCTTATTTTCGTACCAATTGTGCATGTGATATACAACAGCAAATTGTCTTTCTTCTTCATTGTCTGGATAATGTACTCCACATAAATCGGTTAAGAAATGAAAACGCAATGTTGGGTCATTTTTAAGAAAAAGTATAACTGAAGTAATAACATCAGCTGAAACTTCAAACGTAAAAATATCTCTATCTTGATTGAATTGAAAAACAGCAGTGCCAAATGTAGCTACTAATTTTTCTTGTATTTCTGTTGTTTCTAATGCCATCTTTTATTTGATATTATAAGAAGCTAATAATTCTTGATATTCTGGGGAGCTTCGTCTTCTAACCGATTCGTTTTTTACAAGTTCTTGTAATTGCATTACTCCATCAACAATTTGTTCTGGTCTTGGAGGACATCCAGGAACGTAAACATCTACAGGTATTATTTTGTCAATTCCTTGAAGTACAGAATAGGTATCGAAGATTCCACCAGAAGAAGCACAAGCTCCAACGGCAATAACCCATCTAGGTTCAGACATTTGTTCGTATACTTGTCGCAAAATCGGTCCCATTTTTTTAGAAATAGTTCCCATAACCATCAACATATCAGCTTGTCTAGGAGAGAAACTTACTCTTTCAGAACCAAAACGTGCTAAGTCATAATGAGAAGCCATGGTTGCCATAAATTCGATACCGCAGCAGGAAGTGGCAAAAGGTAATGGCCATAAAGAATTGGCTCTTGCTAATCCTACAACATCGTTTAGTTTAGTTGCAAAAAAGCCTTCACCAACAACTCCTTCTGGAGGAGCAACCATATTTGTGTTAGAATCTGTCATAATTGATATAGTATTCAATTTCTATTGTCTGTAATTTATTCCCACTCAAGGGCTTTTTTCTTGATTATATAGAAAAAACCAACTAGTAACAAAAGCATAAAAATAATCATTTTTATCATACCTTCGATACCTAACTCCCTGAAATTGATGGCCCAAGGATATAAAAAAATTACCTCAACATCAAATAAAACGAAAAGGATAGCCACTAAAAAGTATTTAACAGAAAAAGGAATTCTAGCATTACCAACAGATTCAATTCCACATTCGAAATTTTTGTCTTTATTGGCCGAATTTCTTTTTGGACCTAATTTTCCAGAGATAATGATGATTGCAGTTACAAATCCTACTGCTAGAAGTAATTGCATGAGGATCGGAACGAAGTTGATTTGTTCGGTTTGCATAGTTGTTTTTTTTCTTGCTTAAACAAGCCACAAAGATAGGTTGCAAGGAATTAAAACACAAGAGAAATGCTTTTTTTCAGTTCTAAACGTTTGTTAATCTGTTCTAATTTTTAATGATTATAAATAAAAATTATTTTTTACTGCTTTTTATGAGGAATAAAAAAAAGCGCTTCGATTTATTTCGAAGCGCCTTGCCTTTTTTTGCAAAAAATACTGTTATATTTTTTAGCCTAAAACTACTACTTGAGCAGCAACTTTACCTTTTCTTCCTTCTTCTTCTTCATAGCTTACTCGGTCTCCTTCGCGTAATTCTTCCGCTTTGATTCCTGATGCATGAACAAAAATGTCTTTTCCTGTTTCTTCGTCTGTAATGAATCCGTAACCTTTAGATTCATTGAAAAATTTAACTGTACCTGTACGCATTGTAATAATAATAATAATTTATAATGCGACAAATGTAATCTTTAATACAATACAAAAATGAAACGTGTCATACTTTTTTTTCAAAAATATTGATATACAGACTATTCAGGGTTTATTTTGAATTTAATTGAATGTGTAATTCGTTTAATTGAGAATCATCAATTGTAGACGGAGCGTCTATCATTACGTCACGACCTGAGTTGTTTTTTGGGAAAGCAATAAAATCACGAATGGTTTCCTGACCTCCTAAAATAGCTACTAATCGATCCAAACCAAATGCCAATCCACCATGAGGCGGAGCTCCAAATTGAAAAGCATCCATTAAGAATCCGAATTGTGCCTTGGCTTCTTCTTCAGTAAAACCTAAATACTTGAACATTAATTGTTGCGTGGCTTTATCGTGAATACGAATAGATCCACCGCCAATTTCATTTCCATTCAAAACCATATCATAAGCATTGGCTCTTACATTGCCTGGAGCAGTTTCGAGTAAGTGCATGTCCTCTGGTTTTGGCGAGGTAAATGGGTGATGCATGGCATGGTAACGGCCGCTTTCTTCATCAAATTCTAACAATGGGAAGTCAACAACCCATAATGGTGCAAATTCAGCTGGATTTCTTAGTCCTAGACGAGTTGCTAATTCCATTCGCAAAGCGCTTAATTGTGCTCTTGTTTTGTTGGCAGGACCAGACAATACGAAAATCATATCTCCAGGTTTGGCACCCGTTGTTTTTGACCAATTTGTTAAATCGTCTTGATCGTAAAATTTATCTACTGATGATTTATAGGTTCCGTCTTCGTTGCATTTTACATAGACCATTCCACTAGCACCTACTTGTGGACGTTTTACCCAATCAATCAACGCATCAATTTCTTTACGAGTATAGTTTCCTGCACCTGGTACAGCAATACCCACTACTAATTCAGCAGCATTGAAAACAGGGAATTCTTTGTGTTGTGCAAATTCGTTCAATTCTCCAAACTCCATTCCAAAACGAATGTCTGGTTTATCGTTTCCGTAGGTTTTCATAGCATGTTCGTAAGTCATTCTTGGGAATTTTTCAACTTCGATGCCTTTTAATTCTTTTAATAAATGACGTGTTAGTCCTTCAAAAACATTCAAAATGTCTTCTTGTTCTACAAATGCCATTTCACAATCTATTTGTGTAAACTCAGGTTGTCTGTCGGCACGCAAATCTTCGTCACGGAAACATTTCACAATCTGAAAATATTTATCCATTCCACCCACCATTAATAATTGTTTGAAGGTTTGTGGTGATTGTGGTAACGCATAGAACTGTCCTTCATTCATTCGAGATGGCACTACGAAATCTCTAGCACCTTCTGGAGTAGATTTGATTAAATATGGAGTTTCCACTTCACAAAAATCTAAATTAGAAAGGTATTTTCTAACTTCCATCGCTACTTTGTGACGGAAAAGCAAACTATTTTTTACTGGATTTCTTCGAATGTCTAAGTAGCGGTATTTCATGCGAATATCTTCGCCACCATCCGTTTCGTCTTCAATAGTAAATGGAGGAGTTAAAGCTGCATTTAAAATTGTCAATTCGGTTACTAAAATTTCGATATCACCTGTTGGAATATTTTTGTTTTTGGCTTCACGTTCAATTACGTTTCCTTTAACCTGAATTACAAATTCTCTTCCTAAGGTTTTGGCTAATTCAAATACCGATTTGTCGGTACGGCTTTCGTCAAAAATCAATTGTGTAATTCCGTAACGGTCTCTAAGGTCAACCCAATTCATGAATCCTTTATCGCGAGATTTTTGTACCCAACCCGCTAGAGTTACTTCTTGATTAATATGTGAGGCGTTCAATTCGCCACAATTATGACTTCTATACATGTTCCAAATTTTAGACTGCAAAAGTAAACACAAAAATTAAATTAACGCCAAAAGTTTGCAACATCCTTTTCATTTTTAAAAATATGTTAATTTTTCACTTTAAATGATTTTTACTCCTATGTTTGATGTGCATTAACACAAAAAACAACTTTATGAAAAAACTATGTATTGTGGCTCTTTTGGCTTTGGGAATACACGGAAGTCAGGCACAAAAAAAAGAAGCTTTTACCCTTCAAGCCGAAATTGCTAATCGAAATAGTGATACGATTCGAATTTTGAATAGAACTAACGGGAAAGAACTTTTAAAAATTGGCGTTGATAAAAAAGGCCTTTTTAAAGGAAGTGCTGCAGTTGAAAAGGGTTTGTACATGTTATATGACGGAAAGGAATACACCCAAATGTATTTGAAAAATAATTTCAACTTGAAATTAAAAATGGATGCCAAACAATTTGATGAATCCATTGTTTACTCTGGAGCTGGAGCAGTAGAGAATAATTTCTTGGCACAAAATGCTATTTCAGAATCTAAATTCGATTACAATTCTCTTTTAGCAGCCAGTGAAGCCGATTTTGCAAAACGTATCGAGGAGAAAAAAGCAGCTGATTTGGCTAGTTTAGAAGGTAAAAAATTAGACACGGAATTTGTTGCGCTACAAAAGCAAAGTATCGAAATGAATTTGGTTTCTTTAAAACAATACCATCAACAAATAGTAGAAAGTAATAAAATGAATGGCGGCGTGTCACCAACTTTTGAATATGACAATTATAAAGGTGGAAAAACGAAGTTAGAGGATTTTAGAGGAAAATACGTTTATATTGATGTTTGGGCTACTTGGTGTGGACCTTGTCGTCAGGAGATTCCATTTTTGAAAAAGACAGAAGAAAAATACCACGGTAAAAATATCGTATTCTTAAGTATGTCTATTGATAAAGTAAAAGATGTTGAAAAATGGAGAACTATGGTGAAAGAAAAAGAATTGGGCGGTGTTCAGGTTTTTGCTGACAATGATTGGAATTCTAAGTTTGTTCAAGAGTATAAGATTACTGGAATTCCAAGGTTTATATTAGTAGATCCTAAAGGAAATATTGTGAAAGCTGATGCGCCAAGACCATCTTCTGCAGAATTACCTACATTATTAGATTCTGTGCTTAATTAGTCATTTTTTTTATAATAATGATATGTAAATCAGCTGTTTACGGCTGATTTTTTTTGTTTTCAAATTTTTCCAATGTTAAGTTTTCATTCAATGTTACGAAATTGTTACCAAAAAGTTTTTTTAATGTAAACTATTTCATAATTTTGGTTAAAGAAAGATATAAATCATTAAAAACTAACGATATGAAAAGATATTTAATAGCAGTAGCATTGGTGTTCTCAGGAATGATATATGCGCAAGATTCTAAACCTGTTTTAGAACCTTTTGGAAAAAAAGTAAAAGCTACCTATTTCTATGATAACGGACAAGTGCAACAAGAAGGTTATTTTGAAAATGGTAAGTTAGAAGGATACTGGGTTTCATATAACGAAGATGGAACCAAAAACGCCTCTGGATTTTATAAAGAAGGAGCCAAAGTTGGTAAATGGTTCTTTTGGAAAGATGTAAATTTAAGCGAAGTTGATTATTCTAATAATGCTATCGCAATGGTTAAAAATTGGAAACAAGAAGCTATTGCAATAAAAAATTAATTCTTTTTTTTAGTTAATTAAAAAGGCCGTCTAATTTGATTTAGACGGCCTTTTTGTTAAACAAAACAAATATTCAAAAATTAAAGGGTATGCTTTGGATTAAAACCATCCTCACTTAATTCTTTGTGAACATAATCAGCTTTCATTAAACTGTCATAATCTACTTTAACATCTCTTCCAAGTTTCACTCTAATACTATCAACAATAGCATAAACAACTGGAACCACAATTAAAGTTAAGAATAAAGAGGAAATCAAACCACCAATAATTACCCATGCTAAACCATTATTCATTTCGGCAGCAGCACCTTTAGCAAGCGCAATTGGAATCATACCAATTACCATGGCAATAGTAGTCATTAAGATTGGACGCAAACGTGCATGGTTTGCCTGAACTAAAGCTTTGAAAGTTGTTTCTCCTGCTTCTTTTCTGTGATTAGCAAAGTCAACCAATAAAATCGCGTTTTTCGTTACTAATCCTATCAACATAATGATACCTAAAATGGTGAAAATATTAAGTGAGTTGTTTGTTAATGCCAAAGCAAATAACGCTCCAATGAACGATAATGGAATAGAGAACAATACCACAAAAGGCGTAACAAAGTCATCATACAAAGCAACCATTACTAAGTAAACTAAAATAATAGCAGCAAGTAAAGCTACTCCTAAAGTACCAAATTCTTCTGTTTGGTTTTCCACAACTCCACCCCAAACATAGTTAACTCCAGTTGGGCGTTCCATTTTTGAAAATACAGATTCCCATTCGGTTGCAATAGTACCAGATGGTTTACCTACAGATTGTGCTTCAATCGTAACCGAAGTACTCTTATCTCTTCTTTCTAACATACTTGGACCTGAACTTTCAATCACCTCTGCAAATTGAGATAACTTGATTTGTTGTCCCATATTGTTTACAAAAATCAGATTATTTACATCATTAATGTTAGAACGATCGTATTCATTGAATCGGATGTTGATATCATATTCATATTCTCCTGCTCTAAATTTTCCATCGGTATTTCCGTTGAAAGCAGTTTGCATCGTTAAACCTACTGTTTGAAGATTTAATCCTAATGCTGCCATTTTATCTCGATCCACCTGAACTTTAATTTCAGGATTACCAGCTTCTGAAGTTAGTTTTACTTCTGATGCTCCTGGCACTTTTTTCAATTCAGCAGCTGCTTTTTGAGCAAATAACATTACATCGTCGAAATTTGGACCTGTAACAGTTAAAGCAATTGGAGCTTTATCGGCACCTTCAATTCCCATAGGAACGGTTTTTACTTTAGCTCCTACCAATTCTTTTTCTAATTGACGTTTAATTTTAGCTGCATATATAAACGAGTTGTCATCACGTTTTGATTTTTCAACTAAAGAAATCAAAATTTCAGCTTTGTAAGCAGTGGATTGTGTAGCTCCCATACCATCACTAGTTTGACCTACTGTGGTAATCATATCTACGATATTTTTATCTTTTTTTAGATAAGCTTCCGCTTTTTGAGTCATAAAGTTGGTTTGTTCAACAGAAACATCTTTTGGCATTTCAATTTGAACTAAGAATTCTCCTTTATCGGTTTTAGAAAAGAACTCATCACCAATAAATCCACCACCTAATAATCCAAAAATTGAACCAAAGAAAATAACAGTAACGATAGCTAACGTTGTTTTTTTGTAATTTAAAGACCAAGTTAAAATGTCTGTTACTTTGTGAGTGAATTTGTCTAGGTAATTTTCAAAGCCTAAAATAATTTTTCCAAAAAACGATTCTTTATTTAAATGTTCTAATTTTCCGTAACGTGAGAATAGCCAAGGAACAATTGTAAATGAAGCCAATAACGACAATAATGTAGCAATAATTACTGTAACACTGAATTGCGTAATGATATCAGAAACTAATCCAGTACTCATGGCAATTGGTAAGAATACGACCACAATAACTAAAGTAATTGCGGTTACGGTAAATCCAATTTCAGCTGCACCATCATAAGCTGCGCGAACCTTGTTTTTACCCATTTCCATGTGACGGTGAATGTTCTCTAATACTACAATTGCGTCGTCTACTAAGATTCCCACTACTAACGAAAGTCCAAGTAAACTCATTAAGTTTAACGTGTATCCCATTAATGAAATTCCAATGAAAGTAGCAATCAACGAAGCTGGAATCGATACCATTACGATAGCAGCATTACGTAAACTGTGTAAGAAGAATAACATTACAAATGCAACTAAAAAGATAGCAAGAAATAAATCGTGCATTACATTATCGGCAGCAGATAAGGTAAATTCACTACTATCGTTTGCAACTTTTAATTTTAAGTTTGATTTTGCGTAATCTTGTTCAATTTTAGCAATTGCTTCTTTTACTTTTTTACTAACTTCAACGGCATTTGCATCTGATTGTTTGATAACTTGTAAAAGGATTGATCCTTTCTCGTTAATTCTTGATATTTTAGTTACGTCTTTTTGCGCATCTTGAACATCAGCTACATCACCCAAACGCACTTGAACACCATTGTTTGAAGCAACAACTAAGTTGCGTAATTCTTCAACTGATTTATATTTTCCAGATAAACGAATGGTTGTACTGTTTTCTCTAGTTTTAATATTACCTGTAGGGAAATCTAAGTTTGAAGATAAAACTGCTTGTTGTACTTGAGGAACTGACAATCCAAATCCTTGTAATTTAGTTGCATCTAAGCTTACTTTAATTTCTCTTTCTTCACCACCTACTAAGTTAACTTGTGCCACACCAGGAACACGAGAAACAATTGGTTGAATTTTTTTATCTAACAAGTCATAAAAAGCAATTTCATCCATACTTGCTGTTGCTCCAATGGTCATAATTGGTAAATCACTAAAAGAGAATTTACTTAATGAAGGCGGATCAACATCGTCAGGTAAGTCTTTTAAAACTGCATTGATTTTACGTTGAGCATCATTTAAAGAATAATCGGCATCGGCATCCGCAGTTAGCGTAATCATTACTACCGATAGACTTTCATAAGATTTTGATTCTAATTTTTTGATGTTCTCCATGGTAGAAACCGCATCCTCAATTTTCTTGGTTACGGTGTTTTCCACTTCACTTGGAGAAGCTCCAGGATAAACAGTTGAAACGGTTACTACGTTAATTTCAAATTTTGGAATTAACTCATAACTCAACTGTTTATAACTGTATAGTCCACCTAATAATAGTATCGTAAAAAGTACGATAACCATAGAAGGTCTTTTAATTGATATATCTACAATTTTCATATAATCGATTTTAAGTAAGCGTCCTTTTTATTATTTTACGATAGAAACTTTAGTGCTATCACTTAAGTTAATTTGACCACTAGTTACTACTACATCTCCATTGTTTAAGCCACTTAGAATTTCAACTTTGTCTCCAAAAACTCTTCCAGCTACTACTTTTTTCATTTTTGCAATTTCGTTTTCAACCACAAATACTTGATTGCTACTAACACTTCCTACAAAAGCACTTCTTGGAATTGTCATTAATTCAGGTTGTTTTCCTTCTGGAGCACCAAAAATTACCGAGCCATACATACCCGCTTTGATTTCACTGTTAGGGTTATTGGTAATAGCCACTTCAATCGGAAAGTTTAAAGATGAATCTGCTTTTGAAGCAATAAATGTTACTTTTCCAGAAAAGTCTTTATCAGGAAAAACACTTGCTTTTACTTTAACAACCGAACCAATTTTTAATTGTGCCACTTGTCGCTCACTAACATTTACTTTTAGTTTTAACGAACTAGTGTTTACAATCTCAAACATTTTAGTTGGAGGCGTAGCGCTTAATATAGTTCCTACTTCTATGAATTTTTTATTGATAATTCCTCCGAAAGGAGCTTTAACTCTTGTGTCACCAACATTAATATTAGCTTGTGTTAATCTAGATTTAGCATTAATCATGTTAATTCTAGCTTGATCTAATTGTTGTTTTGTAACTCCTCCAGTTTTGTAAGCACTTTCGAATCGGTTGTAATCGTTAAGAGCATTTTGATAATTAGCATTAGCTGTTTCTGCTTCTACATTAACAACATCACCTCTAATGATAGCGATAGTTTGACCTTTTACGATTCTATCTCCTTCTTTAACCAAAATAGAAATTACTTTTCCTGAACGTTCTGCAGCCATTTCCAATTCTTGGTCAGGCGAGAAGTTTCCATTAGCAATAAAGTTATCTTCAACAGGATTTGTTGCAACTGTTGCTACACGAACAGCAACACTACTATTTTCTTGAGCAACAATAGCAGTATCTGCTTCATTTTGTTTTTTGTTGTTCATAAGAGTTACTATTGTAGCTCCTACTAGTCCTACACCTAAAACGATATAAATTATTTTTTTCATTTGATTATTGGTTTAATAAGTTTTTTAGTTCTCCTTTTGATTTTATGAATTGAATTTCTGCTAATTTGTATTCTAAAATAGCACTGGTATAATTGTTTTGAGCTTCAACCAATGCATTTTCAGCATCTAATAAATCGGTTAATGCAGCTAATCCTTGTGTATAATTGTTATTGGTATTATCAAAAACTTCTTGAGCAAGTTGCGCGTTTTCTTTTTGATTGTTGATGGTTATCAAACTGTTTTCAAGTTGTTTTTTTGCATTATCAAATGCTAAATCCAAAGCTAATTTTGTGTCATCAAGATCTACTTTTATTGAACTTAATGCATTGTTTGCTTGTCTTACTTTTGCTCTTGTTCCAAATCCTGTAAATAATGGAACTCTTAAACTTAATCCAATAGACGCAAAATCTGACCAATAAACACCATCTGCTGGTTTTGCAAAAAGAGGCATTTCAGGACCTTGACCAATATAATTGTAACTTCCAGTTAATGAAAGTGTTGGATAATAAGCCGCCTGAGCTGCCTTTTTTTGGTACGTTAATAATTGTTCTTGTTTTTTAAGTAACAAATATTCGGTTCTTCCTGTAACATCAGCTGTTGATGATAAATCTTGTGGTGTAACTTCAAAAGCGGTATTAGGAATGATGATTTTGTTTTCCATTGGCATTCCCATATAAAATTTCAATGCATTTTCTTGCAGCGAAATCGCATTTAAAATTTGCTGACGAAGTGAATTGATATTGTTCACACGAACCGTAATTCTGTCGTAATCAATTTTTTTAGCCAAACCATTTTCAAATTGCCCTTTGATGATGTCTTTTACTTTGTTTGTGTTTTTCAAGTTATTATCAACCACAATAAGTTTTTGTTGTTGCACATATACTTGATAATACGCATTTGCAACACGTTCGATAACTTGTTCTTCAGTTAATTGCGCGTTTATTTGGTAAAATTCTCTGGTAGATTTTGCCGCTTTTAAACCTGTAAAAACCGATTGGTCAAACAAAGCTTGATTTAAAGAAACTCCAGCCACAGAATTCCATTTTTGTCCAAGTGGTGCTAGAATTGTAGTTCCTGGAGCTCCAAAGAAATCGCCTGGTAAAGCATTTAATTGAAGAATAGGATTGTATGTCATGCTTCCATTAGCCGAAATTTGCGGTAAAGCTCTCGAACGTACTTCTTGAATTTTATACTCGCTATTTTCTACTTCTAATTTGGCTTTCTTAGCTTCTGCTTTGTTTTCAAGCGCAAAAGTTATAGCGTCTTTTAATGTTAGTGGTGCCACTTCTTGCGCACTTACTGACAGTGTAAAAGTTAATAATGTTATGAGAATTGTTTTCTTCATTGTTTATATAATTGGATTTTTAAGGTGTTTTTCTAATTCTATAATTCCAGCTAATGTTGCCATTGCTCTAATGTGATATTCTAAGGCTTTTACTTCTAACTCTTCAGCTTCAATACCTGAAGCAGTATTTTCATTGATGTTGAAGATTAGGGTGTAGTAAAATTTTACATAATTGTTAATGTCTAAATTTTCTCGGTATAAACCTTCATTGATGCCTTTTTGAATGTTATCTCTAAAACATTTTTCACATACTTCAATTTGAGAACTTAAAGCTTTTGCATAAACCTCAGGATAGTGTTTTTTTAGCTGATAAATAGGTGATGATTCAGCTGATTTAAACAGTTCTCTAAACATTCTTTTAATTTCGAAATTTTCTTCAATTGCGTTAAAGTTTTTAGCTACAATTTGTTTAATTGTTTCATGAACTTCTTTGTGAACCATTTGGATGCTTTCCTCAATTAATACGTCTTTATTGCTGAAATATTTGTAAATCGTTTTTTTTGAAATACACATTTCTCCGGCTATGTCATCCATTGTGATGCTTTTGAAACCCAGTTTTAAAAACAGTTCACTTGCTTTAGCCATTATTTTTTCTTTCATAAGTACTATAACTTTTTATGCTACTTGTTGTAGTGATGTATGTTGGATTGAGACAAAAGTAAATTTAAAAAATTGTTTAAATTCTGATTATCAATTTTTTAATATTTCAAATTCTAAGTTAGCCACCAATTTAATGTCTTGACCAATAGAAATTCCGCTGTGATGATAATTGTTATTGTACCATAAATCAAAGTCACTTCGTTTAATTTTGGCAGTAACCTCTAATGATGCTTTTTGTTGACCATCATAATTATGTATTCCAATGAATTCGGTGTCTAATTCTAGTGTTTTCGTAACATCTTTGATAGTCAAATCACCTTTGATGAAATTGATGTTTTTATTTACTTTTTGAAAAGAAGTCGATTTGAATCGGATGGTAGGATGTGTTTCTACGTCAAAAAAGTCGCTTAGTTTGGCATGAGAATCCATTTGCTCCATTTTGCTGTAGTTGTTATTTACATCTAATGAGAATTCTACTGCTGCATCTTCTATAGTATCTTGGTCCATAACTACGTAGCCGCTGAAGGAGTTTGTGTTGCCACCCAAATACGCTATAATTGAATGTCTTGCTTCTATCAATACGTCGGATTGATTAGAATTGATGGCCCATTTTGAATTCATAAGGTGTGGTTTAATTTGTTTTTGGAAATTGGTGTGTTTCGGTATTTAGTCAAATGATTAAACAATTTGACGAAGCAAATATAGGAAGGAAACTATAAATACCAAAAAAGTTTCCATTGTATTTTTCGTTTCCATCGTTTTTAACAAACTAAAACGATTTCGGTAATCAAAATTTAACATTTGTTACACATGAATTTAATGAATGGGAGGCTTTTTTCTCATGATATTATGTTCTTGAATTGTATCTTTGGGCCTTTGCTAATCGAATTTTTATAGTTATGCTTTCAGTTTCAGCTTATCAGGAGTATTTTGTCGCTTATTTAGAAAAACAGGTTATACAAAAAGAGCCTCATAATCTTTATGACCCCATTCAGTACATTTTGTCATTGGGCGGAAAGCGAATGCGACCTGTACTAACGTTGATGAGTGCCGAAGTTTTTGATGCCAATTATCAAAAAGCGCTTCCTGCAGCTATGGCGGTAGAGGTGTTTCATAACTTTTCTTTAGTGCATGACGATATTATGGATGCGGCGCCTTTGCGAAGAGGTCACGAAACGGTACATGAAAAGTGGGATACGAATACCGGAATTTTATCTGGCGATGCGATGCTTATTTTGGCCTATCAATATTTTGAAAAATACGAGCCGAAAACGTTCCGTAAACTAGCCAAATTATTCAGTAAAACAGCGCTTGAAGTTTGTGAAGGCCAGCAATGGGACGTTGATTTCGAAACGAGAACCGACGTTACGATTCCTGAATATTTGAAAATGATTGAGTTCAAAACGGCTGTTCTAGTTGCTGCTGCTATGAAGATGGGTGCCATTATAGCCAAAACGTCTAAATCGAATGCTAAGTTGATTTATGATTTTGGATTAAATTTAGGTATTGCCTTTCAGTTACAAGATGATTTTCTGGATGCTTTTGGCGACCCTGCTACTTTTGGCAAACAGGTTGGAGGCGATATTATTGAGAATAAAAAGACCTTTTTGTTTTTGAAAGCAATGGAATTTTCTACTGAAACTCAAAAATCTCGTTTGTTGGATTTGTTTTCTGAGCACCTTGAAAATTCGGAGGCCAAAATAGAGGAAGTAAAACAGATTTTTAATGAGAGTGGCGCTTCATTGGCCACCCAAGAAGCCATAAAAAACTATACGCACCAAGCTTTTGAGACCTTAGATAAAATGAATATTGATGATGATAAGAAAGGGTTGTTGAAAGCTTTTGGCGAAAACCTGATGGGAAGAAAAGTATAAAAATTTTAATCCTTTATTTCAATAGGATACTTGTGGCAAGTTTGCAACTTGAATCTTTAATTTTGAGCTAATTTATGTATGTAGCGCCCTTAAACACAGATCATTTACTTTCTGAAGCAGAAGAGGAAAACCTGTATCAAAAATTGGTGACTCAAATCAATAAAGATTTTAATCTCGCCAATGAAGGCATAGATTTTCCAATGAGTATTGCGCCAGAGGAACTCAAAATTCAATTGCAAGAAAAAATACACCGACTAATTCAGTATAAGTTTGCCGAATATTTAAATCTACTCTATATTATTGATGTGCCAGAAAACGAAATTAAGCAACTTGATGGTTCTGATATTATAGAATTATCAGCTCAAGTTTCTTTTTTGATTCTGAAAAGAGAATGGCAAAAGGTGTGGTTTAGGAATTATTATCGATGAGTTTAAGGGTATAACTTCTCCTCAAAAACTACCATTTTTCATTTCGCAATTCCTTTCAACATAGAAAAACTGAGCTTCTTAGCTTCTCATTACCTTAGTTTCTTAGAAATAAACCCTCACAAAAGGCATAAAGGCTTCGCTGTAAATGCTTTTATTGTCGTCGTGTAATACGTCATAACGAACCCCAAAAGTAACATTGTTGGTTCTGTAACCTGCTCCAAAGTATAAAGCGGTGTTCCAAAAATTATCCGAAGCAATGTTGCCAGTTATAGTTCTATAATCGGTATTGAATCGCAATTGTTCTAATTCTGCCGACAATTGAATTTCGGGAATTGGATTTACCAATCCAATCAAACTTCCACCGTAAGTATAGGTTTCATAACTGTTTTTCGCATTAATATACCCAAATTGCAAACTTGCTCCTAAGGCTACATACTGGTTTAAATTATATATGGCGCTTGGTGATACAGAAATATCAGTAAAGCCTGACCCAAAGTTGAGTCCTAGACCACCTCCAAATTGGATGTTTCTGCTAAAAGTATTCGAATTGGACTGTTGCGCATACATCGATTTCGTAAAACTAAATAGGACAAAAACCAAAATGGCTTTAAAAGCCGTAAAAAAACTATATTTTTTCATAATATTAGGTTTAATTTAACAAAAACAGAGGTAAAAGTAAGCAAAAAAATGAATTAGTTATAACTGTTTATTGTACTTTTGTCGGACTATTTTAAAAATACATTCAAACAATATTATGGATAGGTTTTCATTTTTAAACGCAGCACATACCGAATTTTTTGCACAATTATACGATCAGTATTTAGAGAATCCAGATAGCGTTGAGCCAAGTTGGAGAAGTTTTTTTCAAGGTTTCGACTTTGGGATGACTACTTATAATGAAGAACAGGCTGGAAGTCAAGGTGTTCCTGCTGTGGTTCAAGCTTCAGTTGATTCTTGTTCGGTTTCTAATGCCGAAGTTTCTGAGAAATTACAAAAAGAATTTAAAGTTATTAAGTTAATCGAAGGCTATCGTACTAGAGGACATTTGTTTACCAAAACAAATCCGGTGCGTGACAGACGTCATTATGACCCATCTTTGGATGTTGAGACTTTTGGACTATCTGCTTCTGATTTGAATATAGTTTTTGATGCGGCCAAAGTAATTGGTGTAGCGCCATGTACATTGCGTGAAATCATCGGGCATTTAGACAGAATCTATTGCCAACATATCGGTATCGAGTATGTGTATATTCGTAAGCCAGAAATTGTAGAATGGATTCGTCAAAAATTAAGAATTAACGACAATCAACCGAATTTCTCTGCCGATGAGAAAAAAGTCATTTTAAATAAATTAAATCAAGCGGTTTCTTTTGAAAACTTTTTGCATACTAAATATGTAGGTCAAAAACGTTTCTCATTAGAAGGAGGTGAATCTGTTATTCCTGCTTTAGATGCTTTAATTGAAAAAGCTGCCGATAAAGGCGTAGAGCAATTTGTGATGGGAATGGCACACCGTGGACGTTTGAATGTGCTAGCCAATATTTTTGGTAAATCTACACAAGATATTTTTAGCGAGTTTGATGGTAAAGATTACGATCAAGAGTATTTTGATGGTGACGTGAAATACCATTTAGGATTAACAGCCGACAAAGTAACTCGTTCAGGAAAGAAAATCAATATTAACTTAGCTCCCAATCCCTCTCACTTAGAAACGGTAGGGGCAGTTATCGAAGGAATCACAAGAGCGAAACAAGATCAGTATTATGCTGATGATTTTTCGAAAGTATTACCTATCGCTGTGCATGGTGATGCAGCTATCGCTGGACAAGGTATCTTATACGAAATCGTTCAGATGGCTCAATTGGATGGATACAAAACAGGAGGAACCATTCATATTGTAATCAATAATCAAGTAGGATTTACGACCAATTATTTAGACGCTCGTTCTTCTACTTATTGTACAGATGTGGCCAAAGTAACCCTTTCGCCAGTTTTACACGTAAATGCTGATGATGCAGAGGCGGTAGTTCACGCCATGTCTTTTGCTTTAGACTTTAGAATGGAATTTGGACGCGACGTATTCATTGACTTATTAGGATACAGAAAATATGGTCACAACGAAGGTGATGAACCAAGATTTACACAACCTGTTTTATATAAAATAATTGCTAAGCATCAAAATCCAAGAGATATTTATGCTTTAAAATTATTGTCAGAAGGCGTGATTGATGCTACCTATGTAAATCAATTAGAAAAAGAATACAAAGCCGTTTTGGAAACCAATTTAGAAGAATCTCGTAAAAAAGATTTGACTATCATTACACCATTTATGCAAAATGAATGGGCTGGTTTTGAGCAAGTTTCTGATGATGTTATGTTGAAAAAAGTAGATACAACTGTTGCAAAAGAAACGTTAGATTCTATCATTGCAACGGTTTCTAGTTTGCCTTCGGATAAAAAGTTCATCAACAAAATCACGAAAATTGTTACCGATAGAAAAACAGGTTATGACAACGATACTATAGATTGGGGTACAGCCGAAACGCTAGCTTATGGTACGCTTTTAACAGAAGGGTTTGATGTTAGAATATCAGGTCAAGACGTGGAGCGTGGTACTTTTTCACACCGTCACGCTGTGGTGAAAGTAGAAGATTCAGAAGAAGAAGTAGTGCTTTTAAATCATATTGAGAATAAAAAAGGAGATTTCCATGTGTTTAACTCTTTCCTTTCAGAGTATGGTGTACTAGGATTTGATTATGGATATGCTTTGGCTAATCCTAAATCATTGACGATTTGGGAAGCGCAATTTGGAGATTTCTCAAATGGTGCACAAATTATGATTGACCAATACATTTCTTGTGGGGAAGATAAATGGAACAATCAAAACGGAATTGTAATGTTATTGCCTCACGGTTACGAAGGGCAGGGAGCAGAGCATTCTTCCGCTAGAATGGAACGTTATTTACAATTATGTGCGCGTCATAATATGTATGTAGCCGATTGTACTACTCCAGCCAACTTCTTCCACTTGTTGAGAAGACAAATGAAAACGAATTTCCGTAAGCCATTAATTGTTTTTTCTCCAAAAAGTTTACTACGTGATCCAAGATGTGTTTCTACTGCAGCTGAATTAGCTACTGGAACCTTCCAAGAAACAATTGATGATACTACAGTAAATAAAGCTGAGGTGAAAACATTAGTATTCTGTACAGGTAAATTCTATTATGATATTACTGCTGAAAGAGCTGTTAATGGTAGAAACGATGTGGCAGTAGTGCGTATTGAACAATTATTCCCATTACCAATTGAACAGTTGAAAGCAATTATTGCTCTATATCCAAATGCCGATGATTATGTATGGGCACAAGAAGAGCCTAAGAATATGGGAGCTTACACGTTTATGTTAGCTAATTTTGATTTAGTAAAATGGAGATTAGCATCGCTTAAAGCTTATGCCGCACCAGCTGCAGGAAGTTACACTAGAGCTAAGCGCCGTCATGCTGATGCTATTAGAATGGTATTTGATAAAAATTTATTTAGATAAGAAAATTTGTTTCAGGTTTGAAGTTTCAAGTGTGGTATTTCCCAACTTTAAACTTTGAACGATTTAAACTTTAAACAAAAAATTGTATGATTTTAGAAATGAAAGTCCCATCACCAGGGGAATCCATCAAAGAAGTAGAAATAGCCACTTGGTTGGTAAAAGATGGTGATTATGTAGAGAAAGATCAAGCGATTGCTGAAGTAGATTCAGATAAAGCTACCTTAGAGTTGCCAGCAGAAGCAAGCGGTGTAATTACCCTAAAAGCCGAAGAAGGTGATGCAGTAGCAGTAGGTGCTATTGTTTGTTTAATTGATACAGGTGCAGCTAAACCATCAGGTGCAGCACCAGTGGCAGCAGCAACTCCAGTTGCTGAAGCGCCAAAAGCGGAGGTAAAAGTTGAAGCGCCAAAAGCAGCTCCAGCAGCTCCAAGTTATGCAGCAGGCACTCCATCGCCAGCTGCTAGAAAAATATTAGACGAGAAAAATATAGCTCCAGAAACCATTGTTGGAACTGGAAAAGCAGGTAGAATTACTAAAGAAGATGCAGTTAATGCCGTACCATCTATGGGAACTCCAACAGGAGGTTCACGTGGTGTAGAGCGTACGAAATTGTCTATGTTGCGTCGTAAAGTATCTGAGCGATTAGTGGCTGCCAAAAACGATACGGCAATGTTGACTACTTTTAATGAAGTAAACATGACACCTATCAACAATTTGCGTAACGAGTACAAAGATGCCTTCAAAGCAAAACACGGTGGGGTAAGTTTAGGCTATATGTCTTTCTTTACCAAAGCGGTAACTAGAGCGTTACAATTGTATCCAGACGTAAACTCTATGATGGATGGCGATTACAAAGTAGCCTACGATTTCTGTGATATCTCAATCGCAGTTTCTGGACCAAAAGGGTTAATGGTACCAGTAGTTCGTAATGCTGAAAACTTGACGTTCCGTGGAGTTGAAGCCGAAATCAAACGTTTGGCCTTGAGAGCACGCGACGGACAAATCACTGTAGATGATATGACAGGAGGAACTTTTACAATTACTAATGGTGGTGTTTTTGGTTCTATGTTGTCTACTCCAATTATCAACCCTCCACAGTCTGGAATCTTGGGAATGCACAACATCATCGAGCGTCCAATTGCTGTAAACGGAAAAGTAGAAATTCACCCAATGATGTACGTAGCCCTTTCTTATGACCACCGAATCATCGACGGACGTGAGTCAGTTGGTTTCTTGGTAGCAGTGAAAGAAGCATTAGAAAATCCAGTGGAGTTGCTTTGCGATAACAATCCTAAAAAAGCATTTGAGTTGTAGTCAATTCAATTTTAAATACACAAAATCCCAAATTCCAATATTGGTTTTTGGGATTTTTTTTATGTAGAAAAGTTATAGCATTTGGTAGCTTAGGAGCAGAAAGATAGGGCTTTTTCAGGAAGCAAAGTCCCGCTCTTCGTTATAATCTTTTGGGGCTGAACCCCAGCCCCAAAAGGATTTCCACTACGATCGGGGCTAGTGAGGCACAAGAGGCATTTTTTTAGGCATTGGTTTAATGGATGTGGCTAAATCAAATATCTTCCAATTGAAGAAGACCTCCTGTTAATAAATGTATACTCAAGTCATAGCTACAGGTTTTTTTTGTCCAGAGTATAGTTTTTGTAGTGTTTTTTAATACTGATTTTTTGAAAATGAAAGCTTAAATTTGAGTAAGTCATATTCTTTTTTGCGAAAAAGGGATTGTACTATTTCGTTGTATGTAAATGTTAAAGAGACATTTATAAAGAAGAGTCTATTAAATTTATCCATTTAAAAAACTATACTTATGAAAACAAAAAACTACATTTTATTTCTATTTCTTTTTCTCCCTCTTTTGCAGAGTAATGCCCAAACTGTGGCCGTAAGAGGAAAGCAATTGTTTGTAAACGAACAACGTTATCGAATAAAAGCGGTCGATTATAACAGAGGGACAGGTGATACAGGAAATTATACTCAGGATATTGCTCTTATGAAAGAAGCAGGTATAAATACCATTAGAACCTACGCTCCGATTACTAATGTAGCTGAGCTGAATGCATTTGCTGCTAATGGAATTAGAATCATCATGCATTTGAATGAAAACGATTTTGAAAATTACATTAATACTTATAAAAATCACCAAGCCATTTTGATGTGGGAGTTTGGGAATGAATTTAATTATCATCCAGAATGGTTTGGAGGAAATATCAATGTTTGGTATTCAAAATTACAAGCTTGTGCAATACGAGCACATCAACTCGATGTAAACCATCCAGTAACCACCGCTCATGGGGAAGTACCTACAGCCTCAGTGTTGAGCGCATGTCCAGCAGTGGATGTTTGGGGTTTAAATTTGTATCGATGGGATAATGATGTGCCTGCAATAGATGATTTCAGAAGGCTTTCTCAAAAAGCAATGTATGTTTCAGAATGTGGGGCAGATTCATACAATAAATTGACGAACACTATTAGAGAAGATTTACAAATGCAGGCCAATAAGAATATTCTAACAGGGATTTTTAATCGTTACGATGATTGTATAGGCGCTGCGGTTTTTGAGTTTTGTGATGAATGGTGGAAAGCTGGCAGCCCTGATGTACAAAATCCGGGAGGATCTGCTCCAAATAGTTCAGGTGTGCCATACGACGGAAGTGCCGATGAAGAATATTGGGGAATAGTACGTAGAGATCGTTCAAAAAAGCCTTCTTTTTTTAATCTAAAAGAGATCTACACATCGTTAGATGCGTTCAATAAGAAAATTGAAGCCGAGTCATATAGTTCCATGTTGGGAGTTCAAACCGAAACTTGTACTGAGGGAGGGTTAAACGTAGGCTATATAGATACCAATGATTGGATGGCTTATAATAGCATAACTTTTCCAACAACGGGAGTATATACCTTCGAGTTTCGAGTGGCTAGTTATAGTGGTGGGAAACTTTCGGTTGATTTGAATGCAGGAAGTATTTTTGTAGGCAGTGTGCCAATTCCGGCTACATTAGGATGGCAAAATTGGACAACAGTTAGTTTTGAAAAAAAAGTTGACGCAGGAACTTACAACTTAGGAATTTTTGCTGCCACGGGAGGTTGGAATATTAACTATCTTGTCATTAAATCTGGTGGGCAGACGCTTCGACAAGGAGTAGAGAATGAAAAAAAGACGATTGATTCAATAACAGATAAAGTTCAGGATTTTTCAATCTTTCCTGTTCCAGTAAATGAAAAAATGAATGTTCATTTTGGAAAAAATACTAGTGATTTAGGAGTACAAGTGCTAAACATGAGTGGTATATCCGTTTTAAAAACCAATGTTTTAAATGATTCAGCTATAGACGTAAGTGCGCTTACTCCGGGGCTTTACCTAATTAAGGTTTCTAATGGAAATCAAGAGATTGTGAAAACCTTCATTAAAAAATAGTTTCAAAATGGTCTGCTAATCATATATTGTGTGGCTTATAGAAACAATTAAATCCCAAATTCTAGTACTGGTTTTTGGGATTTTTTTGTTAGTATAATAATTAAAAATATTTTCCGTATCAGTACGGAATATTAAATTTTAAATTATTTTTGTTTAAAACCCAAATAATGTCAAATTCCATTTTTCAACAACTCGATTTCAATGACTTTGCAAAAGATAGCAAGGAAATTGATATTGAAATATTTGATATTGAAAGACATGGAATTGTTAAAGTATATGAAAATGAAAATCAACCCGCATTATTTTTAAAAGAGGTTGATTCTTTTGATATACAAACTTTAAAGTTAATCGCAGAAATCCAACATAATTGTTGGAATTTTCAAAAAGTTTTATTTCTCTATGTTTATACTAAAACAGAAATTAGAATTTATAATTGTTCTGTAAAACCTTTCGTTTTAGATAAAAATATAGCTGACTTAAAGTTAAAAAGTCAATTACAAGAACTGCAACTTTTTTGTTGTGAGGAAACAGACGAAGCAAAATTAAAAACTCTTAATACACTTTTTTCAAGAATTGCTATTGACACAGGATTTATTTGGTCAGCAATTGAAGCTAAAGAGATAAAAGACAAACTAAATCTCCAAAATAGAGTTGATAAATATTTAATTAAGAGTTTAATTAATGTTTCGAGGAAGCTAGAAAAAGAAGGGTTAAAAGACAAAGACATCATTCATAAATTAGTGATGCGTTCTTTATTTTTATTGTATTTAGAAGATAAAGGAGCGACTACAAAACCATTTTATGCTACTTTTTTAGATCATGCGGATTCTTATTTTAAGGTTCTAGAAAATATTGAAGCTACTTATAATCTATTCCAAAGATTATCCAATGACTTTAATGGAAGTTTATTTACTATAACTCAAGAGGAAAGAAATCTAGTCAAACCAAATCATTTAGAATTAATAAAAAAATGTTTTATTAATGGTTGTGAAAATGATGAACAAATTACTCTTTTTGAAGGCTGGAGGTTATTTGATTTTAGTATTATTCGAATTGAATTATTAAGTGAAATCTACGAAAACTTTTTATCCGAATTAGATGAAAAAAATAAAAAAGATTCTGGAACTTTTTATACACCTCCATCATTAGTTGAACTGATTTTAAATGAGAAGTTACCCATTCAAAAAGACAAAACCAATTACAATATAAAAACTCTTGATCCAAGTTGTGGTTCAGGAATTTTTTTGGTTCAAAGTTTTAAGCGTTTAGTAAAACGTTATGAAAACAAATACAAAAAAAAGCCGGATTTCGATATTCTGGTAAAGATTCTAAAAGACAATATTTTCGGGATTGAAATTGAACCAAAATCAATTAAAGTTGCGGCATTTAGTTTGTATTTAGCGTTGTTGGACAATCTAGACCCAAAGACAGGTTGGTGGAATGGGAATATTAAATTTCCTTATTTAATAAACGATCCTGATGATTTAACTTTAAATGAACAAGGATATAATCTTTTTAAAAGAGATACTATTTCAGATTTCGAAATATCAGAATTGCAAAATTTTCAATTGGTAGTTGGAAATCCTCCATTTGGGACAAAAAACTTATTACCAACAATAAAAACTTATTGTGAAGCAAATGATTTTGCAAAAGAAATGGTTTTGCCATTTATGCACAAAGCCACTTTATTAGCACCAAAAGGTGAAATTGCCCTGATTTTTAACACCAAAGTTTTGACTAATACAGGTGGGACGTATCAAAATTTTAGACAATGGTTATTCAACGGAAATTATGTAGAAAAAATTTATAATTTTTCCATTTTAAGAAAAGCTCCTAAAAATTCAGGTGGTCACCTTTTTGGTTCAGCGGTAGAGCCAATTAGTATAGTTTTTTATAAAAAAGAAAAACCTGCAAGTCCAAAAGCTACCATTACATATTATGCACCTAAGACCTATATTAAAAATGATATCTTAGAGGGAATTGTAATTGATTCATCGGATGAAAAGCATTTGCCAAGAATAGAATGTGAAAAGAAAGACACTAGAATCTGGAAAATAGCAATGTGGGGAAGTTATTTTGATTTTGAGTTGATTGAAAAGTTGTTTAAAAATAAATCATTAAAAAACGATTTAAGAAAAAACAATATTAAAAATGGTGTAGGATTTCAATTATTGACAAACAAAAAAGATAAGCCTAAGAAAAATATTTTTATCTCGGAAAATAAATATTTAGATGCTGATTATATAGAAAGATTTACATCTAATAGTTCAAATTTAAAAGGTATTAATTCTTCTATTAAAACAATTAAAGCAAAATTATTTTATGGGATTGATAACTCTTTAAGAAAAGATGTTGGAGTTCAAAATATAAATATTTTCAGAAGATTAGGAGATTTAGACGCTTATTTATCACCTCATTTGTTGTTGAAAAAAGGATTGAATGATAACCAAATTTGCGCTTCTTATTTAGATGAAGTCTGTACTTTTAGAGATGGCGTATATGGATTTTATTCTTTGGACAAGAATGAAAATTACTTAAAAGCATTAACAACATTATTAAATTCTAAAATTAGCTCATATTTACTTTTCTTAACTATTTCTTCTTATGGAATAGAAAGGGAACAAATTATGAAAAATGAGTTTCTTACTTTGCCATACACAATAAATGAAGATATTAAATTCACTTTAGTATATTTATTTGATAAAATTTTATCGATAAAAAAATTAGATGAAGAGAATGGTTCAAAAGCGGATATTATTCTTTTAGAAAAGCAAATTGATAAGATTATTTATAACGATATGTTAAAGTTAACAGAAGACGAGCAGATAATAATTCAAGACACACTTGATTATAGTTTGGATTTGTTTGAAAATCAAGAGAAATCTAAAGCAGTTTTACCAGTTAATGAAATAAATATTTATCTTAATAGACTAACAAAAGAACTAAATAATTGGTTGGATGATGTTGATTTAAAAGCTTCTGCAACAATTTATGATATCAAAGGAAATTGCCCATTGTATTTGGTTAAAATATCATTTGGGAATGAAGAAAAACCTGTTTTCGAATCAAAAGAAGATATTTATAAAGAATTAAAAACATTGGATAAAAAACTATGGAGTAAAGATACTCCAAGTGTTTATTTCAGAAAAAAACTAAACTATTATGATAATAATGATGTTTATATCATAAAACCCAAACAAAGACGATTTTGGAGTCAAACCGCTGCTATGGAGGATTGTAAATCTTTATTAGTTGAAATTCTTAATATGAAAGAATAATGGCAGGAACTTTAAAAGCTTCAATATCTCAAAAATTTCAAAATAAATTCAAAGAAAGATGTACAACTTTGTTTGTTGAGGCGTATTCTACTTCCATTTCTAATAAATCTATTTTATTAGACTTTCATGAAAACGACATAACGGCAATTCTTCATAATTATATCGATGAAAATCCTAAAAGAAAAACTTGGGAAATTTCAACCAATTTAGAAAACCATCTATTTGATAGAGAGGCAGAATTTGTTAGAGGTTTTGCCGCAGAATTTTCAAGGATTGATATGCGTTTTACTAAATTTTGGCAGAAAGAAGAATTTAAATATCATGTAGAAGCTAAGAATCTTAAAGCAAACGATTCTGGTTTAAAAAGACGATATATATCTACGGGGATTGATAATTTTTTAAAAGGTGGAAAATATTTTGAATGTGAAGGGTTTCTTGTCGGGTATATTCTTGAAGGGACAGTTGATAATTGTGTTGAAGGTATAAATAAGTTACTCCAAAAGGATGAAAGAGTAGCTGAAAGGATAAATAATAATTTTTTTTCTAATCATAATGGTAAGGAGCTTTTTCATCTTTTTTTAGATTTTGTAAAATTGTAGTATGGATATAGAAAATAAAATTCAAAAAGCAATTATTAACAACAAACTTAACCCTTCGATTTTAGGGGAAAGAAAATGGTATAACTATTTTATAAGAGTTACGAAATTAGTTTGGGTGAGAAATTTTCATGACGGTTATTTGATAGAAGTTTATGATGAAAAACATGGAAATCATTTAGTTACTGTAACTTTATAATCCTTTTTTAGCATGATCTCAAACAAAAAGAAGCCATTTTAAAGAAATACTTATAATAAAATAAATCCCAAACTCATTTAGAATTTGGGATTTGTTTTAGAACAAGAAATTCTGTTTGAAGCACTTTACCGCAATAACGATAGGAGCGGCAGCTTTTGCAAAACTTCCATTTAAGGTTTTGCAAAACTATAGCGGATAGCGTGGTGCCTTGGCAATTGCCCTAAAAATCTTGTTTCAAATACAAATAATGATTAAAGTAATCAATAATCCCTTTGCCTTTTAGGAGAATGTCGGCGCCAATAATGCCGTGTACGGCTTTGGCTTTGTGTTGGGTAAGCGCTTCATTGACGTGTGATAAGTCGAAAATGACTAGCGCAGCATCAGCTGTTTTCCAGCGGCCTAGTTGCAGCTTGTTGTCGGTAGAAAGTTGGGTTAGCATTCCAGTGGCGCCTGCGCCTGCGGCTTTGGTTTTGGATTTTTTGGCCTTTAACTGAAAGAAATCGATGCCTTCAAAACCTACGCAACTGCTTGAAGCGCCAGTGTCGAGTATGAAATTACCCGCAATACCATTGATTTTGGCTTTGACCAATAAATGCTGGGTTTTGATGATTTTGAATCGGATTTTTTGGTAGTTTTCGGTTTGTAAGATTGCGTGTAGATTTTCCATAATAAAAGTGCCTTTTCAAAAGTAGCCTAAAAATTTTAAAACTACTAGGGCAAAACGCTAACTTTGTCCCGCAAAAATGATACAATGATACTTACTGATACGCATACCCATTTATATTCTGAAGAATTTGACCAAGACCGAGGCGAAATGATACAACGTGCCATCAATGCTGGCGTTTCTCGCTTTTTTATTCCAGCTATCGACTCGACTTGTACGCAAGCTATGTATGATTTGGAGCAGGATTTTCCTGAAAATGTTTTTTTGATGATGGGCTTGCATCCAACGTATGTGAAAGACAATTACGAAGCCGAGTTAGCGCACGTAGCTTCCGAACTAGCCAAGCGAAAGTTCTACGCCATTGGTGAAATAGGCATCGATTTGTATTGGGACAAAACGCATCTTAAGGAGCAACAAGTTGCTTTTAGGCAACAAATTCAGTGGGCAAAGCAATACAAATTACCTATCGTGATTCACTGTCGTGAGGCTTTTGATGAAATTTTTGAAATTCTAGAAGAAGAGAAAAGTCCAGAATTGTTTGGAATATTCCACTGTTTTTCGGGAACCTATGAACAAGCATTACAGGCCATTTCTTATAATATGTTGTTAGGAATTGGCGGTGTAGTAACGTTTAAGAACGGAAAAATTGACCAGTTTTTAGACCGCATTGATTTACGCCACATTGTACTCGAAACCGACTCGCCTTATTTGGCTCCGATTCCCTTTCGTGGCAAGCGAAACGAGAGCAGTTATGTGGTGAATGTAGCAGCAAAGTTGGCAACAATTTACAACCTAAGTGTAACCGAAATTGCTCAGATTACGACAGAGAATTCGAAAAGGGTATTTGGGATTTAAGCCGAAATGTACCGATAGTTTCCGTTTTTTTTTGTTCTTTTGTTCTCATTAAAAATGAAAATCAAAATGCAAAAATTTGACTCCATTCGGCCATTTTATGATGCCGAAGTAAACGATGCGCTATCCGATGTGATTCAGCATCCGATGATGAAGGCATTAATGAATTTTTCTGCTCCAGAAGTTCCTGATGAAGTATGGAAAAGCCAACTGATGAAAACGCATTCAATTCGTGATTTTCAATGTAATTTTATTTATCAATCTGCACGCAAAATTTTAGAAAAAAGCTCTGAAGGATTAACGACTTCTGGCTTTGAACATTTAGAAAAAAACACATCTTATTTGTTCGTTTCTAATCACCGAGATATATTATTAGATACTACTTTGCTCAATGCTACCTTGTTCGAACACGGATTGGTCATGACGGCTTCGGCTATTGGAGATAATCTCGTTAAGAAATCTTTTCTAAAAATATTAGCTAAACTCAATCGAAATTTCTTAGTGCTTCGAGGACTTTCTCCAAGAGAAATGTTGCAAAGTTCTAAGTTACTTTCAGAATATATAGGGCAACTGTTGATGCATGAAAATCGTTCCGTTTGGATTGCACAACGAGAGGGTAGAACCAAAGACGGAAATGATGCTACGAATCCCGGGGTACTAAAAATGTTAGGAATGGCTTCGGATGAGAAAAAAGTCATGGATTATTTTAAGAAAATTAAAATTGTACCCGTTTCTATTTCGTATGAATACGATCCAACCGATGTCCTCAAAATGCCTCAATTAATGGCTGAGGCCAATAATGAGATTTATATTAAAGAGAAAAACGAAGATTTTCAAAACATTTTGAGTGGTGTTTTAGGTCAAAAAAAGCGCATTCATATCCACATTGGAAAAATAATAGATACCGAAATTGATACTATTGTAGCCAATGAGGAAAATGCTAACAAGCAAGTTTTAGCCTTGGCGCAAACGATAGACGATGCGATTTTGACCAACTATAAATTATGGCCGACTAATTTTATTGCCTATGATTTGTTGCACAAAACCAATCAATATGCGCATAGGTATACCGAAAATGAAAAATCATTGTTTGAGCGTCGTTTAGAAATGCGAATAGACCATGATAATCCTGTTCTTCTAGAAGGATTTTTATCTATGTATTCAAATCCAGTAGTAAATAAGTTAAAATATACCCATGCACTCTAATACCAAAATACTTTTGATTTATACCGGTGGAACGATTGGTATGCAAAAAGATTTTGAGACGGGAGCGCTCAAGGCTTTCAATTTCAGTAAACTTTTGCAACGCGTACCTGAATTGAAGTTGTTGGATTGTGCTATTGAAACGATTTCATTTGAAAATCCTATCGACTCATCAAATATAAGTCCAGAAAGCTGGGTAGCAATAGCCGAAGTTATTGAACAAAACTATACTGCTTTTGATGGTTTTGTTGTTTTACACGGCTCAGATACAATGTCGTATTCTGCCTCGGCATTGAGTTTTATGTTGGAGAATTTAGGGAAACCAGTGATTTTTACAGGCTCTCAATTACCCATTGGAGATTTGAGAACCGATGCAAAAGAAAACTTGATTACTGCGATACAGATTGCATCCTTGCAAGAAAATGGGAAACCAGTGATTACAGAAGTCGGTTTGTATTTTGAATACAAATTGTACCGTGGTAATCGTACAACGAAGATAAGTGCTGAGCATTTTAATGCTTTTACATCTCCTAATTATCCTTTCTTAATTGAATCAGGAGTGCATTTAAAAGTCAACAAAGATTTACTATTACCTTTGGATGAAAATGAACCTATGCACGTTCATAAGGTGTTTGATAACAATGTGGTGATTATAAAAATGTTTCCGGGTATCAATCAAAAAGTATTGGAAACATTGGTACATATTCCTGATTTAAAAGGTATTGTTCTGGAGACTTATGGTTCTGGGAATGCGCCCACAGAGGAATGGTTTATTAGGTTACTACAACAAGCTATTATTTCGGGTATACATATTATCAACGTTACACAATGTTCTGGAGGAAGTGTCAATATGGGGAAATACGAAACGAGTTCAGAGCTGAAAAAGATTGGAGTCATTTCTGGGAAAAACTGTACGACAGAGGCAGCCATTACTAAGTTAATGCATCTTTTGGGGCAGAACATTCAAGCTTCTGATTTTAAAAATACCTTCGAAAATGCAATACGAGGAGAAATGGGATAATAATTACTTTTTCCTTTTCTAACTCATTTTTTTTTATGTTATTTGCAATCCCAATTAGAGAGGTGTCCGAGTGGTTGAAGGAGCTAGCCTGGAAAGCTAGTATATGGGTAACTGTATCGAGGGTTCGAATCCCTTCCTCTCTGCAAAATAAAGTTTTATTTATCGATGTTTAGGGATATAATAAACAGTATTGTTTTGTTTGTAGTCTTTAGTATAGTATAAGTTTTACTTTTAGTTTATTTTGTAGCATTAAGATTGAAATGCTGCATAATTTTTTTAGGAGTTGGAATAACTTCTCTGCTAGCATAATCAAACCATTCTACTTCTTTAGTAACTTCAGCACAGCATTCTTTTATTAGATTGAAAAATCGACTTTTAATAATGATTTTATCATTTATGTAGCAATGTCTCATTTCAATGTAAAATGGTTGGGTAAACATCAGGTTTTTGTGGCAAGTTAATTTATGATTTCCTTCTTTAAAACCAAGATGTAAGGCGTTGAGTCTTTCTTTTGAAAACCCATTATTAAACAAATAATGATATAATAATCGAAGTGTATATGAAATGTAAGCATCACTTTCCATTATCATAAAATCATTTACATCGTCTCCGGTAACAACATAGTTTTTGCCAATCATCTTTAATCTATTTAGCGTTAATAAAAAGAGGTCAGTCTAATTTTAAACTGACCTCAAATGAGAATGTAAATTTTACAATGACTAAAACTGTTTATTGTGTTTAGCGATTTGAGCCATTTGACTGTAAAAAATTATTTAACCAATGTAAAATTGTAAGTGATTTTTACTTTATCAGCAATCTTTTTACTCACCATACTTGGGATTTCAATACCAAAATCCTCTGGTTTTACTTCAAATGAGCCCGTAGCATTCACTCCGTTTGGAAGTTTTGCAACTTTTATGATTACTGATACTGTTTTGGTTTTACCGCGTATGGTTAAATCTCCTTTTAAAGTAAAATTTTTACCTGTAGTTGTTATTGTTGCAACATCAAAATCTTCAATTTTTCCTTTCAACGTTGCTTTTGAAAATTTTTCGGATTCCATATAGTTTTCATTGAAATGTTCTTCCATTAAAGCTACTTTAAAACGAAAGCCTTTTATGAGAACTAAAGCGGCAAAATCACCCGTTGATTGCTCTAAAACTGCGGATACACTTTTGTTCTCAGCGGCAACTTCTTCATAAGAAGGCACAGAAGCCTGAAATTTTATACTCCCAGTTTTTGTTATTAGTTTTTGAGAAAATCCAGTGGTATTTACAAGAATAGTCAATAGTAGTAAAAAGGAATTGATAAAAGATTTTTTCATGTGTTTGCTGTATTGGTTTTGTTGGTTGTATGCAATCCACTTTGTATTGTAGGTGCTTGGGGCATTGTTTTCCATTTTATCTTGGTTTTTGATGGTTTCCAATTCCAATACATTCACGGTTACATTTATTTCATCATTAATTCTCTTTAAGCCCATCTGTATTCCACTTTACGATTGCATCAATATTTGCTTGAGACATTCTTCCTCCTTGTGGCATAAGTCCTGATTGTCCGTTTTGTAATTGTATGCGGCCTAATAAATTTGCGTTTTCAACTGCAGCTTTTACTTGTGCAAATGTCGTTAAAGGTCTAAATGAGGCTGTACCTCCACTTGAATGGCAACGCACACAATTGTTATCTACAATCGCCTTTACATTGGCATTATAGGTAATTACTGTTGCAGTTGGTGGTGTTACTACATCTGGTTTTGGTTCTATAGTCTCAGGAGTGTCAGAACTACAGCTCCATAATCCAGCAAGTAAAATTGTAAGTGCGATTGTTTTTTTCATAGCATTTATTGTTTTATGGTTAATTAGAATACTCTGTATAAGTTAAATCCGAAAAAGAAATTTCCTTTACCCCATTCGCCAGATGCATTGGTAAGGTATCCGCTTTCGCTCATGGCTTGAGAATTGGTAAATATGAGTTGGAAAACATGTCCTCCTGTTTCTACATCAAGCCCTACTGATAATGGGTTTGTATAAAATTTAGGCTTGTCAAAATTGTGCATATATTCTAGATTGACAGATAATCTCTTGGTGATTTTATAGCGTCCACCTCCTCCAAAAGAAAACTGATTGTCTCTTTCTATGTCGGGATTGTAAAGATTTTTGTGTATAAATGAAGGAACCAACTCCAATGACAGTTTTTCATTCACTTTTCTAGATATCAATAGCTGCTGAACATAAGCTATGCGATGCTTAAATTCTAAGCCGGGATATTGTTTTTTTTCTAAAAACGTATTGATATCTGCAACGGAGTACCCTACAATGTCTAGTGGAAAATCATTTCCTTGTCTCGCCATTCGGTACTTTACCCCCGTTTCATACATTTTGTTTAGCGTATGTCGAGAAAGATTCACGGATAGCCAATCGGTAATTCCATAAATACCTCCAAGTTTTGTAGTGGCATTATCTAGACCAAAAAAACTATCCAAACCATCTTCAACAGAGCCAAAACGATGAGATACCACAAAATAAAATTCTTTTTTGGCTGGCATTTTTGTCGTCTGTAAGGTTACCAGTTGCAGTGCTTTAAAAGTAGCGGTACTATAATTCTCAGTGGTTTGATTCGTATCAAGACTGTTTAGTAAATCGTCCTGTGAATAGGCTATAGTAGCCAAAAAAAGACAGGTGGAAATTAAAATTTTCTTCATAAAATGGATTAATTGCTTTATTTATTAATAATACATTGGTCGAGTTTGACTTCTTCAAATAGTTCGTCATAACCAATGCATTTGCCTTTAACGGTTACTTGACTATTCAAAAGTTTGTTTTTTTTCTTTTGACTGAAGAGGCAAAAAACGGTGTTGTCGATAACCACTACAGAATCCGTTTCTTTGGTTACTCTTCCAGTTACTTCAATAGTTTTATTTAGATACAGTGAATCTGATTTTTCTTGATTTGAACTATACTCATTCTTAAGATTTGTCGCGGATGTGCTTAGCGTTGGTTTTTCGGATTCTATATTGCGTGCTTCTTTGAATAGAAAACCGTAATAAAAATAACTACCTGCTGAAGCCAATAGTACTACTACTACAATTACGGTTGCTGTTTTTTTTCTTTTCATATTTTTTTATTGGATATGATTCAATACTAAAACAGCTAGGTCAAGGATTACCCTACCTAAATAATTGCTATTTTTAGAAAAAAAATAAAAAGAAGGACAAGGCTCTTAGTAAAAACCTAGTTAAGAAAGCTTTATAATGAAACTCTAAAGCTTATGTTTGGTGTTCTTCGAAGTGAAAAAGTTTCCACTTCCTCTATAGCGTTTGATAAAGAGCTAATTCTATAGTACTCGTTAATCTCATTTTTTCTGTTCAAGATGTTTAAGATGGATATTCCTAATTTATATTGAACTCCATTTGCAGTTTCCAACTTGTAAGTAGCGGAAAGATTAACTTGTGAAAAAACGTTTACATTGGTATTGTTGGGTTTATTGTAATTAATCACGGGATTAGAAGGGTCGATTTGTGAACTAGCTGGAGAGGTTTTAGGCCTACCTGAAGTCCATTTTGTACCGAGTGCCATTTTGAAATTGTTTTTCTCATACATTCCTGCCCACGAAAAGGTATGCATCAACTCAAAGTTGTTTGGAAAAATAGGGTGTTCATATTTAGAGAAATCATAGTTATTATTATTGTATGTATAACTCACCCAAGTGAGGAAGTGATTCATCTTTTTTTGAATCAGAATTTCTGTTCCCAAAATTTCATAGTCTCCAGTAGTTCTAATAAATTCTAATTGGTTTTGAAAACCTTGACTTGAGGTCGTAATTCCAGTAACTTTTTTATAAAAATTCTCTACTTCTAGTAGCCAATCCTTCTTTTTAAAACTTAAATTCAACGATACTTGTTTGCTCCTTTGAATAGGAATTGTGGTATTGTCTGATAAAACCCAACGTCTTTTTTCGATGCCGAAATAATCCTTTTGCAAATAAATTATCTGTTGCGAATTCTGGCTTTTTAGCTCAGCGAGGAGTTCTATATTAAGACTTTTGCTAATGCCGTAGTTCACCTGTAATCGAGGTTCTACTATAAACTTCTTGAATTTTTCGATATAATTCATTCGTGTTCCCGCCTTAGCATATATTCTCGAAATGGTGTCATTATATATTCCTTCCAAAATCAACGTATGTGTTCTCAACACCTCCTTGGTTTTACGATAAAAATCTGGATTAGTTACCTGCTCCAAATTCGTAACCCCTATTTCGTTAAACTGATAACCATTATTAAGACTAAAATCAGCACTAATGGTATGGTTATTTTCCAAATTTATTCCATTATTTTCCACTGTATTTTCCTGAATAACGATTTGATTCCCAGTAGTAGCTTTCTGGTTGGCCAAAAGTTTATAGGAAGAGTTATAAGTGTTAATTTTAGTGGTATTCCAGCTATTCCATTCTCTTTTCCAAGATAAATTTCCCCCAAAATTTTGCTGTTGTAACACATTGTTTTCTGATTTGTTTAGGTCGTTTGTAACCGCACTTTGCAACACTTTCAAATTATCTTTTATGGTTATTACATCCAGTACTATTTGGTCTTTTGTTCCTATTTTTTGAGCATATTTAAGCGTTGCATCATAGAAATCAAATTCTTTATCGCTTTGATACTTGATATTTTGATTTTTGGAGAAATCAGAGATTGTCGTATTTTGAAATATTTTATTGAAGTATTCTTTGAAGGTGGGAGTTTCTATAAAATCAGTAATCGATTTACGTGCGGCAATTTCGACATAACTCTTTTTCGAAAGATTGTACTTTGCATATATATCAGCATTAATCATGTTGATTCCAGCGCTAAAAGTATTCTTCTCCGCTAGTTGAGGAGTTGAAGAAATAGCTACTACACTGGAAACGCTTTCTCCATAAAAAGCAGAACTTCCGTTTTTATAAATAGAAATGGTATGTGCCAAATTAGGATTAAAAACCGATATTAAACCAAAAAAATGTCCCGTTTGAAACATTCGTATTCCATTCCACAAAAACAAATTTTGGTCGTGAGTCCCACCGCGCACATTGATGCTTGACACACTTTCGTCGATACTATTTACACCTGCAATTTGCTGCATTGTTTGCAAAGCATCTGGCTCGATAAGTCCTGGCAAAATACCAAATTTCTTGGGTTTAATTTCAAATGAACCGTCCTTGCTTTTTGAGATTCCCGAAGCCAAAATAGCATTGGTTTTAATCTCTTCTAGTTCTGTGATATCAGGAGATAGTAGAATTTCCAAACACTTTTTGGGAGCTGAATTAGTAGCAACAATTCTTTTGGTTATGTATCCGATATGACTAATCCAGAGTATGTTTTTCTCAGATTTTTCACCTTCAAAATAACCATTAGCATCCGTTGTAAGCTGGATTTTATCGTTTAAATTGATATTTGCGTTCTCGATAGGTTTTTTGTCTGCCGAAAAAACTTAGCCACAAATTATACTGGATTCCTTGTCTTTTTTGTAAATATTAATGAATTGATTTCCTATATTTTCAAAAGACAAATTGGTGTTTTTCTCAAGATATTGTAGTTTTTGATTTAGTGAAAGTGCTCTTTTAGGGGGATTTAGGTAAAGTCCTATAATATTGTCTTCGGTGTAATTAAAGCTTACTTTATGTTGTTTTTCAATCTCAAATAAAATTTTCTTAAAAGGCATACTTTTTTCTTTCTCTTGAGCCAAAAGATGCAGGACAAGGAAAAAGAAAAAAAAGGAAAAATGAAATGATTTGGGGTGCAACATTTATTTTTCGTCAAAAATTATTGTATTCTTTGAGACTTTTTTCATCTCTAAATTATAGGTTGTACTTATTATTTGCAAAGCAACATCTAGATTTTTAGTTGGCAATTTTCCTGTAAATAAAGACGTGGTATCTTTTGCATTTACTTCTATCGTGATATTGTACTGTCTACGAACTTCGTCTAGCAAGGATTTGATGTTTTCCTTATAAAAAGCGATTTGATTGTCCATCCATTCTGGCTTCGATGAAATTGTTCCTCGATTTATTTGTTTACCATTTTCAAAGATAACGCTTTGTCCGTGCGTTAACAGCACTTGAGTGTTTCCATAATTTACTTTTACACGTCCTTCGTAACAGACAACATCAAACCTATTTTTTCTAGCTTTTACGTTGAATTGCGTCCCTAAAACCGATACTTTCCCTAGGTTGGTCTGCACTTCAAAACGTTTTCCTTTGGCTACTTTGAAATAAGCTTCTCCGTTTAGTTCAAGATGTCTGTTGCTGTCCCAATTCCATTTTTTAAAGTGTATTTCAGAACCCGCATTCAGTACCACTTCGGAATTATCCGGTAATAAAAAAGTGGTTTTTTCACCAAAGTTTGCCGTTTGCGTTTGTGGTACAAAATTTTGGATTGCGAAAGTAATTCCAAGAGCCAAAACAAGGATTGCCGCTGCTTGAAAGAACCATTTTTTGTATAAAGGAACTACTTTTGTAACTGTTTTTTTCTGCTTTAGAATATTCGCTAGCATCGGATTTTCATCCCAATCCTCTACTTCTAAATGTGCGGTATAGTTCTTAATTTTTTGGTATTTTTCAAAATCGGAACTTGCTTCAAATGCCGCTAATTCATCCTTTGACAAATCATTGTTGAGCCATTTCGCTAGTAAGTGATTTTCTTTCATTGTACTTTTATTATATGTTAAAACAACTAGGACTCCATTTACCCTACTTTTACAAATCAATTTCTTTGCGTAAACTTAGCAAAGCCAAATGAATACGCTTTTCGACAGCTTTAATGCTAATATTGAGTGCTGATGCAATTTCGCTATATTTCTTTCCATCAATACGGTGCATCAAAAAAGCTACGCGCTGTTTTTCGTTTAAATTTTCAATGGCTTTCAACAGTTTGGTTTGAAATTGTTTTTCCTCCAAAAGATATTCTGGACTTTCGTTTGTTTTATCTAAACCTGTAAAGTTTTTTTCATATCTCAACACCACTTTTTGATGAGCAATTTCATTAAGACTGCTATTGTTTGCTATCGTATAAATATAGGACTTTGCCTTTTCAATCGGCACGGAACCGCAGTTTTGCCATAGTTTGACAAACGCCTCTTGTGCGATATCTTCTGCCTGTTCTTTGTTGCCAAATTTGTAAAAAAGAAAATTCCGAAGTGCTTTTATTTGACTTTTGAAAAAAGAGGAAAAGATTATTTCGTCACAAGTGTTTGATTGGTTTGTATTTGGCATTTAGATTTCCTGTTGGTGCTTTGCAAAAGTATTTGTTTTTAGTTTAAGTAGGGTAAAAGTAAAGCTGATTGTTTTATAGTAGCGTAGCTTAGTAGGTGTTTTTGATTCTTAGTGATTTTAAAAGACAACAAAAATCTTAGCTGCGAATTTATTGAAAAACAGTTTCTTGAAAATCATTACCTTTGCCAAAATACTATTTATGTTTTCTTTACAAAAATATTTAGCAGTTATCCCCCTACTCTTCTTGCTTTCTTGCCAAAGCGAAATTGATGAGCAGGACAATAATTTGCAGGGAACCATTACGCCTGTTTCTCCTCTTACTTCTTATTTGCAAAGAATAGCAATGGTCAAAACCGTCCATGATAACATTATAGACAAGTCTAATTATTGCACTATACAATTTCCCTATTCCGTTACAGTTAATAATGCAAAAATAACATTGAATACTACAGCTGATTATCAAAAAGTAGTTGATAATGTGAACGCCAGTACTACTGATGACGATATTGTAAAAATAGATTTTCCAGTAAAGATGGTCTATTATAATTACATAGAAAAGTTTATTCCTGATGAAACTAATTTTAATTCTTTAATCGATTATTGGAATCTTTACCCAGATCTTTTGTCTAAGATTAATGGTCTAAATATCAGTTATCCTATAACGATAAATAGCTATAACAGTTCTAATCAGTCCGCTAGTTCCATATCAATCATTAGTGATCAAGCCTTTTTTTATTTTATAAAAAATCTGAGTGCTAGTCAATATATCTCCTTACAATATCCTATTTCAATATCAGATTATAATTATCAACCAAGGACAATTTCAAATAATTTAGAGTTCGAAGATGCTATAAAATATGCTATTGATTATTGTCCAGATAACAACATTGTGTTACTTGATTTTGAACAAGTACTAACGAAAGGATCTTGGGGTATACCCTATTTTTTTGTTACTTCAGATAAAACTTCTTTGTATAGTGGGTATTCATTTGTCTTTAAAAAGGATTATACAGTTGTCGCAACAAAAGGTGGTGTTTCTGAAACGGGCCAGTGGAGCATAAATATGTATAGTGGCGTTAAAGCATTACAATTAGATTTTAGTTCAACATTGCTCAGTAAGTTGGATAGTAATTGGAAATTGTTTGAGTTTAATAATTCGCAGATACGATTACGAGATGTAGCCATCAATTCAAATTATCTCTATTTTGAGAAAAAGTAAACTCAGACAAAACGGATAAAACTAATAATTGATGTAATGCCTTAAATGCGTTCTCTTGTAGTATGAAAAACAAATGGCGCAGAGTCAAAAGGCTACAACAATTATGGATTTTCTGCGAGAAAAACACAAAGAAACAAAAGGAATAAAACAATTGTGGCTAACGGATTTAATCGTCTTAACCACGATGGTAACAAATAATTTAGAGGTTTTGCCTTTTGCAATACTGATTCATTTACACTAGAACTTTAATCTAATATTGTCCAATACAAGAAAACAGGAAGTAGAAGGTTCTATTATTTGTACTTCTTTATAAACGAAACTCAATTTCCTCTTTATTTTAAAAATCAGATGAATTTGTAACATCTATTTATTCAATTGTTGCTATACATGTCATCATACAGCGGTTGCTTATAATTCAGATTTACTCTTTGTCACCACCTGAGAAGTTAAGAAAGACTTTGTTTCGGAATTATATGGATAAAGAAATTAGTCACTGGAATATTGTTTAGCGCTCTGTGTATCTTGTTGAAAATCAACTAGCGTCATTAATTTTGTATCGCATTCATTTTCAATCCAAAGTAGTATATTTGTAGCTCGGCAAAGTCAACGATTAATGTTGGTTGTTCATTTTTAATTCCTTAGGTATGCGTGTTTTTATTTTTCTTTTTATTCTTTTTTCTGGGAGTCTTGCTTTTGCTCAAGATTTTGTTAATAACGAAGAAAAACCCAAAACAAAAATCGATTCTTTGTACAGAGAAGATCAGTTTTATATTGGTATTACCTACAATAATTTAATCACAGGTCCCAAAGACTATTCAAAAGACAAAATATCTATTGGTTTAACCGGTGGGATCTTGAGGGATATGCCGATAAATAAAAACAGAACGTATGCCATAGCTATAGGACTTGGAGCGACTTATAATAATTACAATAATAATTTCGGAGTATCGGGAACCAATCAATCGCCCAATTATGCTATTTTGGGAGACGGAACTTATAGTACAAACCGATTCACCACGCTTACTGCCGATTTACCTATTGAGCTAAGATGGCGGGCTTCTACCTTTGAAAGTACCAAGTTTTGGCGAATTTATGCAGGATTTAAATTCAGTTATTTGGTGTATGATCGTAATGTTTATGATGCCACACTAGCCAATGTAATTATCCGAAACAATACCGATTTGAATAAATTGGG
Organism: uncultured Flavobacterium sp.; assembly: GCA_963513565.1. GTDB lineage: Bacteria > Bacteroidota > Bacteroidia > Flavobacteriales > Flavobacteriaceae > Flavobacterium. The sequence continues at coordinate 10,154 of CAUPRE010000009.1, read as the reverse complement.
CTATGGAGTGTACTTGGCATCGGGTTACAATACTTTCAATGTTTATGTGCATTATGGCATAAATTCGTTATTTAAATCAGGGCAAGTTGGTACTGAAAAAGTACAACTAAGAAGTCTTAATCTTGGGTTGATTTTTTACATTTTATAACCAAACGACCAAGAGCAACAACTGAGGAATACTTCCCGACAAAAAGCCAATAATCAACTCCTTTGGGGTGTGTGCTTGCATCACCAATCGCGAGGAAGCGATAACGCCATTCATAAAAATTAAAAAAGGAACAATTAGCGGAAAATGTTCCGGATGATGCAAATGCAATCCTGTAACAAATACCGTCAATGAACTAAATGCAAGCATATGAATACTCGCTTTTATTTTTGCAAAAAGCAACAAAAGCGCAATTAAAGTACTCATCAAGGCTGCCAAAAAGAAAAAATGCAATTCAAAATAGCGGTCAATGGTGATGCTTCTTTTCACTAATAGAATGAATAAAAAACTCTGAAGCACCAAAGGTATTTTTCGTTGACCTAAGTCATAAGCCATTACCGAATCTATCTTATTTAGTGTTTTTAATAAAAAATAAATAAGGATTGGAACAATAACGGTCAGTATTGTGATTTGTAACAAAACAAATCCTTTTTCTTTTAGTTGAAATAGTGTTTCGTTATAATAGAAATAAAACAACGTCGCCATAAGCGGAATAAAGACCGGATGGAATAGGTACGAAAAGAAAGAAAGTATTTTTTTCAAAGCATTTGGGTTTTCATTTACAAATATATCTAAAATAGCTTTTTGCTTCTTTTTTTTAACGTAGCAAGAAATATGAGAGAACTTCGTTAAATAAAATTAAAAGCACGGTTCGGATTAGTTGTGTTTTACTAATTTTGCTTTCAAACCCAATGCCTGATGAATCTTACAATTGCTACGATTTCAAAACAAATAAATGCCTCGTTCGAAGGTGATGCTTCTTTACTTATTGATGCTATTTCTATCGATAGCCGTTCGTTACAAAACGGACCGCATACTTTGTTTTTTGCTTTAATTGGTCCCAATAACGATGCGCATTCGTTTATAATTGATTTAATCCAGCAAGGTGTTACTCATTTTGTAGTGCAGTACATTCCTGAGAATTGTGTAGGGAAAGCTCAATTTTTGGTGGTACAAAACACCTTGACAGCCTTGCAAGAATTGGCGAGTTATCATCGTAGTTTGTTTCATTTTCCAGTAATTGGAGTCACGGGAAGCAACGGGAAAACCATCGTAAAAGAATGGCTCAATTTCTTGCTAAGCCCTGATTATTCTATCATTCGTAGTCCCAAAAGTTACAATTCACAAGTAGGCGTTCCTTTGTCTGTGTTGGCGATTGCCAAGCAACATAATTTCGGAATTTTCGAAGCTGGAATTTCTACAGTAAATGAGATGGGACATTTAGAAAAAATCATTCAGCCCACGCTTGGGATTTTGACAAATATTGGTTCGGCTCACGACGAAGGATTTTCTTCTATTGGTGAAAAAATTAAAGAAAAATTACAGCTTTTTAAACACTGTGATTTGTTGATTTATAATAAAAATAAAACCATCGATGCATTTTTGAAACCGACATTGAAAACCTTTTCTTGGAGTTTTAAAGATGCCACTGCCGATGTTTTTATTCAGAAATCAAGCATTTTAGATAAAACCAAACTGCATATTCAATTAGAATCGTATGCTTTTGATATCATCATTCCTTTTCAAGATGATGCTTCTATCGAGAATGCGATTCATTGTTTAATGGTTCTCTTGCATTTGGGCTATGATTGGGTGACTATCGAACACCGAATGTATTTGTTGTATCCTGTCGAAATGCGTCTAAAGGTCAAAGACGGAATCAATAGCACCACAATTATTGACGACAGTTACAGTTCTGATTTTCAATCTTTAAAAATTGCATTGGATTTCTTAGAAAGTCAAAAACAGTACAAGAAAAAGACAGTGATTTTATCCGATATTTTTCAAAGCGGATTATCGAACGAAGAGTTGTATTCCAAAGTTTCGCAGCTTGTTATTTCGAACAAAATCAATCGTGTGATTGGCATCGGTACGACCATAACTGCTTTTAAACACAAGTTTGTCAATTGCATTACGTATCCTACTACAGCTGATTTTTTAGGACAGTTGGATAATGCTACTTTTGGCAATGAAACGATTTTAATCAAAGGCGCACGTAGTTTTCATTTTGAAGATATTGTTGCTGTATTAGAAGAAAAAAAGCACGAAACGGTTTTGGAAATCAACCTCAATGCCATTAGTCATAATCTTAATTTTTTCCGTTCGAAATTGCAACCTAACACCAAAATGATGGTGATGGTCAAAGCTTTTGGATACGGAAATGGCGGTTTTGAGATTGCCAAATTACTAGAACATCACCAAGTTGATTATTTAGGTGTGGCTTTCGCCGATGAGGGAATTGCTTTGAAAACAGCAGGAATTCATTTGCCAATTATGGTTTTGAATCCTGAGTCGACAAGTTTTTCAGCCATAATTAAACATCAATTAGAACCCGAAATTTATAGTTTGAAAGGCTTACGTTCCTTTTTGAAAATTGCCGAACAAAAGAACCTAAAGCACTTTCCGATTCATATCAAACTAGATACAGGTATGCACCGATTGGGCTTTGAAAAAGATACCATCGAGGAATTAATCGCGATACTCAAAGACACTACTTTGGTTCGAGTAAAAAGTATATTGTCTCATTTGGCAACCAGTGACGACCTAAACCATCAAGCTTTTGTTGCATCCCAAATTGAGTTGTTTGAAAATTTATCCAGCCGTTTGATGACCGAGTTGAATATTCAGCCCATTCGCCATATTTTGAATACTTCGGGCATTAGTAATTTTCCGAAAGCGCAATACGATATGGTTCGTTTGGGAATTGGTTTGTATGGTGTTTCTAATGATGCCGAAGAACAAAATGAATTAGAAAATGTGAGTACGCTCAAATCCGTTATTTCACAAATTCGAACGATTCCAGCTGGAGATTCTGTAGGTTATGGGCGTCGTTTTATGGCTGAAAAGCCTACCAAAGTAGCCACAATTCCTATTGGCTATGCCGATGGTATCGCACGACTTTGGGGAAATGGAGTAGGGTATGTGTCGATTCATCAGCAAAAAGCCACCATTATTGGAAGCGTTTGTATGGATATGCTAATGGTTGATGTTACCGCAATTGATTGTCAAGAAGGTGATGCGGTTATTGTTTTTGGCGAAAGCCCAACGGTAAATGAAATGGCCGAGAAACTATATACTATTCCTTATGAAATCTTGACCAGTATTTCCCAACGCGTTAAAAGGGTGTTTTACAGAGAATAAAGTACAACTTATTTTATTTACATTTGTTTGTATAAACTAAACTTAGAACTATTATGGGAATGATTTCAGAATTTAAAGATTTTATTGCAAAAGGCAATGCGATGGATTTAGCAGTTGGAGTTATCATAGGTGGTGCTTTTGGTGCTATTGTGAATTCATTGGTGGCAGATGTCATCACGCCAGCCTTATTAAATCCAGCGTTAAAAGCAGCTCAAGTTGAAGATTTAGCCGGTCTTAAAACCGATGGAGGTATTTTGTACGGTAAATTTTTAGCTGCGGTAATCAGTTTCTTGGTGATTGCTTTTGTGATTTTTTTGATGGTAAAAGCGATTAACAGTATGAAGAAAAAAGAAGAAGCGCCTGCCCCTGCAGCTCCAGCTGGACCAACTCAAGAAGAATTATTGACTCAAATTAGAGATTTATTAAAGAAATAATACCGCTACACTAGTGTCTAACTTAACCGTCTCTTTTCCCAAAAAGAGGCGGTTTTTTTGTGGCTCAAAAGTAAAAAGCAATCAGGTTGTTTAAAATATAACAATTTGTTAAAAATTGTGAACCATGTTGTTTTCTTTATCAGATTACGTACTTTTGTGGCTCAATAATAAGACACTATAAATTTATATACAATGAGAATAGCAGTTGTAGGTGCTACCGGAATGGTAGGCGAAATAATGTTGAAAGTATTAGCAGAACGTAATTTTCCAGTTACAGAGTTAATTCCTGTTGCTTCAGAAAAATCAGTAGGAAAAGAAATAGAGTTCAACGGAAAAAAATATAAAGTAGTAGGATTGCAAACGGCAGTAGATTTAAAAGCAGATATTGCTTTGTTTTCTGCTGGAGGAGGAACTTCTTTGGAGTGGGCTCCAAAATTTGCAGCCGCTGGTACTACAGTAATTGATAATTCTTCAGCTTGGAGAATGGACCCTACCAAGAAATTAGTCGTTCCAGAAATCAATTCTAGCCAATTGACTAAAGAGGACAAAATCATTGCGAATCCAAACTGTTCAACTATCCAAATGGTATTGGCTTTGGCGCCTTTGCATCAAAAATACAACATCAAACGTGTAATTGTTTCTACTTATCAGTCCATTACTGGTACGGGAGTAAAAGCTGTACAACAATTTGAAAATGAAGTAGCTGGGATTGAAGGCGAAATGGTGTACAAATACAAAATCAATCGCAATTGTATTCCACAATGTGATAGTTTTGAAGACAATGGTTACACCAAAGAAGAAATGAAATTGGTAAACGAAACCAAAAAAATCTTAAGCGATGATTCTATTAGAGTTACGGCAACTGCTGTCCGTGTACCAGTAGTTGGAGGTCATAGCGAAGCGGTGAATGTTGAGTTCACTAATGATTTTGATGTGGCTGAGGTACGTAACATTTTACACCATACAGATGGAGTAGTAGTTCAAGACAACTTGGATACGTTCACTTACCCAATGCCTCGTTATGCTGAAGGAAAAAATGAAGTTTTTGTAGGTAGAATTCGTCGTGACGAAAGCCAAGCCAACACTTTGAATATGTGGATTGTGGCTGATAACTTGAGAAAAGGAGCCGCTACGAACACGATACAAATTGCAGAATACTTAATCGCAGCCAATTTAGTTTAAAACACTATAACCCGCAACACAACCAGAACCGCTTCTAATTGGAGCGGTTTTTTTATGCTTTTTTTTGCTTTCAAAAGCGGAGCAACCCCAATGAAATGTTGTACTTTTAAACTTTAAATTTTAATTGAAGAAGATGAAAAAGCTAAAAGTAATTGCTTTCGATGCCGATGATACGCTTTGGGGCAACGAAATGTATTTTGATGAAACCGAAAAAAAATTCTGCGGTTTGATGGAAGATTACCTTTCGCATCAAGGAATTTCTTCTGAATTGTTTCAAATAGAAATTGCAAATTTAAAATTATACGGCTACGGCATCAAAGGCTATATTCTATCGATGATTGAGGCTGCTATGAAAATTTCGAACAATACGATTTCAATTGAAGCGATTGAAAAAATCGTGCAATACGGAAAAGATTTGCTAGAAAAACCGGTTGATTTGCTAGACGGCGTAACCGAAACCTTAGAAGCTTTGAGTGGAAAATATAAATTGGTTGTAGCGACCAAAGGTGATTTATTAGACCAAAGACGAAAATTGCACAATTCGGGTTTGGGCCCTTATTTTCATCATATTGAAGTGATGTCAGACAAACAAAAAATTGATTATTTGGATTTGATTAAACGTTTGGAGATACAACCCGATGAGTTTTATATGATTGGTAACTCTCTAAAATCGGATGTTTTGCCGGTGCTTTCTATTGGTGGTTTTGCTGCACACATTCCGTTTCACACGACTTGGGCACACGAGAAAATAGACCACAAAGTAGAGCATCCTAACTTTACGACCTTGCAACAATTAACCGATATAATTCCACTTTTAATCTAATGAAGCAGCCGTTTGACCTTGAAAATTGGAACAGAAAAGAGCATTTTCATTTTTTTAGACAAATGAGTGAGCCTTTTTTTGGTGCTACAGTGGCTATAGACTGCACAAAGGCATACGAAAAAGCCAAATCCATTTCATCTTCTTTCTTTATTTATTATTTGCACAAAACCTTACAAGCGGTCAATACGATTGAAAATTTTAGATACCGAATTGATAACGAAACCATTGTGGTTTACGATAGAATAGATGGTTCGGCTACTATTGGTCGTCCAGATGGAACCTTTGGATTTTCATTAATTGAATTTCATCCCGATTTTGCTTTTTTTGAGAAAAATGCGCTAGAAGAAATCGAACGCATTCAAAACACCACAGGTTTGTTTACTCGTTCTTTTGATTCGGATAATCTAATTCATTTTTCGGCTGTGCCTTGGTTGGATTTTACGTCTTTATCGCACGCTCGAAGCTTTACTTTTCCTGATAGTTGCCCTAAAATTTCTTTTGGAAAAATGGTTGTTGAAAAGGATGGAAGTAAACGAATGAATATGTCGGTGCACGTACATCACGGTTTGATGGATGGATTGCATTTGGGACAATTTGTAGATTATTTTCAGCAAATTATGAACGAGTAAGTAGCGAATTTTTTGGTATGCTCTTTGCGGGAAGAATTGTACTATTTTTAATATAAATCATTATGAAGCAAGTATGGGTTCTTTTATTTCTAGGGAGTACTTTTTTGACTTTTGGTCAAATTAGATTAGCTTCTCATCCTTTAGAATTAAAAAAAGCAAAAGAGTACCATCAAATCATCAACACCTCTGATAGGCAAAATGATAATGTCTTTGTTTTTGCTACCGATAAAGAAAAAACAACGATTCTAAAGTACAGTCCCTTCTTGTTTTTTAAAGACAGTATGGTGACCAAAAGACCTGATATTGGTTATAAATTGATGGCTGGTTATTCCTTTGGAACAGATGAAAATCCGACTATTTACTGGGCCGATACTAATTTTAGAAACATAGTCGCAGTACATTATGATTTGGTTACAAAGACGACGACGGCTAACTATCTTCAGTTGCCTTTACAACGAGAAACGGTGCTTAACGCCTTTAATGAGAACAATAAATTTTATGTTCTTACCAAAAAGAATACTACCGAAGCTTTAGTGCTTTATGTTTTTAACGGAGGTGAAAAAACGCAATACCTTCTTGACTTTAGTGGTTTCGAGTTTGTAAATAGTAAAAAAGAAGCCATCAGTTTATCAATGATTTTGTCTGTTCTGCCTTTAGAAAAAATAGAAACACGAGCCTATAATCCGTTGTTTAAAGCCACAAGTAAGTCTAAATTTTATGTAAGAGAGAACGATATTCTCTTCACCTTCGACCATAATATAAATGAAACACAGTTGTTTCAATTGGATTTCAAGACCTTAAAACTCGTTGAGCGTAGCATTCCACAATTTCCTTTGAAACGCTTAAATGGATTGTCAAATTCTTATTATCACGAAAACAAAATATATCAAGTAACTGCGAATGATGAGGAATTACACTTTGGCTACAAAGACTTTCAAACCGATGCGGTAATCAAAGAATTTAGTGTGACAAAAAATGATACCATTACTTTCAAAAACTCACCTTTGTTCGCTCAAGTTATGAATCAGCGACCAAAAGCAATGAAAACCACGGCCAAATTTTTGAAGCAATTATCGGGTACTGATTTGGGGGTTACGGTCTATAAAACACCTAAGAATTTGTTTTTAACTATAGGGGGTAATCAAGAAATAGAGCAATTGTCTACAGGGTTTGCACCAAATGGAGGTGACTTCGTAACCAATTCTTATTTTATTCCATTGAATGTTTATTTTGAAAGTGTTTTGGACAAAAAAGGGAATCATATCAACTCAAAACCTGAGCCTTTGGCAGCCGATTTTATAGGTCAGTTTTCTTTTGAAAACCCACAAGCGGTTTTGCAAAGTACTTTCAGGCATAAGAATTATTACATTAATGGATATTACGATACCAAATTGAAACAATTTGTGATGCAGAAATTTTATGATGGTTTTTGATTTTTTGCCTTTATAATTGTGTTCTAATTGTTATCTTAGTGTTTCCCTAAATCCGTTTTTTAAAATTGTCATTAACTAAAAAAAAAAAACTATGTTGTCTAAAAATATTGAAGTCGCACTAAATAATCAAATTCGAATAGAAGCAGAGTCTTCACAGATTTATTTGTCAATGGCTTGTTGGGCTGAAGTGAATGGACTCGAGGGCATTGCACAGTTTATGTATGCCCAGTCCGATGAAGAACGTGCGCATATGTTGAAACTGATAAAGTATGTGAATGAACGTGGCGGACACGCTCATATTACTGATTTAAAAGCACCGAAAACGAGTTACGACACGTTCAAAGGTATGTTTGAGGAATTGTACAATCATGAAATATTTGTTTCTAATTCGATTAATGAATTGGTTCATATAACTTTTGGAGAAAAAGATTATGCGACACATAATTTCTTGCAATGGTATGTAGCCGAACAAATTGAAGAAGAAGCTACAGCTAAATCTATTTTGGATAAAATCAATTTGATTGGTGATGATAAAGGAGGATTGTATTTGTTTGACCGCGATATTCAGCAAGCTGCTGTTGCAAGTGCTGCCGCAGTAGCTGCAACCAAGTAATTCTTCTGTAAAACTTTTAGCCCGAATATGTTATTCGGGTTTTTTTATGCCTTTTTATGTTAAAGTTTATTTAGAATAGATAAAAACAATATATATTTGCCTTCGAAATTAAGACTCAAAATTATGAGTAAGAAAGACAAAGAAAAGGACAAGAAAAAAGGCAAAAAAGAAAAGAAAGACCAAAAGAAGAAAGCGCTTTTGGCCAAAATCAAAGTTGCTGAAAACTGCAAGTCAAAATGTTGCGGAAAATACGAGAAAGGCGAAAACAAACGTTGCGGCCGTTGTCCTATGTTTGATTTGATTAAAAAAGTAGCGTAATTCTAAAATTGCTACTACATTGCACACTCAACTGTGTGTTTTATGTTTTTTATTGCGAACCATCCCATTTACAACCATCCATTACCAGAAGGACATCGTTTTCCGATGCTCAAATACGAATTGCTTCCCAAGCAGTTGCTCCACGAAGGAACCGCTGAGTTCACAGATTTCTATTCTCCTGATAGTATCGATTTATCTTTGGTGCACGCTGTACATTGTGCAACTTATGTTAAGGCTCTAACCGAATTGACCCTCGATGCTAAAGCCGTTCGTAGTATCGGATTTCCACTTTCTGCAGCGTTGGTCGAGCGAGAGTTACGCATTGCACAAGGTACAGTTGCGGGTTGTAATCACGCGTTGGAACACGGCATCGCTTTTAACATTGCTGGTGGAACCCATCACGCATTCTCGGACAGAGGAGAGGCTTTTTGTTTGCTCAACGATCAAGCAATTGCCGCTCAATATCTCATTGATCAGAAGAAGTGCCATAAAATCCTCATCGTAGATCTCGATGTACATCAAGGCAATGGTACAGCCGAAATCTTTCAAAATAATGCTGATGTCATTACTTTTTCAATGCATGGTCAAAGTAATTATCCTTTTCGAAAAGAAATTTCAGATTACGATATCCCTTTGCCAGACAAGACGGATGACACTACTTATTTGGCGATTTTACAAGAAACACTTCCAGAATTACTCAGCCTCCATCGTCCCGATTTTGTTTTTTACTTAGCGGGTGTTGATATTTTGGGAACAGATAAATTAGGAAAATTAGGTTGTACTATCGAAGGATGCAAGGCTCGAGATACCTATGTTTTATCCCTTTGTAAATCATTGGGGATTCCTATACAAGTGAGTATGGGTGGCGGTTATTCCCCAGCGATTAAAACCATAATCGAGGCTCACGCTAATACCTATCGGGTGGCGAGAGCGTTGTATTAATTTGCTTTAAATTTGAAACATATAAGTCATTGAAGTTTTGGATTGAAGGTTTTTTGAACCATATAAGGGATGTAAGGTCATTTAAGTTTTGTGGTGAAATCCTTGGTGAAGTTTAACCGCAAAGCTCGCAAAGATTATCGCAAGGTTCCCAAGGTAGTAAATCATTTAAGTTCTATTGAAAATCCGTTTCATCCGTTTTATCCGTTTCATCCGTGGCCAATAATTAACCGCAAAGTTCACAAAGGAAGCGCGAGGTTCGCAAAGTAGTAAATCATTTAAGGACATTTAAGTTCTGTATCGTCCTAAAAAAAGTTTACAGTTTTTAATTAATACCTAGAATAGGTTTACATTTTTTTTTTAATCCTAGAATTAGTTTACAATGATAGTGTTTTTTCGATAATAGTTCTTCCATAGTTTTTCTGTTTTTATGTTGT
>CAUPRE010000008.1:0-141568 GCA_963513565.1 uncultured Flavobacterium sp. | reverse complement strand
TAGTTCTTCGAATTCTAATAAGTTTTTCTCATCTACTGCATCGATACCTTCTTCGAAGTTATGCCAGTTAAAATTTGCTAAAAACTCTTCTTGTGATTTTAATTGTTCAGACATGCTGATAAAAAATTTGTATTCTGTTTATCTTGAGTTTCTTAAAGCGAGAGAAAAAACAGAAGTTGTTTTACATAAATAGTTGATACCTAAAGGAAACTCTTATTCACCAAAAGGTGTGCAAAAGTATAACAATTAATCAATATGGCAAAATATTTAACCCTAGATGTAGTCAACTAAAATCAAAAGAGTTCATAAAACCATTTTGAAGCGAAAGATTAGGCATTTTTGCTGGCAGGAATCCCGCTATCCGTTGTAATCTTTTATGTTAAAAAAACATAAAAGGATTTTCACTGCTATCGGGGCTAGTGAAATTACAATAGGATTTATCGGTAATAAAAAATCCTAACAAGTCTACAACGAGTTAGGATTTAGAATTAAATCAAATATATTTTAATGACTCACCGTTTCTACTTCTTTCGGATTGTGCTCGTGCTTGAACAATAAAGCAAAGGCAATAGCAATTACCAAAGCATATCCAGCAAAACTCAACCAGATACCGTGCCAATCTCGAAGGCCATCGTGAGTAAAAAATTTATCGATTGCCCAACCCGATGTAAAACTTCCTAACACAGCTCCTACTCCATTCGTCATCATCATAAACAATCCTTGAGCGGAAGAACGATTTTTAGCATCTGTATTCGTCTCTACAAATAACGAACCTGAAATATTAAAGAAATCAAAGGCCATTCCGTAAACAATACAAGACAAAATAATCATCCACAAGCCATCTGTTGGATTACCAAAAGCGAACAAACCAAAACGTAAAACCCATGCAAACATAGAAATTAACATTACTTGCTTGATTCCAAATCGCTTTAAGAAAAACGGAATTGCAAGAATAAACAGCGTTTCAGAAATTTGAGAAATAGACATTATTATGGTAGAATACTTTACCACAAAAGAATCTGCATATTGGGGTACATTTTTAAATTCATCTAAAAAAACATCACCATAAGCATTCGTTAATTGTAAAGCCGCTCCCAAAAACATAGAGAAGATAAAAAATAACGCCATTTTATAATTGGCAAACAATTTAAATGACTCTAATCCCATCAGCTCCATAAACGAAGCGTTTTCTTTGGTTAATTTTTGAGGTTTGCATTTAGGTAATGTAAAAGCATACAATCCCAATCCTATGGCGGCAATACCAGCGATGTAAAACTGATAGGCCGTAGCTTTATTACCAGTCAAATTAGTTACCCACATGGCTACGATAAACCCTACGGTACCCCAAACTCTAATAGGTGGATAATCTTTAATAATATCCTTATCATTTAATTTGAGCGCCGTGAACGAAATAGAATTACTCAAGGCAATCGTTGGCATATAAAAACACATCGCCAAAAGCATCACATAAATAAAATTATCTGGAGTTGTAATTTGTGGCAAATAAAACAATACCAAAGCGTACAAAATATGCAAAACACCATACAGCTTTTCAGCATTTATCCATCTATCAGCTATAATCCCTGTAAGGGTGGGCATAAACAAAGAGGCAATTCCCATGGTACTAAAAACTAACCCAAATTGTGTTCCGTCCCAGTGCTTTGTGCCAAACCAAAAATTGGCTATAGTAATCAACCAAGCTCCCCAAACAAAGAACTGAAGAAAACTCATTACAATTAATCTATTTTTTATTCCCATACCGTTTAATAAAATTTTAAAAACAAGTGGTAAATCTACTATTTAAAAAGATATATACAAAAATTTAGCAGTCTTTAATCGCCTCATTTACTAAATCTAATACGATATCAAATTGTTCTTGTTTATTGAGGTAGGAATTATCGATTTCAATGGCATCTTCAGCAATAATTAGTGGCGAATCCTTTCGATGCGTATCAATATAATCACGTTCTACAACATTTTTTAACACTTCTTCGTAACTCACTTGATCGCCTTTAGCTTGCAATTCATCAAAACGTCGTTGTGCTCGGGTCTCAGGACTTGCTGTCATGAAGATTTTCAATTCAGCATCAGGAAAAACAACGGTTCCTATATCGCGACCATCCATCACAATCCCTTTGTTTTTTCCCATTTCTTGTTGTTGTTCTACTAACTTTGTTCTCACTTCGGAAACCTCTGCCACTTTACTCACAAAACTAGAGACTTCAATGGTTCTGATTTGGGTTTCCACATTTTCATTGTTCAAATACATTTCGGCAAAACCTAATTCAGCATTAAATTGAAACGACAACTGAATCGAAGGTAGCGTAGCAACCAAGGCCGTTTTATCAAATCCTGAAGGCGTAATAATATTATTTTGCATAGCAAAATAAGCTACAGCCCTATACATGGCGCCAGTATCTACATAAATATATCCTAATTGTTGGGCTAATTGTTTGGCCAAAGTGCTTTTACCTGTAGACGAAAATCCGTCGATAGCGATAGTAATTTTAGTATTCAAAATGAAGTCGGTTTTTGTAATCCTTTCCACAGAAAATGATCACTGATTTTTAAATAAAGTACAAAGTTAACAAACTCTTATTGCAAGTTCAACGTCAAACCAAACAAACTTGTATTGGCTGCCAAGGTATATCGAGAATAGGAATAGTTGAATTTTAGTCGGTTCATTTTCAAACCAAAACCAACAGAAATCCCTGAGAAATGTCGTTTATCCACTACGCGTAATTCTTCGCCGCGTCGAAAATTATAGCCAAGTCTTACATTAAAAGCTCTTTTGGGGAACAATTCTACACCAAAAATAACATGGCGCAGCGCATTATTTACAAAAGAAACTTTCTCATCGGTCTGCGTTCCGTCAATTGATGTTTCCCCGCGAACTGGATTAGAAAAAGCAACATTCCATTGTTGTAAATTCTCTAACGTCAAATGCCATCGAATAGGGACATTGTCTAATTCTTGCGAAACACCAAGTAGTACTTCTAAGGGTAATTTTTCACGGACTCCTGAATAAGTAGTGAATTGTGTTCCAATATTTCGGATCACCAAAGCCCAGTTCACATCGTTTCGTTCATCTATATAAACTGCACCTATATCCAATGCGCCACCTAATGAATTATAGTTTTCTAAAACAGATGAGATTACTTTGGCATTGGCACCAATATGTAAACTTGTAAAAGGGATATTATAAGCGTATCCCAAAGAAACCGCCACTTCACTACCTGTAAAAGAGTTGGTAGCTTGACCATTTTCGTCATAGCCCTCAAACTTACCGTAATTGATATAGTTGACACCTGCTTGAAACGTTTGTAAATGCTGGTCGTAAGTGTACGCATAGGAGGCGGTACCATAACTTACTTCACCAAAATAGCTTCCGTAATTCAACGCCAATTGATTATGCATTTCTGGATTAATCGAAGCTGGATTAAAATGCGCTTGATTGACATCCTCGTCATAAATCGTTACTGTTTTCCCCCCAAGAGCTGCTTGACGTGGAGAAGTTACCAAATTCAAAAACTGATAGGTATACCTTCCTCCTATTTGCCCAAAAACAGGCAAACAAAGTAAAATAACGAGTACAACTAAAAGTTTTTTGAATACCCTCAAGACGGTGTTTTTTTGATTAACTAGAACGAGAAAACGAAGATAAAATTATATCCCTTAAAAATATGATTTTCCGTATAAAAAAGAAATTCCAAATTCCGAACTTGATCAACAGTTGGAATTTGGAATAACTATAAGACTTCGTTTTATTTTAGTTCTTTGGCGTTTTTTACTTTTTGATTGGTAATAGCAATAGCCAAAACATCACTCATTTCTTTTACATAATGAAAAGTAAGTCCTTCTAAGTATTCGGATTTAATTTCATCAATGTCGCTTTTATTTTCGTGACAAAGAATAATTTCTTTGATATTCGCTCTTTTGGCAGCTAATATTTTTTCCTTGATTCCACCAACAGGTAACACTTTTCCTCGTAAGGTAATTTCCCCCGTCATGGCTAAGTTTTTCTTCACTCTTTTTTGTGTAAACAAAGAAACCAATGAAGTCAACATTGCAATACCTGCACTTGGACCATCTTTTGGAGTAGCTCCTTCAGGAACGTGCAAATGAATGTTGTATTTCGAAATAATCTCAGGATTCAAGCCTAGTAATTCTGCATTGGCTTTGATATATTCTAATGCAATCGTAGCCGATTCTTTCATGACATTCCCTAAATTACCAGTAATGGTCATGGTTCCTTTACCAGGAGAAATCAACGATTCTATAAATAAAATATCACCACCAACACTTGTCCAAGCTAAACCTGTAACTACACCAGCCACATCATTGCTTTCGTATTTATCGCGCTCCAATCTTGGCACGCCTAGTACTTTTACGATATCTTCGTCAGTTACTTTTTTGTTATACTCCTCCTCCATCGCAACAGATTTTGCCGCGTTTCGAACCACTTGAGCAATTTTATTTTCTAACCCACGAACACCCGATTCTCGAGTATAACCTTCGATGATTTTTTCTAATTGTTTTTTGCCAATAGTCAAATCTTTAGCAGTCAAACCATGAGCTGCAAGTTGCTTTGCGAACAAATGTTTTTTGGCAATTTCAACCTTTTCTTCAATAGTATAGCCCGACATTTTTATCACTTCCATACGATCGCGCAAGGCTGGCTGTATAGCCGACATATTATTAGAGGTCGCGAGGAACATCACTTTAGACAAATCATACCCCATTTCTAGGAAATTATCATAAAAAGCATTGTTTTGCTCCGGATCCAATACTTCTAACAAAGCTGAAGAAGGATCTCCGTTATGGCTACTCGATAATTTATCGATTTCATCTAATACAAAAACGGGGTTAGACGTACCTGCTTTTTTCAAACTTTGAATAATTCGACCAGGCATTGCGCCAATGTAGGTTTTTCTATGACCACGAATCTCCGCTTCGTCACGCAAACCACCCAAAGAAATACGAACATATTCTCTTCCTAAGGCCTCAGCTACGGAACGACCAATAGACGTTTTACCTACACCCGGAGGTCCAGTCAAACAAATAATTGGAGACTTCATGTCGTTTCTTAATTTAAGCACGGCCAAGTGTTCAATCATTCGCTTTTTAACTTCTTCTAAACCAAAATGATCTTTATCTAATACTTTTTGAGCGTGTTTTAAATCAAAATTATCTTTTGAAAATTCGCCCCAAGGCAATTCTAAAAACAATTCCAAATAATTTCTCTGAATTCCAAAATCTGGAGCCTGAGGATTCATTCTACGCATTTTGGACAACTCTTTTTCGAAGTGTAGTTGCGTTTTTTCGTCCCATTTTTTGGTTTTGGCTTTTTGACTCATTTCGTCCATTTCTTCCTCCTGCGAAACGCCTCCCAATTCTTCTTGGATGGTTTTCATTTGCTGGTGCAAGAAATATTCTCTTTGTTGTTGGTCTAAATCAAAACGTACTTTGGATTGAATATCATTTTTTAGCTCTAGCTTTTGCAATTCGACATTCATGAAACGCAAGGTTTCTAGCGCACGATCTTTTAATCCATTGATCGCTAATAAATTTTGTTTTTCCTTGACCGAAAGATTCATGTTTGAGGAAACGAAATTCACCAAAAACGATTGACTTTCGATGTTTTTGATAGCAAAAGTAGCTTCGGTTGGAATATTTGGACTTTCTTGAATAATCTTAATTGCCAATTCTTTGATGGAATCAATGATAGCAGAAAATTCGGTATCGTTTTTTCGAGGTCTTTTTTCAGAAACTTCTTTGATTGTAGCGGTGATATAAGGATCTTCAGAAACTACATCGTCAATTTCGAAACGTTTTTTTCCTTGTAGAATTACAGTAACATTGCCATCAGGCATTTTGAGCACACGCAGAATTCGAGCAACTGTACCAATTTTATTGATATCATTTTTTGTAGGATCTTCGTCGGCTTCATTGATTTGAGCCACTACTCCAATCACTTTTCCAGAAGCATTGGCATCATTGATTAATTTGATGGATTTATCTCGTCCTGCAGAAATTGGAATCACCACACCCGGAAACAACACCGTGTTGCGCAACGGCAAAATTGGTAAGGTTTCGGGCAATGTTTCGTTATTCATTTCCTCCTCGTCTTCACGAGTTAATAGAGGAATTAAATCTGATTCAGAATCAAATTCTTGAAGTGACAAGTTGTCAATTGTTAATATTTTGTGGTTTGACATATCGTTATTAAGTCATTTTGTCATTAAATGAAAAATCATTTCATGCAAAGTTAATGATTTATACTTTTTATTTATCTGGAATTCAATGTATATGCGGATTAGCAGTACATAATTCATGCAACCAAAGACAATCTTTGTGCCAGAGCTTTAAAACGAAAAAGAGCAAGGTATATTTTATGGTTTGCTGGCAAAAGGGAAACACTACTAACTGCTAGCCCCGATGGTAGTGGCATCCTTTGCTTTTTTTCTTTCAAAAAGCAAAGATAGAACGAACAGCGGGACTATGTTTACAAAAAAGCCAAATCTTTCTGCTCAAAAGATAAAGAAAGAGATTGAAAATGAACAATTCCATCCAAAATGCGTTTATTTTGATACCTTTAAATATCTTTTTTACAAAAACTGTAACACTACCAAAAAAGAAACGTCTTTCATTAAAACGATCAATAGCTACTTGTCCTATCAACAATTACATATCGAAGAATTGGTTACACTATGCCAACAACAAAACCAAAAGGCTCAATTTGAAGTCTACAATAGGTATTGTAAGGCAATGTATAATGTAGCTTTTCGTATGGTGAAAGATGAACATTTTGCAGAAGATGTGATGCAGGAGAGTTTTTTGAAGGCGTTTACTAAAATTGACTCTTACAAAAAAGAAGTGGCTTTTGGCGCTTGGTTAAAACGTATCGTGATCAATTACAGCATTGATTTTTGTAAAAAGAACAATAAACTAAAGGGCGATGATTTTGAGAAAAATCTATATAAAATTGAAGATAAAGAGACTGAATTTACTGAAGTTGTCAACTTTGATGAAATAAAAATAAAAGAAGTTTTGAATGCTATACAATCATTGAAAACCAGTTACAGTACAGTTTTGACTTTGTTTTACATCGAAGGATATGACCAAGAAGAAATTAGCGAAATCCTAAAAATAAGTTATGCGAATTGCAGAACGACTTTGAGCAGAGCTAAAGAAAGTTTAAGAAATAAATTAAGTGAATATGACAAATGAAGATGAAAAATTAGACCAATTGTTTGCAAAATTCGACTCGGATTGGGATGTTTTAGCGATGCCCAATAATCATCAGAGTCGGTTTATGAACAAACTAGAGAACACAAGTATCAAAAGAAAGAAAAGGAATTTATACACCACAATCTCTATTGCTGCCACTTTGGTGCTCATGTTCAGTTTGTCGTTCTTTTTCAAACCAGAAGCTAAGGCGAATAGCTTGACTTTTGCTTCGAAAGAAACCAAACAAACCGATTCTATTTTTACAGTTTTAATCAAACATGAATTGAATAAACTAAAGGAGAAAAAATCGCCACGCAATCAAAAAATCATTGCTGATGCCTTACAACAAATGAAAATTTTGGACAATGATTATCAAAAAATCATCAAAGAAATTGCCACGAATGGAGAAAACAAACAGATTATCTATGCCATGATTAGCAATTTGCAAACTCGAATTTCATTCTTGCAAAATGTATTGACCCAAATTGAAGCAACAGAACAACTTAATACTCAAAATGATGAAAAAACTTTATAAAACTATTATTGTATTACTGCTATTTCCGATACTTGGTTTTGCGAATGACGATGCAATTATTACAAAGCAAAAAAACATCAAAAAAGCCTTTATTGTCAATAGTGATGCAGGAATTGACATTACTAATTCTTACGGAACGGTGTTCGTTACAACTTGGGATGAAGACAAGATTGAACTTGATATTTTGATAAAAGTAAGTGGCGACAGCGAAAACTGGGTCAATCAACGCTTAAACGATATCACCATTGATATCAATGCCCTGAAATCATTGGTAACCGCAAAAACTCAGCTTGAAAACAATAATTACCGCTCCAAAGGCAGGAATAATAATTTTGAAATCAACTATGTGATTAAAATTCCAAAAAATGGTAGCGTAACGATTGACAACAAATATGGGAATATCTCCACCACCGATTTGAATGCTGCTACAAATATCCTTTGTAAATATGGAAAAATTACTATGGGAAGATTGAATAGCAACAAAAACAACATTACTATAGAATATTGCTCCAACTCCAGCATTTCTTATTTAAAAAATGGCTATATCACAGGTCGTTACTCAGGACTTAGTATTGATGCCCTTTCTAAAATTGATTTAATTTCAGACTATACAGACACTACGATTGGCGATGCAGGCGATGTAAAATATACCAGCAAATATGGGACGGTGAAAATCAAAGAAGTGAATTCGCTTGAAGGAATCGGAAATTATTTGACCATAAAAGTAGGAACGTTGAACAATCAGCTCAAACTACAAACCAAATACAGCAGCATAGATGTTGGATTAGTGCAAGCCAAAGCCAACTCAATTGCAATCAATGCTGGTTATACAGGAGTAAAAGTAGGTTTTAGCCCCAATTATGCTTTCGATTTTGATGTAACCCTTCGTTATGCCGACTTCAAATATGATAGCGATTTTGAATTCTTAAACAAAGCAGAAACTAATTACACTAAATCTTATGGCGGCTATTACAAGAAAAAAGGAGTGAATACAGTTGTAATAACCTCTGAATACGGAAATGTCGCATTAACCAAAAAACTATAACTATAAAAAAACAATACTTATGAAAAATCTATCTATTGCAAGTGTTTTACTGCTGTCTTTTAGCTCTTTTCTGTCCTACGGGCAGTGGAATATGGGCAAACAAATTAAAGGCAACGGGAATGTAATTACAGAAACCAGAACGACTTCAAGCTATGACGGAATAAAAGTTTCAGGCTTTTTTGATGTGGATTTAGTATCAGGAAAAGAAGGTAGTATCACTATCAAAGGCGAACAAAATATTTTGGATTATATTGATGTAGAAGTGGTTGATAATGTCTTAAAAATTGGAACTGAGAAAGGATACAATTTTAAACTATCCCCAGGAAAATCAGTACATATTACCATTCCTTTTGAATCCATTAATGGTTTAGTATTGAGCGGCTCAGGAGATATTGTTACTAAAGATGTTATCAAAACGGATGCTTTTGACGCTAAACTTTCGGGTTCTGGTGATTTAAAATTGGCTGTAGATGCTCAAAAGTTCAACATGAGCTTGAGCGGATCAGGAGATATTGTTTTAACTGGACACGCTGACGATTTCTCGAGTAGTATTTCGGGTTCAGGAGACATCAATGCTTCTGATTTAAAATCAAAAACAGTTAGTGTTAGTATTTCAGGTTCAGGTGATACGAAAGTAAGTTGTTCCGAAAGCTTATATGCACGAGTGTCAGGTTCAGGAGATATTGTGTATTACGGAAACCCTGCCAAAAAAGACACCAAAGTGGTAGGCTCTGGTGAGATTTCTAAAGGTTAATTATTTTTGTTTTTTAGTCACTAAAAGCGTCTTTATTTAAGACGCTTTTTTTGATGGTACACGTTTTAATAAAAGAACTGCAATGAAGAAGAATAAAGCCAAGAAAACCATCGCAAATCTTGGACTTCCTGTCACTTGATCGATTATACCATACACACACATACCAATTACAATACCTATTTTTTCGGCTACATCATAAAAACTAAAAAAGGAAGCGGTATCTGTAGTTTCTGGCAAAAATTTAGAATAAGTAGAGCGAGATAACGCTTGTATTCCTCCCATTACTAAACCTACAAAAACCGCCATAATATAGAATTGGTCAGGAGAAGTAATTATAAAAGCACCTATACAAAGTAATAACCAAAAACTGTTAATCACGATTAGGGTTTTTATATTCCCAAATTTTTCAGAGGCTTTAGAAGTCAAATAAGCTCCTAAAACTGCAACTAATTGAATCAATAGAATACAAATAATCAGTCCCGTTGTACTATCACTCTTGGTTTTCCATTCGATTTCTTGAGCTCCAAAATAAGTAGCCACTAACATCACTGTTTGAACTGCCATACTTGAAACAAAAAAACCATATAAATAACGTTTCAATGGAAGGTTTTCACTCAAAATAAACCATACTTTCTTCAGTTCTTTAAATCCATTGAAAATAATATCTTTATTAATGGACTCGCCTGTTTTTTTATTTCCTTTTGGCAAAAAATAATAAGTATACTGACTGAATAGAATCCACCAAACTCCTACCATCACAAACGAATAACGCATGGCTTTCATTGCGGCTACCCCTTCGGTTCCAGTGATTCCAAACCATTTTGGCTTCATGATCATAGCCAAATTGATAAGTAATAAAACCACACTTCCAATGTATCCCAAAGAATATCCTTTGGCACTAATAGCGTCTTGTTGTTCTGTAAAAGCAATATCAGGAAGATAGGAATTATAAAAAACCAAACTTCCCCAATACCCCAATAAACCCAAAAAATAAAATAATAATCCTGTGTAAATTGAATCTAAATCAAACCAATACAATCCCATACAAGATAGGGCTCCCAAGTAGCAAAAAAACTTCATAAAGCTTTTTTTATTTCCCACATAATCTGCAATTCCAGATAACAAAGGAGAGATAAAAGCCACTACCAAAAAAGCTAAAGCTGTTATAAAACTAATTAAAGCTGAGTTTTTTAAATGCATTCCAAAAACATCAATATAGTGACTCTTATCAGTAAACAAAGCCTCATAAAATATTGGAAAAACAGCCGATGCAATAGTTAAAGTATATACTGAATTTGCCCAATCATAGAATGCCCAAGCATTTAGTAATTTTTTATCTCCTTTAGGTAAGTTTGCCATAGCTTATATATTCTTGTTTTAGTTTTGTAAATGTATCTTTTTTCTTGAATTCAAAAAACAAAATCACTTTAAATAATAGCAAAAAAAAAGCCAAGTATAGGCTTGGCTTTGATGTTAATCTATGTTGTATAACTAATATATTTCACCAAATTTAGCAGCAATAGCTTTAGCTTCTGGTACTAAATTTTGCAAATTAGCTACTCGAGTTGCGTCTGAAGGGTGAGTACTCATAAATTCTGGTTGTGATTTACCTCCAGATTGTTCAGCCATACGTTTCCAAAAAGCGATTGCTTCTTGTGGGTTATAACCCGCTATTGCCATTAAAGTCAAGCCAATTTTATCGGCCTCACTCTCATGTCCACGACTAAAGGGTAACATTACCCCTACTTGAGAACCAACTCCGTATAATTGCTGCCACATGTACTGACTTTCTTCTGATTGACCTCCAGTTAAAACAGCTAATCCAAGAGCTCCAACACCTTGCAACTTAGCAGCGCTCATACGTTGTGCACCATGATTAGCTAATGCATGAGAAACTTCATGAGCCATAACTGTAGCTAATCCAGCATCATCTTTTGTTACAGGCAAAATACCTGTGTAAACAACAATCTTTCCACCTGGTAAACACCATGCGTTTACATCCTTACTATCTACCAACTTGTATTCCCAACGATAATCATTTAAATATTGATTTTGACCGATTGAGGCTAAATATTTCTCGGCGGCATCTTTAATTTTAATTCCAATACTTTCAACTCTTTTGGCATCTACAGTTCCTTGAACTACTTTGTTTTCTTTCAGAAATTGACCATATTGTTGAAATGAAGCCGGAAATAATTCGCTGTTAGAAACAAGATTCAATGTTTTCTTTCCTGTCATCGGATTAGTGGCACAAGAACTACCAATCAACAAAACCAGAATTGTAATAAAAAAAGAATACTTTTTCATAATTTTTATTTTTGTAGCACACAAAATTAATGCATTTTTTTAGGCAATCTACAATTATTTAGCCGTCATATACAACTTCACTTTTTGAATTTTATTATAAAAAAAGTCCAATCATACTGTTTACAACCAAAAACAAAAAACCTCATAGCTTTATGAAAAACTATGAGATTGTATTATAGATTAGATTACTTATTCCTTATAAATTCTATAAAATTAAAAAGCAACATTCCATCTTGGTAATCTGCCATTTTCATCTAAAAAGCTTTGTAAAACTTGCCCTTCAACACTTGTTGGAATCCCTTTTACATCACTGTTAAAAGTTTCGAACCAAACGACTTCGAGAGATGAAATACCTTCTAATTTCATTTGTGAAGGCCAAGAATATTTTCTTCCTGTTTTAGCAAATTGATGTCCTTCGATAATTTTATCTGCTAAACCACCATTCTTAATTTTCAAGGTTCCGTTGTTTTGTACTGTACCTGTAGAACCCACCATAATTAGTTCTCTATCTGAAGTCAAATCATATACCAAAAACACACCACATCCTTCTGAAGCATTACAAACTTGCTCTAAACTATCGTCTGAAGTAAACACAAAACTATTGGTTACTTTAAACTTTTCTAACTCTTTATTCATTTCGTTTTATTTAAACAAAATGCCTCACAAAATCGTGAGGCATTTTGAGATTTATAATTTTGAATTAGGAAATTAACCTAAAACTTCTTTTACTTTTTTACCAATTTCGGCAGGAGAATCTACAACGTGAATTCCGTTTTCTCTCATAATTTGTTTTTTAGCTTCTGCTGTATCGTCAGAACCTCCAACGATTGCACCTGCATGTCCCATCGTACGTCCTGCTGGAGCAGTAACTCCTGCAATAAAACCTACAACTGGTTTACGGTTTCCATCAGCTTTGATCCATTTAGCAGCATCAGCTTCTAATTGACCACCAATTTCACCAATCATAACGATACATTCAGTCTCTGGATCGTTCATCAATAATTCAACCGCTTCTTTAGTAGTTGTTCCAATAATTGGATCTCCACCAATACCGATAGCAGTTGTGATTCCTAAACCTTGTTTTACTACTTGGTCAGCTGCCTCATAAGTCAACGTTCCAGATTTAGAAACGATTCCAACAGTTCCTTTTTTGAAAACAAAGCCTGGCATAATTCCAACTTTTGCCTCACCTGGAGTAATCACACCTGGACAGTTTGGCCCGATTAATCTAGCATTTCTTTCTTTAACATAAGCATTTGCTTTGATCATGTCTGCCACTGGAATACCTTCAGTAATAGCAATAATCACTTTGATACCAGCATCAGCCGCTTCCATAATTGCATCAGCAGCAAAAGCTGGTGGAACAAAAATGATTGTAGTATCTGCTCCAGCTTGATCTACAGCAGCTTTAACTGTATTGAAAACTGGTAAATCTAAGTGTGTAGACCCTCCTTTTCCAGGAGTTACACCACCTACAACATTTGTTCCGTATTCAATCATTTGAGAAGCGTGGAAAGTTCCTTCACTTCCTGTGAATCCTTGAACAATAATTTTAGAATCTTTATTAACTAAAACACTCATGATATATTTTTTATGTAGTTTTTAAAATTGTGCTGCAAAAGTAAGGTTTTTGAAATTATTTCAAACCCATTTAGTATCAAATTATTTACGATAATTGACTCATTTGATACCCTCTGTATAATTTATTGTCTTTAATTTCCCAAATCGTCATAAAATGAGCCAAAAGCATTTCTTCCCTTGGGTTCTCAATCGTTTTCACAAAATGAGAATATCGAACAGAAATCAACTCTTTTTCCTCAACAATATGGCTAATTCTAGCTTTTGATCTTACATAAGCTTTATGCAATTGATCAGCTAAATTAATCAATGCCTCATAATTTAATTGAACAAATCCTTCTGTGGAATACCAATCAATAATAATTTCAGGATGAATAAAATCCTTTAAAATTGTACTATCAATTAAAGCATCCGACTTGTAAAATGCTTTGACAAAATCTTTTGCAGACATATTATTTTAATTTGTTTAAAATTTCAGGAATCTTTTTAATATTAGCTAATTGCTTTAACTTTTCACGAGATTCTTGGATAGGTGTACCAAAATAAGACTTCCCACCTTCTACCGACTTAGTAACGCCAGTTTGTCCCATTACTACAGCTTTCGAACCAATGGTTATTCCGCTAGTTGTTCCTACTTGCCCCCACAATGTAACCTCATCTTCAATGATAACACAACCGGCAATTCCGGTTTGTGAAGCAATCAAGCATTTTTTTCCAATTACTGTGTCGTGTCCTACGTGTACTTGATTGTCAAGTTTTGTTCCCTCTCCAATTCTTGTATCACCAGTAACACCTTTATCAATAGTACAAAGAGCGCCTATACCTACATTGTCTTCAATTACCACTCTTCCTCCAGAAAGTAATTGATCAAAACCCGTTACTCTCTTTTTATAATAAAAAGCATCAGCACCCAAAACCGTTCCGGCATGAATAATAACATTATCACCTATAATTGTTTGGTCATAAATCGCTACATTGGCATGAATTAAACAATTATCCCCAATAACCACATCATTACCTATAAAAACATTAGGTTGTATAACTGTATTAGCACCAATCTTTGCCGAAGGACTTATCGCTACATTTGAAGCAATAAATGGATTGAAATGTCGGGTGAGCTTATTAAAATCTCTGAAAGGATCATCTGAAATTATGAGTGCCTTTCCTTCGGGACAAGCCACTTCTTTGTTAATCAAAACAATAGTCGCTGCCGATTGTAAAGCTTTGTCGTAGTACTTAGGGTGATCTACAAATACAATATCGCCTGCTTCTACCACATGAATTTCATTCATTCCTAACACAGGAAACAGAGGATCACCCACAAATGTGCAATCAATTAATGTAGCTATTTCTTGTAAGGAATATTGTTTGTGGAATTTCATAGGTGTAATTTTTGCGAGTTGATCACATATGATACCGCCTGATTTCTATTGTAGCATGCGAAGAAATCTATTTTGGCGACTTCATAATATCATTTGTTTTAAAACAAAGTTTTCAGCCATAGTCGCAATATAAGAGTTATGACTATAACTGAAAACCAGAAATTTTTAAAAATTATTCTTTTACACGTTCCATATAAGAACTAGTAGCAGTATCTATTTTAATTTTATCTCCTTCATTAATAAACAAAGGCACATTTACTGTTGCACCCGTCTCAACAGTAGCTGGTTTTGTAGCATTTGTTGCAGTGTTCCCTTTTACACCTGGCTCAGTATAAGTAACTTCTAAGATTACAGATGGCGCCATATCAACTGAAAGTGGCAAATCAGTCTCAGTATTGATCTGAATCATTACATTTTCACCTTCTTTTAACAAATCTGGTGCATCCAATACATTTCTGTTTAGGGTAATTTGTTCAAAAGTTTCAGCATTCATAAAATGAAACTCATTACCTTCTGGATACAAAAACTGGAAAGTATGTGTTTCCACTCGCACTACATCAATCTTATGTCCTGCAGAAAAAGTATTATCCAACACTTTACCATTAGTTACAGACTTCAATTTTGTTCTAACAAAAGCTGGTCCTTTTCCAGGTTTAACGTGAAGAAATTCAATAATTTTATAAATATCGTGATTGTGTTTTATACAAAGTCCGTTTTTAATATCTGAAGTAGATGCCATTTTTTTTTATTTAATAATTGTTTGTTTTTTAATAATTTCCTGAATATCCTTTCATAACTCCTCTTGAAGAGTTACGAATAAAGTCGATGATTTCATCACGCTCTGGTGTTGCTTCCATTTCAGCTTCAATTATACCTAAAGCTTGAGTCGTGTTGTAATTTTTTTGATACAAAATTCTATAAATATCTTGAATCTCTTTGATTTTTTCGGTGGTAAAACCTCTTCTTCTTAATCCTACTGAATTAATCCCTACATAAGATAAAGGTTCTTTTGCTGCTTTTGTAAAAGGTGGCACATCTTTTCTAACTAAAGATCCACCTGAAACCATGGCATGATCTCCAATATGAATAAATTGATGAACTGCTGCTAATCCTCCAATTACAGCATACTTTCCAACAATTACGTGACCCGCCAAAGCAACGCCATTTACGATAATTGCATTGTCACCAATATGACAATCGTGAGCAATATGAGCTGTAGCCATCACTAAGCAATTATTCCCTAAAGTAGTCTGACCTGAAGCAATGGTTCCTCTATTGATCGTTACACACTCTCTAATAGTACAATTATCACCAATGATAGCCAAAGAATCTTCTCCACCAAATTTTAAATCTTGGGGAACTGCAGAAATTACTGCACCTGGAAAAATATTACAATTTTTACCAATTCGAGCCCCTTCCATAATAGTTACGTTCGAACCTATCCAAGTTCCATCTCCAATAACTACATTATTATGAATGGTAGTAAAAGGTTCTATTACTACATTTTTGGCAATTTTTGCCCCTGGATGTACATATGCTAATGGTTGATTCATTTTTTCTGTTTAATCGTTTAGCTGTTGTATTGAATAACCGAAATAACGATTAATCAAATCAACAAAAAAATTATTGTTTTCTAGCAATTTGAGCCATTAATTCCGCTTCAGCAACTAATCTACCATTAGCATAAGCATTGGCTTGCATATGACAAATTCCTCTTCTGATTGGTGTAATCAAATCACATTTAAAAATTAAAGTATCACCTGGAAGCACTTTATGTTTGAATTTCACTTTATCTATTTTCATAAAGAAAGTTAAATAATTTTCTGGGTCTGGAACGGTACTTAAAACTAAAATTCCACCAGTTTGAGCCATAGCTTCAACAATTAAAACCCCCGGCATAACTGGTGCATCAGGAAAATGTCCTACGAAAAAGTTTTCGTTCATAGTCACATTCTTCATCCCTACCACATAAGTATCTGACATTTCGATAATACGATCAATCAACAAAAAAGGAGGTCTATGAGGTAGAACCGACATGATTTTATGAATATCCATCAACGGTTCTTGATTCAAATCATAAACAGGAACATAATTACGTTGTTCAATTTTAATCAATTTTGCCATTTTTTTAGCAAATTGAGTATTTACATAATGTCCTGGTTTGTTTGCTATAACTTTACCTTGAATTTTTGTTCCAATTAAAGCTAAATCACCCACAACATCTAATAACTTATGTCTAGCTGCCTCGTTTGGATAATGTAAAGTCAAGTTATCCAAAATTCCGTTTGGTGTAACTGAAATCGTGTCTTTACCAAAAGCTACTTTAAGATTTTCCATAGTACTTGCAGATATTTCTTTATCTACATATACAATAGCATTATTAAGGTCACCTCCTTTGATTAATCCGTTATCTAAAAGAGATTCTAATTCATGTAAAAAACTAAAAGTTCTAGATTCGCTAATTTCAGTTTTGAAATCGGCAATGCTTTTCATAGTTGCATTTTGGGTTCCTAGAATTTTTGTTCCAAAATCAACCATTGTAGTTACAGAATAATGATCATTCGGCATCACCAAAATCTCACTACCAGTAGTTTCATCTGTAAACGAAATAATTTCTTTTACAACATATACATTACGATTGGCATTTTGTTCTTCGATACCAGCTTTCTCAATAGCTTCAACAAAATATTTTGAAGAACCATCCATAATTGGCAATTCTGAAGCATCAAGCTCTATAATTACGTTATCTAGGTCACAACCTTCTAAGGCTGCCAAAACATGCTCAGGTGTTTGAATTTTAACCCCTAATTTTTCTAAGTTTGTTCCTCTTTGTGTATTTACTACATAATTGGCATCAGCTTCAATAATTGGCTGTCCTTCTAGATCAACTCTTATAAATGTAAAACCATTATTTACTGGTGCAGGTTTAAAAGTCATTGTTACTTCTTTTCCTGTATGTAATCCAACACCGGTTAATGAAATTTCCGTCTTGATGGTTTTCTGTTTAACCATTATTTCCATGTTTTTGATTTATTGTTTTCTTTAATTCTTCTAGTTCCGCTACTAATTGTGGTAGTTTTTTAAAATAAACATACGATTTATTAAAATCATTATATCCAAATGTTGGGCTGCCTTGAAGTATCTCATCATCTTTTACATTTCTAGTCACCCCTGATTGCGCCTGAATCCTAACATTATCTCCAAGAACAACATGACCAGAGATCCCAACTTGACCGCCAATCATACCATTCTTGCCTACTTTTGAAGATCCAGCAATACCCGTTTGAGCTGCTATTACTGTGTTTTCTCCAATTTCTACATTGTGCGCAATCTGTATTTGATTGTCTAATTTTACACCACGTCTAATTACTGTTGAACCTAATGTAGCTCTATCTATAGTTGTGTTTGCACCAATATCTACCCCATCTTCTAAAACTACGTTTCCTATTTGTGGAATTTTATCAAAAGTTCCATCTGGCTTTGGCACAAAACCAAACCCGTCCGAACCTAGAACTACTCCAGAATGCAAGACACAGTCATTTCCAATTACCGTCTCTGAGTAAATATTAACGCCCGCAAAAATAGTAACATTATTACCAATGACAACATTATCACCGATAAAACAATTGGGATATATCTTAACATTATCACCAATGATTACATTTTGACCAATGTAACTAAAGCTACCTAAGTACAAATTAGCTCCATATTTTACGGTATCAGAAATAACGGAAGGTTGTTCTATTCCAGATTTATTTCTTTTGACTTCATTGTAAAATTCTAATAGTTTGGTAAAAGAAGCATAGGCATCTTTTACTTTAATCAAGGTGGTTGCTATTGGAGATTCAGACTCAAAAGTGTCATTAACAATAGTTATAGAGGCCTTAGTAGAATATATATAATTCAAGTACTTTGGATTGGACAGAAAAGTCAAGGAGCCTTCTGTACCTTCTTCAATTTTTGATAATCTAGATACTGAAGCATTTGGATTACCAACTACTTCTCCTTCTAGAATACCTGCTATTTGTTCTGCTGTAAATTTCATCTTATTGGATTGTATTATTCATAGGAATAAGATGTAACTCACTAGAGCATGTGTTGTTTATTTTCAAAAATAACGTACTGGTTCGTTTCATCGCGACAAAAATATAAAAAATAGGTTTTAATTGTTCAATTTATAACAGTTGTTTTGGAAAACAGATGTAATACTTTGTGACAAACTTAGATACTGATTTAAAATTCAATTGGTCTGAGGCGTCAACAATATCCTCGATGGTTCTATCTTTTTTTAAGATTCTAATAGGTTCCGCTTCCTTACTATAAGCTTGATTTTTGATTTTTCCTCTAAAAATAAAGTAATTGGCCTCTGTTAAAGAAATACCGTTTTCTGAAACGAATCTTTCCTTTAATGGTAATAAATCTTCTAAAGGAACTTTTTCACTACTTAGTTTTATTTTCAACAAATCACGATTGATAATCATTTTACTCAAGGAAGAGAGAATAAAATCAGGATGATCTTGCCATGATTTTAAGGCGCTAATAATATCAAAATCATCCAATTTGGAAAACAAATTCAAGGTATCAGCGTCAAAAGTTTCCATTGTAACCTTATGATGCATAAAAAAAGACAAAGGCGAACTAGCGGTCAACTCCTCCCCTTTCAATGTAAGTTCTTTTGCTCTTTTTAATATTTTGGTCAAAATAGATTCGGCAACCAAACTCGTTTTATGGAGATACACTTGCCAATACATCAAGCGTCGAGACATTAAAAACTTTTCTACAGAATAAATTCCTTTTTCTTCGATTACCAAAACATCATCAACCACATTCATCATCTGGATAATTCGCTCAGAATTGACATTTCCTTCTGAAACGCCAGAGTAAAAACTATCTCTTTTCAAGTAATCCATGCGATCCATATCCAACTGACTTGAAATCAATTGCAACATAAACTTGCGATGGTATTCACCTTTGAACACTTGTATCGCTAAACTCAATTTTCCATCAAACTCCTTATTCAATTGTTCCATAAACAACAAAGAAATTGCTTCATGGTGCACATCTTCTACAATACTACTTTCCATGGCATGAGAAAAAGGCCCATGACCAATATCATGCAATAAAATAGCAATATATAACGCATTTTCCTCCTCGACCGAAATAGAAATGCCTTTAAAACGAAGCGATTCAACCGCTTTTTGCATAATATGCATACATCCTAAAGCGTGATGAAAACGAGTATGATTGGCACCTGGATATACCAAATAAGACAATCCCATTTGAGAAATTCGGCGTAGGCGCTGAAAATAAGGATGCTGAATTAAATCATAAATAAGAGCATTCGGAATTGTAATAAACCCATAAATGGGATCATTAAATATTTTTAATTTGTTGATTTGACTCACTTCAAGTTGATTTTTAAGGACAACAAATATATGTAATTTTGACTTTATACCATTTTTCCAAGGATTTTAAAAATCAACAAGCAGACTGTAAATCAACATAGAAGTTTTTCATGGGTAAACAAAAATCAAATAAATAGCTAAAAAATTCACAATAGTTCTGCAAAGCCTGATATAATTAATTAATTTGGCTAAAAGTTTTACTAATTTTGAATGCTTTACCACTAAATATGGATACAATAAAAATACTTTGGGTAGATGACGAAATCGATTTACTAAAACCTCATATTCTATTTCTAGAAAAGAAAAATTATAGTGTTACTACTTGTAATAACGGCCTTGATGCTATAAGTATCTTTGAAGAAAATAATTTTGACATTGTTTTTTTAGATGAAAATATGCCAGGAATGAGCGGATTGGAGACACTTGCTGAGATGAAAGAAAAGAAATCAGCCATCCCAATGATTATGATTACCAAAAGTGAGGAAGAATACATCATGGAAGAAGCAATTGGTTCAAAAATAGCCGATTACTTGATAAAACCAGTTAATCCTAATCAAATTTTACTAAGTCTAAAAAAGAACTTAGACCATTCCCGCTTAATCTCTCAAAAAACAACTTTAGATTATCAAAAGGAATTTAGAAAAATTACCCTAGAGATGGCTATGGTCAACAGCTATGAGGACTGGATTGAATTATATAAAAAATTGATTTTTTGGGAATTAGAATTGGAAAATATCGATGATCAAAGCATGATCGAAATTCTTGAGTCACAAAAAGTTGAAGCTAATTCTCAATTCGGAAAATTTATTGAACGAAACTACGAAGATTGGTTTGCTCCTAAAAGCGATAAACCCATACAATCTCACAATTTATTTAAAGAATTAGTCGTTCCTGAAATTCTAAAGAAAGACAAGCCAGTACTCTTTGTTGTTATAGATAATTTGAGATACGACCAATGGAAAGCCTTCGAAAATGTAGTAGCCAACTATTATAAACTAGAAAAAGAAGTGCCCTATTACTCTATTCTTCCAACAGCAACGCAATATGCTCGAAATGCCATTTTTTCAGGATTAACTCCGCTAGAAATGGAGAAGAAATTCCCACAATATTGGAAAAACGATCCCGAAGAAGGCGGTAAAAACCTTTATGAAGCCGAATTCTTAACCGCTCAATTGAAACGATTAGGACTGAACATAAAAGAAGATTACTTCAAAATTACCAATTTGGCCGGGGGAAAAAAATTAGTTGAAAATTTTAAAGCCTTAAAAAATAATGATTTAGTCACCATTGTCTACAATTTTGTAGATATGCTTTCGCATGCCAAAACCGAAATGGATGTGGTGAAAGAACTAGCGGCAGATGATAAAGCATATCGCTCTTTAACCTTAAGTTGGTTCAAAAATTCTCCTTTGCTCGAAATCATTCAACAAGCCCAAAAATTAGGTTTCAAATTGATTTTGACTACTGATCATGGCACCATCAATGTCAAAAATCCATCTAAAGTAGTTGGCGATAAAAACACGAGTTTGAATCTAAGATACAAAACCGGTCGAAGTCTAACCTATGAACAAAAAGACGTTTATGCAGTTAAAGATCCGAAAGAAATTGGGCTGCCGTCCATTAACATGACCAGTTCATATATTTTTGCAAAAAATGATTTGTTTTTGGCCTATGTCAATAACTACAACCATTATGTGAGTTACTATAAAAACACCTATCAACATGGTGGAATTTCATTAGAAGAAATGATTATTCCGTTTTTGGTATTCAATCCAAAGTAATTCGTATGTAATAGTTTGCAATAGATCATTGAAGGTAAAAAACAAACTAAAAATTATTAAGAATAGCCGATAAACTTTTATAAGAATGACAATAACATTTTCAATAGAACAGCTAGATCAGGTTGCTAAACAAATACTAGAGCAAAACCCCAATAAAGTACTGTTATTCAATGGAGAAATGGGTGCAGGAAAAACTACCTTGATAAAAAAACTATGTAAGAATTTAGGAGTTAATGAACCAACAAGTAGCCCAACTTTTTCTTTAGTTAATGAATACTATACCACTAATAATCAATACATTTATCATTTTGATTGCTATCGATTAAAAACAGAAATCGAAGCTTTGGATATGGGAATAGATGAATACCTATATTCTGGACATTGGTGTTTTATAGAATGGGCTGAAAAAATCACCAATCTAATTCCAGAACAACATTCGGTTATCACAATTGAAGTATTACCTGACGGAAATAGGAAGCTTGTTTTACAATAACACAATACCTCTTGCTATGAAAAATTCAAATTATAAAGTGGAAATCATTCCTTTCTCAATAGCAAATAAAGAAGCTATTAAAACATTAAATTTAGAATGGTTACAAAAATACTTCAAGGTAGAACCAAAAGACGAATTGGTGCTAAGCAACCCTGTGGAGGAAATCATCAACAAAGGCGGAAAAATATATTATGCCCTCTATGATAAAGAAATTATAGGAACAGTCTCCTTAATAAAAATGAACGCAACTACCTTTGAATTATCAAAAATGGCGATCACTGAAAAAGTACAAGGATTAGGAATCGGAAGACAACTAATTGACTTTTGTATAGAAGAAGCCAAAAAACTGGGGATAAAAAAGTTAATTTTATATTCCAGCAGGCAATTAAAACCTGCACTACATTTGTATGAATCTTTTGGGTTTAAAGAAATCCCTGTAGAATCTGGTGTTTATGAAAGAGCCGACATCAAAATGGAGCTACTTTTAACATAGACAAAAGGAGTTCCTGCAATCTAAACCCAAAATACTTAAATACTTTTTGTAAATTGTACGCTTAAATTTTTAACAATTATGTCGATTAGCCCATTCACCAAACAACAGTTAATGCCCCAAGAAGAAAAATTGGAGGTTGCCAGACATAAAAGTGAGCTTTTCATTGGGATTCCAAAGGAAACCAGTTATCAAGAAAGACGAATTTGCTTGACTCCAGACGCTGTTAATTCACTAACCTTTCAAGGGCATCGGGTAATGATTGAATCTGGCGCTGGCGAAAGTTCAAGCTACAGCGACAAAGAATATTGTGATGCAGGTGCCGAAATAACTAAAGATACCGCAAAAGTCTTTAGTTGTCCCATGATTTTAAAAGTTGAACCACCTACACTAGCAGAAATAGAAATGCTCAACAACAAAGCAATCGTTCTATCTGCCATTCAATTAAAAACCAGACAAAAAGCTTATTTTGAAGCTTTAGCAAGAAAAAAAATCACGGCTTTAGCCTTTGAATACATTAAAGACGAAGACGGTTCTTACCCTGCGGTCAAGTCTTTGAGCGAAATTGCAGGAACTGCCTCCATTTTAGTTGCTGCCGAATTAATGATTACTACAGAATTTGGAAAAGGATTATTATTCGGTAACATCACAGGAGTTCCACCAACCGAAGTAGTAATCTTAGGCGCCGGAACTGTGGGTGAGTTTGCAGCAAAAACAGCTATTGGACTTGGGGCCAATGTAAAAGTTTTTGATAATTCCATTACCAAATTAAGACGTTTACAAAACAATTTAAACCAACGCATATTCACTTCTACCATCCAACCCAAAGCATTATTAAAAGCCTTAAGAAGATGTGATGTCGCTATTGGAGCCATGAGAGGTAAAGAACGATGCCCAATTGTGGTTACAGAAACTATGGTAGAACATATGAAAAAAGGTGCTGTCATCGTTGACGTAAGCATAGACACAGGTGGTTGTTTCGAAACCTCCGAGGTAACCACTCATGAAAAACCAACCTTTATCAAAAGCAATGTTTTACATTATTGTGTACCCAATATACCTTCTCGCTATTCCAAAACAGCTTCATTATCCATAAGTAATATCATTACTCCTTATTTGTTACAAATTGCTGAAGATGGAGGTTTAGAAAGCGCTATACGTTGCAACAAAGGACTTAAAAACGGAGTGTATCTTTACCACGGGATACTTACAAATAAAGCTATTGGAGACTGGTTTGACATTCAGGATAACGACATTAATTTAATTGTTTTTTAAGCTAAGTTTGAATTACCTTTGCAAAAAAAATACTTCATGAAATTTAAATATCGTTTCGCTTATTATTTGGTGGGTCTATTAATGGGATTATTTGTTGTAGCAGCCATTTTTACTGGTAAAGACACCCGATGTAATTATTTTCCAAATGCTCGTGTGTTGAATGATTTAAGAAATAAACCTTTTGTTTACTCAGACAAAGCCACTCAAATTCTGAACGAAAAATGGGTCGACACCGCAGATATTAAAAATACTTTAAAATTTGGAGACGTCGATTTTGATAAAAGTAATATTAGTGTCGAAAAAGGAAAACTCTACACCGTTTACGGGAAAACTGCCAAAAATCAAGAAATTACTGTTGAAGTAATCAACTATTCAGACAAAGCGGTTCTAAGAGATATCAAAAAAAGATAATTACAACCAATCAATAGGTTGTAAACCATTAGAAGTTAAATAAGTATTGGTTTGTGAAAAATGCCTATTCCCAAACCATTTTCCTTGATTGGCGCTCATAGGCGAAGGATGACCGGATTCTAATACTAAATGTTGATTTCGGTCAATTTTATTGCCTTTCTTTTGTGCAAAACTTCCCCAAAGCAAAAAAACGAGCTGCTTTTTTTCAGAAGCTAATTTTTCGATAACTGCATCTGTAAATCGACTCCAAGCTAAGTGTTTGTGGCTATTGGGACAGTCTTTTCGAACACTCAAAGTTGCATTCAACAACAAAACTCCTTGTTTTGCCCAAGCCTCTAAATTTCCAGAAGTAGGCATAAAAATAGCACCCAAATCATCTGTCAACTCTCTGTAAATATTACGTAAAGACGGTGGGATTTTAACTCCATCATTCACAGAAAAGCTTAAACCATTGGCCTCGCCTTCTCCATGATAAGGGTCTTGACCAATGATGACTACTTTTACATCTTCTAATGTACAATGATTAAAAGCTGAAAAAATCAAGTCTTTGGGCGGAAAACAGTTATGATTTTGATATTCTTCATCGACAGCTTCCATCAATGTTTTAAAATACTCTGATTCTATCTCGTCTTTTAAAAACAATCCCCAATCTGACGCCAAGTACAATGATTTAGGTTCGGACTTTAAATTATTCATATTCAAAAAATACTTGAGTTATTTTTCCACCTTCCACTTTATACATTGCGATTACTTGAACTACTTCTCCTGATGCTCCTCTTCCAAGTACTTTTTCTTTATCGATAACCAAATTTCCCAAGCTCATTCTTTCATTAACAATCGCCTTTTGATTGGGATTCATTGCCCATGCCTTTGCATAATGATTTTCAAAATTGATACTACCAGAATACAGCAATACATTAGGGAATTGATACACTTGAACGTCCTCTGAAAAACAAGCTAAAAATCGCTGCAAATCTTGAACATTATAAGCTTCTAATTGTTCTTGAACTAATTCCTCTGGTGTCATATCTTTTTTGTTCAAATGTAAAAATTGTTTTCGATAGTGAGAATACATTTTGTTTGCAGTTGGCTTAAAAAAGTATTTATTGAATATACAAGGAAGCTATCGACTAATAATGTGAATACTCAAAAAGGAATACTTATTTTTGCATACCAAAATTAAACGATTTCATGATTGCTATCACCGAAAAAACATTACAAGATTTACAATTCCCCACTGTACTCGAAAC
The DNA here is from genome assembly GCA_963513565.1 of uncultured Flavobacterium sp. Classification (GTDB taxonomy): domain Bacteria; phylum Bacteroidota; class Bacteroidia; order Flavobacteriales; family Flavobacteriaceae; genus Flavobacterium. Next base: position 115,632 of record CAUPRE010000008.1, on the reverse strand, counting down.
CCTATCGGATATTTGTAATACAGATATTGGTAAAGAGAAAGCATTAAAAATAACGCCTTTCAGAGAGAAAGAAACATTAATGGAAGCTTTGTTGCAAACTTCAGAGTATGTTTCTTCTTTTCAAAATAACAATGCCATTCCCAATCACGGCTTTGACGCCATTACTTATGAAATCAAATTTCTTGGGATTGAAGATAGCTTTCTTGAAGTAGGAAGTTTTAGAAAAATTGCTACGCTCTCCAGCACAAGTAATTTCTTGCTGAATTTCCTAAAAAAATTCGAAGACTATTATCCTAACTTGAATGCTAGAGCCGCTAGAGTAGAATACACCAAAAATATTATTACGCAAATTGATGAAGTCGTAGACAAATATGTTGAAATCAAAGACAATGCTTCTCCAGATTTACTCAATATTCGAAGAAATATGAATGTGGTTCGAGGTAAGGTAAACCAAAGTTTTGGCGTGGCCTTATCTCAATATAACGGCTTGGGATATTTGGATGACATCAAAGAAAGTTTTGTTCAAAATCGTAGAGTTTTAGCTGTTTTGGCGATGTATCGTCGTAAAGTAAAAGGAACCATTTTAGGGAGCTCGAAAACAGGCAGTATTGCTTATATCGAACCAGAAGCTACTTTGAGATATTCGCGTGAATTGAGCAATCTCGAATATGAAGAAAAAGAAGAAATCATCCGAATCTTAAAGCAATTATCAAACGCTATTCGTCCCTATTTGCCTTTACTTATCGAGTATCAAGAGTTTTTGAGTGATATTGATGTTATTGCAGCCAAAGCCAAATATGCAAACAAAATCAATGCTATCTTACCTCAAATCACCGAAGAAAGAAGGCTTTTCCTTAGAGATGCTTACCATCCTATTTTGTATTTGAACAACAAACAAAAGAACGAAGTTACGCATCCACAAACCATAGAACTGAAACAAGATAACCGAATCATCGTTATTTCTGGACCTAATGCGGGTGGAAAAACCATTTCCTTAAAGACCGTTGGCTTATTGCAATTAATGTTGCAATCGGGTATGTTGATTCCTGTACACGAACGCAGTGAAACCTTTTTGTTTGACCGAATTCTAACGGATATTGGCGACAATCAATCCATAGAAAATCATTTGAGTACGTATAGTTATCGCTTAAAAAACATGAATTATTTTCTAAAAAAGTGCAATAGAAAAACCATGTTTTTGATTGATGAATTTGGTACAGGTTCCGACCCTGACTTGGGTGGGGCACTTGCCGAAATTTTCTTGGAAGAATTTTACCATCGAGAAGCTTTTGGAATCATTACGACCCACTACTCTAATTTAAAGATTTTGGCCAATGAATTGCCTTGTGCACAAAATGCCAATATGCTTTTTGATGAAAAAACATTGGAACCTTTGTACAAACTCGTTTTAGGACAGGCTGGAAGTTCTTTTACTTTTGAAGTAGCACAGAAGAATGGCATTCCGTTTGGCTTAATAAATCGTGCCAAAAAGAAAATTGAAACGGGTAAAGTACGTTTTGATAAAACCATAGCCACGTTGCAAAAAGAACGTTCTAAACTCGAAAAAACTTCTCAAACATTAAAAGAAGAAGAATCCAAAGCCAGAGAAGAAGGTAAAAAAATGGAGAACATCAATGTGAAAATCAAGCAAAAACTAGAAAGCTATCAGGAATTGTATGACAGCAATCAGAAGACAATTTACATTGGACAAAAAATAGAAGATATTTCAGAGAAGTATTTCAACAATAAGAACAAAAAAGAACTTATCGGAGAGTTTTTAAAAATAATTGAAATAGAAAATTCTAAGCGAAAAAAGGTTTCTGCCAAAGAAGCCAAAGTCATTACCGAGAAGAAAAAAGAGGTCATCAAAGAGGTTGAAGTGAAGGTTGAGGAAATTAGAACATTCAAAAAAGAAAAGAAACTGAAACCTGTTGTTGAAAAACCAAAACCTATTTTAAAATTAGGTGATCGCGTGCGCATGGCTGATGGAAAAGCTGTGGGAACTATTGATAGTATTGAGAAAAACAAAGCCACTGTCAATTATGGTATTTTCACTTCGAAAGTAAGTTTAGACGAATTAGAATTAGTGGAAGCGGTTAAAAAATAAAAAAACATACCGCAAATTTTTAATTTTATAAAAATCAATTTACAAGCATTATTCTCCTGCAAGGTCTTTTTTTGACCTTGTAGGTATTTCAAAACGACAAGCATACCTACAAGGTTTTAAAAACCTTGCAGGAGGTAATAAAACATTTGAAAATTCAACTAGTCAACAATTAAATTTAGACTAAAAAACAATTTGTGAATTTGCTGTAATTACATTTATTCGCAAACTTAAATTAAGCCCCATAAACAAATGGAACATTCAATATCACTACCTGAAAACAAAAAAGTCATTCTTTTTGATGGCGTTTGCAATTTGTGTAATACTGCCGTGCAAACCATTATACAACACGATAAAAAAGATGTTTTCCGTTTTGTGGCTTTGCAAAGTGAATTGGGTATAGCCATACAAAAACATATTGGGATTGATACCCGAAAAATAGACAGTCTTGTTTTTTATGCGCCTGGGGTTTCGTATTCTTATAAATCGGAGGCGGTTTTGGACATTGCGAAGGAACTTGGTGGAATTTTTAGCTTGGCTATTGCTTTTAAAATCCTTCCCACTCCTCTTTTGAATTCGATTTATGATTATGTGGCCAAAAACAGGTATAAATGGTACGGTCAACAAGAACATTGCTTAATGCCTACTCCAGAATTGAAAGCGAAATTCCTATAATTTTACTAATTGTTCTTCCGAAGACGCTTGCGTGAGTGATGGCAGTGGAGCTCTCCCGATTTTTTCTATCGGGAAGCGGGAACGTACAGCACGACCTCCTCTAGCCTTTTTCTGGCTAGAGGAGGGCACGCCCAAATAAAAAAACGTTTGTGAAACTAATGTCTTACAAACGTTTTTTATTTTGAACCGCAATGTTATTTCATTTTGAACACAGAAATAGCCAAAGGAGGCAACTTTAGGGCAATGGAATAATCTCTACCATCATAAGGTGTGGCTTCGACTTTTAATTTTCCGCTTTGTTGCACGCCACTACCGCCAAATAACTTGGAATCGCTGTTGAATATTTCGATTAACTCGCCTTTTCTAGGAATCCCAATGCGATAATTTTCTCGAACTACTGGCGTGAAATTGCAAATCACAATCAAATCATTCTTTGAGTCATTTCCTTTTCGGATGTAAGTCATAACTGCATTCTCGTGGTCGGAATAGTTAATCCATTCAAATCCCTCGGGACTAAATTGCTTTTCGTGCAAAGCAGGCTCAGACTTATATAAAGTATTCAAAGCAGTAATCACGGCTTTGATTCCTTGATGAAAAGGATATTGTAATAAATGCCAATCTAAACTCGCTTCAAAATTCCACTCAGCACTTTGCCCAAATTCGCTACCCATAAACAGCAGTTTTGTTCCTGGATGCGTGAACATATACCCATACAACAAACGGAGATTAGCGAACTTTTGCCACTCATCACCAGGCATTCTTCCAGCGATGGAATGTTTTCCGTACACCACCTCATCATGAGAAAGTGGCAACATAAAATTCTCCGAAAAAGCATAGGTCATGGAGAAAGTTAACTCGTTTTGATGGTATTTTCTATAGACTGTTTCTTTTTGAAAATAATGTAAAGTATCGTGCATCCAACCCATCATCCATTTCATTCCAAAGCCTAAACCGCCTGCATAAGTAGGTCGAGACACCATAGGAAATGAAGTACTTTCCTCTGCTATGGTTTGTACGCCTTCGTAATTCGCATAAACCGCTTCGTTAAAATCTTTAAGGAAACTTATCGTATCTAGGTTTTCGCGTCCACCAAAAATATTCGGCTCCCATTCCCCATCTTCTCTGGAATAATCTAAATACAACATTGAGGCAACAGCATCAACTCGTAATCCATCCACATGATAATGGTGCAACCAAAACAAAGCATTACTTATCAAGAAAGACCGCACCTCGTTACGACCATAATTGAATACCAAACTTTTCCAATCGGGATGATAGCCTTTTCTTCGGTCAGGATGTTCGAATAGATTTGAGCCATCAAAAAATCCTAGCCCATGTGCATCATCTGGAAAATGAGACGGTACCCAATCCAAAATCACCCCAATTCCTGCGTCGTGTAAACGATCTACGAGATACATAAACTCTTGAGGGTTGCCAAAACGAGAAGTTGGCGCAAAATACCCAACCAACTGATACCCCCAAGAAGGATCGTAGGGATATTCCATTACGGGCATGAACTCAACGTGTGTAAATCCTGTTTCTTTGACATACCCCACAAGGTCTTCAGCCATTTCAGTATAACTTAAGAAACTATTGTCATCCGCATGGCGTTTCCAAGATCCCAAATGCACTTCATAAACAGAATAGGGTTTATCTAGCGCGTTGTGCTCTTTTCGAGACTTCATCCATTTGTCATCATCCCATTTATAATCCAAATCCCAAATTACAGAGGCGGTGTGTGGCGGTTTTTCGCAATAAAAAGCAAAAGGATCCGCTTTCTCAGTAACTATTCCGTTGTTGGATGACTGAATTTTATATTTATAAGTCGTACCTTTAGTGATATTAGGAATAAAACCTTCCCATATACCCGAAGCATCCCAACGCACATACAACTCATGATTGCCTGCTATCCAATAATTAAAATCTCCAACCACAGAAACGGACTGCGCAGAGGGTGCCCAAACGGCAAAATATACTCCTTTCACGCCATCCACTTCAATTGGATGTGCGCCTAATTTTTCATAGAGACGAAAATGCTTCCCAGCTTTAAATAAATCGATATCAAATTCAGTGAAAAGAGAATGTACTTGTACTTTATTCATTTTTTATTTTTTAAACTGATTGCTCAGTACTATAAGTTATTTTGTTTTAAAATTCATTATACTCGCAATTCCTGTCAGTGGAATTACAGACCAACGAGGTCTTGAATTCAACTCATACCCTAATTCATAAACTGCTTTTTCTAGCAAACAATATTTGAGTAAAAAGTCAATTTCATTTTTGTAACCAATATTAAGATTACCTGCCTGAGCTACTTCAGTGTAGGTTTGCAAAAAGATTCCAACAAAGTATTTGTACAACAACTCTCCCGCCATAAACAATTCAGATTGCTCATAATTGTACTTGTCTTTATTATTGAAAATGGTCGCATAGATTGCATAATGGAACGATCGGAACATTCCTGCCACATCTTTCAAGGGGGGTTGTTTTACTTTTCGATCGCGAATGGTACTTTCTGGTTCTCCTTCAAAATCTAAAATGAAGAAATCTTCTCCGTTGACTAATACCTGTCCTAAATGATAATCGCCATGTATTCGTATGCGCTCAGATTTCATTTTGGTCCAATCAAAATCTAAGAAAACCTTACGAATGTTCTTTTTTTGATCCAAAAACTGATTAGCCAATTCCAGAGCCAAGCCATCCAATTTATGCAAGTTGTTTTCTAGAATATTCAATCGGTTTTGAAATTGATAAGTCAATCGATTCTTTAACCACACCGAATAATCCCCGTTATAAGTGATTGGAGTAAAAGCAGTTTCATGAATATCACTCCCTAAAGCAATATGCATTTCGGCAGTACGCGTCGCCAAGGTCCGGATGCGCAAAAAAATCTTTAATCCTGCCCAATCAATAATTTCGTGTGGAATATCATTCAATCGCAATCTAGAAAATAATTCGACCTCGGGTAATTTGTCGATTTTAATTTTGCGATAGCTTAGATTTTCGAAAATTCGGTCCACTTCGTCGAGCATAAACTTCCAGGCATCACCTTGATTCGGCACCAACTCTTGCATTAATCCCAACGTAATATTCCCTTCGGTCAAAATAACACTGATACTTCCGGTGTAGGCTGGTGAGTTTTCAAAATGCATACGCTCCGTTAAAAAGCGACTTATCTCATAATCTGGATTCATATTAATATAAATCCTTCTGAAGATTTTTAAGACTAAAGTATCGTTGTAAATTATAGAGGTATTGCTTTGCTCCACCCCCATAAATTTAGAGCTTTGATACGTCTTTTGCGTTAGTTTTGAACCACAATGAAAATACAATTTGGTATTTACTTTCGCATTAGAATGCACAATATTATCAAACAATAATTTACGGAAATCTTCTTGATGAAGCGCATCGACCAAATAGCCTTGAACGCCATTCATGATTACTGGGGCGATTACCGTATTGGTTTCTAAATCAACTTCAGACATGAATGAAATAGGCATAAAATAATGTTGATAGAAAGCTTCTTTAAAATTAACTTCAAACAAAACCCCATAATAAGTGTGCTTTTTTGAGGAAATTTGAAAAGAATCTACGATTTCAATATATTTTAGCGTACTGGCTTTACCTCCATACCAACGTTTATTAATAATGTAGTTTTCTAGTATATCCGAAGAAAATACTTTTACAAAATCTTCTTCAGCAAAAGCGTTTTTCCAATCAATATTGAAAACAAACGGATTTTGGAATTCGTCTTCGTTAATTTTATCAACCATTACTTGATTATTTTAAATAAATGAAAAGGTACATTAGGGCCTAATTCTATAAAATTCCATTCGTTTTCCCAGTAATAAGTTGCATCAGTAATTAAATCGTGCACACGAATGGGCTGATTTCCTAGCTGTTGATAAGGCAATCGCACCATGGCTTGAACCACATGTTGATCGTTTAGACTAACCACCATCAAGGTTTCATTTTGTTTGTTATCATCGTATTTGTAGTAGGCAATAACTTGATCATTATTAGTCTCACAAAAAACAATATTATTGGTTTGTTGCAAAGAATTTTGTGCCTTTCTTATTGCATTAATCTGGGAGATTCTATTAATCAAATTATTTTGAATGTTCCAATCCCATTTAACAAACTCATATTTTTCAGAATCTAAATATTCTTCTTTTCCTGGAGCCATTGGCGCACTAATCATGTATTCAAAAACAGGTCCATAAATCCCCACATTAGAACTTAAAGTTGCGGCCAAAAAATACTTTTGCAAATGAATCGATTCATTCCCTCCTTGCAAGGCAAAAGGATTAATATCAGGTGTATTAGGCCAAAAATTTGGTCTATAAAACTCTTTTTGAGAAGATTGCGTCAACTCCGTCACATACTCAATTAATTCATGTTTAGTGTTTCTCCATGTAAAATAAGTGTACGATTGACTAAAGCCTTGTTTGGCCAATTCATTCATTATTTTTGGACGTGTAAAAGCTTCAGCCAAAAACAAAACATCAGGATGCTTTTTCTTAATTTCACCAATCAACCATCCCCAAAAATAAAACGGTTTGGTATGTGGATTATCTACACGATACACTTTGATATTGCATTCTTCAATCCAAAACAAAGCCACATCTAACAACTCTTTCCAAAGGTTTTTCCAATCTTTGCTTTCAAAATAAATCGGCTGAATGTCTTGGTATTTTTTAGGTGGATTTTCGGCATATTGCACGGTACCATCGGGTCTCCATTTGAACCATTGTGGAAAATCTTTAACATAAGGATGGTCTGGAGCCGCTTGCAAGGCATAATCCATAGCAACCTCAATGCCTAAATCTTGGGCTTTTTTTACTAAAGATTTAAAATCTTCTATAGAACCCAACTCGGGATGGGTCGATTTGTGTCCACCATATTGAGAACCAATTCCCCATGGAGAACCAACATCGCCCTCTTGTGCATTGGTAGTGTTGTTTTTTCCTTTTCGATTGATTTCTCCAATAGGATGAATAGGTGGAAAATACAAGGTATCAAAACCCATAGCAGCTACTCTAGGCAACAATCTTTCACAATCTTTAAAAGTACCGTGCTTTCCTTGTTCTTCTGATGAGGATCTAGGAAAAAATTCGTACCAAGTACTAAACAATGCTTTTTTTCTATCTACGTAAACCTTTAATTCCAAGGATTTATTTTCAATGTAACGAACAGGGTATTTTTTAAAAATACTCTTTAATTCATAGGAAGTAGCCTCTTTTACGGCTTCATCATAATCCGCTTCAGATTTGAAAAGTTGCATCAACTTTATGAGATACTCTCTCTCAGAAGCATCGACCTTTTTTACAATGGCTTCTATATACTCTGCTCCTTCAAGTAATTCAGATTTTACATATTGATGGTCTTGAATTTTGCGCTCGGTTCCATGTTGCCAATTCAAAGCATAATCAACCCATCCTTCTACAAAATAGCTATAAAAACCTTGTTGTTCTATTTTAAAACTTCCATTCCATTCATCATTATAAGTTGGCCACATTCGCACTTCTTGCCATTTCTTTTCAGATTCATGTTTGTATTTAATACAACATTCAATTACATCATGTCCGTCACCGAAAACATCTGCTGAAACAGCTACTGTTTGTCCTATTATTCTTTTTATAAAATGAGCACCTCCATCTAATTGAGGCATCACATTTTCGATAACAATTCGAGTTTGCTTTTGCATAATATTAAAAAAAAATTAAATCACTTTCTAAGACATAGAAATTGACACTATAAGTTCATTATGATAAAAAATACTTCGTCGCGGTACTTATTCTATTCTAAAGTTATCAGGTAAGACGGTTCCTTTTTTTACCACTACAATACCGTCTTTAATACAATACAATTCTTCGGAACAATTAGCAAGGTGCTTACCGCCATTTATATAAACGTCATTACCAATTCTGCAATTTTTATCAACCAACGCATGATTAATAAAACAACGCTCTCCAATCCCAATTAGTTGATTTTTATTTTCAATATCATCTTTCATGTCGGTTAGACTTTGATAAAAATCATTCCCCATAATGTAAGAGTTCTCAATTACGGTACCTTCTCCTATTCGAGAACGGTTACCTATTACTGATTTTTTTATGGCTTTGGCATTGATAATGCAGCCTTCAGATATCAACGAATTATCCAATTGCGTGCTTTTAAACTTGGAAGGCGGCAATAATCGAGGTCTGGTGTAAATTTTATTATCGTTATCAAATAAGTTAAAATCTGGAATATCATTCGTTAAACCAATATTAGCATCGAAAAAGGATTCGATGTTTCCAATATCTGTCCAATAACCTTCGTATTGATAACTGAGTATTTTTTGGTTGCCAACTGCTTGAGGAATAATTTCTTTACCAAAATCCTTAGTTTCAGGATTTTTCATTAACTCAACCAATAATTTTTTGTTAAAAATATAAATTCCCATTGAAGCCAAATAATGCTTGCCTTGTTGCTTCATTTCATCACTCACATCCGATTCCCATTCTGGCAAAAGCTCTGCGGCAGGTTTCTCGATAAACGCCTCAATAAAACTTTCATCATTCGTTTTTAAAATTCCAAATTCAGGAGCATCTTTGGCGTTTACTGGTAGCGTGGCTATAGAAATATCGGCACCATTTTCTATATGACATTCAAGCATTTCATTAAAATCCATTTGATACAGTTGATCACCAGATAAAATCAAGGCATATTCAAAATCATGATTCAAAAAATGAGGCATACATTGTCGAACTGCATCCGAGGTTCCTTGAAACCATGTCGGATTATCCGGTGTTTGTTCCGCAGCTAAAATATCTACAAAAGCATGGCTAAAGATGCTAAAATTATAAGTGTTTTTGATATGAGCATTCAAAGATTTAGAATTGAATTGTGTCAAAACAAACATTCTAAAAATATCCGAATTCATACAATTCGAAATAGGGATATCTACCAAACGATATTTACCTCCGATGGGAACCGCTGGTTTAGAACGAAACTCAGTCAATGGATACAATCTAGAACCTTGCCCTCCACCCAAAATAATTGCAATTACATTCTTTTTTTGCTGCTTCATTTTTTTTTAGTTAAAAATATTAAACCCAATGATTTTATTTAAAATAACACTCTTACATATAATTAAAATAAACACTAAATATCCTCACAATAATCAAAATATTGGTTTAAAAATTAGATTTTATATTACTTTTATGTTTCTTAAATTTAGTAAAAAAGAACATTACTACAACTTTTTAAAAAAAATTAGTAAAATGCCTAAAAAAAAGACTAATGCTGCAAAAAATTTGCGAATTCCAAAAGTAATTATAGTAACTGCTAAAATATTCGCTTTTATTTCGACAAAATTAGTTACTCGGTTTGCCGCAAAACTTTTTGTTACACCCATCAAACATAAGACCCCGAAAAGGGAACATGATATGGATGCAAAGTGTTCCAAACAAATTATTGATGTTGCAGCAATTGATAAAAAAATAATGACGTACCACTTTGGAGATTCAAATCAAAAAATACTTTTGGTACACGGATGGTCTGGCAGAGGAACTCAATTGTTTAAAATTGCTGAAGAAGTACTAAAAAATGGTTACTCAACCATTAGTTTTGATGCTCCTGCCCATGGAAAATCTCCTGGTTCCACCTCCATAATGACAGATTTTATCGAATCCATTTTAGAAATAGATAAACAATTTGGTCCATTCGAAGCTATAGTTGGCCACTCTTTGGGAGGAATGTCAACACTGAATGCTATAAAAAGAGGTCTAAAAGTAAAAAATGCAACTGTTATTGGAAGCGGCGATGTAGTTCAGGATATTATTGATGATTTCATCCTTAAATTAAAAATAGATCCAAAAATAAGCGACCACTTAAGAGCGTATTTTGAAAAAAAGCACAACATTATTATGGATGATTTTTCGGCTTATAAAGCCGCTTCCGAAATTACTATTCCTATCTTGGTCATTCATGACCACAATGATATCGAAGTTCCTGTTAAAGCTGGTATTCATATACATGAACACTGCCAAAAAGGAACATTATTTTTGACGCATAATCTTGGACATCGTAAAATTTTGGGAGACAAAGAGGTAGTTGATACTGTTGTGTCGTTTGTAAAAAAAGGCACCTCAAACTAATTAAACCTCTGTTTTTCTTACTTTATCAATACTCTTCTTCTGGAATAAGACCTTCTTGATTTTTCTTAGGCTTTTCTGGAACTGGCTTTTTTGATTTATTGAAATTGATATAATCTGGCGACAATGAGGAATCATCATCTACATGTGTATCTTTGGATGGAATAACTAATTTGTGCTTTTTGAATATTTGTTGCACAAACTCTTTAAAAGTATCAAAATCTACATCATAGGAAATACCCACGCCTTGCGTATATCCAATTCCTTGTCCTATATAATTGATGTCGTTTTCTTTGTTGAATAATCGTAAGTTAAAGTTTCCAGCTTCATTTACTCTGTATAAGATTTCGACATCTCCTACAATTGCGGATTCATTAACCCCTCCAAAAGGTACACCCACTTTACCGTTTATAGTGATTCTTTCATTTAATTGTGAGGAAACTGTTGCAACAAACCGTCCGTCTGTCTCTCGACCCGCTCTTCTATCTGCTGTAATTACATTCACACCAACTTTAAATTTATCATTATCCGATTGGATAATATCACCCAAAAGACCCGAAGCAGTTTCGAAAAGACTGGTTGAAAAGTCAGATTGACTTATCCCTTCTGCACTCAAGAAACTTCCTGAGGATAATAGATAAAGTGCCTGTGTTTGTCTGGTATCTTTATCATTCAATTTATATTGAATTTCTGACTCTAAAACAGAACTCACCGTAGGGAAAACGATATTAAAATCCGGTTCAGGACGAGCTAAATCGCCATGTATTCCAACTACAACTTCAACTGGAACTTTGGTGTTAAATGATGAATTCTCCAGTAAAACCGATGGATTCGCAGAGGTTTTATATACAGCTTCGAGATTCAATTGCGCTTTCATCGGGTTACCTTCCCAAATGATGGACCCCCCTTTTTTAACCGCAAATTTTTTATCTATTAGTCCACCATATTTGAAATTATAGGTTCCTTCATAAGCCTGAAAATCCCCCCACATATTGAACTTTCCTAAGGTATTAATTTTGAACAGCAAAGAACCATATCCTTTCCCTTTCATTCCGTGTCCAGTATTTCGGTCTAGGATAACTTCAACTTCAGCATTGGGGTTAATATCAAAATCAAACTCTAATTCAAGTCCGTTGTAATCCCTTAAGCGCTCTGTAATTCCGTTTTTACTATTGCTTTTTTCTTTTGCAGTAACAAAATGAATGAATCCATTTTCGCTTACACTCTCAGCATTATTAATAGGGATTTTAACCGAAGTACCTTTCTCGGATTTGGCAATAACTTTTATAAATAAACCATTTACAGGTCCTTTTATTAATGCTGAACCATCAATAAATGCCGTTCCAAAATAGGCGGCATCCTCGCTATCCTTTGTATCTAAAGCAAGAAAGCGTTTAGAATTAATCGTCAAATCTAATTTCCAATCCGAAAACTGATTGTGTTCTACCACTCCATTTAAAATCCCTTTGGTATTGAATTTAGTATCTGTTATTGAATTGTTTCGGAACAAAAACTTTTCGTTAGACAAATCAACGATAGTTCTATCCGCCAATTCATAATCGACGTTCAAATAAGGGATTTTCATCCCTGCTCCTTCTAAATACAAACGACCATTAATGTCTGGTTTTGATACTGTTCCTTGAACTTTAGTATTTCCAGAGGCCAATCCTCTAATATTAGTAATCACTTCCCCTCCAACTGGACTTAAAAAAGCCAAATTGAATTTATCTAATTTTATATCTAAATCAAGTACCGTCTCATTGTTCACAATTTCAAAATGACCGTTTGTACTAAACGATTCGAAACTATCATTCTCCAATTTGGATTGAATAGTAAATTTTTTAAAGCTTTGATCTCCTTGAATATCAAAATTAAGGTTTCCAAAAAAGGTGTCATTAATCTTCAAACGATCTACAAATACAGATGCTGTGGGTTTGTATACTAATCCATCTTGTTCAAAATTTACCTCACCACTAATGTTTCCATTAAAAGCAAATTGTTTATTATATGGTGTGATTTTTTTCAAATCAACTCCTCTAAAATTCAGATGGAGTTCTTTATAATTTTTGCCTTTTATAATTCCGCTTAAATCAATTTGTTGGTCTTCGTGAGTTAAAACAATATCATTGATTGCAAAATTCTTAAACGCTTTATCAAAGATAATTTGATTACTTTCTGTATCTACTTCATTCAAATTCCAGACATACTCTTTGAATTTTATATCGGATTTACTAAAACCAATTACATTATTTTTGTTCTTATCGATAGTGTGATACAAATTCAAATTAAAAAGATCTTCCCCATTTTCCCCTCCTTTGAATTCGGTTCTTATTTTTAAAGAATCTTTCATTGTAACATTAATCAAACTAAAATCTCTGATTTTATAAACACCAGTTTTTATGCTATCCAATTCTACAAAAGTATTGAACAATGGATTTTTGTTATCAATGGCTAATCTTACATTATCCAAAGTGGTTCCGGCCGCAGTAATTTTCTCCGTATTTAAATTCAATTTAAACTCCTTATTGTCAGAATTTATCAAACCTTTCACTCGAGCATCGGTCGCTAAAACAACGTCAGGATATAAAACTTCAACTATTTTATTGTAAATGGTAAAATCAAATTTTAGAAATTGCCCTTTAGCTACGAGTATTGGTTTGTAGTTCCCATAAAGACTTCCGAGCGAATTTTGAACTAAAGCTTCTAATTGATTAAATTTAAATTTTCCAACTACTTGTCCTTGACCTACATCTGTAGAATTTATGGTTAATGTTCTAATATTATTCGCATCAAAAACAGAAGAAACATGCACGTCATCAAAGGCATAGGTCTTTTTAGAATTCTGATAACTGGTGTTTTTTACATAAATATTTCCAAACACATTATCCATTGAATTACCTGTAGCATCAACCACAATATCACCTTTAAAATTGGAAACCAATTCTTTATCAAAATGCAATTGATGCAAATGCGCTTTATCAATGACAATATGAAAATCGTATTTATTTTGCTTTCCGCTCAAATCTACCAAACCATCAAAATTCAAAACTAAATTTGGGTCATTAATAGAGACTTTACCTTTATATAATGGCATTTTGAAATGCCCATCTAAAGTCACATTGCTGTAGCTATAATTATTATAAATAGCTTTTGAAACTTCGCCTTTAACCTCGGTATTCAAACTTTTTTCAGTAAAACCAATTCCATCTACTTTCAAATTTAAACTGGTTGGACCGACATCTTTTCTATCTAAAAAAACACCTAAATCAAAATCAGTCATTTTAACATTACCAACATACTTAGCGATATCGGATTTATTCATGTTTAAAATAACCAAATCAGAAGTTAAAGTACCAATAGCAGTTTTCATTACAAAATCGGCTTCAATATTTTCAGTAGTTAATTCTGTATTTCCTACTAAATCTAAGTTTCCGAGTTTTTTCAAAATTTCAGGCAATCTTTTCCCTAAAACATTGGGTAAAATGGTCACCAAATTATTATAACTTGTGGTAAGTGATTTGAACTTACCTTTCATATAAAACTGTTGTGATTTTGATGGAAATAAATTTTTGAAGTTTAAAGTTCCAACTATTTTAGAACCTTTTTTATCCAAAAGAGACAGATCAGTTAGTCGTAAATCATTCAGCGTTCCTTCAATTCTGGAACGGGCATTAAAAAATAGATTGCGACCGAGTTCGTTATAAAAATAGCGAATATCATTTGAGGCAATCGAAGAAGATTTTAGTTTTATATCAAATTTTACTTTGTTATTAAAGTCTGAAAAATCTTCAATTTTGTAATTTAATTGTACATCTCCTTTTAAGCGAGATTCTTTTGTTGCTAGATCTAAATCTTCTAATCGGATTCGTTTTTTATTGTAGCTAAAAGCCGCGCTTAATCTTTTTACAAATACCCCTCGATGATCTTTGAATGACAAAAAGTTAATATTAGTTTGAACTTCTGGACCAAGGATTTTAAAATTACTAATTTGAGCATTCAATTTTGTAAAATCGACATCTTTTGGAACTGCTCTGTTTTCATCGGTCAAAATAAAATGTCCATTAGAAATAAAAGCTTCTCTAGCAGTCATCAAAAAAGGTTTAGAAGAAGGTTTACCTGTTTCAAACGCTTCTATAAATACGTCCAAATTGGTCTTTTTTTCTTTTTTATAGGTTTTCAAATTAAATAGTAAACCGTCCAACCGAATATCATTGAATATTAAATCCCCATCTATTGCTTTTTTTACGGCAATAATGTTTGTTTTAATACGATTGGCATAGATTAAGGTATCTTTATGATGGTCTAGAATCAGGACTTTCTTCAATTTTACTCCCCCAAAAACAGAAATTGCAACTTCATCAATCTTAATTGAAGTTCCATAAGAAGTATTGATTTTATCCATCAATTTTTCTGCAATTCGAGTTTGAACGGCAGGCAATGAAAGAGCAATACCTACAACTAATAAAAGTAGTAGAAGTGCTAAAATTGATCGAAATAGTATTTTTTTTATTTTTTTGATAGTAGAAATATTAAGCATTCTATAGATAAACATAATAACATTAGAATTACTTTAAGAAGCTTACTACTTAATAATACTATAAATCTAATGACTCCAACCGCCATTTCATAAAAAATAGCTAATTTTGACCAAGCCGTAAAATTAAAGAATTTTACACCCATTTATCAAATAATATTTAAAATTTGTCCCTTTTTATGCAAAATCAAGACGTTTTTATTCTTGCTATTGAAAGCTCTTGTGACGATACGGCAGCTGCGGTTCTTTATAACGACAAAGTCTTATCAAATGTTGTCGCTAATCAGCTCATTCATAATCAATACGGTGGCGTTGTTCCAGAATTGGCATCGAGAGCGCATCAGCAAAATATTGTTCCAGTCATAGATGCCGCATTAAAGAAAGCTAATGTTACCAAGGAGCAACTTTCTGCCATTGCCTTTACCCAAGGTCCTGGTTTAATGGGATCTTTACTCGTTGGTAGTTCCTTTGCGAAATCTATGGCCACAGCGCTTTCTATTCCTTTGATAGCTGTAAACCATATGCACGCACACATTTTGGCTCATTTTATTGACGAAGAAGGTTTTGAAAAACCTGAATTTCCATTTTTAGCTTTGACTATAAGTGGCGGACACACGCAGATTGTTCGTGTAGACGGCTTTTTTGATATGACCATTATTGGTGAGACTACAGATGATGCTGTTGGTGAAGCCTTTGACAAAAGTGCAAAAATACTAGGATTGCCTTATCCTGGTGGTCCATTGGTAGATAAATTAGCGCAATTGGGTAACCCAAAAGCATTTTCATTTACAAAACCAAAAGTACCTGGATTGGATTTTAGTTTCTCAGGTTTAAAAACCGCCATTTTGTATTTCATCCAAAAAAATCAAAAAGAAAACCCCAATTTTATTGAAGAAAATAAAAATGACATTTGTGCCTCTATTCAGCACACCATTATTGCAATTTTAATGGATAAGCTAAAACAAGCGGTCAAAGAAACTGGAATTAAGCAAGTGGCGATTGGTGGTGGTGTTTCGGCAAATTCAGGAATTAGAAGTACTTTAAAAGAAGCTGAGCAAAAATACGGCTGGAAAACATTTATTCCTAAATTCGAATACACTACAGATAATGCCGCCATGATAGGAATTGTAGGCTATCAAAAATATTTATCTCAACATTTTGAAGCTTCATCTGTAGTTTCAAAAGCAAGAATCCCATTTTAATCATGCAATTATTTTATAGTCCCACCATAAACGAATCCACAACTTCTTTTGTATTTGACAAAGAAGAAAGCAAACATATCATCAAAGTCCTCCGAAAAAAAGACGGAGATATTTTATATGTCACCAATGGATTAGGCTATTTATTCAAAACGGCCATAACTTTGGCTTCAGACAGTAAATGCGCTGTTGCTATTATATCCTTTGAAAAAATAGCACCTTCAAATCATCCCTTGCATTTGGTTGTAGCGCCCACAAAAATGAATGATCGCTATGAATGGTTTTTAGAAAAAGCTACCGAAATTGGAATACAAGAAATCACACCTATTATATGTGATCATTCCGAAAGAAAAATAGTCAATAAAGAGCGATTTGAAAAAATCATATTAACGGCAATGAAACAGTGTAATCAATTATACTTACCTAAACTCAATGACCCGATTGCTCTAAAAGACTTCTTAAAACAAAAACAGGAAGGTAAATTATTCATTGCACATTGCGAAGAATCCGATAAAAAATCATTGAAATCTGTTTTAGAGGCCAACACAAAAACTACAATCCTTATTGGTCCTGAAGGCGATTTTTCAGAAAAAGAAATTCAATTGGCCTTAGCCAATGATTATGTTCCAGTAACACTTGGTAACACAAGATTGCGAACAGAAACGGCTGCTGTTGTTGCCTGTCATAGCGTAGTTTTTTTTAATGAGTACTAGTTATAGCTATTTTACTTTCAAATCGTATTAATAATGATAAGAAGTCTTTTGTTTTTTGTTTTTTTTGTCTCTATTCAAAGTAATGCTCAAGAAATTGCACTATTAAAATACAATGGTGGGGGCGATTGGTATGCAAATCCCACTTCTCTCCCTAATTTGATCCGTTTTTGCAATTCAAATATAAACACCAAAATAAAAGCTAAACCCAGTACGGTTGAACCCAGCAGTCCCGATTTATTTTCCTATCCATTTGTTCACATGACCGGACATGGAAACGTGGTTTTTAGTGATTCGGATGCAGAAAACTTAAAAAAATATCTTGAAGCTGGCGGTTTTCTTCACATTGATGACAACTATGGTATGGATCAATACATCCGAAAAGAAATCAAGAAACTTTTTCCTAACAATGATTTAGTAGAAATTCCTGCAAATCATGCTATTTTTCAGAAACCCTTTCTTTTCTCATCGGGTTTACCCAAAATACATGAGCATGATGGCAAAAGACCTCAAGCCTATGGGATTTTTATTGCCAATCGTTTGGCTTTGCTTTACACCTACGAATGCGATTTAGGAGATGGTTGGGAAGATGCTGAAGTCAACAACGACCCTATTGAAGTGCGTCAAAAAGCACTAAAAATGGGAGCAAACATCATCCATTACATTTTTACTAATTAAAACTGTTTTTCATGCAATTACATCATGAATCGGTCCCTTTCCAAAACAAACAATTTCCAATAGTATTAGTTTGTGATTCAATTCTTTTCCAACCCAACATAGGTTCTCTTTTTAGAATAAGTGAAGCTTTTGGTGTAGAAAAGATCCTTTTTTTGGGAATGGGAAATCAAATGAATCATAGAAAAATCAATAAAACTTCCCGAAACACCCATCTGCATGTTCCCTATGACTTATATGAAACAAAAGAAGAAGTTGTAGCTTATTTAACCGAAAATGATTTTGAAATCATTGCTTTGGAAATAACATCAAACAGTAAGCCATTAGAAGAACTACAATTTTCAAAAAATAAAAAAATTGCATTACTAATAGGAAATGAAATTCAAGGTGTTTCTGAATATTTTTTAAGAAATTCTAATCAAGTAACTCATATTGAAATGTTTGGAAAAAACAGCAGTATGAATGTCGTTCAAGCCACTGGAATTGCACTCTACGAGATTACACGGAAAATAAAACAAGGACTATAGAATTGATTAACAAACAAATACTCAAAAAAAATTCATTAAAAAAATTGGTAGTTTAAAAAATATGTTATAAAATTGTTAAATAATTAACCAAATTAACTTTTTTATAACAATTTAACAAACCCAAATTATGAAAAAAATTTTATTGAGTGCAGGTCTTTTTTTAATGCTTTTTTCTTGTCAAAACGAGGAAACTTTAAACACAAACTCAAATGGTCAAGCAGTAGCTAAAAGAGGATGTGCTACAAACGAAGTTTTTCAAGCACAATTGGCAGCTGATCCATCTTTAGCAATCCGAATGAACCAAATTGAAGAATTTACTCAAAAAGCAAGGTTAACCGGAAGATTAGTAAACGGTAAAGTAGTTATTCCTGTTGTTGTAAACGTACTATACCGTACCGCAGCAGAAAACATTTCTGATGCCTTAATCCAATCTCAAATTGCCGTATTAAACAACGATTATACAGCAACTAACACTGATTTCTCAAGTACTCCTGCTCTATTTGCTGGTGTAGCTGCGAATGTGGGTATTACTTTTGAACTAGTTAAAATCAACCGCAAGTCTACTACAAAAACATCTTGGGGAACTAGAGATGCTATGAAAAAAACAAATCAAGGTGGAATTGCTCCAACTTCTCCTTCAAACACCTTAAACATGTGGGCATGTACTATTGGAGGTGGTATTTTAGGATATGCACAATTCCCAGGCGGAGCAGCAGCTACTGATGGAGTTGTTGTTGATTCAAAATATTTTGGAGTAACCAGTAACTCTGGCACTAGCTATCCTTATAACTTAGGTAGAACTATGACCCATGAAGTAGGACACTGGATGAACCTAAGACACATTTGGGGTGATGCAACTTGTGGAAGTGATTTAGTTTCTGACACTCCTACTCATAATGCTGCAAACTATGGTGTACCAGCTTATCCTCATTTAAGTACTTGTACTGGAACTCCAGTAGAAATGACAATGAACTACATGGATTACACAGATGATAGAGGAATGTATATGTTCTCTAACGGACAAAAATCTAGAATGGCAGCACTTTTCATTAGTGGAGGCGCTAGAGCTGGATTCGGAATCTAATCCAAAACAAAATAATTATAATGAAAACTCGCTAGGTTTAGCGAGTTTTTTTTATCTGTTCAATTTAAAGAATCAACTTATGATAACATCAAAAATAATTTCAAATGGAATTATTAGAACAGTCGGAATAATTTAGGCTATTTAAGTTATAGCCTATTTTATGAAATAGAATTTATACTTAATCTATCTAATTATTACTTTAATTTTTATATTAACTAGAAAAATTCCACATCATATTTATCAAAAAAAATAAAATTTTCACACACTCGTGAAATCATTACTATTCTAATTTACTCATAATTATTGATTATCAGGAATTATTCCCCTTTTTGTTCCGTTAATAATTCACAAAGCAAAAAATCTATTTTTATTGATTACCCAAGAAATTAAAAATTTAAAAAAGCTTCAACTCTTATCAATCTATAAGCTTGTTTTCTAAAAAAAAACGTATTCTATTCATTGTCAGTTCCTAAAAATAATTCCAGATATACATAAAGAACCAACATCAAACCCTATTAAAAAGAATAAGTAAAAAAAATTGGTAGTTTAAAAAATATGTTATAAAATTGTTAAATAATTAACCAAATTAACATTTTTTAAACCATTTTAACAAAAACAAATTATGAAAAAAATTTTATTGAGTGCTGGGCTGTTTTTAACACTTTTTTCTTGTCAAAACGAGGAAACATTAAACACAAACCCTGATGGTCAGGCAGTAGCGGAGAGAGGTTGTGCTACTTATGAAGTACTACAAGCACAATTAGCTGCAGATCCATCCTTAGCAATTCGAATGAACCAAATCGAAGAATTCACTCAAAAAGCCAAATTAACAAACAAATTGGTAAACGGCAAAATAGTTATTCCTGTTGTTGTGAACGTACTATACCGTACCGCAGCAGAAAACATTTCTGATGCACAAATCCAATCACAGATCACTGTTTTAAACAAAGATTTTACTGCTACAAATTCAGATTTCTCAAGTACTCCTTCATTATTTTCAGGTGTTGCCGCAAATGTTGGAATTACTTTTGAATTAGTAGCTATCAATCGTAAATCTACTACAAAAACATCTTGGTCTTCAACGGATAGACAAAACAATACAATGAAAAAAGCAACAAGTGGAGGTATAAATCCAACAAGTCCATCAACAAATCTAAACATTTGGATTGTTAGTAGTATGCCATCAACTGGCGGAAGTATTTTAGGTTATGCTCAATTCCCTGGCGGCTCTTTGTCTACTGATGGGGTAGTTTTAGCTCATACTTGCACTGGTACAATTGGCACTGCTTCAGCTCCTTTCAACTTAGGAAGAACAGCAACTCACGAAGTTGGACATTGGATGAATTTAAGACATATTTGGGGTGATGCCAATTGTGGAAGTGATTTAGTTGCTGACACTCCTACTCACAATGCTGCTAATACTGGAGTTCCTACTTACCCACACTTAAGCACTTGTACAGGAACACCTGTAGAAATGACAATGAACTACATGGATTACACAGACGATAGAGGAATGTATATGTTCTCTAACGGACAAAAATCTAGAATGGCAGCACTTTTCATTAGTGGAGGTGCTAGAGCTGGATTCGGAATCTAATCCTTAAAAAAAATAATTACTCTTAAAACTCGCTAGACCTAGCGAGTTTTTTTTATATTTATCCATTAAAGAATCAACTTATGATAACATCAAAAATGATTTCAAATGGAATTATTAGAGCTGTCGGAACAATTTTAGCCATTTCAGCTGGGGCCTATTTTTTTTATCAAATACAATCCGTTTTAATCTATCTAATTGTTGCCTTAATTTTGACATTAATTGGAAACCCTATTTTAGATTTTTTTAGAAAAAAATTAAAATTTTCACACACGTTTGCCACCATCACTACGCTGACTTTGTTCGTAATATTAATTTTAGGAATTATTACCCTTTTTGTTCCGTTAATAATTGCACAAAGTGAAAATCTGTCCTTATTAAATACTCAAAAAATTGAAAAAAACGCTTTGGCGCTTATCAATCAAATAAATGTCTTTCTAGAGAGCCATCATATCAACTCCAAAAAAGTCCTTAACTTCAACAGCATCACTTCAAACATAAATTTTGGTGTCATCCCAAACTTTTTAAATTCAATTTTGGGAACAATTAGTAGTTTTGGAATGGGATTAGGTTCGGTATTGTTTATAACGTTTTTTTTTCTAAAAGACCGTGTTTTATTCATTGGTGGTGCCAAGAAATTAATTCCAGATACACATGAAGAGCAAATATTAAACTCTATTGAAAAAATTAATCATCTCCTTTCTCGATATTTTATAGGGTTGCTACTTCAACTTTTTATCGTTTTCTTACTATACCTTGTTGTATTATTAATTTTTGGAATTCCTAATGCCATCATCATTGCATTTTTGTGTGCTGTACTTAATATCATTCCGTATATCGGACCATTAATAGCATCTGTATTAGCAGCTATTCTTTCCATGATTAGTCATCTTGGCAGTGATTTTCAATCCGAAATTCTACCCACAACCATTTACGTTCTTATTGGCTTTTGGATTGTACAAATCATTGATAACAATCTGTCTCAACCCATCATTTTTTCTAAAAGCGTAAGTTCACATCCATTAGAAATCTTTTTGGTTATTCTGACTGCCGGCTTTCTATTTGGAATTTTAGGGATGGTAATTGCCGTACCTTTATACACCATCTTAAAAGTAATTGGAAAAGAATTTTTCCCTGAAAATAAAATAATTCAATTGTTAACCAAAGATATTTAACCTTGAATATTGACCTATTAAACATTGACGTTCAAAATTTCATTAACGATCAATTAAATCAAAACATAACGAAACTGGCTTTACAAAAAAATCCATTTCCAAACATTGAATGGATTACAATTTTGGAGCAAATCGAAAGTAAAACAAAAGCCAAGGAAAAACTACCCAGTTGGTTTTCGGCCAAAGACATTATATATCCGCCAAAAATTTCCATTGAACAAACCTCTTCTGAGACTACCGCTTCCTATAAATCTAACTTAATTAAAGGAGCAAGTTTGATAGATTTGACTGGTGGATTAGGAGTGGATGATTTTTACTTTTCTAAACAATTCAAAAAAATTGTGCATTGCGAAATTAACCCCGACCTTTCGGCAATTACTGCACATAATTTCAAACAATTAAAAGCCTTACATATTGAATGCTTAACTGGGGACAGCCAATCTATTCTTACTGATTCTGACCAAATTTGGGATTGGATTTATATTGATCCTTCTAGAAGAAGTGAAAGCAAAGGAAAAGTTTTCATGCTCAAAGATTGCCTTCCCAATGTACCAGAAAATATAGATTTGTATTTTTCAAAATCAAAATCAATACTGATTAAAACAGCGCCATTACTTGATTTAACCGCAGGACTATCGGAATTAAAAAATGTCAAAACCATTCACATTATTGCGTTGAATAATGAAGTAAAAGAACTTTTATGGGAACTTCATAAAGACTACTCAGGTACTGTTTCCATAAAAACCGTGAATATCCTTAAAAATAAAGAAGAAAAATTTGATCTTCCCGAAAACAACAGTTTACCTACCTATGGTTTAGCTGAAGAATACCTATATGAACCCAATAGTGCGATTATGAAATCTGGAGGTTTTGATGCCGTTAGTTCCGTTTTCAAGTTGAATAAATTGCATATTAATTCGCATTTATACACCAATTCTGAATTGATTGACTTTCCAGGAAGGCGATTTAAAATTAACAAACAACTGAACTACAATAAATTAGAACTAAAAAACAATTTAGTCAATCAAAAAGCAAATATTACCATCCGAAATTTCCCAGAAACTGTTGAAAACATTAGAAAAAAATGGAAAATAAAAGAAGGAGGAAATATCTATTGTTTTTTTACAACTGACATAAATAACAACAAAATAGTTTTAATTTGCAGCAAAATTTAAACCAACATGAAGCAACTATTACTTACCATTCTTACCCTTTCTAGTTTTTCTATATTTGCACAAAAACAATGTGATTATAGCACCAATGTCGTAGATTCCATAGGAAGCTATAAAGTCACAAAAGAATACATGATTAGCGAAAAAAACTTCGCTGGCACTTCTAGCTATATTTTCTTTTCACTAGCGCTAACGGATGGGATTCCAACTTTAAACATACAATTGATACAAAAAAGTAAAGGCTTCCTAAAAGCCAACTGCTTCGATAAAAACTCAAAATTATTTCTTCAATTAAATGACGGAAGCATCATTTCTTTAATTCATAAAGACCAAGAAAATTGCGGAACGTTGTTAAGAGACGATAAAGGATTTGATAACAGAGTAACTACAGGAGAATTTTACTTTTTGAAGGATAGTTTTGAAAAGTTAAAAAGCTCACCATTATCTTTGATGAGAATAAAGTATTTGACAGATTTAGAAGATTACATCATAAAAAAGGAATTTACATCCGAATTAGACAACAAAATCTATCAACCTGACAACTATTTTATCAAAAATATTTCCTGTATAGAAAATTAATTACACTTCCACTTTGTATTGGAGACTTTATCAGTCAGAGCTGAGGCCAAGTTATAATGCCACCACTCTGATTCGAATGCTTTGAATCCATTTTGAAGCATAATTTTCTTTAACATTTTACGGTTATCCATTATCTTTTTATCTGAAAACAGATAACCGTGACTTGCTTCTTTTCCAAAAAAATCAAAAGCTGTTCCCATTTCCAATTCTTTACCCTCTAAAGTTACGAGGGTTAAATCGACCGCTCCTCCTCGATTATGTATAGAACCTTTAGCGGGATCTGCTACATATTCTGGATTAGACACTAACTCCCACATCTTTTTTTGGATATCCAAAGGTCGGTAACAATCAAAAAGTTTAATTCTATATCCTTTTTTTAAAAACTTATCATTGGCTTTGATTAAAGCTTTTACCGTTTTCAATCTCAAAAAACATTCTGCACAATCATACACTTTTGACTTCAAAAAATTATTAGTTGTTGCATACTTCATATCATAGACAAATTCACTGCTATAGTCTTTCAAATTCACAAATGTAGTATCTGAAATTGATGCAATTAAACTATTTTTAGTAGCTAATTGCTGATTAGAGGATTGGCTATAAACTATTGTAGAAGAAAAAAGGAGAAAAAAAATAAAAAGAAGTATAAAACGCATGATCAAATATTTTTTTTATAAATGTATACAATTTGAATCAAAACGGAACGGCATAAAACAAAAAAACGATACTATTTCTAGTATCGTTTTAAGTGAACGCAGAAGGATTCGAACCTTTAACTCGAAGATTTGAAACTATTAGATGATTCTTTTGATTATAAGAATTACTAAAAAGTATATTTAACTACAATCAATAAATCTTCCAACTTCTCTTTATCAGCATCTGAAATTGAGAGACTAAATAAAGTATCCAATGTAATACTTGAATTTACACCTATACATAATTTTATATCATCTTTTCTGGAAAGATTTAGCGGAGTAGTGTCATCTACTTTAATAATAAATGCAGGTGAATTATCTTTTACTTTAGCTACTAACATTATACTTTTTATTTCTGTAGTATCAAATGTTTGAACCATATAAGGTAATCTCGATTTATCAATTGTTAAGCCAATTGTTCCATTCTTTTTGAATAGATGCCATTCATTTGGTAAATCGTGTTTCATATTTATTGCCACGTTCAATCCATTTTCACCTAAACCTTTGATTGCTACTAATTGATCTTTAAGGACTTTATTAGCTGCTGTTTTTAATGCTGAGCCTCCTTCTCTTGCAATATACTTCAAAGGAGCAATAAATTTGAATATTTTCAACTTAGCTTTTCTCTCTGTATGAAATAATCATATATAAATTTCTATTTTGGCTTAGGGCAGATTTGAGAAAATTAAATGAAGTGCTATTAGCTGATGAATTATCAACGGTAAGACTCCAGCCTGTTGACTCATCACCAACAAAATTTAAATTTTGGGTAGCCACAATAAGCTTATTATTTTTCAAATCAATGCTACAGAATGTGGCAATAATCTGATCTTCCATACCCAATGACTTTGTCCAATAAGGAAAATTGTTTTTATTTACCGATAAGTTCAATTTCCTTGTAGCATCGGCTGATGCGGATTTAAACAGTTGCCATGCATTGGCAAATTCACTCACTACATTATGCAACTGCAGCAATCCTGCATTAGCATCTTTAAGAACATCTTCTTTAACATGATCAGTAGCCTCATTTTTCAAATGCCCGGCTTCCCGGCATGTATACCTTATATGGAATACTAGATCAGCAATCGTTTCAAAATCAAACTGGGGAATGGCATTGGGTATCTCAATTTTCCAGCGACTAATGGCTCCCGCCCCTTCAAATGGCAGATATCGGGTATCATTCAAATTAGTTTCAAATAATCCGCTGTCATTTTGAGCAGTACTTGTAACCATTGATTGAATGGCTCCATTAAAGTCTCGGAAACGGTTGTCTTCCGAACCTATTCTTTTATAACTATCTCCTTTCAATGAAGAAACCCTGATACTGCTTTGCAGCAATGATAATTTTGCATGAATCGTTGTAAATGGTCCTGTTATACATGGGATTGAAATGGATACTGTTTTTATACGCCTATTAAATTGCCCCGGACTATCCATATCATAGAGCCATTCTGGTACTTCAATTTCACATGACCCTGTTGCTTTCAATTCTAATAAAGCCATTGGATCTAATCTATGAATTGAAACATGTTTGGTCAGTTCATACTCTCTTTTATTGTTCTCATGATAGGCCATTTCCATACGTTTCAAATCAAGATAAAGTGATTCGCCTGATAACAAACCTTTTCTAGCACTGTCCCAATAGCCGTATTTTATAAAGTTCACATCGCTAAATTCTTGACGCATTAACTCGTACTTCAATGTCTGTTCACTTTTCTTAGCTACATCATAAGCAAATTGATAACAAGAAAAGTAGATCTTAGATATTTCTCCTTGCATCCAGTTGTATAGTTCTTCATTAGTGAATTTATCTTGAAGGAATGTTTTAATTTCCTCCGACTGTTCTATTTGCTTACTATGATTTTCATACTCCTTTTTTGTAATTTGCTCTCGAATAAGAGAAGATATAATCTGGCGACCATATTGCATCAATTCGGATGTAGCAGTATTAGCCTGTAGTACGTAATCTTCCGCTCTACGGTAGTACCCTGCTAACTTAGAAGCTCTTTCAGCACTTGCCGCAAAAGCACTTGCTACTTTTTGAACTAGTTCTGATCCTTCAGTGGCTGCGCTCTTTAATTGTACTCCACCAAACCCAACCGCAGCACCTACACCTAGAGGTGTTCCATGCGCATCAAACTGAGGTATCAGACCAAGTATTGGGGATGCAACTTTTAGTGCTGTTGAAAGCGTGCTAAAGGTATCATAGGTTGGTAGAAAAATATTCAACTCAGCATTTTCATTTTTGTTAAGCGGTAATGTTTTGCCCAATTCCCCTCCAGCAATACCAGTTACAACATTACCCGCAAATTCCATTAAACCACCAACAGATGTTTCTTTTCGGTAATTTTCTTTTGTTAAATCAATTGCGTAATTATTTACCATTTCCTGGTAGGCGGAATCAAAAGTTTCTTCTGATAGCTCATTTCGCACTAATTCAACTGTTTTTAATGCGTTAGTATCACTCTCACTTGTTCCAAGAATTTTTTTGTAATGAGCATATCGTTCAAAAACGTTTGCCCTGCTTTTAAGTAAACTTTCCGTTGCGGATTCAGCCTCTTTCCATTGTAAGAATTTAATGTCTTGCATGAGCTTTGAAATATTGATTTCGTGCTGTTGTCGAAGCAAAGAAATATGTTCAGCATCCTTTTTCTCAAGTGCCGATAACAAAGCAGAACCTAAAGATTTTACTTCCTGGCAAATTTCTATTGCTTTTTGAAGTAGTAGTGGTCCTCGAACAGTGGAAAGAGGTTGATTGATGTTATTGAGTATACTTCCAATATCTAATCCAGCAGCAGCGGCCCTAACTAACGCTCCCGGATCAATTGGTGGGTCAAATAAAGGTAACTGACGGACAACGCCATCAAAATTCATACAATGACGGATCTTAAACAGACGATCCGCAACGGTGTCCCAATAAACAAGTAAATTATCGTTTTGTGGTATGCAAAAGTAAAGTGTATTGCCAATACCAAATGTTGTAGCAGTAGCACCTGAATTTTCAGGATTTGAGCTCGTAGGATTCGTATTGAATGGAAAGTCATTTTCTATTTCAATTAACGCATTACCAAATGCATCAATACCTTGTGCTTTAAGTTGTTTGTATGTTTTGTTGGTTCTGTTCCCTCTTGGTGGTGTTTTTTGTGGTTTTGGGCCTAATATATTAGCAGCAAGCACATATATCTGAGTAGCCTCATTAAGTGTTTCTATAGTATCTTGTCTGAATAGATTGTCTCCCCAGACAATCAAATTATCAATATATTTCATAACAACATTCATCTGGTAAGCAAGATATCTTGTGCGTGCGATAACGTGAGGTTGAAATGGTTTATCTCTCCAAGCCTGTATACTTTTTTCCATCCTTGTTTTTAGCTCACTATCTTCTCCTTTAGCTAATTCTGTTAACATTTCCTGAATAAAAACTGTACTGGTTTCGTTTTTAAATCTTAGGAATTTCCAAAAGCGTTCAGGTGCTTCTACACTCATATCATTACAAGTAGGATCGAAAATATAATGAAACCACTTTTGAGCTTCAGCAAATCGTTGATTTTTACTAAGATGGACAGCAATTGTGAGAGGAGCATGAAAAAACAACTCCCAATTGTAAACAGAATAGGGTCCGTCATCGCTAACGTCTATTTCCTCTTTTGGAAAGGGACTAATTATAGAAGAAGTTATATTGTACCATTCAGAAAGCTCCTGTTTTAAACTCTTATGATAATTAGCATCAAACATAGCTGGCAAGCCATCTCTATTAAGGGTTTCTATCAAGTCTTCAGTATAGGGATGATAGTGTGCAGTAAATTTCAATTTCAGATTTCTTTCGGGCTTTTTCTTAAATCTAAAAAGGCCATCAAAGTGTTTGATATTTTTATATTTTTGAATGCTGTGAAAATTTGTAGTGCGTTTCATGATATTTGATTTAATGATTTAGAACTGATTTTTAGCATTGGTTATACGTCCTTCCATACTAAAGATGATTCCGCCAAATTGGAATGATGCCTCATTGGGAAGAATAGTATTAATGTTTCCATTTGTTATTGGGTCATTAACTATTCTAGGGTCATTGAATATACCTCCAAAATCGGGATTACTTGGGTCAATAGGAGGCCAACCTGGTCGAGGTCTGTCTATAATAATAGGCGGTTCTTCAATAATGATAGGCGGCATTGGATAATACACTTCGTAATCACCTACGTAGCTTATTTTTTCTTCGGGCTGACTAAATAAGGTAGTGCGTTCATCTGTATAAGAAATAGGAGCTTCGAATTGATTTTCGATAGAATGGCGCAAAGGAAGCACTGTAAAACCATTAGTCAATTCAGGTTTTTTGGTAAAAATTCCTTTTTTAATTTCAATTTGCAACGCATTCTGTGGTTGATCAATGTTTATACTAAACTTATTACCATAGTTATAAATCCGATTGTTATCTAATGATGCTTGAGATTCTACTTTTACAAAAGAGGTATTATTAGCATTCGCAACTTTTGTTTGTAACTCACTGTCGTGGACGAATTGCTCTATTAATGGAGGTGCATTTTTTGAAGTAAATGTGAATTTCCCACCATATCCAAAATACCCACGACCCGAAATTATAAATACATCCAAATATTCTATATCGAATATTAAACGTTCACGAAATTTACCTTCGGGTTTTTCTATTGAATCTTTTCTGCCATGCATTAAGAGGTATTTTTTATTGAAAGTTTCCAGATCAGGTAAAATCAATGGCTTATTCATTTCAGTTGACTTGGGCGAAGTCCATTTCCCTTTGTAATATTCGCCCCAACACATATTGATTTCTACATTTATTCTAGAGCTTTGACTTATTGGTTCTGTAGATAGGTCTGTTGGTGACTTGGTTTTATCTTGCAGTGGTGCAGGTTTCTCTAAAATAGTAAGCCAGAATACAAACAAACGTTTTTTCCATATGATTGGGAACACATGGTCTCCTTCAATGTTAAGACTTATTTTCTCCCATGGAGTCCAGTAGCCATATTCATAACGTCTGTAATAGTGCTGTCTGGTGTTACCATTAGTACGTCCTATGATATGTAAAATATCATCATCTTGATTTCCTTGCTCATTTTCCTCTAAGTACATGCCCACCATTTCTAATTTTGCGATGTCGTCAAGTTTTTTTAGGTAATTCAAGAACGCAAGTTCTGCCGATTCATCCGTAATTTCCTGTTGCATCATTTCTCCTTCCAGTTCCTTAAAGAAAGAGGACTTATTATCGCGAAGTTCTGGTTCGAGCCAGTTTTCTGGGTATAAAAATACTTTTCGGTTGGCTTCCCAAACTCTGTATCGTTTCATCCACACCCATTGTTCAGCCTTAATGGATGATGCATTAACAGTTGGTTCCAAATTCATTAAACATCGCTGAATAAAGAGTTGAACAGTGGAAAGTGCTTGACGAATACGAGATGTTTTCATGCAAGCATCCATTTGAACATCTATTAAAAAATATTCATAAAGCTTATCCGAATTGTCTATCTCTGGAGATGGTTGCTTATATTGCAGTATGTAGCTAACTAATGCGTCTCGGAGTTTATTTCGCACTACATCATTTACAGATTGCATACTTTCTAACCAAACACTTTCGGTTACATTTCCTTTAATAGTTGATTTTATTTCACTTACTAAATCGAAGGATGGGTTGTTCGTTATCCAGTTAATTGATTGCGAAGCATGATAACCCATAGCGTTAATAAGTCGCATCGCCTCTTTTACTTTCTTTAGTTTGGTCAAAAGAGACAGATCTGCTCTAGAAAATCCAAACTCATCTAAAACATCCACTAAGTCGTCTTCTTGCCATGCGTTGAAACTTTCAAGAAGAAATTTATCTTGTGTGTTTTTTAGATTTGGATTTATTAAAACAGATAACCATGTATTTTCCTCTAGCTCGTTTTCCTTTTTAATGCTTAGGAAATAGCTTAGCAAATCAATCTTGTTCCAAAGTGTACTCAAGTCGGCAGCATTAATGCCAAGTTTTACAGGTATTTCGTTTAACAAATTCTTTGTTTCACTATTTAGGGATGCAAAATACTCGAGTTCCAAATAATTGATTTTAAAAACCTTTTGTAATTGGATTGCTTTTTCAATCCGAATTAAAGAGTTTTTGGCAAAATCAACCTTCTCCATAAAATAAAGTACATCATTGGGAATTTTGGTCTTTTCTATTCCTTTTGTACGCCACGATACTGTAAGTTCATCTGTTGCCGGAAGCGAAACAATATCTAAAGTAATAGTATGTAATACTCCTGCTTTTAATGCTATAGGTACCGAATTACTTATTTCTCCGATAGCCCCAATAGTAGCATTGTTGATAATAATTGTGTCATTTACTTTACAATTTACAATTGTGTTTTGAGGTGCCTTGAGGTAAATAATATAGTCGTCAGTGAGTGGAACATCCACATAAAATGAATAGTTTCTATTTTGGTCAAAAATAATTTTTTGTTCTAATTGTTCAAAATCGAAGAGTGCATTTTTGTTTGTGTCACTTTGTGAATGTAGCACATTAACCTCCGTAGTAAGCGTTTTTATCAAATCAGCATCTGATTTTAAAATGCTGATAAGAACTTGTTGTATAGCATTGGATTTAAGTGTTTTTTTAAGTTCGGGTAAAATCGAATTTACTATTAATTGCGCTTGTAGGTCAGGCTTGGTTTCAACTATTACTGCATCATAAATTACTTTTAATTCAGGAGTTGTCGTGCTTATCGAATTCAGATCATTATTGCTTTTTGCAAACAATTGATTGAGAGCAGTGTTGTAATCTGTTTTAAATGTAGTTAGATCCGCTGGTGAAAGAACAGGTATAAAATCAGATGAAGCGAGAGTGTTAAGTTTATTTTCAATTGCTGTTTTTTGAATTGCTGACAGTACTCCCTGATACGATAGTTCTTTTTTAAACGTGTCAAAATTCAATTTTAAATCAACTATTCTAAGTGCTTCTGGTAATTCCTCGACTGATGTTGCTAGTGCGCTTGTATTTTTGCTAGTGCTGAGTAATAGTCCAAAGAAACGGTCTGTTGTTGCTGCATCGTAGACTAAAAGCATTTTGCTTTTGGCAAGTTCAAGGTCTATTGTATTGTCAGCTATGCTGTTTTCTTTATCTACCTTATTGATTGCATCTTTAATTTGTTTGATGTTTTTGAGCAGTGCTTCTGAACTTTGGGCTAATTTTCCGGTATTGTCTTGATGTCTTAACAAATAGGAAATATCTATCGTTCTTATTCCATTTACTTTTAATTGTTTACTTATTCTAATAAACTTGATTAAAGATGGTTCATCTTCTTCAAAATCATTCGCAAATAAATCTATTCCAGTTATCAATGCTAATTCGATCATCTCTGCACTATTCATTTTAAGAATTTTTGCCATTTGTTCTTGTCTTAGTGTATTGGATTGGCTCACATCAAGCAGCAGTAATACATCAGGATATTTTTTTTGAGAAAATGATAACAAATCTGCCAATAACACGAAATTAGCGATTCGATTCAGTAAGATCCTAAAAGTTTGATCAATATTTGATTCAGTTATTAAAAAAGATTCAATAGGAAGCAATGATTTCATCACCGCATCTAAGGTCTCAATACTCCATTGTGTCTTCTTGACCAAGCGTAGAAAACGGTGAAATTTATTGTAAGCGATGGGCTTCAAAGCGTTTAGTGAATTGTCGGGCAAAGCATACCTCAATTCCAATTTCGCAAAATTGCACTCAGTTACTGTTTCACCTACATCGGTCAATTTTATTAGTCCCAAGATAACATCTTTATACTTATTCAACCATTGTATAACATTGCCATCATAGTCAGTTGCATCACTATTTACAGCAATTTCATCTTCTAATTCTGCGTTGCTTAGATTGCCTTGATAAAACTGATATAAAACGGAAAGCGGGACAGAAAGTTTTTGCAATTTCGAAGTCAAAGAATATCCAGGGTTTATGAAATTTGTCTTTAATAATCGCACCAGCTCCTCGTTCTGGATACCCAGCCTTCTGCTAAATTCCTTTCCATTTGCTAATGCCGCATTGAGTTGTACAATCGTGTTGTTTTCTGGTTCTCCAAAGTACAGCGGTAACTTTTTATAACTTAAATCAGTTAGGGTTTTATACTCATCTTCACTGATGCAAAGCATTTCTTTGCGCGCAGATAGAGGTCTAGAAAATACATGTAAACTTTCTCTTAAAGACACCCCCCAAAGATTAAAAATGCGCCTTAATGTTTCCAATGGCTGATGAAAAGGTAAATTGTATGGAAACACTTCTTGTTTTAGTTCATTTTCATAAACGGATTGTTTCACGAATTGAGGTTCAGCTAACAATTCGGCCTGCGTATTTTCTTCAGTAACATCATAACCTTCTAAATTATCCAGATTACCATTTAAAATATAGTACTCTAAAATCTCGTTGACTAAATCTATGTAAGGCAATGCCATATTTGTGTTTTCGCAGGATAGCTGAATATTTTCAATATCTGGGCGCCGTTTTGTCAATGCTACTATCGGATTTTCACCACTATGTGGTTTGTCTGTCAAATCAATTAATTGCAATAATTCAACAAAGTATGCAGCAGGACTTAATACTGACCTGCAATGGTCGCACGAACAATAGTCCATATTTCCAAATAGCTCTTCTAATGTCGGAT
The DNA here is from genome assembly GCA_963513565.1 of uncultured Flavobacterium sp. GTDB lineage: Bacteria > Bacteroidota > Bacteroidia > Flavobacteriales > Flavobacteriaceae > Flavobacterium. Next base: position 82,111 of record CAUPRE010000008.1, on the reverse strand, counting down.
AAGCAATTGTTTCATTTAGGGTTCTATTAGAACTACCACTTAATACAAAATTTTGAGTTGTATTGAGAGTACCAGTAATAGCGTATACATTTGGTGCAGCACGTTGTGTAATGTATCCGGTTGCAATGTTAAGTGAAGTACTATAAATCTCATTCGCTTTGGTATATATTTTTAAGGCCTCAGATTTACTAGGGAACGTTTTTTCAAAACGACTCATGAATTCTGATTGCGTATATTTTACAATTTGATATGCTGAATATATTTCGTTTTGTGACAGTGCTGTCATGGATTCGTCTGATGGGCTTAGTTGATATAGCCTTTCAAAGGTTTTTACCGCAACCTTGGCTTCTGTGCTCAAATCATTAAAGGATTCCCATTTATTTGTTGGTTTTATTCCAATTTTGTTCGATGACGAATTATTTTTACTGAAGAAGTTCGAAACCTCCTTAAGAGGTGTGTTATTTCCCAAATTTACTTCTTCACTTTGAATCATTGATGCTGCCACTAAATTGGGATAACTTAGTTTAATTTGATTGGCTAAATAGTTAGCATATTCATCTTTACTCACTCCATCTGGAAGATCATCTTTGATTACTGGTTTCCATTTATCCGCTTTATAAAGTTTTTGATTCACAAAATCTTCTTCTTTGCTTATAGGATACGCTTTATAGATTTTTTCGACAAGTTTAGCATTATGGCCTGTCAAAAAACCAAGTTTGCCATCGAGTTGTAATTGTTGGACGGTGGATGGTTTAAAGCCCCTTTGGGTGAGATTTGACCATAATTTTGTAGAATCAGATCCAACTTGCGAATGTACTTCTGCAAAAATTTGCTTTTGTTCATCATTCAGTCTTATACTTAACATTTCATTCATCGTAGAAACGCTATATTTCGGTTTACTATTCAATGCAAAGTCGATCTTCAAACTGCTTAGTTTTTTGACCGTTTCATCAATTCGATTATCCTTAGGAATAATTTGTTGACTAATTGCATTTTCTATTGCCTCTTTGATATTATCGGGAGATAATGATTGAATTGATTCTTTGTTTCCTGGTACCCCAGAACGAAACATCGCATATACATGTTCTGACGGAATCCTCAAATCATTACCAATCTGATTTGCTGCAACATTCATAGCAACAATTCGCGCATCTATACCCGTTTTATTTGACAAATAGGTGATGTGTTGCGTTTTCTCATCCTCTTTAACTTGATTTATTTTAAGATTGCCAAGATGAGATTGGATTTTTTGGCTAATCGAGTCAAATTCTGATTCCGATATAATATTTTCATTTGGAACTACTATATTAATTGAAACCTTTTCTTTTACGTTATACTTTACTTCTGAAGGAAAGAAAGTAGTTTTATTATTTTGGGGATAGGCATGTACTTGAACATCATATACAAACGTATCATTATCGGTATCAAATCTCAATTGATATTTACCGTCAATCACAGTTTTACTTGTTGCTACTAATACCTTTTTGTTAATAGTTATTATGTATGCTTCAACAACAAAATCATCTAATGGCTTACCTAAACTACTTACAATTTGACCTGAAATCTGAATAGTTGAATTGAGGGTTGGGTAAAGGATATCTTCATTTTTATCAAAAATTTTGGAATTAATTGTGATAATTAGATCTTTCTGATCGCCTTCAATATTCCACAAAACAGAATCCTCAGTGTTTTGGATCATTTGATTATTTGAATAAATTTTGAAATAGAGATCTGGTCTGTTATCAAAAAACAATTCTTTGAAACGCTTTTGGGTAAAACTGATAGAGAACATTCCATTTGAGTCTGATACCGATTCGCCTAGAAAATCATCAACCAGCAAATCTTTGTCCCAAACTTCTATTCTTAAGCCTGATAAAGGCATTTTTTTTGTATTCAGTAAATACCCATTAATTGAATTGTTTTTTGTTGCCATGGTATTTTTATTTTAATTTTTATAAATTATTCATTTCTAAAATGATTTTACGAATCTTTCCTATGGCATAAGCCCAATTATGGCATTTGAAACTTCGAATATTTTCAATTTTTGAACCGCAGCCAAAGCAAGTTAAATCGGCAATGGCTCGCGGTGCTTCAGTGTTTACAAACTTTTGTTCGCCTAATACTACTTTGGCTATCATAGCATGACTATGCACATTTTTGGTAGCAGAGTTTACAATGTCTAGCCAGTTGGTTTCGCGTTTACATTTTGGGCAGTTTGTATGATCACCACTCACCCATAGTGGTGCACCAATGGTTTTTTCTGCCATGCCCAGCAGTTTTTCTATTTGCCTTACATCTTCATCTGTAGTAACCCATTTATGTTTACCAGGTAATGATGATGGTGCATCGTACACCATTTTAAAAACTTCATTGGTTACGGGAAAGGTTTGTTGTTTTGGAGCGTTGGTGGTTTTGGTAGTTGCTTTCATGATGTGTGTTGTTTTTATCTTAATTATGTTTTTTCGTTATAAGTTTTTCGTTTCTTAAAGTCACGAATCGAGGTAGAGAATATTTTGGATTAGTTTTTGTCATTTGTTACTTCTATAATTTTTATGTTTATTAAATGTTTTAAATCTTTAAGTTTTATTTTTTTGCTAAACCTAGAAACTTAGCTTAGTCCAATCACTAGTGCATTTTATTTGTGAGCATGGATTGCAAATCCGCGCGATTGGGCATTTAATTCTACTGTCTTTGTAATATTTAAATTACTTTCCTTTATTTTTAAACCGAATTAAATTATTGCAAATCATTTACAATCCTAGGCTAAAGCCAAAGCCCAATAAACCTCGTATTGCCTCGCCTGCAGCATGTTGAACTGGACCAGAGCCATGATGGTCCCAAGAATCCATTGTTATAACGGGTGCACCCATAGCTGGGATTTGTGCCGCTGCAAATGCGTCATCAACAACACCTGCAACCACGCCAACTAATGCGGTGCTTGTAGCCATCAAGGTAGCATTCAAACGTCCACGGTTATGCTGTAACTCAAAATCATAAGTGCGATCCCCCTCCTCAACTGCTCCGACAACCGTAAAAACCTGACCAACAACCCTTAATGCTCTTGGTGCTGCTTCCGCTGTCCATGCAACAGCACGTTCATAACGACTAGCCGTTGCAACCGTTGATTGGGGTGAACTTACAACTGGAAGGCTCTGAGCTGAAGGGTTTTGTGCTGAAGGTGCAGGAGTAGATACTGAAGGAGTAGAGGGTGTTGATGGTGTTTGAATTGTCGCCCGACGGGCTTGATTTGCTAAAATGGCTTCTTGCTCATTGAATAGTCCACTTGCTCTTCTTTCGGCCACTTCTCTTTGATCAAATCCAGTACCTTCCAACCGCCATCTTACTTCAGCTCCAGAAGCTTGATGGCCCTCAGGACTCAGAACACCTCCGTTCGCACTTCTAGTATTTTCAACCACAGTATCAATTACCACCTCCTGAGCAGTATGTCTTGTATATCCTTGACCATCTATGGTGACATCCAAACCTTGTCCTCTGCGACTATGTAATTGCATAAATGTTTCTGATGCGTTTGCTGCATCTCTCGAAATTCCAGACTCTGGAACATGTCTTGCCGCTATAGTGTGCCCGGCCTGAACTGTAGGTCCTGTCCCTGAAAGACCTGCTGCTCTTCTATATGCTGCTGCACCGCTATTCGCTTGTGATCTTGCAGTTGAATAGTTAAGCACTCTTGCGGTAGATGGAGTCATTGGACCATGTACAGACGTCCAAAGTCCTTCTAAATATGACGGCTCGTATGGACCTGGATTTGCTTCAATAAACGACTGGAGTGTAGCATAGTTTCTGGGATTCGCCTGTGTTCCAGTAATATCAGTTTGCACTAATGGCCTCCCCTTACAATACCCATACAAATTCACCCCATCCCCAATCCCAATCGGGTCACTACTCAACCACCTTCCCAACCATGGCAGGTAATATCTCGCAGTATGGTAGGCCATGCCCGTTTCCTCATCCCGTTCCATGCCCGTGTATTTGTAGCGTTTGGCAGTCGTATTCATCGCTGCATTTTTGGCTTGATAAGCGGTAGTGCCGTAAGGGTGGTATTCTTCATAAGAAATAATATTACCACTGCCATCGCATTCCAAACCAACTGAACCCAAATGGTTGCTGTATTGGTAACGGTACAAAATTCCCGCCGTAAGTTGGTTATTGTTGGTTTGCAAAATATGCTCTGCTATTAATATTCGTTGGTCATCTACGACCAAGTGGTGGGTTTCTATTTCTTCTTGCAAGGTGGTTCCATTCCATCTGCGGTATAACTCCATACCACCAAGATAAATGCGCTCTTCAATGATTCCGTCCAATCGTTCTATCCGTTTTCGGCAGCGTTGTTTGCTGGTGTTGTAATTATAATATGCCTGTCCGCCGCCGCCTAAATTGGCAGTGTGAATCATATCTCTATAATCCCATTGTAAGCGGTATTCATTTGTTGTATTTCCCAGATTGAGGATACTACCGTGAATATCATAGTGGTAATTTATTAGCGAGGAAATATCACTACCCGTTTGGGTACTTAAGAGTCGGTTACTATCCGTTGCATAGCTGTAATTGCGTATCCATCGGTCAGTAAAGCCACCAATGCCTGCCCGGTGCCGCATTTGCAAAATATTTCCCACTGCATCATAGCGATACTCTTGTATATAGTTTCGTAAAGCCTGAGGGTCATTAATTGGAAATGAAACAGAGGCCATACTCGCTGGTTTCCCATGTTTGGGTGCTTCGTTTAAATTGCCATTTTCTCTGCCTTCCGACCTTACCAGGCGATAAAGGGCATCGTACACATATAAACTGCGAGGTTCTACCTCTTGATTATTGAAAAATACAGTTTTATACGCATCATCGAGAATCTCCATTATATTTCCTGATGGATCGTAGGTATAATACAAATTTTGCAAAACATTGTCATCTCTTAAACCGCTTGGTGCAATAGGTAAAGTATCACCAAAACTACTACGGGTAGTTCTGAGTTGTGCCAAACGAAAAGTCAACGCATCATATTGGTAACGTGTTGTGGTGCCGTTACCATACTGCATGCGGGTTCGCTGCCCTTTGGCATTGTATTCAATGTTACGCACGGCTTCGGTGGCTGTTCCATTTACTGTGTGGATTTCACTTTTTAAAACCCCACGTTGATTATAGGTTGGTGTGTACGTTGCTGGAATTCTCCCAGCAAGGTGCCAGTTTTGCATAAATACCATGCGGTTGAGTGCATCGTATTGTGTTCTTTGTGTAAAAATTTCTGTAGAAGGTATTTCAATAGTCCAATCAATTACAGATTGATCAAACGAAGAGGTCAATTGCCTTGTGGTTTCCAGTAAATTTCCTATAAAATCAAATTCCACATTGGTAATTAATCCTCCTGAATCGAAGTGTTGAAAAACTTGTCCTTTAAGATTTTTCAGTTCAGCATTTGGAACGGTTTCACCATAAATTATGCGTTCAATCACCTGCCAAGCACCACCATTTATTTTTAATTTAGATTCGATTGGACGATGAAAAACATCGTAACCAGATTTCAGGACTTTATTTTCCTGAATGGTTACATTTCCTATTATTTTTTCATTTTCATCCCAAGCGTAAAACGGTTTGGCGTTGCTATCCATGATCATCCATCGGTCTCCGGCATCCATACTGTGCTGAAAAAGCAGATTGCCTGCAATGTCATAACACGGAGCATACCCACTTACAGCACCGGGTATATTGATGTATTCCATCACTCTATTGCCTCGTGCATCTTGTATCCAAAGAGGTTTGCCTTCGGTATCTAGTTTGGAATAGGTTACTTGCTTTTCATCGATGCCATTGGTACGATTGTGGGCAATGGTAATGACTTCTCTGCCCAAAGCATCAAAATGCACAACCGAAGGTGTATTGGCGTGAGCTTGCGATATAAGGGTCGCTCGTTGTTGTGCACTTGTTCCTGAACTGTTTCTCACATACCAAGCATTATTGGGTTCTAAAACCGTATCATTGGCGTCCCATACCTTGGATAGCCATGGTGTAAATTCTACTTTTGTAAATGTACCATCCGGCAACTCGGTTCGGATTTGTCTGCCCGCAGCATCGTAATATAAAATGGGTGTTACGCCTTCTTCAACAGGTTCTTCATATTGATGACCAACTGTACTAAAGTATGGTTCATATTGCTTTACAGCTTTACCTTTATTGTTAAGGATAGTTTTTCCGTTTGCTAGCCAACGCAAGGTAAGTCCTGTACTTTCTGGTTCTGCTTGTTTTTTGGTAACCATTATATTGCCTGAGCCGTCTGAATATTCAAAGCCTGCTTGCAATGGACTGGGCGTTCCCAATTCTTGCGACAAGTGTTTTTCCCGCACAATACCAGCAGCACAAGCAGGATGATGACCATAGGTGATGCTACCATCTGGTTCTATTTGTTCACCAAAATAATAAAGACTTCGGGCTGTGACATTGCCTAATAAATTTCTAGCGATAGTTTCATTATAAGTTTGTGTAAAAAAAGAAAGGATGGTACCAAGATTGGGATGGATGAGTGCCTCGTCAAAGCCTATCAAATTATCTGCTTCAGCTCCTTTGCCTAATAATGCTGTGGCAGTTGGCATTCCCAAGATGTCAAAAACTACTTCAGAGATATTTTCATTGATGTCAATCATCCGCTGTGGCGCCAACACCCTGTAATTGAAATTTTGAATACGAGTGATATTTCCAATAGGGTCGATGGTAGATTCAATAAATAAATCTTTTGGGTCAAAGTTCAAAACCGAAACATTCCCAAAAGGATCGGTATATCTTTCAGGCAAATAAAAATGCGAAGGCGCATCTGCATTAAACCCTGCTATTCCAGAGCGAATCCAGTATTGTCCTGTGGTATCTAAATCAGGGAATCGTTCTTGTAAAAGTACCCCATTTAAATAGCCACTGGTATTGGCATCATTTAAATCAGTCATGACTTCTACAGTTAACTGACTCGTTTTGAATACTTCATCAATCAAATCTTTGGTAAGTGCCAATTTATAGATTTCGTATGGTAAACCAAGACTACTTTGAGCACCCCACGGTAAAGGATTTACTAAATCATCAGAAAAATAGAGTGTTCTGGAGTGTTCTACACACCTTTTTTGTATGGAGGTTCGGTTTGGCAGTTGGTGGTATGGAATTTCTGCTACAAGTTCGGAGATGCTGTAGTTTCTAATTTCTTCAATAGTAAAATAGAAACCATTACTAGGTGAAATGCCCGTCAGTTCAAATGTCTTAGATTCTGTAGGAACACGCAATCTATAACGATTGTCTTCTATAATGTCATTACTAAAATTATTCACTGAAAAAACATGCAAACTTTCAATTTGTACTTCACGAATTAGCGCAAGTGTATCAACAGCCAAATCCACTTCCTCGTGTTGTCGTATTCTAGGATACGTTATTGCCAATACTTCCAATGAATTTCCGTAAACATCATGTTTTAAATTAAATGTGTGAGCAATACGTGGATCAGGTTGAAGTGTGGGTTGTGATAAGTCTAGTTCATAATTATAAGTTATGGCTTCGCTTTCTGTAGCAAAAAATACGGCAAATTTATTTTGCCCTTGGGGTTGGTTGATGTTGATTTTACAGTTGTGATAAGCAGATGAAAACATTTTGACCCGTTTTTCTTCTCCTCTTACAAATGCATCTACATCCAATTCATAGACTTCTCGTCTCAATGTCATTCCTTTGCACGCTCTTAGGGCTTGAGGCCATTCGTTCGTATTCAAATTTGAAGTTTCCAAATCTGGTTCAGGTAACTCATTTTCCTGAAAATCGACCGAGCTAGGCGCAAAATATTCGTGTTGAAATTGATTGAGAATCCTATCACGACCTAAAAACGCACCGGTGTGATGCCAAGTTATCGTTTTGATTGGCGGTTGGTATAGGGTCAAATCACTAGTTATGTAAGGACTGTTTGCATTAGCTGTAGCAAATTCCCCAAAATCTTCTGCATCTGTTTGTTCTACTCTGCCAAATCCTCTGAATTCTCTTTCTGCATGATCGTAATAACCATGATGATAACTGTATTGCGAGGTAAAGCGGGTTTTTGTCCACTTGTCAGTTACTGTCGTTTTGGTCAAAAGATGAACAGGGAAATGCAATTTGGTTACCCATGGTTTCCCTGCTAATTTATCTGCTATATAAAATTTGGTTGATGGAGTGTATTCTAACGAAATTTCTTTGCCCAAATTATTTTTGTAACCAACCATGATGTGCGGTTTTTTGCTGTTCATCAGGTCAATATATCTTAATGGTGCATGGGTATCTTTTGCTAATGGACTTGACCATACAATACAAGAAATGCCATTTCCTAATAAATCGGTTACAGTAATATTTGCTTGGGAATGAATTTCTGGAAAAGATTTAATTTCAAATGGTGTAGTACCAAATCGATTGCCACTGAGGTTTTTCCAACAAGTGAATTTATTTTTACCCAAGTATATAATATCAGGCGTTCCCGAACCATCAATATCTGCCAATCGTAAGTAGGATGAATTAAAAGCATCTGGATTATCAAAAAAAGGTGCATTGTCCATGGCTATTTTGGTACCAAATTTTCCGTATCCTAAATTTGGCCAATAGCATACTTCACCGTTTCTGATTCGTAAAATATCCGTCATGCCATCGCCAGACATATCCGCTAAATAAATGGTTTGTTTGGCATCTGCAAAAACGATATGTGGTCCTTCTTCTTCATCAAATGGTTTTGAAGTTTTTTGAGCAGCAGCATATCCAGTTCTGCCTTCAGAGGCATACCAGGTAAATACATTGTCTTCCGAAATAACTACTTCTGCTTTTCCATCGCCATTCAAATCAAGCAATCGTGTGTTAGGGTCGCCAAAATCAATATTGGGAAGTGCTTTAAATGCTCGCAAACCTTGCCATTGGTTGTCATCATCTAATTCAAAAAAGCCTTTGGGTTCTGCACTAAAACTTACCAATTGTCTACCACCATCTCCATCTAAATCGGCTATTTGCAACTGCCCGCCTAGTCCAGCAAAAGAAGGTTTGGGAGACACAAGTTTAGCGTCTTCAAAAACACCATCACCTAAGTTGTGCTTATAATACCAGCCATTGGCTTGTTCAGATAATATGCCCGATAAACCTTCATTAAAAAGATCTACAAATTGATAGGGTGCTTCTTCTAGTCCACTTGGGGCATGCACCAAAGATTCAGGAGAAATGGTTTTTATTTCACTATTCCAATCATGTTTTTGATATTCAAATTCCATGGGTGGAAGCTGTTTTGAAGAATAGGTGCCATCCTGCTTTTTGATATAACTATGAGAGGCAACTGACTTTAGAAAAGTAAAATCTTGCTCAATGGCTGAGTCATATTGAAAGTTTACCGATTTGATGAGTGTTTTTTTATCTGTTTGATTAGGATTAAGTGCTAACTCATCAAATACATGAAAGAGCAAAACTCGTTTACACAATCGGGTTGTTCTGATTTCAAAACCTGCCTTGTAATCTGAAAAAGCATCAGTTCTAAAATCCCAATTATTTATTTGGTCTATGGAATCATTTTCGGCTAAATTACCATAATCAAATAGAGTTTGAAACATATAATCTGCTTCCACAACAAATGCATCACCAAATTGATTATAAGGAGTTTTATTGCCATAAATCACTTTTTCAAGATATACGTTGGTATAAGCAATTTTATCACCTTTCAGGCGGTTTCGGTTGTGAAGTAACGAATCATCAAGCCCTGTTTCGTCTTCTTTTTTATAAATATACTGCGAACAATTTCCTTTGTCATCAAAAACGAACTCAGGAAGCCACTCATAAATTTTGGTAGTACCGTTAGGATTTGAAATTATGGAATTATCTGTCCATCCAAACAATGTAGTCGTGTTTTCTTTTGTAATAACCCGCCACTTAATTCTTCCAGTAGTCTTTTCTGTCCATCGTTCAATTTGTGCAAATAATCCTTCTATACGAGGTTTGTAATTTCTAATTATATAAAGTCCATCTGATGAATTTCTTTCGTTAAAGATGTATTCATTATCAGAGTCCATTTGAAAACTCCCATCAACATTCTTTTTAAACTCGGGGACTAAGTCCTCTGCTTCGGAAAATAAAAAAATGTCCGAATCAATTGAATCAAAATATTGGGGAAGTCCTTTATCGGTTTTGCGTTTGATAGAACCCAAACTCAAATTCCAACCCAAGCCAAAAATTCCATTGCCAGCACCTGAATTATAGGAAAGACCAAATGAAGGCGATACTCCTCTAGCCATAGAAAATGGAAGCGGAATTGAAAACGAAGAAGTACCATTAACAGCATTTACCGAAAACTTTTCGTCAATTCCTTTAATAGCTCCTCCACCTTTTGGTAATGCAATTGTGGGGATTTCTATAGCATTTGATTTTGTTTTTCCTCCATCAGTCTTAAGATATCCAATGCCAGATTTATTTTGAGGTTGTTCTTTCATTTTTTATTATTTTAATGCATCAAGTACAAAGACAAATAATGAAAACGATATTGGCTTATAATTGTAAGTAAAAATTATATTATTTATCCTGACAATTCGTATTTTATGTTTTTTATGCCAAATTAATTTTACTTAATCAGTTATGAAAAAAAAAAAAAACAACTAACTGATAAAGAGGTATTTAACAAAACAAATGTAATAAAAAAAATTAACTCATCTTTTGATTATAAAAAATAAAGAATTATTCTTAAGACTATAAAAATCTGTTTTTAATAAAAAAATTGAAATGATTTAATTTAACAATTAAGTTAATTATGTTCCTCAAAAGAGGTGTTCTACAATTTGGAATGCATTTTGTGAATTACAAATTTTTCTTTAGTTGGTAAGTATATTTTAGCATTGTTCCGCTTTTTGCATATCTTATTATATTCAAATACCTCTTGAAATGAATTTTTATATGGCATGAATAAAATTAGTTCAAAAGAAAAAAGTGTACTGGATATTTTAATAAAAAATTAGACATCGGGTCAAGAAAAATTAAAACTGAGTCTAAAATATTTTCACTACTAAAGCCTAATTCATATTAACAAATATGATTCTTTTACGAAAAACCATATTGTACTTGCAAATATATCAATTCACAAAAATCAACCACTAAGTATTTATACCTGATTCTTGTAATTAATATTCACCTTTGGTTTACCTAAAAGATTACTTCTTTCGTAAATTTTTGTAAGTAATTGAGATATGAAGATATCCCTTTTAAAAGCCTTTAGAAGTCAGTTTAGAGGGGTAAGAAAAATAGATTTCTTCTTATTCAGATTATCCAATCTTTTTGCTTAATCCCCAACTTTTGAACTTGATCCATCCTGAACTTGATCCCAAAAAAGTTATAAAACAAAAAAACGATACTATTTCTAGTATCGTTTTAAGTGAACGCAGAAGGATTCGAACCTTCGACCGCCTGCTTAGAAGGCAGGTGCTCTATCCAGCTGAGCTATGCGTCCATTGTTGTCGGGGTGGCAGGATTCGAACCTGCGACCTCCTGCTCCCAAAGCAGGCGCGATAACCGGGCTACGCTACACCCCGAGTGGCAATATTTGCGGAGAGACAGGGACTCGAACCCTGGCGACGGTTACCCGTCGACAGATTAGCAATCTGCTCCATTACCGCTCTGGCACCTCTCCCAAACCAAGAAAGCTATCTTGTTTTGCGGTTGCAAATTTAAGTCAACTTTACGTTTCTCACAACTATTTTGATGCTTTTTTTTAAATAAAATTCAATATATTTATAAAAGACTTAACAATCAAACAAATACACTCCACAACACTTATGCTTTGTTTCATCAAATACATATTATTCGATTAAAATATGAAATAGTAGCAAAAAAGATTAAATTTGCTAAATAAATCAACATATTTTTACATTATGAACAAGAAAGTAGTTATAGTTTCTGCTGTAAGGACACCAATTGGTAGTTTTATGGGGGGATTATCAAATATTACCGCTCCAAAATTAGGAGCCATAGCTATAAAAGGAGCTTTAGAAAAAATACAGCTAGATAGTAATTTAGTTGATGAAGTTTATATGGGTAATGTAGTTCAAGCCGGTGTTGGTCAAGCTCCCGCCAGACAAGCTGCCTTATTTGCAGGATTATCTAACGAAGTTGCTTGTACAACAGTAAACAAAGTATGTGCTTCTGGTATGAAAGCAGTAATGTTAGCTTCTCAAGCTATTCAATGTGGAGATGCTGAAATTGTTGTAGCTGGAGGAATGGAAAACATGAGCTTGATTCCACACTACATGAACCTTCGTACTGGAACAAAATTCGGACCAAGCACTATGGTCGACGGAATGCAAAAAGACGGCCTTACCGATGCTTATGATAATAATGCCATGGGAGTTAGCGCTGATTTGTGCGCCAATGAGTATAAAATCACACGTGAAGAACAAGATGCATTTGCTATAGAATCATATAAAAGATCTTCCGATGCTTGGAGCCAAGGTAAATTTGACAATGAAATTATTCCTGTTTCTGTTCCTCAAAGAAAAGGTGATCCTATTATAATTTCTAAAGACGAAGAATTCACTAATGTTAATTTGGACAGGATCCCTACTTTAAGTCCTGTTTTCACTAAAGACGGAAGTGTAACTGCAGCAAACGCTTCAACAATTAATGATGGTGCTGCTGCCCTAGTACTTATGAGTGAAGAAAAAGCAGTATCTTTAGGTCTTACACCATTAGCTTATGTAAAAAGTTATGCTGATGCAGCTCAAGAACCTAAATGGTTTACGACAAGCCCTGCAAAAGCATTACCAAAAGCTCTTGACAAAGCTGGTTTAGCCATAGAAAATGTAGATTATTTCGAATTCAACGAAGCTTTTTCTGTGGTTGGTTTAGCGAACTCAAAAATTCTTGGATTAGACCACAATAAAGTAAACGTAAATGGTGGAGCCGTATCTTTAGGACATCCTCTAGGTTGCTCTGGAGCTAGAATAATAGTAACACTTTTAAATGTTTTACAACAAAATAATGCTAAAATTGGTGCAGCCGCAATTTGTAATGGTGGCGGAGGTGCATCAGCCATAGTGATTGAAAAAATTTAAAACACAAAGTTAAATTGAGGTTGTAGCACAAATACCATCTACAAACCTCAATTTATAAATCAAAAATAATGTTTGGAATCTGTAATTTAGCCATCATACCTCTTCGCTTTGAGCCTAGTGACAGAAGCGAAATCGTATCACAAGTCCTTTTTGGAGAGCATTTCGAAATCATTGATAAACACAATCAGTGGTCAAAAATCAAGCTTCAATACGATGAATATGAGGGCTGGGTTGACAGTAAACAATACCAATTAATTTCTGAACAAAACTTCAAACAACTTTCTAAGGAAAGTATTATTTTGAATGCAGACTTAATAGAGTATATCACTGGACCAAATAATTTACTAATCCCCATTCCTTTGGGCGCTAGTTTATCTTTTTTGAATTATGACGAGATAAATACAGCCCATTTTGGTTTTGAAGGGACAAAAATAAGCGGAATTAAAAGCAAAACCAGCTTAATAAAAACAGCTTATATGTATTTAAACGCCCCCTATTTATGGGGAGGAAAAACACCATTTGGCATTGATTGTTCTGGATTTACACAAATGGTCTATAAACTTAATGGATATAGCTTAAAAAGAGATGCATCTCAGCAAGCAGCTCAAGGAGCCCCCTTAAGTTTTATTGAAGAAAGTGAATCTGGTGACTTAGCTTTTTTTGATAACGAAGAAGGAAAAATTATTCACGTTGGGATAATCATGTCTGACAATTACATCATTCATGCTAGTGGAAAAGTAAGAATTGACCGTTTAGATCATTTAGGAATTTACAACATCGAGACGAATAAGCATACTCACAAATTAAGAGTAATAAAAAAAATAATTTAAAAATCTTTTCCAAAAAAAAAAAAGTTGTTCTCTCGAACAACTTTTTTTTTGGAAAAGATTACCCTTTTGCTTTCAGTGCTTCATATTTATCGGTCATATCTAAAGAACGATATAAATTAAGAAGTAGCTTAGAAATGTCTTTGTTACTCGGATCTAAAGTCATTGCTTTTTCAAGGTATCCAACAGCAACTTTTACCTCCTCATCTTTTTTTACCTTTAGCTCATCATACTTTTTCATGTCCTCAGAAGAAGTTCCAAGCAAGGCCATCTTGTCTGCTATTTCTTTTTTTCGATCAAGCTTTACATAAGCTAAATCAATATAACTTTCTACATCATTTGGATTGACACTAATGATTGCTTTGTAATTACTTTCTGCACTTGCAATATCTCCTTTTTCAGTATAAATATAAGCTAATCGCTTTAATACTTCAGTCTTTTTAGATTTAGCCTTTGCACTTCTCGGTTTTTCATGCGAACCTTGTTTTACTCCCAAATCCCTATTTGAACCAGAAACAAAAAGCTCTTCTTGATTGGTCTTTTTGTTTGTTGCATAATACTCTATACCATTTCCAGAATACTTCATATTCTTTAATAATTCATAATTTTTCAATGCCAAATCATACTGTTTTGCATTAAAATAATTTGACGCAGCATTATATAAGTTAACGGTATCTTTTTTATCCATCTCATATAAATAGACCATCTTATTTGCTGCATCAGAAAATCGTTGTGCGTTATTATCATCTGCAGAACTACGTTCTAAATTACTTTTAATTTCTTTTACTGATTCTCTAGCCTGAACTGCATATTTCAAATTTCCAGAATCAACTTCTACTAAAATCAATTCATTATAGCATGCAACAGCTAACGACAAATTCTTTGGTGCATCAATTTTCTTATCAGCTAAAGCTGTATAAGTTTTTGCCTTGGTAAAAAAATAATCGGATTTATCTTCATCTCTAGCATTGGTAATTAAATACTCGACATCATTTAAAATAGTTAAAGCTCCTTGAGCATTTCCTTTGGTTAGTTCTGCTTGAGCAGTCTTGATTTGCTCTTTTTGAGCCATAATTGAAAACGTAACGCCAAACATAAGTAGCGTAAAAAAGTACAATTTCTTCATAGCAGGTTTTTTTTGGTAAGATTAGGTTTGATAATTTTGTAAAGTTATTTTTATATAAAAACGTATTAAATTAATAAAATATTAACACGACCAAAATAGAATAATAATTTGATTTTACAAATACATTGAGAAAAAAATATTTCTTTAAATCCAAAAATGAACTAAAAAAAATGAAATTATCATTTATTACACAGCAAATGCATTTGTAGCACATCAAAACACAAAAAAAAACCATTTAAATAAATAAATGGTTTTTTTTTAACAATAGTTACTTTATAACTACTTGATAAACTCTATTTTTTGTTCTTCCTCTTCGTTTACACTATCAAAAAAGCCTTGATCATTCATCCAATCATCACTAAATACTTTACTCATATAACGAGAACCATGATCTGGAAAAATTGCAATTACATTACTATTTTTATCAAATTCCCCTTCTTCAGCATATTGTTTGATTGCCTGCATCACCGCTCCTGAAGTATACCCAACAAAAAGACCTTCTCTTCTAGCTAATTCTCTAGTAGAATGAGCACTCTCTTCATCTGTTACTTTCATGAATTTATCAATAACATCAAAGTCGGTTGCTGTTGGAATTAAGTTTTTACCCAAACCTTCAATTCTGTAAGGATAAATTTCAGCACTATCAAATTCTTTAGTTTCGTGATACTTTTTTAGAACAGAACCAAAAGCATCAACACCTAAAATTTTGATGTCTGGATTTTGCTCTTTTAAATACTTTGCGGTTCCTGAAATAGTTCCTCCTGTACCACTACAAGCTACTAAATGTGTTATTTTACCATTGGTTTGTTTCCAAATTTCTGGCCCAGTAGACAAATAGTGAGCATCAATATTTAATTGATTGAAGTATTGATTGATATAAACAGAACCTTTCGTTTCTTCGTGCAGCCTCTTGGCTACATTATAATAAGAACGTTCATCATCGGCAGCTACGTGAGCAGGGCAAACATAAACTTTTGCACCTAAACTTCTAAGCATATCAATTTTATCTTTTGACGATTTGGAACTTACCGCTAGTATGCAATTATATCCTTTTATTATACTTACCATCGCTAAGCTAAATCCAGTATTTCCTGAGGTGGTTTCTATAATAGTATCACCTGGTGAAAGGATTCCTCTACTTTCTGCTTGTTCGATAATATATAATGCAATTCTATCTTTTGAAGAATGTCCTGGATTGAAAGCTTCTATCTTAGCATAGAAATTACCATCTAATTCCTGAGTAACTCTATTTAGCTTAATAAGTGGCGTGTTACCTATTAACTCTAAAATATTATTATAAGCGTTTATTTCTTCTTTCATAAAAAAATAGTTAATCTAAGTGGCGCATAAACTACCTAGATAGGTTGCAAACTTAACAAAAAAAAACGAATTACTTTTTAATTTTCTCTAAATCTAGTAAAAAACTAAACTCTCTAGCCAATTCTTTTAATGCCTCAAATCGTCCTGAAGCCCCGCCATGACCGGCATCCATATTGGTAACTAAATACAATACATTATCGTCATTTTTCATTCTTCTTATTTTGGCAACCCACTTTGCTGGTTCCCAATATTGTACTTGTGAATCATGCAATCCTGTAGAAACAAATAAATTAGGATACTTTTGCTTTTTAACATTATCATATGGTGAATATGACAGCATATAGTCGTAGTACTTTTTGTCATTTGGATTCCCCCATTCATCATACTCTCCAGTAGTTAAAGGAATACTATCATCTAACATTGTAGTTACAACATCAACAAATGGTACCTGAGCAATAATGCCATGATACAATTCTGGCGCCATATTAACTACAGCTCCCATCAATAATCCACCAGCCGAACCTCCCTCAGCATATAAATGCTCTGGTGAAGTGTATTTTTGTTGGATTACATATTTAGAACAATCGATAAAATCGGTAAATGTATTTTTCTTTTTGAATAATTTTCCGTCTTCATACCATTGCCTTCCTAAATCCTCACCCCCACGAATATGAGCAATAGCATAAATAAACCCTCTATCTAATAATGTTAATCTTGTAGAAGAAAAATAAGGTTCCATTGTACTTCCATATGAGCCATAAGCATAAAGCAATAAAGGATTTTTACCATCTTTCTTGACGGATTTGTGGTACACCATTGAAATTGGCACTTTAGTCCCATCAGGAGCAGTAGCCCAAACTCTTTCTTCGATATAATTATTTTTATCGAACTTCCCTCCCAATACTTGTTGTTCTTTTAAAACCTCTTTAGTCTTGGTGCTCATATTAAAATCTATCACAGATGACGGAGTTGCCATCGATTGATAACTATATCTTAAAACATCTGTATCAAAATCAACATTGGTAGTAGTATAGGCGTTATAGGTTTCGTTGTCAAAAGGCAAATAGTAATCACCTTTACCACTCCAAGGCATAATTCTGATATGATTCAATCCATTTGAACGTTCCTCGACTACTAGATAATTTTTAAATATTTCAATGCCTTCTAATAAAACATCCTTACGATGCGGAATTAAATCTTTCCAATTTTCTTTTGAAGTAGCATTTTCAGGCGTTTTCATTAATTTAAAATTAGTCGCCTTATCTTTATTGGTCAATACATAGAAAGAATCGCCATAATGCGAAATACTATACTCTAAACCACGAACTCTTGGTTGAAACACCTTGAACTCCCCTTCTGGTTTATCTGCATCCAAAATTCTATATTCACTAGTTAAAGTACTTCCCGAACCAATTACAATATATTTTCTTGATTTTTCTTTGCTTACATAAACATTAAAGGTATCATCCTTTTCATCAAAAATCAACACGTCATTTTTGGCATCCGTGCCTAATTTATGTCGATATACTTTATCTGCTCTTAACGTAACTTTATCTTGTTGGGTATAAAAAATAGTCGCATTATCATTTGCCCAAATTGATCCTCCAGTAACATTTTCTATTTTATCTGAGAGAATTTCCCCAGTCTCTAAATTCTTAACTTGTATAGTATAAATCCTTCTTCCTTTAATATCTACTCCAAAAGAAGCGTATTTGTTATTAGGACTAATACTAAGTCCGCCCAACTGAAAATAAGATTGTCCTTTAGCTAATTCATTACAATTAAAAAGGATTTCTTCTGGAGCGGTTAAACTTTCTTTTTTCCTAGTGTAAATGGGATAATCTTGCCCTTTTTCGTATCGGGTAAGATAATAATAACCATTATAAAAATAAGGTACCGACTGATCATCTTCTTTGATTCTAGCTTTCATTTCCTCAAAAAGCTCCGTTTGAAACTGTTTGGTATGCGCTGTTTTAGCGTTGTAATAATCGTTCTCTTGGTTTAAATAAGAAATCACTTCTGGATTTTCTCTTTCATTTAACCAAAAGTAATTATCGGTTCTAGTATTGTTATGTTTTACTAACTGTTTAGGGATAATTTTAGCTACTGGAGCTTGAATGTTTTCAGCCATTTTTTGTGCTTTTGCCATTGGAATTGTTACTGCAAAAATAACACAAACAGAACCCAAACGAATGGAATTTTTCATTATTTTTTTTATTGATTATCAATCAGCAATATAGTAAATTTGCATATATAATTTAAAAAAAACCAAAAATGGATTTAATGGGAATGATGGGAAAACTAAAAGAAACCCAACAAAAAATAGAAGACACTAAAAAAAGACTGGATACTGTTTTAATTGACGAACAAAGTTCTGATGGTTTATTGAAAATTACTGTTACCGCCAATACTGCTATAAAATCAATAAACATAGCTGATGCATTGCTAGAAGACAAAGAACAACTAGAAGACTATTTGATTTTAGTACTCAATAAAGCAATTGCAAGAGCCAATCAAGTAAATCAAACAGAACTAGATGCAGTTGCAAAAATGGATATGCCGATGATTCCTGGAATGGACAACCTATTCAAATAAAAACAAAAAAAAGGATTTATAGTTTTATAAATCCTTTTTTTTTATGCTACAAACAAACGCTGCAAGGTTTCTATGACGTAAGAATGCATTACTTCTCGGTAATCTAAATGTGTCACTATTCTGAGCTTTCCTTTTCCAAGTGAGCTGATAGCTATGTTTTTTTGACGCAATTTTTCGATTAAAAGTGCATCGCTCAAACTAGGAATCACCTTAAAAATCAAGATATTCGTCTCAACAGGCTCTACTGATTCTACCCAAGGAAGTCTACTCAGTAGTAGTCCTAATTCTTTAGCTCTGCGATGATCTTCTGTCAATCGCATAATATTATTTTCTAAAGCATAAATTCCTGCTGCCGCTAAATAACCCACTTGACGCATTCCACCGCCTAAAATTTTACGCACACGCAAGGCTCTATGAATGGTTTCTTTATCGGCCAACAAAACCGAACCAATTGGCGCTCCTAACCCTTTGGACAAACAAACTGAAATGGTATCAAATAACTTTCCGTACTCCTTCGGGTTTTGCCTTTTAGCTACCAAAGCATTCCAAATTCTGGCGCCATCCATATGAAACTTTAAATTATTGCTATCGCAAACTTGCTTGATTTGCTGCAAGGTTTCGAGATCATAACAAGCTCCACCCCCTTTATTGGTGGTATTTTCTACACACACCAAACTTGTTTTGGGGCTGTGATAAAATTCAGGATCATTGATAGCTTCAGCCACTTGACTCGCAGTTATCATACCTCTATTACCATCCAACAAACAGCAAGAAACTCCACTGTTAAAAGAAACCCCTCCTCCTTCATAATTATAAACATGGGCATATTTATCAGCAATCAACTGCTCACCAGGTTGGGTATGTAATTTAATAGCCGTTTGATTTGCCATAGTTCCAGACGGAAAAAACAATCCAGCCTCCATCCCAAACATGGCCGCAACACGTGCTTCTAATTCAATTACCGTAGGATCTTGTTTGTAAACATCGTCACCAACAACTGCTCTAAACATATATTGTAACATTTCTGCAGAAGGCTTGGTCACAGTATCACTCACTAAATTAATTTCCATAAGTAGTATTTATATCAGCCACAGCAGGCCCTTAGCTTGTGCTGTGGTATTTTTTTTATATTTTTGCAAAACAAAATTAATAATAATTTATGACAACTACCGAACAAATTAAAGGTATTGTGGAGCGCCTTGGTGCGTTGAGGAGGTATCTTTGACGTTGATGCTAAACTCATTGAAATCACCAATGAAGAAGAAAAAACTTTTGCTCCTGACTTTTGGAATAATGCAAAAGAAGCCGAAATCATTGTAAAAAACCTACGTAATAAGAAGAAATGGATTGAAGATTATGACAAAGCTGCAACGCTTACCGAAGAATTGCAACTGGCATATGATTTTTACAAAGAAGGCGAACTTAGCATAGACGAACTAGACGAACAATATGATTTAGCTCAAAATCACATCGAAGCTATAGAGTTCAAAAATATGCTTTCAGACGAAGGAGACACCTTAAGTGCTGTTTTACAAATAACTGCTGGTGCTGGCGGAACCGAAAGCTGTGATTGGGCCGAAATGTTGATGCGTATGTACATGATGTGGGGCGAAAAGTATGGGTACAAAATCAAAGAATTGAACTTTCAAAAAGGAGAATCTGCTGGGATAAAAACAGTCACCTTAGAGTTTGAAGGGGATTATTCTTTTGGCTATTTAAAAGGCGAAAATGGCGTACATCGATTGGTTCGTATTTCTCCTTTTGATAGTAATGCAAAGCGACATACTTCTTTTGCATCAGTATATGTTTACCCCCTTGCGGATGACACCATTCAAATTGAGATTAATCCTGCCGATATTTCTTGGGAGACCATGAGATCTAGTGGTGCTGGAGGTCAAAATGTAAACAAAGTAGAGACAGCGGTGCGTTTGCGCCACCACCCTACTGGAATTATTATCGAAAATTCAGAAACACGTTCTCAATTAGATAATAAAACCAAAGCCATGCAATTGTTGAAATCCCAATTGTACGAAATTGAGTTAAAAAAGAAACAAGCGCTTCGAGACGAAATTGAAGCCAAAAAAATGAAAATTGAATGGGGCTCACAAATTAGAAACTACGTGATGCACCCGTACAAATTAGTAAAAGATGTTCGAACAGGACAAGAAACTAGTGATGTTGACAGTGTGATGAATGGTAATATTGACCCGTTTTTAAAGGCTTTCTTAATGATGATGGGCCAAAAAGAAGAAGAATAATTCATTTTTGTCCGTAGCTTAATAGACGACTACTATTTATTTAGTAGTCGTTTTTTTTGTAGTATGTATTCCGTTTTACATCTAATGCCTTCTTACAAATTTATTTTTTATTTACAATTCTAAAGTTAAATTATTAGGTATACCGGTTGTAAATCGCTTAATTTGGCGCCTAATACCATAAATACATCAAATTAGTTTAATGAAATCGTATTCCATTCAAGAAATAAATAATGTTTTAAAAGGCACAATAATTGGAACATTATCCCAAAATATTACTTCGCCAGAACAATTAGAACTTGCTGCTGAAAATCAAATATCTTTTATTGGAAATAAAAAATATGAAAAATACTGGAGTACTTCAAAAGCTAGTGCTGCAATTGTTAATGAAGACATTAGTATTGAACCCGGTAATAATAGAACATTCATAAAAGTAAAAAATGCAGAATTGGCGATGGCCCAATTACTTCAACTTTTTGCTCCTGCCCCACCTCAATTTGATTTTGATGTACATCCAACGGCTTGTATTGACGATAGTGTAATCATTGGTGAAGGCTCTAAAATTGGAGCTGGATGCTATATTGGGCCACATGTAATCATTGGTAAAAACGTTATTATATATCCCAATGTAACTCTTTTGGATTTTTCAAGCATAGGTAACGGAAGTAAGATTTGGTCTGGCGTTGTGGTAAGAGAGCGTTGCCATATTGGCAATGACTGTATCCTTCATCCAAACGCTACCATTGGTGCTGATGGATTTGGTTTTAGTTTTTGTAATGAAAAAGGATTAGTAAAAATACCTCAAATTGGTAATGTTATCATTGGTAATGGTGTAGAAATTGGAGCGAATTCTTGTGTAGATAGAGGTAAATTCAGTTCGACGATTGTTGGCGATGGATGTAAAATAGATAATTTAGTTCAAATTGGTCACAACAGTAAATTGGGACGTTTTTGTATTATGGCGGGTCATAGTGGATTAGCAGGTTCTGTAACCTTAGAAGACGGTGTTGTCATTGGCGGAAGTGCATCTATAAAAGACCATACTACTATTGGTGCTGGAGCAACTGTTGGTGCTGGTTCTGGTGTTACTTGTGATGTACCTGCAGGCAAAGTCGTTTTAGGTTATCCTGCAATAGCTGCCAAAGATGCGCTTAGACAATGGGCTATCCTTAAGCGATTAGTAAACGAAACTAGAAAATAGATTATATATTTTAACAAATTCACAAAAAAGCAGAATTAATTTTCTGCTTTTTTGCGTTATAAACAAAAAAAATGTTTTCTTTTTTACTCAAAATAAAAGACCAATTGATAATATTTCAATCCTTTTCGTAAATTAGCTAGCTCAAAAAACTAGCTTAACTAATATGGATTTAAACTTCAATCAGAACGAAGACCACAATAAACTTTTATTGTCACAATTGCGCCATAAACTTGCGAAAGTAAAATTAGGCGGAGGCGAAAAAAGAATAGACAAACTACACGCCGAAGGTAAAATGACGGCCAGAGAACGAATCGATTACTTATTAGATGATTCGAATAAAAGTATTGAAATAGGTGCTTTTGTAGGTGATGGAATGTATGCTGAACATGGGGGCTGCCCTTCTGGAGGCGTAGTTATAAAGATAGGATATATCCAAGGAAAACAATGCATCGTTGTAGCCAATGATGCCACTGTCAAAGCTGGAGCTTGGTTCCCGATAACTGGTAAAAAAAACCTACGGGCTCAAGAAATTGCAATGGAAAACCGCCTTCCAATTATTTATTTAGTAGATAGTGCGGGTGTATATTTACCCTTACAAGATGAAATCTTTCCTGACAAAGAACATTTTGGTCGTATTTTCAGAAACAATGCTCAGATGAGCAGTATGGGAATTACCCAGATTGCTGCTGTAATGGGAAGTTGTGTTGCTGGCGGTGCTTATTTACCCATCATGAGTGATGAAGCCTTAATTGTAGATAAAACTGGAAGTATTTTCTTGGCCGGAAGTTATTTGGTCAAAGCAGCCATAGGCGAAAGTATTGACAATGAAACCTTGGGTGGAGCTACAACACATTGTGAAATTTCAGGAGTTACTGATTATAAAGCCAAAGATGACAAAGATGCTTTGGATAAAATCAAAAATATTGTAAGCAAAATTGGGGATTTCGAAAAAGCTGGATTTAATCGCGTTAAAGGAGAAAAACCCGCTTTAGATGAAAAAGAGATTTACGGACTACTTCCAAAAGCCAGAAACGAACAATATGACATGCTCGAAATCATTAATCGTCTTGTAGACAATTCTGAATTTGAGTCCTACAAAGATGGCTATGGACAAACGATCATTACGGGATATGCTCGAATTGATGGCTGGGCTGTAGGCATTGTTGCAAATCAACGTAAAGTCGTCAAAACCAAAAAAGGTGAAATGCAATTTGGTGGTGTAATCTATTCGGATTCTGCTGATAAGGCTACTCGATTTATTGCCAATTGTAACCAAAAGAAAATCCCATTAGTTTTCATACAAGATGTTACCGGATTTATGGTAGGTTCAAAGTCTGAGCATGGTGGAATCATTAAGGATGGTGCCAAAATGGTTAATGCCGTATCGAATTCGGTGGTGCCAAAATTCACAGTAATTGTTGGGAATTCCTATGGCGCAGGTAATTATGCTATGTGTGGCAAAGCTTATGATCCTAGATTAATTTTCGCGTGGCCTAGTGCAGAATTAGCTGTTATGGGCGGTACTCAAGCGGCAAAAGTATTGGCACAGATTGAAGCTTCTTCACTAAAAGCAAAAGGTGAAGTGGTAGATGAAGCAAAAGAAGCCGAACTATTTGCTAAAATAAAAGCAAAATATGACGAACAAGTCTCCCCTTATTATGCGGCATCCAGATTATGGACCGATGCTATTATTGATCCCTTAGATACGCGAACATGGATTTCGATGGGAATTGAAGCTGCCAATCATGCTCCAATTGAGAAAAAATTTAATTTAGGAGTAATTCAAACATAAACCATAAAAAAAGAGCTGAAAATCAGCTCTTTTTTATTTATGAATAATCAATTCATTTACAATGAATCAATACTTTCTTTACGAATTATTTTACCTGTAGCCGTAACTTTAAACTTTGGAATAAAAACAATATCTTTTGGTTTTTCATATTTGTCTAATGATGTAAAAACAGCTTCGTCGATTGACATTGGCTCACCTTCAACATACAAAACCACTTTTTCTCCCAAAACATCATCGGCTTGACCACAAACAAAATAACGTCTTGGAATGCGGGTAGATAATTTCTCTTCTATTTTCTCTGGCATTAACTTAATTCCACCGCTATTAATCACATTATCAAAGCGACCTAACCAAACGAACTGCTTATTTGAAACTAATTCTACAATATCATTAGTTATAATGGGTTCTGCGCTAATATTTTTAGCATGTACAATCAAACAACTATGCTCATTAGTGGAAACCGTTACATTGGGTAATACACTAAAAGCTCTTTCGCCTACTCGTTTAGCAGCAATATGAGTAATTGTCTCGGTCATTCCGTAGGTTTCATAAATTTCATTCGGCAATTTCACTAATTCTTGCTCGAGAGACTTATGAATTTTTACACCACCAATTATGATTTTTTTGATGTTCTTTAGTTTATCCAAAGAGTTTTTGGCCTGTAATGGCACCATTGCCGCAAAATCATATTTCTCATCATTATATTCCAAAGGATGTGAATTGGGTTCAACAAAATCCATATCCAATCCTAAAATAAAAGAACGCACAAACATCATTTTACCGGCAACGTAATCTGCAGGAAGACAATGCAACACTCTATCTCCAGGTTTTAAATCAAAGAAATCACCTGTAGCCAAAGCCGAATTGACCATCGCTTCTTTTTCTATTCGAATCAATTTTGGAATTCCAGTAGTTCCAGAGGTATTCATTTCGATAAAAGACTTATTATCAAACCAATCAATTAAAAAATCACCAAGAGATTTTTGAAAATCGGCACCTTCTTTAACAAAAGAGTAGGCCACCATACATAGTTGTTCACGATCTAAGTGAACACCATTAAATTTAAAATGATTATGAACATTCTTATATGTTACTGTTTTCATAGTAGTAGTAATTTATGTATTTATGTGAAGTAAGTTATTGTATATTTCCTGTAAGTTTTTCTTTCCAATTATTCCAATTGTATTTCCTATCAAAGATAATCAAAAGTATTGGGTATATCAGTAATACAGGCAAGATAACATCAAAACCAAAGGTAGGTTCTGAGACATCTTTCAAGATAGAATGCGTTTGAAACGCTGACCAATCAGAAGTAACCAATAAAGCCCCTATTAGATTGTTTGCTGCATGAAAACCTAGCGCTAATTCCATTCCCTCATCCATCAAAGTGATAACACCAAGAAAAAGACCGGTACCTATATAGTAAATCATGATTCCGTTCCCCATTTTTGTAACTTCAGGATTAGACAAATGCATCAATCCAAAAATCAGAGAAGTCATAAGTAGAGGAAACCATTTATTTCGAGACAAATTTGCAAATCCTTGCATCAGATATCCTCTAAAAACGTATTCCTCAGTACTAGTTTGAATAGGAATTAACAAAAAACCAATACTCGCTAATATGAAAAAAGGGATAGGTTTGAAATTAATTTCGAAATGACTCGGGCTGACAAACCATTCTATCAAAGTGGTTACTATTCCAATTATCGCCCAAAGCGCAAATGAAAAAAACACGCGTTTCCAATCGATTTTGGTTCTAGCTGTAGTAACTGAAATTATCGTTTGTTTATGAATATACTTAATCACTAAAAAAACAGCAACTAATGCGAAAACAAAAGAGAGTAACATTAAAAACAAAGTAGTATTAGGTTCAAAAAAATGCATCAAACCCTCGTTAGTCACTGGAACAGTTTTGTGATCAGTTGCAGCCTTAAAAAAAATCGCAACCATCATGGGAACTTGCCCAACAAAAGCTGCGAAGATCATAATGAGTGAACCAATTAGGTATTTATAAAAATGATTTTGGGGGGTAACTCCTTGTTCTAAAAACATAGTATTAACAATTTGTTAAATAGATTTATGATATAGTTCGTATACATTTGCACTCCCTAAAAGTACCTATTTATTTCTCATAATTTTTATAAAAAAATCAAAAAAATGTTACAAATTTTTCACAATAACCGCTGTGGTAAATCAAGAAATTGCCTAGCATTACTAGAATCTTCAGGAAAAGAATTCGAAATTGTTTCCTATTTAACCACACCGCCTACAGCAGAAGCATTGAAAACGGTACTTCAAAAATTAAATATGCCTCCAATGGAATTGATACGCCAGAAAGAAAAAATTTGGATTGAAAATTACAAAGGACAAAGCTTTACTGACCAAGAACTTATTACTATCATGATAAACAACCCAATACTAATCGAAAGGCCTATTTTAATTACTGAAGAAAAAGCAATTATTGCCCGTGAAGAAGCCAAAGTAATTGACTTTCTTAAAAAATAAAGCCCTTTTTTAACAAATTTTTACCATTTGTCAATGAAACCTATTCTTCCTTTGCTAGTCTAAAGGAAGTAAACAAAAATAAAAAAATGAAAAACCTTACTAGTACCATTACCCTATTATTACTTTGTTTTGGCTTGTTGGGCTATGCGCAACCAGGCAAAGCTAAACTAAAAGTTACCGGAAAAGTAATTGAAAAAAATTCCAAACAACCACTTGAATACGCAACCATTACACTTAAAAACACAGCAAATCCAAAAATGATTGCTGGAGGAGTTACCAATGACAAAGGAGAATTTGCTATAGATGTAACTTCTGGAACTTATGACATTATTGTGGAATTCATTTCTTTTAAATCTTCAGAAATAAAGCAAAAAAGTATTACTGATAACCTTTCATTAGGCACAATTGGTTTAGCCGAAGATGCCGCACAATTAAATGAGGTGGTGGTTCGAGCAGAAAAAACAACGGTTGAAATTAAATTAGACAAAAAAGTATATAATGTAGGTTCTGATTTAATGGTAAAAGGAGGAACCGTAAGCGATGTGTTGGACAATATACCTTCTGTAGCAGTAGATGCTGAAGGAAACGTAAGTTTGAGAGGAAATGAAAACGTAAGAATCCTTATTGATGGTAGACCTTCCAATGCTATTAATATTACAGAAGCATTACGATTAATTCCTGCTGATGCCATCGAAAAAGTAGAAGTTGTAACCAATCCGTCTGCTAGATACGATGCTGAAGGTGGTGGTGGTTTATTGAATATCATTCTTAAAAAAGGAAAAAATCAAGGCTTTAACGGAACAATTATTGCCAATACTGGCTACCCAGACAACCATGGTCTTAGCGGAACTGTGAATTATAAAACAGAAAAGTTCAATTTGTTTACCACTCAAGGATACAGCAATCGCAACAACCCTGGAAATGCTTTCAACAATTCAAAATACTTGAATAGTGACGGTTCAGCTAAAAACTATGTCTATGAAAATAGAGAAAACGACCGTTTTAGCAACACTTATAATGGTACAGCTGGAATCGAGTTGTTTTTAGACAAATCAACTTCATGGAGTAACAGCATTAATTACAGAAAAAGTAATGGGGATAATACTGATAATGTATTTCAAGATTATTATGATGCCAATTTTGTTTATGATTACACCCGTAATCGAATAAATAAAGAAAAAAGTGATAGCGAAAACTTAGAATTTGCCTCAAACTTTATCAAAAACTTCAAAAAAGAAGGACACAAATTGAGTTTTGACATTTCTATTTCTAGTAATGATGACAAAAACACGGCTTATATTACCGATACCAATTCTGGTAATTCTGATATAGGATTAGACAATACCATAAACAATCAAGATCAAAAAAGAAATTTATTCGTAGTCGATTATGTTTTACCTCTTGGAAAAGGGCAACAATTTGAAGCAGGTTATCGAGGAGATTTTACCAATTTAACTACAGATTATCGAGTTGAAACCGGTGGTGTTGTAAACCCAAATTTCACTAATACTCTAGAATACAAAGAAAAAATCAATGCCATTTACACTCAATATGGCATCAAAGTAAACAAGCTTTCTATGCTTTTTGGTTTACGATTTGAAGATTCAAATATTGACATCAATCAGTTAGCTACTAGTGATTTCAATACCAAAAAATACAACAACTTTTTTCCAAGTGCCTTTTTTACTTACGAATTATCAGACAAGAGCAGTACTTCTCTTAGCTATAGTAGAAGAATTCAAAGACCTAGAGGAAGAATGTTGAATCCTTTTAGCAATCTATCAAGTAACATCAATATTTTTGTTGGAAATCCAGATTTAGATCCCTCATTCACAGATGCCCTTGACTGGGGTTACATCAAAAGATGGGAAAAAGTTACATTTAATACTTCCGTTTATGTAAACAAAACCACCGATGTTTTTCAATTTGCCAGAAGAGAATCTGGAGATTTCGTAAATGGTGTTCCATTAATTATTAGTTCTCCAATTAACATAGGGGAAGAGTACCGTACTGGATTTGAATTTACCTTAAACTATTCTCCATACAAATGGTGGAAATTAAATAGCAATTTTAACTTCTTCGCAGTACAAACACGAGGCGACTTTGTCTATACTGACTTCAATGGAAACGAAATAGTACAGAATTTCGACAATAATGCTACTTCTTGGTCTACTCGATTGACTTCAAAAATTACTTTGCCTGCAAAAATTGATTGGCAAACCAATATGTCTTACAACGGACCACAAGCCAACGCTCAAGGAAAAAGATTAGGAGTGTTTGGGATGAATTTAGCTTTTAGCAAAGACGTATTAAAAGATAAAGGAACGGTAGCTTTCAACATAAGTGATGTCTTTAATTCAAGAAAAATGATTTCAGAAACTTATTTGCCAGGAATTGTAAGTTCCTACTCAGAAATGCAGTGGAGAGAAAGACAATTTACACTTTCATTTACTTATCGTTTCAACAAAGCTAAAAACGAAAGAGAAAAGCCTAAGAAAAATATGAACGAAGGCGAAATGGAATTCCAAGGTTAAAAAAGTAAAGACTCGTGCAAGCGGGTCTTTTTTTTGTTTTTACCAAACAAAAAGCATAAAAAAAAGGACTCTTTTGGAGTCCTTTTTTTATTGAGATAATTAGATTATACTAATTCTTCTTCTTGCTTCTGTTTTGCTTTTTTCTCTTTGTATGCTTCCCAAGATGCTCCACCTACCCAATAGGAAATGAAACCAACTAAGAAAAACATTAACCAAAATCCCATTGTTAGGATGGTTAAGAAAAGTAAGAAGCCTAAGTACTGTGAAAATTCAAACATGTTTTCCGGAATTTTGAATGTTGCGACAAATATAGTGGGAATATTTTTTTAAACCAATTAAATCCATAAAAAGTCCGTTATATTTTTAGTGAAACATCAACAAAACTATCTAAACCATTTTAATTGAATCAGATGCAGTTAGCCGCTTTCTATTTTCCATCAACGTAATCTTGCAAATATTGGAATCGTTCCGTTAATTCTCCATTTTGAGTCATTTTGGCACGAGCCAAAATTCCATCAGCATCATTATTTAAAAAAGCAGGAATCACATGTTGCGTAAACATTTCACCAAAACCTTCACTAGCATCTTTAGGTAATTCGCAAGGCAAATTATCTACTGCCATGACAACAATAGCTGCTGGATGAAAAACATCAACTTCTTTGTTTTCGATAGGTAAATAGCCATACAAAGGCTCTTCTATAGTAGAAGCCCTCAAAGTACAAGCAATGGGACCTTTTACATCACAAGATACATCGGCCACAATTTTTATTTTACAATCTCCCGCTTGAAGCATTTTTTGTGATAAAATTTCGGGAGCCCCATTCGCATGAAAATGTCCAGAAATATAAATATCAGATACTTTGGTGAAACGTTCGAAATCTGATTCGTAGTCTTGTGGATTATTATAAAAATCAATAGCATCTAGCTTACTTCCATCGATTCTTTTATTATAATCTAAAACATCAATTTGGGTAAAAACGGGTTGAGTAAACGTTTTGGTTAAAAAATTATCTACCGAAACTTCTTTAATTTTCATAGCGGTTAAAATCTCTTGAACCCCAGTTCCTACTTTTCCTGTACCGGTAACAACAATTTTTATAGGTGGAATAATTTGTCTTTTCACTTGTTGTACCAAAGCATCTTTTCCGTTTAATACCTCAGCTTTAGGCATTTTGAATAATTCAAATTTTATTCCGAAAGCTCTTAATGCGTTATAAGCACCCACTATTCCAGCATAACGACCAAAACCAATTAATCGCTTATTTTTAGCATCAACAATGGTTTCGTGATCATATAATTCGATATTCTTCTCTAAAACCGCTTGCAACAACTTTTTATTGTATGGTTGTTTTTTAATAGTATGCGAAAAAAAGAAGTACTTTTTATTTGGAATCAAAGCTTCAACAGGAACCTCTTTTACCCCAAACAAAACTTCGCAGTCAGATAAATCCTCGGTAACTTCAATACCAAGATTTCGATATTGGTCATCAGTGAAAACTCGAATATCCGAAGACTCAACCTTAAACGTCACTGTTGGAAACTGCTCTTGAATGGTTTTGATTTCATTGGGAGAAAAAACAACTCTTCTATCTGGTGGGTTTTTTCTTTCTTTGATAATTCCAAACTTCATTTTTATAGTATTTAAATTACTTAATATTTAACTTTATTTAATTTATTTGTTACAAATATAACAATATAAACCAAAAACAAGAGTTTTTGCCCTATTATTATCAAAATGCAAAAACATTAATTATTGAACTCCAAGAGACTATAATATATCCTTTTTTTAAAGGGGATGAAAAGAGAGATATTTTGAAAAAAACTAGAAACAAAAAGCAATTGATTCTATATATTTGTTTTTTTCAATTTTCAATCAATGACTCTCATAAAAAAAGCAAATATAGCACAATTACTTGTCCTTTCTTTGGCAATTACTTCCTGTGCCAAAGAAATAAAAAAAGTAGAACTAACCGATGCACAGTTACCAAAAAATGTACTTCCAATAGTAAAACCTGGCAGCGCAGATAGTACAAAATTAGCAGCTGACTATCTAGCAGCAAAAAGATCCAAAATTGAGGCTTTTTATCAAAAAAACTGGCCCAATACTACTATGAACGGAAGTTTTTTGGTGGCACAAAATGGTCAAATTATCTATGAAAAATACAATGGTTTGGCTAATTTTCGAGATAAAGACTCGATCACTAGTAACACTCCTATTCATTTAGCATCAGTTAGTAAAGTACTTACGGCAACAATTGTTTTAAAATTGGTCAACGCGAAACGGTTGGACTTAGACCAAAAGGTAAATACGTTGTTGAATACTTTTCCTTACCCTGAGGTTACCGTTCGAATGTTACTAAACCATCGTTCTGGAATACGTAATTACTCTTATTTTACAGACCGAAAAGCCAATACTTGGGACCGTCACAAAACGTTGACCAATCAAGATGTATTGAATATTATGGCTACAAAAGACCTTGGTTTAGAATTCAAAACAGATACTCGTTTTCAGTATTGCAATACCAATTATGCGATGCTGGCTTTAATTGTTGAAAAGGTAACCCAACTTTCATTTAAAGAGGCTATGTATAAAATGGTGTTTCAGCCTTTAGGTATGACGCACTCCTTTGTGTTTGACATTAAAACCGATAAGAAAAACATTGCTCCTTCATACAAAGCGAACAAAGTTGAAATAGGAATTGATTATCTCGATGCCGTTTACGGAGATAAGAACATTTTTTCTACTCCAAGAGACATGTTAAAATTTGACTTAGCTAGAAATTCAGGAAAATTTGTAGAGCCTGCCTTATGGGCACAAATTTTCAAGCCTTATAGTAACGAACGCAAAGGAACAAAGAATTACGGTCTAGGCATTCGAATGATCAATTGGGAGACAGGACAGAATTTTTATTTTCACAATGGTTGGTGGCATGGCTATACTTCTTCCTATATTACATTGCCGCAAGAAAAAGTAATGATTATTGCATTATCTAATAAAATGACACGAAATACCTATGCGGTTAGAAAATTAGCAAAACTCTTCGGAGATTACCCTTTCAAATTGGATGATGAAGAGTAATTAATTTGATTCAAATAAAATACTTTCAAATAGAAAACCCCTTCAGAGATCAAATGAAGGGGTTCCTTTTTAAAAACTAATTCTATTGCTAATTAGCAATAATCATTTTTGAAGTAAGTACTTCACCTGATCGAATCACTTTTACGATATAATGACCAGGAACCAAACCATTGGTAGTTGTTCTAATTCTATTAGTCCCTTTTTCTGATTTCACTTGTATGTTTTTCTCTTCATTTCCACTTAAAGAAAAAACACGAATCGATACCTTGTCCTCTTTTTCACTATCAAACTCAATATTAAAGTCTTCTTTTGCGGGGTTTGGATACACTGCGATTTTTTTGGAAGTTGCATCATTCTCTACCACAACAGTATCCTCTTTGATAGCATCTTTCAATGCTATAGCTTTAGCTGCAGAAGTAGTAATATTTAAAGTGTAATCTTCTGTTTCACCATAGTTGTAAGTCCCACAAGGTGAGGTAATCGAATTATAGCTAACGATAACTCGCATTCTTATTGTTCCTGTAACTGCAGACGCAGGTGCTGTGATTGATGGTGTTAAAGTATTTCTACTAAAAATGCTATACACTTCTTCGCCGGCATCAGTAAATAAACCATTGTTGTTATAATCAATATATACTTTCCAATACAAACTTCTTCTGGCACTAAAACCCGGTGTTAGAGTTAATATAGCTGCAGTTCCTTTAGTTATTGTAGCCGATTGTGCAGAGAAATCAGCATAACCACCATTGATTCCAGAAGTATTGTTAATAGTTCCTATTGCCACTTTTTCAATCCATTCACTAGTAGCACTATTTCCTTTAGAAGCACAATAAGTTACTGTTGGTGTTCCTCCCGTTGTAGTAAATTGTGTAGTTCCTGCTGAGGATGCCCCTGAAGTACAATTTCCGATTACTTCAACCGAATATGCTGTTCCTAATGCAAGCCCTGAAAGCGCAACAGAAGTAGCTGAAGTATTAGCAAGCGTAGTCCAGGTGGCACCAGCTGTAGTTTTATATCGAAGAGTGTAACTACTTGCCGCAGTAGCAGTCCATGATACAGTTGCGCTGGTATTTGTAATAGCCGTTGCTGCAACTCCAGAAGGTGTAGCACAAGAAGTAGTTCCAGTTGGTGGTGTACCTCCAAGTGTTTCCGTCAAAGTACCACTGATTACTTTGATGTTTCCCCAAGAGATTCCAGTTCCTGAAGTAGTAATCCAATTATTCAAATCAAAGGTATTTGAACCAGCTGTATTTCCAGGAATCTTAACAATCTTAACTCCTTTTCCGGCATTATTCCAAGTTAAAGGCGTTCCTGAAACAACTGTTTCTGGCGTAGAACTGGATTCGATTTGGTAGAAATAGGCAAAACTAGCAGTAGTTGGGGCAAAAACTCGCGCTAATCCGTTTTGGTCGATACAAACCGCAGTTTTTTCAAATACTCCAATTCCTTTCGCATTCAATCCAGCTCCTAAATCCTTCCACATACGTGCTAAAAAAGTAGTTTGTCTTCCTCTACGGTCTGGGTTATCATAATGCGTGTCTGTAATAACATTAGCTAAAATCGGACTAGATAAAAAATCATTCACACCAATTGTAACACCTGCGGCATAAGGATTTGCTAAAGCTTGTGCAGAAGTAACACTTGAATTTGCGGCACTATAATAATATTGACCCAAAATAGCACAACCTGCACTAGTTCCGCCAACTGGTACTTTTTTGGTATTGATTAAATAATTAATAGCATCTTCTACTGGGGTATCTTTCCAATAGGAAACATAAGTCGCTTGGTCGCCTCCCGAAATAAACAAAGCTTCCGCATTTCTGATTTTTGCAGCTATCGCTGCAATACTTGCTTTTGCTCTTGTATCAATAATTATGGTCTCTACTGAATTTACCGGCACACCCAATTCAGAATACATATAAGTATTATAACCATCGGTTCCCGCGGAACGCAAAACAACCACATCTCCTCCTCCTGCTTTTTGAAACATCCATTTGATGGCATCATCGTTATCTGTTCCACCACCCATTAAACAAATTCCCCCAGTGGTAGTTGTGGTTACATCTGTAGTACTCCCTACTTTCCAACTTGTGTAGGTTTGTGCTTGAACAGTTACTCCTAAACACAAGGCAAAACACAGTTGCCGAAGATTCTTAAATGTAAAATAATTTTTTTTCATCAAATTTGGTTTTTGGTTAATAATTTTGATAAATATAGCAACAAAAAACATATATTAACTTTTTTTACATAAAAAATAAGTCAATTTTACTAATTTTTATTAATTTAATAATTAATAATCTCTTGAACACTACTTTCATTTTCACATTCTTAATAAAACTAAATAAATCTGCACAATTTCCTATAAACAACCATTATTTGTTAATTATTTAATTTTTAAACGGATTAAAAAAAAAATATCCCTTTATTTTAACCATAAAAAGTCAATTAAACTATTGATAGTTTTTATTTAGTTTTACTGATAAATTGCTAATTTCAGAAAACAGCAACAAACTTAAAAAGGGTTCAAACACAAAAATAAGCAGTTGTAAAAAGTCTGAATCAAACAATAATTGGTCTCTACAGTTTAAAAAAACAAATCATAAAACACTTTTTCTCAAAGGGTAATCTATCAATGAAGTGTCGTGCAAAGCTTACTCTTGTAATTCAAAATAAATATTCATAGGAATAGTTTTTTATTTCTTAATCAATAGCAGTATATTTGCACCACTTTATTGGGGTCGACTGGTTTTGACAGCAAGTCGAATTGAAAAGTAAGCACGTCGAGCATTGAGACCTTGCTCGTAAATATAAGATCTTACACTTTTACACGGCGAAAATAACTACGCTTTAGCTGCATAATCCGAATTATAGTAAGATTAGCCACGTCCCTACAAGGTAGGGAAGCTGGATTCTCCTTGAAAGCCTTGGTTTGTGGCGGTCAGTACAGGGGAACCGTAAAAATAAACCTAGATCTCCATAAGCTTCGGGTGGATTTCGAAAATAAGAAGATAAGTTGCATGTGGCTGTTTCTGGCCTAGCATTCAATCGAAAACCCAATCAGGAAATAAGCGTGTAGAAAGCCTTTTAGTTGCTTGTTTGGACCCGAGTTCGATTCTCGGCGACTCCACTTTTACTTTTTCAAATCAGAGCAAAAGCCTGTAAATCGTAGGATTTACAGGCTTTTTTGTTTTGGCTTAAACTCAAATTATATAGTAAATCGCAAAATTTAGGTGGTAAAATCGGGTACCCTGAAATTTTCAAATTTAGGGTCACCGAATTTCTTCTCATCCCAATGACATCATCGGGTACAGAAGATGAACATCTTGCTAAAAAATGCCATTTAAGATAAATTTAATAACAATTAACACGTATAATTATGAGTCACAAAATTTCAAATCTATTTTATACAAAAAAATCTAAAGCTGCCAAAAACGGATTACTTCCAATTTACCTACTCCAGAAAGTATCATGACTTTGTAGAGTGATGAAAAACAATGATGACTAATAAAGTTATTAGCCACCCCATACTGTCAAGGATAGTAACGAAAAGCCCGTAAAGGAAGCCGTTCTTTTTATAAAACAAACCCCAAAAGAGAGACCAACGGAAGCTCCTTTTGGGGTTATGTTTTATGAACGGGTTCCTGCGGACTTGTAGTGAATAGCCTGCCCGGACAGCTTATAAAAAAGATACTATTGTTTTATGTGTAAAAAAAACACTCTTTTAAATCATTAATTATCAGTAACTTAAAGACAATTTCAGCTTTTAATTATTTTTTGAAACGCAACCTTTTCTTTGAATGCCCCTCTTGATAGAAAATAAAAAAATCTATTACTTATGAAAAAATTTAAATTACAAGCCGCAGCCATTTTATTTGTAGCTACTTCCATTTTTACTGCATGCAGTAACGATGACGACACTCCAAGTGTGGTAACCAAAAAATCATTAGTCTCTAAAGTGGAGGGAGCTACAACAGTAAAAAAAGATGTTGAGCTTCCGTTGACAGTAACTTTTGGCGTAGAGAATAACTGCGGTGCTTTTAACAAATTTACCGAAACGACCGATGGTGCTACCAAAACAATTGAGGTAGAAGCGAAATACCAAGGAAGCGATTGCGGAACCACTGCAGCTACCAAAACTGGCGTTTATAAATTTAAAAGTTCAACTACTGGAACATTTAACTTGAAATTCAAGAAAACAGCCACTGAATTTATTACACATACAATTGTAGTGAATTAATTTTTTTTTTAGTTTGTTAATTATCTAAAACACTGGCTCAAAAGGTCGGTGTTTTTTATTTAGTGTTCCGATTTTTCTCTAAAAAAAAAGGGAAATTATAATTAGCTATACTTTCCCTTTTTCTGTTTTTTTTTATTTTGAAAACTCTACTTTTTTCAGTTTTTCCCATCCGCCTCGAGTGAAATCTGGTATTTGAACGGGTGCCGAATTATTATCTAACGAAAGTTCTGTTAGTGGTGCCAAACAAGACCACTCGGCCAAATCGTACACATCCATATCTAGTGGCAATCCGTTTTGCAAACAGTAAATCAAACGATAATCCATGATGTAATCCATACCGCCGTGCCCTCCTACTTTCTTGGCTTTTTCCTCGATATCGACTACAATTGGGTTTTTGTATTTTTTCATTAAAGCTTCTTTTACTTCTTTGGGAACGAAACTGTGAGCGTTTAAATTTTCATGATTTGGTGCTACATCTTTACCTAAATTTTTGGAATCCAATGCATAGCCTTCTAATGGGTATTTGTTGGCAAAACCTTTGGTTCCTGTTAATTGGTACATTCTAGAATAAGGTCTTGGGTTAGCCACATCATGTTGAATCTGAATGGTTTTTCCTTTTTCAGTACGAATCATGGTCATAGTATGATCGCCATTTCGAAAATCTTTTAACTCTTGTCCTTTGGTTTCTTTGATAAATGCTGGGATTCCCACCGCTTTGGTATCCATAGACACTAGATAATTCATTTTGTCGCCACGATGAATGTTCAATGCCAAACAAGCCGGTCCCATACCATGTGTAGCATAAATATCGCCTCGGTGCTTGGTGTTGTAGTCTAAGCGCCAATTGTTCCAGTATTCTCCCCAAAACGGTTCCAAATTATGAATATAAGCTCCTTCGGCGTGTAAAATTTCACCAAAAAGACCTTGTTGCGCCATATTCAATGTCGTCAATTCAAAAAAGTCATACACACAATTTTCTAACTGCATACAATGTTTGCGTGTTTTCTCGGAAGTGTTGATTAAGTCCCAAATTTCATCCATTGTCATGGCTCCAGGAACTTCTATCGCTACGTTTTTACCATCTTTCATGGCTTGCACTCCAATTTGTGCATGATGTTTCCAGTCTGTGGCGATGTACACCAAATCAACATTAGGAAGAGCCGTAACTTGTCGCCAAGCATTTTCATTGCCAAAAAATTCTTTGGCCTTCGGGAAGCCATTTTTTACCAAAGCTTCATTGGATGACTTTGTATTGGCTTCAAGCATATCACAAAGCGCTACTATTTCAACTCCCGGAATTTGTGTCATGCGCTCAACTGCTCCAGAACCTCTCATGCCTAAACCAATAAAAGCGACTCTTACGGTTGGAATTGGTGCTATGGCAAGGCGCAACACATCGGTTTGTCCTTTGGAACGTTTGGGAGTTGGTGTTTTTATCATTTGTGCACCGGCATGTGTCCATCCCAGAAAAAGACAAAAAACAAGAATAAAATTAATACAACGCGTTTTCATGATTGGTTTATTTAGTTAGTTGTTTATTTTCTATTTTCAAACGAATACCATCAAGCTTTTGAAAACAAATTTCAAAAATCAATGAAAGTTACAAAAAAGGTACTGATAGTGAGATCAACCAATGATTAATTACAATTCGACTAATGAACCAATCGTAATTTGTTGCATTGATTTTAGCGTTTCTTCTCGAACTGAGATTAAGCCGTGGCGTAAGTGGCACGTGGCTTCGTCTGCACAATCCGAACAACGCTCATAGAAATTGAGAGAAGCACATGGTAATAACGCAATGGCCCCATCGAATAAACGATGTATGTCTGCCAATGTAATTTCGTGTTTGGATTTTAAAAGATAATACCCTCCCAGCTTCCCTTGTTTGCTACCAACAAAATGAGCGCGTTTTAAATCTAATAGAATTTGCTCAAGGAATTTTTTGGGGATATTAGCTCCTTCAGAAATAGCTATCGTTTTGGCTATTTCACCTTCTTTTTGTTGCGCCAAATAGAGCAGTGCCTTCAAGGCATATTTGGTTTTTTGTGATAGCATTTTGATTATTTTTTGCTAAAATACAAAAAAAACAACTAGAGCAAAGAGAAATAAATAGCATCGGATTTTAGGAAGTTAGCCACTACAAGAGTGGTTAAATGCAATGCAAAAAAAAGGACCTCTTCAGCATCACTAAAGCGGCCCTTTCCAACAAACCCATTGTTTGGACACTAGAATTACTTTAAATGGTAAAACAATTTGAGCACTAAGTTCACCAACCAATACACTAGCATACCTATTACAAGTCCAGAAATCAAAAATGCCAAAAGATTAATTATTGCATTGGGAAGTACTCGCCATCGAAGCGGCAAATATTTGGGCTCACGATGCAATTGTTGCTTAACCTTGGTGGTCGCTATTTTTAGTTTATTTTTGATAAGTCTTGATTTAATTTTCGAGTTCTCGTATGTAATTGACTAATTTCCATCGTTGGTCTTCGGTCAATAATTCTTCATAAGAAGACATTGGAGGTTTTCCATTGGTCAATTTCCAAAAAATCACCCCATCAGATTCTTTTTTTACTTTGAACGCCAAAAAATTGGCTGGTTTTTTATCTAATGTAAGTCCTGCTTCTCCATTTCCTTTTCCTTTAATTCCGTGACACAGCACACACATTTGTTCATAAATGTTTTTTCCCTCTGCAGTTGCTTTACTATTTCCTTTGAAAGGATTTTTGAGTGCATCGGCAGTTTTTGGGGCTTTCCAATCTGACTCTTGAGCAAAAGTAAATTGTCCTCCGATGATAAATAAAACCACAACTAATAAAAAAGAAAAATTGGTTTTCATGGCGAAATCGATTTAGTATTATTACTCAAATTTATAACAATTGCTACGTGAAAAGACTGATAAATATCATTTAATTGAAATTTTGCGAAAAATCATAACATTTTAACTACAATATAAAATAAAAAAACGCCTCGACACTAAGTATGAGGCGTTTAAATAAATGAAAATTGATTTTACAATATATAATCTGTATTGATAAAATTAGATTCTTTGCTATTTAATAAATCTTGTAAAATAGCATTATTATATGCATTGTCTTTTGAGGCTACAAAAGTTCTTATAGAAAATGAGCGCAACGCATCATGAATACTCAATGTAGCAACAGCAGAATCTTTTCGTCCTGTAAAAGGGAAAACGTCTGGTCCTCTTTGGCAAGAGCTATTTAAGTTTACTCTACAAACCAAATTGACCAAAGTATCGATTAGTGGTGCAATGGTTTTGATATCTTTACCAAACAAACTCACTTGCTGTCCGTAATTGGATTCTGCCATATCATTTAATGGCTCTTGAATGTCTTTGAAAGTCAAAATAGGAACGATTGGTCCAAATTGCTCTTCATGGTACACTCGCATGTCTTTATTTACTGGAAAAACAACCGCTGGAAAAATTGAATTTTCGGTTTTTTGTCCCCCTTTGGCATTGATAACTTTTGCTCCTTTGGCGATGGCGTCATCAATTAATTCCTGAATATAATTGGGTTTTTCAACCTCTGGAAGTGGCGTAAGCATCACTCCTTTTTCCCATGGATTTCCGAATTTCAATTCATCCACTTTTGCTGCAAAACGTGTATTAAATTCACTTGCAATCGATTCGTGAACATACAATACTTTCAAGGCAGTACAACGTTGTCCATTGAAAGAAAGAGAACCTGTGATACATTCTTGTATGGCCAAATCCAAATCGGCATCAGGTAAAATGATTGCTGGATTTTTGGCTTCTAAACCTAAAATCAAACGCAAACGGTTTTTATTTGGGTGTTGGTCTTGCAAAGCAATAGCCGATTTACTATTACCTATCAAGGCCAATAAATCTACTTTTCCAGATTGCATTACTGGAGTTGCTACCTCTCTTCCGCGTCCATATAAAATGTTGATGGCTCCTTTTGGAAAACTACTTCTGAAGGCTTCTAATAAAGGAGAAATCAATAAAACGCCGTGTTTTGCAGGTTTAAAAATTACTGGATTTCCCATAATCAAAGCGGGAATTAGTAATGAAAAAGTTTCATTCAAAGGGTAATTATAGGGTCCTAAACAAAGTACAACGCCTAATGGTCCACGACGCACCATGGCATGAATTCCTTGTACTTTTGAAAAATGAGCACTACGACTGTTTAATTCTTTCAAACTTTCGATAGTGTCATAAATGTACTCAACGGTTCTGTCAAATTCTTTTTCGGAATCGCCCAAGGACTTTCCTATTTCCCACATCAACAATTTTACCACTTCTTCTCTTGTTGATTTCATTTGAGAAACGAAGTTTTCCATGCATTTAATGCGGTCCGCTACTTTCATTGTAGGCCATAAACCTTGGCCATTATTGTAAGCATTGTGTGCCGCTTCTACCGCTTCTAAAGCTTCGGCTTCACCCATAAATGGGATAGAACCTAATAAAGTTGGAGCATAGTCTGCAGTTGAGGAAATAGTTGAATATACAGGGGTTGTTTTTCCTGCCCACTTTTTCAACTCACCATTTACTAGATAAGTATCTTGATTGACAAGAGTATGTATTTGATATTCTTGAGGTAGTACTTCCATTGATAACAATTTAAAAATTAATATTAGTTCTTATTGTAGCATTAGTCTGGCGCTACAATCTCACCGTTCCAGGCCAAAATACCTCCTAATAAGTTATAGGCATTTTCAAAACCCAATTCATTCATGATTTCACAAGCTTTAGCACTTCTTGCACCAGAACGACAGTACACATAATAATTTTTAGACTTATCCAACGCTTCTATAGCTGAGATAAACGCTGGACCTTGGTGAATATCAATATGTAAGGCAGATGCGATAATTCCATCATTGTATTCGTCTTCAGTTCTTACATCAAGTATAACTGCATTTGAATCGGCTTCTAATTGCTCAATCCAATCTTCTTGTGTTAAATTCATAGCTTCTTTTTTTGTAAAATTACAATGTTTTACAGAAACAAAAAGACGTAAAAATGTTAAATGGATAATATTTCGTAGAAAACGATATCGTAAATTACAAAAAACAACAAAATTGCATTTTTACAAAATTATCACTAATAAATCATCATATTTCATAAATAATTAAATAGTATTTTAAATAATAACACAAATAATCATAATTAATCAACAAATTAAACACATCTCATCTTGCCGTTTTTGTGCTATATTTGTAGTACCAATAAACCACAAAACTTCATCAGAAATGAACCCTTCCATAAAACAATCTTTCCCCTCTTTTTCGAATACTTTAATCGATGCAATTGACCAAAATGCCAAGGAACAATTTATTCCAGCTGGCACAGTAATTATGCGCACCGGACAGTACATCAAGAATACAATGCTGGTAATTAGCGGGAAGATTAAAATTTATCGCGAAGATGAGGATGGAGGAGAATTTTTTATGTATTATTTACAACCGGGTCAAGCTTGCGCACTCTCTATGGTATGTGCCACCAGAAGTGAAAAAAGCCAAATTATGGCCAAGGTGGTCGAAGATGCCGAATTGATCTCGGTGCCTTTAGCATTGATGGACAAATGGATGATGGAGCACCGTTCGTGGTATGAATTTGTGGTTGCTACTTACCGCAATCGTTTTGAAGAAGCCCTAGAAGTATTAGATAGTGTAGCATTTAGAGCCATGGATGAGCGTTTAGAATTTTATTTAAAACGTCAAGTCGCTTCTTGTGGTTGTAAAGATTTAAAATTATCCCATCAAGAGATTGGTATGGATTTGAATACTTCGAGAGAAGTTATTTCGAGGCTCTTAAAAAAAATGGAGCAAAGAGGTTTAGTAAAGTTGCACCGCAACCATATCGAAGTTTTGACTAAGTAAATTTTAAAACAACCTCAACTTGCTACTCTAAATTACAAACATTGTGACTAAAAATTCGAATGTGACTAAAATTACCAAAGACTAAAAAGTAAAGTCACATCTTTGCAGCACAAAAAAAAGAAACATGGAATATATTGGTTACTTTGCTTCAATAATTATTGGTCTATCATTGGGACTCATTGGTGGTGGGGGTTCTATCTTGACGATTCCTATTTTGGTTTATTTATTCAAAATCGATCCAGAATTGGCTACTAGTTATTCCTTATTTATAGTAGGTATATCTGCCTTATTTGGTTGTTACAGCCATTACAAAATGGGCAATCTAAAAATAAAGGCCGCTTTATATTTCGCCATTCCATCAGTATTTTCAATTCTGATTATAAGAGAAGTTATCTTTCCGCAAATTGCTTCTACCCTATTTTCTATTGCTAGTTTTCAAGTATCGAAAGACTTTTTGATTATGATTGTCTTTTCGGTTTTGATGATATTGGCAGCAGTATCAATGATAAGAAGAAAATTACCTAAAATTGTATCCACTTCTACCAATTATGTTCAATTGGGAGTTATTGGATTTGTCGTTGGAATCATTACTGGTTTCTTAGGTGCTGGTGGTGGTTTTTTAATTATTCCAGCCTTGCTCTTTTTTGCAAATTTACCAATGAAACAAGCCGTTGGCACTTCGCTTTTAATCATTTTCATTAATTCAGCCATTGGGTTTGGAGGCGATTTATACATCGGAACCCCTATTGATTATACTTTTTTACTGACTATAGCCGCTATGGCGTTTATCGGAATTCTAATTGGGATTCAGCTTTCTAAAAAAATAGACGGAGCCAAACTCAAACCTCTTTTTGGTTGGTTTATTTTGGTGATGGGCATTTATATCATTACCAAAGAAGTCTTTTTTTAGTCCATAAATATGTAACATTTATCACTTTTTCTATAAAAAATCAATAGTACCTTTGTGTACTCAATAAAACAAAATACCATGCAAATAGAACAAATATATACAGGTTGTTTGGCTCAAGGAGCCTACTACATCACTTCAAATGGAGAAGCGGCTATAATTGACCCTTTGAGAGAAGTACAGCCGTATTTAGACCGTTTGGAACGAGATAACGTTCGTTTAAAATATATTTTTGAAACGCATTTCCATGCAGATTTCGTTTCGGGTCACTTGGATTTGAGCAAAGCAACCAATGCTCCCATTGTATACGGTCCAACAGCAAAACCTGAATTTGAAGCCATTGTAGCTACAGATAATCAGATTTTTGAAATTGGAAACATCAAAATTAAAGTATTGCACACTCCAGGACACACTATGGAAAGTACCACCTATTTGTTGATTGACGAAACAGGTAAAGAACACGCCATATTCTCAGGTGACACCTTATTTATTGGGGATGTAGGACGCCCAGACTTGGCACAAAAAGCCGCTGGAATGACACAGGAGCAATTGGCAGGAACATTATTTCATTCATTAAGAGATAAAATAATGACACTAGCGGACGATGTAATTGTGTATCCTGCGCATGGTGCTGGAAGTGCTTGCGGTAAAAATATGAGCAAAGAAACGGTTTCTACAATTGGACAACAAAAAGCCACCAATTATGCTTTAAGAGCCAATATGACCGAAGCCGAATTCATAAAAGAAGTAACCGATGGTTTACTTCCTCCTCCAGCCTATTTTGGAATGAATGTAGCCATGAATAAAAAAGGCTACGAAAGTTTTGAAAAAGTTTTGCATAACGGTATGCAAGCGCTCTCGGCAACTGATTTTGAAAGAATAGCCGATGAAACAGGCGCTTTAGTTTTAGACACCCGAAATAACGGTGATTTTTATAAAGCTTTCATTCCACAATCTATTAATATTGGGATTAATGGCGATTTCGCTCCATGGGTGGGCGCCATGATTGCCGATGTACAACAACCCATACTTTTGGTCACCGAAAAAGGGCGTGAAAAAGAAACCGTAACCCGATTGAGTCGTGTTGGTTTTGATCATATCTTAGGGCATCTAGAAGGAGGTTTTGAGTCATGGACAAAAGCCAATAAAGAAATTGACAGTATCAATAGAATTTCAGCTGCTGAGTTCGAACAAAAGGTAAACACCGATAAAGATGTTATCATTGATATTAGAAAAGAAAGTGAATACA
This sequence comes from uncultured Flavobacterium sp., assembly GCA_963513565.1. Taxonomy (GTDB): domain Bacteria; phylum Bacteroidota; class Bacteroidia; order Flavobacteriales; family Flavobacteriaceae; genus Flavobacterium. Next base: position 37,553 of record CAUPRE010000008.1, on the reverse strand, counting down.
GCGCAGAACACGTAGCTGAAGCATATAATAAACCCTTATCCGCCATTAATGACTGGATAACCACTATAGACCCGAAACAACATTTCTTTATGCATTGTGCAGGTGGATATCGCAGCATGATTGCGGCTTCTATTTTGCAAGCGAGAGGGTTTAGAAATTTCACAGAAATTGAAGGCGGTTTTGGCGCTATAGCAAAAACAACAGTTCCTAAAACTGATTTTGTGTGCCAAAGCAAAGTGTTGAAGTAAGGTAGAGGTTAGAAGTTAGAGGTTAGAAGTTTTGCATTCTTTGCGTAATCCTTAGCGAACCTTGCGGTTATAAATTAGAGGTTAGAGGTAAGAAATACAAGAAGTAAAATAATACTTGAAAAAGACAATTCTTGAACAAATAAAAAATTAATAACTAAAATTAATCATCATGAAAAAAAACATGGGTGTTACCGACAAAAGAATTCGAGTTTTTATAGCCGTCTTGCTTTTTGCTTTATACTATTTCAAAGTAATTGAGGGAACTTTGGGGATGATTGGATTAGGATTAGCTTTGATATTTGTGATAACGAGTTTTATTAGTTTTTGTCCGTTGTATGCTCCATTTGGAATTACAACTTGTAAAAGAAAATAAGAATGGAAGGTATTACTTGTTGTGTAAAGAGTTGCGAGAAACCATTAGACGAATCGTATTGGGATTTACAATACCAATCTGAAACTACAGGTTGGGATTTGGGAACGATTTCTCCACCAATCAAAGCGTATGTTGACCAATTGAAAGACACTACAATTTCGGTACTGATTCCGGGTTGTGGGAATACGTATGAAGCGGAATACCTTTTAGAAAAAGGGTTTACCAACATTACAGTGATTGATATTGCTCCGACTCTAGTTGAAAAATTAAAAGAAAAATTCAAAAATACTGCTGCCATTCGTATTATTCAAGGGGATTTTTTTGAACATAAGGGTAGCTATGATTTGATTTTGGAACAAACTTTCTTTTGTGCTTTGCCCCCGCAAATGCGTCAAAAATACGTTTGGAAAATGCATCAATTGTTATCCAAAAATGGAAAAAAAGCGGGACTACTTTTTAATCGCAGTTTTGAGGTAAGTCCGCCTTTTGGTGGAAGCAAAACCGAATACGAACAGTTATTTTCAGAAGCTTTTCATTTTAAAATTCTAGAAACATCCTATAACTCGGTTACGCCAAGAGCGCAATCGGAATTGTTTTTTATTTTTGAGAAAAAAGCGGAAGTGATTGTGCAATGTTTCGCTTTGAGTGGTATCACTTGTTCGAATTGCACGAAAACGGTACTTCAGAAAATAGGTGCAATTCCAGAAGTAATTAATGCACAAATCAATAGCACCTTTACTGATTTGATTGTTATGAGTACCAACGAAATTTCTCTGGAACAATTGAAAGAGGTACTTGCTTATGAACCAGAGTACAGTATTGCGCTTGTTGATTAAACTTTCTTACTGTGTACACTTTTAAGAAGATGATTTTTTTACAAGTTAAAGGCTTAAAGTATGAAAATATACCTACAAGGTTTTGAAAACCTTGCAGGAAATGGAGTTTCAAAAAAGGCCTACAATTTTTTGAAAACCTTAAAGTAAATTGAACTCAAAATATACCTACAAGGTTTTGAAAACCTTGCAGTAAATGGAGTTTCAAAAAAGACTTGCAATTTTTTGAAAACCTTAAAGTAAATTGCACTCGGGTTTGCAATATAAAGAATAGCAACAATGAATACCAAGAAGCAAATTGTTGCTCCTTAACCCCGATAGCAGCGGCATCCTTTGCTTTTTTCCTTTAAAAAAGCAAAGATATAGCGGATAGCGGGACGGTGTTTCCTAAAAAGCCCAATTGTTGCTGTTCCTAAAAATAATGATACATCAAAATTATAAACACGAAAATGAAAACACTTTTATTTACCAATTGGCATTTGATGCGCTGGATTCGATTGGCTTTTGCCCTATTCTTATTTGGAGAGGCTTATGCTACTCGAGAATGGTTTTTTATTGTTTTTGGTTTGTTTTTCTTGCTACAAGCTTTGTTTAACTGGGGTTGCGGGGCAAATGGTTGCGCTATTCCCAAAAAATAAATAGACTATGAATGCTTTTCAACAGTTGATACAGAAAGACCAACCTGTTTTGGTTGACTTTTTCGCAACTTGGTGTGGTCCTTGCCAAATGCTCGCTCCTATTCTAAAACAAGTAAAGGAAAGCCTTGGTGAACGTATCACAATTATCAAAATTGATGTGGACAAAAATCAAGCGATTGCGGCTCAGTACCAAGTACGCGGGGTACCCACTATGCTTTTGTTTCAAAACGGAAAACAATTGTGGAGACAATCTGGGGTGGTGAGCAAAGATGAATTGGTCAAAATTATCGTTGAAAAAAGCAACTCATGAGTAAACAAGGCATTATAGTAACTGCGGTTGGAATCACCATTGGATTACTCGCGGGATATTGGTATTATGCAGCCATTGGTTGCTCTTCTGGAAGCTGCGCTATTACCTCAAAACCAATTAATAGCACTTTATACGGTGGGTTATTGGGAGGATTAATTGGCAATTTGTTTGAAAAAAAGCCCAAAAAATAGCTCCAATTTTATCTTCAACAAAAGTTACTTTTTTGATAAATGGCTAAAAAAAGCGGTAATATTTGGTTGAAGTCAACTAAATTTGTAGGACTACTAAACCCACTATCATGGATGTTGAAATATTAGCTCGAATCCAGTTTGCTTTTATCGTTGCCTTTCATTATATCTATCCGCCTTTGAGCATAGGCATTGGATTGCTTATCGTACTTTTTGAAAGTATTTATATCAAAACTGGCAACAAAGAATACGAAACTCTTACTCGTTTTTGGATTAAAATTTTCGCTTTAACTTTTGGAATTGGTGTTGCCACAGGCATCATTATGGAATTTGAATTTGGTACCAACTGGGCGGTGTATTCGCGTTATGTGGGTGACATTTTTGGCAGTGCGCTTGCTGCCGAAGGTCTTTTTGCATTTGGATTAGAAAGTACCTTTTTGGGTGTGTTGCTCTTTGGTTGGAATCGCGTAAAACCTTGGGTGCATTTGGTTTCTACTATTGGTGTATTTTTAGGTTCTATGTTTTCGGCGGTTTGGATTGTTGTGGCTAATTCTTGGCAACAAACCCCAGCAGGCTATCATATCGTAGGCGAAGGCTTGCACGCTCGCGCTGAAGTAACCGATTTTTGGGCGATGGTTTTTAACCCTTCAAGTGTTGACCGATTGATACATACTTGGCAGGGTTCTTTTTTGGCAGGTGCATTTTTAGTATTAAGTGTTCATGCCTACTACTTAAAAAAAGGACGTTTTGTTGCCATTTCTAAAAAAGCTTTTCCGATTGCGTTGGGAGTGGCTACTTTCTTTTCTTTTACACAATTACTTTCTGGACACAGCTCTGCTGATGGAGTGGCCGTGAATCAGCCAGCAAAATTAGCAGCGATGGAAGGTCATTTTGAAAAAAATGCTCCCGCAGATTTATACCTTATGGGTTGGGTGAATAAAAAAGACCAAACCGTAACAGGCATAGGTATTCCGGGTGGTTTATCGTTCTTGGTTCATCAGGATTTTAAAGCGCCCATCAAAGGTTTGAATGAGTTTCCAGAACAAGACCGTCCTAGCCAAATCAATGCAGTGTTTCAATTTTACCATATTATGGTGGCTATTGGTTTGTTTTTGATTGCGCTTACTTTTTATGCCAGTTTCTTGTGGTTCAAAGGGAAATTATTTGAGACCAAATGGCTATTGACTATTTTCTCTTATTCGGTGCTACTCCCCCAAATAGCCAATCAGGTGGGATGGTTTACAGCCGAAATGGGAAGACAACCTTGGGTGGTATATGGTCAATTAAGAACGAGTCAAGCTTTCTCTCAAGAAGTTTCGGCTAATCAAATTGTATTTTCATTGGTGCTTTTTACGCTAGTCTATTCTTTACTTTTGGTTTTATTCCTTTATTCTGTCAATAAAAAAGTAAAACACGGCCCCTATGATTCGTCCGACGCTGTTTTAAACTGATTTACAAATACAACTTTACACATATGGAGTATTTTTTAGTCATAGATTATCCCACGCTTTGGTATTTAGTCATTGGACTCTTGTTCTCAGGTTATGCGATTTTAGAAGGATTTGATTTTGGTGCTGGCGCTTGGCATTTGTTTTTTAGAAAAGATTTGAGTCGTCGTATTGCCATCAACGCCATTGGTCCGGTTTGGGATGCCAATCAGGTTTGGTTGGTTATTGGAGGTGGCGCGTTGTTTGCTGGATTCCCTGTAATGTATGCGACTATGCTTTCTGCCATGTATGTGCCTTTTATGATATTCTTGTTTTTTAATGTGCTTCGTGCGGCTGCTATCAAGTTTAGAAGTGCAGAGGAAATGGTTTGGTGGCGCAAAACTTGGGATGTAGTTTATAGCACTTCGAGTATAATGATTGCGTTTTTGTTGGGCGTTGTATTAGGCAATATTCTGCAAGGCTTTGCATTAGGCCCTAATTTTAGTTACAAAGGAGGCATCTTTTTTTCCTTTCTTAATCCTTATGCGATTATGGTTGGATTTACTACCCTATCGCTTTTTATGACCCAAGGCGCCATATATTTATTGCTAAAAACCGAAGGAACCTTGCACCAACGTTTGACTTTCCTACTCCGAAGAGGTATGATTTTTTTCATTGTCAGTTTTGGAATCACTTCGCTTTACACGCTAATATTTATTCCTGGTGTGACTGAGAATTTCAGAAGTAACCCTATTTATTTTGCGGTTCCTGTAATTTCTTTTTTGGCAGTAGCCAATGTACCAAGACTAGTATCCAAAAAACAATACATGCGAGCCTTAATTTTCTCGTCTTTAACTATGTCGCTTTTACTGATTTTGGTAGCACTTCATTTGTATCCAACTCTTTTAATTTCTACCATAAACCCTGAGTATAGTGTTACGATTTACAACGCTGCTTCTTCGCAAAAATCATTAGGAATTATGCTGACTATTGTGGCTATAGGTGCGCCATTATTGGGGGCTTACTTTTTCTTTTTGTATAAAACCTTCAATGGAAAAGTAAAATTAGACGATACTAGCTATTAAGAAATTAGTCTTTAATAAGTACCCATTTTTGAATCATTTGCTGTAAATCTTTGGCAAGAATAGGTTTTGACAAATAATCGTTCATCCCGAATTCTAAACACTTTTCTCTTTCTCCATTTAGAATTCCTGCGGTTAGCGCAATGATAGGAACATTTTTGTACTCTTCTATTTTCCGGATTTCTGTAGCTGTTTCAAAACCATTCATAATTGGCATTTGAATATCCATCAAAATCAAATCAAAAAGAGCATCATTAATAAAATTCATAGCCTCTTCTCCATTTTGAGCTTCTTCAATTTCGGCGTTGGGGATGATTCTTTTTATAAGTGTGACTGCTAAAAAACGATTTACTGAATTGTCCTCAACAATCAAAACTTTAAGGCAATCCCAATTTACTTCTTTTTGCGCAACTACTTCTATTGGCCTTTGCATGGTTTTAATTTTAGGTGAATTGGTTTTTTCAAAGGTAATAGAAAAATAGAAATCACTTCCCTCTCCATGCTGGCTTTTTAAATGTAATTCACTATTCATCAATCCTAATAACTGATTAGATATAGTCAACCCTAAACCTGTACCTCCAAATTGTCTAGAAGTTGTGGCGTCTTCTTGAACAAAAGATTGAAATATTTTTTCTTGATTTTTTGGCTTAATCCCAATCCCAGTATCTTTTACTGAAAATTGTACATTAAAAAGTCGATTTTCATCAATAGCAATTACTTTCAAATCAACATGAATTTGTCCGAAAGATGTAAATTTAATCGCATTGTTAATCAAGTTCACCAAAACTTGCTTGAGTCGTAAGGAATCTGCCCAAATATATCTTGGCACTTCATCTTGAATGGTCACGGCTAAATCAATCTTCTTTTGTTGGGCTTGGATTTTAAACAAATGTATCGTTTGATAGACCAATTCATACAAATCAATCCCCTCTATATTCAGTTCTAATTTTCCTGCTTCAATTTTAGAAAAATCTAAAATATTATTGATTATTCCTAATAATGTCATCGCCGATGCATTGATAGTACTCATGTACTCCATTTGATCGTTATCGAGATTAGTAGCAGACAATAAATCGGAAAAACCAATAATCCCGTTTAAAGGAGTTCTAATTTCATGACTCATATTGGCTAAGAATTCTGTTTTAGCTTTATTGGCTTCTTCTGCTTTTTCTTTGGCTCTAGTCAATTCTATATCGAGTATTTTACTCTCGGTCACATCGCGAATAGTCCCAACTAAAACATAGGGCTGTCCTTCCTTATCTATTTTTAACTGCCCTTTTCCATGTAGCCATCGTTCTTCATTATCATTGGCTCTTATGATTTTATATTCTTTATCAAAGGGTGTTTTTTTGCCTAAGACCTCTTCTGTTGTGTACTTATACATTATCTCTTTATGGTCTGGATGCACTATTGCAAACCAACTGTATGAATTGAACGCTTCAGAAGATGCTATGCCAAAAATAGTATCCAAAAGTTTAGAGCGGGTCCATTCATTAGTAATTAAGTCTATACTAAAAGTACCAATATTGGCTATTTGCTGTGTTTCGGTTAAAAATTTCTCACTTTCAATCAATAAGGCTTCTGCAGCTTTACGTTCCGTAATATCTCTAACAATTGTCAAAACTGTGCCATCGTGTAGTAATTTTGAATTCAACTCTACATAAAGAATTTTATCAACCTTAAGTTTTACTTTTCGTTCTGTTTGTACCGACAAGCCTTTATATAATTTTTCGAATTGAAATGGATTGATTAAAAGTTCATCATCAGTCACAAAATCAAAAATAGATTTGGACAGTAGTTCATTTTCTGTGTAACCTGTTATTTTACAGGAATTTTCATTAACACTCAAAATGCGCCCTTCAATAGTAGAAATCACAATCGCATCTAACATCTGTTGAACCAAAACTCTATAGCGTTCCTCACTTTCTTGTATTTCTCTTTCTATATTCTTCCGATCAGTAATATCTTTTACAAAACCCAAAAAAGTAGTTTCTGATAGTTTTACAGCATCTAAAGACCACCATCTAATACTACCGTTTTTATGAATAAATTTTAAATCTTTTATATTATTTCCAAAATATTTTACTTCTTTAAGTACTTGAAAATAATTGTCAGGAGACTCTGGATCTGCAAAATCAATGGTACTCATGGAGAGTAATTCGTCTTTAGAGTATCCTGTAATTTTAGATGCAGCTGGGTTAACCTCTATAAAATTTCCTTTTTCATTAGTCACAAAAATACCATCTGGAGCATTTTCTACATAATTTCTGAATTTAGAATTGCTTTTCTCTTCTAATTCTTTAATTTCATTTTCCTTATCTTGATCTGCTTTTATTTTGAGAAGAAGATCTATCTCTTTATTCTTGGTAATATCTTGAGCAATTCCTTTTAAACCAATAATATTATTTGATTCATCCAAAATTGGTATTGCTGTTGCGAAAATCCATTTGCTTTGATGATTTGAAAAATGAATTTGGTATTCAATTTCATATGGCTCTTTCGTTTTTAACAGTATATTAAATTTTTCATTTAAAAGCTCCAGATCAGCTAAAGAAATATGAGATAAATACACTGAATATAAATCATCTGTGGATTTTTCAATTTCAAAAATAGCATACAATTCATCGGACCAAATAAGTTCTTCTGAACCTAGATAAAAAACCCAACTCCCCGTTTTGGCCAACTTTTGAGCATCATTAAGCAGTAAATCACTAGCTAAATATTTTTGTTTGGTAACTTGAAAATCATTCACATCAAAAGCAAAAGCATGAAATAAATTTGAAGTGGGATCATACGAAAATCGCCATTGATAATAATAAAAACAACCGGAACTACGCATGGTTTTATTAATAATGGTTGTAGTGTTTTCAGTATTTTTTGCTTCTTGTATACAATCTGTAGTAGCCTTAGCATCTGAGGGAGCAATTATTTGAGTAAAAGAAGCTCCTTCTAATTGTGTTAGGTTATAGCCAAGTGTAGAAAAATTGAGACCTGCTAAAATAATAGTCCATTCGTCATTGAAAGTACAGAATAAATCGGTGCTTTTTTTGATAAAAGAATCATAGGCACTATAAAAAAGAAGTTCTTTTTTTAACCGTTTAATTTCTGCCTCTTGATTATCGAATTGGGACCCCATATTTCTTCTTTTTAAAAATAAAAACTAATGAGATTGCTTCACCCCTTTTGAAAATTTCAACACCTTAAATTTACGCTAAAATCACTTAAAAATAACAAAACACTATCTATAATCTTAAAATAATAGCAATAAAACAAAATAAATATTTTTTTACATTAAATAAATCAATTCCTGTAATTCCTTTTTTAAACCAAAACCCTTTCATTATAAGCATATTTAAAAGAAGTCAAACTAACAAAAAAGACTATGTGATAATAGTTACAGACTTTGGTTCATACTGCGCCTACTTTTGCTTCATTAAATAGCAAAAAAATGAAAAAAATAAATGTGATTGCAGGACTAATAACCATGATGAGTTTCACGATTGGATATAGTCAAGATACCATAGCGATTTCCAAAAAAGACATTTGGACGAAAGCAGCCGACAAGAACCTTCAAATTAAAATGGCGAATCAAGACTACAAATCGGCACAAGCTGATTATCGCCTATCGAATTCGTTGTTCTTACCAAACATATCAGCTTCGCATACTTCTATGGCAACAACCAATCCGTTGATGGCTTTTGGTTCCAAACTGAATCAAGGAATTCTAACACCATCCGACTTTGATCCTGCAAAACTGAACAATCCTTCACAAACCAAAAATTTTGCAACTAGGATTGACATTTTACAACCGCTTATCAATGTTGACGGATTGTACGGACGACAAGCGGCCAAATCCAAAATGGATGCTTATCAATTACAAACGGAAAGAACCAAAGAATATTTGGAACTAGAAACTAACAAAGCATTTATGCAATTGCAAATGAGTTACAAAGCCGTTAAATTAATTGAAAAAGCAAATGCCACGGCGGAAGCCAATTTGAAATTAATTCAGAATTATTTCAATCAGGGAATTTTACAAAAAACCGATTTGCTATCGATGCAAGTGCGTGTCAATGACGTTCAAAATCAGTTGCAATACGCCAAAAGTAACATTCAAAACGCTTCGGATTATTTGGCCTTCTTATTAGATGAAGGTGGCGCCAACAAAGTGTACAAACCTATCGAAGAATTAGACAATGCCATTGTAATTGATGCTTTCAACACTTCACTATCCGATAATCGAAAAGACATTCAGGCGATGAATAAAACAACCGAGTCTTACGGCAAAATGTATCAATCAAGTAAAATGAATTTCTTGCCCAGATTGAACGCTTTTGGAAGTTATGAAATGTACGCACAGCAACTTTTCGGATCCAATTCTAATGGCTACGTAGTGGGTGCGCAATTATCCTGGAATGCTTTTGACGGCTATAAATCGATTGGAAAAATGGAAAAAGCCAAAGCTGATTTTCAGAAATCAGAAATTGAAACCCAACAATACAAAGCCCAAAGCCAAATGGAATTGAGCAAAGCCAACAGACAACTTAGAGATGCCGAAAACAAAGTAAATTTAGAGAAACTGGCATTGGAACAATCCAAAGAAGCATATCGAATAAGAAGCAATCGTTTTACCCAAGGACTAGAAAAAACTACGGATTTATTGCTTACAGAAACACAAATGTATCAAAAAGAATTGGAGTATTTACAAGCTGTTTTTGAATACAAATACACACAGGAATACTTGCAGTTTTTGACGAAGTAGCATTCAGATTTCCTGCAAGGTTTTTAAAACCTTGTAGGTATAAAAAGCAGTATTGACAATATACCTACAAGGTCAAAAAAGACCTTGCAGGATTTAAATAAAACCATTAAAAAAACAAAAATGAAAAAGATATTTATCCCAATAATGACAATTGCTCTAACTTTTTTAACTTCCTGTAACGGAGACAAAAAAGAACAAATTACTAAAGAACCTGCTATCGCTGTAAAAGTAAGTGGTGTGTCTGAAAACAACAACGGACAATTTGTAACGGCCAGCGGTAAAATTGAAGCCGAAAACTCTGCCAATTTAAGCACTAGAATGATGGGTTATATAACCAAACTATACGTTCAAGTAGGTCAAAAAGTGGGTGCGGGACAATTATTGGTAAGCATCAACAACACCGATTTACAAGCCAAAAAAGCGCAAGTGGATGCGAGTATTTTGCAAGCATCAGCAGGCTACAACAATGCCAAAAAAGATTACGACCGTTTTGTGAATTTATTCAAACAGCAAAGCGCTTCCCAAAAAGAGTTGGATGATATGACTGCCCGTTACGAAATGGCAAAAGCAGGTTTGGAAGGTGCCAAACAAATGCGCAACGAAGTGATGGCACAATTCTCCTACTCGAATATCACCGCTCCTTTTGCAGGTGTGGTAACCAATACGTTTGTAAAAGAAGGCGACATGGCCAATCCGGGAATGCCATTGGTAAGCATAGAAGGTGCTTCAAGATTGCAAGTAACGGCTATGGTTTCTGAAAGTGACATTACTGCTATCAAAAAAGGAATGGCTGTAAAAGTTCTGGTAAAATCTTCTAACGAAAGCTTGAACGGAAAAGTAAGCGAAGTGAGTCTATCGGCAAAAAATACGGGTGGACAATATTTGGTAAAAATCAATTTAGACAAAACCGATTCTTCTGTTTTATCAGGAATGTTCGTAAACGTTCAGTTTACTGTTACCAATACCATCCCAACAAAAACAAGCGAAAAAGTTTTGGTTCCCGAAAGTGCTTTGGTACAACAAGGACAGTTAACTGGAATTTATACCATTGGAACTGGAAATATAGCCATATTAAGATGGTTGCGTATTGGTAAAAACTTTGGCAATCAAGTAGAAGTTTTGTCTGGTTTATCGGCAAATGAGCAATATATCGTTTCGGCTGATGGAAAATTGTATAACGGAGCTTTGGTGAGTATTCAGTAATCAGTTTTTAGTGTTCAGTTGAACAAACTTTAAACTTTAAACAATTTCAAACTTTAAACCAGATAAAAATGCAAGAAGGAATTTCAGGTAAAATAGCCCATTTTTTCATCAATTCGAAGTTAACGATACTGTTAATGGTGGCATTGATGATTATAGGAGTGTACAGCTCGTTTCTAATCCCAAGGGAGGAAGAACCACAAATAAATGTTCCGATGGCCGACGTAATGGTAGGTTATCCTGGTGCTAACCCCGCCGAAGTTGAGAGTCGTGTGATCAAGCCTTTGGAGAAAGTAATTTCGAATATCAAAGGAGTCGAACACGTGCACAGTATGGCCATGAACGGTCAAGCGATGTTGATTGTACAGTTTTTTGTAGGTCAGGATGTGGAGCGTTCGTATGTAAAATTATATGACGAGTTGGCGAAACACGAAGATATGTTCCCGCAAGGAGTATACAAACCGATGGTGAAAACCCGTTCAATAGATGATGTGCCAATGCTGGGCATCACGCTTTGGAGTGATAAACAAGATGGTTTTCAATTGCGTCAACTTGCTGAAGAAGTGACTTCGGAAATTGAGAAAGTAAAAGATGTGGCCATCACCAAGGAAATTGGCGGAAACAATCGCGAATTAAAAGTGATTTTGGACAAAGATAAAATGGCCGAAAATGGCGTGGATGCTTTGGGCGTTATGCAAATGATTCAGGCCAACAACGGTAGTTCACAGTCGGGTAGTTTTGTCAATGACGACAAAGAATACTTGGTTACTACGGGACAGTTTTTATCGAATGCCGAAGATGTAGAAAACTTGGTAGTGGGTGTCAATAAAAACCTACCGGTATATTTGAAACAAGTGGCCAAAGTGCAAGATGGTCCCTCAACGGCCAGAAGTTATGTGTTATTTGGATATGGCAAAGCCAATGAAAAATTCAAAACTGCCAAATCAGAATATCCTGCTGTGACGATCTCTGTTGGGAAAGTGAAAGGTGCGGATGCCATGAAAATATCGGCAAAAATCATTGACAAAGTAGAGCAACTAAAAAAGAGTTTAATTCCAAACAATGTTCATATTGAAGTAACCCGTAACTATGGGGAAACGGCATCGGATAAAGTGGGTGAATTGCTATTACACTTGGGAATTGCGATTATTGCTGTGACGCTCTTGGTAATGTTGGCTATGGGCTGGCGTGGTGGATTGGTGGTTTTCTTCTCCGTTCCGTTGACGTTTGCGCTGACCTTGTTTGCCTATTATTTGTTGGGTTACACCCTAAATAGAATCACGCTTTTTGCCTTGGTATTCGTAGTGGGAATTGTGGTCGATGATAGTATTATTATTGCCGAGAATATGCACCGCCATTTCAAGATGAAGCGACTGCCTTTCAAACAAGCGGCAATTTATGCGATTAACGAAGTTGGAAATCCAACGATTTTGGCAACGTTTACTGTAATTGCAGCGATACTTCCTATGGCGTTTGTATCCGGAATGATGGGGCCTTATATGAGTCCGATGCCAATTGGCGCTTCGATTGCGATGTTGTTATCATTGTTTGTGGCTTTGACGGTTACGCCTTATTTAGGGTATCACTTGCTACAAGAAAAAGAAGAGCAAGAACACAAAGAATCCGAAGGAATGGAAACGAGCTGGGTTTATAAAATTTACAGCAAACTCGAACGTCCTTTCTTGGAGAGCAGTACCAAAAGGCGCATTCTAGTTGGAGTAACAGTAGTATTGCTATTCGGATCAGTTTTGATGTTTTTCACCAAATCGGTGGTGGTAAAAATGTTGCCATTCGATAATAAAAACGAATTTCAAGTGGTGATTGATATGCCCGAAGGCACTACTTTGGAACGCACAGCAGCCGTTACCAAAGAAATTGCACAGTATCTTTCGACAAAACCGGAAGTAGTGGATTATCAAAATTATATTGGTACATCGGCACCGATTACGTTCAACGGTTTGGTACGTCACTATGATTTACGTGGTGGTAGCAATATGGCCGACATACAGGTGAATTTATTGCATAAGGAAGACCGTGATTTACAAAGTCACACTATTGCAAGAGAGATGCGTCCTGAGATTCAGAAAATTGCGAAGAAATATGGAGCTAATGTGAAAATTATTGAAGTTCCGCCAGGACCTCCAGTATTATCGACTTTGGTTGCCGAGATTTATGGGCCTAATTATAAGGAACAAATAAAAGTGGCCAAACAAGTAAAAACGATTTTAGAAAACACTACCGATATTGTGGATATCGACTGGATGGTTGAGGACAATCAAACGGAATACAAACTGAAAATCGACAAAGAAAAAGCGATGTTGAACGGTATTGCACCGCAACAAGTGGTAGGCAATCTGACGTATTTATTGAAGGAATATCCGGTTTCTAATTTGTATGATGAAAACTCCAATGATAATGTGGGCATCGTTCTTTCGCTAGACGACAAAGACAAAACGAGTTTACAAGACATTCAGAATCTAAAAATTAAAGGAAGCCAAGGAAATATGATTCCGGTGAGCGATTTGGTAAAAGTAGAAATGGATACACTACAAAAAACCATTTACCGAAAAGACCAAAAACGCGTGGTTTATGTAACAGCTGATATGGCCGGTGCACTAGAAAGTCCAGTGTATGCGATTTTGGGGATGAATGAAAAACTAGCCAAAATGCAATTACCAAAAGGGTATAAAGTCAACGAACTCTACATGGAGCAACCTACAGACGAAAGTGATTTTACTGTAAAATGGGATGGTGAATGGCAAATTACTCTAGAAGTATTCCGTGATTTGGGAGTAGCATTTATGGTGGTTATCGTGATTATTTACATGCTGATTGTGGGTTGGTTCCAAAACTTCAAAACACCTATGGTGATGATGTTAGCTATTCCGCTTTCGCTAATTGGAATTGTGTTTGGACACTGGTTGTTGAATGCTTATTTCACCGCAACCTCTTTCATCGGAATGATTGCATTGGCTGGAGTAATGGTGAGGAACTCGGTGTTGCTTATCGATTTTATCGAAATCCGACTGAACGAAGGCGTGCCCTTGAAACAAGCCATTATTGAAGCAGGTGCAGTACGTACTACTCCTATTTTATTGACCACAGGTGCCGTAGTTATTGGAGCTTCCATTATTTTGTTTGACCCTATCTTTCAAGGTTTGGCGATTTCATTAGTTTTTGGAGCGATCGTTTCGACTGTATTGACATTGTTGGTTGTGCCTTTGATTTATTACATCACTGAGAGAAAAAAATGGGAGAAATAAAAAATAGTTTCAAGTTTAAGGTTTCTGATTTTACAAACCTTAAACTTTTAAACTCATAAACCTTTAAACAAAAAATAATGAAACTACTACTCATAACTGCAGTCAAAGAATTTGAAAATGAAATTAAGCAATTGCTCAAAAAAGCATCCGTTCAGTCATTCTCTTATCAGGAGGTAAAAGGATTTAAAAACAGTACTGGAGAAGCAGTTGAGTCCAATTGGTTTGGAAGCGAAATGAACGAAACAGATTCCATCCTTTTTTATGCTTTTACAGCAAAAGAAAAAGTGGATGCTCTTTATGAGCTTGTGGAATATTTCAATATGGAGCAGGAATCCTTATCACACATTCATATTGCCGTTCTTAACATCGAAAAATCTAATTAACCTAATATAAAAGAAAATGAAAAATAGAATCGTAAGAGGTATTGCTGGAACCTTTATTATAGCAAGTTTATTATTAAGCATTTATGTAAATCAAAATTGGTTGTGGTTTACTGCCTTTGTAGGAGCCAATTTATTGCAATCTTCTTTAACCAAATGGTGTTTGATGGAAGACATTTTAAGTAAATTGGGAATAAAGGACTAAATAAATAGGGACAAGCTAAAAAAGCTTACATGTCAACAATCATAAGCCATAAATCTATTATTTATGGCTTTTTTTGTACCTGCATTAAAAAATCAAATGCAAATCAAATGTTAAAATCAAAACATTTGTATATACATATAAAAAAAGTGTTACATTTGTATCGACAAATAAAGTAAATACAAACATGAAAATAGAAGAAATTTTAAAAAGCACTGTTGATTACAATCCATCAATCCGTGTGAATTTAAATATCATGTATACTCAAATTGTTATTTCAGAAAATTTTAATGAAATACTAAAACCTCATGATATCTCAGGTGAGCAATATAATGTATTGCGCATTCTAAGAGGACAAAAAGGGAAACCTGCCAATATGTGTGTTATTCAAGAGCGCATGTTAGCCAAGACAAGTAACACTACTCGTCTAGTAGATAAATTATTATTAAAAGAACTGGTTACTCGCAATGTTTGCCCTGAAAATAGAAGAAAAATTGAAGTTTTAATTACTGAAAAAGGACTGAATCTTTTGGAAGAATTAGAACCACAACTGAAACAGCATCAAGAATCCTTTGCAAATAATTTAAGCTTAGAAGAATTACAACAATTAAATTACTTATTAGAAAAATACAGAACAAAATAAATATAAATCAACTATGAATACATTTTTAGACAATCAAAATTGGAGATACGCTACCAAAAAATTCGATGCTAGCAAAAAAATTTCTTCCGAAGATTTAAATACGTTAAAAGAAGCCATTCGTTTGAGTTCTTCTTCTTATGGATTGCAATTGTACAAAGTTATAATTGTTGATAATCCAGAGTTAAGAGCACAATTACAACCCGCGGCTTGGGGACAAAGTCAAATAACTGAGGCTTCTCATTTAATCGTTTTTGCAAATCAAACCACCGTTGGTAACGAAGACATCGAGGGTTATTTGAAAAATGCTGAACAAACCAGAAATCTACCAGAAGGAGCGATGAATGGATATGGAGACTTTATGAAAGGAGCTCTTATTAATCTACCAGATGATGTAAAAAAAGTTTGGACAGCCAAACAAACTTATTTAGCTTTGGCTAATTTATTGAACGCTGCCGCTGAATTAAAAATTGACACCACTCCAATGGAAGGTTTTGATCCCGTTCAATTTAATGCTATTTTAGGTTTAGATAAACTAAACTTAAACGCAGCAGTTGTTGCCGCTGTGGGGTACCGTCACGAAGAAGATGAGACACAGCATTATGCAAAAGTTAGAAAATCTACTGAAGACTTATTTATTACACTATAATTTTACAACTCAAATATTAATCTAAAAACCAATTTAAACATGAAAAATTTAAAATCAATTGCATTAGCATTCTTAGTAATTGCAACAGTATCTGTAACTGCACAAACAAAAAAAATTGATGTAGCAGGAAGCTCTATCGAATGGTTAGGTAAAAAAGTAACTGGACAACACAATGGTACTGTTAACTTCAAAGAAGGTGCTTTAGTATTCAAAGGAAAAGCATTAAAAGGAGGTTCTTTCACAGTAGACATGAACTCTTTAACTGCTACTGACTTGAAAGGTGAATACCAAGGAAAATTGAATGGACACTTAAAAGCAGATGACTTTTTTGGAACTGAAAAACACCCAACAGCTACTTTGGTATTCAAAAATATCGGTTCAAAAGCTAAAGATGTGTATTCAGTTACAGCAGATTTAACTATCAAAGGAATTACTAAACCAGTTACTTTTGATATCACTGTAAACGGAAATACTGCTACTACAACTTTCAACGTAGATAGAACTAAATACGGTATTGAGTATAATTCAAAATCAATCTTTTCTTCTATTGGTGACAAAGCCATCAATGACGAATTTGAATTGAAAGTGACTTTGAAATTCTAATTTCAAAAACTCATAATATAGAAGCCTCAACTTTGTTGAGGCTTTTTTTATGAGCAAACCAAAATATTTTACTTTACCAAATCGTAAAAAAAAAGTTAATTTCATCAACAAATACACCTTATTAATAATGTATTCTTAACCTTTTTTAGTCATTGTTTTAAAACACTACTACTACATTTGAGTTGTTAAATAAGCCAATCTAATCAATAGACTGTATTTTAAACAATCAAAAAAAAAAATGAAAAAAAAAGTAGCACTTATCATTTGCGTTTTGAGCTTTTTATCTTTATCTGCTCAACAATTTAAAGGAATTTATGGCAATTCAAATTGGATGGACAATTGGACCAATTTTAAACCAAGCACTACAGAATATCATGAAGCTAATGCCATCTTAACAGGAATAATCGATAAAGACACCAAATTAGACAGCAACAGCACCTATCGCCTAGAAGGAACTGTATATGTTATCAATAACGCCACATTAACAATAGAAGCTGGTACCGTTATACGTGGAGACGATATGACTTGTGGCACCCTTGTTATAACAAAAGGAGCCAAGATTATTGCTGAAGGAACAGAAAAAAATCCGATTGTTTTCACTTCAAACAAAGCAACATCTGTAAGAAAACCAGGTGATTGGGGCGGAATTTTGTTACTTGGTGATGCCCCTATCAATAAAACAGGAATTAACGGTCAGGCTTTATTGGACTTCAATTTAGACGCATCTAAATGTTCATATGGGGGTGCAAATGCAGAAGCTAACTCAGGTATTTTAAAATATGTTCGTATAGAATATGCAGGAAGAAAGCTAAATGCATTAAAGGAATTAAATGGTTTGTCATTGGCTGGTGTTGGAAAACAAACTACGTTAAATCATATTCAAATAAGCTATTCAAATGACGACTCTTTTGAATGTTATGGTGGAGATGTAAAACTAGAACACTTGATATCCTACCGCACTACCGATGATGATTTCGATTTTACACAAGGCGTACAAGCTACAATCAGCAACACTATTGCAATACGTCATCCGTTTTCATCAGATGCTTCAGGTTCAAGATGTTTTGAAGTTGATTCCTATGATAAAATAGAAAATGCAGATCCAAACAAAAAACTTACCACTATTCAGGCAAGCAATATCACGCTAGTAAATCTTGAAGAAAACAATCAAGGTTTAGTAAAAGAAGCCATACATCTAAAAGAAAAATGTTACTTTTCATTAAAAAACAGTGTAGTTTCTGGCTTTGCTCCTTTTTTATTATTGGACGGAAAAATTGGACTTAACCCAGATAATCTAGCAAAAATAGTATTGAAAGATATCGCTGTAAATAACTGCAAAGGTTCCATTGTAAGTGAAGATCTAAGTTTTAACGACAAATTAAAATATTGGCCAGATCCAACTGCTATGGGAATTGAATTTACTACCACTCCAATTGCAAATTTGTTTAAATCGACTCAAATAAAAATCAATCCTGATTTTAGAATAAAAGAAACTGCAGTTGTAGTTAGTACCAATTAAAGTAACGATACTTAACTGCTGATTTTCCTTTCAAAAAGAATATTTTTATAGTAAAAGGGCTAATTGTATTTCAATTAGCTCTTTTCATTTTTACTAAATTATAGATATTTTTTTTATTAAAAAAAGGATAAATCTATTCAAAAAAACTATTTTTAGTATTAAACTGTTAAGTTTTGGTTATTGTTATTTTAATTTATTACTTTAGTTTTTTAAGTTTACCAAAAAGAAAGTAAAGCCCCACTTTAAAACAATAAAAAATGAAACAAAAAACCTTAATTATTATTTGTCTTGCCTGTAGTTTATCACTTTTTGCTCAAAAAAACAAAGGCATCTATGGAGATACCAATTGGATGAATAATTGGACCAACTTTAGACCCGCAACAGCTGAATATCCTGAAGCTAATGAAGTATTACCTGATATCATCGATAAAGACACCAAACTAGTAAGTACAAAAACGTATCAACTAAACAACAGAGTATACGTAACCAACAATGCCACGCTTACAATAGAACCAGGAACTATTATCAGAGGAGGTGTTGGTGATATTGATTATTGTGGAACCTTAATTATTACTAAAGGAGCAAAACTTATTGCTGAAGGTACCGAAAAAGCACCAATTGTTTTTACTTCTGACAAAGCAGCTACCGTAAGAAAACCAGGAAATTGGGGTGGAATTATTATTTTAGGCAATGCCCCTGTCAATAAAATAGACAAAGACAATAAGCATATTTTAACAGATTTTAATCTTGATTTGGCACAAGCGACTTATGGTGGTGATAAACCAGAGGATAATTCTGGTATTTTAAAATATGTGCGTATTGAATATGCAGGAAAAAAAATAAACGGTTCAAAAGAAATCAATGCTTTGATACTAGGAGGAGTTGGTAAAAAAACTACCCTAAGTAACATACAAGTTAGTTATTCTAATGGAGACGCTTACCATTTAGTTGGTGGTGAAGTTGCGATGAATAATTTAATTTCTTTCCGATCAGACGATGATGATTTTGATTTTGCTGAAGGAACTCAAGCTACACTTACTAATAGTATCGCTATTCGTCACCCATTCTCTTCAGGTTCTGGTAACTCAAGATGTTTTGAAATTGATTCTTACGACAAACCTGAAAATGCAGATTTGACAAAAAAACTTACAAACGTAAAAGCCAGTAATATCACGTTTGTAAATATCGAAGAAAACAATCAAGGATTAGTTCGTGAAGCCATTTATTTAAAGGAAAATTGCAACTTATCCTTTACTAATAGTATAGTTTCAGGATTTGCTCCCTTTATATTATTAGGAGAGAAAATATCACTATCTCAAGAAAACTTTTCTAAGATTGAATTAAAAAACATTACACTTAACCGCTGTAAAGAAAACTTAGTTAGCGAGGAGCAAAGTTTTAATGGTAAACTAAAATATTGGCCAGATCCAACCACAATGTTTGACATAACCACTACTCCAATTGTCGATTTATTTGCGTCTATTGACTTAAAAAATAATCCAGATTTTAGAAAAAAAGAAAATGCTATTTTAGTTAATAATCGATAAATGTAAATGGCAACAAATAGTTAACTGTTTAGAATTTAACAAAAAAGGATAAAAGAATAATTTAATTTTCTTCTTTTACTTTTGATTAGTTCAATTTCATTTATATATTTGCTCAACGAAAAAAAACATGAGAACAATAACAAACAATACTTGGTGGTGGAATACTTTACGTCAAACGTCGTGAACAAAGCTCCTATAGTATTATTTGAACTATATATAATCAAAAGGCTTGTCATCACGACAAGCCTTTTTTTTATTGCCTTATTTTTTATTAGAAATGACTCTATATAATAGCCTTAATTAAAAAAGAAATGAAAGCTTATTTATTAAATACCAATTACAAACAAATCCTAGCCGATACCATTACACCGGTCAGTGTCTATTTTAAAATTAGAGACAAATTCCCTAATAGTTTACTATTAGAAAGTAGCGACTATCACGGGAACGACAATAGCTTCTCTTATATTTGTTGCCAACCCATTGCTTCTATAAAAATAGAAAATGAAATCATTACGAAGCAATATCCCGATGGTAGCTCAGAAACGATTATTATTGATGCTAACACCAATATCCCTGAAATCATTCAAGCCTTTTCGAATCAATTTCAATCGCAAAAGAATGATTTTAAATTCATCAACAATGGATTGTTTGGTTACATTGCTTATGATGCTGTGCGCTATTTTGAAAAAGTAACCATCGCTAAAAAAGAAAACAGTAATTCCATCCCAGATGTGTATTATGCGGTGTACCAAAACATCATAGCCATCAATCATTTCAAGAATGAGGCCTATATTTTTTGTCATAGTTTGGATGGAAAAAATAACATTTCTGAAATCGAACAACTCTTGCAATCTCGAAACATCGCTTCGTATAAATTCTCAAAAGAAGGCGAAGGTTTTTCGAACCTTACAGATGAAGAGTTCAAACACAACGTAGCTTTAGCCAAAAAACATTGTTTCCGTGGCGATGTTTTTCAATTGGTTTTATCACGACGTTTTACGCAAGGTTTCAAAGGCGATGAATTTAATGTGTATCGTGCTTTACGAAGCATTAACCCTTCCCCTTATTTATTCTTTTTTGACTATGGTGATTTTAAATTATTTGGTTCTTCTCCCGAGGCACAAATTATTGTCAAAAACAGAAAAGCCGAAATTCATCCCATCGCAGGAACTTTTAAACGAACGGGTGATGATGAAAAAGATGCTGTTTTAGCCAAAGCTCTTTCTGAAGATAAAAAAGAGAATAGTGAACATGTGATGCTTGTAGATTTGGCCAGAAATGATTTGAGCCGTAACGGACATGACGTTCAAGTAGAAAAATACCGCGAAGTTCAGTTTTTCTCGCATGTCATTCATTTAGTATCTAAAGTAACAGGCCATTTACACGAAAAAGCCTCAACGCTACAAGTCGTAGCAGACACTTTTCCCGCAGGTACTTTGAGTGGCGCACCAAAACACAGAGCCATGCAATTGATTGAAGAGTACGAAAAAACCAACCGTAATTTTTATGGAGGCGCCATAGGTTTTATGGATTTTGAAGGCAATTTCAATCATGCAATTATGATCCGAACGTTCTTGAGCAAAAACCATCAATTGCATTCACAAGCGGGTGCAGGAATCGTAGCAAGCTCTGATGAAGAAAGCGAAATGCAAGAAGTTTATAATAAACTCAGAGCCTTAAATGCAGCATTGGATTTGGCTGAGAAAATTTAAAAATTAAAAAATGGAATGATTGAAAAATTACTAATCTTTAAATTTTTCAATCTTTAAATCACAAAATGAAATGAAAAAAATACTAGTCATAGACAATTACGATAGCTTCACTTACAACTTAGTACATTATTTAGAAGATTTAGATTGTGAAGTAACGGTGTACCGAAACGATGAATTTGATTTGGATGAAATCGTTCATTTCGACAAAATTTTATTATCGCCAGGACCTGGTATCCCTGACGAAGCGGGTTTACTCAAAGCGGTGATTCAAAAATACGGTCCCACCAAAAGCATTTTTGGGGTATGTCTTGGACAACAAGCCATTGGAGAAGTCTACGGCGGTACTTTGTCCAATTTAGACAAAGTATATCACGGGGTAGCTACAACGGTAAAAACGATTGTAAATGACGAACTCCTTTTTGACGGATTAGATTCAACATTCGAAGTGGGACGCTACCATTCTTGGGTGGTCGATGCAAATGTACCAGATGTTTTAGAAATCACGTCAATTGACGAAAACGGTCAAGTGATGTCTTTGCGCCATAAAACCTTTGATGTTCGTGGGGTACAGTTTCATCCTGAAAGTGTATTGACCCCTGACGGAAAAAAAATGTTAGAGAATTGGGTAAAAAATTAGTGCTCAGATTTCAGTATTGAGTAAACAGTCCTTTTGAAAACAAAACTAAGAATCTTAGTTATTTACAAACTTAGTATTTCACAAAAATGAAAAACATATTAACCAGACTAATCAATCACGAAATGCTTTCTAAAGAAGAGGCAAAAAATGTATTGATTAATATATCCAACGGAAGTTATAATCCTAGTCAAATTGCCTCTTTCTTGACTGTTTATATGATGCGTAGCATTAGCATAGACGAGTTAGCTGGCTTTAGAGAAGCGTTATTGGAATTGTGTATCAAAGTAGATTTATCCGCCTACAATGCCATTGATTTATGTGGTACAGGTGGCGATGGAAAAGACACCTTTAACATCTCCACTTTAGCTTCCTTTGTTGCGGCGGGTGCAGGAATAAAAGTAGCCAAACACGGGAATTACGGAGTGTCTTCTATTTCTGGTTCCAGTAATGTACTTGAAAAAATGGGAGTGCAATTTAGTAACGATGCTTCTTTTTTAGAAAAATGTATTGACCAAGCTGGTATTTGTGTGTTGCACGCACCTCTTTTTCACCCTGCTATGAAAAATGTAGGACCCATACGAAAAGAACTGGCCGTAAAAACCTTTTTCAATATGTTGGGCCCGATGGTCAATCCTTCCTTTCCCAAAAATCAATTGGTAGGGGTTTTCAATTTGGAATTAGCCAGAATGTATGGCTATTTGTATCAAAACACCGAGGTGAATTTTACTATCCTGCACGCACTCGATGGCTACGATGAGATTTCATTGACGTGTCCAACCAAAACAATTACCAAAACAATGGAAGGTATGTTGCATCCGACTGATTTTGGTGTGTCCCTTTTATCTCAAAACGAAATCGAGGGTGGAAAAACCATTGAAGAATCAGCAGCTATGTTCCTTACTATTCTTTCAGGAAAAGGAACGGAAGCCCAAAACAATGTGGTTTGTGCCAATGCTGCTATGGCCATTGCAACCGTTAACCAATGCACTCCTTTAGAAGGATTTCAAATAGCGAAAGAAAGTTTGCTATCTGGCAAAGGCTTGGTAGCTTTGAACAAACTAAAAGAGTTAAGTAGATAACAATTAAAAAATTGAATGATTTAAAAATTTAAAAAATATGACAAAATCGTTTGAAGAATTTGAGGTGTATCAAAAAGGGATCTTATTAGCAAAACAAGTTTTTCAAATAGCAAACAAAAAAGAATTTGAAAAAGAATTTGGTTTTAAAGATCAAATAAAAAGAGCAGTTATTTCAATAACCAACAATATTGCTGAAGGTTCTGAATACAACAATAATAAACAACTTATTAGATATTTAAAAATTTCCAAAGGAAGTTGTGCAGAAGTAAGAAGTATGCTAGTGCTATCTAGGGAACTTGGCTTTTGTTCCCAAACGGAAATTGAAGAAAGCTATAAAATAAGCGTAGAAATATCGCAAAACTTGTCAAACTTCATAAAATATTTAAGTACTAAAATCAAAGACTAATTATTATTCAGATTAAAATCTTTAATCATTCAATTTTTAAATCATTCAATCTTTAAATTTATAATTAATGAACATCCTAGATAAAATCATCATCGATAAAAAAAGAGAAGTCATTCTCAAAAAATCCATTATTCCAGTTTCGCAATTGGAAGCTTCAGTATTTTTTGAAAAACAGACGATTTCTCTTAGCCAAAAATTAAAAGAAAGTCCTTCTGGAATTATTGCCGAACACAAACGCCGTTCCCCTTCCAAATCCATCATCAACAATAATTTCACGGTTGAAGAAGTAGTAAAAGGCTACGAAAATGCAGGTGCTTGCGGAATTTCTGTACTTACGGACGGTAAATATTTTGGAGGTTCGCTAGATGACTTACTCTTGGCTAGAGCCTCGGTAAATATTCCTTTATTACGCAAAGAATTCATTGTAGATGAATACCAAATCCTGGAAGCCAAAGCCCACGGAGCCGATTTAATCCTACTCATCGCTGCGGTTTTAACTCGTGAAGAAATCCAATCTTTATCAGAATTTGCTAAAAGTTTAGGACTAGAAGTTTTGCTTGAAGTGCATAATTTAGAAGAATTAGAAAAATCGATAATGCCCACACTAGATATGATTGGAGTAAACAATCGCAACCTAAAAACCTTCGAAGTGAGTTTGGATTTTAGCAAAACGTTAGCCTCCAAAATTCCAAATGATTTTGTCAAAGTATCCGAAAGTGGCATTTCGACTGTTGAGGCCATTCAAGAATTAAAACCCTACGGATACCAAGGCTTTTTGATTGGAGAAAACTTTATGAAAACAGATAACGCAGGCGAAGCTGCCACTGATTTTATAAAGAAAATAGCCCCCTAACCCCCGAAGGGGGAAATAGCAACTAATAAATAGTAATCTTTATGCAATCATCTTCAGAAAAACAGTCCAATACAACATCCGCACAAAAACTCCCCCTTCGGGGGTTGGGGGGCTGTGGACTTAAAATCTGCGGTATGAAATACCCTGATAATATACTCGAAGTTGCGACACTCCTACCCGATTATATGGGCTTTATCTTTTGGGAAAAGTCAGCTCGCTATTTTGATGGACCGTTGCCTGAGCTACCAAAATCTATTAAAAAAGTGGGGGTTTTTGTCAACGAAAAAAGTGATAGCATCCTAAACAAAGTAGCTCAATATGATTTACAAGCTGTACAGTTGCACGGACAAGAATCGGTAACTTTTTGTTTGGAATTAAAAAATAAATTAGGAGCTTCCATAGCAATCATCAAAGTATTCTCAGCAAATGAAACCTTTGATTTTAGCCTATTAAAACCCTACGAGCCTGTTTGCGATTTCTTTCTTTTCGATACCAAAGGCAAATTACCTGGAGGCAACGGAACCACTTTTGATTGGACCATTTTACAAAAGTATCCCTCCTCTAAACCATTTTTCCTTAGTGGAGGCATCGGAATCGACGAAATAGCATCAGTAAACGAAATTTTGAAAACTCATTTACCCCTTTACGCCATAGACGTAAATAGTAAATTTGAAATAGAACCTGGATTAAAAAACATTTCTCTTTTGGAGAAAATAAAAAAATAAAAAAATGTCATACAACGTAAACGAAAAAGGCTATTATGGTCAGTTTGGAGGAGCTTACATTCCAGAAATGTTATATCCTAACGTAGAAGAATTGCGCCAAAACTATTTGGACATTACAGCTACACCCGATTTTAAAGAAGAATTCAACCAACTATTAAAAGATTATGTGGGACGTCCAAGTCCTTTGTATTTTGCGAAGCGATTGTCTGAAAAATACAATACCAAAGTCTACTTAAAAAGAGAAGACCTCAACCATACGGGCGCACACAAAATCAACAACACGATTGGACAAATTTTAGTCGCCAAAAAGTTAGGCAAAAAACGCATCATCGCCGAAACAGGTGCGGGGCAACACGGTGTGGCCACCGCTACCGTTTGTGCCTTAATGGGATTAGAATGCATCGTTTATATGGGCGAAATCGACATTGCTCGTCAAGCACCCAACGTGGCTCGAATGAAAATGTTGGGCGCTACCGTACGTCCTGCCTTATCAGGTTCACGTACACTCAAAGACGCTACAAACGAAGCCATCCGCGATTGGATTAACAATCCCGTAGACACGCATTACATCATTGGTTCCGCCATAGGACCGCACCCTTATCCTGATATGGTTACCCGTTTTCAGAGTGTCATTTCCGAGGAAATCAAATGGCAATTAAACGAAAAAGAAGGTCGTGAAAACCCAGATTATGTCGTAGCTTGTATTGGTGGCGGAAGCAATGCTGCCGGGACATTTTACCATTTCTTAGACCAAGAAGAAGTGGGCATTATTGCCGTAGAAGCCGCTGGAAAAGGCGTCGATTCAGGGCATAGTGCCGCTACGAGTAAACTAGGAAAAATGGGAATCATTCACGGTTGCAAAACCCTACTGATGCAAACCCCTGATGGGCAAATTACGGAGCCCTACTCCATCTCGGCTGGACTAGACTATCCGGGCGTTGGACCTATGCACGCGCATTTGGCAGAATCCGGTCGTGCCGAATTCTATTCTGTAACTGATGATGATGCGATGGAGTTTGGACTCGAATTGTGTAAATTAGAAGGCATCATTCCCGCCATCGAAACCTCGCACGCCTTGGCTATTTTCAAACAAAAACAATTCAAACCGTCAGATATTGTCGTGATTAGCCTTTCAGGACGAGGAGATAAAGATTTAAATACGTATATTGACTACTTTAAATTATAGTAGGGCGTTACCACAAAGGTTGGTCTCAATGTAATTAACTTTAAGAATGAAAAGATAAAATGATTGCTGATTCTTGATTAACGATTCTTGATGGCAGATGTGTGAACCAGCAAAAAAAGTGCTTTTTATTCACTAACATCAAAATCTAAAATCAAGAATCCTTAATCTAAAATCTAAAATCTCTATACTTAATTGTATTTGCTTCCATCCCTAACGCAAACCCTGCATCACCAGAAATGAAGTAGCCATTAACACCAAAGTACTATGCAAAAATTATTTACATACGGAACATTACAGTATCCAGAGGTGCAAGAAGATCTTTTTGGAAGAACACTCAAAGGAACTCCAGAAACGCTTTTGGGCTATCGTGTCAAAGAAATCCAAATCGAAGAAGAATTTGGCTTAATAAACTACCCCATCATCGTTGAAACCGAAAATCCTGAAGATACCATTCAAGGCATTGTATATGACGTGACGACCAATGATCTTCGCCAAGCCGACCTCTACGAAGGAAAGCATTATAAACGTGTAGAAGTAGTTTTGCAATCCAACCAAAAAGCTTGGGCTTATAGTTTGGTGGTGTAGGCTAAAATAAACAACCGCAAATTCGCAAATTTTAAAGTATTTACTTTTAAAATATCCGCCACAAATTACACGGATAAACACTAATTCAGAACATTTCTTTTATTCCACGAATCCTTAAGAACTGTATAATTAGTGCAATTCAATTTCAAAATTGATGATTTAGTGCCAATTTGTGTTTTTCGTGGCTAACATTTTAAAATGCCAATTTGCGGTAATAACAGTTTTGAACTTAACTAAAAAGTCTCATTTTCATTAGATATGAGACCAATAAACATAGAATTTCAGATAGAAAAAACATACCATGAATCGAATCAATCAAAAATTACAAGAAAATAAAAAAATATTGTCCATCTATTTTTCTGCGGGCTATCCTAACCTAAAGGATACTGTTCAAATCATTCAAGATTTAGAAAAAAATGGCGTCGACATGATCGAAATCGGATTGCCATTTAGTGATCCTTTGGCCGATGGTCCTACCATTCAGGCGAGTTCCACTCAAGCCTTGCACAACGGAATGACCACACAAGTATTGTTTGACCAATTAAAAGACATTCGAAAAACAGTCAACATTCCTTTAGTGATTATGGGATATTTTAATCCGATGCTACAGTATGGTGTAGAGCAATTCTGCGCAAAATGTGCCGAAATAGGAATCGATGGATTGATTATTCCTGATTTACCTGTAGATGTATATGCTGACGAATACAAAGCTATTTTCGAAAAATACGGTTTAAAAAACATATTTTTAATCACGCCACAAACTTCAGACGAACGCATCCATTTTATAGACAGCGTTTCGGATGGATTTATTTATATGGTAAGCTCGGCTAGTGTAACAGGTTCGAGTGCAGGATTTGGAAACACACAAGAAGCCTATTTTCAACGCATCGCTCAAATGAATTTAAAAAACCCTCAAATTATTGGATTCGGAATCAACAATGCCGAAACTTTCCAACAAGCTACACAATTTGCCAAGGGAGCCATCATTGGTAGTGCCTTCATTACTTATTTAAAAGAAAATGGAACTGCCAACATCAAAGCATTCGTAGAATCCATTCGATAAAATAATATCTAATGTTACTAAAAAGAACCACATCCGATGATCCTGATTTTCAAAAGCTAGTCTTACTTTTGGATCAATTTCTACGATCTAAAGACGATGAAGATCATGATTTTTATGCTCAATACAACAAAACAGACCACATCAAGCATGTAGTCGTAGCTTATCATGAAAATGAAGCCATAGCTTGTGGCGCTTTTAAAGCATTTGACGAAAAAAGTGTTGAAATCAAGAGAATGTTTGTAGTAGCATCTTTCCGAGGCAAACAAGTTGCGCATCATATTATAGCAGAACTTGAGCAATGGGCCAACGAGCTGCAATACAACTGTTATGTACTCGAAACCGGCACTAACAACCCTATAGCCATCGCATTATATCAAAAACTAGGGTATAAAATCACCCCTAATTATCCCCCTTATGACGGCGTAGCTACAAGTGTATGTCTAAAAAAAGAAAATCAATGCTAAAGCCAACCCTTATTACTTTACCAGAAACCAAATTGGTTGGTAAAAAAAGAAGTATGTCGTTACTTGACAATCAAACTCAAGCACTTTGGCAGGATTTTATGCCAAAGCGAAAAGGCATTACCAACAGAGTAAACAACGATTTTTATTCGGTTCAAAACTACAGCACAGATTATTTTGAAAATTTTAATCCCGCTAAGTCTTTTGTAAAATGGGCGGCTGTAGCGGTGGATACTTTTGAAAATATCCCCGAAGATATGGAGTCCTTTATCCTACCCACTGGTCTTTATGCCGTTTTTGAACACAAAGGAATAGACACAGCAATTTTTCAGCAAATTTTTACGGAGTGGCTACCTAACTCTAACTATATTTTGGATCATCGCCCTCATTTTGAACTATTGGGCGAAAAATACAAAAATGGAGATCCAAATTCGGAAGAACAAATATGGATTCCGATTCGCCAACAATGATTGATTGCTTTGATTTTGTTAATACTATGTTAAATAAAAATTAAACAATTGTTTAATTTAAACGGTTGTTTAATTTTGTTTAACAAAAAATCAAGGTATTGAAAACCGAATTTACCGAAAAACAAATCCAAATACTTGAAGTAGCTGAAACTCTTTTTGCCGAAAAAGGATTTGATGGCACTTCAATTAGGGATATTTCTAAAGTAGCAAAAATCAATGTTGCTATGATATCCTATTACTTTGGATCAAAAGAACGATTACTGCAGTCGCTTATTGTTTATCGAACTACAGATATTAAAACCCAACTCGAACTTTTACTAGAAGAAGATCTTGAACCTATTGAAAAGGTAAATAAATTGATTGAAATTTATATTAACCGCATCAATAACAACAAGGGAATCTATCGCATTTTACATTTTGAACTCTCGTCCAAAAAAAGAGAACAAAATCTACAAGCCTTTACAGAGTTCAGAAAAGGCAATCTCAAATACTTAGAATCGATTATTGAAGATGGACAACGAAAAGGGGTATTTAGAAAAGACATCATTATTCCCCTGATTACACCTACCATTTTGGGTACATTTTTTCATTTTCATATGAATAAAACCTACTTCGAAAATCTATTGAACTTGACTACAGAAGCCTTGTACAACAATTATATCAAGACGAACTTGACTAAGCATATACAACAAACAATTAAAGCCCTTTTGATTTATGAAAATTAGCCCACTATTTGTCTTTGGGATTATGTGTTGGGGAACTTCGACGGTAACCGCTCAAGAAAAAACACATCTTAAGCTAGAAGATGCTGTACAATTGGCATGGACCAAGAGTAACGAAATATCCCTTGCTACCTCAAAAGTAGCTACCAAAAAATACGAGCTACAAGCCAGTAAAAACAATCAATATCCTGATCTAAAGCTCTCTGGTCAATACCAGCACTTAACTAGTGCCAAAATTGATATGAAATCCAGTTCAGGTGGAAGCGGCCTAGCAGCTGGTCCTGTAGATCGTTTACTATTAGGTCAAGTTACGGCCAGTGTTCCTGTTTTCGCAGGTTTCAAAATTCAAAATAATATTGCCTTGCACGACAATCTTTATTTAGCCGAAACTGCCAATGCGGTTCAATCTAAAGAAGAGATTGCGCTAAAAGTCGTTAATTATTATGCTAGCTTATACAAAGCGCAAAAGACAATCGAAATTCTCAAAGAAAATCAAAAACGTGCCAAACAACGCGTAGTTGATTTTATAGATTTGGAGAAAAACGGAATTATTCCACGTAATGATTTACTAAAATCACAATTGCAAGTTTCTAAAATACAACTCGCAATAGACGAAGCCACTAACAATTTGAATATCGTAAACTTTTATTTGGTTAACCTTTTAAAATTGGATACGAATACTCAAATTGAAATCAAAGAAAGTGATTTTGTCAATTTTCAAATGAACAATGTCCCTTCAGATGAGACGCCAGCTTTAGAAAACAGAAAAGATTTAGAAGCCCTTCGTTTTCAAGCAAAAGCCAGCCAATCGAATATCAAAATTGCTAGAAGTGCTTATTTCCCTTCAATAGCCATATTAGGAGGTTACACCGCACTTGAACTCCACAATGTAGTTAATGTACAAAACGCAATGAACATTGGTGTTGGCATTTCCTATGACTTTACTAGTTTGCTCAAAAATGATGTTTTGGTTAAAGTTGCAGAAAGCAAGGCAATGGAAGTACAAAACGCTGAAGCTATTTTGACCGATTACATCAAAGTACAAGTACAAAAAGCCATCGAAGATTACCAATTAGCCATCAAACAAGATCTTGTTTATGCGGAAGCCATAGATCAAGCTTCTGAAAATTACCGAATTGTAAAAGACAAATACGATAATGGACTTTCAAACACCAACGATTTATTGGAAGCTGATGTAGACCAACTGACTGCCAAAATCAATAAAGCCCTAGGCAAAGCCAATATCATTCAAAAATATTACGAATTACTATCGGTAACCGGACAATTAAACTCAACTTTCAACCCATCAAAAATATAAGTACCAGTCCCATGGAAAAGAAAAAAACAAATATAAAGTTCCTAATTATTACAATATCATTGTTAGTACTCGGCAGTATTTATGGTATTTACAAATACAATCATGCACAATCGCATGAAGAAACGGATGATGCCCAAATTGAGAAAAACATGACTCCAATAATTCCAAGAGTCCCTGGTTATATTAGCAAAGTATATGTAAAAGACAATGACTTTGTAAAAAAAGGAGATACTTTGTTTACTATTGATAAAAAAGATTTTCAGGTCAAAATTGAAGAGGCCAAAGCGGCATTGATTGGTGCTGAAGGTGGTTTTGAAGTAGCCAAAGCGGATATTGGAAGCGCTTTAGCAAGTATTTCGGTTTCTGAAGCCAATGTTCTTTCTGCAGGGGGTAACATCGAATCGGCAAAAATTAGATTAGGAAGAGCTACAAGTGATTTTATTCGTTATGAAAATCTTTATAAAAATCATACAATTACCAAACAACAATACGAACAAGCTTTGGCTACTAAACAAGAAGCTGAAAGTCAATTGCGAGTGTTACAACAACAACAACGCGCCAGTTCTTTTCAGAAATCAGTGATTGAAGCCAAATCTAAAGTTTCGAACAAACAAACGGAAGTTGCTGCTGCTAATATCAAAAGAGCACAAGCTGTGCTAGACGCTGCCAAATTAAATTTAACTTACACTGTTGTTACTGCAGCAATAGATGGTCAAGTGTCTAAAATTGACATACAACCGGGACAATTGGTACAAGCTGGACAGTCGTTATTTTATGTAATCAATAATGATGAAGCTTGGGTTGTGGCGAATTTTAAAGAAACCCAATTGAACAAAATGGTAATTGGTCAAAAAGTGACGATGAAAGTTGATGCTTACCCTGATTATGAATTTGTAGGGGCTATTACTTCATTTTCGCCAGCAACTGGTTCAAGATTCTCTTTGTTACCACCAGACAATGCTACTGGAAACTTTGTAAAAACCATTCAACGTTTACCTGTAAAAATTAGCTTAAGCAAAGCTAATGATGCCAATAAAATCAAACTTTTGCGTCCAGGAATGAATGTCGAAGTAGACGTTCATTTGAAATAAATAGCTGTTAGTAATTAGTGATTAGTAATTAGCTGGTAGCAGACTGACTATTAAGGACTCTTCGCCACACACTATTCACTAAGGACTAATTACTAAGGACTAATTACTAAGGACTAATTACTAAGGACTAATTACTAAGGACTATTCACTAAGGACTAAGAACTAAAGACTAATCGCTAATCACAAAAAAAAACTAAGAACTACAAAAATGGTACAAACAGAAGCGGACGATTTAGTTGAGTACGGTTTTAGACGAGTAATAATTACCATTACTTGTGTGCTATGTGCGATGCTTGAAGTAGTTGACACCACGATTGTCAACGTTGCGCTCAACAATATGCGAGGCAGTTTGGGAGCTACGCTTACAGATGTTGCTTGGGTAATTACAGCCTATGCCATTGCCAACGTAATTATCATCCCAATGACCAGTTGGTTGTCGCAACAATTTGGGCGACGCAACTATTTTGCGGTATCCATTATCATCTTTACTGTTTCCTCTTTTTTATGTGGAAATGCAACCAATATATGGGAATTGGTGGCTTTTCGTTTCATTCAAGGATTGGGTGGTGGAGCACTTTTGGTAACCGCACAAACGATTGTTACCGAGAGTTATCCATTAGCCAAAAGAGGTATGGCGCAGGCGATTTATGGTATGGGCGTAATCGTAGGACCAACCTTGGGACCACCATTGGGAGGTTATATTGTTGACCGATTCTCGTGGCCGTTTATCTTTTACATCAATATTCCTATTGGAATTATTGCGGCATTGCTTACACTTTCTTTTATAAAAAGCCCAAAATATGGCGTTAAATTAAAGGCTAATCAAGTAGATTGGTTGGGTATCTTTTTTCTATCGGCTTTTATTGGTTCCTTACAATTTGTTTTGGAACACGGACAACAAGACGATTGGTTCAACGATTCTCTTATTGTAGCTTTAAGTATTGTTTCGTTCTTTGGTTTGCTTTTCTTTATTTGGCGAGAACTCACCTACGAACATCCGATAGTTAATCTTAGAGTACTCAAAGACTCCAATTTAAGAATTGGAACGATTATGTGTTTTATTCTTGGTTTTGGTTTATATGGTTCAACATTTATCATTCCTATTTATACCCAATCGATTTTAGGATGGAGCGCTACTGACGCGGGATTGTTATTAATTCCAAGCTCGATAACTACAGGAATTATGATGCCTTTTATTGGTAAAATGATTCAAAAAGGAATCCCACAAACGTATTTGGTTGCTGCAGGATTTTTTGTCTTTTTTGCTTTTACGTATTGGATGCATTTGGTCATCACACCCGATTCTGGAGAAGAGCATATGTATTGGCCTTTAATTTTAAGAGGTGTAGGATTAGGACTTTTGTTTGTTCCCATCACTACCCTATCGCTTTCCACCTTGACAGGGAAACATATTGGTGAAGGTGCTGCGTTTACAGGAATGATGCGTCAGCTTGGTGGTTCTTTTGGAATTGCTATCATCACGACTTATATCGCTCGTATCAATCAAGAACACCGCGTAAATATGATTGGTTATTTAGACAATACTTCCTTTGAAGTACAACAGCGAGTGCACCAATTGCAAATGGGTTTTATGTCTAAAGGATATGCTATGAACGAAGCCTTAGCAAAAGCCTATAAAACTCTTGAAATGATGGTAACACAACAAGCAGCAGTACTCACTTTTTCGGATATAT
Organism: uncultured Flavobacterium sp.; assembly: GCA_963513565.1. Taxonomy (GTDB): domain Bacteria; phylum Bacteroidota; class Bacteroidia; order Flavobacteriales; family Flavobacteriaceae; genus Flavobacterium. Next base: position 3,687 of record CAUPRE010000008.1, on the reverse strand, counting down.
TTTTGTATTTGGGGTATCTGTTCTTGTTTTGTATTCCTTTTATTCTTTTGGTCAAAAAAGGAAAAAACAAAATCAATCCCGCCGATGCGATGCATTAACGAAAAAGCCGATTTCTAGTACTGAAATCGGCTTTTTTGTTTAATAATTCTATAGTCTTAAGCTTTTTTATTCACTTTTAATTCGAGTGGAGTGCAGCATATCGAACTTCCAACCTTTGTCGGTTAAAATGGCTGTGGCGCTTTCTAGCCAATGCAATTTTCGAATGATTTTATCATCAATGGAAATGGTAGCATAGTTGTGATAAGCCACCCAAGCGGTTTTGTTGGTGACTTTAACATCAATAATTTCAATTTTGTTTACTCGCTTTGGAATGGGCAAATTGAGTTTGGCTTTATTCAAATAGGTTGCAATGGTATCGTTATTCCAAACTTCGCCGTGTTCCAAAAGCAGGAAATCTTTGGTATAAAATTTCTCAATGTTTTTAGCTTCTAATTTTGACCAGATTTCATCAAATGATTCTTGTACTAAATTTTGAAACTGTTTTTTGTGGGTTTCAATGGAACCTTGAGCAAATGCTATCGTAGTAAAAAATAGCATTAAAAGTAGGGTAGTATGTTTTTTCATTGTTGTTGAGATTATAGTTTTACGTTTATTTTTACTGGGGTTGAGATTAATCTTTCAGATTTTCAAAATCCTTCAATTTTTCCATTAATAATATTACCAAATCCTTTGTCGTAGCTGTTATGTGCAACCAAGTATTATAAAAATAATCGCTTATCGTGTTTCCTTACAGATTTTAGTGTATATAGGCATATTTTAAAATCAGAATTATTTTCTAAAATTTTAAAAAGTCCATTTCTAAACTTTAGAATATTTTTCTCGGAATTTGTCAGTTTTTCCAGTTCCTTGTATTCGCCATCTATAATCCTAATAAATGTTTTTTGATTGTTATTTTTATAAATATAAAAAGAATCTCCAAAACTTGGCATTATCATAGGTTCATTTGAATCTTGTACTAAAATATCTTTCCCAAGCTTATCAATGTAGTTTTTAAAAAATAATTGTACAATTTGATTTTCCTCCTGACTACTCAATTTTACTTTGTGAGAGAATTTATAAAAGGCGATTTTAAAATTTCTTGACTTTAAATCAAATTCATAATCTGTTGTTAAAAGTTTAAAATTGTAATTGGCAAAATTTTCAATCGAAAATTTTCTCAGAATATTAGATTCGGTTATATTCTGTTGACAACTTACGAAAAAAAGAAAAAAAGATAGTAATATTATTTTAGTTCTCATTTTACGGATTTTGATTTGGTTGCTCATAATGTTCCGCTACTACAGTGGTTTGGGTTCTAAATTAAGATTTATTTTTCGGTTTTTACAAAACTTCCAAATAGAAAAGCAACTTCCCAAATGCATTGCAATAACTTTTAGTTGCTGATTTAATCAATACTTTAGGTTTGTATTCTTAGAAATAAAATCAATTGCAAGTTTTACTTTTTCTGCTTTTGTCAACAAGAATATCTTTTTTTTATTAAGCTGTTTATCATCAATCATAAATATTGTAAAACTAGTTTCTGAGTGATTTAAATCTGGCTCCCAATGATGAAAATCTATACTAGCATTTGAATAAGCATAGTTTGTTGAAACTTTTCCGCTCGATAAAATAAGTTGATGAAAATTTGAGGTTTCAATAAGCTTTTTTCGCAATACAAAACCGAATAAAAAAACAGCTCCGTAAAGTTTTTCATTGTAGATTATCAAACCTTTCTTAAGAAATAAAATTGCAATGAACATTACATTCAAAAAGAACAAAATCCATTCAATAATGTAATAAGATTTATAATCAACTGAGTTAAGCATACCAAAAAACACCATTAAAGTTATGAAAGTCAAAATAATCAAATTTTGAAACTGTCTAAAATCCAAACTTTTTTCTAATATTGTTTTCATTTTTAATACGATTTTTGGAAACTAGCAACTATTTTTTTTGCAATAATAGTCGGTTAAAGAGTAAATTAAAATCTGTTTTTCGGTTATAACTAAAAACACAAAACCAATTCTCCTTTAAGCTTATAGCCCACCCGACTGCAAGCCGAAGAGACGAAATTAATCAATTATTTTAGATTGAACTTGCTGGCTTTATTTACTATTTTTTTTTCTTTTAAACTTAAGGTAATCTTCTCTGAGGTATTCGTTACAGTCTTGTATCAGTACTTTTCCGTTTTTAAAGAAATAATATGCCGAATCTTTCCCTCTTTCTTTATAAACCGAATCACCCACATTTATTTGATAATAAATCTCGTTTGGAATTCTAACCTCATTGTAATCATTCAAAATCATAAATCTTGGAGCTCTAGTATAATCTCCTTCTTCTTTTTTCGCAGTTATTTTTCCTTTGAATTCTGTTTGTTTGCTTTCAAAATATTTTTCTCTTTTATAGTCTAATGAGTTGTTTTGGTAAATAGCTATAATCAAAAGAACTATAGCGATTGGAACAAAAACATAAGCTAAGTTTTTCCTAATTTCAGTTTCTTGCTTTTTTAATTCTTGCTCCGACTTATTCATAGTTTATATTTTATTGTAGCATTCTGGACTTCTTTTTCTAAAGCTGCTTTACTAACTGAGTATGTTGTCTTTTTCGGTAATTACTAAACTTCCAAATGTGCAACCAGTTTTACTCTTTATGCTTAGTGAGAGGCTATTGGGGGAATTAGATTGCAATTGGTGCAGGCGGCATTTTTCTTAATAAACTATACAGTCTTTCGCTTTTAGATAAAAGCCATTGCTTTCCAAATTTTGAATAACTCCATTTTTATTTACAAAAAAGGTAAAACTCTCTTTTGATTCCGGGCAACTTTCATATTTCATCATATTCAATTTAAAACCGTCTTTCTGTTTTAAAAATCCATTTCCTTTTCCTGAACTATTATCAATTTGATAGTCATTTATTATACCAATTAAAAAAGCTTCATACACGTTGTCGATTTTATCAATAAATCTTTTTAATTCGTCCTCTGATTTTACAACTTTCCATTTTCCGCTTTCCAAATAAGTTATTCTGTATGCACACAATGAAGGATGACATCCTGGGAAAAAACCCCTTAAATCAAATTCGTTTTTAGAAATTGGTTTGTTAGCCGAAGTTCCCTTTGAAAATAATACTTCAAAATCCAATTCTTCAGTTTTATGATTTGGAAAGTATTCGAGTTGCCAATATTCAACTTTTTTATTCGGATGAATTTTTTTCAGCAAAGCTTCGTTTTCAGCGTTTGCCTCTGATATCTTTTCAAATTTTTGATTGCAGGAACAAAAGAACAAAATAAAAAAAATAGTTGTAATGATTTTCGATTTCATTAGTTAAAGTGGGGTTAAATGGCGCATAAAGTTCTAGGGATACAGCTAGTTTCGTACTTAAGTAAAATTTATTTTTCGGTTATCACTAAAATTCCAAAGACGAAACCAATTTCTCTCCCACTACTCCGTAATGGCCAACTAGGCAAATCAGTTATAGCTGTTGTCAAGCAATTCTATTTTAGCTTCTCGACGAATTCAATAACTTAATGCAACAAATGATAAATTTTATCTTTGTTGAATTATGGAAAAATTACGCAGGCGATTAACCTTAAATGAACGGATTATTATTCAGACTTTACTGGGTGAGAATAGATCCAAAAGCTACATT
>CAUPRE010000007.1:0-167483 GCA_963513565.1 uncultured Flavobacterium sp. | reverse complement strand
CAACATAAAAACAGAAAAACTATGGAAGAACTATTATCGAAAAAACACTATCATTGTAAACTAATTCTAGGATTAAAAAAAAAATGTAAACCTATTCTAGGTATTAATTAAAAACTGTAAACTTTTTTTAGGACGATACAACTCCTATAAAAAAATGAATCAACACAGATTACTCAGATTGCACAGATTTGTATTGCCAAAATGAAATAGAAAACACGAATTGCACCAATGGTCACGAATAAAATGAATCAACACAGATTACTCAGATTGACACAGATTTGCGTTTCCTAAAATGACATAGAAAAAAAACGCTCAGTCTCGTTTTTTCAACAAGACTGAGCGTTTCGCACTAACAACTAATTTTATAATTTATTTTCGGTATCTGTGAAGTTACCTGTTATTTTCACATTACTTCCTTTGGTCACCTTTCCATAAATGGTGATGGAAGAGCCTGAACCAACGAAAGTCAAATTGGAATTACTGTTTAAAACCAAATCTCCATAAATCACTACAGCTCCAGATACTTTCATTTCGGCATTACTGTTAATTGTCAATCGGGTATTTTGTCCATAACGCCCTTGGCTTAATGTTCCACTCATTTCGAAAGTACCGTTACTATTGAGGGTTAAATCATTTTGAACTGAAAGAGCACCACAATGAATCAAAGTTGCCTTAGAATTGACAATGATTGATGCTAAAGCAGTACTTCCTGAATAAGAAGCTTTTTCATTAGAATTCAATATCAAATTGGAATTTCCAGTGTACGTTGGATATCCGGCGCAAGCAATTGGCTTGGATTTCCCTTCCATTTTTATAATTTTCAATCCTCCTTTTCCGCTAGCAACATAAATATAGTCTCCTTTTGTTTTTACGTAATTCGAAGAACCAACAATATCCATTTTTCCTAACCAATCCAATTTATCGTCTATTTTGTAAACGGAAATTCCTGCTGCACCATTGGCCACAAACGTTTTTTCATCATTAACAGAAACGGCATTGGTTACCACATCATTTGGGTCGAATACTCCTCCAATACCCGATACAATTGGAAGCGTTTGCAACTTTTGACCAGTAGTTTTGTTATACACTCCAACCCCACTAAATCCCTCGGCTACTATTATTTTTTGTTCATAAATATCCATAGTACGCTTAGCTTCTGGAACATCTACTGTGGTGGTAAAAGAGCGCAGTAAACTCGCATCGGATTCTTTGTAAACGCTTATCCCTTTGGTACCGCTTAAAACAAACAACTCATTTTGATCTAGTAATAATGAACGTAAATCTTGTTGTGCCACACTCGCTACTAGCTGATTGGATCCAATCGCATTTTTAAAAACTTTACCGTTATCGCCAGTAACAGAGAAAAAAGCATTACTATTGGCCACTATATCTGTTGTTACTTGTCCTTCAAGAGGTACTATAGTATAATTTTCTGTAAGCAATCCATTGTTGAGTTGCATTACAATAACAATTGACGGACTTGTAAGGGTAGGATTTTTATCAACATCTGTCGCTCCAGCTAAATACAATTTCCCGTTGGCATAAGTAAGCGAAGTGATATCAGTATTTTTGATTAAAGCTGAGGTAATAATTTTAGGTTTATAAGGATCGGAAACATCTATAACGTCTACCGCTCCAGAATATACTTCTCCTTGAGAAGTATACGCTACATAAGCAAACTTATCATTTACAGCTACGTGATTGGCTTGTAATTGTCTTCCTGATTCGTCTTTTGGCGCATTAACCTCAGCAATTTGAACCAAAGGAAAATCATTACTTTCACTTAGTTTTTTACCAACTGCAGTTGCTTTATTTATACTAACAACGCCTGAGTTTTCAAGACTTATTCTTTTGCTCAACTCGGAGGTACTATTATTAACATCGATTATGGAATTGGAAGAACCATTCGAATTATCATCATCACTAGAGGAACATGAAACAAAAAAAAGGACAGCTACTATTGCTAAAATGGATAGTCTTGATTTCATAATTTTTAAATTTAAATAGTGGTAGGTTTTATTTTGTTTTTCAGTTTTGTAGACTAAAAAACCTAATACTCTGATTTTAAATTGTTTGCAAATTTACAAAAGATTGGTGTACTATGTTTTTGATTTAACATTATTAACTAAATGCTATGTTTTTAAAGCAATTTTGTTAAAGAAATCGAAATTTTTTTTAATCCTTTAACCAAATGTGATCTGAAAACAATAAGTTGTGGTATAGCCCTGATCGCAATGGTATCCTCTTGTAGCGTTTCTTTAAGCTACAAGAGATATAATGGAGAGCAGGACAAAACGTGAATAATAGCACGATTGTCTGCTCCTTCCAAAGAGAATAAATGTTAATTTTATGCATTGAAGAAACCAACTGTAATTTATCTTTATCAAAAGAAATGAGTAAAAGTATCACCGCGCAAATCGCATTACACTTACAACAAGTGTATTTTGGTGGGAATTGGGCCACCTCAAATTTTAAAGACCAATTGGCAGATGTGAGTTGGCAAGAAGCCAATTTTGCCCTGAAAGAAGGGAATAGTATTGCCACTTTACTGTTTCACTGCAATTATTATATTGCTGGATTGATTCCGGTTTTGCAAGGTGGAACGCTAGAGATTAAAGACAAATTTAGCTTTGATAGCCCGAAAATTACTTGCGAAGCAGATTGGGAACAATTGAAAAATAAATCGTGGGAAGAAGTACAACTTTTTGCGGCATTGATTGAACAATTACCTGATAGTTGTCTTTTTGAGGATTTTGTGGAAGCAAAATATGGAAACTACTACAGAAACTTAATCGGTGTAATAGAGCATTGTCATTATCATTTAGGGCAAATTGCATTGCTAAAAAAAGAAGTGAAGTCATAAAAAAAGGCAGTGAAAGAAATCCATTCACTGCCTTAAGCTTAAAGTCATTTATCTTATTTCGTCCAAATTCCTCCTACTCCAGCTTCCCATAATTTTTTATTGAAAGCAGGCAATTCTTGATTGAGGATTTGATTGCCTTCGGTTTTTAATTGTTGCCATTTGGTTTGGTATTCCTTCCACAAGTCCTTTACGGGTTGTGTCACTTTCGGAATCACACTTTCGGATTGATTGATTAGGTATAAGAAATCGGCATTGAACTTATTGGGAAAGTTTTCTACATCATCATAAGCCTTTGATTTTCTTTGCACCATCAATTCATCCCAAGCTTTCATTTTCTGAAGCACTTTTTTTCCTTCTGCTAGTGTTGCAGCTTGTTCTGGATGCGTGGCCAATTGCGCAGTTAATGTGTATAATTGCTGTTGTTTCGCATACAACGTATTGATTAACGTTTGCATCTCATTGAACTCTTGTTCCATCTCGAATTTAATCGCGTGGTATTCTTGGTAGGCTTTGTCTGTAGCATCAAACAAAGGATTGGCCAAGACTTTTGCTTGAGTATTCAATTCTTGCGTTGGTGTTTTGATAGTAATGGTATACTCACCAGGACCAACTTTATGCCCCTCATAACTACCTTCAATATATACATTTGGATTTCCTAGTAATGCTGTATATCGCAAGTCCCAAACGAATCGGTTAAGACCTTTATTTTTAGACAGTACAGCATCCGCTTTGGGACCACCATCATAGGATTTAAATTCAGGATCCGCTTTTGAGCTGAAGGTTCGAATCACATTACCCGTTTTATCTTTAATTTGAAGCTGTACCGTTTCGGTTTCTTTCAATTCAGGTAATTGATAATACAGCACCACTCCAGAAGCTGGATTTACACCTCGTGTAGTTCCCATACCTGTAAACTCGGCATCGGTTTGATCCAATTCGCTTCCGCTATTGGTTAAATAGGTTGGATTAGGAGTGAAAATTTTGAAAGTGTCATTTTGGGTATTCCCTGATTTACTATCTTTCGCAAATTCACGGATGAGATTTAAATCGTCTAAAATCCAAAACCCTCTTCCAGAAGTTGACGCAATCAAATTGTTTTGATGTACTTTCAAATCAGTAATAGGTGTTAGCGGCAAATTCCCTTGAAAAGACTGCCAATGCAGTCCGCCATCCAACGAAACAAACAAGCCTAATTCGGTCCCAGCATACAATAAGTCCTTTACGGTATCATCTTCACGAACGACACGGGTAAAAGCATTCGCTGGAATTCCCTCGTTGATTTTTTTCCACGTTTTGCCATAATCTGTGGTTTTGTACAATCCTGGTGCATGATCATTGAATTTGTATCGCGTTGCAGCCACATAAGCAGTGGCTTTATCAAAAGGAGACACTTCAATGGCATTGATGAGGCATTCTGCCAAATTAGCTGGAGTTACATTTTGCCAAGTTTTACCTCCATCTTTAGTAATATGTACCAAACCATCATCACTACCCGTATATATCACCCCTTTTTCTAGAGGGGATTCTTGAATATAACTTAGGGTTCCATAATTTTCTGCTCCAACAGCTTCATTGGTAAAAGGCACTCCTGGTTTGCCTTGTTTGCTTTTTTCGTTTCGAGTTAAATCTGGCGAAGCTTCTGTCCAACTCTGTCCTAAATCTACCGTTTTTAAAAGCAATTGAGAACCGTGATAAAAAGTATTGGGTTCATGCATGCTTCTAATTATAGGTGCATTCCAGTTGAAACGGTATTTCATGTCTTTGGCATCGCGACCTAAATACAAAATTGGCGCTGCCATAACATTGGTGCTGGTTTTAGTTTGCGTATCCAATACTTCGATAGTTCCTTGATAGCTTCCACCCAAAACAAACCTAGGATTGGCGGGGTCAAAAGCTAAGAACGCACTTTCGCCTCCAGCAGAAGCAGTCCATTCTTTTTCGGATATGCCATAGCCATTTAGATTTCGGCTGGCAATTTTAACCGAGGTATTGTCTTGTTGTCCTCCGTAAATATTGTAAGGAAATTGGTTGTCTACCGCTATTCGGTAAAACTGACCTGTGGCATAGATGTTTTGACTACTCCATGACTTGCCTTTGTTGAAACTAATCGCAGCTCCTCCATCATCAGCAATAATCATATTATTGGAGTTTTTAGGATTGATCCATAAGTTGTGATAGTCTCCATGGGTTTTGGAAATATCCTCCCAAGTTTTTCCCCCATCAGTAGAGCGCATTGCTGGAGCACTCATTACATAGATTGTATTTTCGTTATTCGGATCGATAAACAACTCGATATAATACCAAGCTCGTTGGATCAATCGATGATCTGTAGTCACCTGAGACCAAGATTTCCCCGCATCATTAGAGACGTACAATCCACCAGCTTCTTTTTCCCAATCGCTTTCAATTAGCGCATACACTTTTTCGGGATTGGAAGGAGCTACTGCTATTGCCATTTTTCCCATTGCCGCTGGAAGTCCTTCTTTTAAAGGAGTCCAAGTAAGACCACTATCGACTGATTTATAGAGACCACTACCTGCTCCCCCACTTATCACTTGCCAAGGCTTTCTTCCGTGTTCCCAAAGGGCAGCATATAAAATTCTTGAATTAGTGGCATCCATAGAAAGTTCAACAGCACCCGTTTGATCGTTTTTAAACAATACTTTTTGCCAAGTATTTCCGCCATCAGTTGTTTTATAAACTCCTCTCTCAGAAGATTTTCCGTAAAGCGCCCCTTGAGCCGCTACATAAACAATATCTGGATTTTTAGGATCAATACAAATTCGAGAAATATGCTGTGTAGCCTCTAGTCCTATCTTTTTCCATGTTTTTCCAGCATCAGTACTCTTGTACATTCCATCACCATGATGGGTCATTACGCCTCTTACAGCGTGTTCGCCCATTCCCACATAAATCACATTAGGATCGCTTTCGGCTACACTAATAGCGCCCACCGAAGTCGTTTTAAAAAAACCATCCGAAATAGGAAACCAACTTACTCCCATGTCTTGTGTTTTCCATAAACCACCTCCTGTGGTACCCATATAATAGGTCGATGGATCTGATGTAACTCCAGTAGCTGTAACTGATCGGCCACCACGAAAAGGACCAATGGAACGCCACTTGGCTGCTTTAAAATGAGCATTTAAATCGGTTGAGACTGCTGTATTCCCTTTTTGTGCCGATACGGAAGTACCAAAAACTAAGGAAAGAATTCCTAAAAGAAGCTGTTTGTTCATACTAGATATGTAATGTGATTTCTCAAAAATAAACATTGTTTGGAGAACTATTGCATACTTGCTAAAAATCCTTTCTTTGCTGTCTTTTAAATTTAAGCCTGAGGTAACAGTGAATTCCTAAAAAACCTATATTTGAACTTTCTAAAACGATACTATAATGAAAGCGTCTTTTTCTCTATTACTTTTGTCTTCTTTGGTTCTTTTTTCATGTAAAAAAGAAGAAGAAACTTCTGCTACCAACGAAAGAACCAATGTAGTTCCTTTTACACAAATGGCTGCCGCTCCTGCGACTACTACTCCTCCAGCTACTTCAACTAACACTGCTTATGTTGGAAAAGAAGAAAAAAAGGAAAGTGTCATGTATCAGTACAAATACACTATGGTGAAGAATCCCAATGCGGTTACTACAACGACCAAAATAGTCACTCCTCCAGGGATGAATCCGCCACACGGACAACCTAAACATAGATGTGATATTACAGTGGGCGCACCACTTAGTTCGCCTGTAGCCAAAACAGCATCGGCTCCAAAAACTACGGCTGTCTCTACTCCTACCGTAACAAGTACAACAAATTCAGTTCCGTCACTTTTGGCCACAACACCAGAAGCCACCACAACTGCTGAAGGTATGAATCCGCCTCATGGGCAGCCAAAACACCGTTGTGATATTGCTGTAGGTGCCCCTTTACCCAAAGAATAATAATACAATATTAATTACAACTTATGATTACTCAAGCTACTATAGCAGATGCTGCTGAATTATCGGCACTAATAAACTCGGCCTATCGTGGAGAAAGTTCCAAAAAAGGATGGACTACCGAGGCAGATTTACTTGAAGGTACGCGTACATCAGAAGAAGAATTAATGACCATTATTACTTCTCCCAATCATTATTTATTGAAATTTACCCATATTGAAAAAATTATTGGAAGCGTATTGCTAATCGCCAAAGATGAAGCCTTGTATCTTGGCATGCTAACCGTTTCTCCTGAATTGCAAAATAGTGGGATTGGTAAACAATTGCTACAAGCGGCTGAACAACACACTCAACAACTTAAGCTTTCAAGAATTCAAATGACTGTAATTGGCATCCGAAAAGAATTATTGGCCTGGTATGTTCGAAACGGTTATGAAGATACAGGATTGCGTGAACCCTTCCCTTTTGGAGAAGGAGACAAAGCCCTTACTTCGGAACCACTGGACTTTATGGTTTTGGAAAAAAAACTAACTTTTTAGACCGATTTAATTGGCGTTCCTAATTCCTTTTAAAAGGTTTTATTTTACGAAATACATGTTCATTTTTCCTCGATTTTTAATATAAATAGCAGAAATAAAAGTATTGATAGATAAAGAAATTGCTGTCATAAAAAGAAAAAGAGGCTATTTACCAGAGAGTTTTGATGTAAAAGTAGATTGTGATGTAATTGTCACTATTGTTACCCGACTAGAGTTACTTCGCATCAAAGACAAAATAGAAATCATTGATCCTCATACTTTTACTTATATTCAATTTATCAAAGAAGCCAGCGGCGGTATCTTAAGAATTAGAAGAAAGCATTAAATCATTTCATAGATTGTTCAAAACTGAGATAAAATCTAGTTATTTGGTATATATTTACTGTTCAACTTAATGCAATATGATTACTTTATCAATCGTATTTTATCTGCTGCACAATGAAAGAAACAATCAAGGATCCTTGGATAAAAATAGGTTACGATTTATTTGCTCATGAGGGCCCCAATGGCTTAAAAATAGAATTATTGGCTAGAAAAGTAGCCAAAAACAAATCTTCATTCTACCATCATTTTGCCGATTTAGAGGTTTTCACCGATCAATTATTAGCATATCATTTGGTGCAATCTAAAACAATAGCGCAGCAAGCAAAGAGCTGTAAACAGATTGATCCTGATTTGATTCATTTACTTATAAGTGCAAAAACAGATATCCTTTTCAACAGACATTTACGTGTTCACCGAGATAATGCGGTTTATAAAAAATGTTTTCTTGAAGCCAATCAACCCGTTGAGGAAGCTTTATTACCGATTTGGACAGCAGCCTTGGGATTAAATACTAAAAAAAACTTGGCAAAAATTATTTTGAACCTAACCATCGAAAACTTTTATCTTCAAGTAACAGATAATAATCTTACCTACGAATGGTTAGTCAGCTATTTTGATGAAATCAAAAAAATGGTACTAGCTATGGAAATTTCAAATTAAAATCAAAAAATAAACGGCAGCGTCTAAAAACATGCTATTCTTTGCTTCATATTTGTACAACACTTTGAAGTTTTTATGTTGATTCATTTTAAAAACTCCAATTAACTATTGTATAAACTATGAAAATAATTAAATGGAAATACCTAACCGTTTACATCACCCCTTTAGTTGTGATTTTTTCACTGCTAAAAACTAATTATTGGTCCTATTTTGCTCTTTTTTTCATTTTTATGATAATTCCACTTTTAGAATTATTCACCAATAAAAACGACTATAATTTGAGTAAAATTGAAGAGGAAATTGCCGCCAAGGATGCTGTATATGATGGGATACTTTATGGATTGGTTCCTATACAATATGGTATTTTAATTTTCTTCCTATCCCAAGTTTCCTCGGACAATTATGCTACTGCAACAAAAATTGGTTGGACAACAGCTTATGGTATTGCCTGCGGCGTTTTAGGAATAAACGCAGCTCATGAATTGGGCCACAGAAATACTCATAAGGAACGCATGATGAGCAAAATGCTTTTACTCACTTCACTCTACATGCATTTTTATATCGAACACAATAGAGGACATCATCAAAATGTGGCAACCAATGAAGATCCTGCGTCAAGTAAATATGGCGAAACGGTATATGCATTCTATATTCGTTCTATGTATAAAGGATGGCTTTCGGCTTGGCGATTAGAAGCTAATCGTTTGAAAATTGTAAAAAAATCATTCTGGGGCATTCAAAACCAAATGCTGGGATTCCAAATCGTGCAACTACTACTAGTACTTATGATTTTTGGAATCTTTGGTTTAAGTACAATGCTCTACTTTTTGGCAGGAGCATTTATTGGCGTTTTGCTATTAGAAACGGTGAATTATATTGAACATTATGGATTAAGAAGAAATAAAAAAGGAGAACGCTACGAGCGAACCTTACCTATTCATTCTTGGAATTCCAATCATCCTATTGGGCGTTTACTACTTTTGGAACTCTCCAGACATTCAGATCATCATTACATTGCTAGCAGAAAATACCAATTATTAAGACACCACGAAGAAAGTCCACAAATGCCCACAGGATATCCGGGTATGATGCTCTTATCCTTTGTTCCGCCTTTATGGTTTTACATTATGCATGATCAACTTCAAAAGTTTACTACTGATACAAAATAACTTCACTAGAACAGCAACATGGCAACATCTTTCGATTATGATTATGTAATTATTGGCAGTGGTTTTGGAGGATCTGTTTCGGCATTACGCTTAGCTGAAAAAGGGTACAAAGTAGTTGTCATAGAAAAAGGTAAATGGTTCAGTAAAGCAGAAGATTTCCCCAAAACCAATTGGAATCTAAAAAAATGGCTTTGGCTACCTAAACTAGGATGGAATGGCATATTGAAGCTCACTTTTTATAGACATGTTGCCGTATTAAGCGGTGTTGGTGTTGGTGGAGGTTCACTGGTTTATGCCAATACGCTACCCATTCCAAAATCACCATTTTTTAAGACAGGACAATGGAACAATCTATGCGATTGGGAAACCGAATTAACTCCTTTTTATGCTTTGGCTAAGAAAATGTTGGGTGCCGAAAAACATCCCTATACCAGCAAAAGCGAAAAAGTAATGCAACAATTGGCCTCCGAATTAGGAGAGCCACAATCATTTGAAAAAACCGATGTAGCCATTTATTTCGGAAAACATGGAGTAACAAAGCCCGATCCATACTTCGACGGAAAAGGACCTGATAGAACGGGTTGTATTCAATGTGGCGGATGTATGTTGGGGTGCCGATACAATGCCAAGAATACTTTAGACAAAAACTATTTGCATTTAGCTCAACAATTAGGAGGTATCATTAAAGCAGAAAAAGAGGTCTATGATGTAGTTCCATTAAGCGAAAATGGCGATGATGGATACGAGATTTATTTCAAAGACTCTCTTTCTTACTTTCCAAAAAAAGAAAAAATTACAGCAAAAGGAGTCGTATTTTCAGGAGGTGTATTAGGAACGCTAAACTTATTACTTAAACTACAATCGACTTCGTTACCCAATCTCTCCCAAACGCTTGGAAAAGGCGTTCGAACCAACTCTGAAAGCTTAATTGGAGTCACTACTTTTGACCGAGATGTTAGTTTCTCAGATGGAATTGCCATTGGCTCCATTGTACACATAGATGAAAACCGACATATAGAACCCGTAAAATATTCCGCTGGATCAGGCTTTTGGAGGGTATTAATGGCTCCCATGATTCAGGGAAATTCATTAATCAATCGATTAGCAAAAATGCTTCTAGCCGTTTTGAAGCAGCCGGCAGCCTATCTAAAAACCTTTTTTGTGGATGATTGGAGCAAAAGAACGCAAATTCTATTATACATGGAAAGCATTGAATCAACACTAAAAATGCAACGTTCCAAATGGGGTTTTCTGATAACGAAACTTGACAAAGGTCCCGCACCAACAGCTTTTAATCCCATTGCTCAAACTTTAGCCAAAAAAGTAGAAGTTATTATCAATGGAAAAGCAATGGTCGTAAATACGGAAGCGCTTTTGGGAATTCCCACAACAGCTCATATTTTGGGAGGAGCTTGTATGGGTAAAGATGCCAATGAAGGTGTAATCAATCAAAACAATGAGGTTTACAATTATAAAAACATGCTGATTTGTGATGGCAGCATGATATCTGCAAATATTGGAGTCAATCCAAGTTTAACCATTACTGCTCTTACAGAAAGAGCAATGAGTAAAATAAAAAAAGAAACAAATAGTACTATTTAAGTTAAATCATTGATGAAAAACAAATAAGTACCATTTTTTTATATACATTAGCAATGGAACGCAATATTTTTTTTCACTAAAAATTAGTAGAAGATGAGATTCTTTTGTTATGTATTTCTTTTTTTAATCACTTTTAATTTACAAGCTCAGTTCCTTCGGAAAAAGAAAAAAAAGATTATCACATATGAAAACATCATCATTAGTGATTCAGCTACACAGCATTTGGTCAATGCCATTCAGTTCGAGACCGTTTCTAAAAAAGATTCATTAACCTTTTACAATGCCGAATTCAAGAAATTTAAAGCATTTCTCAAAGCTACCTATCCTTTAGTATTTGAAGCCTGCATCGAAATACCCTTCAACTCCCACTCTATTCTCTTAAAATGGGAAGGTTTAAATCCCAACTTAAAACCTAATTTATTCATGGCACACCAAGATGTAGTGCCTGCCAAACATCAAAAACACAAATGGAATTACCCGCCATTCGAAGGAGTAATCAAAGACGGACAAATTTACGGGCGTGGCACACTCGATGATAAATCTTCACTGATCGGTTTACTTGAAGCAGCTGAATATGCGCTCAAAAATAATTTTGAACCGCTAAGAACAACTTATTTTGTTTTTGGCGATGACGAAGAAACCTATGGCAATGGAGCCAAAGAAATTGCGGATTGGTTCATGAAAAACAAAATAGAATTCGAATTTATTTTAGACGAAGGCCCTGGCGTTGGACTGGATATCATTCCTGAAGTCGCCAAACCCATTGCCTTTATTGGCATAGCCGAAAAAGGATATGCTACCGTAGAACTGACCATCAATCAAGAAAGTGGTCATTCCTCAATGCCTTCTAAGCATACCGCCATTGGCCTGTTAAGCCAAGCGATAGCCAATATCGAAAACAAACCTTTTCGCGCACATTATCATGGCCTAGCTAAAAAAATGTTTGACGAGATTGCTCCTGAAATGGATTTTTCTAAAAAAATAATTTTCAAAAACAGTTGGCTTTTTAGTGGGATGATAAAAAAAGAATTAGCTAAAAAATATTCTACCAACGCCTTGATACGAACCACTGCTGCAACTACTATGTTCTATTCTGGTGAATCCGAAAATGTACTTCCTCACAAAGCCTCTGCGACGATTAATTTTAGATTAATCCCTGGTGATTCCATCCAAGACATTATTCCTTATTTGAATAAAGTGATTAAAAACCCGAAAGTGAAAGTAAGTTTTAAAGGGGAAGCCGTTAATGCCTCTCCCATTGCCAAAAAAAAATCTGTGGGCTACCGAGCCTTGGAGAAAAGTTGCAACGAAATTTTCCCAAAAGCCATTGTTGCACCAGTATTAGTAATAGGCTCAACAGATTCAAGGCATTTTAACCTTACTTGTAACAATATTCTTCGATTCATTCCGATGCACTTCAGCAATGCAGACTTGGAACACATTCACGGATTTGACGAACATGTTGGAATAGAAAATTACCACAATATGATTCGATTTTACATTCGATTATTCCAAAATCTTAATGATCTCTAATTTTATTGCAAATAATTTAAAAAACAGTACAAATCGAGAATTGAATATCGCTGGCGAATTCTTTGTCACACGAAATAAAATCAATAAATTAGCGCCACTAAATTTTATATAAAAAACACAATGAAAAATACGGCGCTTACGCACATACACGAGGGTTTAGGAGCAAAAATGCTTCCTTTTGCAGGATACAACATGCCTATTCTTTATGAAGGAGTAAATGTAGAACACGAAATCGTTCGTAACGGAGTGGGCGTTTTTGATGTATCACACATGGGAGAATTTTTCCTTTCTGGCCCAAATGCATTGGCTTTGATCCAAAAAGTAACTTCTAATGACGCTTCGACTCTTACAATTGGAAGAGCTCAATATTCTTGTTTACCAAACAATGATGGCGGAATTGTAGATGATTTAATCGTTTACAAAATGGAAGAAGAAAAATACCTTTTGGTAGTTAATGCTTCAAACATTGAAAAAGATTGGAATTGGATTTCCTCACACAATGATTTAGGAGTTGTAATGGAAAATCTTTCGGATGATTATTCGTTATTAGCCATACAAGGCCCAAAAGCCGTTGAAGCCATGCAATCATTGACTACCATTGATTTATCGTCCATTGCATACTATCATTTTGAAGTAGCCGAATTTGCAGGTTTCCAAGATATCATTATCTCTGCAACAGGATATACTGGTTCTGGAGGTTTTGAAATTTATTGCAAAAATGACCAAGTTGAAACTATTTGGAACAAAGTGTTCGAAGCTGGTGCTGCATTCAACATTAAACCAATCGGTTTAGCAGCGAGAGATACTTTACGTTTAGAAATGGGATTTTGTTTATACGGAAATGACATCAACGATAAGACTTCTCCATTGGAAGCCGGTTTAGGATGGATTACCAAATTCACAAAAGAATTTACGAATTCAGAAAACTTAAAACAACAAAAAGAAGCTGGAGTTACCAAAAAATTAGTGGCTTTTGAAATGCAAGAACGCGCCGTACCAAGACATGATTACGAAATCGTAGATGCTACTGGAGCCGTAATCGGAATTGTAACTTCGGGAACCATGTCGCCTTCTATGAACAAAGGAATTGGTCTTGGCTATGTAACTACTGCCAATAGTGCTGTTGATAGCGATATTTTTATAAGAATTAGAAAGAATGATGTGCCTGCCAAAGTGGTAAAACTCCCTTTCTACAAAAAATAAACCATCATGAAAAAAATTTTACTGGTAGCCTTAGTGTTATCTAGCCAAATATGGGCTCAAAATAATGTTGCCGCTTGTAAAATTCTTTCCAAAATAAATGCACTTATTCAAAAAGAGCATGTACAACCAAAACCGGTAGACGACAGTCTATCGGTTTTTATTTTTGATAATCTAATTAATGATTTAGATCCCGCTCGTAATTTGTTTTTTAAATCAGAATACGATTCTTTGGCTAAAAATTACCGCTTACAGCTTGACAATCTCATCCAAAAAGAAGATTGCCAATTCATTACAACATTCGAAAATATTTATCAAAAAGGCCTGCTTCGAAACAAAACCTTTTTAGAAAAATTAGAAAAAGACAATATCGATTTTTCTGTTCGAGACACCATTAGAATGTACAAAAAAGTCTTTCCAGTGTACATGACAGAAAATGATTTTGAAAAAATATGGCGAAAAAAAATACGCTTTGATGTCCTAACTGAAGTAGCGGCTAGTAGTAACAATTTAGATTCTATTCAAACGCATATTACATCACTCATAGCTTACAATAAAGGAATTGCTATTCAAAATGAGATGTGCAAAATTAGTGCTCAACTCATAAGAAAAAGCACTATTGCCGAAAAGGTGTACTCGCTTTTTTGTACTTACTTCGACCCACATACCAATTACTTCAGTGTTGACAGCAAATCTAATTTTGTTTCCTCATTATCCAAAGAAAGATTATCACTGGGTTTTTTAGTGACTTTGAATGAAAAAAATCAAATTATTATTGATGAAATAGATCCCAATGGTCCAGCTTTTAAAAATGGAAAACTCAAAAAAGGAGATCAAATTCTCTCTATCGCCAATGAGAAAGAAACACTTAAAGTAACTTGTGCCTCCCTAGAGGAAATTGGAGAATTAATCGTTTCTGATGCCAATAAAATCATCACTTTGATGATAAAAAGAAAAGGAGAAAAAAACTTTAGCATCACGCTAGAAAAAGAAGTCATCAAAGACGAACAAAATACGGTTTTCAGCTATATTATTGAGAATAAAAACAAAATTGGATACATTAAAATCCCCAGTTTTTACTCCAATTTTGAAAGTAATGACAAAACAGGTTGCGCTGATGACGTAGGTACCGAAATCGTAAAACTACAAAACGACGACATTGATGGTTTAGTTATCGATTTAATGGATAATGGCGGTGGTTCAATGGAAGAAGCCATAAAACTAGCCGGTTTATTTGTGCATCATGGTCCAATTTCTATTGTTGTAGACAACACCAAAAAACAACAAGTTATTCAAGATCCTTATCGTGGTTATTTATACAAAGGCCCGGTAATTATTTTAGTAAATGGAAACACAGCCTCGGCTAGTGAATTTTTTGCTACCATTTTACAAGATTACAATCGTGCCATGGTTATTGGAAGTAGTACATTAGGAAAAGCAACCATGCAAACCATACTCCCTTTAGAAAATGAAGAAGAAAATTTTGTAAAAGTAACCATCAATAAATTCTACCGTATTACTGGAAAAAGTCACCAAAGTATAGGCGTAATTCCTGATGTCCAAGTTCCTATTATTTATGAATCGATAATTCAAAAAGAAAGAGATTATCCTACTGCTTTCAAGAATGATGTGTTGCTTACCTCAATTCCTTTTACCCCGTATGTAAAAAACAAATTGATTCATGAGTTAACCAAAAATAGTCATAAACGTGTACTTGCCAGCCCTTACTTCAATAGTGTTATTGCTATGAATAAGAGAATAGACGAGCTAGTTAAATCTCCAAAAACAGTAATTCCGATGCAAATTGATACTGTTTTCGAAGAACAAAAAGCAGTTACTACTTTATGGGAAAACATCAACGCTTTTAAAGACGAGAGCATCAATTTGAATGTAAAAAACTCTTCCTTCAACGAATCCCTATTAGGAGTTTACCCATCAGAAAGAGCCTTTAAAGACACGCAAATCAAAGCTTTAAAAAACAATCATTATTTAAATGAGGCCATTCAAATCATCAACGATTATTTTGTACTAAAATAGTTGATTGCATTATAAAAATTACAACAAAAGAATCCAAAATGAATTTGGTAAAATAAGGAATAACTGTATTTTTGCAGTTCAAAATAAAAATAGAAATGGGAAGAGCTTTTGAATTCCGAAAAGGTAGAAAAATGAAACGTTGGTCAGCAATGGCCAAAGCCTTTACTAGAATTGGTAAAGATATTGTAATGGCTGTAAAAGAAGGCGGTCCAAATCCTGACGCTAATTCTAGACTAAGAGCCGTTATTCAGAATGCTAAGGCAGCCAATATGCCTAAAGACAACGTAGAACGCGCCATTAAAAAAGCAACCGATAAAGATACTGCCAACTACAAAGAAGTTTTATTTGAAGGGTATGCACCTCACGGAATTGCAGTTTTGATAGAAACCGCTACAGATAACAATAATAGAACGGTTGCCAATGTAAGAAGCTACTTCAACAAGTGCAACGGAACACTAGGTACACAAGGATCAGTAGAATTTATGTTTGATCATACTTGTAACTTTAGAATTCCAAAAGATGGCATCGATGCCGAAGAATTAGAATTAGAATTAATTGATTTTGGTGCTGAAGAAGTTTTTGAAGATGAAGACGGAATTTTAATTTACGCTCCGTTTGGAAGCTTTGGAACCATTCAAAAAGAACTAGAAAACAGAAGTTTAGACATCTTATCTTCTGGTTTTGAGAGAATTCCACAAATCACTAAAAAACTTACTGAAGCTGAAATGGCTGATGTAGAAAAATTGATTGAAAAACTCGAAGAAGATGATGACGTGATGAACGTATATCATACTATGGAAGAGTAACAATAGACCCTAAAAATAAAATCCGACAAATTGAATTGTCGGATTTTTTTTGGCACTATATTTGGCATCTCCAAAAAAGAGCCAAAATCAAACCTTAACCCCAGAAATTGCATTAAACATGAAGAAAACTACTCTAATCCTATTCCTCCTTTTTATTATTAGTGGTTGCGGAGTAAAACAAACCCAACAATTAGTTAGCAACGGAAACTATGACGAAGCCATTAACAATGCCTTGGCTAACTTAAGAACCAACAAAGACAAAAAAAGCAAACAAGATTATATTTACTTACTCGAAGAAGCCTTTGCAAAAGCCAAAGAAAGAGATTTGAACAACATTCAAATGCTAAATATCGAATCTAATCCCAATCAAATCGAAAAATTGTACAACTACTACGTTCAATTAAACGATCGCCAAGAAAAAATTAAACCAGTGCTTCCCTTGTTTTTGCTAAAAGAAAATCGAAACGCTATTTTCCCTTTTGAAAATTACAACAATCAAATCGTATCGAGTAAAAATGCTTTAGCAGAATACTTATACAAAAGCGCATTACAATTAATGAAGACCAATACTAAAATTAATTTCAGAAACGCTTTTGATGAATTAACGTATCTCAACAAAATTAGCCCTAACTATAAAGAAGTAAACCGATTACTAGACGAGGCCAAATTCAAAGGAACCGATTTTGTTTTGGTAAAAACAAAAAACGAAACCAATATGATTATTCCAGCGCGTTTACAAACCGACTTATTGGACTTCAGTACTTATCGTTTGAATAATCCTTGGATTGTGTATCACAATGCTCCTCAAAAAGGAACCAAATACGACTTTTCTATGATGATTCTGTTCCGAAACATTTTAGTATCCCCAGAACAAATCAAAGAACGCGAATTCATCAAAGAACGCGATATAAAAGATGGTTACAAAAAAGTAGTCGATGCTAACGGTAAAGTCGTGTTAGACGAAAAGGGCAAAGAGGTTTTGGTAGATAACTTCAAAAAAGTGACGGTTCAAATCTATGAATATCGTCAACTTAAAACATGTCAAGTAACCGCAAAAGTTGAATTTGTTACCACAAAAGGCAATCAATTGCTTCAATCCTACCCTGTTACTAGCGAATTTGTTTTCGAAAATATTTATGCCACCTTCAAAGGAGACCGAAGAGCTTCTGAAGAAAGCTATTATTCTAACTTTGACCGCAGAGCTGTTCCATTTCCTACTTCAGAGCAAATGGTGTATGATACAGGAGAGGACTTAAAGTCAAAAATCAAAGATATTATGAATTCTAACCGATTCGAATAAGAAAAGCAGCTTTTCAAAAAACAATTCTTCCCACTATTACCATAAAAAAAGTGATTTTGACTTTCAAAGTCACTTTTTTTGCTTTAAAAAATAAATTTTTCTGAAATTTAACAATTTTAAGTAAAATTTGATTTTTTATAAAATTTTATATCGTAAATTTGCATCGATGAAAAATACAAGTTTACATATAACTTCTATCTACCGGATAAATTTACTTGCTACTTCTCCCGAAGTGCGGATGCTATGCCTATAGTCTCCAAAAAAGTGTTTTCTATATTTTATCCTTTTTCATTTTACCATTTTGAAATCAAATCCATTTTTTAATGGGGTTTCAAATCTGACTGAAACTCAATATAATTTTATAAGTCACTACATTTCAATTATTTATAATAAAATATTTGAAAAAAATGTGGTACTTTTAATAGCTCATTGACTATGATTGCTTTAAAAAAAAGAACCAAACGATTTTTAACCTCTAAATCGAATTCCGAAATGAATATTTCTATCGAAGTAGCACAGAAAGAGCACTATACATTTGCTGCAGAAATTTGTGATACAATTGAAACCTCGGCCTTACAAAGAGGAACGGGAATAGCCAAAAGAACCCCAGAATACATCCAAAAGAAAATGGAAACCGAAAATGCGGTTATCGCCATAATCGATGGAAAATTTGCAGGCTTTTGTTATATCGAATCTTGGCAACACGGACAATTTGTAGCCCATTCGGGGTTGATTGTACACCCAGACTTTAGAAATTTAGGATTAGCCAAAAAAATCAAAACATTCGTTTTTGAGTATTCTCAACAAAAATACCCAGAAGCAAAAGTTTTCGGTATCACCACTGGATTAGCGGTAATGAAAATCAATTCCGATTTAGGATACAAACCCGTTCCTTTTTCTCAATTGACTACCGACCCTACTTTCTGGAAAGGCTGTCAAACTTGCACCAATTTTGAAATCCTAAAAAGCAAAGACTACAAAATGTGTTTGTGCACAGGAATGCTGTACGATCCCAAAGAAAAACAAAAAAATCCCCCCAAACACCCGTTCA
This sequence comes from uncultured Flavobacterium sp., assembly GCA_963513565.1. GTDB lineage: Bacteria > Bacteroidota > Bacteroidia > Flavobacteriales > Flavobacteriaceae > Flavobacterium. The sequence goes on along the minus strand of CAUPRE010000007.1, from coordinate 148,463 downwards.
ATGTCCGGATTTGGAATCGTTTAAAAGAGATTAAACAAGCCCTTTTCTTAAAAAAATAATAGTTCAAAAAATAAAAAACAACGTTTTGTCTGACACAAAACATTAAAATATATACAATGGAAAATAAAAAAGTAGTATTAGCCTATAGCGGAGGATTAGACACATCGTATTGCCTAAAATATTTAAAAAACGAAAAAGGATTCGAAGTACATACTGTTTTGATTAACACGGGTGGATTTGATGAAGCAGAATTAAAAGCCATCGAAGACAGAGCCTACGAATTAGGAAGCGCCAAACACGCCAATCTTACCATTTTAGACAAATATTACGACAAAGCCATCAAATACTTGATTTATGGGAATGTTCTAAAAAATAACACTTATCCGCTATCGGTGAGTGCTGAGCGTGTTTTTCAAGCAATTGAAGCCATAAAATATGCCAAATCCGTTGGAGCCACAGCCATAGCACACGGAAGCACCGGTGCAGGTAATGACCAAATTCGTTTTGATTTAATTTTCCAAACCATCGCTCCCGAAATAGAAATCATCACTCCTATTCGTGATTTAAAGCTATCTCGTCAGGAAGAAGTAGATTATTTGGCCAAAAATGGTGTGCATTATTCTTGGGAAAAAGCACAATATTCTATCAACAAAGGCCTTTGGGGAACCAGTGTGGGCGGAAAAGAAACCTTAACTTCAGAACAACCTTTACCAAGTGAGGCTTACCCTTCGCAATTGCAAAAAGAAGGTGAAGAGAAAGTAACTTTAGAATTCCAAAAAGGGGAATTGGTTGCTATAAATGGCAAAGCTGATAAACCTTCTAATAATATCGTGGCCTTAGAAAAACTGGCAAGTGCTTACGCCATCGGGAGAGACATTCACGTGGGCGACACCATTATCGGTATCAAAGGAAGAGTTGGTTTTGAAGCCGCAGCCCCATTAATCATCATCAAAGCGCACCATTTGTTAGAAAAACATACACTCGGTAAATGGCAACAATACTGGAAAGAACAACTGGGCAACTGGTACGGGATGTTATTCCACGAAGGACAATTTTTAGACCCAGTGATGCGCAACATCGAAACGTTCTTAGAAGACACGCAAAAAACAGTCAATGGAACTGTAACGGTCTCTTTAAAACCATATCATTTCAGCTTAGACGGCATCGAATCAGCAAACGATTTAATGAACACCGGCTTCGGTCAATATGGCGAAATGAACAATGCTTGGACGTCTGATGATGCCAAAGGATTCATCAAAATTCTAGGCAATGCGCAAAACATATTTTCATCTGTGAATCAAGAAACTTACGAATAGTATAATTACTGATTAGGAGCGAAAGTTCAGGCATTTTTGGAGATATGGATTCCCGCCTTCATTCCAATCTTGTGAGCTGAACCCCAGCTCACAAGGATTTTCCCTTCTGTCGGGGCTAAAGAGGGAATAGTAGGATTTTCAGGTTTATCCCGCAAGTTTTTTTTTCAAACCTTGTAGGTAGTATAAAACCTAAAACATACCTACAAGGTCAAAAAAAGACCTTGCAGGAAAAGCAACAAAACGCATTCAGTTTTACAACATATTTAAAAATAAAAATTATGATTAATGTTGGAATTATTGGCGGTTCGGGTTATACGGCTGGCGAACTCATCAGAATCTTGATGTTTCATCCCAACGCCAAACTCGACTTTGTATACAGCACTACCAATGCTGGCAAACCTCTTTCCGTTGCGCATCAAGATGTGTTGGGCGATATCGAAATGAATTTTACGGACACTATCAACCCTAATGTAAACGTTCTATTTCTGTGTCTAGGTCACGGCAAATCCAAAGCCTTTTTATCCGAAAATAAATTTGCCAGCCATACCAAAATCATTGATTTAGGCAACGATTTCAGGTTAGAAAAAGACGAAGTGTTTGAGGGCAAAAAATTCATATACGGTTTACCAGAACTGAACAAAAAAGCCATCAAAAACGGACAATTCATTGCCAATCCGGGATGTTTTGCCACCGCGATTCAATTGGCTTTATTGCCTTTGGCGGAAGCCAAATTACTCAACAGCGATGTGCATATCAACGCCACAACCGGAAGTACGGGAGCTGGAGTGAGTCTTTCAGAAACTTCACACTTTAGTTGGAGAAACAACAATATGTCGCATTACAAAGCTTTTGAACACCAGCATTTGGGAGAAATAGGCGAAAGTTTGCACCAATTACAGAATGATTTCAAAAACGAATTGCTTTTCATTCCCAACAGAGGGGATTTCCCAAGAGGAATTTTTGCCACCTTGTACACGCATTGTGAGGAAAGCTTAGAAGATATCGTGGCCAAATATAAAGCCTTTTACAAAAACGAACCGTTTGTAACCGTAACAACAACCAATATCAATTTAAAACAAGTCGTTCAAACCAATAAATGTATCATTAGTTTGATGAAAAAAGGCAATCGGATTTTAATTACTTCGATTATTGATAACTTAGTCAAAGGCGCCTCAGGTCAAGCCATTCAAAATATGAACTTACTCTTTGGACTCGACGAAAGTACCGGTTTGCATTTGAAACCAAGTGGATTTTAAAAAAAAAATGAAAGATTAAAAGATTGAAGAATTTAAGGATTATGAAATCCATAAAGTTTAAATCATTAAGCAACAAACACAAATCTTTCAATTTTTAAATTATTTAAATTTTTAAATTACAACAACAATGAACTTATTCGACGTTTACCCATTATACAACATCACGCCTGTAAAAGCAGTAGACTGCACCATTACTGATGAAAACGGTGTGGAATATTTAGATTTATACAGCGGTCACGGAGTCATCTCCATTGGGCACACCCAACAGCATTATGTGGCGAAAGTAAAAGAACAATTGGACAATATTGGATTCTATTCTAATGCCATCCAAAATCCATTACAAGTAGAATTAGCCCAAAAACTAGGTGAATTATCAGGCTATGATGATTACGCTTTGTTTTTGTGCAGCTCAGGAGCCGAAGCCAATGAAAACGCACTAAAATTAGCCTCTTTTCACAACGGAAAATCGAGAGTGATTGCTTTCGACAACTCTTTTCACGGAAGAACATCGGCAGCAGTGGCGGTAACGGACAACAAAAAAATTGTAGCGCCAATTAATGCGCAACAAGTGGTTACTTTTTTACCACTAAACCAAATTGATTTGGTAGAAACCGAATTACAAAAAGGCGATGTGTGCACCGTGATTATTGAAGGCATTCAAGGTGTGGGCGGATTAGATGAAGGCACTACTGAATTTTTCCAAGCCTTAGAAAAACTATGCAAACAATACGAAGCGGTTTTGATTCTGGACGAAGTACAATCGGGTTATGGAAGAAGCGGGAAGTTTTTTGCGCATCAGTACCATAACATCAAAGCGGATATCATTTGCTTGGCCAAAGGAATGGGGAACGGTTTCCCAATTGGAGGAATTTTGATTGCTCCACATTTCAAAGCGAGTTATGGCTTACTAGGTACTACTTTTGGCGGAAGTCATTTGGCTTGTGCCGCTGGAATTGCCGTTTTGGATGTGATTAAAAACGAAAAACTAATGGATAATGTAAACGCCGTTAGCAAGTACTTTATGAAAGCCATCCAACAAGTGCCTGAAATCATCAAAGTAAAAGGAAAAGGATTGATGCTGGGCGTAGAATTTGATTTTGATGTGAGTGCTTTACGCAAGAAAATGATTGTGGAAAAACATATTTTCACAGGAAGTGCCAATAATAAAAACCTGTTGAGAATTTTACCGCCTTTGACCATTACCACAGCAGCAATTGATACCTTTATCGTTGCTTTGAAAGAGTCGTTGGCTGAATTGAAATAAGAAACTGCGTGAGTATTCCTTGCCAGTCCGATGCGTGAGGGAGAGCAGTGGAGCTCTCCCGATTTTTCATCGGGAAGCGGGAACGGATAGCCCGACCCGACCTTTTTTGGGAGGGGCACGCCCAAAAAATTAACTAACCAAAAACTATGAATAAACTACTAACCATCGAAAAGAGAAACGCCGTTTTAAACACGATGGCGGCTTTGCTAGAGCAGGAACGAACGGCTTTGAAAAGTAGTAACCAACAAGATTTAGCCAATTATTCCGGAGAAGATTTGGCAATGGAAAAACGTTTATTGGTCGATGATGCTAAAATTGACGGTATGATTTTGTCCTTGCAACAATTGGCCAGTCAAGAAGACCCGGTGGGAAAAATTCGTTTTGAATTTGTTCACGATAATGGTCTTAAAATTTATAATAAAACTGCTGCATTTGGCACTATTTTAATTATTTATGAGTCCCGACCTGATGTAACAGTTGAAGCGGGTGGTATTGCTTTTAAATCCGGAAATAAAATCCTTTTAAAAGGCGGCAAAGAGTCATTACTGTCGAATCAAAAGATTGTAAGCCTTTGGCATCAGGCTTTGGAAAGCAATGATTTAGCAACGGATTGGGTGGAATACCTGAATTACGATAGAGTACAAACCCAAGCTTTTTTGGAAAAACCAACTCAAAAGGTCGATTTGATTGTGCCTCGTGGAGGAGAAAAATTGATTGAATTCACCAAAAAACACGCTACTTGTCCGGTGATTGTAAGTGGTCGTGGAAATAACTTTGTGTACGTAAGTGCTGATGCTGACTTAGAAAATGCAATATCAATAATTATAAACGCAAAGACCTCAAATATATCAGTTTGCAATGCTTTAGATAAAGTATTAATTGATATAAATTTACCGAATTGGGAAGTCTTTGCTAACCAATTAGTTTGTGCTTTACAGGAACGAAAAGTAACCGTTTTAGGAGATGCCACAATTGCCAAAGCAACTCAAATTTCCCAAATTGATTCAGACGAGATTTGGTATGAAGAATTTTTGGATTACAAAATTGTAATTGGTACTGTTTCTTCAAATCAAGAAGCAATAGCCAAAATCAATAAATATTGTGGTGGTCACTCAGCTGCTATCATCACCAAAAGTGAAATCACAGCCCAAGAATTTATGGATAACGTTGATGCTTCATCTGTTTACCATAATGCTTCCACTCGTTTTACCGATGGAGGGCAATTTGGTTTAGGCGGAGAACTCGCTATCAGCACAGACAAATTACACCAACGCGGTCCTATTGGTTTACAACATTTGGTCACCAACAAATGGTATGTTTACGGAGAAGGACAAGTCAGATAAGATGGCAGAATTGAGATTATAGATTTTAGACGAAAGATTTGCGAACGTTGCGTTTTAATCGTTCCAATTATAAAAAAATTGCGCCCTTTGCGGTTAAAAAAAATGACAAAAAAAAGAATATTATTAAAATTAGGCAGCAATACCTTAACCAAGGAAACCAATCATATCTCGAGAGGAAAGATTGAGGATATTGGAATGCAAATTGCCGCGCTACAAGACCAATACGAATTCATTATTGTGAGTTCTGGGGCGATTGCCGCTGCCAAACAGTTTGTTAAACTTGACAATAATGACCAAGAAGTCTTTGTTAAACAAGCCCTTGCATCCATTGGACAACCCCATTTGATGCGTATTTACCACGAAAATTTCAGTGATTTAGGATTGCATATTTCACAATGCCTACTCTCCTATTCTGATTTTGAGAAAGAACAATCCAAAGTCAATATCGTGAACACCATCAATGTGTTGGTTAAAAACAATTACATCCCCATCATCAATGAAAATGACACGGTGGCGACAGACGAAATCAAGTTTGGGGACAACGATAAATTAGCCGCTTTAGCAGCCGTATTGTTAGATGTCGATATTTTGATTATTGCTACCAACACCAATGGTATTTACACCAAAGCTTCTATCAACGATGCACTTCCATCAACGATTGAACTAGTAACGGATTTGTCATTGTTACAAAAAGAAATAGGTGACACAAAATCGTCTCACGGAACTGGTGGTATGCAATCTAAAATAGAATCGGCAGCAATTGCCAAAAAAGCCAATATTGAGACTTGGATTGTGAATGGCCTAGAGGATGATTTTATGCGGAAAGCGCTGCGGAATGAAATCCCTTTTACTAAAATTATTTAACTTAGAGCCACTAAAAATCACAAACTAAAAATCCGCTTATTCAGCATTCTAATAAAGATAAAGCTATGAATTACACCTCAATAAAAGAAATCGATTCCCTAAAGAAATGGGTAAAACAAGCCCTTAAAATAAAGAAAGACCCTTTAAAAAATCAAAGATTGGGTAAAGACAAAACATTGGTTATGCTCTTTTTCAATCCAAGTTTGAGAACGCGTTTGAGTACTCAAAAAGCAGCCATCAATTTAGGAATGAATGTGATGGTAATGAACTTTGGAGCCGAAGGATGGACTTTGGAGTTCGAAGACGGCACAATTATGAATCAAGGCGCCTCAGAACACATCAAAGAAGCCGCCGAAGTCGTTTCGCAATATTGTGACATTATTGCTATCAGAGCTTTTGCGGGACTAACGGATAAAGAAAAAGATAATGCAGAAACGGTGTTGAGTGGTTTTGTAAAATACGCCACTGTGCCTATTGTTAATATGGAAAGTGCTACAGGGCATCCGCTACAATCCTTAGCCGATGCGATTACAATGGCCGAATTCAAAACCAAACACAGACCCAAAGTAGTATTGACTTGGGCGCCACATCCAAAAGCATTACCTCAAGCCGTGGCCAATTCGTTTGTAGAAATGATGCAACTGCAAAGAGATATGGATTTTGTAATTACGCATCCAGAAGGTTATGAATTGAATCCTGAAATCACCAAGGATTCGGTAATTGAATACAATCAGGACAAAGCTTTTGAAAATGCTGATTTTATTTATGCCAAAAACTGGAGCAATTACAACGACTACGGAAAAGTGACGAATACAGATGAAAATTGGACTGTTACGGCTGAGAAAATGAAGTTGACGAACAATGCCAAATTTATGCATTGCCTTCCAGTCCGTCGCAATGTGATTGTAGCCGATGAAGTGATTGATAGCGAAAACTCCATTGTGATTCAGCAAGCCCATAACAGAACCTATTCGGCACAATTGGTTTTACAAAAAATACTAAAAAGATTACCTAATAAAACCAAAAGTTTAGAGTATTAATTCAAAAGAATGGAACAACTAACAATAGTAAAAATCGGTGGCAATATCATCGATAATCCAGCCGAACTACAACAATTTATTGCCGATTTTTCAAAAATTGAAGGCTATAAAGTGTTGGTACACGGCGGAGGAAAATCAGCTACCAAAATGGCGAAAAGTATTGGTTTAGTCCCCCAAATGATTGATGGAAGACGCATCACCGACCAACCTATGCTAGACGTTGTAGTGATGATTTATGCGGGCGAAATCAACAAAAACATCGTAGCACAATTACACGCAAATGGAACTAATGCTATGGGCTTTTCTGGCGCAGATGGCAATTTGATTCAGTCTACCAAAAGAAATCATCCCACGATTGATTACGGTTTTGTGGGCGATGTGCAAAAAGTAAACACCACGCTGTTAGAAACATTGATTAAAAACGAGATAACACCGGTTTTTTGCGCTATCACACACGATAAACAAGGACAATTATTAAATACAAATGCTGATACGATTGCTAGTGAATTAGCCATTGCATTGTCGGAAGTATTTGAAGTAACTTTGACGTATTGCTTCGAAAAATCGGGGGTTTTGTATGATGCAGAAGATGACACTTCTGTCATTGAAAACATCAATAAAGAACTGTATGACCAATTAAAAACAGAAGGCGCCATACATTCAGGAATGATTCCAAAACTCGACAATTGCTTTAACAGCTTGTCCAAAGGCGTTCATAAAATAAAAATAGGGCATCACAGACTATTGAAAGATAACAACGTACTTTGTACGAGTATAACATTATAGATTACTAACAACCCTTTCAGAATTCAGAACTTTGAAAGGGTTAAATTAAAAATTTTGAAAACCATAACAACCCTTACACAAGAAGCCATCGCCTTACTAAAAGCACTGATTGCGACTCCTTCCTTTTCTAGTGAAGAGGAACAAACAGCGCTTTTAATTGAACAATGGTTCCAGCAAAATAACATTCCCTTTGAGCGGGAAAACAATAATATTTGGGCGTACAACCAACATTTTGATGCGGCTAAACCCACTCTTTTACTGAACTCCCATCACGATACAGTAAAACCCAACCAAGGCTATACCAATAATCCTTTTGAACCTATCGAAAAAGACGGGAAATTATTTGGTCTCGGCAGTAACGATGCGGGAGGTTGTTTAGTGGCTTTATTGGCCACTTTTGTTCATTTTTATGGGCAAGAAAATTTGCCTTACAATTTGGTTATGGTCGCTTCTGCAGAAGAAGAAAGCAGTGGTAAAAACGGATTGAATAGCGTACTAAAACATTTGCCAGAAATTGATTGCGCCATTGTGGGCGAACCAACCTTAATGCAACTCGCCATTGCTGAAAAAGGACTTTTGGTTTTGGATGTAGTCGTAAAAGGAACCGCAAGTCACGCGGCACATCATAATCCTGACAATCCTATTTACAATTCGATGCCTATCATCAGTTGGTTTAACAGTTACCAATTCGAAAAAATATCAGAAGTTTTAGGACCTGTGAAAATGACGGTAACCCAAATCAATGCAGGAAAACAACACAATGTAGTGCCTGCTGAATGCCATTTGGTAGTCGATATTCGCGTAAATGATTGTTATACTAATGCGGAAATATTAGACACCGTTCGTCAACAAGTGAAAGCTGAGATTACACCGCGTTCTATGCATCTCAATGCTTCTTCTATTCCTCTTTCACACGGATTAGTACAAGCAGGAATCGCGTTAGGCCGCACCACCTATGGCTCTCCTACGCTTTCGGACCAATCGGTGTTGAGTTGCCAGTCGCTAAAACTTGGCCCAGGAGAAACCCTTCGGTCACACTCGGCAGACGAATTTATCTACATCAATGAAATCGAAGAAGGTATTGAATTGTACATTAAAATATTAACAGATTTTTTTAGGAGCTAATCCCGCTATCCGTTACAATCTTTTATGGCGAACCCCGCCATAAAAGGATTTCCACTACTATCGGGGCTAGGAATAAAATAAAACGAGAAATTAAATCTAATAAAGACACTTTGCGAAACTCTGTTCTCCTTTGTAGTGCTTTGTGAAAAATAAAAAAATATGAAACTCTGGGAAAAAGGAATACCAACCGACAAACAAATCGAACATTTTACGGTAGGAAATGACCGTGAACTCGATTTGGTTTTGGCCAAATACGATGCTTTAGGTTCTATCGCTCACACTAAAATGTTGGCTCAAATAGGATTATTGGATGCTAAAGAAGCTAATGACTTAGTTTTAGCCTTACAAGATATAATTGCAACTATCGAAAAAGGAGATTTCGAAATCGAAGACAGTTTTGAAGACGTACATTCCAAAATCGAGTATTTATTGACCGAAAAACTAGGCGACGCTGGTAAAAAAATACACACGGCACGTTCTCGAAACGACCAAGTGTTGGTGGATGTCAATTTGTATTTAAAAGATGTGGTTATAGCCCTCAAAGAACAAGTAAAAACGCTTTTCGATTTGTTGATGGAATCCGCTGAACAATATCAAAATGTACTATTACCTGGCTATACGCATTTACAAATTGCTATGCCATCTTCCTTTGGAATGTGGTTTTCAGCTTATGCCGAAACCTTGATAGACGATATCACAATGTTGAATGCTGCCTTGAAAGTGGTAGATCAAAATCCGTTAGGTTCTGCTGCTGGTTATGGCAGCTCCTTCCCTATCAACCGAACCTTTACTACTCAGGAATTAGGCTTTGCTACTTTAAAATTCAATTCGGTAGCAGCACAAATGAGCCGTGGAAAATCTGAAAAAACAATGGCTTTTGCTATGAGTAGCGTGGCTGCGACTTTGGCAAAATTCTCTATGGATGTGTGTCTATATATGAGCCAAAACTTCGATTTTATTAGTTTACCAGCACATCTAACGACTGGTTCAAGCATTATGCCGCACAAAAAGAATCCAGATGTTTTTGAATTAATCCGTGGAAAATGCAATAAAATTCAAGCTTTGCCTTATGAAATCACTTTAATCACAAACAACCTTCCTAGTGGCTATCATCGTGAATTTCAATTACTGAAAGAAGGATTATTTCCTGCTATACAAAATCTAAAAGCCTGTTTGGATATTGCCATTTTTTCCATCAAAGACATCAAAGTAAAAGACAACATTCTAGCCGATCCAAAATACAATTATCTATTTACCGTAGATACTTTAAACGAAATGGTAGTAGCTGGAATGCCTTTTAGAGACGCCTACAAAGCTGTGGCAGAACAATTAGAAAATGGTACTTACGAATCACCAAAAGCTACCCAACACACGCACGAAGGAAGTATTAATAATTTGTGTTTGAAGGAAATTAAAGAAAAAATGCAAAACGTTTTTTAGAAAAGATACGCTAATAGCTCAAGCCGTTCAACTTTCTGTTGGAACGGCTTTTTTTTGGCACTTTGTAAAATAAAAGAAGAATAAGAAGACTTTTAATGTGACATCAAAACAAAAGTCTTATTTTTGATTGAGCCAGAATCCAAATTATGAAAACAAATACTTACAAGAGTAAAATTGCTACTGCATTGCTAGAAAAAGGTTTTATGACCGACAAACAACTAGATACCATTGAAGAGTATCAAAAACTAGGTGTTTTTTCTTTGCACACGGAATTAAGACTTTTACTTTATTTATCCGTGCTTCTCTTTACTTCAGGAATAGGAATTTTAATCTATCAAAACATTGACTCAATTGGTCACGATGTGATAATTGTCTGTCTTTTTTTGCTAATTGCCGTTAGTCTTTATTTTTGTTTCAAAAAAGCAAAAGGATTTCATAAAGAAGAAGTTGCCTTTGATAATACAATCTATGACTATTTAGTGCTACTCATTGCTATTCTAAGTTGTATTTTCATCGGGTATCTACAATTTCAATATACACTCTTTGGTGAAAATTATGGAATAGCCACGCTTGTTCCTACAATTATTAGTTTTTGTTATACCTATTATTTTGATAACAAAAGTGTTCTTAGTATTGCCGTTTCTGGTCTAGCAGCGTGTATCGGTCTGACTGTAACTCCACAGAAAGTCCTTGATACCGAATTTTATTCCAATGACACGCTAGCATTTTCTGCCATAGGACTAGGGTTATTGCTCATTTTATGGACTATGTACAGTTCAAAAAACAAATTGAAAATACATTTTAATTTACTGTATCTGACTTTTGCGCTACATCTAATTTGTATTGCCACAATTAGCAAAATTTCAGAAAAAGAAGTTCCATTATGTTTTCTATTTGCCTTGCTTTTAGGAGGAGCTACTTATTATTTTTACAAAATGAGTAAAGAACATAATGCCGTTTCACTTTTTGTATTTGCTTTACTTTACGGTTATGTTGGCTTCAATGTGCTTTTATTCAAAGTAATTGACGCAATTGATTTTAATAGGTTTTGGGAGCTTTTGATATATTTGTTTCCTGCTTACTTCATAGGCTCTATCTATTTATTCATACAATCGGTAAAAAAGTTTAAACAACAAAAAAACAATTAAAATGAGAGCTTACGACGAACATAAATTGACGAATATTGTTTTAATTGAGGAAACTGATACTTTTTTGAATGCTGATTTTATCACTCAAGAACAAGCCGATTGCATAAAGAACAATTTACCTGTTTTTAAGTCACAAAATAACCTACTTCTTCGCTTAGCTTTTTTCATCCTTGGAAGCTTGCTTTATGCTTCAATTTGTGGCACTATATCAATCATTGGGATGCAAATTGGAGAATCCTATTTCCACTTTTGTTTTTATCTTTTTTCAATAATAGGATGGGCAGCCACTGAGTTTTTAGCCCAAGAAAACTATAAAAATTATGGTATTGATGATGCTTTTATTTTGGGAAGTATTTTAAATCTCGGCATTGCCATCGGAATCACTTCAGATCAATTTGAATTAGTTATTGCAATTTTTGTGGCTATAGCTTCTTTTTTACTGTATAAAAGATTCTTACACCTTCTATCCCTGCTCACCTTTTGTTTCGCTTCAAGTGCCACTTTTTTCTATGCTTTATTAGAAATAGGAACCATTGGCAAAACCATTTTACCATTTGCTACTCTGCTATTTGGCATATTATTTTATTTGTTTACTAAAAGAAAATTAGCGCATTTACAACACTTATTTTATCATAAAGGATTAGTACTAGCTAATAGCTTTTGCTTAATTCTAGTCTACCTTTCTTGCAATTATTTAGTAGTAAGAGAACTCTCTTCTCAATTACTCGGAGTATATCTAGAACCAGACCAAGACATTCCATTTGCCTTTTTCTTTTACTTTTTTACCATTGCAATTCCAGTTCTTTACTTGGTACTAGCTCTAAAAACGAAGGATAAGATCTTATTATGGATTGGTGTGTTTTGCGTTGCCTTTTCAATTTTTACGATTCGATATTATCATTCACTACTGCCAATTGAAATTGCAATTACATTGGGAGGAATTTTACTTTTTAGTATAGCCTCTTTTTCGATTAAGAAATTAAAAAACAAAACTAGCGGAATCACTTTTGAGGTGGATAAATTAACTCAAAAAAAGGATCTCATAAACGCAGAAGCCTTGGTAGCTGTTGCAGCCTTTGGCATAAAACCAGAAACCAAAATAGAGGAATCGTCCTTGAAATTTGGTGGTGGGGATTATAGTGGCGGTGGCGCTTCTGGAAATTTTTAAATAAAAAAAGCACTCTTTTAAAAAATAAAAAAGAGTGCTTTTTTGTTAATTATTCAATTTTAATCGCATCATAATATCGGTCTGCTCATCATCTCCTAACTTAAAAATGTGCTTGTCAAAGGGAACAAACCCATTTTTTGTATAAAAACGAATGGCTCTCACATTTTCTTCCCAAACACCTAACCACACATACTCAACGCCTTTTTCTTTAGCAATAGTTATGGCTTTATCATAAAGCAATTGTCCCACACGCTTCCCGTGAAAGGCATTTACAACATAAATACGTTCGATTTCAAGCGCTTTGCTATGTTTCAACTCCGTTTGAGCATCACCAAAATTGATTTTGAAATACCCAATGATTTCATTGTCATGGGTTGCAAAATAGAACTCAGAATCTTTATTATGTAACTCTAAAGTAAGCTTTTCGACAGAAAAACCTTCTTCCAAATAGTTTTTCATGTTTTCCTCAGAATTGGAATCAGAAAAAGTCTCCTGAAAAGTCTGTCTCCCTATTTTTTGCAATGGAACAATTTCATTAGGCTTTACTTTTGTTATTTCAATAGTCGTCATATATTTATTTTGATGTTCAAATCTAATACTTTTCAGTCTAGTGAATAGTAGTATAACTTATTATCCAAAAAAGAAATTAAACGTATTCTTTCAAAACCCCAGCTTCAATATCACTATGTGAGGCATCATAAATGGCTTTTCCTTCCTTTATCAAAATCAATTGAGGCGATTGATGTTGCACGCCAAAACGAATAGCAATTTCATTCGAAATCTCACGGTAAGTAATCAAATCCAAGAAATAAGCATCCATAACATCGTGTAAATCAAATTCGTTTTCAAATTGCTTCAAGGCAAATCGACTAATACTACAGCGAGTACTATGTTTGAAAATAAATACGGGCTTTTCATTAGAAAGTGCTGTTAATTCGTCTAATTGTCCCATCAATTGCAACGGAATCCAATTGACTTTACTAACCGACTCTTTTTTTTCTTCTGAACTACCAAATAAGGAATTAAATAGGCTCATTTTGTCTCTTTTTATGTCTTTTTGTCGTTAAATAATATTCAAATTCAAAAATAAACAGTCAAAATGTCCGTAAATTTATAATGGAATACCCTTTGACGCTTTCTCAACAAAAATAAACATTTACAACGAACAATAATCATCAAATCTAACAATCATGAATAGTAACAAATTTACCATTAAATCCCAAGAGGCCATTCAGCACTCCCAACAATTGGTGCAAAGCCTAGGACAACAACAAATAGAAAACGAACATCTCTTTAAAGCTATTTTTGAAGTAGACGAGAATGTAGCGCCATTTCTATTGAAAAAACTAAACATTAACGTGCCTTTGTTTCTTCAAATTTTAGATAGTCAAATTCAAAATTTCCCTAAAGTAACGGGTGGCGAAATACAATTATCTAGAAGTGCGAACACAGCGCTCAACGAAGCCGAAATTATTGCAAAAAAAATGAATGATGAATTCGTTAGTATTGAGCATTTAATACTGGCTATTTTTGGCTCTAAAAGTAAAGTTGCCCAAATCCTAAAAGATCAAGGGGTAACAGAAAAAGGACTAAAAGCTGCCATAGAAGAATTACGCAAAGGGGAACGTGTAACCTCAGCATCTGCAGAAGAAAACTATAATTCCTTGAATAAATTTGCCAAAAACCTCAACGAATTAGCCAAAAACGGCAAATTAGATCCCGTGATTGGTCGCGATGAAGAAATTCGTCGTGTCCTTCAAATTTTAACTCGTAGAACCAAGAACAATCCAATGCTAGTGGGAGAACCTGGTGTGGGGAAAACCGCCATTGCCGAAGGTTTAGCGCACCGAATCGTAGCTGGCGATGTTCCAGAAAATTTAAAAGACAAAATTGTGTTCTCACTCGATATGGGCGCGCTAATCGCTGGTGCCAAATACAAAGGAGAATTCGAAGAACGTTTGAAATCGGTAGTCAAAGAAGTCATTGCTTCTGAAGGAGATATTGTGTTATTCATAGACGAAATTCACACGCTGGTAGGAGCTGGAGGTGGCGAAGGTGCTATGGATGCTGCCAATATCTTGAAACCAGCTTTGGCGCGTGGCGAATTGCGTGCGATTGGGGCAACTACTTTGGACGAATACCAAAAATACTTTGAAAAAGACAAAGCATTAGAACGTCGTTTCCAAAAAGTAATGGTGGAAGAACCTGATACTGAGAGCGCCATTTCGATTTTGCGTGGAATCAAAGAAAAATACGAAACACACCACCAAGTACAAATCAAAGATGAAGCCATCATCGCTTCGGTAGAATTATCGCAACGTTACATTACCAACCGATTCTTACCAGACAAGGCTATCGATTTGATGGACGAAGCGGCTTCTAAATTACGCATGGAAATCAACTCCAAACCCGAAGAACTCGACGTACTCGACCGAAAAATCATGCAGCTAGAAATTGAAATCGAAGCGATAAAACGCGAAAAAGACGAAAGCAAGCTAAAAGTTTTAGGATTGGACTTAGCCAATTTAAAAGAAGACCGCAACGAAATTTATGCCAAATGGAAATCTGAAAAAGATGTGGTAGACAATATTCAGTTAGTAAAAACCGAAATCGAAAACTTCAAACACGAAGCCGAACGCGCCGAACGTGAGGGCGATTACGGAAAAGTAGCCGAAATTCGTTACGGTAAAATCAAAGAAGCGCAAGAAAAATTAGCTGTCCTTACCCATCAATTACAGGAAAATCAATCCGGAACTTCTTTGATTAAAGAAGAAGTAACTCGAGAGGATATTGCCGAAGTCGTAGCCAAATGGACTGGAATTCCAGTCATGAAAATGCTACAAGGAGAACGCGAAAAACTATTAAAATTAGAAGATGAGCTTCACAAACGCGTGGTAGGACAAGAAGAAGCAATTGAGGCGGTGAGCGACGCTGTTCGCAGAAGTCGTGCGGGTTTGCAGGATATGAAAAAACCCGTGGGAACTTTTCTATTCTTAGGAACTACCGGTGTAGGTAAAACCGAATTGGCCAAAGCCTTAGCCGAATATCTATTCGACGATGAAAATGCCATGACCCGAATCGACATGAGCGAATATCAAGAACGCCACAGCGTGAGCCGATTGGTTGGAGCGCCTCCGGGTTACGTGGGTTATGACGAAGGTGGGCAATTGACCGAAGCCGTGCGAAGAAAACCGTATTCTGTGATTCTGCTAGACGAAATCGAAAAAGCACATCCTGACACGTTTAATATCTTGCTTCAAGTGCTGGACGAAGGCCGATTGACGGACAATAAAGGACGTTTGGCCGATTTCAAAAACACGATTATCATCATGACCTCGAATATGGGAAGCCAAATTATTCAAGATAAATTCGAGAATTTAAAAGGTAGCGTAGAAGCCGCAACCGAAGCTGCCAAAGTAGAAGTGTTAGGCTTACTAAAACAAACCGTTCGTCCTGAGTTCATCAACCGTATCGACGAAATCGTGATGTTTACCCCGCTGACCAATGCCAATATTGCTCAAATTGTAGGTTTACAATTGAAAAGCGTGACGAAAATGTTGGCACAACAAGGCATCACCATGGACGCAACTCCCGAAGCGATAAGCTACTTATCTCAAAAAGGATACGATCCTCAATTTGGAGCCAGACCCGTAAAACGTGTCATTCAACGTGAAGTACTCAACGAATTATCGAAAGAAATTCTGTCTGGTAAAATCACCACCGATAGCATCGTTTTGATCGACGCCTTCGATAACCAACTCGTTTTTAGAAATCAAAGTGAATTGGTATAATAAACTTGATTTTACAATTAAAACCTTTTAGGATAACTCTGAAAACATTTCAAACAGCACCAGTCGAAAGATTGGTGTTTTTTTGTAATTCAAAACACAAGAATTCAAAAATCTACTTAAATTCATGTATTTTTGCTTTTTCTTTTAAAGAAATGTAGTTTTTTATATTTTCTATTTATAACACAGAGTACTAATAATGGATATTGTTAAATTTAAAATCACCCCGAAAACGATTAAAGTAGAAGTTCGTAATTCCAATAATTACGTCTTTAATTTTAATAGTGCGGTGGAAATCGATAAACAAGACCGAGACGTTTTATTAAAATTATACAATGCCTTAGATCTTCTTTTCAAAAAAGAAACTTCTATTGAAACTAAAAATTACATTTCCCCTAATCAAACCAACATCTTAGATCAAATCAAGGAAGTTGGTGCTGCTGATGAAAAATTGTAATTCTTATTTAGATTCAAATAAAAAAAAGGCTGTCTCTAAAATGTAGACAGCCTTTCCTAATTTTAATATAGCCCCCAATCAAAATCTAATATAAATAATTAAGAGCAGTTATGTCGTTACTGTTGAACGCTCCTGTTTCGCTTCCGCTAAAACAAGCTCTCATGTAAGACGTAGCATCATAACCAGAAGGAGTTCCAGGAATTAAAACGGCACCAACACCTGCAGTTCCTTCACTCTGATTAGATCCACAACTCTGACGACTAAACCAATCGGTATGGCGTAAACCTATACAATGCCCAATTTCATGCGCAGAAACGTGTGCATTTACCCCAGTAGAATAGGTGTCCAATCCAGAATATAATGTTATACTGTTGTAAGGCAATCCTCCTGTAGGAAAACCAGCTACCCCACCTGCGGAACCTGTTTGTCTTCTTACTACAATATTAGCACCCGTAGTACTAGAACTAAACGTTAGCGTAAAAGTAATTGACAATCCTAGACTATTATATCTATTTATTGCAGCCTGCAATCCAGCACGCATATTAGTAGATAAAGCACTAGTTCCTGTACCAGTAAGACCAACAACTCTTATGGTTCTTGGTGCAGATACTAAATTATTAGTACGATACTGTTCTGTAGTTATACCACCATGAAGATCCATTTTGTCCAATTGTGCTTTGGTGATAAGAATATCTCCTTCGATTAAAAAGGCATCTTCAGTAGTTCCGTCTAATTTAGTGTTCTTAACCACTTTGACATCTTTGTTGTTCAATGATAGTGAACTAATTTTACCCAATATTTCAGGTGAAATTTGAGTGGCTTCTTGGTTTAATGAATTGGTATCATCTTCTTTGTTGCAAGAGAATAGTGTCACCACAATTAATGACACAGCGAAAATTGTTTTTAATTTTCTCATTTGTTAATATTTTTTAGGTTAGTTAATGGTTTGATTTTGAAGGGGCTATATCAAAACATCAATATCAAATTTAGATATTTTTAGTATTATTAAACCTATAAAAATCATATTTTAACAAAACATTATGATTTTGTTAAGTAAATGTTTATCGATATTTTATAAAAATATGAGCAAAATCAGCAATTGAGAGTAAATAAATAAAAATCAGATCATTAAACACAAAAAAATCAATCTTAAAGATAAAATCGACTAAAACATATTTTTTTATAAAAAATAGAGACGAAAATTAAATTGAATAATCATCTTTCTTTCATAAAAGAAATAACCTTAAGGAACTTGTAGTTGGTTATTGAAATAAAATTAAATAAGTATAATGTTACAAATATTTTAATAACTTTGATTAAAACAGAAAAAGGTAACTCTTTATATAAGAATACAGTAAAATTAGCTTAGTACCTTTTGTATAATAAAAGTTGTAAGCCTCAAACCTTACTTAGTTTTCATTAGATTTAATAAAATGTAAAATGTCCCAAAAATACATGAAAACACGATGCACCTGCCTACTTCTCTTTTTAGTTACAACGATTTGTTTTTCTCAAAACTTCGATAAATGGAAGCAATATCTAGAATACAATAACGAAAAAAGAAGTCAAAAATATTATTTCACAACTTTGCAAAATGCTAATATCTACAAATACAAAGTAGTAAAAAAACTAGACGATAGTTTTTGTATCATCGAAAACAAAAGCGAGACAACTAAAAGATTACCGAAAGAGATAATTGCTACTAATAATCTCTGGAAACTACCTGTAGACTTTTCTATGCACCTGCGAAATGAACAATACGTAATAGCCACTGATGATATACAATCTCTATTGACCGATTTGAAATCAATTTCTCCTATACCAATAGAATATATAAACGATAAATTGGTGAGTATAAAAAGCAATAGTGATAAAATAATACAAGTCATTACCTTTACTAGTGTTGTATCAGTAACTCGAGAATCATTTGAACCTAAAACAGAAAGCAAAATTGTAGATCAAAATTTTACAATCAATAATATTACAAAAGCGAATACTTCTTTCCCGCTAATTACAGGGGAAAACCAAATCGTATCTATCAAAGATGATTTCTTCGATTTGAATGATATTGATTTATTGAACAAACATATTTCTTCAACTACACAGTCCACTTCTGTATCAAGTCACGCAAGCTCAATGGCGACAATAGCTTCTGGCCTAGGTAATAGTTCGATTTTAGGAAAAGGAGTTGCACCAAAGTCAAAAATACAATCCTCTGATTATTTAAAGATATTTCCTGATGACATCAGAACATTCCAAGGTTCGACCACTCAGAATCATTCGTATGGCACCTTAATTGAAAACTTTTATGGTTCTTTAGCCAATGCCTATGATGAACAACTCTTCCTCAATCCTAATATTACTCACTGCTTTTCGTCAGGAAATAAAGGAATCGAAGGTTATAAATCTATTACTGGAAATTTTAAACAATCCAAAAATAGTATCGTGGTAGGTTGTATAGACCAAAATGAAACAATTTTGTCCTTTTCTTCCAAAGGCCCAGCATACGATGGACGAGTAAAACCTGAAGTGGTAGCCTATAGTACACAAGGAACATCTAACGCTACAGCGCTAGTCACTGGAGTAATAACGCTTATGAAGCAACATTATCAATCCAAAAACAACATCGCTTTGACTAATGCACAAACCAAAGCCATTTTAATTAATAGTGCCAAAGATGTTGGAAATATTGGCCCTGACTTTAATTACGGTTACGGAAATGTTGACGCCTATAATGCCCTAAAAACAATAAGCGAAAATAGAATAATTAACGGGACTTCAACTTCAAATCAAACCAATTCACATTTTATAACAATTCCGAATAATATCAAAAATCTCAAAATAACGATGGTTTGGAACGATTTACCCGCAGCAATCAACAGTAATATCAGCTTAATAAACGACCTTGATTTAGAACTTATTGCTCCAAACAACACAACTTATTTACCTTGGATACTTGATGCTGAGACTCCACAACAACCCGCAACAAGAGGAAAAGATAAAATCAACAACATAGAACAAGTTGTTGTTGAAAATCCTACAGCAGGAACTTACACCATACAAATCAGTAGTAAAACTCTCGCCTCAGTTTCTCAAGAGTATAGCATTGCTTATGAATATGAAGTAAACAACCATTTTGAGTGGAATTATCCTTTACAAAACGACAATTTCCCCTATGATGGAAGAACGATATCTCCTTTCAAATGGACTTCCTCATTTACGGGTACTTCTGGGCAATTGTCTATTAGTTATGACGATGGACAAACTTGGGAAATCATCGCCAACACTATTACTCTAAATAATAAACAGTTTACTTTTACTCCTGCTGAGCAAAAATTTACTAAAGCAAAACTAAAGATGAACATTGGGGGCGTCGATTACCTCTCTGAAACGTTTACTATTTCTTATGATTTAAACATCAATACCTCTTTGGTTTGTGATGGTACAACCGAAATTACTTGGGAAAAACCTAAAAGTGTAGTGGCTTTTAACCTTTATGAATTAATTGGGGATAAAATGCAATTCAAAACCCAAACCACCAATACTTCCTATACTTTTAGTAATGAAAAAACGTTTACTGTAACTCCTCTTTTCGGCAATAACGAAGGGATAAAAAGTGAAGCCACTTTACAATTTCCAGCAAATTCAAATTGCTACTTTGAATTCTCTTTTGCCGAAATTTTTGAAGAAGATAAAATCAAAATAAAAGCAAGTCTTTTCAGCTTATACAACATTAAAAAAATTGAACTTCTAAAAGTTGTCAATACCACTGAAAGTATCCTCGCAACAATTGATAATATCAACTCCAAAGAGTTCTTTTTTATAGATCCAATGCCAACAAAAGGGAATAATAAATATCGAATCAATATCGTTTTGCAAACCGACAAAACCATAAGCTCTTCTGTTCTTGACGCTAACTATCTCGGAAATGATTCCTTTTTTGTGTATCCTACTTTATTGAACAAAAATCAAGAGTTAATCGTAGAAGCCAAAAAAGAAGAGGCATCAATATTTTATTTATACAGCTTAAATGGTCAAAATATGATGACTTATCCTTTGCTTTCAAAAACTAATACAGTCAATTTAAAAATCAACTCGGTAGGTATTTATGTTTATAAAATAGTAACAAGTACAGGTAAAGCACAAACTGGAAAAATTACTGTGTTTTAGGTTTATTAAAAAAATGATTTATAATCAAAAAGTTGTCATAAAAAGAAAGGAAAATCAATTATCTCCCTGTTATAATTTCTAGCTAGATAATTAGCTCTAATACTTCTCATCATTTGTAAACAAAAAGTAAAATGCTTCAAAAAAAGGTGAATTTTATCTAAAATCGAATAGAAATTCAATCAAAAATGTAGTAGTTTAGCTGAATTAAACGACAAAAAACAATAATCAAATTAGCTCTTTAGCTATAACTTTCACTAAACTAAATAATTATATATGGGATCAGGTTTTTTTGCACTTTTAGATGATATCGCAGCAATTATGGATGATGTGGCAGCAATGAGTAAAATTGCGACCAAAAAAACAGCTGGAATTTTAGGAGATGACCTAGCTGTTAATGCCGAAAAAGCTTCAGGATTTGTTTCTTCAAGAGAACTTCCAGTATTGTGGGCCATCACTAAAGGTTCTTTTTTGAACAAACTAATCATTCTTCCAATAGCTTTTGTACTTAGTGCTTTTTCGCCTTTGGCTATTAAAGTAATTTTAGTTTTGGGAGGTCTTTATTTAGCCTATGAAGGCGCGGAAAAAATTTATGAATATTTCTTTCCGCATCATCATCATAAATCCGAGATTTCAATAACACAATCTTTTACAGAAGAAGAAATTCTAGCGCAAGAAAAAGGAAAAATAAAAGCAGCCATCGTTACAGATTTTATCCTCTCTGTTGAGATCGTAATTATTGCTTTAGGAACCGTTTTAGAGAAATCAATTTCAACTCAAATTGCAGTAGTTTCAATTGTTGCTATCATTGCCACTGTCGGTGTATATGGTATTGTTGCGTTAATTGTTCGTATGGATGATATGGGATTCAAACTAATGCAACTAAGCAGTAAAGAAAATGGTTTTTTAACCAAAATTGGAAACTTTTTGGTAAACGCTTTACCTAAAGTCATTAAAAGTTTAGCCGTAATCGGAACTATCGCATTAATTATGGTGGCTGGTGGAATTTTTGCCCACCAAATCGACTATTTGCATCACGTGCTACCACAAGTTCCTAGTTTCATCAAAGAGCCTTTATTTGGCTTAGTATTTGGTGGAATTACACTACTTATCGTAACCATCACAAAGAAAATTTTGAGTAAAAAATAATCAATACCCCTATTTTCAATTAATTACAAGTTAGCTTTTGTTTTATTTACAAAATAAAAGCTAACTTTATTTTTTATATTAATTTTAACGTGAGTTCGATGTAAACAATAATTAAGCTACAAGCCTGTTGTTTTCAAAATCAATATTTATAGAAGGCTTTTTAGGAAAGAAAGAATAGGCTATTAGTCCTGATAATAAATTAGTTATAAAGTTATCAAAACTTCTGTGTCTTGTATGTTCTATTTGACAAATATTTTTCAATTGATCATAAACAGTTTCAATTAATGAGCGTTTTCTTAGCATAATTTTATCTTGCAAAAGCATCATACTATTTTTCATGTTCTTTTTGATTTTAGTAACCAAATGCACACCATCTATAAAAAGCTGTTCAAACAAATCTTTTCCAATATATCCTTTGTCACCAAAAAGTTTTCCAAAAATTCTTTTGTGAAAGTTATTGCTTTTTAAAGGTTCTCTATCATCAACATTGGCTTGAGTAAACATAAAATCAAGAATTTCTCCCTTATCATTTATAATTAAGTGTAATTTAAACCCAAAGAACCATCCCGTTGAAGTATGCCCTTTTGTCGCTAAATTTTTGAATGTTTTATGCTGTTTTTCCCGTCTAATATGGCATGCTCTCAAAGGGGTAGAGTCAATTATAGAAATTCCTGTGCATTGACCCAAACAGCAGGTTTTCAAAAATAGCACCATTGGTACAGCGGTTCTTTTTTGAAGTTCCACAAATCTATTGTAAGACACAAGGTTTGGAAATTCGTTATTCAAATGTTTTCCTACATAAAACAAGTAAAAATGTTTTAAGTTTTTGAAACCCATAGCGTGAAATAGCACTAAAATGGTTATAACTTCACTATCGGACATACTAAATTTTCGGTTTCTTTTCTTTGGAGCCTCTTTTTCTTTTAAGCTATGAGCAGATATAGTTTTATCAAATTCTTTACAGAATTCGTCTATAAGAAAGTAAATTTCAGTAATTTTATTCGCATCTAACATAGAGGTGGTTTTAAATGTAATTAATTGTCTGTCAGATATTAATTTACATAAACCATCTCTATTTTTAAAATATATTTTTACTTTTTTACATCGAACTCACGTTAATTTTAAAGAAGATGGCACAAAAAACTACCGAAACAGATCAAAATGTAGCTGATTTTATTGAAAAATTTGCCGATTCAGAACAAAAGAAAAAAGACAGCCAAAAATTAGTTGAAATTATGCAGGCAGTTTCTGGATGTGAAGCTACAATGTGGGGAGCATCAATCATTGGCTTTGGCAAATATCACTACAAATACGAAAGTGGACACGAGGGAACTGCGCCTCTGTTGGGGTTTTCTCCAAGAAAATCTGCAATTTCGCTGTATGTTTTTACCGGACTCGAAGAGCACGAACCGCTTTTAACAAGTTTAGGTAAATTCAAAAGAGGAAAAGCTTGTTTGTATGCTAATAAACTCAGTGATATCGATTTGAATCAGTTGCAAGTGATTATGAAAGCCAATATTGAATATTTACAAAAAAGATTTAATTCTTAATTATCAATTCATTACACCCAAAGAAATGCAATTCCAAACCAAATCCATCCGTCCCTTTATAGGCTCAAAAAACTACACAGAATCGAGACAATTTTATAAAGAGCTAGGTTTTAATGAAAGTATTCTTTCTACCAATATGAGTTATTTCAGTACTGCTAATTTTGGCTTCTATCTACAAGATGCTTATGTAAAAGACTGGATTGAGAATACAATGGTTTTTATGGAAGTTGAAGATGTAAAAGAATTATGGGAATCATTGAAAGCTTTGCGTTTAAATGAAAAGTATCCTACTGCGAAAGTAGTTCCTATTCGCTATCTCGACTGGGGAAAGGAATGTTTTTTACACGATCCTTCGGGTATTCTTTGGCATTTTGGAGCATTTAATCCTCAATAAAGAATAAAGTATATTTATAATTTAACGTCAACAAAACCAATGATAGCTTGACAACAAACCAAACTTTCATTTTCCCTCATTAGAACTCTTTAGAAAAAATAACTACTTTTGCACTCTAAATTTTAAGTTATGCCTAATAAAAAATACAAAATAGCGGTTATTCAATTAAACCTCAACGATGTTGCTGAAAACAACTTAAAAAAATGTTTACACTGGGTTCGAGAAGCAGCAAAACAAGGCGCAGAAGTCATTTCATTACCAGAATTATATAGCAGTCATTATTTTTGTCAAAGCGAAGATGTAGATAATTTTGCCTTGGCAGAACCATTGTACAGCACTTCATTTATTGCTTTTTCGGCATTAGCCAAAGAATTAGGCGTGGTAATCATTGTTCCTTTCTTCGAAAAAAGAATGGCGGGAATTTACCACAACAGTGCTTACATCATTGATACCGATGGAACCGAAGCAGGATTGTATCGCAAAATGCACATTCCAGACGACCCACATTTCTATGAAAAATTCTACTTTACGCCAGGCGATATTGGTTTCAAAGCTTTCCCAACTCAAAAAGGAAAAATAGGAACCTTAATTTGTTGGGACCAATGGTATCCAGAAGGAGCGAGACTAACTGCTTTGCAAGGAGCTGAAGTATTGTTTTACCCAACCGCAATTGGATGGCATCCTTTAGAAAAAGAACAATATGGCGAAAACCAACACGGCGCTTGGATGAATGTGATGAAAGGTCACGCAGTAGCCAATGGTGTGTATGTAGCAGCAGCCAACCGTATTGGTTTGGAACAATACATCGAAGGAACAGCTGGAATTGAATTCTGGGGTTCGTCATTTATTGCAGGACCACAAGGCGAAATTTTAGCACAAGCTTCACACGATAAAGAAGAAATACTAATTGCAGAAGTTGATTTGGATTTACAAGAAAATGTGCGTCAGAATTGGCCTTTTTTTAGAGACAGACGAATCGATGCTTTTGGAGATATTACCAAAAGAGCGATAGACTAACTTCAATAAAGTTACTAAGAAACTAAGTATCTAAGATGCTAAGAATATTTAAAAATTTGTTTCTTAAACACTTTTAGCTAAGAAACTACTTTATTAAAAATTCCGCTAAAAAACAAAGCGTCTGAAATTCTAAGAATATTTTAAACTTAGAATCTCAGACGCTTTTCTATTGAAAACCTTGAGTTAATTCAATTCAGGCTGGAAAATCTTAACACTTCCATCCCCTTCACTACTTACGATAACCATACTTTTCTTGTTCGGACTTTTAGCAGCTGGAATAAAAGTAAGTCCTTCAGGTGCATCACCCGTTTTGATGGCTTGTAAAAACTTGGGAGCGGTTGGAGAAGTTACATCATAAATCATTAAAGCATCGGCTCTTTCTAGACCCACAAAAAGAATTTGTTTGTTTCCCATTTTGGTCACATAAACCGCCTCAGGTTCTACGCCTTTATCATCACTTCTATTATCATCATAAAGCCCCAATTCGTGTGCTTTTTTATCCAATTCATTTTTACTATCAAAAACTAAAGCACCGGTGTTACCATTCCAAATCGAAAAAGAGCGAGCACCAAAACTTACCAATTCATCAAAATCACCATCACCATCAGTATCACCCATTTTGGTATTGATATTCAAACGTCCCAAAACACCATCCGCTTTCATAGCAGCAGCCGTTGGAAAAACAGTTGGATCCAAAACCACAGAAGAATGATTGATTCTTCTAACATCTACAAAAGCACTGTATTCGCGCGCGTCCCCTTCATTGGCTGTAACCAAATAAGGAGTGGAATTACTTTCAAAATTAGCAATCGCATCCGGTTGAAACATCCCTTTCACCTTCCAAGTGGCAAAAGCAATTGCTCCATCTTTATCGCTTACATCTATAGCGTTATCTGCTAAAGAATAGTCTTTATATCCTAATGGAAAAAGTTGTATGTTCTTTTTGCCTACTAAATCAATCCTAGCAATACCATTATTTTCTTGCAAAGTTACCCAAGCCGTTTTTGAGTCCGCTGAAATCGTAACATATTCTGGTTCGATATCGTTAGCAAAATTATTAGAAACACTTGCAATACGAAATCCTTTGGTTTTTAAATCAGAAAGTTGCGTGCTGAATTGAGCAAAATTTAAAGTAGTCACAGCATAATTCGCAGCAACATCTATAATCGAAACAGAACCTTCTGGATCCAATGAATAGGTATCATTAGGCTCACCTTCATTGGCAGTAACAATAAATTTTCCGTCTGGTGAAAAAGTAATCATATCCGGCAAAGCTCCTACCGTAATTTCTTTAATCAAAGCATAAGTCGAAGTATTAAAAACCACCACTTTTCCTGCCTCCTGTTTATTCGATTTAGATTCTAAAGCCACCGCCAGTTTTCCTCCATAAACCGCAACGCTATTGGCAGCACCATTGTAGGTCGCCATATCAATACTTGTTAGGACAACAGGTTTTGAAGGATCGGTTAAATCAATTACATCAATCTTGTTGGTTGAGCTGTTGTTTACCGTAAAAAGCCTTTTGGTAGTTTCATCATAAGCGCTAATTTCTGCAGCGCCAGTTCCACCAATTGTAATCGTACCTACTTCTTTAAATGAAGCTGGGTTTTCATTATATCCTAATTCTGAGCTAGGATTTTCGTCATTGTCATTTTCACAACCCACTAATAAAAATAAGGCTGCAAATACTGCTAGAGTTTTCTTAATCATTGTTTTAAATTTAGTTTTTTCAAAAATAGCGCGACCTAAAGGCTCAAGCATTACCTAAATATTATATAATCTTTAACATAAAAAACAAACACAGCAAACCAAGCTTTATAAAATGTATGAACTTCAATAATATTTTAATACTTGGGAATGTTTATCTTTGCCCGAAGTAAAATTGCCATCTATTTATGACTACAACCTCAAGAAGATTCCCCGCAGAATGGGAAAAACAACAAGGAATCCTATTATGTTTTCCACATAACGGAAAAGACTGGCCTGGAAAATACGAAGCGGTACAATGGGCTTTCGTAGAATTCATCAAAAAAGTAGCCACCTACGAAACTGTTTTTTTGGTAGTTGCCGATGAAAAACAAAAAGAAAAAGTCACTGAGTTACTGACAATCGCTACAGTAAATTTAGAGCAAATATCCTTTATCATTCATAAAACCAATAGAAGTTGGATGCGTGACTCTGGTCCAATCATTGTAAAAAATGGCAATCAAAGAGAAGCCTTGAATTTCAATTTTAACGGCTGGGCTAAGTATAAAAACATCAATTTAGACAAACACGTACCGAGTAAAGTAGCCGAGCATTTACAGCTTCCCTTAACTCAAGTTACCTACAATGGAAAGCCCGTAATTGTTGAAGGTGGCGCTATTGATGTAAACGGACGTGGTACCTTGTTAACTTCCGAAGAATGTTTGATGCATCCTACGATTCAGGTGCGTAATGAAGGCTTTACAAAAGAAGATTATGAAGCCGTTTTTAAAGAGTACTTAGGCATTACCAATGTCATTTGGCTAGGAGATGGTATCGAAGGTGATGACACACACGGACACATCGATGATTTGTGCCGATTTATAAACGAGGATACTATTGTAACCATTGTTGAAATGGATCCAAATGACAGCAATTACAAACCTTTGCAAGACAACTTAAAACGTTTACAAAATGCTAAACTAGAAAACGGACAAGCACCTGTAATTGTTACTTTACCTATGCCTAAACGCATTGATTTTGACGGATTGCGTTTGCCAGCGAGTTATGCTAATTTCTTGATTTTAAACCATTGTGTTTTAGTTCCAACTTTCAATGATACAAATGACAGAGTAGCTTTGAATATTCTTTCAGAATGTTTCCCTGATAGAGAAATCATTGGCATTAGCGCCATCGATTTTATTTGGGGATTTGGAACTTTACATTGCTTGAGTCAACAAATTCCAGAGTAAATACAATTTTAAAGAACATAAAAAAACGACTGTTAGATGGTTTCTAACAGTCGTTTTCATTTAATGATAATTGATTATTTTTCTTTGGTAAAAGGAATCACTTGTCCATTTCCTGTAATCACCATATCAAATCCTGTTTTTGCATCATTGAACTTGAATTTTAATCCAGCCGCAGGAGCTTCAAACGTATTTGCTTCACTAGTTACCGGAGTCGCTGTAAAAGAAGGATACCCTGATATTCCAACATTCAAAGCACTGTTCTTTTCTGTCAAAGTTATTTTCAAAGGAGCATTGGCTGTAGCATAAACCCCTAAATAATCATCAAGAATCACATCTTTTTCTAACTTACCTGTAGCGGCTGTCCAAGTATTATTGGCAGTATTTGAATCTGGGAAAACGTGATCTGGATCAATTACAACACTTTCTATTTCTTCTGTAGAATTGTGTTTAAATGACCAATCCTTATTACGTTGCCAAATTTCAACTGGTAATTTCACTCGAGTAACTTTGCCACTTTTGGTTTTAATATCAACAACTATCGGCATCGCCATTTTTTCAAAATTCTCAATAGTGATAATGATTCCTTTTTTGGGGTCATTTTTCACATATTTTACTGAGTTTACACCTTGATCCAAACGCCAGTTGTATTGGAACCAACCTCTCCAAAACCAACTCAAATCTTCGCCAGCAACATTCTCCATTGTTCTAAAAAAATCATCAGGAGTAGGATGTTTGAAAGCCCATCTTTCCACATACGTTTTAAAAGCCGTATCAAAACGCTCTGGTCCTAAAACTTGCTCTCTTAAAATCACTAAACCAGAACTTGGCTTAAAATAGGCCAACACCCCAATGTTTTTCTCTTTCATATTATCAGGAGAACTCATGATGGTCTCTAGTTTAGGGCTAGTCAACATTTCGCTAATTTGGTGCAAATCTGATGGTCCATCTTTGTATTCTCCTTTGTTAAAATCAACACCACTTAAGGAATTGATAAAAGTATTGAAACCTTCGTCCATCCAAGCGAATAAACGTTCGTTAGACCCAACAATCATTGGGAACCAAATGTGTCCAAACTCGTGGTCTGTCACTCCCCATAAATCTTTTCCTTTGGATTCCCATCCACAAAAAACAATCCCTGGATATTCCATTCCACCTTCATTTCCTGCTACATTGGTCGCTACAGGATAAGGATATTCTAACCAACGTTTAGAATAATTTTCAATAGAACCTTTTACGTATTCGGTAGAACGTCCCCAAGCCTCATTGCCTGCAGATTCTACTGGATAAGCTGATAAGGCTAATGCTTTTTTACCGCTTGGTAAATTCATTCTCGCACCATCTAAGATAAACGCAGTAGAAGAAGCCCAAGACATATCACGAGCATTTTTAATTTGATAATGCCAAGTTTTAGTAGCTGACGCATTGTTTTTTGCGGTAGCATTTACTTCATCGGCAGAACGAATCACCACCGTTTTATCACTAACCAAAGCTGCTTTGTATTGTTTGAATTGCTCAGCAGTATACACTTCAGCTGGATTCAACAACTCGCCTGAACACACCACCATATGATTGGCTGGCGCAGTAATTTTAATATCAAAATTACCATACTCCAAGTAAAATTCTGAAGCCCCTAAATAAGGATTCGTATTCCATCCACGTACATCATCGTAAACACACATACGAGGATACCATTGTGCCATTGTGAAAATCTTTCCGTTTTTAGTTTCCAAAACTCCCATACGGTCTGATCCTTCGTTCGGTGCAATAAAAGAAAACTCTATTTTCAATTTCACGCTTCCTCCTTTGGCAGCAATAGCTTCAGGAAGAAAAACTTGCATACGAGTATCCGTAACTACAAATTTTACATCGGTAGCTGTTTTAGCTTTCCCTGAAATAGCTTTAACCGATTTAATTTTAAAACCCGCGTCAAAAACCTGTCCTTGTCCTCCATTTCTACTTCCTGTCAAAGGAACTAAAGCCGCTCCTCTAGAATCTTGTTTGAATAAATTTTGCTCTAAATTCAACCAAAGAAAACTTAATTTATCTGGGCTGTTATTAGTATAAGTGATTTCATCTGTACCTATAACTTCATTGGTAGCGTCATTTAACTTGGCCGTTAACTGATAATCAGCACGGTTTTGCCAGTAAGCAGGTCCAGGTTCACCACTTGCTGAACGCGTAGAAGTACCGCTTTTGGTATAAAAATGCGGGGCAAATGCATCGTGATAATCGTACTTAGAAACTAGTTCTTTTGTTTCAGTTGGAGCAGGTTGCTGACCAAAAACGGAGAGTACTCCGAAAAAAATGCCCAAGCAAGAAAGCCACTTTGTCTTCATAATATCTATAATTTGTGTTAGTGTAGCTACAAATTAAATGAAAAAATAGTTATTTATAACATTACCAATAAAGAAATTAAGATAATTCTTAAGGTTTAGTATATTCAGCTTCTCTGTTTATAGGAATATCAATATCTTTACCTTTCATTTATAAAAAAAAGATCGTGACTACAATTTCAATAAATAACGACCAAATAACGGCACAATTTAAAACACTTGGAGCCGAATTATTTTCTTTAAAAGATAAAAACAACAAGGAATTTATTTGGGAAGGTGACCCTAATTTTTGGGGAAAGCACTCCCCTATTTTGTTCCCAATAGTAGGCTCTTTAAAAAACAATACTTTTGAATATAATGGTAACTCCTATTCGCTACCACGTCACGGATTTGCTCGCGAATTGACTTTTGAAGTAATTGATAAAAAAGCGGACAGCGTTACTTTTTCATTACAATCCAATGAAGAAACGTTAAAAAAATATCCTTTCTCGTTTGAACTTCAATTGAGCTACACCTTAATTGGTAGTTCATTACATTTAGGATACAAAGTCATCAACACATCGGATAGTGTACTCCCGTTTTCTATAGGTGGACATCCTGCGTTTGCATTACCCAAAGCTTTTGAAAAATATAGTTTACAATTTGATGCTTCAAATTCACTAACCTATCATTTACTTGAGGAGGGATTGATTTCAAATCAAACGAAAACTATCGAAATCGCAAATCAACAATTGAATTTGGAGTATCAGTTATTTGAAAATGATGCTTTGGTGTTCAAAAATATACCTTCAAAATCTGTAACAATTTTAGAGGAAAACCAACCCATACTCAAAGTAGACTATGCCGATTTTCCAGACCTTGGTGTTTGGACACTAGTAAATGCTCCTTTTATTTGTATTGAACCTTGGTTCGGTTATTCAGACACCCCAAATAATTCAGGAAAAATTATTGAAAAAGAGGGGATTCTATTGGTCGAGCCAAATTCTTTTTTTCAATCCACTTATACAATAACGCTTCTTTAAATTTAGAAAAATGCTAACCATTAACTTCTCTCCTTTTCCGATTTTAGAAACCGAAAGACTCATCTTAAGAAGAGTGCTGCCTTCTGATGTCAAAGAAATGTTCGAATTGCGTTCCAATCCAGAAACTATGAAGTACATCCCAAGGCCTTTGTTAACGAATCACGAAGAAGCCTTAGCTCATATTCAAATGATGGAAGACAAAATTGAAACCAATGAAGGAATCAATTGGGCTATCACTTTAAAAGGAGACAATACGATGCTAGGAGTTATTGGACATTATCGCATCAAACCCGAACATTACAGAGCCGAGGTTGGATATATGATTTTACCTGAATATCACGGAAAAGGAATTACTTCAGAGGCCGTACAATGCGTTGTAGATTATGGCTTCAACACTATGCAATTGCATTCTATAGAAGGGGTAATTGACCCTGAAAATGAAGCTTCTCAGAGAGTTTTACAAAAATGTGGATTCGTCAAAGAAGCCCATTTTAAAGAAAATGAATACTTTGACGGTAAATTTATTGATGCTGTAGTATATTCAAAACTTAACCCTATTTAGCATTTAATGATACCCAAAAAGAAGCATAAAAAGATTCTCAGCACATACGCAATGGTCGTAATGTACTGTTTGGGTCTTTTTTTTTCTTTTACAATGCTAATTTTACAGGAATGGCAACATATTCATTACCAAAATCAGCTTAACCAAACTGACAAATTTCAATTGCTCCATTTTACTGCAAAAGAATGGAAAGCGAAAGACAATAAAAGAGAGTTTCAGGTTAATGGTGTGTACTATGACGTACAGTCCATTAGTTACCAAAAGAATTGGGTCGTTGCCAAAGTAGTAAAAGATGAGTTAGAAAATGAAATCAGACTTTTGCTTACTCAAACTTTTCAAAAACAAAAAAACATTCCTGCTCACAAGAAAAAAGGGCATTTTTTATCAGTACACGAACCTACTTCAACCCAATGGAAAATCGAAGATAGTCCCAAATTTTTCATAGCTAAAAATTCGATAAACAATAAAAAAACCATCTGTAATTGGCTTTTAAGTCAAAAACTATTTCGTCCACCCTGCTAGTTTAATTTTAAAATAGATTTTTTATAAAATTAAACCAAAGCAACTATGAAGAAAACAATCACTTTGTTGACTTGTCTATGCTCATTTATGGGCTTTTCGCAAGCAACAAAAGACAGCGTGAATGCTGTTGA
This sequence comes from uncultured Flavobacterium sp., assembly GCA_963513565.1. Classification (GTDB taxonomy): domain Bacteria; phylum Bacteroidota; class Bacteroidia; order Flavobacteriales; family Flavobacteriaceae; genus Flavobacterium. Next base: position 115,685 of record CAUPRE010000007.1, on the reverse strand, counting down.
ATTAAACGAACTAGTGGTCAGCGCTAGACGTTTTGCACAACCAAAAAAGAAAATGACACAGCAATTAGAAACGCTGTCCAAAAAACAAATCGAGTTTCAAAACTTTCAAACCAGCGCTGATGCACTTGCGAATTCTGGAACATTGGCAGTTCAAAAATCACAGCAAGGTGGCGGTAGCCCAATCATTAGAGGATTTGAATCCAGTAGAATTCTATTACTTGTTGACGGCATCCGAATGAACAACCTTATTTATCGTGCGGGGCATTTGCAAAATATTATCACCGTTGATAAAAATATGCTCGAAAACATTGATGTGCTCTTTGGCCCTTCTTCTACTATTTATGGAAGCGATGCAATGGGTGGAGCGATTTTTCTTCAAACCAAAAACGCTCGTTTGCTTGAAGAAAATGGTAATAAAAAGTTTTCTGGAAACGTGTTATCTTCTTACAGCACTGTAAACGAAGGTAAATCTGGTCATTTTGATTTTAATTTTGCTGGCAATCGATGGGCGAGCCTAACCTCTTTTTCTCATAATGAATTTGGAGATTTAAGAATGGGGAAAAACAAAAATGGTAACAATGCATTCTTTGGAGAACGCCCTTTTTATGTAGAAACCAAAAACGGAATTGATACTCAAGTGGCTAACCCCAACAAATACATTCAAAAATTTTCGGGCTTTACTCAATATGATTTGATGCAGAAAGTGGTTTTTAAACCAAACGAATCTACTAAACATCTATTGAATATTCAATATTCCACTACTTCTGATATTCCAAGATACGACCGCTTAACAGACACCAATGCAGCAGGCAAATTAAGGTCGGCAGTTTGGAATTACGGTCCACAAGACAGATTTTTATCAGCTTATAAACTTGTAAAAAAAGACATTTTTGGCTCTACAACCTTGAATTTGAACGCTAGTTATCAACGAGTAGAAGAAAGCAGGATTACCAGAAGCTTTGGCAGTGCCAATCAAACTTCGAGAAAAGAAAAAGTAAACGTGTATGCTTTGACTTCTGATTTTAAAACTAAAATTGGTAATGGAGATTTGGTATACGGTGCCGACTTTTACTATGATGATTTACAATCAAAAGGAATTCGAAAAAACATCTTAACTGGTGCCGAATCCGTTACAGATTCCCGTTATCCTGATGGAAAAAACAATACACTTAGAGCCGAAGCATTTGCTTATTTCAATAATGACATTACTGAATTGACAACATTCAATACTAGTTTTAGAGGTGGTTATACACAATTAAATAGCGAAGCAGAAACTAATTTTTTCAAACTTCCTTACACCACTGTAAAACAAGAAAATTTCACCTACAGCGGTGCCATTGGAATTGCTCATAACCCTAGTAAGAATGTGAAATTAGTATTAAATTTAGCCTCAGCTTTTCGAGTACCGAATATCGATGATTTGGCTAAAATTTTCGAATCCGTTCCTGGAAGAGTAATTGTTCCCAATCAAAACATAAAACCAGAACAATCTGTAACTGCTGATATGGGAATCACCTTTTGGGAAGGTAAACGTTTTCAACTAGAAAACACCTTCTTTTATACGCGATTGTATGACGCCATTGTAACTTCACCTTTTACACTTAACGGTCAAAATAGCTTGGTCTATGAAGGACAATTAAGTCAAATTTACGCAAATCAAAATCAAGGAAAAGGCGAAATTGTTGGGCTGTCAACTTCACTCAAATGGTATCTGTTCCCAAAATTACTTTTGTATGGTAACTTCAATTATACCAACGGAAGGGTTGAGAATAATTCAGGTAGATTTCCATTAGACCATATTGCACCCACTTATGGAAAAGCAGGTTTAAGTTATGAAGCCGATAAATGGATGGTGGATGCTTATATTTTATACAATGGCAAAAAAAGATTAAAAGATTATTCTCCAAGCGGTGAAGATAATTTACAATATGCGCCAGCCAACGGTATGCCTTCTTGGGAAACCTATAATTTGAAAGGAGCTTATAAATTAATAAACAATCTTACTGTTTTTTCAGGTATAGAAAATCTGTTGGACACCCAATACAGAACGTTCGCTTCTGGAATAAATGCTGGAGGACGAAATTTATACCTTGGCGGAAAGTATACTTTTTAACCTATTGAAATAACAAGTGTTGATTAATTTAGATCTGAAAAATCAACACTTGTTTATTATTAATCCATATTCGGCTAAGAATTTTTCCAAAATTAGATTTATCTTTGCCGCAAATTAAACAAACATGAAAAAAACAATTGCATTTCTTTTATTATTAGTTGCCACTACAAGTTTTAGTCAAACCTATATCAAATTTAATGGTGTAACAGCGCTAGTTGGAGTTCCAAATGTCGGGGTTGAAACAAGCATTGGGGAAAAATTGACTTTTAGCTTTGATGTAATGGCTTCGTTCTGGAAATCGTTTGCTGGACAAAATCCCATGCAATTTTACACCTTTACACCAGAAGTTCGCTACCACTTCAAAGAAAAATATAATGGTTGGTATTTTGGCGGACATGTTGGTCCTGATATCTATAAGATTCAAAAATGGAATTACTGGAATACGAATCAATACGAAAAAGGATTCGGATACCATATAGGAGCTACTATTGGTTACAACTTCAAAATCACTGAGAAAATCAATTTAGATGCTTTTGTTGGTGGCGGTTGGCATCAGGGGTTTTATAAAGGATACTACAATGATGGTAAACCAGGACGTTACGATAATATATTCCATCCTGAAAAAAAATGGAACAAAAGCGGGGAATGGTTACCATATCGAGGAGGTCTAATGATTACCTACAAATTGAACTAAAACTTTGACAAAGAGCGCAAGTATAGTTCTTCAACTTTTTTTCTAGCCCAATCCGTTTTTCTCAAAAATGCCAAACTAGATTTTATACTTGGATTCGTGGTGAAACATTTGATTTTTATTAATTCGCCTAATGTATCGAATCCATAAAAATCAACTAATTGCTCAACTATTTTTTGAAGGGTGATTCCATGCAGGGGATCGTTTGATTTATTATTTTCCATACTGCAAATTTATAGCATTTTTCAGAAAACAATTGTGCTTTCATTAATTTGTACCTAAATTTGCCAACCTATGCAAAAAACAGTTAACATACTCAATAAAAGAGCACGCTTTGATTATGAAATAATCGAAACCTATACTGCTGGAATTGTATTAGCAGGAACCGAAATAAAATCTATTCGTTTGGGTAAAGCTAATATCACCGAAAGCTTTTGCGAATTTAGTAGTAATGAACTTTTTGCAATTAATACTTATATTGAAGAATACGCTTTTGGTAACCAATTTAATCACAAAGCAAGAAGTGAACGTAAATTGTTATTGAATAAAAAGGAATTAAAAACCCTAGCTAGAAGTGTTCAAGCAAAAGGTCTTACCATCGTTCCTTTAAAATTATTTACCAACGAAAAAGGAATAGCAAAACTTCAAATTGGTCTTTGCAGAGGAAAGAAAAACTACGACAAAAGAGAATCACTAAAAGAGCAAGACACTAAAAGAGACTTAGATAGAATAAAAAAAGCCTATTAATTTTCTAGATTTATTAAGTATAATCGTTATTTTTACCTTCAAAACTAAAAAAAAATAATGATTATGAAATTGTATTTAACTTCTCTATTTTGTATTTTACTGGTTAGCTGTGGTAGCAATACTGCAATAGTAAATAGTTGGAATGACCCTGAGACAACTATTGCACAAGAACAATTTAAAAAAGTATTAGTGGTTGCTTTGGTCAAAGACGAAGCGACTCGAAGAACTACCGAAAATAGAATTGCCTCAGCCAATTCTATTTTCAAAACCTCTTTCCAGTATTTAAATGGTACCAATTTACAGTTAACCAACGAACAAAAACTTAAAATTCTAAAAGACGAAAATTTTGATGGTGTTTTAACGATGCGCTTAGTGAGTACCGAAAAAGAAACCAGCTATGTTCCTGGAACAAATACATCTCTATATTACGGTGGTATGGGGGGAATGTACAATGGCATGTACGGATATGGATTTGGAAATTGGTACAGCATGTATTCACCAAATTTCTATGCACCAGGATATTATCAAGAAACTACTGCCTATATGGTAGAAACTAACATCTTCTCTTTGAATAAAAACAAATTGATATGGACAGGAACAACAAAATCTACTTATGTTACTGACGCAGGTTTAACTGTAGACGAAATCATGAGAACTTTGTATAAAGAAATGCAAAAGGATGGTTCTATCTCTCCAAAAAAATAACCATAAAAAAAGGGGTTTGAAATAATTTTCAAACCCCTTTTTTTATTTAATTTTTATCTTCTAACAAAGGAACAAATCGAAACTCTCCAAACTCATGCTTTTCAAACTGAGTGGCATTTTTTCGGATTAACATGGTCATTATCTGCACATCATCGCCCAAAGGTATTACCAACCTTCCTCCTATCTTTAACTGAGCCATAAGTGGCTTTGGAATAATCGGAGCTCCTGCAGTAACAATTATACTATCAAATGGTGCATGCAAAGGCAATCCTTTATAACCATCGCCAAAAGATAAATGCTTCGGGCGTAATCCAAGTTTCGGAAATAAAACCGAAGTCTTTTTAAACAATTCATTCTGACGTTCTACACTATAGACTTTGGCTCCCATAGCGCACAAAACAGCGGTTTGATAGCCGGATCCAGTACCGATTTCAAGAATTTTATCTTCTTTTTTAACCTCCAATAATTGGGATTGAAAAGCAACGGTATATGGCTGTGAAATCGTTTGACCAGCTCCAATAGGAAAAGCTTTGTCTTGATAAGCATAATCCTCGAAACTTGAGTTCAAAAAAAGGTGTCTCGGTATCTTACCTATGGCATCTAACACATTCTTATCTGTGATTCCTTTTTGTTGCAAAAGGCTTACTAATTGATTGCGAAGTCCTTGATGTTTGGCAGTATCTTTCAAATCTAAAACTAATTATTTCGGTAAAAATAAACTAAAAAATCAAATTCCAAATGAAAAAGAAAACCAAATAAAAATTAGCTTTTTTTAATAAATAGCCCCTTTAATTTGGAATTGTAAAAATTGGATTTTCTCATTAAATTGTTATTTTTGTAGTAAAGAACATTCTTATGCTAAAAATTGGAGTATTGGGTGCTGGTCACCTAGGAAAAATACATTTGCGTTTGTTGCAACAATCAGAAAAATACGAGTTGGTTGGTTTTTATGATGAAAATCTAGAAAATGGCCAAAAAATTGAAAAAGAATTTGGCTACAAACAATTCAAAACTATCGCTACTCTAATTCATGCTGTTGATGTCATAGATATCGTTACACCAACGCTTTCTCATTTTAAATGTGCCAAAGTTGCCATCAAATCTGGAAAGCATGTCTTCATAGAAAAACCTATTTCTAATACCGTTGACGAAGCTCTTGAAATTATCGCTTTAGCCAGAGAAAATAATGTCAAAGGACAAGTAGGCCATGTAGAACGATTCAATCCTGCATTTATCGCTACCAAAAACATGATTGAAAACCCCATGTTTATTGAAGCGCATCGATTGGCTGAGTTCAATCCTCGTGGTACAGATGTTCCTGTTGTACTCGATTTAATGATACACGATATTGATGCTATATTAAGTGTAGTTAAATCAAAAGTAAAACATGTAAGTGCTAGTGGTGTATCTGTTATTAGTGAAACTCCAGATATTGCCAATGCGAGAATTGAATTTGAAAACGGTTGTGTAGCCAATTTAACAGCCAGCCGCATATCAATGAAAAACATGCGTAAATCAAGATTTTTTCAAAAAGACGCTTATATATCAGTTGACTTCTTAGAAAAAAGATGCGAAGTAGTCAAAATGAAAGATGCTCCAGAAGTTCCTGGTGATTTTGATATGATTTTACAAAATGCAGAAGGTGTAAAAAAACAAATCTATTTTTCTAATCCAGAGGTAGAACAAAACAATGCTATTTTAGACGAATTAAATTCTTTTGCAGACGCCATTAACAACAATACTACCCCAGTTGTTACTTTAGAACAAGCAACAGAAGCCCTAAGTGTAGCCTATCAAATTATTGATTGCTTTAAAAAATAATACTACCAATAAACAAATAATTTAAAACAAAGCTTGAAGTTGTATACCATAACTTTGAGCTTTTATATTTAAACAAAAACTTATGAAAACAATAGCTGTTATAGGTTCAGGAACCATGGGTAACGGAATTGCCCACACTTTTGCACAAAGCGGATTTACAGTAAAATTAATTGATGTATCTGAAAAAGCATTAGATAAAGGAATGGCAACCATCGCTGCCAATTTGGACAGAATGGTAAGCAAAGGCACCATTACAGAAGAAGACAAAGCCAAGACCATTACCAATATTATTACGTATACAGACATCAAAGACGGAGTAGTGGGTGTAGACTTAGTGGTAGAAGCCGCTACAGAAAACGTAGAGCTAAAACTAAATATTTTCAAGCAACTGAATGAAGTTTGTTCTCACAACACTATTTTAGCAACCAATACTTCTTCTATTTCAATTACGCAAATCGGAGCTGTGGTAAGTCATCCAGAGCGCGTTATCGGTATGCATTTTATGAATCCAGTGCCTATTATGAAATTAGTTGAAATCATTAGGGGGTACAATACATCTGATGAGGTTACCGAAATTATCATGAAATTATCTGAAAAACTAGGAAAAGTGCCTGTTGAGGTAAACGATTACCCTGGTTTCGTAGCGAACCGAATTTTAATGCCTATGTTAAATGAAGCCATTGAAACTTTGTACAATAAAGTAGCAGGCGTTTACGAAATAGATACGGTAATGAAACTTGGTATGGGGCATCCAATGGGACCATTACAATTAGCTGATTTTATTGGCTTGGATGTGTGTTTAGCCATTTTAAATGTAATGTACGAAGGATTCAAAAATCCAAAGTATGCGCCTTGCCCACTATTGGTCAATATGGTGCGTGCTGGAAAGTTAGGAGTAAAATCAGGAGAAGGATTCTATGACTATAGTGAAAGTAAAAAAGCAGAAAAAATTTCAAAAATGTTTTTGTAATTTTTTATTCCCTAAAAATAACAAACCCCAAAATCATTTGATTTTGGGGTTTGTTTTTATATAAGCTTTCCGGTTTACAATAACGAATGACTCGTCATCACAGCAGGTTTTTCAATTCCCATCAATTCTAAAATTGTTGGAGCGATATCACCTAACACACCATCATTAATTTTTTTCAATTCTTTGTCAACTAAAATAATTGGCACTGGATTCGTAGTGTGAGCTGTATTTGGACTACCATCAGGATTAATCATCGTTTCGCAATTTCCGTGATCCGCAATTACGATAGTAGTATAATCATTTGCCAAAGCCACTTCAATTACTTCTTTCACACAAGCATCTACTGCTTCACAAGCTTGAATAGCAGCACTCATTACTCCCGTGTGCCCAACCATATCACCATTAGCAAAATTCAAACAAACAAAATCAACTTCACCTTTATTCAATTCAGGTACCAAAGCATCTTTTAGTTCATAAGCACTCATTTCTGGCTTCAAATCGTAAGTAGCTACTTTTGGTGAATTTCTTAAAATACGTGTTTCGCCTTCAAACGGTGTTTCTCTACCTCCAGAGAAAAAGAAAGTTACGTGTGGGTACTTTTCAGTTTCTGCAATACGGATTTGTTTCTTATTCGCTTTTTCTAAAACCTCACCTAAAGTCTCCGTTATGTTGTCTTTGTTATAAACTACTTTTACATTTTCGTAAGTTTCATCGTAATTCGTCAACGTAACATAATACAAAGGCAGTTTATGCATGTTTTGCTCATGAAAATCTTTTTGTGATAACGCTTCTGTTAACTCACGACCTCTATCTGTTCTGAAGTTAAAAAAGATCACTACATCATCAGCCTGAATAGTTGCTAAAGGTTGATTATTAGCATCAACCACTACTAACGGATCGATAAACTCATCTGTAACATCTTTTGAGTAACTTTCTTCAATAGATGCAACAGCATCTTGAGTTGGTTTTCCTGTTCCATTAACTACTAAATCGTAAGCTAATTTTACACGTTCCCATCTTTTATCACGATCCATAGCATAATATCTACCTACAACAGAAGCTAATTTAGCTGTAGTTGGTGCCATGAAATCTTCTAAATCTTGGATGTATTGTTTTCCTGATTTTGGATCTACGTCACGACCATCGGTAAAAGCGTGTACAAATACATTTTCTAAACCATATTCTTGAGAAGCCGTAATCAATCCGCGTAAATGCGAAGTATGAGAATGTACTCCTCCATCAGAAACTAATCCTAAAAAGTGTATTTTTTTGTTGTTTTCTTTAGCATAAGTAAAAGCATCAATTAGAACAGGTTCCTTTGCTAAAGTATTATTAGCTACCGCCAGATTAATTTTAGCCAAATCTTGATACACGATTCTTCCCGCACCAAGGTTCATATGACCTACCTCACTATTTCCCATCTGACCTTCTGGCAAACCAACATTTAAACCATCAGTTCTTAACTGTGCACTTGGATAGTTGTCGTATAGACTATTTATAAAAGGAACATTTGCATTGTCTATTGCAGATACTTTAGGATCAGGAGATTTGCCCCATCCATCAAGAATCATAAGTATAACTTTCTTATTCATGATAATTTTTTTATCAAAGATAAAGAATTTTCAAAAGCCGAAAAAGGTTTCGAAATATCCCTAAAAATTTCAATCGTTGTAGGGGATAAATAATCACAAATAAGTAACTAAATATTGGATTTAGCTTTTTACAATTTGATTTTTGATTTCGTTGTAATCAATAAAATAGCGAACGCTTACTGATAAAGTGTGTTGCAATTTTTCATTTGTTAAAAGAGCATTAATATTGTCTTTATAATTTTTATTAATAACATTTTCAAAAGTCGCAGAGCTATTTCGGTACAAAAATGAAACTTGGCTTCCAGGAGCAAACCACCAAGAATACGACAAATCCATATTCCATGTATAAAAACTAGAATTATTATTTTCGTTGTATCCCAAATAGCCTACCAATCGACCTTTATCTGTTAGTGAAAGAATGTTTTTATTTTCCGCATAAGACCAATATTGGCGAATTGACAAGTTAAAATTCATTTGACTATTAATTGAATACTTCCCCGAAATAATATGAGCATAAGTAATCACATTTCTGTTCGCAAACAAAATGGTATTATTCCCCATTGCATCAAAAACATTTTCTAAAACAGCTATACGGCCTTTATTATTATTACGTCTGGAGTAACTAAATTCATAAACCATCGCTAGTTTATCATTAAAACGGTATCTTGGACTAAGAGTAATCCCAATAAAATCTCTCCCTGGTTCATCTGCTCTTGAATATTCTGGATTAATATCAAAGGCAAATTTATAGTTATAATTACGAGAATAATAAGCCCAAAAACTGTAGCTCGTGGGAGTAATTACAAACCTTCCAGCTTGACGTGGTTCATAATAATCATAACGCTCAAATGGATTAAAATTAATCCCAAAACCATAAGAATTATTCTTTAAAGCTTCGATGTTGGTATTGATGTTGATATTACTTCCTTGGACTTGCCCCGTTTCTTTGTTAAATTGAATGAAGTTATTATAATTCACTCTAAATCCATTAAAACGTTTAGTTGGGTTTAAAATTCGATAATTGGCATTCCCATAAAAACTGTAATAATTGGTCTCAAAATTGATACCCAAATCATTGTTATCAAAATCTTTGGTATACATATCAGCCCCTAAACTATAGCGATAGTTCCCGGATGTTTCTGCAAAATTTAATTGAGTCGCGATACCAGTTTTAATTTTATCTTCATTAACATAACTGTATTTAAAATCACCAGACAAGTTGTAGGTATTGGCTTTGGTATTCAAGTCCCAAACCAAAGCAGAAACATTCCCATCTCTAAAACTACCGTTTCTGGTCACATTTGTGTTTACAAAGGCAATTGATGAATTTCTTCTAAAACGTTGATCCAAAACCAAGACATTATAATTCGCTAAAGGTTCTAACACTTCTTTACGAGAATCTCCCGATACAGTATTTGCAATAGTAGCGGTGGTCTTCTCAGTAACAGCATTTAAAACCCCAATACCAAGGCCACTTTTTGTCCTTCCTGATACTTTTAAAGCATTAATCAAGTTTACACTCGATGGATTATCTGTAATTATTTCATTCTCATTTTTTTTTGGCGAATTAGTAACACTTCCTATTCGTCTGGAATACAACAAATTTCCTTTGCTAAACAAATCTGTTCCTTCTGTAAAAAAAGGTCTGTTTTCATTGAATTGTTGTTCAAATGGACCTAAATTTAAAATCACATCATCATATTTAGTTTGACCAAAATCGGGAATCAAAATGGCATCAAGCGTAAACGCATCGTTAATTCCATACTTCAAATCTAAGCCTCCTTTTAAAGTACCTTTCGTTTTTTGTTGATCATTGGCATTCAAATAGAATGAAGAATAGGGCAATAAAAATAGACGTGTTGGTGTTTCAATATTTGCAATACCTGTCAAAATACCATTTTGTTGAGTGAAGGTCCCTAACTTTGAATCAATAAAATTCCAAGAGTACTTTTGACGGTCTCTACGTATTTCTCTAAAAAAATTAACACCCCAAGTTTGAACCTTTTCTGGAGAAAAACGCAATGCGGCATAGGGGATCCTCATTTCAACCACCCAACCAAAATCGGTAATAACGGCTTTACTATCCCAGACCGCATCCCAAGAATAATCCTCTCCATTTGAATCTGTTGCCAAACAATCGGCTTGTCCATCGGCTGCATTGACAAAGAATTGAAAATTTTGCTGCCCATCATTATAGCCATTAACAAAAATCCCAAAAAAATCAGCAGTACCAAAATCATCTCTTTTTGAAATTTCTCTTAAAATCTTATTGGGTTCATTATCATACATTTTTGCTGCGATGTAAATAGCAGTATTATCATAAAGTACTTTTACTTCAGTTCTCCTTTCAGGAAGTACAGGTTTTCCGTTATCTGGTTGAAACATCACGAAATCTGTAGCAGCAGCAACTTGTTCCCAGGAATTTTCATCGATTTTCCCGTCAATAGTTATAGGATTTGTGATAAACTTTGTTTCTAGAGTTTTCTTTTGGCTAAAGCCCAAAAAAGAAAAAAGAAGCCCATAACTAAGAAGAAAAAATTTCATAAAATAAGTTTAATTGATAATGGATTAGTCTAAATCATTTTAATAGACTAACTATTATAAAATTTGTTACAGTTCTGATAACAAATTTCAAAATAGAGTTTTCAAAAAAAACAAATCTTATTTTTATTGCTGGCTCACTCCCAACTTTAAAAACTATTTTTTATAGCGTTGTAATCGATAAAATAGCGAATACTTATAGATAAATTAGTGGTCAAATTATTATTTAAAACATTTTTGAAATTGGTTGAAAAATTCTTTTCAACAGCATCTGTCCTATCTAAAGCAAAGTTTCGATATAAAAAAGACAATTGACTACCTGGTGCAAACCACCAACTGTAGGATAAGTCAAAGTTCCATGAGTTAAAATTTCTATCTTTATTATCTGGATAAGTCGTATTAGTTACCAATTTCCCATCATTTTGTAAAGTCAAAAACTCATGATTTTTAGCATAAGACCAATAATATCGGGCTGTCAAATTTATGGTCATTTTTTCATTTAGAGCATATTTACCAGTAAAATCATGCTGAATGTATTCTCTGTTTCGTTCGGCAAAAATGATTCCATCAATTGTAGTATCTACCCATCCCCTATCATTTTTTTTATTCAAATAATCGACAGCATAGGCCAACGACAACTTATCATTAAAGCGATATTTTGGACTGGCATAAAAACCATAATTATACCTTCCTGATTCATTAAACTTAGCACCTGAAATGGTTAAATCAAAAGTAAAAGGATGGTTTCTGTTCATTTCAATTCCAAAATAGGAGGAGAATCGCTTTGGAATAAACACATAACGATTGTACTCTCTAGGCTCATAAAAATCATACGTTACTAATGGATTAGCAATAAAAGCAAACTCAAAGTAATCATTATTTAAAGTAGTTCCTTTCAATACAGTTTTATACCAAGCTTCTTGAAGCTTGCCGAAAGTATTTTGTATCTCGGCATTGACTTCTTGTTCCACCTTAAAAGTGTTGAATATTTTGGTTGGATTGACAATTCTATAACTTCCATTCGCCAAGAAACCATGATAATTGGTATAAAAAATAATTCCCAAATCATTAATATCATAGTTTTCAGAAATGTATTTCCCTGAAAACAAATAGCGATATTTTCCACTAGTTTTAGCAAAATTTATTGCGGTTTTATAACCGTTATAATCTTGAACATCATTGATAGTACTGTACTTAAAATCTCCATATAAATTATACGAATTTGCTTTGGTACTTAAATCAAATAAAAGCCCCGAAACATTGGCATCTCTAAAACCTCCATTACGTGTAGTATTTGTATTGATAAAGGTTACAGAAGAGTTTTGATTAAAACGCTGATCAAAAACTAATACATTGTAATTAGTAAGAGGGTCGATGACTTCTTTTCTTTGAGAATTGGTGACAGTATCTCTGATGGTAGCAAATGTCTTTTCGGTAACAGCATTCAAAAATCCAATTCCTAATCCTTTTTGAGTTCTGCCAGAAACCTTTACAGCATTAATTAAATCAACTGAATTAGGATAATTAGTAATTTCTTCATCAGTCTTTAGATTGACCTCCGTTGTAGGAGCCAGTCCAATTCTTCTAGAATATAACAAATTGCCTTTGGTAAACAAGTCGGTTCCTTCGGTAAAAAAAGGGCGGTTTTCCTGAAATTGTTGTTCAAAGGGCTCGAGAATGAGAATGGCATTATCGAATTTGGTTTGACCAAAATCAGGAACTAAAATAGCATCAAGAGTAAAAGAATCATTGATCCCGTATTTTAAATCTAAACCCGCTTTAAAAGTCGCTTCAGAACCAATGTCATTTCTTTGATTGTATATCGAAGAATAAGGGATTAAAAAAAGTCGAGTTGGTGTATTAATATTAGAAATTCCTTCTAATATTCCGGCTTGAGGAATTACTGCTCCGATTTTGGTATCTACCAAATTCCATGTGTATTTTTGAACATCACGTTTGATTTCTCGCATGAAGTTAATTCCCCAAGTTTGCTTTTCATGATTAGAAAAACGCAAAGCTGCATAAGGAATTTTTATTTCAACTGTCCAACCAAAATCGGTCAACAGAACTTTACTATCCCAAATCGCATCCCAAGTAAAATCTTCAAAATCTTCTGTAGCCAAACAATCCATTTGTACTCCAGCAGCACTAACAAAAAATCGAAAATCTTGTTGTCCATCATTAAATCCATTAATAAAAACAGAAAAATGATCTGAAACCCCAAAAACATCTCTATTTGTAATTTCCCTCTGAATTTTGGATACCTCATTATCGTACATGGTTGCCGCTATATAAATAGCATTATTATCATATACAACTCTCACTTCTGTCTTTTTATCAGGACTTATAGACTTACCATTATCTGGTTCAAACATCACAAAATCAGTAGCTATAGCAGCAGTTATCCAAGAGGATTCGTTAAATTTTCCATCAATACTAATACTTTCTGTAGTAGATTTCGTCTCTAAAACTTTTTTTTGAGACCAACTGTAATTATAGAAAAAGAACAACAAAACAAGAATAAACAAGTACTTTTTTTTCATTTTGGGGCTATGTGATTAGTAAAAATAAAAAAATTAACATAATAAAACATAAAAATTGATATTTTTTCATAAAAAAATAACTCAAAAAAATCGACAAAGTGTTAAATTTTATCGACGTACTACACTTTTTTTATGACAAAAGTGTTTTTGTTATATATTTGCGATCCAAAAACATACCATTTAACCAAAAGACAATCAATGATTTATAGTACATTCCTTACTCTTATATTATTCTTTTTGAGTTCTTTTTCTATTAACAGCTCTACCTCTGAAGAAAATAAAAAAAATATAAGCAAAATTGAGCATGTTTCAAACATAAAATCCAAAGCTGATTTATTTATTGAATCTGTATATCATGATTTAAATACTAATCAGTTTACTCTCCCCCAATTTGACAGTTTTTCTGAAGCATTAAAAGGATATTATAGACTAAAAGAAAAAGGATTGGTAAAAAAAGAGATTCTAACCTTAATTGACTTTAGCTTATCTTCAAACACAAAAAGACTTTGGGTAATAGATCTAGCAAACAACACAATACTTTTTCACTCACTTGTAGCTCATGGTAGAAATACTGGGGAAGAATTCGCTTCAAATTTCTCAAACAAAACCTCCTCTTTTCAAAGTAGCTTAGGTTTTTATACTACTGGAGAAGTTTACAAAGGAAAACATGGAATATCATTAAAACTTGACGGATTAGAAAAAGGAGTGAATTGTAATGCCCGCAATAGAGCTGTTGTAGTTCATGGAGCCGACTATGTTTCCGACACCTTCATCAAACAACATAAAAGATTAGGCAGAAGCCAAGGCTGTCCTGCATTGCCAAATGAATTGACTCAACCTATCATCAATACCATTAAAGAACAGTCAATTCTATTCATTTATCATCCTTCAAGAAAAACTACTGATGAAATAATAGAAAAATTAACTTCTTAGCTTATCATACAAAGCTAAATCATAATCATAAATATCTTTTCTGAAATGGAGTTCGCCTTTTTGACTCCATGCAGTCCAATACCAAATGTAAATATTGTATTTCTTTTCAATCTTTACATAATGCGTTTTTCTAGTGCCTACCACAGAATCAATTTTTCCTTTAGACCATTTTTCAGAATGATTCAAAAAATACCCTGCTAATTCAAGGGGTTTTTCAACTCTAATGCACCCCGAACTCAACGATCGATTGTGTAAACCAAATAAATTTCGATGATTTGTATCGTGCAAATAAATACTGTGATGATTCGGGAATAAAATCTTCATTTCACCAAGAGTATTATTAGGTCCAGGTTCTTGAACATATCTGTAATTATGAGGCTTGGCTGGATTCCAATTTTCTGGAGCTACTACATTATTATTACTGTCATAAATTAAGATATTTTTATTAGAAAGATAATTTCTGTTCCTTTTCATAGCTGGAACCACATCTTCTTTCAAAATAGTTGGCGGTATCGTCCACGTTGGATTTAACACAACTGTTCGTAAATAGGACGTAAGAATTGGTGTTTTCCTTTTATTAGTACCAACAACTACTTTTTGAGTAATAGTGGTATCTTGATTCTCGACAACCAGTAATTTATAATCTGGAACATTGATGATAATATAATCTTCATCAGGAATAACTTGAAACCATCTCCATCTCTCAAGATTAGCAATAATTTGCTTTTTCCTATTGACTCTAGAAAAATTCAACGCATCAATTGTTCCCGCACCTATTACTCCGTCTGGAGCCAATCCGTGTCTATCTTGAAATCGTTTTACAGCTGCTACTGTTTTGGAATCATAAATTGCAGTCAAACTATCCGAATTAGTAGAATCTTTCCAATACTTAAGTCTTTTCTTTATGGCTAAAATTTTAGAATTAGTATCATTAGCCACTATTTTTCCCTCAAATACAATTGGCGAAAATTCTATATCTGAATATAGATTTATTAACCGTAATGCTTCTTTTAATTGGGCATAAACTTGAGCATTGGGTCTGCATTTATTGAGAACGTCTTGTATGTTTTTTTTAACAAAAACTTCGGCTAACATCGAATTAACATCAAATTCCATTTTTTTTATATCCCAATTAGTGTAGATTTCTTTGGGATTTAATTTACCTGTTTTTAAATGGGTTAAAAAATACTGAGTATTTAACGTCAACAATATATCGTAACTAACCAATTCTTTTTCTTTAAGAACTCCATGCTTTTTTTCAAGAGAATCTAAGGCTTGGATTTGATAGTCCTCTGGAAGTAATCCTTCTTGATCAGACTCTTTAATTGCATTCAAAACAACCTTACGATTGGAAGCAGATTGCCAAACCGTTTTAAAGCCTGTAGCTCGATAAAAAGCCAACAATTTTTCGTTATCAAAAGACAAAACAAGTGTGCTATCAAACTCAATTGCATTACCTTCAACTTGAATTTTAGGTATGGGTTTGGGTTTTAATTTTACCAAACTAGCGGAGTCATCAGTTGAATTTTTTTTGCACCCAAAAATAACCAACGCTATAAAAATATAGTAATAGTGCTTCATATTAAATGGTTTTGCGCATAATAAAGTGTGGTCCAACATCGGGACTATCAAAAAGAACACCTTCCTGGTTGTATCCTAAACTTGTATAAAATCCAATGGCGCTTTCTCTTGCATTGAACCAAATTAACTCAACCATATTTTCTTTCAAATGTAATTCACATGATTGCAATATTTTTTTTCCAAGACCTTTATTTTGATATTGATCTAAAATCGGCATCCCTCTGAGCTGAAATTGATTTTCTTGGTGAAAAAAAATATTTTTTTGAGCAAAAAAAGAGGCAATACCTAAAAACTCGTCCTTTTCAAAAACTTCAAAATGAGCAGTATCTTCGTTCTTGTCACCCTCAAAGTAACAACTTGAAAGTGGTTTTCCAGATCTAAGAACGCAATGTCTAACCGGAAAAGTGGCCTCTGCTTCAATTTTTTTTATCGTGTACATTATCCTTTTTTAAAAAATTAAAAGTATAACAATTTAGTTTTAAATTAATTATAAAATCAATCCTTTTTATGTCGCTTTTTTTGCTTCAAAAATTTGCAAATAACTGAAATGTTTATCTATATTTGCACCACAGTAATGCGAAAGTAGCTCAGTTGGTAGAGCTCCAGCCTTCCAAGCTGGTTGTCGCGAGTTCGAGCCTCGTCTTTCGCTCTAAGTAAAATTAAGTTTTACAACGTTCTTAAGCAGTTTTAAATAATTATTTTAAAAATATATTTATCTTTGCTTCAAATTTAATGCGAAAGTAGCTCAGTTGGTAGAGCTCCAGCCTTCCAAGCTGGTTGTCGCGAGTTCGAGCCTCGTCTTTCGCTCTTTAAAAAGCCGAAACATTTTGTTTCGGCTTTTTTATTTTAAGCTACTCAAGTCAGAACCTGATTCCAACTCAACAGGCTCTTGGTTTTGCAAAAACAAACGAGCCTTTAAATCTCCTTTTAAAGTAACCACCTCTCCTTTTACTTCAAGCCAGCTCCCCTCTCTTAAACCTAAAACTGGTACTGCATTAAAAGCATGAAATTCTTTAATTCTAGTTTCACGTGTTTCTCCCATATGAGTAGAACCTTCAATAGGATCTAAATAATGGGGATTGAGATTAAACGGAACAATACCTAACGTTTGGAAACTTGGGGGATAAATAATAGGCATATCATTGGTTGTCTGCATACTCAAGCCACAAATATTGCTTCCAGCACTCGTTCCTAAATATGGTGTGCCGTTTTTTACAGTTTCAGACAATAAATACATCAAATCAAATTTGTACAACTGACTTACCAAAAGAAAAGTATTACCTCCTCCAGTAAAAATACCTTTAGCATCTTGAATCGCTTTTTTAGAATCCTCAAATTCGTGAATTCCTCTTACTTCAATATCAATTTTAGCAAATGCCTGAGCAACTTTGAGCGTATATTCATCGTGTGTTATACCACTTGGACGTGCAAACGGAATAAACAAAATGCTTTGACATCCAGCAAAATGCAATTTTAAATCTGGCATTAGGTAATCTAAATAGCCTCCATTATGTAATGTAGAGGTACTAGCTATAATCGTATTTCTCATTTAACTATTTTTTTTATGACGATAAAGGTATAAAAACCAATTTTTAATTAACAAATTTTTACCAAGGCCTTAATAATTATTTGGCAACGGATTGAAATACTTTTACCACAATTCAATTTAAAAGCTGGAATGAAATTTTGGTTGACTTTATTTTTTCAAATAACCATTCTAACTATTGCTAAGGGACAACAGCAAAAGGAAATAATGCTATCAGGAACCATCTTCTTGAACAACAAAGAAATTGAAGATGTTTTTGTCAAAAATGAAAGTTCAAACGAAACAACAAATTCTGATGCAAATGGACGTTTTACCATCAAATGCCAATTGGGAGATATTTTGAATTTTTCATCAATAAACACAGAAACGAAAAGAAAAAAAATAACTAAAAGCGAGTATCAATCCAATAGTTTAATCGTAACTATGACTTCAAAAACAATAGATTTAAACGAAGTGATCATCAATAAAAATGCAATTACTGCTGAAAAAATAGGTGTCATTCCTGAAAATCAAAAAAAATACACTCCCGCTGAAAGACGATTAAAAACTGCTGGAGATTTTAAACCCATTCATCTTTTGAGTATCTTAGGTGGCACTTTGCCGCTAGATCCAATTATCAACAAAATATCAGGAAGAACAAAAAGACTAAAGAAAGAACTTGAAATTGAGAAAAAAGAACGCCTATTTAACCGACTAAAAGTACTTTACAAAGATGATTTTTATGTTGTGAACTTAAAAATTCCAAAAATATACATAGATTCCTTTAGATATTTTTGCATAGAAAATCAATCTTTAGTTTCTTATTTAACTTCTGAAAACAAACAACTATTAGAACTATTAATGAGTGAATTAGCGGTTACCTTTAACAAAAACCTATCTAGTGAAGAATAATTTTACCTTTTTTATATTACTTTTTTGGACGTCAATCTTCGTGGGGCAAACCCTCAATGAGCGAACAATTCAGGGTAGAATTTCGGTAGAATCTAATTTTATTGATGGCGTAAACATCAGAAACGAAACTACTCGCCAAGCAACCACAAGTAGAATTGAAGGTTACTTCAGAATTCCAGCCAGAGAAGGCGATATTATTGTCTTTAGTGCAGTCAATCTTGAAACCTTAACAAAAGTCATCACTAAAGCAGACCTTTCGAATAAAGAGCTAAAAATTGAAATGACCCTAAAAAGTATCGTTTTAAAAAACATAACCATCAATAGTCATCCTGAAATTACCGCAGAAAAACTAGGTATTCCAAGTGCTACCAAACATTTTACACCAGCTGAAAGAAAATTGCAAACAGCTACAAAAGGCAGTTTAGACGGAATTTTGAATGCTTTATCTGGAAGAACAGAAATGCTTAAAAAAGAAGTTCAAGTAGAAAGAAAAGAAAAACTACTTGAAAAAATAGAATATCTTTTTGAAGAGGAATTTTATATAGAAAAACTCAAAATCCCCAAAGATTACATCAAAGGGTTTCAACATTACTGTATCGAAGATCAAGCTTTTATCAACTCTATGAAGACCAAAAATAAAACAATGAGTGAGTTTTTGATTATCAAACTAGCCGAACGCTACAACCAAATCATTTCAGATGAAAATAAATAAAACGAAATCGCTGTTTTTCTTTTTGGCGACTCAATGTATTTTAGGTCAAGCAAAAGAGGTGAAAACAATCAGAGGAAGAATTTTAGCCAATTCAGGTATTTATACAGAAATAGAAGTGGTCAACTTAAATTCTGAAAAAAGCGTAAAAGTAAATGAAAATGGGGAATTCACTATTGAGGCAGAAATTAACGATGTTTTATTTTTTGCATCCAAAAGTTTTGAACCCTATCGAAAAGTAATTCAAACCAATGACTTTTGTGAAGACTCCATTACCATAGAAATGATTCCAAAAGGCATCGAGTTAGACGAAGTCATTATCAATCAATACGCTAACATCAATGCTCGGGATCTTGGAATTATACCCAAAAACCAAAAATCGTATACCGTAGCTGAAAGAAGATTAAAAGCCAACTCAGGCGGTATAGGAGGATTAATCAATATGCTTTCTGGTAGAAAAGAAATGCTCAAAAAAGAACTAGAAGTAGAGAAAAAAGAAATCAATTTAGCCAAATTAAAACGCTTATTTACTAGTGATTTTTACACAAAATCATTTCATATTGCTGCTGACAAAATCAACACCTTTCAGTATTATTGCATTGAAAACAAAAGCTTTGCGAAGTTAATAGAAACCAATAACAAAGCCCAAATGCTGGTGGCTATGCTTCAATTAGCCTCGACATTTAATGAAGTCAATAGCAATGAAGGAAAATTATAGACTAATCTTGTTCTTCTTTTTTGCTTTTGGAGTCGCTTTTTCGCAAGAAAGAAGCAATTTAAAAGGAAAAGTAGCCAATAGTATGGGAGCTGTTGTGAATGGTTCTGTTGTCAATTTGAGTTCTAAAACAAGAACAGCAATTTCAGAGCAAGGTTATTTTGAAATTTTGGCTCAGCCTAAAG
This sequence comes from uncultured Flavobacterium sp., assembly GCA_963513565.1. Lineage (GTDB taxonomy): Bacteria > Bacteroidota > Bacteroidia > Flavobacteriales > Flavobacteriaceae > Flavobacterium. Next base: position 95,402 of record CAUPRE010000007.1, on the reverse strand, counting down.
ACACGTTACTATTTGCTAGTTTGGCTTGTATGCCAAAAAAAGTAATTCTTAGCAGCAAAAATTTCGAACTCCCCTATTTAGAAATAGAACTTGAATTATTTGATAACGAGTTAAAAGAAGTTATTGTTTTGAATCAAAAAGAGATTCGACCTTTGAATCCCAATCTTCAAAACTATATCGATAGAAAATACTATGATGACGCTCAATCATCACCTACCAATCCTTTGATGCCACCAACAACAATTGCTAACGGAACTGACTTTGTTCGACTTTTTAAGGATGTCAAAAAGCTATTTAAAAAGAAAGCATTCCAAAAAGAGAGAGAAGAAAAACCCATCAATTACTATGTAGAAGTAATCAATAGCGTACACACTGACTTTTTTTCAAAAACATTACAACTCAAAGAAGAAGAAGTTATTTTATTTCTTTCTTTTTGCGAAGCAGATAAAAACGCTTTAAATATTTTGACTCAAAACGATTCGTTTCAGTTGTATGATTTTTTGATCAGCAAGAACAAAGAATTTAAAAGTTTAACTACTTTTGGAAAATGAAAAAAACTGTTTTACTCTTCGGATTATTCTTCCTAACCATTAGCCTTTCGTCCTTTGAAATGCATAAATTTTATGTGGCAATCTTCCAAGTTCAATTTGTCCCTGAAAAAAAGAGAATACAGATCACTTCTAGAATTTTCTTAGATGATTTAAACAAAGCTTTAGAAAAAAAATACCGAAAAAAAACCTCAATTGGAATAGGCTCTGAAAAACCAGAAGAACTGCTTTTGCTAAAAAAATACTTTTCAGAAAATTTAATTCTAAAAGTAAATGGACAAGCTCAATCACTAAACTACCTATCAAGCGAGGTCGAAGAAGATGTTCTGGTTACTTATCTGACAATTAAAGAAATTACAAAAATTCAAAACTTAAACATTCAAAATTCTTTATTGATGGATTGGAACTCAGATCAACAAAACATTATGCATTTTACAGCAAATGGCACAAAAAACAGCCTAAACTTTAGTGATTCATCAAAGATACAAATGTTAAAGTACTAATAAAAAGAAAGTAGTTCCGTTAAAATTGCTATTTTCACGGACTTAAATTTCTATTTTATTTATGAAAAAAGCTACCCTACTCCTACTCTTTCCGGCAATGCTATTTGCCCAAGAAAAAACCACCCCAACACCACCAAAACAACAAGGCAAATACGACACCAATAAGTTCAGCCAAATGTATGATTTGTTGGCAACCCCAAACATGTTCCGTACTGCGGCAGGTGCCCCTGGCCCAGCCTATTACCAACAACAAGCAGATTATAAAATAGACATCGAATTAGATGACAAAAACTCCAAAATAAGTGGTGCAGAAACCATTACGTACACTAATAATTCACCAGATAAATTAGAATATCTTTGGTTGCAAATGGACCAAAATCAAGCTGCAAAAAACTCTCAATCACCATTAGCTGAAAGCGAAAGAGTTGAACAAGTGATGGCGCCAGGTAAATTTGCTAATGAATATTTAAAACAAGGTCTTGATCGTGGATTTAAATTGGAACATGTAAAAGACGCCAAAGGAAACCCAATGACTTACACAGTAAATCAAACCATGATGCGAATTGATTTACCAACACCTATGAAACCTGGTGAGAAAATCACTTTCTCAATAAAATGGTGGTACAACATTAATAATTATCAACAAGACGGGGGTCGTTCAGGCTATGAGTTTTTCGAAAAAGATGGTAATAAATTGTATGTAATTGCACAGTTTTACCCAAGAATGGCCGTTTACAATGACGTTGAAGGATGGCAAAACCAACAATTTTGGGGAAGCGGAGAATTTGCGTTGCCATTTGGAAATTTTGATGTAAATATTACTGTTCCTGCAGATCACGTGATGGAGGCAACAGGGGAATTATTGAACCCTTCAGAAGTTTTTAGTGCAGAGCAAATGAAACGTTATGAGCAAGCTAAAAAGAGTTTTGATAACCCTGTTGTAATCGTAACACAAGCGGAAGCAGAAGCAGCTGAAAAAGGATTTTCAACTCAAAAGAAGACATGGAAATTTAGTGCGAAAAATGTTAGGGATTTTGGTATCGCAACTTCAAGAAAATTCATTTTTGATGCAATGGCAGTAAAACTTGGTGGAAAAACAGTAATGGCTACTTCTGTATATCCAAAAGAAGCCAATCCGCTTTGGGGAGAAACTTCAACAAGAACGGTTGCACATACTTTAAAGAGTTATTCATCACATACTTTCGATTATCCTTATCCAAAAGCTGTATCTGTTTCAGCAGAAGACCAAGGAATGGAATACCCAATGATTTGTTGGAATTTTGGTCGTCCTGACGCAAATGGTGTAACTAGTCCACAAGTAAAAAATGGAATGATTGGCGTAATTGTTCACGAGGTAGGACATAACTTCTTCCCTATGATTGTTAACTCTGACGAACGTCAGTGGTCATGGATGGATGAAGGTTTAAACTCTTTTATGGAATATATGGCCGAGCAAGAATTAGGAACCAATTTCCCATCAAGAAGAGGGCCAGCAAAAAATATTGTTCCTTACATGAGTGGAGATCAAAAGTTCTTAGAGCCAATCATGAGTAACTCTGAGAGTATTATTCAATTTGGAAATAATGCTTACGGAAAACCAGCAACGGCATTGAATATTTTGAGGGAAACAGTTATGGGTCGTGAGTTATTTGATCACGCTTTTAAAACCTACGCAAATCGTTGGAAATTCAAACATCCAACGCCAGAGGATTTTTTCAGAACTATGGAGGATGCTTCTGCATTTGACTTAGACTGGTTTTGGAGAGGTTGGTTTTACTCCACTGACTTTGTTGACATAGGAATAAATGAAGTAAAACAATATTATGTAACCGATACTCCTACAACCGAATTAAAAAATTCAAAAGTAAGAAGAGGACGTTTTGGTGAAGAAAAAGGGCCTTTTGTGTATTTAGTAAATGCTTCTAATGCAGAATTAAAAGAAACTGATAAAAAAGCTTTGAAGTTGGATGAATTCAAATTGCTTTCGGATTACGTTAACGAAAAATTGACCGCAGAAGAGAAAGCAACATTAAACACACCTAAATATTTTTATGAAGTAGAATTTAACAAGCCAGGTGGTTTAATCATGCCCATTTTAGTTGAACTTACTTACGAAGATGGCACTACTGAAAACTTTAAATATCCTGCACAAATTTGGAGAAAAAATAATGACACTGCCAAAAAAGTATACGCTACTTCAAAAGCCATCAAAAAAATTCAAATCGACCCAAAATTAGAAACTGCAGATATCGATGTAGCCAACAACAGTTGGCCAAAAGCTGAAGTAAAATCTAAATTTGATTAAATAGACTAAATAATTTATACGAAACAAGCCCGAATCTATCGGGCTTGTTTTATTTTACGCAAACATTTTTTCACCCTTAATCATACAAACAATGAAATTCGTTAAATAAAAGATAAATTTTAGCCCCCTATAAAAGAAGACAACCAAGCATGAATGAAAACAAGTATTAATTTAATAAGTTTGCTTTGTGTTCCTAAATTCAGGAAACCTGCTAAAAAAAAATTAATCCAAAAGAAATGGCAATAGCTGAAAATTTAGTAAAAATAAAAGAATCGCTTCCTGAAAACGTTACACTTGTGGCGGTTTCAAAAACAAAGCCTATAAAAGATTTAATGGAAGTCTACACAGCGGGGCAGCGCATTTTTGGCGAAAATAAAATCCAAGAAATGGTCGACAAGTGGGAACAAATGCCTAAAGATATTGAATGGCACATGATTGGGCATGTTCAAACCAATAAGGTAAAATATATGGCTCCGTTTGTAACATTAATTCATGGAGTCGATAGCTTAAAATTATTAGAAGAAATCAATAAACAAGCTCAAAAAAACAACCGAATTATAGATTGCTTATTGCAAATTTATATCGCCGAAGAAGAATCAAAATTTGGTCTGGATGAAGTAGAATTACAAAATTTACTCAACTCCAATTCTTTCAATCAAATGAACAATATTAGAATAGTTGGATTAATGGGAATGGCTACCTTTACGGATAATCAAAACCAAATCAAAAAAGAGTTTACCCATTTGAAATATATTTTTGATACCATACAAAAACTGGAGCCTAAAAACTGCCACCTGAATACCATCTCAATGGGAATGTCAGGCGATTATCCATTAGCTATAGCATGCGGCAGCACTATGGTTAGAATCGGAAGTAGTATCTTTGGCGGAAGATAATTATATAAAGTTCCGCTTGAGCATTTAAGATTTATAAACTGATTACTAAAAACTGTAAACTGAACACTGAATTTGTACGCAATACTTGACATAGAAACCACAGGAGGGCAATTTAACGAAGAAGGAATCACAGAGATTGCGATTTATAAATTTGACGGACACGAAATCGTAGACCAGTTTATAAGTCTCGTCAATCCCGAAATTCCAATTCAACCCTTTGTAGTAAAGCTTACTGGCATAAACAATGCTATGTTGCGTTCTGCACCAAAGTTTTTTGAAGTTGCCAAACGCATAATCGAAATTACATCCGACTGTGTTTTAGTAGCGCACAATGCCAGTTTTGACTATAGAATCTTAAGAACTGAATTTCGAAGATTAGGTTATGATTTTAATCTAAAAACTCTTTGTACCGTAGAATTGTCTCAAAAACTATTACCAGAACAACCTTCGCACAGTTTAGGAAAATTAGTCCGAGCATTGGGAATTCCAATGGCGGATAGACATCGTGCTAGCGGAGACGCAATGGCCACCGTAAAACTTTTTAAGTTATTACTCGAAAAAGATGTCGAAAAAACAATCATAAAAGAGCTAATCAAAACCGAAATCGAAAAAGGAATCGCTCCAAAACTCTTGGATATTGTACAAAGTATGCCTTCTAGAACCGGAATTTATTACATCCACAACGACAAAGGCAACTTAATTTATATTGGCAAAAGCCGAAACATAAAAAAAAGAATCAACCAACATTTTACTGGAAAATCGAATAAGTGCAAAAAAATTCAAACCGAAGTTTTTGCAGTAACTTATGAAGAAACAGGAAGTGAATTGATTGCTTTACTCAAAGAAAGTGAGGAAATAAAAGTCAACAAACCCATATTGAACCGCGCGCAACGCAAGAGTATTTTTCAATTAGCACTTTATTCTGAAAAAGATAAAAATGGCTATTTGAACCTAAAAATTCAAAAATACGATGGTCGAAAAAAAGAAATTACCTCATTTTCTTCTTTACAAGAAGCCAAAAATACGTTGTTCAAGATTACGACTAAATATCATTTGTGTCAAAAATTAACAGGCTTGTATCAATCCAAAAAAGAATGTTTTCAATATGAGATAAAAGAGTGTGATGGCGCATGTATTGGTAAAATTTCTGCTGAAGAATACAACCAAAGAGTCGATTTGTTTTTAAAAGAAAACGATTTTGAGACTCAAAACATGATAATACTAGATAAAGGTCGAAACATCAGTGAACGCTCGGCTGTACTTATTGAAAACGGCATCTATAAAGGTTATGCTTTTTATGATTTAAACTATCAAATCACGAATCCTGAGATCTTAAAAAACATTTTGGTACCAATGCAAAACAATCGAGATGCCAAAAACATCATTCAGAGTCATATTCGAAAAAGTAAAACGTTAAAAGTGATTCACTTTTAGACACTAAAATAATGAAATATCTAATTACCATTGTTGGACCAACGGCTATAGGAAAAACAGCTTTGAGTATTGTGCTGGCTAATCATTATAACTGTGAAATTGTTTCGTGCGACAGTAGGCAATTTTTCAAGGAAATGAGCATTGGAACAGCGGTACCTTCTCAAGAAGAACTCAAATCGGCACCGCATCATTTTATTCAAAATAAATCTATTTTTGAGAATTATACGGTAGGAGATTATGAAAAAGAAGCGCTTTCAAAAATAGACGAATTATTTACAACGAACGATTATGTCGTTTTGGTAGGGGGTTCGGGTTTATATGTGGATGCTGTTTTAAAAGGTTTTGATGCTTTCCCAGAAATTGAGCCAAAAGTTAGAGCTGATATTCAGCTGCAGTATGAAACAGAAGGAATTACGTATTTACAAAAACAACTTAAAAAATTAGACCCTAATTATTTTGAAAAAATAACTCTTGAAAATTCACAAACGCTATTGAATCCGCAGCGAATGATGCGTTTTGTAGAAGTTTGTGTAGGCACGGGAAAACCTTATTCTTCTTTTCTAAACCAAAAGAAAAATAACCGCAATTTTACGCCAATATTGATTGGTTTAGAAGCGGATAGAAAGGTAATGTACGAAAGAATTAATCTTCGAGTAGATCTCATGATGCAAGAAGGCTTACTCGCTGAAGCGCAAAACTTGTATCCGCATCAAGCGCTGAATGCCTTGCAAACTGTGGGCTACAGAGAATTGTTTAGCTATTTGAATGGTGAATGGGATTTACCTTTTGCTATCGAAGAAATTAAAAAAAATACCCGCCGTTTTTCAAAAAGACAACTTACTTGGTTTAAACGAAAGGAAAACACTCAATGGTTTGATTATACAACCGATAAAAAGGCTTTTATAAACTATATTGATTCCAAAATAATATAATACAAAAAATCCCTAATGCTGGCTCTTTAGCCCCGACAGAAGGGATAAACCTTGTACGCCGGTCCCGAAGTTTCGGGACGGTGGACAAGTTTAGGAATGATGGCGGGTACGATGTTTACTGAAAATGCCTGATGATTCGCTTCTAACTTTACTAATACTTTTTATTTACATCTTAATACCTTTTTTTAAATGCCTATATCTCCAAATTTTACTTCGATTCTTTCTAAAGAATGGGACATCAATTTTACACAATGCGCACCCAATGGTTTTTTGAAATATACCGAATTATGCAATTTATTGCAATTAACCGCTGCGGCACACTCAGAACTTGGAGGCATCAGTTTTGCGGACATGCAAGAATTTCATCAAGCGTGGGTTTTGAGCAGAATGCGAGTAGAAATCGAGACATTACCAAAATGGGGCGACACGGTTACTGTGACCACTTGGATTAACTCTTTGGAAAACTCACGTTCTGTAAGAGCTTTGGAAGTACATGTAAATGGAAAAAAAATAGTGGGTTCTGAGACCTTTTGGGCGGTTTTTAATACCCAAAAACGTCGTCCTGAAGCCTTGGCCTTGCCTTATCAACATTTTGAATTGTATCCTGATAGAAAGGCGACAGCAAGCACTTTCTCTAAAATAGACCTTCATCACGAAAAAGAGATTTTGTTTGAAAAAACGGTTTGTCTCTCGGATTTAGACATCGTGAATCATGCCAATAATGTAAAATATCTAGAATGGTGTTTGGATTTGGTCGAGCCAAAATTATTGTTGCAACAAAAAGTAACTAGTTTTGAAATGAATTTTTTAAAAGAATTATCACTAAATGATACCGTTCAAATTCATGAAAATATAAAAGAGGAAGCTACTATTTTCTCTATTACTAAAGAGGACAAAACCTGTTTTGCCCTACAATTGCATTTTAGATAAAGCAAAAAAAAAGCTTCGAAATTTACGAAGCTTTATTGTTTGTTATGTTGTAGGATTTGATTTTACTACTAGTCTAAATCCTTCACCATGTATGTTTAAGATTTCAACATCTTCATCTGGTTTTAGGTATTTTCTCAATTTTGCGATGTAAACATCCATACTTCTTGAAGTAAAATAGTTGTCGTCTCTCCAAATTTTGGTTAACGCTAATTCTCTTGGCATTAAGTCATTTTCATGTAGAATTAACATTTTAAGCAATTCATTTTCTTTTGGAGATAATTTGATTGGCTCATCATTTTGAAAAGTCAAAAATCTCAATTTAGAATTTAAATGGAACTTACCAATATTGAATTCAAACTGTACTTGATCCGTTTTCACTTCGGAAGATTTTCTTTGAATGATGGCTTTGATTTTCATCAACAATACTTCAGAGTCGAAAGGTTTGTTTAGATAATCATCCGCACCTGCTTTGTAGCCTTTCATTACATCTTCTTTCATTGTCTTTGCAGTTAAGAAAATAATTGGCACTTCGCTGTTTTTCTCTCTGATTTCTTTCGCTAGCGTATATCCGTCTTTGTAAGGCATCATTACATCTAAGATACAAAGATCATAATTGTCTTTCTTAAATTTTTCAAAACCTTCCATTCCGTTTTTAGCTAAAACAACTTCAAAGTCGTTTAACATCAAATAATCTTTTAAAACCGCTCCAAAATTCAAATCGTCTTCTACTAGTAGAATCTTTTTATTTACATTTTCCATTCGCTAATTTATTAGTGGTATTTTAATGATAAAGGTACTTCCTTTACCCTTTTCGCTTTCTACATAAACTTGACCATTATGGTCTTCAACTATTTGTTTTACATAAGCTAAACCGAGACCATGTCCTTTAACATTATGTAAATCTCCTGTGTGCTCTCTATAAAACTTTTCGAACACTCTTTTTTGAGCAATTTTACTCATTCCCAGTCCATTATCTTTTACTTTAATCAAAAGCATGTCTTTGATATTCTCTGTAAAAATTTCAATTTTAGGAATACCAGGTGTATATTTTATGGCATTTTCTAAAATGTTCACAATTACATTTGTAAAATGAAAATCATTCAATAAAACAGTAGTTCTTGAGGCATTAAAATGTAAATCTATCGTTCCCCCTCTGTCCTCAAGAATCAAATTCACGTGCTCTATTGCATCTTCAATCACTTCCTGAGCATCGATTGTTTCTTTAATAATATCTAACTCTTTCTTCTCTAACTTTGAAATCCTAAGCACATTTTCAACTTGTGCGTGCAATCTTTGGTTTTCCTCTCGAATCATTTCGAGATATCGAAAGACTTTGTCTTTATCGTCAATAATTTTAGGATTCCGTATTGCATCTAAAGCTAAATTTATAGTAGCAATTGGTGTTTTGAACTCATGAGTCATATTGTTAATGAAATCTGTTTTAATCTCAGAAATTTGACGTTGTCTAATTAACTGATTTAAAGCAGAAGTATAAGCAATTAAAATAATCAACGTAAATATGATAGACAAAACCGTGATACTAACCAAATCTGACAACAAAAATTTCTTTTTGTTTGGAAAAGTCACTAAAAGCTTATATTTCTCAATACCTTCATTATCTGTAAAAATAGGCGTTGAATAAGTAGCGTCTTTATCATAGCTAAAATTTTCAGAACGTATTTTTGTTGCTAAACCATTGCTGTAAACCCCAAACTCAAAATGAGTATTTACACCATTTTCATCTAATTCTTTTTTTATCAATTTATAAAGAACGTCATTGGATACTCTTTCTTGTATTGGCATAGCCGAAGCTATATCTTTATATGAAATTTCAAACTGTGCATTGTCAAGAATATCTAAATTTCCAGATTTTTCTATTTTTACATCAGGTATTAAACTTTTCTGATACCCTGAATTGTCAATACTATTGTTGTTGTATATCTCAGTGGTTCTTTTAGAGTTAAAATTTTTAAACTTTAAATCCTCTTTTTTACCATCAGAGAATGTTGGATTTATTTTATAATCTTCAGATATAATACTGTTGGAATAAACAATGGTTTTATTGGTCTTCTTGTTTTTTTGAACCAATGTGAACTCCATAATATCTTCTCGTTGTGGAATTCTACCCGTACTATCTTTTAATTTATTATATCTATCATAAAAATTATAAGCTTCTTGCTTTTCAAGCTTTTCAGCAACATTTCCTATAACTTGTTTTACATGAAATTTGAATTGTTCATCATTATTGTTAAAAGAGGAATTAAACCAATAAACCTGCACAAGAATTATACCAATAAGGGATAGACTCATTAACAGCACCAATAATCTAAAAAACATTCTATTCATGTCACAAAATTAACATTTTAACAATATAATAAATAATGCATTAACCAAATATTAACATTATATCCTCAAATTGTTTTTTCTATAAAATTTTAAGAATTTTAACAATTTGTGATTTAGTCTTATTAAAATCAATGTTTTCAATTACAAAATCACTTTTAGCTATACGCTGATCGTCTGTCCATTGCGCATGCATTCTCTGAATCACTTGCTCTTTTGTGGTAGTGTCACGACCAATAACTCGCTCAATCCTAATGGCTTCGGGAGCTGTAACCGTGATGATTTTGTCGCATTTTTGATCACCTCCACTCTCAAACAGAATAGCAGCTTCGTAAATTATAAAAGGAGCGTGTTGATGATTTAATAGCCAATATTTGAAGTGTTGGGCTACTGCAGGGTGAACTATTGCATTGAGTTGTTGCAATTTTTCTTGATTTGCAAATACTATTGAGGCTAATTTTTGTCGAACCAAAGTTTTGTTCTCAAAAACAGCATCACCAAATGTTTTTCTAATATCTGAAAGGATTGTTTCAGATTGCATGACTTCTTTGGCTGCATCATCAGCAATATAAACAGGAACACCTAATTCTTTAAAGTAATTAGCTACTGTAGTTTTTCCACTACCAATACCTCCTGTTAAACCGATAATTTTAGTCATTATACTTTAAAAAATAATTCAGGAAAGGCTTGTTGGGGATTTTGCTTCAAAAGAATAACTTTAATGAAGGACAATAAAAAACCTGTTCCATATCCCCAAAATTGTTTCCAAACCGCCAACATAGAAAGATATCCTATTTTTAAATTCTTATTTTGAATCGAAGAAGTTATAAAAATTATGATAAAATAAAGAAAATACAATTGCAATAAGAAATCAAAATTTTGACTAAACAAGTACATAAATACTGAGAAGCCCAACCCTAAAATAAAAAAACTCGGAAAAAAGAAAGTCAGTTTATTATATTTAGGATACCAACTGTTCAAAATAGGTCTTGCTTTTCCAAACTTATTGACTTGAATGGAAAATTTATCCCAATCAATGCGTCGTTTATGATACACATAAGCATTAGGAATTAATTTAGTTTCAAAACCCAATTCCCATAAACGGATAGACAAATCTGGGTCTTCACCTGGATGTATATTGCCAAATCCTTTTGAAATTTCGAAAGCTTTACGCGACAATCCCATATTAAAGCTTCGCGGTTGAAATTTTCCAATTTTCTCTGAACCGCCTCGAATTCCACCTGTAGTTAAGAAAGAAGTCATGGCGAAATTAATAGCTTTTTGAATATCTGAAAAACTATCTAGTGCTTTATCTGGTCCACCAAAACAATCGACATAAGCCTCATTGAGTGAAGCTTCTACTTCTAACAAATAATTAGCCGGAATGATACAATCCGAATCGAAAATAATAAAATAATTTCCTCTTGCTTTTTCCATACCGAAATTTCTTGAATCTCCTGGTCCAGAATTGGGTTTAAAATAATAAGAGATATTCAATTTATCGGCATACTTTTCTAGTACTTCTTGGCATTTGATTGTAGATCCATCTTCAACAATAACTATTTCGTATACATCATGATACTTCATTTCTGATAAACTCATCAAAAGTTCATCCACTTCATCCGGTCGGTTATATACTGGAATTATTAAAGAAAAAAACATAGAAAAAAAGTGGTATTAAAATTAATGCTGTTTCAAATTTAAGTTGCAAAGATACTATTTATTCAAACATTTCCATTATTTCCTGACTTACACCTACATTAGAAAAACCTCCGTCATGCATCAAATTCTGAAGGGTAACTTTTCGAGTCAAATCTGAAAACAAAGTAATCGTATAATTAGCACAATCCAATGCAGAAGCATTTCCTAAAGGTGACATTTTTTCAGAGTAGGTGATAAATCCTTTAAATCCTTTTACCCCATGACCTGCTTTGGTAGCCGTTGGAGATTGTGAAATGGTATTGACTCTAACTTTTGATTTTTTTCCAAAAAAGTAACCAAAACTTCTAGCAATCGACTCTAAAAAGGCTTTATTATCAGCCATATCATTATAATCTGGAAAAACGCGTTGCGCAGCCATATAGGACAAAGCCACAATACTTCCCCACTCATTCATAGCCTCTTTATGATATAAAACTTGAAGTACTTTATGAAAAGAAACCGCCGAAACATTCCATCCTTTTTCGGTAAAATCATAATTTTGATTGGTGTAATGATTGCCTTTGCGCACATTTACCGACATGCCAATTGAGTGCAATACAAAATCTATTTTCCCTCCAAGAATTATCAAGGCTTGATCCACCAAATTTTCTAAATCAGAAACCGATGTTGCATCTGCAGGTATTACTGTAGCTCCCGTTTTCAAAGCTAGGACATCAATATTTCCCAATCGAATGGAGGCAGGAGCATTAGTCAATACAAAAATACCACCTTCTTCATGAACACGTTCAGCTGTCTTCCAAGCAATAGAATTTTCATCTAAAGCTCCAAAAATAATTCCTCTTTTCCCTTTTAATAAATTATACATGACAATCAATTTTATATATAAAAAAACACCTTATTCTATATTTTATTATAAATAAAACAAAAATAAGGTGTTTTCAATTTTTATTTGTGTTACACTATACTTGGCACATTTACCAACTCGTTAGCATCCGCTTGATAATCTACACCATCAAATTCGAAACCAAAAAGATTATAGAAATCATGACGGTATCCTGCAAGATCTCCAATTTCGGCTAGATTTTCGGTAGTAGCATCAGGCCATAACTTAGCTACTTGTTCCTGAACGTCTTCTCTCATTTCCCAATCATCGATACGAATACGTCCTTTTTCATCGGTAGCAATCCCATCATTCGTATACAAACGTTCGCTATACAAACGCTGAATTTGCTCTATACAACCTTCGTGAATTCCTTTTTCTTTCATGATTTTGTACAATAATGAAATATATAATGGAATTACCGGAATGGCTGAACTTGCTTGAGTTACCAATGCTTTATTTACAGACACAAACGCTTTTCCTTTAACATCCTTCAAACTTTCAGTAATTGTAAATGCTGTAGCTTCTAGATGATCTTTTGCACGGCCTATGGTTCCTTTTCTATAAACAGCTTCAGTCAATGAAGGGCCGATATAAGAATAAGCAACAGTCATCGCGCCATCTGCTAATAAATTCTCAGCTTTTAATGCCTCAATCCACATAGACCAATCTTCACCACCCATAACAGCAACAGTGTTTTCAATATCATCACCTTCACAAGGTTGGATAGAAATCTCAGATACTTTACCAGAGTGAAAATCAACGGTTTTATTAGTATAAACACCTCCAATTGGTTTTAAGGTAGAACGATGCAATACTCCAGTTACTGGATGTTGACGAACCGGAGAAGCTAAGCTATAAATAACCAAATCCACTTGACCCAAATCTTTTTTGATTAAGTCTAAAGTTTGTTGTTTCACTTCATTCGAAAAGGCATCACCGTTGATACTTTTTGCATACAAACCTGCTTTGTGTGCTTCTTTTTCAAAAGCAGCAGAATTGTACCAACCAGGTGAACCTGTTTTTCCTTCAGTAGCAGGTTTTTCGAAGAAAACACCAATCGTTGCGGCATTCGATCCGAAAGCACTAGTAATTCTTGAAGCTAAACCAAAACCAGTAGAAGCACCAATTACTAAAACTTTTTTAGCTCCAGTAATCGTTCCTTTTGATTTGATGTATTCGATTTGATTTTTTACATTTTGCTCGCATCCATCAGGGTGAGATGTCAAACAAATAAACCCTCTCATTCTTGGTTCTATAATCATAGTATTGAAATTTATTTTTTATAAAAATAAAAAGACTATTAATCTCTTTTTTGAATATTGGTCTCTTTTTTGAGTCAACAAATATAGCCCATTTTTTTAGTTCAGCAAGGCTTTGGCGTGATTTAAGGCAGATTCAGAAACAACAGTTCCAGACAACATTTGAGCAATTTCAAGCACTCTTTCGTCCTCAGACAACAACTTCAATTCAGAGTTAGTTAACTCACCAACAGTAGTTTTAGCTACTTTAAAATGTGAATCACCTTTTGCAGCAATTTGTGGTAGATGAGTTATGGCAAAAACTTGCATATTGGCACTCATTTGTTTCATAATCTCTCCCATTCGTATCGCAATTTCGCCTGAAACACCTGTGTCGATTTCATCAAAAATCAGAGTAGGTAATTTAGAATATTGTGCCAAAATAGCTTTTACAGCCAACATAATTCTTGACATTTCTCCACCTGAAGCCACTTTTTTTAGCAATCCAAAATCTCCTCCTTTATTCGCTGAAAATAAAAATTGCAATTCTTCTTTTCCATTAGAAAAATAAGTCGCTACTAATTTTAAATCGATTTTAAAGCGCACATTTGGCATCCCTAATTTTTCTAAAATCTCAATCATTTTTTCGATCAAAACAGGAATCGCTTCTAACCTTTTATCATGGATTAGCTGTGCTAAAGCATCTAATTCTTCTTCATTTTTAGCAATAGTCTCGTTTAATTTTTCAATTTCAGATTCGAGGTTGCTAATTGATACTAAAGACTGATCTAACTCCTTTTGAATCACCAACAATTCTGCAACTGTTTTAACCTGATGCTTTTTTTGTAAGGTATAAATCAACTGCAACTTTTGGTTCGTATATTCTAATTTTTCCGGATCATTTAACAATTGTTCTGCCTGTTGGTTCAACTCCAAGCTAATATCATCAAACTCAATAATCACACTATTAATCCTTTCCAACAATTCTTGATATTTAGAACCAAATGGAGCGATTCGTTGCAAAGCGCTTTTAATTTCCTTCAAATGATGCAAAGCGCCAATCTCTTCTTCATTAGCAATAAGTAAGCTTTTATCAATTGCTTCTTTTATTGTCTCAACATTATTCAAGCGCTCAAAATCCTCTTCTAATAGTTCCTGCTCACCATCAACCAATTTGGCAGACCATAATTCTTCTAATAAAAAAGAATGATATTCTTGTTCTTTAAGAGATTCTCCTTGCTTTTTTTGCAATGCAGCCAATTGAGATTTGCTGGCTCTAAACTTTTTCAAAACCTCTTGGTAAGTCTCAAGCTCTTTCTTATTATCTGCAATGGCGTCAATAATCTTGAATTGCACCTCTTCTTCTGACAGTTCTTGAGTTTGCTGCTGCGAATGAATATCTATTAGAAACAAGCTCAACTCTTGTAATTCTTGAAGATTCACAGGGCTGTCATTAATAAAAGCTCTCGATTTTCCAGAAGGTAAAATTTCTCTACGAATAATAGTTTCTTCTTCGTAGTCTAAATCATTGGCCTCAAAAAAGGGCAGTAAATTATACTTTGAAATTTCGAAATGAGCCTCAATAACACATTTTTCATCCGTATTTTTTAAAGAAGATAAATCGGCTCTTTTTCCTAAAACAAGTCCTAGCGCTCCTAAGATTATAGATTTACCTGCACCAGTTTCACCTGTAATAATAGATAATCCATTAGTAAAATCAATAGCTAATTGATCTATTAAAGCGAAATTTTTGATAGAAAGTGAAGTTATCATTAAAATATATTTTGAATAAAGCTACTAATATAAGGCAAAAATAAAGGATTTATTAGTATTTAATTTGACTCCATTTACTAGAATTCATAGGAGAGATTTTGTTTAATGTTTCCACTAAATCAGAAATTGTAATACTAGGACCTCCGGAATAGATTGAGGCTATTTCATCTGCCTTAGCATCAAAGAAGACACGAGTTAGAAAAGCGTTTGGTCGGGTTTGATTTAGTTTTGAAAGATTTAATATAGACGTTTTTATTTTTTCTTTAGCTGCTTTCAAATCACTACTCATCAAATCCAGTCCCTGATGATAATCCGTTAATGCTTGACGATAGGGTGCAAAAGTAGGAGACAATAAATCATTTGTTAAGAAAAAGCGATTCTGAATACCATCAGCTTGACTCCATCCTTTGTATCCGCCTTGTTGCGCCACATTCAAGATATTCTGAGCCGTCTCTAGATGAGCATTTCCTCCAAAAGGTTGAAAGGTATCCAAATTTAAACCCAAAATGACATAACTGTAATACGCTAAAATAGAAACCAAGTTGGATTCAAAAACAGAAGGGTTAAAGATTAAATTTTCAAACTCAACATATCTGAAATTAAAATCTTTGTCATTATAATTAAATACTGGAGAACTATAAGTAGAATTATAAATCAACCTGGAAGATTGCACCTGAATTGTCCCTGAAAATTGATCTGAATTAACTGCCGAAAGCGTAATAAACATAGAGCATTTTATCTTCTCGTTTTGCTTTAATACTTGACCAGTCCAATCTGTTTTATTTACGAATTCATTTAATGCAAATTCAAGATTTTTGATTAACTGTTGATTGGTATTGGTCACTTTTTGAGCGTTAATCACCACAGAACAATTTAATTGCTGAGCATGCAAAAAAGTAGTATTGAGCAAAACAAAGAGAAAGACTCCTATAAATCTATACATATTCAAAAGTATTGTTTGATTAGAAACGACTAATAAATTGAAAAAGTATACTATTTTAAAACACTTTCGGGTTTATTTAAAATGCGCACAAACTTTATCCATAATATCAATTGCAACTGCAGCTTTGGATTTCAAATCCATAGGTTCAACAGCAAAATTCTTGTCAATAAAGGTAATCTTATTCGTGGATTTACCAAAACCCGCACCTTCATCTTGCAAAGAATTCAAAACGATTAAATCTAAGTTCTTTTTTTGAATTTTAATCTTAGCGTTTTCAATTTCATTTTCTGTTTCTAAAGCAAAGCCAATTAAGAATTGGTGTTGTTTAGAAGCACCTAAAGAAGCTAAAATATCTTGAGTCTTCTCCAATTCGATAACAAAATTTTCTGCTGCTTTTTTAATTTTTTGTTCAGCTACATTTTTTGGTCTATAATCTGCAACCGCAGCTGCGGCTATCGCCACATCGACTTGATCGTACAACTCATGGCATTTAGTATACATTTCTTTGGCAGAAACTACAGGGAATACATTAATGGAAGTGTATAGAGGTTTACAATGTGTTGGACCTGAAACGAGATAAACTTTGGCCCCTAATTCGGCTGCTCTGTTAGCAATATCAAAACCCATTTTCCCGGAAGAATGATTTCCTATAAAACGTACCGGATCGATAGCCTCATAAGTTGGCCCAGCAGTAATCAAAATAGACTTACCACGTAATGGTAATTTCTTCTCGATATCGAATTCAATAAAAGCAATTATGTTTTCTGGCTCAGCCATTCGGCCCTCGCCTGAAAGCCCACTTGCTAATTCACCAGTTTCAGCTGGAATCATTACATTTCCAAAGTCATGTAACTTTTGAAAACTATGAAGTGTAGAAGAATGTTTATACATATCCAAATCCATTGCAGGAGCAAAATAAACTGGACATTTAGCAGAAAGATAAACCGCTAATAACAAATTATCACAAACACCATTAGCCATTTTAGACATGGTATTAGCAGTTGCTGGAGCGATGATCATGATATCAGCCCAAAGTCCCAACTCAACATGATTATTCCACAATTCTTTAGCTTCCTCTTGTGCAGCTAAACTATCGGCAATTTCTTTGTCAAAAAAGGTAGAATAAACAGGATTTTTGGATAAAACGGATAATGTTAATGGAGTTACAAAATCCTTGGAAGCAGGTGTCATAATCACTTGGACCTGTGCACCTGCTTTTATAAAAAATCGTACTAACGAAGCGGTTTTATAGGCAGCAATTCCACCAGAAATTCCTAGTAAAACCTTTTTGCCTTTTAAAACTGACATCAATACTATTATTTGTTAGAATCTCTGTGATAGATTTTTCCATCCAACCACTCTTGCACAGCTAATGCGTGTGGTTTTGGCAATTTTTCGTAAAATTTAGAAACTTCAATTTGTTCCTTATTTTCAAAAACTTCTTCAAGACTATCATTATATGTTGCAAACTCCTCTAATTTCTCAGTCAATTCTTTTTTAATTTCAGAATTGATTTGATTTGCTCTTTTAGCCATAATGGTTATTGCTTCATATACATTACCAGTTGGTTCTTCAATTACAGTTTTATTGTAGGTAATTGTATTTACTGGAGCATTCGTCTTCTTTAAATCCATGACTTTATTTATTTAGTAAATTTTTGTAAATCGTTTTCAATTCTAGCCAACATATCATCGGCTTTTTCTTTGTATTCTGTATCTGCTTTGTAACGAATTAGCGTAGTGTGAGCTAATTTTGCTACCTCCAAACGTTCTTGCATCTTCTCTGGAACACTGTTAATTGCCAAGTTATAAGCAGAATCTAATTTATAATATAACGCCTTTTCTTTCAAAGGAGTACCTGGATAATCAGCTATAAAATTATCTAAAGCGATTAAAGCTGATTTATAATCCATAATGGTATTGTAACCTATGGCGTTTTCGTAAACTTTTTTCTCAATTTTTTCATTCAAAGTACGCATGGTCTTATTAGCCTCAGGCAAATATTCTGAACTTGGATAGCTATCGATAAACGCTTGTAGTTTTTCAATAGCTTTGAATGTATCTACTTGATCCAAACTATACACAGGTGAAAGCATAGAGTAACATTTGGCGCCTAAATAAGCCGCTTCTTGCACTTTTTCGCTTCTTGGATAATTGGAAGCAAAACTTTCAAATTGATATCCTGCTAAATAATATTGCTTTGTTTTATAATAAGATTGAGAATACATGTAAAACATTTTCTCCGCTTGAGGTTTTCCTCTATATGCTGGAGCTATTTGCTCAAAAAGTCGTATGGCTTTAGAATATTTACCCGCATCATATAGCTTTTCAGCTAACTCGTACTTTACCGCAATATCTTCGGTTTTCAAGGCTTTTTGATATTCCCCACAAGAACCTAAAGCAAGGGCAAGAAAAAATAATGCAATAACTTTCTTCATTTATTTTTTTACTTTTATTACAATTTAGCACCAAATAGTTATAAATCAAACTCAACTTTGGGTGGCAAATTTAGTTATTAATTTAGCGAATACAAAATATATTTTTTAATTAAAAAAATACTTACTTTTTCTTAGCTTTTATTTAGAAATTTTTTATAAATCCTTGAATTCTTTTAGAAAGAGATTCATCTACAGAAACCAATGGCAAACGCACCACGTTTTCAGCTATACCAAGCGTTTTAAACACTTCTTTTATCCCAGCTGGATTACCTTGTTCAAAAATCATATCAATACTGTCCGCTATTTTATATTGAATTTCAAAGGCAGCATCTACTTTTTTATTCAATCCAAGGCGAATCATTTCAGAAAACTCTTTTGGAAAACCTTGACCAATTACAGAAATCACTCCAGCTCCACCAGCCAAAACCATGGGTAACGCGATCATATCATCACCAGAAATAACTAAAAAATCTTTGGGTTTGTGTTGAATAATCTTCATGGCTTGAACCAAGTCACCTGCTGCTTCTTTAATTCCAACTATATTTGAAAAATCATTAGCTAAACGAATTACTGTCGATGGTAACATATTGCTCGATGTTCTTCCTGGTACATTATACAAAACAACTGGAATTGGTGAAGCCTCTGCAATCGCTTTAAAATGTTGATAAATCCCTTCTTGAGTAGGTTTATTGTAATAAGGTGAAACAGATAAAATAGCATCAAAAGCAGAGAAATCTCTTGTTTTTAATTCATTTACCACTTTCATCGTATTATTTCCCCCAACACCTAAAACTAGTGGTAATCTTCCATTGTTAGTTTCAACTACAGTTGCAATAACCAACTCTTTTTCTTCTGCGCTCAGAGTAGCATTCTCAGCAGTTGTCCCCATTACAACCAGATATTCTATCCCATTCTCTATTGAAAAGTTTACTATACTCTTTAACGCCTCTACATCTACTGAAAAATCTGATTTGAATGGTGTAACTAATGCAACACCTGTGCCTATTAATGCTTGCATAATGGTATTAAATTTTATTAAATAATTGTAAAACTCGAACAAATTCTTGCACGAATTCTTTGTAATTCATGGTTTGAGTATTAATCAATATATGATTTAAACGCTTGTCTACTGAAAAAAAACCAACTTTGAAAGAGGCTTTAGATTGAGAAGTAATCCATTGCAAAAATCCATTATTTGTATCGTAATAACTCAACAATACATCAAAAGGATGTTTTACAAAATCTAACAATAAGGCTTCTTGAATTTGAAAACTCCAATTGATGTGTTCCCAACCAAAAGTGGGATACTCATTAACTTCTTTTACTATAAAAGGATCTCTAAAAGCAACAATTGAAATATTTTTTTCTGAAAAATCATGTTCAATTAGTGCTTCTTTTAATGCTAATGTTTGAAAAAAAGAACGCTCATCTACAAGAATTCCAATAGTTTGAACTTTATTATTCGACGGAATCACTTCAGCATTTGACAAGCTGTTTTTTAATTTCTTTTTTAAAAAATAATCTTTAAAATAATTGAAAAACATACTACTTTTACTGAGGTTCAAAATTAATTAATAAAGTTGCATTACAAATGGTAAATTTAAAAAAGTATAATGGTGTTTTAAAACTTTTTGTTATATTCTTAACATTTTTTTTAATTCTTTCTTGCGCTTCCTCTCCTTACTCCTTGACAAAAATAGAAGGAAAACGCGTTCCAGTAACAAACACCTACACTACCAATCCTGAAATAGATAAATACATTGCCCCTTACAGAGAAAATATAGACAAAGATTTAAATTCTGTTTTAGCCTACAGTCCCGAAACTTTGGACAAAAGCACTGGAAAATGGCAATCCACATTAGGCAACTTAATGGCTGACGCCTGTGTAGCCCGAGGTAATACTATTTTGTATGCTCGCGAAAAAAAGAAAATAGATATTTGTATTCTAAATCATGGTGGAATTCGTGCTGCCTTACCCAAAGGTGATGTTACACCACGTACTGCTTTTCAAATTATGCCTTTCGAAAATAGTTTGGTAGTGATTGCTATGAACGGCGAAACAGTTATGGATATGATTCGTTATTTTATCAAAACACAAAAAGCGCAACCACTATCTGGTTTAACTTTCACTATCGATAAAAACAACCAACCTAAAGACATCAAAATACAAGGAAATCCAATAGAAATCTCAAAAGTGTATTACGTTGCCACGAATGATTACTTAGCTAATGGAGGAGATGACATGACTTTTTTTCAAAAAGGAATCCAAATGTATGACTTGAATTATAAATTACGGAATGTGCTTATCGATTATTTCAAGGAAATCAAAACCATTCCCGTTTTAAAAGAGACACGAATTACTGTAGAATAAGTTCAAAAAAGTCTATTAACAACAACAACAAAGCTTCACAAAAGTTGTAAAGAAATATAAAATGAAAAGAAGAGATTTTATTCAAAAAACCGCTGCGAGTTCTGCACTATTAGCATTACCAAGTTTGCCTCTAATGAGTTTTGCAAAGCCCGAAATAAAAAAAATAACAATCTTACATACCAATGACGTTCATAGTCATATTGATCCCTTTCCAGCAGATGATCCCAGAAATGCCAATATGGGAGGCGTATCCAGAAGAGCTGCTTTAATCGAATCGATACGAAAAGAAAACCCAAACGTTTTGCTATTAGACGCTGGAGATGTGTTTCAAGGAACTCCTTATTTTAATTACTATGGAGGAGAATTAGAGTTAAAATTAATGAGTATGATGAAATATGATCTCGCTACCTTAGGCAATCATGATTTCGACAACGGTATCGAGGGATTTTATTCCCAATTACCTCATGCTAATTTTGATTTCGTTTCAGCCAATTACGATTTCAAAAACACAGCCTTAGATACTCACATCAAGCCTTACAAAATCTTTCACAAGGATGGAATCAAAATTGGTGTTTTTGGATTAGGAATCGAATTGCAAGGCTTGGTAGATAAAAAGAACTACAAAGAAACGGTTTACCGCGATCCGATAGAAATTGCTCAAGACATGACTCGCATCCTAAAAAAAGAAGAGAAATGCGACTTAGTGATCTGCTTATCTCACCTTGGATATGATTACAAAAAAAGCGACGAAAACAAAGTGTCTGATTTGAAATTAGCTCAAAAAACACAAGACATCGATTTGATTATTGGTGGTCACACCCATACCTTTTTAGACAAACCAACAGTAGTAAAAAATGCTGCAGGCCAAGAAGTTTTAGTCAATCAAGTCGGTTGCTACGGCATTCATCTCGGAAGAATCGATTTCTATTTTGATAACAATAAACAAAACACTGCCAAAGGAAAAACTATCGTGGTTTAAAAAACAACCATTTTCATTCGGTACCTAAAGTTAAAAACAAAGCAAGGCTTTAATTATAGCAAGGCGGATTATTTTCAAAATCCGCCTTTTTTTAATCTTCAACCTTTATAAAATCTTCTTTTTTATTTCTCTCCAAAAAGTATTGCATCATTAAGTAATACCCCAAAACTTGCGACAGATTCCCTCCTATTCTTAAAAAAGCAAGCTTTATAAAATAATTATTTAATAAAAACGATAAATCCGAAACAAAAACACTCAGGCAAAAAAGCACTAAATACAAACTGCTCTTTTGATGTGTTTTTACAAAATTTGCAAACGACAAAATAAACATGACAATAAAAACAATACTGTAAATAATATATAAAATAAAATTCACATCGGTATTTTTCAAATCTAAAGACAAAATAATGTATACAAAAACACTCAATAGCCCCATCAATACTACTAATTTAAAAAACTCGGTTTGACTCCATTCTTTTTCCTTGACATCCAACCACGATAATCCTAAAAATATCAAATTTATACATAAAAAAAGTACAATAGGAATAGTTTCGGTATAGGACTTAACATAGAGATAATAGGTTTCTCCAAAAAAAGATAGTAAAAGTATTGTTGCAACGACCAAGCTAAACTTTGAATCTTGAACAAAAAAAATGAGTGCTACAACTAGAACAATTGCGCCTTTTAAATAGAGTATAATCTCGCCCAAGCGAAATATACTCAATACACCCACCATAAAACACAAAACAAAATACAATACAACTAATAACCTATCAATCTTCATTAAGCATCTTTTTAAAATCATCCTCAGACAAAATTGCAATATTCAATTTTGTAGCTTTTTCTAATTTAGAGGGGCCCATATTATCTCCCGCTACCACATAATCCGTTTTCGATGAAATGGAACTTCCTACTTTACCACCATTATCTTCAATAGCTTTCTTTAAGTCGTCTCTAGAAAATTGCTCAAAAACACCTGAGACCACAAAGGTTTTTCCTAAAAATTTAGTAGTCGCATTAGGATTCACTTTTTCAACAATTTCCAATTGAACTCCTTTTGATCGCAAGCGCTCAATAATTTCAATATTTTCTTTATTTTCAAAAAATTCGATTACACTTTTTGCGATTCTTTCCCCGATTTCATCCACCAAAATTAAATCCTCAAGAGTAGCTTGTTCCAAAGCAGTAATTGTTTTATAATGCTTGGCCAATTTCTTAGCGACAGTTTCACCAACAAATCGTATTCCCAAAGCAAACAAAACACTTTCAAAAGGAATATCTTTAGATTTAGCGACACCATTAACTAAATTCTCTGCAGATTTCTGAGCCATTCTTTCCAGCGGCAACACTTGGTCCACTGTCAAATCATATAAATCTGCATAATTATGAACCAAACCGTTATTATACAATAAAGCAACTGTTTCTCCTCCTAAACCTTCAATATCCATTGCCTTACGAGAAATAAAATGCTGAATTCTTCCAATGATTTGCGGAGGACAACCATAAAAATTAGGACAATAATGATTGGCTTCCCCTTCAGAGCGCACCAAAGCCGTTTGGCATTCAGGGCAATTTGTAATATAATGCGTTACTTCTGAATGATCAGTACGCTTCTCTAAATCTACAGCAATGATTTTAGGAATTATCTCCCCACCTTTTTCTACAAAAACCGTGTCTCCAATTCGGATATCCAATTTTTCTATCTGGTCGGCATTGTGCAAAGAAGCGCGTTTCACAACAGTTCCTGCCAATTGTACTGGCTCTAAATTGGCTACTGGGGTAATGGCGCCCGTACGTCCTACTTGATACGAAATAGAATTTAATCGAGTACTAACTTGTTCTGACTTGAATTTATAAGCTATAGCCCAACGAGGTGATTTTGCAGTATAGCCTAGCTCGTCTTGATACGACAAAGCATTTACTTTGATTACTACCCCATCAGTTTCATAAGGAAGTTGATGGCGATGCGAGTCCCAATAGTCAATGAATTCAAAAACTTCGTCTATATTTTTGGCTAGTTTGCCTTCTTTTGGAGCCTTGAACCCCCAATCTCTAGCTGCTTGCAATCCCTCAAACTGTGATTGAAACGGCAAATTGTTACCCACTAATGCGTACAGTAAACAATCTAATGGTCGCTTAGCTACTTCTGAACTGTCTTGCAATTTCAAACTTCCAGAAGCGGTATTTCTAGGGTTGGAATAAGGTGTTTCCCCAATTTCAATCAGCTCTTGATTCATTTTTTCAAAACCAGCGAAAGGCAAGATTATTTCACCGCGAATAGCAAAATGAGTAGGATAATTTCCTTTCAATTGCAAAGGAA
The DNA here is from genome assembly GCA_963513565.1 of uncultured Flavobacterium sp. Classification (GTDB taxonomy): domain Bacteria; phylum Bacteroidota; class Bacteroidia; order Flavobacteriales; family Flavobacteriaceae; genus Flavobacterium. Next base: position 70,905 of record CAUPRE010000007.1, on the reverse strand, counting down.
TCGATTTGATAGTTTTTATATTATTCGTTACTTCGTCGCCCTGAAAACCATCACCACGTGTAACTGCTCGGGCTAACTTTCCGTTTTCATAAGTAATACTAATAGAAGCTCCATCATATTTTAATTCACAAGTATATTCAATTGGAACATTACCCAATACTTTCTGAATTCGGGTTTCCCAGTCCACTAAATCTTCTTTCGAATAAGAATTATCCAAAGAATACATGCGATAATCGTGAACAACGGTTTGGAAATTTTTAGTAATTGCACCCCCAACTCTTTGCGTTGGAGAATTAGCATCGAAAAATTCGGGATGAGCTGCTTCTAACGCTTGCAGTTCTTTTAATTTTTGGTCAAACTCGAAATCTGAAATTTGAGGTTGATCCAACACGTAATAATTATAATTATGTTGGTCTAATTCGGAGCGCAACTGCTGAATCGTATCTTGAATATTCATGAAATAAAAATGGCTATTTTAGTTTTTCAAATAAGGTACTAAAATAGCCAATTTATATTTTATAAAATAGTTTTACGATTCTATAATTGAATTAATTTGATTGAACAAATGACCATCACTAAGAAAAGCCCCTTGTTGAATTAATTGAAACAAGGAATAATTTCGTTCCTCTGTAAATACTTTTTTACCCACTTTCATCTCGATGGTTTCAGTGAACATATTATCAGAAAGCCATTGAAGTCCTTCCTTAGTTAAAAAATCAACTTCAGGAACCAATGATTTTAGAACAATTGATTTTACTTCCGTATCAAAGCATTGAAAAAGGAAAATATGATTTTTTGAAAAATGTTCTAAAAACTGTGCCTTTGTTAATACACCTTCCCAGATCAAATCTGAAAAAACATCCAATTCTTGTTCGGCCACCTCAGGTTTTTCTTTTTTAATCAAATCCCATTCCGCCTTATCAATCGACTGAGTCGCTAAAAAAGTAGTAAACTCTTGGTATAGTTCTTCAAACTGTTCTTTGGTTAATCTTGTATATTTCATTTTAATAAAATTTAAACAAAAAAAGTTATTGTTTATTTAATACTTTCTAAAAATAAAAAATCCCGATTTCGTTATAATAACGTATCGGGATTTTAAAATTTTGAATCTGAAATTATGCTTTTTCAGCAACGATTTCGTAAGGAATCTCAACAATCACATCTCTGTGTAAACGGATAGATGCGCTGTATTTTCCAATACGTTTTACGATACCACTAGTGATGAATTTACGATCAATTTCTTGACCTGCATTAGCTAAAGCAGCAGCAATGTCAATGTTTGTAATAGAACCGAATAATTTTTCACCACCTGCTTTTGCAGAAATTTTAATTTCCAATGCTTTTAATGCATCAGCAGTAGCTTTAGCATCAGCAACGATTTTAGCTTCTTTGTGAGCTCTTTGTTTTAGGTTCTCAGCCAATACTTTCTTTGCAGAAGCAGTTGCTAAGTGTGCAAATCCTTGAGGAATTAAGTAGTTACGACCATAACCATTTTTTACAGTTACAATATCATCTTTAAATCCTAAATTTTGTACGTCTTGTCTTAAAATAAGTTCCATGTTGTTGTCCTTATATTGCAGAAGTTAGGTTTCATTTTACCGAAAACCAACAACTATTTTAATTAATATTATTTTAGTAAATCAGCCACATATGGCATTAAAGCTAAGTGACGAGCTCTTTTCACAGCTACAGACACTTTTCTTTGGTATTTCAATGAAGTACCTGTTAAACGACGAGGTAAGATTTTACCTTGCTCATTAACGAATTTCAATAAGAAATCAGCATCTTTATAATCAATATATTTGATACCTGATTTTTTGAAACGACAATACTTTTTAGTTTTGTTGATTTCTATGTTCAAAGGCGTAAGATATCTGATATCTCCGTCTTTTTTTCCTGAAGCAGATTGTTGTAATGTTGCCATGATAATTAAGCTTTAGTAGATTTAAGTTTTGCTCTTCTTCTTTCAGCCCAAGAAATAGCATGTTTGTCTAGAGCAACAGTTAAGAAACGCATAACACGTTCGTCACGTCTAAATTCAGTTTCGAATGGTAGCAATACTTCACCAGCCACTTTGTACTCGAATAAATGGTAAAAACCACTTTTTTTGTTTTGAATTTCGTAAGCCATTTTTTTAAGACCCCAATCTTCTTTCGATACCATTTCAGCTCCTCTACTAGTAAGAAATTCTTCAAATTTGCTTACTGTTTCCTTTACCTGAACTTCAGATAAAACGGGATTTAAAATGAAAACAGTTTCATAATGATTCATAAATAATATATTTATTTGTTAAATTGGGTGCAAAAGTAAACTTTTAATTTGATTCTACAAGTCAATTTTTAAAATAATCGACAAAGTGCAAAATTTATGCAAGCAAATTTGTTTTACATAATAAAAAAAAATATATTTACCTAACCAAATTTTTAAATAGCCTAATTATGAAACTAAACTGTGTTGTTGTTGATGACAGTTCCATCCAACGAATGATCATAGCTAAATTAGTTAATAATCATCAACATTTACATTTGATAGGCGATTTTTCAAATGCTATTGAAGCCAAAAACTGTATGTCTATTCATACCGTAGATTTGATTTTTCTAGATATTGAAATGCCTGTCATCAGTGGATTTGACTTTTTGGACGGATTAAAATCAAAACCCCAAATCATCTTCATCACTTCAAAGGCCGAGTATGCCATGAAAGCGTTTGATTATGATGCTACTGACTATTTACAAAAACCAATAGCCTTAGAACGTTTTAATGCTTCCGTAAAAAGAGCTATAGACTTGCATTTATTAAGAACTGAAAATAAAGAAGAAGAAGGTGAACACATTTTTATCAAGAGTAATTTGAAAAAATTAAAGATTTTTACCTCCAAAATTAAATGGATAGAAGCCTATGGAGATTATGTAAGAGTAGTTACAGAAGAAGACAGTAATTTAGTGCTTTCTACTATGAAATCGTTTGAAAATGATTTAAGTAAAGATAAATTCATACGTGTTCACAAATCATATATTGTAAATATCGACAAGATAGACAGATTCAACAGTAAATTTGCAGAAATTGGTGTGACAAAAATTCCTTTAAGTAGAAATAAAAAAGAAGATCTTGTCAAAGCGTTGTCTATGTCATAACCTATTTCTATTAATAAAAATCTACATTTACACTTACTCTAATAGCTCTGTATTGAGCAACAGCTTCAAAACTATTCAATATTTTATGAATAGTTTTTTTTGTACTACCAATAGGCTTATTATGAGGAATCTTAACCATTATTGTTCTAATATATTCGTTCCTTATTCTATTAATAGCAGGCTCTTCAGGACCTAAAACTGGCATAGTTAAAGACTGACTCATTACTTGATACAACCACATAGCACCTTCTTTTAGCTTATCGAAATCGCGATGTTTTAAAGTAACCTTTATCAATCTATAATAAGGAGGATATTTATAAATCTGTCTATCGTATAATTGCTCTTTGTACATTCCTTCAAAATCATTTCTTGTAACTTGTTGAATGGTATTATGCAACGGATTGTAAGTCTGGATAATTACTTTTCCTTGTTTTTCTGCACGTCCTGATCGACCAGCTACTTGTGTCATCATTTGAAAACTTCGCTCGAAAGCTCTAAAGTCTGGATGATAAAGCATAGTATCGGCATTCATAATTCCGACTAAACTCACATTCTCAAAATCCAATCCTTTGGCTAGCATTTGAGTACCCACCAAAATATCAATTTCTTGATTTTTGAAACTGTCTATTATTTTTTCGAAACCGTATTTCCCTCTTGTGGTATCTTGGTCCATTCTCCCACATTTGGCATTTGGAAATAATGACAGCAACTCGAGTTCTATTTGCTCGGTACCAAAACCTTTAGTCGTCAAATCGATACTAGAACACGCATGACAATTGGAAGGCTTACCCATTGCATATCCACAATAATGACAACGTAACTGATTTTTAAATTTGTGATAGGTCAAACTCACGTCACATTGAGGACATTGGGGAATATGTCCACAAGTCATACACTCAATTACTGGAGAAAAACCTCTTCTGTTTTGAAATAAAATCACTTGCTCGCCTAAGGACAATGCCGTACTTATTTCCTCAATTAACGTATCACTAAAATGACCTTTCATTCGCTTACGAAAATAGCTATCCTTCAAGTCTACCAATTCTACAACAGGCATTTGCCCATTACCAAATCGTTCTTTAAGCGCAACTAATCCGTATTTAGCGGTTTGGGCATTATAATAAGTCTCTATACTTGGCGTCGCTGACCCCAAAAGCACTTTAGACATATGGAAATTAGCCAATACAATCGCAGCATCGCGCGCATGATAACGAGGAGCTGGATCGGTTTGCTTAAAAGTTTGCTCGTGTTCCTCATCTATAATAATTCCTCCTAACTCTTGAAATGGAAGAAATAACGCCGAGCGAGCCCCAATCACAATCTGAGCTTTTTCGGAATTATTCAAAACTTGCTGCCAAACTTCTACCCTTTCATTATTATTATATTTCGAATGAAAAACCGCCACTTTGTCTCCAAAATGCAATCGCAAACGACTAACTAACTGAGTAGTTAATGCTATTTCTGGCAATAAATACAATACTTGCTTTCCTTTAACCAAATATTCTTCTATCCATTTAATATAAATCTCAGTTTTTCCACTAGCCGTAACGCCATGAAGTAAACACACCTCTTTTTGAGAAAATTGATTTTGAATAGCATCAAAAGCAGTTTGTTGTGAAGTACTCAACTGCAACCTTTTTGAAGAAACTGCTCCCGAATAGATCACGCGGTCTTGTTGAATATAATACTCTTCAAACACACCTTTATCAATCAAAGCTTTAATTGTTGCAACAGTAACTTTTGCAGATTCTACTAACTTTTTGATAGGAATTGGCTTTTTCTCTGTGGCATTCAACTGAAAGTAATGGAGTACTATTTCTTTTTGCTTGTTCGCATTTTTCAATTGTTCCAACAAAGCTGTCAAACCGTCTTGAGAATTATATTGTGGATGCAAACGAACGTATCTAACAAGTTTTGGTTTATAGCTTTCAGATATTTCTTCTTGCAAAACCAATATGTTTTTATCTATCATTTTATGAATAATAGGAAAAACATTCTTTTTATTGAGTATAGCAATAATATCATTAATCTTAAGCGAACTTTGTTGCTGCAATGCTTGAAATACTAAATACTCCTCATCAGAAAGTTGCATTTCATTTACAAAGGTTGATGATTGAGCAGTAACCACAGTTTCACTTTCCAAGAGCAAAGCACTTGGCATTGCCCCGCGATAAACTTCGCCAATACTACACATATAATAGGTAGCAATCCAAAACCAATGATCAATTTGTATTGAAGTCACAATTGGCTCGTGATCTAATATCTGATGAATTTCTTTCGCTTGATATAAAACAGGTTCGTTTTGATGCAGTTCGAGCGCAATCGCTGTATAAATTTTGCTTTTACCAAAAGGCACTGCCAAACGCATTCCTTTTTTTATGAAATGGTATTCGGTTTCCGAGACTTGATAGGTAAAGGTTTTAGCTAAGGCTAATGGCAAAATTACTTCAACAAAAAACATGGGATACTTGGTTTTGTCAAGCGACAAGTTTTGAATGATTACTGTATTGGGCTAGGCACCAAAAATAATAAAAAAATACCCTTAGAACTCTATTTCAAATTATAATCTGAACTTTGAGTTATAAGGGTATCTCTTATTGAGCAAAAAACTATTTTATTCTATGCCAGTATTGCGTTCTTCCGATTAAAGCAAAGCCGATATAGCCTCTTACTTTTAACTTATCTTTGCCTTCAAGCTTAATGAAACATTTGTATTTCTTTCCTGTTACTGGGTCTGTAATACTACCTCCGTTGAATTCCTCAGCGTCTTTTTGAAGCCCTTTGACAATAACCATTCCTAAAACGGGTTTGTTTTTTTCATCACCTGTACACTCTGTACATAGCTTGTCTTTTTTTTGTGGGTCTAGTATATCCACAATTTTTCCATAAATCTTTCCAGATTTTTCATATACTTCTACGATAGATTTTGGTTTTCCTGTTTCGTCATCGATGGTTTTCCATTTACCAATTACAGATTGGCTACGAACGGTTGTTACTACTACAAAGCACAGAACACTTGCTACTAGAATGATTTTTCTCATTTGTTATTAATTTCTTGGTTTTATATTTTTTCTAGCCCTGATGGAAGCGGCATCCTTGTTTGGCCTCTTCTTTAGAGAGCAAACAAGATATAGCGTACAGCAGGAAATAGCTCCAAAAAGAACATTTTCTTATTTGTAAAAAGGACTTTTGGAGTTCCAAATTTATTCAAAAATAAAACAGTTTGTCTTATTTATAACACAACTATAACGTTTTTTTTGATTTTATTTGGTTGCGATGGGACTGAATAATTGCATTGAGCTCAAAACCAAGCAAGAGCAACATGCAGTTAATCCAGATGTAAAACATCAGAATTAAAAGTGTACCGATAGAGCCGTACAATTCGTTGTATTTGGAAAATTTCACTACCCAAATTCCAAAGCCGTAAGAAGAAATAATGATTAAAATAGTAGTAAAAACAGAACCTACTGAAATAAATTTGGGTTTGTGTCTTTGTTTGATTCCGAATCGCAATAAAATTGAGGTGGTAAACAAAATCATTAATGAAAGGAACAAATAACGTCCGAGTTGAATGAGCGGAATATTATCGCTTAGCACATCTTGTATTTTCGATTTTTGGATAAAAACTTCGAAAACTACTATAATGGCCACTGTAAAAATCAACAGAAATGACAAGAAAATGGACATTCCAATTGCTACAAGGTACTGGTCAATAAAACCACGTTTCTCTGTCACGTGCCTTGATTCTTCAAAGCCTCCTAGGATAGCATTTAAACCATTGGCCATTAAAAAAACAGATAAAATAAAACCAGATGACAACAATCCAGAGTGACTGTTATTCAAGATATCATCAATAATTCCAGCGATAGCATCATAAGTATTGGGAGGCACGCTTTGCTCTACAAATCGCAAAAAGTCGGTTTGAAAACCTTGAATTGGGATGTATGGAATTAGGTTCAAAATATAAAGTGCAAACGGAAACAAGGCCATAAAAAAACTAAAGGCAATGGCTCCAGCTCGAACCGATAATTTTCCGTTTAAAATACCCAAAACATAAGAATGCAAGAAGTCATATAGAGAAACCTCTTCGAGCCAAAGGAGTTTTTGGCTTTGCAAGAAATGAATCAATTTACGAACCAAGCCATTTGCTTTGATTTTGTTTTTGACTAAAATTTCAAAAGGAACTTTATTTGTTGGGGTCATTTGAATATCTTTTTTATGTAATCAAATGGCTTTTAAACTCAAATCCATATTGTACACTGAGTGCGTTAAGGCTCCAGAAGAGATAAAATCTACTCCACAGGCAGCATATTCACTTATAGTCGTTTCATTGATATTTCCTGAAGATTCGGACTGGCATTTGCCGTTAATCATTGCAACTGCTTTGCGGGTATCCTCGTAATTAAAGTTATCAATCAAAATTCTGTAAATACCATCAGACTTTAAAATTTCTTCAATTTCAGCTAAATCTCTAGCTTCAACAATGATTTTTAAATCCAAGTTGTTTTCCTTTAAATAGGCTTTTGTTTTATCAATGGCTTTTGTGATGCCTCCAGCAAAATCAATATGATTGTCTTTGAGCATGATCATGTCGTACAAGGCAAAACGATGATTCACTCCTCCCCCAATAGTTACAGCCCATTTCTCGGCAGCACGGAATCCTGGCGTAGTTTTACGAGTATCTAATATTTGGGTTTTTGTACCTTCTAGCAAACGAACATAACTATTGGTTTTTGTCGCAATGGCTGACATTCTTTGCATAGTATTCAAAACCAAGCGTTCTGATTTTAATATCGATTGTGAACTACCAGCTACGTGAAAAACCACATCGCCATAGTGCACAGGTGTTCCATCTTGTATAAAGGTTTCTATTTGTAAGGAAGGGTCAACATAGTTGAAAATCATTTTTGCCAAGGCAACACCCGCGATAATCCCATCTTCTTTTACTAGCAATTTTGCTTTTCCTGTGGCCGTTGACGGAATACAAGCTAAGGAGCTGTAATCCCCTGGGCCAACATCTTCACGAATACCATTGGCAATAAACAATTGTAACTCTTGTTGAAACTGTGCTTCTGAAATCATTCTCTTATTATTTTGTGGCGCTAAATTAATCAAAAACGATGGCAAAAGCTAGTCTAAAAACCAAAATAAACTATCAAAATTCCCCGAAAAAAAACCAGCAAAAGCAAGGGTTTTCATTAGGCGTACCCCATTCTTTAAACCCTTCACTTTCACTCTTTTCTGAATTACCATTTTTATTTAAATAAATTAAAATAATAAATTTTTATTGTTTATCAATAAATTTTTATTATTTTTGAATCAATAAACCCAAAAAAACAAACTTTTATGGAAATCAGAATTAGCACCGAACAGCTACTCAAAATTCTATTTTATGTAGCCCTTTTACTTTTTGTTGGCATTTGCATTGAGTCGGGAATGTACATTTTTAATGGCATCTACACCTTCACTATCAATTCGTACAACGCCAATTTTTTGAGTCTAAAAGCACTCTATCAATTTGACCCTGGACATTATGGTGTAGTGATGTTGCTGTTAAGCATCGTTACCACCTTAAAAGCCGTACTCTTTTTTGTTATCGTAAAACTATTGCACGATAAAAACCTCAATCTTTACCAGCCCTTCAGTACAAAAATGTATCATTTTCTCTTAACCTTAAGCGGTTTAAGTGTCGTAATCGCCTTTTTCTCCAATTACGGTCTCAACTACTTGAAGTGGTTGCAAGAAAAACCCATTGCCCTTCCTGACTTAAGTACATTCGCAGTAGGTGGAGGCGATGTTTGGTTTTTTATGGGCATCATCTTATTTCTGATAGCAAAAATCTTCAAAAGAGGCATCGAAATCCAGTCCGATAACGAATTAACCATATAATTATGCCTATAGTAGTCAACCTAGATGTAATGATGGCCAAAAGAAAAATGTCCCTCAACGAGCTTTCCGAAAAAGTAGATTTAACGCTCTCCAATCTTTCGATTTTAAAAACAGGCAAAGCAAAAGCCATTCGTTTCAGCACCCTCGAAGCGCTCTGCAAAGCATTAGATTGCGAGCCTGGCGATTTACTTGAATACAAAAAATAACCAATCCTAAAACAAACGGCGACTTTTATACTACATAAAGTCGCCGTTTCTATTTTTTTTTAGGAGCACCAACAAAAGGCTTATTAGCCATCATGGTTCTTGCTCTCCGCTATATCTTTGCCTTTTTAAAGAAAAAAGACAAAGGATGCCGCTGCTATCAAGGCTAAGGAGTAGCATTGTTGCTTTTTTGGTTTCATTCCTAATAAACAGTAAAATAGCTTTTTGATATTTTTAACGCAGCTTCACTACAGAAATAGTACCTTTGCAAAAAAATTGAAAGATGTCAAATAGTTACATAGGATACCATTTTACTATTGAACCCAAAGAATTAGGTTCTGAAATTCTAATTGCCGAGTTAGGCGAAAAAGCATTCGAAAGCTTTACCGAAACCGAAACAGGAATTGACGCCTTCGTTCAAAAAGACCTTTGGGACGAGAACATATTAGATGGTATTTTTATTCTACAATCCGAAGAATTCAAAATTGAATATACCTTCGAAGAAATCGAACAAATCAACTGGAATGAAGAGTGGGAAAAAAACTTTGAACCTATAGATGTAGACGGAAACTGTCACGTTCGAGCTCCTTTTCACCCAAAAACCGATGCCGAATTTGACATTGTCATCGAACCGAAAATGAGTTTTGGCACAGGCCATCACGAAACTACTCATATGATGATTCAGCACCTACTCGATATGGATGTTGCGGGTTTAAAAACACTAGATATGGGATGTGGTACTGCTATTTTGGCCATTTTAGCCGAAATGAAAGGAGCTCAACCCATTGATGCCATTGATATCGACAATTGGTGTTATTTGAATTCCATAGAAAACGCGCAACGCAATAATTGTGAACACATTAGCGTTTACGAAGGAGATGCTGCATTACTTGCAGGCAAACAATACGATTTGATTATTGCCAACATCAACAGAAACATTTTATTAAACGATATGCAAAGTTATGTTGATTGTTTGAATCCAAAAGGAACCTTATTATTGAGTGGTTTTTACGAAGAGGACATTCCTTTCCTAGATGCCTCTTGTACTGAAAAAGGCCTAACTTTTGTAAAAAAACTACAAAGAAACAATTGGGTTTCGCTTAAATATAATAAATAATCATTTTACACCATTCCTAGTATCAAAACACAGCATTATGAGTACTAAAGAAAAAGTAAGAGAAAAAGTCAATATCAAGGAATTGATGGGACTCAACAATGAAATTATAGTATACAATGACGATGTTAACACTTTTGACCACGTAATTGAGACTTTAATTCGAGTTTGCGACCACACCCCTGAACAAGCAGAACAATGCTCGTTAATCATTCACTATAACGGAAAATGTACTGTAAAAACAGGGCCTTATGACAAATTGAAACCACAATGCACTAAACTTTTGGCAGCGGGTTTAAACGCTGAAATCGTCTAAGAAAAAAACTTTCGTAAAAAAGCAGAATTATCAATACAATTGGTAGTTCTGCTTTTTCTTTTTTATATATTTGGTAAAAAAAAAGTACTTTATGGAAGAATACGGCAAAATATTGGTATTTGTAATGCCTATATTTTTACTACTCATTGCGATTGAAAAAATCTACGGCCATTTTAAAGGTCAAGACACTGCACCCTATATGGATACCGTGTCAAGTGTAAGTTCAGGAATGACGAATTCGGTCAAAGATGTTTTGGGGATTAGTATCTCTATACTTACCTATGAATGGCTTGAATCTCATATTGCCTTATTTCATTTGGAAGCCACTGTTTGGGCGTATATCATTGCTTTTATTTGCATTGATTTTTATGGGTATTGGTCGCACCGATGGGCGCATCAAATTAATTTTTTATGGAACAAACACGCTATTCATCACAGTAGTGAGGAATTCAATTTGGCCTGTGCGTTGCGTCAAACCATTTCAAGTTTTGTCAATCTCTTTACTTTTTTGTTGATTCCTGCCGCAGTTTTGGGAGTTCCCTCAGTAGTAATTGCCATTACCTTACCCATTCATTTGTTCTTGCAGTTTTGGTACCATACCAAACACATCAAAAAAATGGGCTTTCTAGAAAAAATCTTGGTTACCCCTTCTCATCATCGTGTGCATCACGCCATCAATCCAGAATATATTGATAAGAATCATTCCCAAATCTTCATTTTTTGGGATAAGCTTTTTGGCACCTTCCAAGAAGAATTGGATGAAGTGCCTCCTGTTTTTGGAATTACCCGACCAGCACAAACTTGGAATCCAATTCGCATCAACTTTCAGCATTTAGGATTGCTGATTTCGGATGCTTGGCGTGCTGAAAACTGGAAAGACAAACTCACCATTTGGTTCAAACCAACCGGTTGGCGTCCAGAAAATTTTGAAGAAAAATATCCCGTTACTAAAATTAGCGATGTCTATCATTTTGAAAAATATGGGACACAGCATTCTAAAAAATTAATGTATTGGTCCATTTTTCAAGCCTTGGTTACTTTGCTTTTGATTACCTATATGTATGATTCTATTGGGACAATTGGTTTACCGCACGTGTTTGTATATGGCGCCTTTATCTTTGTAACCGTATACAGTTACACAGAATTGATGGATGCCCGAAAAACGGCTGTCTTTTGGGAGGCTTTACGATTCCTTTTTGCAATGGGGCTGCTCTATTTTTATGGTGATTGGTTTGGATTGACCCATTTATTACCCGTGAGTACCTTTATTTTAATTGGGTATTTTTCAATTTCCCTTGCTATGAGTATTTACTTTGTGGCTGTTGATTTTGAAAAAGAAAAAATAGCACTCGCCTAGTTGCTTCAAACTTATACTAAACTTATTTAATTATTACCAAGCGGTCTTTTGACTGCTAACTACTTCTTGTGTCTTATGAAAACAAACAACATCCTCAACAGCTACCTTGTTTTTAGCCTACTCTACTTGTTATTACCTTTTATTGGATTAGATATTGTTAACTGGTATTTAAAGCCCTTTTTGTTGCCCTTTTTGCTGGTTACTGTTCTCCTTACAGCTGATTTCCAAGGCAAAAAATTATTGCTTAGCGCTTTATTGTTTTCTTGGATAGGAGACATCATTTTGATGTTTGCAGACAAAGCCGAAATTTATTTCATTTTAGGATTGGTTTCCTTTTTACTTTCCCATATCCTGTACATTGTCCTTTTTATCAGACAACCCAAATCAGCGATTAAAGGTAGTTCCGTTGCTTTGTATCTAGGAGCTATCCTGATTCTTAGTTACTTCTTTGGTATGGTTAGTCTATTGTTTCCGAAATTAGGTCCTTTGCAAATCCCTGTGATGGTTTACGCTGCAGTTATTACTACAATGCTCTTTGTTGCTTATAAAGGAAGTTTGACTTGGGAAAAACCAGCTGCTTATTTTATCCTAGCAGGTGCAATTTTCTTTGTGCTTTCGGACAGTATTTTGGCTATTAATAAATTCTACCAACCCATAGCTCAATCTGGTTTTTGGATTATGAGCACTTACATCTTAGCACAGTATCTTATTGTTTCAGGCCTACTTCGCCTAAACCACAAAAAGTAGTCTTTTCAGCATAGAAAAGACTACTTTTTTTTATTCATTTTTAACTAAAATTCTATACAGAAGCTTAATGAGGTAGTTTGTCCTTCGTCAATCCATAGACAAAAGTTCCCAAAAGCGCTCCCAAAAGCACTAGCACCACTGGGAAAAATCCAGCGCCTAGTAATATAAATATAGGTCCAGGACAACAACCTACAAGGGCCCATCCTAAGCCAAAAAGAATGCCCCCAATCCAATAGCGAGCTGACCCTTTTTCTTTGTCTTCAACTTGCATAAGAGTCCCTTTGATATTTTTTATTTGAAACCGTTTCACCAATTGCATTCCGATTACTCCAGTAGTTACCGCTACACCAATTATTCCATACATATGAAAGGATTGAAAATGAAACATTTCGTAAATACGGTACCAAGAAACGGCTTCCGATTTCGTTAAAACAATTCCGAATAGAAATCCAACGAGAAGGTATTTTAAAGTTTTGAACATATCGTAATTATTTTAAAAGCAAAGGCAACAAGAGATGTGCCATAATTAAACCACCAATAAAGAAACCAATTACCGCTTTGAGCGAAGGCAATTGCAAATTACTTAAGCCTGTAATAGCGTGTCCTGAGGTACAGCCACCGGCATAACGAGAGCCAAAACCAATTAAAAAGCCACCTAAAAGCAAAAGCGCTATTCCTTTTGGAGATTGAAACACCGAACTGCTAAAAAGCGCATCAGGCACTAATTTCCCAGCTGGAGCATCAATACCAAGTGTTGCCAATTGCTCGACAGTCTGAGGATTGATTGCTACGTTGGTTGGAGCGCTCATATAATGTACCGCCACAAAACCACCTAGCATTGCTCCTAGTACCACGACTAAATTCCAGCGGGAGGCTTTCCAATCAAAATCAAAGAAAGGTACTTTTTTGCCCGCACCAGCCAAGGTACATAAAGAACGAAGATTAGAAGACATGCCGAATGTTTTTCCAAAATACACCAAAAGAAGCATGACACATCCGATGATAAAACCAGAAACGTACCAAGCCCAAGTTTGAGAAATAAAATCCATATACACTGTTTAATTTTCGGCAAAGATAGTAAGCAAATCTAAGTTTCATACAAAAAGTGCTTTTTTGAATTAAAATCGTATCTTGAAAATTCTGAGCGTAATTCAAAACAAAGTTTGCCTACCCTACATTTGCTGTTTTTACTCTACTGCAAAGTAAAGGCTCGAAAATAGCGGAGATTTGGCCTTTATTGCCCTAGAAAACCTTTTATTTCTTCTAAAAATATGACATTTTATAAACTTGAAATTCCTACTCTCAACAATAGAAATAATCTCGAGTAGTAAAGTGTAAAGTGTTTATATTTGCTTTTGAAAAGCATCACAAAAGTTGGTATCATTCTTGTTTGACCCAAACAGTGTATCTACCCGAAATACTTGAAAAGAATACAAAATTATAACTTCTGACTATGAAAAAAATCTTTGGACTAGTGGCTAGTCTTTTTCTATTTACCTCCTGCATCAGTACCAAATCGACTTTGAAAAATGTGGACAACAATGCACCAGTTCCGCAACTTACTAAGAACAATACGTTTGTCATTACAGCCTTTAGTAAAGACAAAAAGTATGGGTATGACAAAGATTACCCGATTAATATCTTTTATCGTGGTACCAAAGACGATGTCATCAATCAGCAGCGCTTTTTGAATGCTTTGGCTGGGCCAAACGGGGAAGCGATTACTTTTTCGAAACTAGAAAGTTGTTGTCCTTTCCCTTCAAAAAATACAGAAATGGGCGCTGGATTTCTAGATGTCTATGAAATAAAATGGGAAGGACTAAAAAACCCCATACTGTTGTATTTGAATATCTATGAAAGAGGCCAATTGATGGTTCCTGTTGGGTTTAGCTTGAAGAAAAATTAGGTTGCCTTTGCTGCAATGCTTAAGACTTTCTTAAATACTATCCTAAAAACACTATTTTAGTTCTTATTTATAATCAAAAATCGCAAAAGCTACTTACCTTTGCACACAAAATTTAAAAAAATGAACATACATCATATCCCGCAAATTAAGCATACCGATAGTGGTAATTTCTTTGTTTTAGCAGGTCCTTGCGCCATTGAAGGAGAAGAAATGGCTTTGCGTATAGCAGAGCGTTTGGTTGGCATCACAGACAAATTGCAAATTCCATACGTATTCAAAGGTTCTTTCAAAAAAGCGAACCGTTCTAGAATTGATAGTTTTTCTGGAATTGGAGACGAAAAAGCTTTAAAAATTCTTCAAAAAGTTTCTGAAACTTTTGGTGTTCCAACCGTAACTGATATTCATACTAATGAGGACGCAGCTATGGCTGCTGCTTATGTAGACGTGTTGCAAATTCCAGCCTTTTTGGTAAGACAAACTGACTTGGTGGTTGCAGCTGCTAATACTGGAAAAGTAGTCAACTTGAAAAAAGGACAATTCATGAGTCCTGAGAGTATGAAACACGCCGTACAGAAAGTATTGGATTGCCAAAACGAAAATGTAATGGTTACTGATCGCGGTACTATGTTTGGGTATCAAGACATGATTGTAGATTATAGAGGTATCCCAACGATGCAGCAATATGCTACAACGGTTTTAGATGTTACGCATTCTTTGCAACAACCTAACCAAACCGCTGGTGTAACTGGAGGTCGACCAGACATGATTGAAACTGTAGCCAAAGCTGGAATTGCAGTAGGTGTAGACGGTATCTTTATTGAAACTCATTTTGATCCAGCTAATGCTAAAAGTGATGGTGCGAACATGTTACATTTGGATTATTTTGAAGCCTTAATGACCAAACTTGTGGCTATTAGACAAACAATCAATCAATTTTAATTTTATTTATTAAATACCTCCTTGAAAACATCCTATTATTATTTCGTTCTTTTTTTAACGACAACTATTGCCTTTGCACAAGAAAATGCTCCTGTAAGATATACCGCTCACAATAAAGGAAAATTCTTTATCTCGTGGGGAGGAAACAGAGAATCCTATAGCAAATCGGATGTTACCTTTACCGGTAAGGATTATCGTTTTACGGTAGCGGATATGCGCGCTCACGACAAACCCAAAGGTTGGCATATTGATTACATTAACCCTACCAAAATGACGATTCCACAAACCAATTTGCGTTTGGGTTATTTTTTCTCGGATCATTATAGTGTGGCTATTGGGGTGGATCATATGAAATATGTGATGACCCAAGATCAAACGGCCAATGTAACAGGTTTTATCAATGGTCCTGTACATAATGGGACGTATAACAACACTCCCGTTGACTTTACAGACGAAACATTTTTGACCTTCGAGCATACTGATGGTTTGAACTATATCAATACCGAAGTTTCTCGTCATGATGATATTTCTAAGTTATTCAAAATTGGGAATACGGATAAAATTCAGATTAACTTGACAGAAGGAATTGGTTTTGGGGTATTGTATCCAAAAACAAATACCAAATTGCTAGGAAAGGAACGTCATGATGATTTTCATGTATCCGGTTTTGGAACTTCCTTGAAAGCCGGTTTAAATATTACTTTCTTTAAATATTTCTATATTCAAGGAGAATTAAAAGGCGGATATATCAATATGAATGACATCAGGACTACAATGAGTCCAAATGACAAAGCATCGCAAGACTTCTTCTTTTTTCAGAGAATAATCGCTGTAGGAGGAAAATTCAGAATTTAAGCTCCTAAAATTATATAAACAAAAAAGCGATTTGAAGTAGTTCAAATCGCTTTTTTTATGTTTGACATCGTATCTACATACGAACTTTTGCTTGCTAATTATTCTGATTTCAAAACAAAATTAATCATTCATCGAAATCAAAAATTCTTCGTTGTTGCGGGTTTTCTTAAATCGATCATTAATAAAATCCATTGCTTCAATAGGATTCATATCCGAAAGGTATTTTCGCATGATCCACATTCTATGCAACGTATTTTGATCTAAAAGTAAATCATCACGTCTTGTACTAGAAGACGTCAAGTCGATAGCTGGGAAAATACGTTTGTTAGCAATTTTTCTATCCAACTGTAACTCCATGTTACCCGTACCCTTGAATTCTTCAAAAATAACTTCATCCATTTTAGAGCCAGTCTCGGTCAATGCAGTAGCAATAATACTCAATGAACCACCATTTTCGACATTTCTAGCAGCTCCAAAAAAGCGTTTTGGTTTTTGCAATGCATTAGCATCAACCCCACCGCTCAAGACTTTTCCTGACGCAGGTTGAACGGTATTATAGGCTCTTGCTAAACGTGTAATTGAGTCTAACAACACCACTACATCATGGCCACATTCAACTAAACGCTTGGCTTTTTCTAGAACGATATTAGCAATTTTGACGTGTTCTTGTGGCTCTCTATCGAAAGTAGAAGCGATTACCTCACCTCTTACACTGCGTTGCATATCTGTAACCTCTTCTGGACGTTCATCAATTAAAAGAACAATCAAATACACTTCTGGATGGTTAGCAGCAATTGCATTGGCGATGTCTTTCAACAACATCGTTTTACCCGTTTTCGGCTGTGCAACGATCATTCCACGTTGTCCTTTTCCTATTGGAGAAAACAAATCAATAATTCGAGTAGAAATAGTACTTTGCTTTTCGGCTAACTTAAACTTTTCAGAAGGAAAAACGGGAGTTAAATGTTCAAAAGAAACTCTATCTCTAACTACTTGTGGGTCGTGTCCGTTGATTTTTAAAACACGAACTAATGGGAAATATTTTTCTCCTTCTTTTGGAGGACGAACTACTCCTTTTACGGTATCACCGGTTTTTAATCCAAACAAACGAATTTGAGAGGTTGATAAATATATATCATCTGGAGAGGCTAAATAATTATAATCTGAAGAACGAAGAAAGCCATAACCGTCAGGCATCATCTCTAACACACCTTCACTTTCAATGATACCATCAAACTCAAAATCGGCATCTTTAAAATTATTCTTCTTGTTTTTAAAATTGGGATTTTGGTTGCCATTAGCATTGCCATTATTGGCATTCCCATTAGAATTTTGATTAGGATTTCCGTTCTGTTTTTTAATCTGATTGGGATTAATTTTTTTTACAGGTGCTGGATTTTCTGCAAATTGACTTGCTTTATTTTCAACTGTTTCTTCAGGTGCAATTGAGGTAGTTTCTGCTGGAATTTCAGTAGTTTCTGTAGCGTTTCTATTTTCTTCCTTTTCCCTTTGTAGCGCCATTTTTTTCTCGTATGCCGCTTTATTAAATTTGACTACTTTATTTGTTTTCTTTTCTAAAACAGTCTCTTCTTTTGGCTTTTCTTCAACAGCTAAATCTGAAATGGTAGGTTCTAACGTTTTAGCAATAGGCGAAACTACTTGTGCTTCGACCTCTTCATTTTGAAAAAGATTATTTGAATTATCTTGTGAAATTTTTGCTTTTTTTACTGGAACAATACGAGCTCTTTTAGGCTTTTCTGTATCTACAGTATCTTTAACAGCATCACTTTCAACAACCTTGGAAGTTGCTGCTTGATGCTCTAAAATAAGACCAATTAAAGTTTCTTTTTTTACACCGTTAAACTTTATTGTTTTTGCTGTTTTAGCAATTTCTTGAAGCTCAGAAAGCTTCAATTCTTTTAATGCAGAAATATCAAACATGAATGTTCTATTAGATTATTTATTTTGGGAAATCGTGTGAAGAATAGAATGGATTTTTTTTCTTGAATCAACCGCAGTATGAAGTGCTTACGGATTTATAATGCAATAATACGAATAAAAATCAATCATACAATAGTATTTATAAAAAAGAAAATATATTTTTGCGTTAGAATATTAGTAAAATGATACAGAGAATTCAGACTATCTATTTGTTTTTGGCCTTTTTGGTTACTTTAGTTGTTCCATTTGTTTTTCCATTGTGGACAACAAATGATACTAAAGACTTTTATTTTATGCAAAATCAAATTTATGTAGCTCTTTTTGGACTAAGTACTACATTATCTTTGGTTAGCATTTTTTCATTTAAAAAGAGACAAAATCAATTTGTAATGGGCAGATTGAATATGATATTAAATTTAATTTTATTAGGATTGTTTGTATATCGTTCGCTAAATTTATCTGGAGAAACCCCTTTGGTTTCTGAGAAAGGTATTGGGATGTTTGTACCTGTCTTGGCTATCGTGTTATTAGTTTTAGCTAATAAAGCCATCAAGAAGGATGAAGATCTTGTAAAATCTGTGGACAGATTGAGATAAACCTATAAACTTAGTTTATTTGTGCGAAGGAAACCCGAATTTTAAATTCGGGTTTTTTTATTGAAAAACACTACTTGTTTTTAATTAAAAATAATACATTTGGAAACAACTATACCTACAATATGCAAACGATTAATATTCATTTGGCTGACGACCATCAAATACTTATTGACGGAATTAAAACCCTCTTAAATACCATCCCCGGATTCTCTATCGTTGGAACTTCATTAAACGGAACAACTATTTACGATGAAGTCACTCAAAACAATACTGATGTTTTAGTTTTAGATATTAGTATGCCTGAAAAAGACGGCATTCAAGTGCTAAGAGAGTTTACTAAAAAAGGATTTCCTTGTAAAGTAATTATTCTTTCGAGTTATGATGATTTAAAAATTGTCAAAGAAGTAATGAAACTTGGAGCTAGTGGCTATCTTACCAAACAATGCGCTAGCGAAAGTATCATTGAAGCCATTCAAATTGTCACAAATGGACAAGAATATTTTTGTAAAACCATACAAAACAAAATATTTGATACTGCAACAAAAAACAATCCAAAATTAAAATCGGTTCCTCATGATATTCATGCTTCTCTGACAGAAAGAGAAATAGAAATCATCATACTAATATCGCTTGAGTACAGTGGAAAAGAAATCAGTGAACAACTTTTCATTAGTACCAATACTGTAGAAACACATCGAAAAAATATCATGAAAAAAATAAAAGCCAAAAACACCATAAGCATTGTAAAATATGCCCTAAAACATAAATTGATTAAGTCTTAATTGCTATATTACAATGCTAGTCAATTCAACACTTTCCTGTTTTTTATCAAAACTCCAAATGTCCCTAACATTTGTAGTACTGCTATTATTATTTTCATCAGCTGAGAGTTTTTCTCAAGAAAAAAAACTTCCCAGAGAGGAACTAATTAATCTAGCTAAAGAAGCGGTAAACAATATGAACAATGAATTGTATGAGAAATCATTAATTCAATCTCGAAGTGCCTTACGCCATGCTATTTTAGCAGAGGATATTGAATTAATAGCTCAAATTTACAACATCATAGGTGGAAATTTTGATGGATTACTAGAATATGAGAAAGCAATGTTTTACTATAAAAAAGGGCTAATTTTTGCAGAAAAAACAGAAAACAATAACACCAAGTATTTCATATATAACAACTTAGGTAATATTTATTTTTTTGACAAAAAGGACTTAAAAAAAGGAATTTACCATTATAAAAAAGCTTTAGAATATAGTGCAAAAATAAAAGACACAACTAAAATGGTTTTTACCAAAATCAATATGGCTTGGGCTTATTTTGATATTAAAAAATTTGACGAAGGCTATCCTTATTTACAATTTGTAAACACTAATTTTAAAAAACATGGAGATGCGTCTTTAAAAGCCATCTCGAACATGCTAAACGGCATGTATTACTGCAATAAAAAAGATGCTAAAAAAGCTACTTCCTTTTTTGAAAATGCTATAAAATTCGGAAAAGAAGAAGAAGAAAAATCAGATCTATCTTACGCCTATCTTGAATATTCAAAGTTTTTGAATCAAAGTGGAGCCTATAAAAAAGCGTATTTCAATCTGGAACAATATAACAAATTAACTGAGGAAATCAATTCTGAAGAGAAAATCAAAAAAGCCAATGTAGCGGGTATAAATTTAGAGTTAGACGAATACAAAAGAGAAATAGATAAAATATCTACTACCTACAAATCCCAAGAAAACTATTGGTTGGAGCAACAATCCCGCAACAAAAAAATTGTGATTTTGGTGCTCACACTCTCATTATTGGTATTCTTAATTTTTTATGCTTTTTCACAAAACGAAAAGTTAAAACAACACAATCGATTAAAAGAAATCCAGAGCAAAGTCCAACAAAATATCATCAATGCCACCATAGACGGTCAGGAATCCGAGCGAAAAAAAATTGCAGCATTTCTTCATGATAACATCAGCGCCTTACTGTCCTCGGCGGGAATGCATCTAAATGTTTTTAGTTCTATGAACCAAAATCAATGTGATGAAATCATAAAAACAAAATACATTCTAGATGACGCACATCATAAAGTAAGAGACCTATCGCATGAACTAATGCCTTCGCTTTTGGTACGATTTGGTTTACTATATGCTTTGGATGATTTGTGTGAAAAAAACTCGAATTCAAAAATTAAATTTGACTATCACAACACCGTCGATACACAAACCCGTTTTGAAGAAGCTTTTGAGATGAAAATTTATTTTATTGTTTCAGAATTACTAAACAACATCTTAAAGCACAGTAAAGCCAATTGGGCAAAGATAGAAACCTCACTAGAAAACAATCAATTATCCATCAAAATAAAAGATAACGGAAAAGGATTTGATGACCTTCAAAAAAACAGCACAGATGGTTACGGAATCAACAGAATCAAAGCACGAATCAACAATATGCAGGGTGAATTCTTAATCAAAACCAAAAAAAATCAAGGAACTACGATTAAACTTCATGTTCCTGTTGGATAATTATTTTTTCATTTCAACAATCTCCAAGTCTTTAATTTTATCGCCATCTATCACAAATCGAAATAGCGTACGTATCTGATGAAAACCACTTTTTCCGGCAGCTCCAGGATTCATATGCAACAAATTATGCTTCTTATCAAACTGTATTTTCAAAATATGAGAGTGGCCACAAATAAATAATTTAGGCGGATTCGTAGCCATTTCATCTCTGATGGCAGGATTGTATTTCCCCGGATAACCGCCAATATGTGTAATCCAAACCGAAACTTGTTCACACATAAACCGATTATGTAACGGAAATTCAGACCTAGCTTCCGTCCCGTCTATATTTCCATACACCGCTCGCAACGGCTTATGCTTTTTAAGCGTATCGGTCACATTCAAATCACCAATATCACCAGCATGCCAAACTTCATCGGCCCAAGCTACATGTTTCAAAATCGCCTCATCGATGTGGCTGTGCGTATCCGAAAGCAACAAAATTTTGGTCATACCATTGAAAATTAAAAATAAAAAACAGCAAAAATAAGCCCTTCTCTCCCATTCTAGCCAAAATCTGAAGTTCTTTTTTTTGGAGCAAAACAAAAGGCAAAAAATAAACAGGGTTTCCCGCTGTCCTTCCTATCTTTTTTCTAGACCTTTCCAGTTTAGGAACCTGCAAGGTCTAGAAAAAAGGATATTCCCTCCCATCGGGGCTAGAATCAAACATTCGGCATTTTTTCAGGCAGTTACAAAAATGATATAAAATCAAAAAAATCAACCTAAAGATTGTAAATTTGCAGCCAATAAAACAAGTAATCGTTGCTAAAGCATTGCATCAAAATGAAACGATTACAACCCAAAAATCACAAAACATCTTGAGGTACTTTATACAATTAGCCTATAACGGAACTGCTTATCACGGTTGGCAATACCAACCCAACGCCAGTTCTGTACAAGAAACGCTGAACAAAGCCCTTTCGGTGCTTTTGAACACCACAATCAATGTTATGGGGGCAGGCAGAACTGATACTGGCGTACATGCCAGCCAAATGTATGCTCATTTTGATAGCGAAAAAAAACTAGAAACAGCAAGTTTGGTACACAAACTCAATTCGTATTTACCAAAAGATATAGCCATATTTGACATTATCCCAGTAAGCGATGAGGCGCATTCCCGATTTGACGCTACCAAACGCACTTACGAATACCATATCAATACCATAAAAAACCCTTTCCTAGAAGGACTCAGTTGGTATTACCACCAAGATTTAGATATGGCATTAATGAATGAAGCTGCTAAATTATTGTTAAATCATACCGATTTTCAGTGCTTTTCGAAAGTCAATACCGACGTAAATACATTTGATTGCACTATATTTGACGCAGTTTGGAGAAAGGAAAAAGATCGATTGATTTTTACCATTTCGGCCAATCGTTTTTTGCGAAATATGGTGCGTTCTATTGTAGGAACATTAGTCAATGTGGGATTACATAAAATCACTTTGGTTGATTTTGAAAACATCATAAAATGCAAAAACAGAGAAAAAGCAGGTTTTTCGGTTCCAGCACATGGTTTGTACTTAACCGAAATCACTTATGAATACCTAAAATAGCCCCGATAGTAGTGGAAATCCTTTTTTGTTTTTCCTTTAAAAACAAAAAAGATTGCAACGAATAGCGGGAAATAGCTCCTAAACATGAAAGCAAAAGCATTCGATACTCGATTATTCAAAAGAATTTTAAAATATACAAAGCCTTATCAATTCCGATTTAATGGGGTCATTGCGTTTGCCATTTCCCTATCAATTTTTGCTGCCTTACGTCCATATTTGCTAAAGCAAACGGTCGATGGATACATCAAAACGCATGACCAACAAGGTTTACTTTTCTACGTTTCCTTGATGGGAATTGTCTTACTTCTTGAAGTTTTTTCGCAATTCTACTTTGTGTTTTGGGCCAATTGGTTGGGGCAAGATATTGTAAAAGACATCCGAATTAAATTGTTTGCACATTTGCTCAGTTTTAGGATGAAATACTTTGATTTGGTTCCTGTTGGACAAGTCGTAACCCGATGTGTATCGGACATTGAAGCCATTGCTCGTATTTTTAGTCAAGGGCTTTTTATGATTATTAGTGATTTGATGAAAATGCTAGTGGTGCTTATTTTTATGTTCTATATGAACTGGAAACTCACTTGGATTGTTATTCTAGCCATGCCTGTTTTGGTGTTTTTTACACGTATTTTTCAAAAGAAAATGCAAGTGGCTTTTGAGGAAGTACGTACCCAAATTGCGAATATGAATACTTTCGTACAGGAACGCGTAACGGGAATGAAAATCGTACAATTGTTCAATCGTGAAGATATTGAGTTTGATAAATTCAAAAACATCAATGATAAACATAGAAAAGCGTGGATAAAAACGATTTTGTACAACTCCATTTTCTTCCCTATTGCTGATATTATCTCGTCATTGACTTTGGGATTTATCGTTTTGTATGGCGGTATCAAAATATTGAATGGCGACCATTTTACCACATTTGGAGATTTGTTTTCCTACACTATGTTTATCGGAATGCTATTCAACCCCTTGCGCCAAATTGCGGATAAATTCAACGAAATGCAATTGGGAATGATTGCAGCAAATCGTGTGTTTGATATTTTGGATACCGAAGACCAAATTCAGGATACTGGAACCGTAGAAGCTCCTATTTTTGAAGGAAACATCCTTTTTAAAGACGTTCGTTTTGGTTATATTCCAGATGAAGAAGTAATCAAAGGCATTGATTTAGAAGTTAGTGCAGGACAAACCATTGCTATTGTGGGTTCTACAGGCGCAGGAAAATCGACTATAATTAATTTATTGAATCGTTTTTACGAAATCAACAGTGGTTCTATTTATATAGACCATCACAATATTGAAAATTATACTTTAAGTTCACTGCGTAAACAAATTGCTGTGGTGCTTCAGGATGTGTTTTTGTTTGCCGATACTATTTACAACAACATTACCCTTAATAATCCAGAAATCACGAGAGAAGAAGTACTAGCGGCTGCCAAAAAAATTGGGGTGCATGACTTTATTATGAGTTTGCCTGATGATTATAATTTTGATGTCAAAGAACGCGGGGTAATGCTTTCTTCTGGTCAGCGTCAATTGATTGCTTTTTTACGAGCTTTTGTGTCCAATCCAAGTATTTTGATTTTGGATGAAGCCACGTCTTCTATCGATACGTATTCTGAAGAATTGATTCAGCGTGCTACCGAAACCATTACACAAGGCAGAACTTCTATTGTGATTGCACACCGTTTGGGTACCATTGTAAACGCAGACAAAATCGTAGTCATGGACAAAGGTTTAATTGTAGAGCAAGGAACGCATCAGGAATTAATCAATCTAGAAAAAGGGTTTTATAAAAACCTGTACGATTCGCAGTTTTCGATAGCGAATTAATTATTTCATTCACATAAATTAGTTCTTACTTAGCAGTATGAAAAAACTCAGTTGTTATCTTCTAATTCTACTAGCTTATTCTTGCATACCGTACAAAATTGCTCCAAATATCGAAGGAGAAAAAATAATTAAGGCAAAAAAATTCAAAAAGAACCTGCCGAATTTTTACGCATTCATTTTTGAAGACCCTAAGAATGCTAATGAATTTTATAATTTTATCAACGCTAAATTTGACTTAAAGCATGTAAATGTCGATTCAAATGTGCCCATTAGCATCAATAATGAAACATATTATTTATCTTTTTTTGAACGAGAAAAAGCAACAGAGACAATAAATTTAATACCAATTGCTGTTGATGCAGGTATACAAAGCAAAGGGAATGATCCGATCTTTGAGGACAATTACACTTCTAGAAAAGGCTATTGGTATTTAGTGCTAACAGTAACAGACCCTAAATTTAAAGATTGCCTTAATCCAAATCATCCACAACATGGAGAAATAGTCAACCATTTAAAAAAACTAAAAGATGAATATTTTTCAACAAGTAATTACATGGAAGCCTATTTAAAAATGAAGTAATATTTTTTATGTATTCTATGAACTAATAAACTTCTGAAAGGTCTAATTTTTTTTAAAATAAATCCTTAATTTTGCTGCAGTAAATCAATTAAGAAAACAATACAATGAAATACGATATTATAGTTTTAGGAAGTGGTCCTGGAGGTTATGTTACAGCCATTAGAGCTTCACAATTAGGTTTTAAAGTAGCTGTTGTAGAAAAAGAAAACCTTGGTGGCGTTTGCTTGAACTGGGGATGTATCCCAACCAAAGCCTTACTAAAATCAGCTCAAGTTTTTGATTATTTAAAACATGCTTCTGACTATGGATTGACTGTAAAAGAATTTGATAAAAATTTTGGTGCTGTCGTTAACCGTAGCCGTAGTGTAGCTGACGGAATGAGCAAAGGGGTTCAGTTCTTAATGAAAAAAAATAAAATTGACGTTATTGACGGATTTGGAAAGCTAAAAGCTGGAAAAAAACTAGACGTTACTGATAAAGATGGAAAAGTAACTGAATACAGTGCTGATCACATCATTATTGCTACAGGTGCTCGTTCTCGTGAATTACCTAACTTACCGCAAGATGGTGTAAAAGTAATTGGTTACAGACAAGCGATGACTTTGCCAACTCAACCTAAATCAATGATTATTGTAGGTTCTGGAGCAATTGGAGTGGAGTTTGCACATTTCTACAACTCAATGGGAACAGATATTACTATTGTAGAATTTATGCCAAATATTGTTCCTGTAGAAGACGAAGACATTTCAAAACAAATGGAACGTTCTATGAAAAAAGCAGGAGTTAAAATTATGACTAACTCTTCTGTAGAACGCATCGATACTACTGGTGCTGGAGTAAAAGCCTATGTAAAAACAGCTAAAGGTGAAGAAGTTTTAGAAGCAGATATTTTATTATCAGCTGTTGGAATCAAAACCAACATCGAAAACATTGGATTAGAAGAAGTAGGTATTGCCACTGATAGAGATAAAATTTTAGTGAACGCTTATAATGCTACTAACATACCTGGTTACTACGCTATTGGAGATGTAACTCCTGGTCAAGCTTTGGCGCACGTTGCTTCTGCAGAAGGAATCAACTGTGTTGAAAAAATTGCAGGTCTTCACGTAGAACCAATCGATTACGGAAATGTACCAGGTTGTACTTATGCAACGCCAGAAATTGCTTCTGTTGGTTTGACAGAAAAACAAGCCAAAGAAAAAGGATATGAATTGAAAATTGGTAAATTCCCATTCTCTGCTTCTGGAAAAGCAAAAGCTTCTGGAGCTGCTGATGGTTTTGTAAAAGTAATTTTTGATGCTAAATACGGCGAATGGTTAGGATGTCATATGATTGGTGCTGGTGTTACGGATATGATTGCTGAAGCAGTTGTAGCTCGTAAATTAGAAACTACAGGTCACGAAATCTTAAAAGCTATCCACCCTCACCCAACTATGAGTGAAGCGGTTATGGAAGCCGTAGCTGACGCTTACGGAGAAGTAATTCACTTGTAACTTTAGTTTTAGAACCTCTTAAATAAATTAGAGATAAATATAGAATCCGTTTTGTGTATAACAAAACGGATTTTTTTATGTAATTTCATTTTACCATAGAATTAACTGTTGCTGTTTTGTAAAAACCAATTTATTCTATAAATTTACTAGGATTTAAAATAAAAAAAAAGAAACCATGACTTACAACAACATACTTGAAACCATAGGTAATACTCCTCATGTAAAAATCAACAAACTATTTGGAGCAAAGGCTTCGGTTTGGATAAAATTAGAACGTGCCAATCCCGGGGCTAGTATCAAAGACCGTATTGCTTTAGCAATGATTGAAGAAGCTGAAGCAAAAGGAATTTTACAAAAAGGAAGCACCATCATCGAGGCTACCTCAGGCAACACAGGAATTGGCTTAGCTATGGTGGCTGCAGTGAAAGGATACCGCCTTATTTTGGTTATGCCAGAATCTATGTCTATAGAAAGACGTCGATTAATGAGTATCTACGGTGCAGAATTTGTATTGACACCACGCGAAAAAGGAATGAAAGGTGCTATCGAAAAAGCACAAGAATTAGTCAACGAAATTCCTAATTCTTGGTCACCGCTACAATTTGAAAACCCAGCAAATATAGAAGTGCACAAGCAAAAAACAGCACAAGAAATCATCAACGCCTTTCCAAACGGAATCGACTACCTCATCACCGGAGTAGGCACTGGCGGACATATTACGGGCTGTGCCGAAATCCTAAAACAACACTTTCCAAATCTAAAAGTATTTGCGGTAGAACCAGAAGCTTCGCCGGTAATTAGTGGAGGCGCTCCAAGTCCACACCCAATTCAAGGGATTGGTGCAGGTTTTATACCCACCAATTTACACACTGAAATACTAGACGGCACCATACAAGTTAGCAAAGATGAGGCATTTACTTATGCACAAAGAGCCGCTAAAGAAGAAGGAATCCTGTTAGGCATTTCATCTGGTGCCTCTTTAGCCGCTGTAGCTAAAAAACTAAACGAAATCCCAGATGGTGCAACTGTACTTACTTTTTGCTACGACACCGGGGAACGCTATTTGAGCATCGAAGGATTGTTCGAATAACATAAAATTGTATAAAACAAAAAACCTGACAACTTTACAATTGTCAGGTTTTGTATTTTTAAAAGAAAGCCTTAGACGCCTTTCAACGCCTCAATCAACAAATCTACTTCTTCTTGAGTAGATAAATGACTGAACGAAATTCGCAAACTTGGTTTTTTCAAATCATCTTCCGAGAGCATTTCAGCCAACACATGCGAGGGCTTCACACTCCCCGACTGGCAAGCACTTCCTCTCGAAACAAAAATCCCCTTCATATCCAAATAAAACAAAATCATAGCCGTTTTATCCACTGAAAAAGGCAATTGCACATTCAAAATCGGATAAAAAGTAGCGGCTCCATTTTCTTTCACTCCAGGAAAGTGCAACACTAACTGTTCTAAACAACAGTGTTTTAGAGCACTGATTTGCTGCTGTTCAGCTTCTAAGTTAGCATATGAAATTTCTAAAGCCTTTGCCATTCCTGCGATTTGATGAATTGCTTCAGTTCCAGAACGCAGTCCTTTTTCTTGCTCTCCACCAAAAAACAAAGGCTGCAAACCCGAATTTTTTCGAATAAAAGCAAAACCAACCCCTTTTGGACCATGAAATTTATGGGCACTGCTCACTATAAAATCGATAGGTACTTTTTGCAAATCCAAAATCGCTTTGCCTACAGATTGCACCGTATCTGAATGAAACAACCCATGATGCTCTTGACAAATTTGTGATACGCGTTCCAAATCCAAAATCACGCCTGTTTCATTGTTCACATGCATCAAGCTAACCAAAGTTTTCTCTGTAGATTCCGAAAGTAAGTCTACTAAATGCGTCAAATCAAGAACGCCATCATCCGAATTTTCTACATATTCCACTTGAATACCAAACTCTTTTTGCAATTCCAAAATAGGATACAAAACCGCGTGATGTTCCATTTTGCTCGAAATAATTCGCCTCACTTTCAAATCCTTCACTGCCGAACGCAAAATCCAATTATTGGCCTCTGTCCCACCCGATGTAAACAAAATCTCTTGCGCCGTAGCATTCAAAGCCTTGGCAATACTCTTTCTAGACAGTTCCAAAATACTTTTGGCGTGACGCCCCAAACTATGCGTAGACGACGGATTTCCGTAATCTTGCGCCATACAATCCACCATCACCTGAATCACTTCGGGACGCATCGCAGTTGTAGAAGCATTGTCGAGATATACTTTTTTCATAATTAAATACTATTCATTTTTATTTTGGCGTGCCCCGCCAGAAAAAGTCGGGTCGGGCATCCGTTCCCGCTTTTTTTAGAGCCAAAAAAGTCTCTAAAAAAGAGCTCCACTACTACCCTCACGCAAACCCTGCAAAACCAGACACTCTTTAGGCAACCAATCGTTTTTCTTTTGATTTTCTCAATAGTTCCAAAATGACTTTCTTATTAAAAATCACAACAGAAATCAAAATCAGTACATACGAAAAGAGTTGTGTCCCATTTATTTTCTCTTTGAAATACAACAAAGCAATCGCAAAATTAATCATTGGATTGATATACATCAAAATTCCAACTGTCGCAGAGGAAATTCCTTTCAATGCAAACAAATTTAAAAACAAAGGAATGATGGTAAAAAAGACCACAATACACAACAAACAACTATAAAACAAAGGCGTTGTAGGCAGCGGACCACTATAAATAGGATAAAATGGCAGTATCAAAAGCGCAATAAAAAGCAGTTGCACATTGAGCACCAAGAGTTTATCCATTTGATTATTTTTTCGTTGACTTACTAAATAGAGCGCATACGTTGCCGCTACCACCAAGCTATAAAAAATATCATGTAAATCATTCATCGATAACAACAAACAACTCACAACACTCAATGAAACTGCAAACCATTGCGTTTTTGACAGTGTTTCTTTTAAAAGAAAAAAGGCGAAAACGGTCGTTAGTATTGGGCAAATCAAGTAAGCCAAGGAACCCGCTTTTACACTCACATGATTGACTACATAAATAAAAATAAACCAATTCGAAGCCAATATCAAACTTCCTCCTAATGTTAACCACAGAATCGTTTTCTTAACTTTTGGTTCAAAATTTTGAAAAAGAACCCAATTTTCTCGAATCACACTTTTCCTGAAAACTACATTCAAAAGCGTTAAAAGAAAAACACTCAAAAAAACACGGTAAAAAAGAATATCCAAAGAAGGAAAATTGGCAATAGGTTTTAGTGCTAAGCTAAAAAATCCCCAAATAAAGAAAGCGAAAAATGCAGCAAGGTAATATTTAGTTTGTTTCATTAATATTAAATAGGATCGCAAAGGTACTAATTTCATTTGGCTTGTCTTTTCCTTCAAAAACAAATCAACTTACATTAACATGATTTTAAAATCTGGAATGAAGCGGATACCAATTAAAAATTCTATTTTTGCTTAAAATAATTAAAGAAATGAAACGATTTTTAGGAATACTATTCTTAGTAGTTATGATTAGCGGCTGTGATGACGGTGATCTTTTTTTGGAAGACATTAATTTTGATGATGCAACGGTTGCGACCTGTGCCAACAATGATATTATTTACAAACTAAAAGAAAAAGAAGCCTTATTATTAGAACTTCCAGGATTTATTTTTCCTAGTGAAACCAAAACACAAGAAGTCACCATCGGTGGAAGTAATAGAGTGGTTTATCGTTTTTTCAATGGAACCGTAAAAGCGGACAATATTTGCGAAACCATTCCCCCAGCTACACCAATAGTGGTTGACCAATGGACTGCTAATGCTGGTGGAATAATAGTAATTACCACTGAAGCCAAAAAAAGCGATCCTAATCCTGAGAATAGTACAAGAATCATAGGCTACAATCATTCAATTGTGCTAAAAAATGTCACCTTTCAAAAAACAAATGGTACACAAGTGTATGATGTGTTTCCTTTCGGTACTTACACAACAACTGCAAATACAATTCCATTTGCTTTTACGAAGACTTTAGGGCAGTGCGCCACGTCTAAACAAGTATACAATTTCATCAATAGTGAGGCGTTAACCTTAAACAATATCGAAGCAGGATTGATTAAAAACGAAGTAACGCCTTTGAATACGCCAAGAACGGCATTAATTGGTAGTACAACCAATTCACTTATATACAGATCGTATACTGGTCTTTTGACAGAAAGTTATTTTTGTAACGTCACCACCCCTGCAACACCAACACTATTTCAAGAATGGAAAGCAGCTGCTGGTGTAGCCAATAGCCAGGGTATAATTGAAGTTACTACGACAACCTTCGGTACTGGATTCAAACATACGATAGTCCTTAAAAAAGCAAAAATGGTAAGAGGAAGTGATGATTTTTTACTGGGAGACAATTATATCTATGGAGAATTAATCACCAATTAATCCTTAATTTTCAATCATAAAAAAAGGTCAATTCGAGTAGAATTGACCTTTTTTGCACTAGTATTATTTACTATTCTGTTTAAAATACACTTCTGTAGCGCCTAAACCATATTTTTGATAATTGGCATCTTGAAACGAAATAGTATCGTATCTTCCTAAGAGAAAATCCAATTCGGCTTTGAGAACTCCTTCGCCAACACCGTGAATGAATACAATTTTAGGAATTCTATTTCTAATAGCAAATTCAATATGGCGCTTGGCTGTATCCGCTTGTAAAGTCAAAATATCATAATTAGACATGCCGCGTTTATTAGGTACTAATTTTTCAATATGTAAATCAAATTCTGGAACGCCAACTTCCTTTTTCTCTTTGCGTTCTTTTACAAAACTTCTAGGAGCTGGAATTGTTTTTTCCTTGATAATTTCATCTACATTAATTCTTCTAATAGAATCCATTAAGTTACTGGTTTCGTTGATTTTAAGCAACTCATTTACTCCAAAATTCATTACAAAACCATCTTCAGTTTCAATCGTGATTTGAGTACCATTTACTGCTACAATAACACCATTAATATCATCGTCTAAAACAGACACTTTATCTCCTTTATTCCACATTGTTATCTTCTTTATCTTGATTTTTACTTGGCGTTTTGGCACTTAATCGCATCATTCCGTACATGAAAACAATCAAAGCTATAACCATCAAATACACATTTTTCTCTGGTTTACTTTGTTCATAAAAAGCAACTCCAATGGCTACTGCCATTATCAAAATCATCAATTTCTTCATTTCAAAAAATTTCAAGCTTCAAAAATAAGAAATAAAAAATGGGCTGCTCGATTATTGAAAAAGGAATCGGCTTTTTTTTGTAAAATTGTACTAAATAAAAACAAATGCATCTAGAAAAATACATGATTCCCTGTTTGAGCAAAACACTATTTGGCGTAGAATGCTTAGGTTGTGGTTTTCAACGCGCCTTACTTTTGGTTCTTAAAGGCGAATGGGATGAAGCTTTTGTAATGTATCCTGCGGTTTACAGTATGCTCGCAATGTTTTGTGGCATTGTTTTATTTTATACCACAAAAAAAACGACAACAACTAAAAATGTATTGACAATTCTAATCGCCATTAATCTTGTTTTTGTGATTGTCGGCTATGTATACAAGCACTTTTAATCTGAATTACACTTTTATTCGGCTCAAAATGTCATTCATCATTTCGATTTGCACTTTTTGAATTTCGATTAACTCATGTTGTTGGTGCTGAATCAAATGATCTAATTTATCATGTAGCATTCTCACTTCCAATTCAGATTTCAAATTGATCATATAGTCTTTTTTGGCACGCTCTCTATCTTTTTCTTCCTGACGATTTTGACTCATCATAATTACTGGAGCTTGCAAAGCCGCCAAACAAGACAAAATCAAGTTCAATAAAATAAACGGATACGGATCAAACCCTTTATTAAGGTATATAAACGTATTAAGACAAATCCATAGCAAAATAAAAATACCAAAACAGATGATAAAAGTCCAACTTCCACCAAAAGTAGCCACTTTATCTGCTACAATTTGACCAAACGTTCTCGTTTCAATCTCATCTTCCACTTCTGACACCAAAGATGTGTCTTCCTTCAAAGAACCAATAACATGTTGCTCCAAATGGCTCAATTCTCCGATTTCAGTCAAAAGATAATTTGAAATGTATTTTTCTCTGTAAAAATTCAACTCAGAAATCGCCATATATTGATCACTGCTAAAATCAGGATGATCCGCTTTGATGAGTCCTAAAATTGGGTTTTGTATAGCGTGACCAGAAATGCGTTCGTTGAGAGAAAATTCAATATTGGAGAGGTCACTTTTGAAAGTAGCTTGGTTTTTCATGATAATGATTTAATGTACAATAGCGATTATTGAGCTAATTTACGTCATTAGGCCAAAGTAACTTCTTAAAAA
Source organism: uncultured Flavobacterium sp. (assembly GCA_963513565.1). GTDB lineage: Bacteria > Bacteroidota > Bacteroidia > Flavobacteriales > Flavobacteriaceae > Flavobacterium. The sequence continues at coordinate 37,482 of CAUPRE010000007.1, read as the reverse complement.
CAATATAAATAACTTCCCTATACAATCTATCAAAAAAATAGACTAAATTTATATTTATTACTTTCAAAAATAACGCTATCTCTAAAAAACACCTTACTTTTACGGCTTCGAATTCAATTTATAATTTTTTTTATTGTGTCAAGACATCAAATCATTCAAAATATTCGTTCGCACAAGAGTCATTTGACTATTAATTATAGTATAAAAACCAAAACAGAAGCTTTTACTGAAAAGCTGTTTTATACCTTGTTTGACTCGAATGCCCCTCTGGATCAAAGCATAGATGAACTAGAAATTCAATTCAAAGAAATTGCAAAAATTGCATGCAAAAAACCCGAAGATCTTTGTGAATGTGCTTGGGATAATTTCCTTGAAAAATTGCCATTGGTTTTAGAACAACTCAATAAAGATGCAGCCTATATCCTTACGAATGATCCCGCTTCGAATAGTATTGAAGAAGTGTATTTGGCTTATCCTGGTTTCTATGCCATTGCCATTTATCGATTAAGTCACGAATTATATTTGCTAGATTTATTGCTTTTTTCAAGATTAATGAGCGAGTACGCTCACCGCATCACGGGGACTGATATTCACGCAGGAGCTACCATTGCTTCGCCATTTTTTATTGATCACGCTACCGGAATTGTGATTGGTGAAACGACTATAATCGAAGAAAATGTCAAAATATACCAAGGTGTTACCTTAGGCGCGCTGAGCGTGAGTAAGGAAATGAAGAATGCCAAACGTCACCCAACGGTTGAAAAAAATGTATGCATTTATGCCAATGCCACTATACTTGGAGGCGAAACGATTATTGGAGAAAATAGTATTGTAGGCGGAAACTCTTGGGTTACCAAATCCATTCCTGCCGATTCTACTGTATTAAACACAACAACAACTGAGGTCAAGATAAAAGAAAAACGATAATGAAACTACAAAAGTTAGTCGATCTTATTGGAAACACACCATTAGTAATAAGTCAACATCTAGTTCAAAATCCTAACGTAAAATTGCTCTTAAAACTCGAAGGAAATAATCCTGGAGGCAGTGTAAAAGATCGTGCAGCCTACAACATGATTAAATCGGCGATTGAGCGTGGAGACATCAAAAAAGGCGATAAATTAATCGAAGCGACTAGTGGAAATACTGGTATTGCTTTGGCCATGATTGCACAATTATTCAACATCGAAATAGAATTGATTTTACCTGAAGATTCCACCATAGAGCGTACACAAACTATGCGAGCTTATGGCGCTACAGTGATTTTGACTCCTGCAAGTACTGGAATCATTGGCTCAAGAGATTATGCCGACAAAAAAGTAGCCGAAGGCGGTTATATCATGCTCAACCAATTTGCCAATGATGACAATTGGAAGGCGCATTACAACTCTACAGGTCCAGAAATCTGGGAAGATACCGAAGGAACCGTAACTCATTTTGTATCAGCAATGGGAACTACAGGGACCATTATTGGTACCTCAACCTATTTGAAAGAAAAAAATCCATCGATACAAATTGTTGGGGCGCAACCAAGTGATGGCTCACAAATTCCAGGCATTCGCAAATGGCCACAAGAATATTTGCCTAAAATTTTTGATGCCTCAAAAGTAGATACCGTTATAGAAGTAACCGAAACCGAAGCCAGAGCCATGACCCAACGTTTGGCTAAAGAAGAAGGCATTTTTGCAGGAATGAGCAGCGGTGGTTCCGTAGCAGCTGCTTTGAAAACAGCAGAGACATTGGAATCGGGTGTCATTGTGGCAATTATTTGTGATCGTGGCGATCGATATTTGTCCTCTGATTTGTTTGATTAATTTTTTTAATTGATTCAAGTTCTTATTTTTGTGCCACAAAAAATTCGGCAATAGTCAATAGATCAAATTTGATTTAGAGACTAAATCAAAACATAGCTTCTTCAAAAATGATCTTAAAAAAAACAACAGTATTCTTAATTGTATTAATTAGTTCAATAACAGTAGCACAAGAAAGCATATCAACAACAAAAGACAACTTTAACTTTATTGGAGTTGGTTATACAATAGGACAAACAATACCTCCACTAGCAGTTTATCCAGAAACAAAAACGCAACAAGGTTTTGACCTTACATTGGGCACCACTACCTTTGAAAACGATAGTTGGGCCAAACTACTGAATTATCCAAAAACAGGTGTTTTGCTCTCCTACGCAGATTTTGGAAATCAAGAAAAAGTTGGCTATGGTATAACTGTTATGCCCTTCTTCGATTTTGGCGTTTTGAATAAGGTCACAAATAGAATCCGCTTTCAAGTAGGTTTGGGCGGTTCCTACAATAACCTCACCTATGATAAAGTCACCAATCCTGGCAACCATGCTATCTCAACACACTTTACTTGGGCATTTCGTTCCTTTTTGTATTATGATTTGGTACATCGCAAAGATTTCAATATTAAAATTGGCGGTGGACTTACCCACTTTTCCAATGGTCACACCCGCTGGCCTAATCTGGGTTTGAATTCTTATTTAGCCACAGTTAAAACCGAATTTAATTTTACAAAAAATACTATTCCTTTGTCAGAGAAGACTGCTGATGCTGATTCGTCTGATACACAGACCTACTATACTACTCGATTGGGCTTGGGATATAAAACACTATTTAGAAATTACAATTCTCTTAAAAATGTTTATACCGCTTCCTTTGGAATGGGTCGAATAAAGAATAAATCATTCAAATATGGGATAAACTTCTATTATAGATTTTATGAAGATTATTATGATTACATCAAAGAGGAAGGCAGCATAGTTACTACTCATTTTCCAGAATTGACAAACAATCCTTATCAAAATGCTACTGCTTTTGGGGTATTTAGTAGTTGTGAAGTTTTAATAAATCATTTAAGTATAGAAGCAGAATTAGGAATTAATCTTTACAAACCTGCGTATAAATTAGATTGGTATGTAAACAATGGAAGCTATACCAAAACAGGTTACATCGCTTATGAGTTTGGTACCAAAGCAAAAATAAAACAATATGTTTCCTCTCGTTTAGGCTTCCGTTACTATGCCATTACTGCAAAAAAAGCACCAAAACACAATGTATTTATAGCTGCAACTATCAATTCAAACTTAGGACAGGCTGATTTTTCTGAACTGAGTTTTGGATATGTATATAGTCCTAAATCGAAAAATAAATAATTATTTTTCGATAAGGTAACAGCCTTCAAAGAAATAATTCTATTACATTTCAAAGTACTGACGCAACCTTTTGGAACAAGTGCTCTCTTAGTTATATCAATCTTAAATCAGTATTTATGAAAAGAATAGCTATTCTCGTATTTGTAATTTGTAACACTTTTGCAGCTTGCAGCAATGATGATTCTACTACACAAGAAGAAGATAATGCCGCATTAAAAGTAATGTATGATGAAATTATCACTCTTTCATTAGTCAATTCTTTACCTTGTACCAATCCAGAGGAGTGGTCATTCAAAGGAATAGGTGCAAGGCCTTGTGGAGGTGTAAACTCTTACATTCCTTATTCAAAAGGAATAAACATAACTGTATTCGAAACCAAAGTCAAGGCTTATAATAATGCTGTAGAAGCCTTCATTAAAAAACGGGAACTTTTCTCCACTTGTGAGGTTACTTCCGTGCCCAAAGCTGTCACTTGTGTAGAGGGAAAACCGACCTTGATCTACCAATAAAAAAGAAAAACACTAACAAAAAAAGAGCCAATTCATAAAATTGGCTCTTTTCTTATAATTAAAAATAGTTTCTTATACCAGAGTGGCTGTAGTAGCAATTTCGGTGTTGAATAATTTAGAAATAGGACAATTCTTTTCAGCTTTGGTAACTAGTTCCTGAAAAACAGCATCGGTAATACCGTCAATTTTTGCCTGCACTGTCAAATGCGAACCGATAATCGTTCCTTCTACTAAGTTAATCACACATTTGGCATTAATACTTTCGATAACTGCTGGCGTTTCTCCGATAAAAGCGGTCAACTGCATAGTAAAACAGCCTGCATGTGCAGCAGCAACTAATTCCTCGGGATTGGTCCCTACACCTTCCTCAAATCTTGAAGTAAACGAATATTGGGTATTCGACAAAGTAGTACTTTGTGTAGTTAACTTCCCTGCTCCTTCTTTTAAGGAACCTCTCCAAACTGCGGTGGCATGTCTTTTCATAGCTAATGGTTTTATAGTCCAACTCAAATTTAGAGGTAATAGACTAGATAACTATTTTGTATGAATTTATTTAACTAAAGTTTAATATCAGTTGTTCTTACCAATATGCATTAGAAATACTAATCAATCCCCAAATCATTAGTAAAAGAACTTGTAACGAATATTTCATCAATAGCTACTCCACATTGTTCGTGGGTTATAGCAATAGCAGTAATTGTAATCTCGAATAAACTTGAAATGGTATCAAAATCAACTAATTTTTCGTAGTTCATCGCCCCAATACATTCCATAAATCTACTGAATTGCATATCCAAAACAGCTTGCTTAGGTCTAGAAATTGTAATTCCCAAAACCTTATGTTCTTTTAACTTTTCTTCAGTAAGATCTTGAGGATTTAGCTTCGGTATTTTTAGTTTTAATTCATACTCTAAATCGTTCCAAAAAGACTTAAGATTTTCTTTAGGAATAAAATCTCGTAAAACATCATTCTCTTTAAAATCAGCTTTAGAAGTCAATGTTAGTAAAGCTAATTGCAACGCATCAAAAATTTGCTGCTTAACACCCTTGTCTGGTGAATGAATAACTATATTATTAAAAAACCAATTGGCTACATCACCAACAGTAGAAAGTGTTGCAGCATCTTCATCTGGCACATCCTTTTTAAATTCCTTTTCGAATCGCATTAAAAGTTCTACACTATCTAAACCCATTCACCATTAATTAAATATTAAACAAATTTTAATAAAAGCAAAAAAAGATATTCATTTACTATTAAAATTATGCCTTTTCTTAGCTTATTTAATCCTTACTTTTCAGGATTAAAATCTATCATCCATTCAATTCCGAATTGATCACGAAACATACCAAATAGTGTTCCCCAAGGACTTTCATCCATAGGTACTTCAACCGTCCCTCCTGCTGAAAGTCCGTTGAAAATATGATGCGCTTCTTCTTTGCTGGCAGCGCTAATCATAATTTTACTTCTGTTTTCGTTTTCATTTACTTGTCCCAAAACCTCTGGAACGTCACTTCCCATGAGCAAATTCGAATCACCAATTGGTAATGCAATATGTATAATTTTATGCGCTTCATGATCTGCTATAGGATTTTCTTCAGAAGCGATGTCTTTGAAACGTGACAACGCGGTGAACTCACCACCAAAAACCGATTGATAAAACAAAAAAGCGGCTTCGGCATTGCCGTTGAAATGAATATAAGGGTTTATTTTAGCCATAATTTCAAGTATAAAAAGTGAATATTTGAATTAAGCATCGGGAATGTTAGGTTCTACCAAACGTTTTAGTTTCTCTAGTGATTCTTGCCAACCTAAGTAACACATTTCTGTTGGTATAGCCTCAGGAATCCCTTCTTGAGTAATCCAAAGTTGTGTGCCGCACAAAACCGTTTCGAACTGAATCCTAGTAATCATTTGACCTGGCAAATTGGGATCATCAAAGACATCGGTATATTTCAAACGTTCATTGGGCAATATTTCTAGATATTCACCTCCAAACGAATGGCTACTGCCTGTCGTAAAATTGGTAAACGACATTTTGTAAGTTCCTCCTACTTTGGCTTCCAAATGATCTACTTTGCAAACAAAACCATAAGGAGGCAACCAAGAAGCCATTGCATCTGCCTCGACAAATGCTCGAAATACTTTTGCTACTGGAGCCGCCAAAACGCGATGTAGCTGAACAGTGTTTGTTGCCATATTTTTTAAATTTAAAACTCAAATTTAGGAGATTAAATCTAAAAACCATTATTTTAATTATTCCTTTTTAGAATCTTAAGTACAACAGCAGGAGACTATAACTTCGATTCTTTCTATCAATTTAAATTCCTGTATTCAATTGGAGTTTGTCCAGTTTTTTGTTTAAAGAGTTTGCTAAAATATTGAGGGTAATCAAAGCCCAATGAATATGCAACTTCACTTATTGAGTTGTCAGAATTAAGTAAAATGTTTTTAGCTTCTTCAATTAGGTAATAATGAATATGGTCTTGTGCATTCATTCCAGTTTCTTTCTTGAGTAAGTCACTTAAATAACTGGCGGATAAATGCACCCTATCAGCCAAATATTTAACAGTGGGCAAACCGCTTACTTTTATATCTGACTTGAAATAATTCTTTAACAAACTCTCAATTTGCGAAACGGTGCTTGAGTTCGTGTTTTTACGAGTAATAAATTGTCGACCGTAATATCGTAAACAATAATTCAAAAGCAGTTCAATGTTTGTTACAATAAGATTTTGGCTGTAACTATCTATATTCTCTTGTAGTTCAGTTTCAATTTTTTGAACACAGTCATATAGCGTTTGTTTTTCTTTATCCGACAAATGCAAAGCTTCTGCTGTTTCGTATGAAAAAAAAGTGTATTCAGCCATTTTGTTTCCTAAAGAAGTACCTCGCAATAAATCAGGATGAAAGAACAAACCCCAACCCATCATATTATCATTTTTCTCTATTTCGTTATCCATCGTCAGTACTTGCTTTGGTGCTATACAAATCAAACTACCTTCTTGAAAATCGTAAGTTTGTCTGCCATAGCGCAATTTGTTAGCACAATAGTTTTTGAACATAATAGCATAAAAATCAGCACTTATTCTCGTACCGTCTTCTATATATTCATCAGCTTTACTAAAATCTACAACAGCCACCAAAGGATGATTCATTTTGTTTTTCACAAAACTATTTATGTCTGAAATGTTATGTAATTGAATAATGGGTTTCATATTAAACTTGGCTCATTACAATTTTATCAAATAATCTATCTCCTAAATATATTCTCATCCATACCATTGGTTTTGCTAACAAACCTACTCTATATCTCGTTTTAGGTTTTCTTGCATTTACAATTTTAGCTAGTGTTTTTGAAATTACTAGTGTTTTTGAACCCTGTCCGCTGTCATACATTTTTTTGGTAGCGATAACCAGTTTTTTTGTAAGTGAAGCATAAGCGCCTTTGGATGAAAATTTATTAATATTTTCTAGCATAACATCTCCAAACTCCGTTACAATAATTCCAGGTTCCAAAACTACTACATTGATATTAAATTCTTTGAGTTCTAATCTTAAACAATCGCTAAATCCTTCAACTGCGTGTTTAGTGGCGTGATACCAAGCCCCCATTGGAGTATACATTTTTCCACCCATAGAAGAAGTGTTGATGATTGTACCTGCATTGGCTTTACGCATATATGGGACAACTTTTTGAGTTAAAGCAGCTAATCCAAAAACATTTACTTCAAATTGCTGTCTGGCTTCTTCGATAGGCGTGTCTTCAACAGAACCAAACAATCCATAACCTGCATTATTCCAGAGGACATCAATTTTTCCTTCCTTCTTAATGATGGTGTCTACTACATTTTGAATGTCGTTTTCTTTGGTAATATCCATCTGAATTGGAAATCCGCCCAAAGTACTTAGGTCTTGCATTTGGTTTATTCTTCTGGCTACAGTATAAACCGTATGTCCTTGTTGGATTAGTGTTTTTGCCGATTCTTTACCCATACCTGAACTTGCGCCTGTAATTAAAATTACTTTTTTGCTCATTTTTTTGATGTTTTAAAATTATAGTGCAAATTTCAATCAAAGGAACAATTGATTACTACCTCTAATTCTGGGTTGTTGTATACTTTTTACGGATTACTGTTGCTTTAGAGTAGTTACTTGAATTTGTAGTCGTTGTTTTTGGTTAAAATACTTAAAACCAATAACACAGATTTTCAGCAATACGTTTTGGGTAAGTATTGTCCAATAGCAACAAAAAATTATTGCAACACGATACTATCCAAAAGCAATTGAAAGGATTCTTGTTTTTTGTTTCCGACTAAAAATACAATTTCTTCAAAGGAATCGCTATTGTAATTAGGAGCCGCTATGCGTCGGCCTCTAAAAGAAGGATACAAGCTATTGAGGTCAATGGTAATGGTTTCCCATTCGCCAGTAGTAGTAAAAGTAGTGATATAAGAGTAGTAGGCTGATGATTGATCTTTGATGCGGAACTGATAATTTTTGCCATCTCCTTTTATGCGCAACACTACTTTACTTTTGGCAGTAGTAGCCAAAGGTGCAAAACGATACCGAACAGACGAAAAACCTCCGTTGTTTTCTAACGAAATCGTACCCGAAAACACACCATTTCCTGCTTGGTTTATGGTAAAATTGCCATAAGAAAGCCCTCCCATAACCCCATCATTAACAATAGTCCAATCGCTCGCCTTGGAATTTTTATTGAAATCATAGATGGTAGTGGCTTGTGTCATCATAAAAAGTAGGGTAATTAAAAAGTGCATTGGCATTTTTTCTACTAAAGTACTACATCTGACCAGCAACTAGTTGGATTTAACAGCTTTTTAATAGCTGTTGCATTAAGTTCCCACCCTAGCGGAGATAATTAAATCTAATTTTAAAATGTTAGAATAAATTTTAAACTTTCTTTTTCAGATAATCAACATTTAAAGCACTCCAAAATAGTACTATGATAAATACAATCGATGGGATTAAATGGAAATTACCCCATAGAAAATAACTAATACCATTAAAAACTACAAGTAAGCTGGCTACCACAATTAAAAGTGCAGTGTATAGTTTTTGCAAAAATTTTAATTCCTTTTCTGTATTTTTTCCGTATAATTTTTCTAACATATTTATATTTGTTTTTACTAGTTCTTATGAATAAGCACCTTCTTTTTCGTTAAACTTCTACTTTTTACACACTAGAAAATATACTGTTTTTACTTTGCTTGCGGGCACGAGCGTGACGCTCGCGCTAGCTGGGGGGGTTTGGGTTCTAAATTAAGATTTATTTTTCAGTTATCACTAAACATCCAAACACAAAAACATTTTCCCATTAAGCCAAATGCCCAAATCTCTTGTAGCAAGTGTTAGTGGCTGGACATTTAATAATCATTCGTATCTTCATCATCTGGATTATAGTCATAATATGAAAGATTGTAAAATTCATAATTTGGATCAACTAATTCGTTAATTAATTGAAGTCCTAATTCTGGATTAGTCGAACTTATATTTTTGTTACCTTTTTTATATTCATTATATAATTTTTCAGAAAAAAGTTCAGCAAATATACCCCAACTATTGAAAGATATTAAAGTGGAATTTTGTATCATGATATCTCTTAAAGAGTTCCATGTAGTAAAACCTTCAACTCTTGGATTGCAAAAATCAACAAGAAATTTTTCACCGGTATTGAAAATTTGTTCCAAAGAGTTGCCGTGACCTTCAGGTGAATATTCTTTAACGATATTAATAAAACGCTCTACCATCTCATTTGGTTCAAAATTTTCATCATGAAACAACCTTTCTAATGAATTGAAAGGAGCGAAATTTAAAATTGTTATACTGTATGGTGCTAAACTCAAATCTCTATGGTCTTTCCATAAGAACGCAAAACCGTGGTTTTTTTGAGCATTCCCTTTTGATGTCATAGATGCTATTGCAGTTTTCATTTGCTCAATGTATGGGTCATACCTTGTTCTGTCTTTTTTGTCAGAATAAAGATTGTAGTCGTAAAGACAAATTTGGTATCCACCTAAATGTTCAGAACTTAATTTTAATGAAATTTCATCGTCGATTAGAGAAGAAATATCTAAAATTTTTAAATGAATTTTGCCATTAATTTCACAAGGCTCTAAGCAAATAATATTTCGTTGTAACCAAAATATTTCATGAAAAACATAATGTTTAATCAATGTTGTCCAGACTGGTGAAATAATGACATTAATTATATCTCCATCAGAAATAAATGGGATATAGGATTTTATTTCACTTGCATAAGCACTTACTTCTGTCCCAACTTGGCGTGATGGAGAAACAAGATTTTTTAGTTCAACAATTACTATGCTTTCTGTTTCGGGTGCATATAAAAGAAAATCAGGTCTTAAAATGTCCCCCTCTTTTAGTGAAATGTTCTCATCTTCTGAAATAACTGTTACAAGCTCCAAAGAAGATAAACAATGCTGATAACTTTTTAATATTTTATTTTCTACCAATGATTCAAATTCTAATTCATCATAATAGTCTTTATTGATTATTAAGTTAGAAAAACAATCATCTGTTTTAAGTGTAGCACTGAGCCACTCTTGCATTTTTCCTTCTGTTTCAAAAATTTGATTAGTCACTTTTATATTTTGTGTTACTTTTTTTTCTGGTGTGATTTTTTGTCTTGCTACAAGAGGTTTGGGATTAAATTAAGCCTTATTTTCGGATTTGCCTAAACTTCCCAAATACAAAACCATTTTTAAATTAAGCCAAATGCCCAAATCTCTTGTAGCAAGTGTTAGCAGAAGTCTTTTTTATTTAGTCACATCATTATTAAAAAAGTCATCGAAAATGTGAATTTTTAATTGTCTACTTGATGTTTTTGGTTCTAAATATTTTTTCATATCCTCAAAAATTTCTTTTGTGTCTTTTAAATCTTCGTCAGTATATATTAAGGTAAAAATCCCGTGCTTTTTGAAATAATCTTTATGCTTTTTCATTTCTTTTTCAAAATTCGATAGCGCTTTTTGATTTATTTCTATTTGTGTTAATTTTTTCACACCTGTTAATTGTCCGTGAGTTGACCAAGGAGACAATTCAAAAGCTATTTTATTTAAATCGTTTGGCTCGATGATTGTGAAATCTAACCTATATTTATGAACAACATCGATTCCTTCATATCTAAATTCAGGAATTAACAAAGGAATATTTTCTGGGCGACTATGACTTAAAACATAATCTCTATATAATTCGGCAATTTCCATTTCATATTTTGAGCCAGAAGTTCTAACAATAACATTAACGAAAAAATTCAAATATTCAGGAATGTCTCTAAAAGTCATTTTATCATTTTTTCCAGGTATGACAAATCCAGTCTCTAAAATATGACCAATTGACCAATATTGCTTTTTAAAATGTCTAATTTCACTTTTATCATTTTCCCAATAACCATTTACAAATCTAGGAGTAATCAAAATACCATAATTTGCATTATTTTGACCTACATAAATTTCCGCATCTTCAAGTGTAGGTCTCTTTTTTGAAAGGGCATCATAATTTCTTAAATAAACTCGCTTTAGAAATAAAAATAGATAATCTTTAAAAACGCTATGCTCTTGCAATAGCTTGTAAGTTTCATATAACTTTGAAGTTTCTGCATAATTGCCTTTCTTGATTAATTCATCTTTATAACCTTGAAGCCAAAGACTAATAAAATGGTCTGATGAATTAATAACTTCATTTTTTATGTCTATAAATTGGTCAAATTTACCCCCAATTTTTCCATTTAATGAATGAACATTATCAAATTTCGTTTTTTTTAAAACCTCTGGCAATAATATTTGTATTTCTGCTGTAAGTTCATTGATAGCTTTATTTCTAGCAGTAACTTCAGGGTCTCTTTTTGCCATATTTACTTATTTATTACGATTTTTCACAGATTTCTGCTAACTTCTAAATAGGTCTGACAAAACCAGACCAATCTACCTCATTTTAGATAAATAAGTCTAAAAACTACCAAACCTTTATTCTTTTCCCAAATATATTCTTTTTCCTTCTAAAAACATAAAAAAATTCTGAAAGTTATTTTCGTGTTTTGGGCGTTATATCTGCTGTCTGAACACTGACAACTAACGTCTTAAAAGCGTGAGGGATGGGAGCGGCATCCTCTTGGGGCGGGGTTCGCCCCAAGAGATATAGCGGACTGCCCGACCCTCGATTAAGACCAAGGTGTGGGTTCAAGGAAAACGGGTTTCGGGGGGCACGCCCAAGTGGTACTTCTCAACAAATACAGTGGTTTTCAAAAAAAATTGTGAAATTGAATTTGTAAAACGTTTCAAAGCCTTATTTTTGCGCCATGGCAAAGAAAAATACAGACAAAGTTGTCTTTCATCAGATAAAAGTCCTTGATGCTGGAGCAAAAGGCGTGTCGGTGGCTAAAGCGCCCGATGGTAAAGTAGTGTTCATCTCGAATGTCGTGCCTGGCGACGTGGTAGATGTGCAAACGTTCAAGAAAAGAAAAGCCTATTACGAAGGCAAAGCTGTGAAGTTTCACGAGTTCTCAGAACACCGCGTTGATCCAATTTGTGAGCATTTTGGGGTGTGTGGCGGTTGCAAATGGCAAAATATGAAGTACAGCCAGCAATTGTTTTTTAAACACAACGAGGTGAAAAACCACCTGCAACGTATTGGTAAAATTGAATTACCGGATTTCGAACCAATTTTGGGTTCTGAAAAACAGTTTTTCTACCGTAACAAAATGGAGTTTTCGTTTTCGAACAGCCGTTGGCTCACTGAAGACGAAATAGGAAGCACCGAAGATTTGGGTAACAAAAATGCCTTGGGTTTTCATATTCCGAAAATGTGGGACAAAATCCTAGATATCAATAAATGTCATTTGCAAGAAGACCCTTCGAACGCCATTCGCAATGAAGTGCGTGAATTTGCCAATGCAAACGGTTTGACGTTCTTTAACCCAAGAGCCCACGAAGGCTTGTTGCGTACACTTATGTTGCGCACGGCTTCGACTGGCGAAATTATGGTGTTGATTCAGTTTTTTGAAGACGATCAAGCTAATAGAGAGTTGTTGTTGGATCATTTGTATGCCAAATTTCCGCAGATTACGTCTTTGCAATACGTGATTAACAACAAAGCAAACGATACGTTATACGATACGAACGTTCAGTTGTACAAAGGACGTGATTACATTTTGGAAGAAATGGAAGGCTTGAAATTTAGTATTAACGCCAAATCGTTTTACCAAACCAACTCGGATCAAGCCTACGAACTATACAAAATCACAAGAGATTTCGCTGGATTGACTGGTAACGAAACAGTGTATGATTTGTACACAGGAACGGGAACTATCGCTCAGTTTGTATCGAAAAAAGCCAAAAAAGTGATTGGTGTTGAAAGCGTACCCGAAGCAATTAAAGACGCCAAAGCCAACGCCGAAAGAAATAATATCACGAATTGTGAGTTCTTTGTAGGAGATATGAAAGTGGTGTTCAACGAAGCCTTTATTGCACAACACGGCAAACCAGACGTAATCATCACTGATCCACCAAGAGACGGAATGCACGCGGCGGTTATTGATCAAATCTTGAAAATTGAGCCTCAAAAAGTGGTGTATGTGAGTTGTAATTCGGCTACACAAGCTCGTGATTTGGCTTTGATGGATGAAAAGTACAAAGTGACACGCGTTCGACCTGTGGATATGTTTCCGCAAACACATCACGTGGAGAATGTGGTGTTGTTGGAACGTCGTTAATTTTTGTAAACATATAAGTCATTTGAGTTTTTATGGTTGGAGTGTTTTGAAACCATATAAGGCATTGAAGTACATATAAGTTTTTCCTTTGCGTGCTTTGCAGTTAAATTTTGACACAGATTACACAGATTTTCACAGATTCAAAAAGTAAAATAACTTGTGTACTTTGCGGTTGGATTTTTAAACCATACAAGGTATTGAAGGGCAGATAAGAGTTTTTCTTTGTGTTCTTTGCGTAAATCTTTGCGGTCTTTGCGGTTGAATTTTTTAACCATAAAAGGTATTCAAGGGAATATAAGAGTTTTTCTTGGTGTGCTTTGCGTAAATCTTTGCGGTCTTTGCGGTTAGATTTTATAACCATAGAAGGGAATATAAGGTTGAGCATAAATAATGAATAGATATAGAAATCATTTGAGGTATTTTGTAATCTTCAATTAAACCTTAAATGATTTAGCCGTATAAATAAATAGTTTTAAATGAAAAAAATAACGCTTTTACTGTTGGTGTTTTGTTTCTCTTTTTCGAGTTGTGAAAAAGATGATATTTGCGATGCCAATACGCCTACTACACCTAGAATGGTGATTAAATTCTTCGATATCAACAATCCAACGGTTGAAAAAAGCGTGACGAATTTGAAAGTAATAGGCGAAGGAATGACCAATGGTGTGATTTTTAATGCTACGGCTTCTGGAGAATCAAAATTCTTGGCGAATACTTCAAAAATTTCGATTCCACTGAAAACCAATGCCGCTACAACTACTTTTAGTTTTATACTAAATTCTGGTAGTACTAATGCTGCTTTGGTTAATACGGATGTAATTCAATTCAATTACACCACCAGCGAAGTCTATGTGTCTAGAGCTTGTGGTTTCAAAACCTTGTTCGAAATGAATGCCAACCCTCCATTTGTTCATTCGGATGGACCAGCTTCTGACACCAAGTGGATGAAAGAAGTTCAATTGCAAAAAACTAACATAAACAACGAAAATGAAACACACCTTTCTATCTTTTTTTAGTGGCTGCCTCCTCTTTTCTTTGTTTACAGTTCAAGCACAAGAAACGACTTCGACTACTACACCTCTTAAAGCAAACAATATCCTTCCTGTAAAACCAAAGCAAGAATTAGAAAAATTGCCTACCACAAAAAAGGACTCTGTTGTGCCTCCAAAGTTCAATCGTTATGGCCTAAGAGTAGGTGCTGATTTGTACAAACTGACCAGAGGTTTGTACGACAGTAACTATAAAGGAATTGAGTTGGTGGGAGATTACCGCATAACGAAAAAATATTTTTTGGCTGCCGAATTGGGTTCTGAAAACAAAACCACCGAAGACGACCGTTTGACTTCGACAGCCAAAGGTTCTTACCTAAAAGCGGGATTCGATTATAACGCTTACGAAAACTGGTTGGATATGGAAAACATCATCTCGATTGGGATGCGCGCTGGTTTTTCAAGCTTTAGCCAAGAATTGAACAGCTACAAAATCTACAATCCTAATCCGTATTGGGGAGAAGTTCCCGCTGTGGTTGCAGGAAAAAATTACAGTGGCTTAACAGCTACTTGGGTAGAAGTTGTGGCGGGCGTAAAAGCCAAAGTATTCAACAACGTTTTTGTGGGTTTCAGTTTGCGATTGAACCGATTAATTACCAACAAAACTCCAAGTGGATTTGACAACTTATATATTCCAGGTTTTAACCGAACGTATAATGGTGATTTTGGCGTAGGCTTCAATTACACCGTTTCGTATTTTGTTCCGCTATACAAGAAAAAAGTACTTCCTGCTGAAAAAGCAAAAAAAGAAGAGAAAAAGCCGAAGAAATAGAAAGCAGAAAAAAAGCGTTTTTACGAATTGTAAAAACGCTTTTTTTATGCTTGAAAATTATAAATCAGTTCTATAACTGACCAATAGTTTACCCTATAATTCGGACTCCTTTAAGAAAAATCCAAGACATAAATAGTTTTTCGCCGTCTTTGGTTTTGGCTGCTTGAAATTTAGGTGCCAATATTGTACCCAAAGCAAATGCGGTTAACGGAATCCAAAACCCTGTCAAACCTGTATAGGTTCCCACTAAATAGCGAAAACCAACAAACAAAATGGCAAAACAACCCAATTGGTATAGAAATGCTCGTACTTGTAATTTCGTCATATTGAAAAAATTAAATTAAAATTTACTCTTTATTTTCGGTTTGAAACTTGGTTCTTTTACTTCCTTCATACATTTCGTATTTCACCAAACGCGCTTCTAAACTAGCATTAAACAATTTGATTTTTCGAGAAGGTTTTAAACCGACAAATTTCAAAGCATCTAAGTTCGCGGTAATAAACCACGCATTGGTTCCAGGATAATTTTTCTTCAAAGTATCGCCAATGTTTTTATAAAATTCTTCCATATGAATATCCAATCGCTCGTCATAGGGCGGATTGAAAACCATATGCAATTTGCCTTCAGTGGTTTTCTCTGTATCAAAAAAGTTTTCTTCAGCAACCTTTACGTATTCGTCTAAATTGGCATTTTTGATATTGTCTTTGGCTTTTTGAACCGCACTTGGCGCTTTGTCGTAGCCTGTGATCGTGTAATGAAACTCTTTTACTTTTTTCAATAAACTATCCATAATTTGGTCGAACAAATCATTATCCCAATCCTTCCATTTTTCAAAAGCAAATTCTTTTCGGTTAATGTTAGCAGGAATATTACAAGCAATCATTGCGGCTTCGGCCAAAAATGTTCCTGAACCACACATCGGATCCAAAAAGTGACCTTGTCCTTCCCAACCTGATAACAATAAAATACCTGCTGCCAAAACTTCATTGATAGGAGCAATATTCGTCGCCGTTCTGTAGCCACGTTGATGTAACGAATTTCCAGAAGTATCTAATGCCACCGAAACCTGGTCTTTGCCAATATGAATATTGATTCGTAAATCAGGAAAAGCTTTGTCAATACTTGGACGTTGCCCTGTGCGTTCTCTAAATTGATCAACAATCGCGTCCTTACACTTTTGAGACACAAACTCCGAATGATTAAAATGATCCGAATGCACGGTAGCATCAATCACAAACGTTTGGTTGGCATTAAGGTATTTTGACCAATTGACACTTGCAATACCTTTATACAAAGCTGCTTCATTCGTTGCTCTAAACGAATAAATAGGTTTTAAAACCTTTAATGCAGTACGCAAAGACAAATTGGCCTTGTACATAAATCCTTTATCGCCCTTAAAACTTACCATTCTCACTCCCTGCTCGACATCTTGCGCGCCCAATTGGCGTAACTCTTTGGCCAATATTTCTTCAAAACCAAAAAAGGTTTTGGCTATCATTTTAAAATTCTCCATCGTATGCTATATTCCAAGTATTAAATTCCAAACTCCAAACGGTTTGAAATAGTATATTTTCTGCAAAAATACACTAAATTTGCCGGACTTAAATTAAATGAAAACGAATAAATGTCTGAAGACCACAAACCCACTATAAACCATCAAGAGCCTTCCACCAAAAATTGGTTTACCTCTTGGTTTGACACTCCTTACTATCATATCCTTTACAAAGAGCGCAACTACCGTGAGGCGCAAATTTTTATGGATAATTTGACGCAGTATCTCAACTTACCCGATAAAGCAAAAGTCTTAGATTTAGCCTGTGGCAAAGGCCGTCACGCCATTTATTTGAGTCAATTAGGATACACCGTTTTGGGGGCCGATTTGTCCGAAAACAGCATTGCTGAGGCGAGTAAAAACAGCAACACCCATTTGTCCTTCAAAGTGCACGATATGCGTGAACCTTTTGAAGAAAAATTTGACGCTATTTTCAATCTATTCACCAGTTTTGGCTATTTTGAAGACGAAGCCGATAACCTGAAAACTTTAATAGCTATTAAAGACAGTCTATCCGAAACAGGATTTGCTGTGATTGATTTTATGAATGTGAATCAAGTCATTGAAACCCTAGTTCCCGAAGAAGTTAAAACGGTAGACCAAATCGAGTTTCACATCAAACGATATGTAAAAGAAGGACATATTTACAAAGAAATCAGCTTTGAAGACCAAGGGCAACACTATCATTTCACCGAAAAAGTAAGAGCTTTTAGTTTACAAGATTTTCAAGAACTAATGGACGAAGCTGGAATTTATCTGTTGGATATTTTCGGCGATTACAAGCTTAAAAAATTCCACAAAACAGATAGTGAACGTTTAATTATGATTTTTAAATAATTTTCTTGAAATCCTTAACTTCAAACTTAAGATTTCAATATTTTCTAAACCCACTAAAATAAAAATAATGAATTACCTCTTGCCTCTAATTGCTGTAATCCTCGGGTATATCTTGGCATTAGTGATCCAGCCCAAAAAGAAATCCAATCTAAAACTTCTTTTGGCTTTTAGCGGTTCATTTTTGCTATCCGTTACAGTAATCAATTTATTACCAGAGGTCTACGAAACCAAAAACACCACTATTGGTCTCTATATTATGTTGGGTATTTTGTTTCAAATCATATTAGAATTCTTCTCTAAAGGTGCTGAACACGGACATGTTCACGGTCATCAAACCATAACACACATTCCTTGGTTGTTATTCATAAGCCTTTGTATTCATGCTTTATTAGAAGGATTTCCTGTTGGCCATCACCACGATTTGGCCATCGGAATTGCTATTCACCACCTGCCAATAGCCATTATCTTAACTACCTTTTTTGTACAAGCACAACTCAACAAAAAAGCCATTTTTGCGTTTATGATTACTTTTGCTATGATGACCCCTCTGGGCACATTAGCCTCCAATTATATTCCTGGATTACAAGAATACACCACCGAAATCACCGCCATCGTTATCGGGATTTTGTTTCACATCTCCTCTACCATCATTTTTGAAAGCAGCGAAGGACACAAATTCAACGTGGCCAAAGTATCCATGATTATATTGGGAATTCTATTAGCAATACTATTGTAACTTATGTATAAAACCAACCAACATAATAACATATCACTAAATAAAAATATAAATTGATCTTAATCGCATTTCATCTGAACTTTTAGTATTTAAACTGATTTATTTTGATGTTATCTAGTATTTAAATTTATTTGAAAATAATTTAGAAACCAATTTGAGTAATCTCAATTGGATTCTATTATTTCTTAAGAATCAAATGTAACTGTAATTAATTCAAATACTTTTTATTATGTTTAGTTTGTTTCATAAAAATTCTAGAGAATTTTCAAAAACTGAAAGCCATATTTTTGGTATAATATCAGAATTATTGAAAAGAAACAGCACTGATATTCATTGTGATGAATTGGGCAGAAAATATTATTTGAGTAATGAAGATAATCATATCAGAGTCACTATTTTCAGTAACGAAAATGTTATCAGAATTACCAACACCCATGACTCAATCGCTGAAAAATACGATGATTTTCTTATTGATAAATTAGTATTAGCAATAAAAGAAGAAAAGCAAAAGAGAATGGATTTAATTTGTGGCTCAATTTCAGATAGCATAGAAAATATGGCGGAGCGCTTACACAAAACATTAACCGAATCAGTAGAAAAGGATTCAGCTATTATCAAGATGCTAAAAACAAATTAATAACTAATACTTCAACATTAGTATTTATTTTTATTTCAAATTAGAATAGTTTTTCAACCCTTTTTTTACGAGTTAAAATGATGAAAACCTTGTTGTTTTTGCCAATAATTTATTCCACACATACTACTATATTCTATACTAGACATCGATATACTGCTTGTCAACTGTCATTTTCAAAAGTATAGCCTTCCCTCTACAAACTATTGAATTAATCATAATGACTCCTAAATTTTAATTAACTTTGGTGCTTTAAAATTTAGGCAAAAATTCATTATGACCTTCACTAAAACCACCGAACAATCCTCAAAATACGAACATTTAGAAAAAATGTCGGTTCAGGAATTGCTACACAATATCAATCAAGAAGACCAAACAGTTCCTTTAGCAGTTGCAAAAGCGTTACCTCAAATCGAAACCTTAGTAAACGAAATTGTAACCAAAATGAAACTAGGAGGACGCCTTTTTTATATTGGAGCTGGAACTTCTGGACGATTAGGTGTGGTCGACGCATCGGAATGTCCACCTACTTTTGGCGTTCCTTTTGATTTAGTTGTAGGCATCATCGCTGGTGGAGACAAAGCCATCCGCAGAGCTGTAGAAAATGCCGAAGATGACGCGGAACAAGCTTGGATGGATTTACAACAATTCAACATCAATGAAAACGATGTGGTCATAGGTATTGCTGCTTCTGGCACAACTCCATATGTAATTGGCGGTTTAAAAGCCTGCAACGAGAAACAAATCAGTACTGGAAGTATTTCTTGCAATGCAGGAAGTCCGTTGTCGCAAACTGCAAAATTCCCAATCGAAGTCATTGTAGGTCCCGAATTTGTAACTGGAAGTTCGAGAATGAAAGCAGGTACCGCTCAAAAATTAGTTCTAAATATGATTTCGACGGCTACTATGATTCAGCTAGGCAAAGTAAAAGGCAACAAAATGGTCGATATGCAATTGAGCAATGCCAAGTTGGTAGACCGTGGCGTGAAGATGATTATGGGAGAAATTCCTGTTTCTTATGAAAAAGCATCCGAATTATTGGCCAAATACGGAAGTGTTCGAAAAGCGGTAGACAACTTCAACCCTCAAAATTAAATTCTTACTTCTAACCTCTCACTTTAAATGGCAACCAACAAAGACTTTTTATCCAAAGGAATCAAATATCTATCAGGAGCTTTGCCCCTACTCTTCCTTGGTCCGTCTATCATTTATAACGCCTTTATGAACCAACATACGAATTGGCATTATCTAGTGCTTGGCATAGGAATTATTGCTTGTTTGGCATCGATGTACTTAATCTTTACAGGCCTTAGATGGATTATGAAAGCTTTATTCAATGATTGAAGAAGTTAGAGCCTTATTTAAAAAAGGGGCTTTCTCAAAATACTGAATAATAAAGATAAATTGTATATTTACAAAAATTGTATCATATGGATATTCGTGCTGACATAAACTGGATTCATCAAGAAATCGATAAGGTAAAAGACCCTAATTTTATTGAAAAAATAAAACGTCTTTTAGAAACAATCAACACTTCCAAAGAAGCTACTGCTGCTGAATACAATGCAGATATCGATGCCGCTTTAAAAAGCATCAATGATGGTGCATACTACACTCAAGAAGACGCAAAAAATCTTGCAAAAAAATGGGGAAGGAAATAATTTGGTCAAAAAATGCTTTAGAACAATTAGAGGATATCCATTTTTACATTTTCTTTGAAAGTAAATCGATTCATATTGCAGATAAAGTAATTACAACCATTTTTGACAGTACTGAAATTTTAAAAACTCAACCCGAAATTTACAAACTCGACAGCAACAAAGTTAACAACGACGGAACCTTTAGAGTATATTACATTTATGATTACAGCATTTCATATAGAATATCCGACTCAACCATTCAAATTCTTCGGATAAGACATACTGCTAGAAAATCTAAAAAATTACCATGGAAAACCTAATAAACGTTCAAAAAACCTTCGAAAAAATCATTGCTGTTGATAAAAAAATAAACCATCGCGAATTTGAAGATTGTGTATTTAAAAACTGTGATTTCTCCAATAGTGATTTATGCAACAACACCTTTATGGATTGCGAGTTTATAGACTGCAATTTATCTATGGTACAACTTGCTGGTAGTAGTTTAAAAACCGTTCGTTTCAAAAACTGTAAACTCTTGGGCATTCAATTTCAAGGATGTGACGATTTTTTATTCGATGTGGGTTTCCAAGATAGCGTGTTGGATTACGCGTCTTTTGCCAATAAAAAAATGCCAAAAACCCAATTTTCAGGATGTTCGCTCAAAGAAGTAACTTTCATTGGAACACAACTGAACAATAGTGTGTTTGACAATTGCAATCTTGACCGTGCGATTTTTAATGATACTCAATTGGCAGGAGCCGATTTTAGAACCGCCTACAATTATAGCATCGACCCAGAATTCAATCCGATGAAAAAAGCCAAATTTACTACACAAGGAATCGTAGGCCTTTTGGATAAATACGATATTAAAATAGAGTAGTTATGGAGCAAAATGCAATCTATCTTGAAAGTGTAAAAAAGCAATTTTTGTATTATAAATTGTTGGGAGAAAAAGCTATTAATCAATTAACTGAAGAACAATTGTTTCTAGCTTTAAACGACGACACCAATAGTATTGCCTTGATTGTAAAACATT
Organism: uncultured Flavobacterium sp.; assembly: GCA_963513565.1. Taxonomy (GTDB): domain Bacteria; phylum Bacteroidota; class Bacteroidia; order Flavobacteriales; family Flavobacteriaceae; genus Flavobacterium. Next base: position 15,792 of record CAUPRE010000007.1, on the reverse strand, counting down.
TATCAGGAAATATGCTTTCGCGTTGGACTGATTTTTTAACTACCGATGGTGAAAAGGATTTCAGAAATAGAGATGCCGAATTTGAAAATAATTGGAATACTAAAGACGAAGTAATGTCGCATTGGGATAAAGGCTGGAATTGTTTTTTAAACGCCCTTGAGAGTCTTCAACCAGAGCAATTGAATACCATCATTTACATTCGAAATGAAGGTCATACTGTTATGGAAGCCATAAACAGACAATTAGCTCATTATCCTTATCACATTGGGCAAATTGTCTTCTCAGCCAAACAATTGAAAAATGGAGACTGGAAAAGTTTATCCATCCCCAAAAACAAATCTCAAAGTTACAATTCAGCCAAATTTGCTCAAGAAAAGAAAAGACGACACTTTACCGATGAAGAAACAAATCGATTGAAAAACCAATAAAACTGTAAAACCCAACTGTAAGCACATCACTATATGAAAAAAATAATAAGCGTATTGGCTATTTTAAGCATGATTTCCTGCTATAATGTAGAACGAAAATGCTCCGATTTTAAAACCGGAAAATTCAAATTTGAATACGAAGTCAATGGCGTCAAAAAAACAACTGTTTTTGAACGCAAGGACAGCATCGAAATTGAGACTTTTGAAGGCAAAACCGATACAGCAACCATTCGCTGGGTCAACGATTGCGAGTATGTAATCCAAAAAAAACACCCAAAAAATATGGCGGAAGAAAAAGCCATACAAATGAAAATTCTGACCACAACAGCTAATTCCTATACCTTCGAATTCGGAATGGTAGGTTCAGATGTAAAACAAACAGGTACAGTTACAAAAATTTAAACCAAACTCAAATCACAAACTTAAATTAGCCAAAAATGGAAGTATTTCTGAATCCTGATGCATGGATTGCCTTATTGACCCTAACTTTTTTAGAAATTGTTTTAGGGATAGACAACATTATTTTTATTTCTATTGCCACAGGAAAGTTACCTGAAGAAAAACGTAAAAAAGCTACCAAAATCGGAATGTTTTTGGCCATGTTCATGCGAATCGCTTTGCTATTCGGAATTAATTTGTTGATTCAGATGAAAAAACCATGGCTTACCATCGACTGGGGATGGTTACAGGCAGGCATTACCGGTCAAAGCATTATTTTACTGTTGGGTGGTCTGTTTTTGATTTATAAAAGCACCAATGAAATCCGTGAAAAAGTAGATGAAAAGGGACATGAAGAAAAAGAATTAAGCAAAGCAGCCACCAAATCTTTCCAAAGTGTCATTCTACAAATCATTATGATCGATTTAGTTTTTTCTTTCGATAGTATTCTTACTGCGGTTGGGATGACCAATGGCGTTCCTGGAGCTATCTATATCATGATTACCGCAGTAATTGTTTCGGTTTTCGTTATGATGCAATTTGCTGTTCCGGTAGGTAATTTTGTAAACAAACATCCATCTATTCAAATCTTAGGATTATCCTTTTTGATTTTGATTGGCTTTATGTTATTGACAGAAAGCGCCCATTTATCCAATGCTTCAATCTTTGGAAGTCACGTCACGCCAGTACCTAAAGGCTATTTGTACTTTGCCATTTCATTTTCTCTATTCGTCGAAATATTGAATATGAAAACCAAAAAGAAATAACACCAAAAATAAGCTTCCAAAACTGGAAGCTTATTTTATGCCTTAATGCTTCTTTTTAGTACATTACAAAAAAAGAAAAATAGCAGTAAAACAGTTATAATGAAAAATACCATTTCACAAAGAGTCGCCGATTTTTTAAAAAATTATCCACCTTTCAGTTTTTTAAACTTAAGAGAAATCAACACCTTATCTGAAGAAGTTTCTATTATTTATAAAGAAAAAGACAGCATTGTTTTTGAAGAGAATGAAGCCGCACATGATTCGTTTTATGTAATCCATAAAGGTGCCGTTGCCCTGAGAAAAGGAAACAAAAACGAAATCATCAATATTTCAGATGAAGGCGATCTCATCGGTTTAAGACCTCTCATTACGCACGAAAATTACAAAATGGAAGCTCGTGCTCACGAAGAAAGCATCCTCTATGCTATTCCGAGTGACTTGTTCAAGCCTTATGCTTTAAAGAACAAAGATGTAGCCAATTTTTTGATAGAAAGTTTTGCCTCAAATACCGAGAATCCTTATTCTGAAAGCCATCGCGGCAAGCTTTATGGCGAAGTAGTCAATGAAGAAATTTTGGGCGGTAGCCAAAAGCTTTTGGATTTTCAACCTGTCAAATATTCCAAGAAAATCATTACTTGTACGCCTTCAACACCTGCCAATAGCATTGCCGAGATGATGACCAAAAAAAATGTGGGCGCTATTTTGGTTGTTGAAAACGAACTCCCCATTGGTATTGTAACCGACAAAGATTTAAGAAATAAAATCGTGACGGGAGCCTTTCCTATTACAGCTCAAGCGGCCTCTATAATGAATAGCCCTGTGATTACGTATCCAAAAAAAATGACAATCACGCAAGCCCAAATGGCTATGATTAAAAGCAATATTAGCTATTTGTGTTTGACTAAAGACGGAACGCCAAATACCAAAGCCGTTGGAATCCTCTCCAAACATGATGTAATGGTAGCCATTGGTAACAATCCAGCTGTACTTATCAAAGCCATCAAAAGAAGTAAAAAAAGCAAAGAAATAAAGCCTATCAGGCAAAACATCATGCGATTGCTACAAGGATATATTGACCAAAATATCCCTATGACGCTTACTACAAAAATCATCACCGAATTGAATGACGTATGCATACAACAAGTCATCAAACTTTCGCTAAAAAAAATGAGAACTCCACCTCCAGTTGCTTTTTCTTGGCTGGCATTGGGAAGTCAAGGCAGAAGTGAGCAATTGTTGCATACGGATCAAGACAATGCTTTGGTCTATGAAGATGTCCTTGAAGAGAAAGCCTCAGAAACTAAAAAATATTTCTTAGAATTGGCAACTCATGTCAATAAAGGATTGTTCGAAATTGGATACGATTATTGTCCAGCCGAAATGATGGCCTCTAATCCCAATTGGTGTTTGAGTGTATCCGAATGGAAAAAGAAAGTATTACATTGGATAACCAATACAGGCAAAAATGAAGTCTTATTGTCCTTTATCTTCTTTGATTATTCGTTAACTTATGGTGATAGTAAAATTGTAAATGAATTATCTGACTATATTTTTGAAACGATAAAAGCCAATCCAGTATTTTATCTGCACTTAGTTAGCGGTACTTTGCAAAGTCCGTCACCTACTGGTTTCTTTAGACAATTTTTAGTAGAACAAGACGGAGCGAACAAAGACACCTTCAATATCAAAAACAGAGCCTTAATGCCGCTTGCCGATGCCGCACGACTATTGATTTTATACCATTCTGTAAAATCAATCAGTAATACCGCAGAACGCTTTGAAAAATTAGCAGAGTTAGAACCTAACAATCGAGAACTGTATTTGTCTTGTGCTTATTCCTATAAAGCCTTACTGAAATTTAGAACCAAACAAGGCCTATTGCATAATGATTCTGGGCAATATATTGCTTTGGATTCCCTTACCAAACTCGAAAAGATAAAACTCAAAAATACGTTTAAAACCATTAAAGATTTGCAAGAACTGATTACCGTTCGATTTAATGCCTCAAACATATTATAATGAAAGATTTTCTTAAAAAAATAGTGCCTTTTATTAAATCAAAGCGTTTCAACACAAGTACTCCAGCCGAAAAAAAATGGACTATATCTGCAATTGAAGCCTCACGAATTGTAGTTCTTGATACCGAAACCACAGGATTTGATTATTTACAAGATTGCATTTTATGTATAGGAGCTGTTTCGTTACAAAACAATACGATCTCGTTGAAAGATAGCTTTGAAGTATTCATAGAGCAAGATCATTATGATCAAAATAGTGCTAAAATTCACGGAATATTAAAACAATGGATATTGGATCGTCCCTCTGAATTAGAAGCCTTACAACAATTCTTGGAATATCTCGGTGATGCCGTTATTGTGGCGCATCATGCTTATTTTGACATTGGAATGATCAACAAAGCATTAGAAAGAAATGGTCTTCCCCGACTAAAAAATAAAAATTTAGATACAGCCACATTGTATAAAGAAACATTGCTAAAATCAAACTTGTTAGAAAAAAAAGACAACTACAGCCTTGATGAATTGGCAGATAAATTTGATATTTCAAAAAAAGACAGACATACCGCAATGGGCGATGCATATATTACAGCTATTGCTTTCCTTAAAATCATCCATAAATTAAAGCACAACAAAGATTTCAACTTGAATGGTTAATTAAAATAGTTGAATAGACTAAAAGTTGAAATTCATTTACCCTTTCTACACTGCCCTATAAGTGTAACAAAAAGCATATACAATTGCTATTTTGCTATTACAACATAGGGAACTTATTACACTAGCAGCTTACTTTCCCCATTATTCCTAACTACGAAAAAATAGTTCAATTTTTTTTCTTTTAAAAAGTATGCATCGAAATCTCAAAGCCACTTACAAAAATGCATCATTTACCATTTAAAAAAGCATTATATTACATATTACTTAAAAATTAATCAAAAGTTTTATTGCATCAAAAAAAAAGTGAGCAAAAAATTGTATTTATAAAAATATAATCTATTTTTGTGTAATCGATTACATTAACTGATTTAATTCTATACCTCATAAATATGAACAACGCTAAGCTTGGAAACTACCGCTGGAAAATTTGCAGTTTGTTATTTTTTGCCACTACCATCAATTATTTAGATAGACAAGTACTTTCGTTGACTTGGAATGATTTTATTGCTCCTGAATTTCATTGGACGAATAACGATTACGGCAACATCACAGCCTTATTCTCTATATTTTACGCTATATCCCTACTGTTTGCCGGAAGATTTGTGGATTGGTTAGATACCAAAAAAGGGTTTTTATGGGCCATAGGAATTTGGTCATTTGGAGCTTGTTTACATGCTTTTTGTGGCATAGCCACTTCAGGTATCATCACAGGAAACTGGTTGGTAGGTTTTGAAGGCGCAAAAGAAGCCATCAAAACAGTAAATGACACCGCAATGGTAATCAATGTAAGTGTCTATTTATTCATTTTTGCGCGATTGATTTTGGCCATAGGCGAAGCTGGAAACTTTCCTGCAGCCATTAAAACAACCGCTGAATATTTCCCTAAAAAAGACAGAGCCTTTTCTACTAGTATATTTAACTCAGGAGCCACTGTTGGTGCCTTGGCAGCACCAATTACCATTCCGTTTATCGCCAAATCCTTTGGATGGGAAATGGCCTTTATTATCATTGGAGCATTAGGATTTGTATGGATGGGATTTTGGGTTTTTATGTATGATAAGCCCGAAAAACACCCAAAGGTTAGTGCCGCTGAACTTGAATACATTCAACAAGACGATATTGCCGACAGTAAAATTGTAGGCTACATTCCTGAAACAAGCACAAAAGTTTCCTTGACAGAATGTTTCAAATACAAACAAACTTGGGCTTTTGCCTTTGGTAAATTCATGACCGATGGGGTTTGGTGGTTCTTCTTATTTTGGACACCGGCTTACCTAAGTTCTGTATATGATATGGATGCCACAGAAGCTGCATTACCTTTATTTGTGTTATACATGATTACCTTGTTATCAATTATTGGAGGATGGCTTCCTACATACTTTGTAGAAAAAAAAGGAATGAATCCCTACGAAGGTAGAATGCGTGCTATGTTAATTTTTGCTTTTTTTCCATTATTAGCTTTGATTGCACAGCCTTTAGGCTACATCAGTTATTGGATTCCTGTTATCATTATTGGGATTGCGGGAGCCGCACATCAATCGTGGTCGGCCAATATTTTTACTACGGTTGGCGATATGTTTCCCAAAAAAGCAATTGCTACCATTACTGGAATTGGTGGATTAGCTGGTGGTCTGGGCTCAACACTAATCAACAAAGGATCTGGAATGTTGTTTGATTTTAGCAAAGAAACCAATATGGCGTTTATGGGTTTCAAAGGCATTGAAGCAGGTTATTTCATTATTTTCTCTATTTGTGCCGTAGCTTATTTAATTGGTTGGAGTGTGATGAAAACATTAGTACCCAAATACCGCCCTATCAATGATTTATAATAGAACAGAAATATTATTTTTTAAGATTATCGAAAAAAGAAAACGAATTTCACATAACTTTTATACTTTTGTGTAATCGATTACAATTTAAAATACCATGACAAAATACAGCTCTAGATACGCTTCTAATCCAAAAGCGGTAAAACAATATGATACCAAACAATTAAGAGATGAATTCTTGATTGACAACCTTATGGAAGAGGGAGAAATCATACTAACCTATTCTCATTACGATCGCTACATTGCAGGTTCTGCAGTACCTACAGTTCCGTTAAAACTTGAAACCATAGACCCACTAAAAGCCGACTATTTCTTAGAACGAAGAGAAATGGGAATTATCAATGTGGGTGCCAACGGAACAATTGTAGTAGACGGTACTAGTTATGAATTAGGTTTCAAAGACGCACTTTACATTGGCAGTGGAAACAAAGATATTCTCTTCAAAAGTGAAGATGCCAAAAACCCCGCTAAATTTTATATCAATTCAGCACCTGCACATACGAGTTATCCCACGAAAAAAGTGAGTTTGGCAGAAGCCAATAAACTTGAATTAGGCAGCATGGAAACAGCCAATCACCGTACCGTAAACCAAATGATCATTGGCGGTGTGGTAACTACCTGTCAGTTACAAATGGGAATGACTGAATTAAGGCCAGGAAGTGTTTGGAATACTATGCCAGCACACGTACACGACCGCAGAATGGAAGTCTATTTTTATTTGGATATTCCAGAGAACCAAGCTGTTTGCCATTTTATGGGAGAACCACAAGAAACAAGACATCTTTGGATGCAAAACCATCAGGCAGTGATTTCTCCACCTTGGTCCATTCATTCGGGTTCAGGAACAAGCAATTACTCCTTTATTTGGGGAATGGCGGGAGAAAATTTGGACTATGGCGATATGGATGTATGCAAAATCACCGATTTAAGATAAATACTAACTTATTAAATAAAAATATATGTCAATCAACCTTTTTGATTTAACTGGAAAAACCGCATTGGTTACTGGAGGTGTTCACGGATTAGGAATGGCAATGGCAAAAGGACTAGGGCACGCAGGCGCAAAAATTGTTGTAAACGATCGTGCTTCGAGAGAGACGGTAGATCAAGCAGTGACAGAATATAAATCTGTGGGAATCGACGCGTATGGTTACGTTTTTGACGTAACCGATGAAGCCGCCGTAATCGAAAACATTCAAAAAATAGAAGCCGAAGTAGGCCCAATCGATATCTTAATCAACAATGCAGGAATCATCAAAAGAATCCCCATTATTGATATGGAAGTTGCAGATTTTACCGCTGTTGTCAACGTAGACTTAATTAGCCCTTTCATTGTTTCCAAAAATGTAGCCAAAGGAATGATTCAGCGTGGAGGTGGAAAAATCATCAACATTTGCTCGATGATGAGTGAATTAGGAAGAGATTCGGTTAGTGCCTACGCTGCCGCAAAAGGAGGTTTGAAAATGTTAACCAAAAATATGGCAACAGAATGGGCTAAATTCAATATTCAAACCAACGGAATTGGTCCAGGTTATTTTGCAACTAGTCAAACTGCACCCATTCGTGTAGATGGTCATCCTTTTAATGAATTCATTATCAGTAGAACTCCTGCAGCTCGTTGGGGTGACCCAGATGATTTGCAAGGTGCAGCCATCTTTCTAGCTTCGAAAGCAAGTGATTTTGTCAATGGTCATATTCTTTATGTAGATGGAGGAATATTGGCCACTATTGGAAAACCTTCCAACGAATAATAACTTTTAATCCTGTCGTATGAGCACCACATTTATACACGATAATTTTTTATTAGAAAATAAATATGCTGAGGAATTATACCATAATTATTCCAAAAATCAGCCTATCATTGACTACCATAATCATTTAAATCCACAATTTATTGCCGAGGATAAAATTTTCGACAACATTACCAACGTTTGGATAAATGGTGATCACTACAAATGGCGCGCGATGCGTACGTTAGGGATAAATGAGCAATTCATCACTGGTAACGGGTCAGACAAAGAGAAATTTTTAAATTGGGCCAAAACAGTTCCTTATACCATGCGTAATCCTTTGTACCATTGGACTCACTTGGAATTAGCGCGCTATTTTGACATTTATGATTTGCTCAACGAAAAGTCGGCAGAGAAAATATATGAAGAAGCTTCAGCAAAAATAAATTCGGCTGCTTATAGTACTCGCAACTTACTTCAAAAAGTTAATGCGGAACTGGTTTGTACTACCGAAGATCCTACCGATAGCTTGGAGTTTCATCAAAAATTAAATCAAAATCCTTTTCCAACGAAAATGAGTACGGCTTTTAGACCCGACAAAGCCATTTTAATTTCGAACGACGGATACAATGATTACCTAGACACTTTAGGGAATGTAGCCGAAATAGCGATCAACACCTATACCGATTTATGTGATGCTTTAAGAAAAAGAATTACTTTCTTTCATCAAAACGGTTGTCGTTTGAGCGATCACGGATTGGATCAGATTTATTTTGAAAACTTTACAGCCTCCGAAATAGACTCAATTTTCAAAAAGAAAAGAGAAAACCAAAGCATTACTTCAGAAGAAGCGTTAAAATTCCAAAGTGCGGTATTGTTATTTTTATCCGAAACCTATCACGAATTGGGTTGGGTACAGCAATTTCACTTAGGCGCTTTGCGTAACAATAATGCGCGTATGCACCGAATCTTAGGCCCAGATACAGGATGGGATTCTATTGGAGATTATCCACAGGCTCAAAAATTATCTTCATTTTTAAATGCTTTAGACAGTAAAGACAAACTTACCAAAACCATCATTTACAACTTAAATCCTGCTGACAATGAGGTAATGGCTACTATGATTGGTAACTTTAATGATGGAAGCGTAAAAGGAAAAGTACAGTTTGGATCGGGATGGTGGTTTTTGGATCAAAAAGACGGAATGACCAAGCAACTGAATGCGCTTTCGAATATGGGACTCATCAGCTGTTTCATTGGAATGCTAACCGATTCCAGAAGCTTCTTATCGTTCCCAAGACACGAATATTTTAGACGTATTCTTTGCAATCTTTTGGGAGACGAAATCAAAAGAGGAGAATTGCCAAACGATATGGAATGGATTGGTAAAATGGTAGCCGACATTTCTTATCACAATGCAAAAGAATATTTTAAATTTTAATTATTTATAAATTGAAGAATTGAAAGATTGAAAAATTCAACGATTCAACAAATAAACGCTTCAACAATATCATAATTATGAGTAAAGTAGTAGCATTCGGAGAAATTATGTTGCGCCTATCAACGGAAAGACATTTGCGTTTTGCTCAAGCAAAAACATTGGAAGCTTGCTATGGCGGAGGCGAGTTTAACGTCGCTGTTTCTCTTGCCAATTATGGCATTGCTTCAGAATTTGTCACAAGAGTTCCCAATAACGAAATCGGGGCTTGTGCGGTTCAAGAAATGCGCAAAATGAATGTAGGTTCACAACACGTGGTTTTGGGCGGTGAGCGTTTGGGAATTTACTTTCTTGAAACGGGAGCTGGAGTGCGTGGCAGTAATGTGGTCTACGACCGTGCACACAGTGCAATGTCTACACTAGAAAAAGGAACTATTGACTGGAAAAAAGCGCTGGAAGGTGCTACTTGGTTTCACTGGAGTGGCATCACTCCTGCTCTATCAGAGAATGCTGCAGAGGCTTGTCTAGAAGCTATTCAAGCTGCTTCCGAACTAGGTCTTACGATTTCCTGTGACTTAAATTATCGCTCAAAATTGTGGCAATACGGGGAAAATCCAAGTGAAGTGATGCCTAAATTATTAAAGTATTGTCACGTTATTTTAGGCGATATTGATACTGCTTTTTTTATGCTCGGAAAACCAAAAGTAGCACCCGATTATACTGCTATTGACCAACTCCCAAAATGGTATAATGAATTACTAGATTATATTCCGAATTTAAAAGTAGCTGCTACCACCCTACGCTACTCTGTGAATGCCTCACATCAGCGCATTGGCGGACTTTTGTTTGATGGCAAAAAAATATATCAAGCAGCTGTAAGAGAGGTAACTCCAGTGATTGACCGCGTGGGTAGCGGAGATGCTTTTATGGGAGGATTGATTTATGGACTATCACAGTATCCAAACGATTATCAAAAAACGATAGCATTTGCAACGGCAGCTTGTTGCTTGAAACACACCATTGCTGGCGATTATAATTTAGCAACTTTAAAAGAAGTAGAAAACAGTTTAGATGGCGATTCTTCGGGATTGGTATCACGATAAAACAATAAAATTATGGCAAAATACACAAGAATCGAAGTAGCTACCGTAATGAAAGAAACAGGAATGATTCCTTTATTCTATCACGGAGATGTGGCACTTGGCAAAGAAGTACTCAAAGCCTGTTATGATGGAGGTGCTCGTTTGATGGAATTTACCAGCAGAGGTGATTTTGCGTTCGAAATTTTTGGAGCACTCAACAAATATGCGTTGGCGGAATTGCCCGGAATGATTTTGGGCGTGGGCTCCGTAACGGATGCTGCTGCGGCTTCATTGTATATGCAATTGGGAGCCAATTTTATAGTGACTCCTGTATTGAGAGAAGATATTGCCCTAGTTTGTAACCGCCGAAAAGTACTTTGGTCTCCTGGTTGTGGCTCGCTTACTGAAATTGCCAAAGCCGAAGAATTGGGTTGCGAAATTGTAAAATTATTTCCGGGTGATATTTACGGTCCTCAATTCATTAAAGGCATAAAAGGACCTTGTCCTTGGACGAGTATTATGCCAACGGGAGGCGTTTCAACTTCCGAAGACAATCTGAAAAGTTGGTTCGATGCTGGCGCAACATGTGTTGGAATAGGTTCTCAATTGATTTCAAATGAAATACTAATCAACAAAGATTTTGATGGTTTACGAGAAAAAGTAAAACAAACCTTGGAGACCATCAAAGCCATAAGAGCCTAACGAACCCATTAAAAGTAAAGCATTTTGGAAAATAATTTTTCGTTAGCAGAAAAAGTCATTGTAATTACTGGAGCAGCAGGAGTAATTGGAGAGGCTTTCGTAAATAGTGTGAGCAAAGCTGGCGGAGCTGTGGGGATTTTGGGTAGAAATGAAGCGATTGCCAACGAAAGAGCTAATGCCATTATTGCTACTGGTGGGAAAGCAATTCCGCTAATTGCAGATGTAACCAATGAACAGCAACTGCTTGCTGCCAGAGAAAAAATGCTCCAACATTTTGGTAAAATTAACGGACTCGTTAATGCCGCAGGAGGAAATCAGCCAAAAGCGATTATTCAGCCTGAGCAAGATATTTTCAAACTGGATATTCCGGCTTTGGAACAAGTAATGCAGCTCAATATGTTGGGAACGATTTTACCAACTCAAGTCTTTGGCGAAGCGATAAAAGAAACGGGTTCAGGAAGTATTGTAAATATTTCGTCTGTAACGGCTCATTTAGCGGTGTCAAAAGTACTCGGTTATAGTTTGGCAAAAGCCGCAATTGACTGTTACACCCAGTGGTTTGCTTTAGAATTGGCCAAACGATACGGCGATGCCATCCGAATGAACGCGATTGTTCCCGGATTTGTGCTAACCGAACAAAATAAAAGTTTGCTCACCAATGAAGATGGAAGCTGGACCGAAAGAGGAAACTTAATTATCAATAAGACTCCGTTTCATCGTTTTGGAACGCCCAACGAACTCGAAGGAGCTTTAATTTGGTTGCTCAGCGATGCTTCCAAATTTGTGACTGGAACAAGAATTACTGTAGATGGCGGATTTGCTATGTTCAGCGGTGTCTAAAAGAACGAAAAAGAAATATTTATTTTATATATCTAGAAATGAAAAAATTAAATAGCGAAAACATAGGATTAACCGAAAGAAATCCGATAAAAATAGTACAATTTGGCGAAGGAAATTTCCTTAGAGCCTTTGTAGATTATGCGTTTCAGGAGCTGAATGATACCGTAAATTTTGATGCGGGCATAGCTGTTGTACAACCCATAGAAAATGGGATGGTTCATTTGCTAAACGAACAAGATGGGCTTTATACCCTATTTATGAAAGGATTGAGCAAAGGCCAAGAAATTCAGGAGAAAAAACTGATTACCAATTTGGTCAAAGGAATCAATCCTTACAAAGAATACAAAAGCTATTTGGCTTTGGCCAAAGAAGAAGCCTTGGCATTTATCATATCGAATACGACAGAATCGGGCATTGATTATGATGCTAACGATACCTTAGCAATGCAACCGCCCAATTCTTATCCTGCCAAAGTAACCGCACTTTTGTATGAAAGATTTAAACATTTTAAAGGTGATACTACCAAAGGGTTGACGATTATTCCTTGTGAATTGATTAATAACAATGCCGATACTTTAAAAGAAATCATTTTAAAATATTGTTCGGATTGGCAATTGGAAGAAGCTTTTACTTCTTGGATTTTGAACAGCAACTGTTTCCACAATACCTTGGTAGACCGCATTGTTCCTGGATATCCAAGAGCCGAAATAGAAGCCTACAACCAACAACTCGACTATAGCGATACTCTTATCGTAACCGCCGAAACTTTTTTCCTTTGGGTAATCGAAGGAGACGAAACGCTGAAACAAAAACTACCGTTTGATAAAACCAAACTCGATGTAAAGATTGTAGCCGATATGCAACCATACCGCACAAGAAAAGTACGAATCTTGAATGGTGCTCATACCGCGATGGTTCCGTTTTCGCTGCTATATGGAAACGAAACCGTAAAAGAAACGGTAGACAATACTTTTACAGGAAGCTTCGTCCATAAAGCCATTTTTGAAGAGATTAACGAAACCATCGCGATGGACAAGAACGAGTTGGATGAATTTGCCGATGAGATTTTGGACCGTTTTAGAAATCCATTTATCAAACACAATTTGTCTAGCATAGCGCTGAACTCTATTTCAAAATTTAAAGTGAGAGTACTACCGAGCTTGTTAGGATATGTCGCTAAATATGGCAAAATCCCTACTCATCTCACTTTTTCATTGGCGTGTTTGATTTTGTTTTATAAAGGAACTTGGAAAGGAAAGCTTTTGCCAGTAGATGATAGTTCTGACATTACTGATGCATTTGCTGAAATTTGGAAATCAAGCACTATGGAAGAAGTGGTACAAAAAACATTGGCAAACGTAGCGTTTTGGGACGAAGATTTAACGGTTGTTAGTGGTTTACAAGAGGCTCTAGTTCGTGCAATCGATGAAATAAACAGCAACGGAATTGAAGTAGGTTTTGAAAATTTTAGCAAACAATAGTACGCTGATTTCTAAATACCTACAAGGTCCAAAAAAGACCTTGCAGGAATAACGAATAATAGTGTAAATAGGCGTGAAGTTTTGTAATGCTACCCTACTATGCTAAAACAAACGACCTATAATAATTAAATAACAACAAAACGTTCTTTATAGCAGGAATTGCGTGAGGGCAATGTCATTAAGTTAAGAGGAAAAAGAAAAAAAATAGCACGCAGATTCAATAGATTTTAACTGATTTTTCTGCGTAAATCTGCGAAATCTGCGTGAAAACAAAAAGAGCAATTCCTTAACTTAATGACATTTTGCGTGAGGGATAGCAGTGGAGCTCTTTTTGTAAGCTGGCTTTTTTTGACAGGTTACAAAAAAGCGGGAACGGATAGCCCGACCCGACCTTTTTCGGGAGGGGCACGCCCAAAAAATCTTTGAAACGGTAGTGTTTTGGGAGATGGTTTAGAAAAATAATAGCAACATTTTATACTTGATTAAAATGCAAAAGAAATTAATAAAAGTAAATCCAACAGACAATGTAGCTGTTGCCTTAGTGAATCTTAGCGCTGGTGAGGTGCTTTCGTTTGAAAACGAAACCATCACTATCGAAACGGATGTGAAGATGAAACATAAGATTGCGTTGCAACCTCTTGAAGCTGGAGACCGCATCATTATGTATGGTGTTTTGGTTGGGAAAGCGAGTGCGAGAATAGCAAAAGGAGGGCTTTTGTCTACTGCCAATGTGAAGCACGAAAGTGATAAAGTTACTGGAAAAACAGAGTCTATTGGATGGACGGTACCCAATATTGAAAAATGGAAAGACCGAACGTTTATGGGCTATCACAGAGAAGATGGACAAGTAGGAACTGAAAATGTGTGGCTGTTTTTTCCGCTAGTATTTTGTGAAAACAGAAATATCGAAATCTTAAAAGATATTTTTGAAAAAGAGTTGATGAAACCCAAAGAGAATGATTACCAGCTTTTGTTGCGTTCGTTAGTGAAATCAGAAACGGGCGGCGCTGGCAATGAAGCCGCATCTAACGAAGCTAATTTATTCAACAACATCGAGGTAAAATTCATCACGCACCAAGGCGGCTGTGGCGGAATTCGTCAGGATTCACACAGCTTGGCCAAATTATTAGCAGGCTATGTGAACAATCCTAACGTGGCTGGTGCTACGGTGTTGAGTTTGGGTTGTCAGAACCTTCAAATTCAAATTTTCAAAGATGCTTTGGATGCTATTAATCCGAACAGTAAAAAACCTGTGTTGATTTACGACCAACAATCGATTGGAACCATTGAAGCAATGTTGAGTAGCGTGGTGAAAGACACGTTTGATGCCATAAAAGAAGCTAATAAAATTCAGCGAACTCCAGCGCCTTTGTCTAAACTAAAAATTGGTTTGGAGTGTGGTGGCTCGGATGGTTTTTCAGGGATATCGGCCAATCCAACTCTGGGAGTATTGTCTGATAATTTAGTGGCTTTGGGCGGCACTACAATTCTTTCGGAGTTCCCAGAATTGTGTGGAGTTGAGCAAGAATTAGTAAATAGATGTATTGATGATAAAGACGGAAAACGCTTTTTAGAATTGATGCAATGGTACGAAAAAACTGTAGTAGATGCTGGTTCTGGATTTGATATGAATCCTTCGCCAGGGAACATCAAAGACGGTTTGATTACCGATGCGATGAAATCGGCTGGAGCAGCAAAAAAAGGAGGAACTTCTCCAATTGTAGGAGTTTATGATTATGGAGAATACATTAATGAGTCAGGCTTTACTTTGCTTTGTACTCCTGGAAACGACGTAGAATGTACTACAGCTATGGTGGGTTCTGGAGCTAATATGGTGTTGTTCACAACAGGATTAGGAACACCAACTGGTAATCCGATTGCGCCAGTAGTAAAAATTTCATCGAATACTGAATTGGCACAAAAAATGTCGGATATCATAGATATTGACACAGGAGGCATCATTAAAGGAGAAAAGACAATAGAAGAAATGGCTGATGAGATGTTGGATTTCATAATCGATGTCGCCAGCGGAACCATTAAAACGAAAGCCGCTATACTGAATCAGAATGATTTTATTCCTTGGAAAAGAGGCGTTTCTTTATAATATGATGTGGTTGATGAATAGCAACTTTATAATATTAAAAGGTTATTAGACTTTTTACCACATTAGTTTTAGGATTTTTTATTTGTTTTTAAAAAAAAGCTGTTGGAGTTTATTTTCAACAGCTTTTTTGATGGTATGAAGTGGCGGATTCAAGACCTTAATGCAACAAGGTCATTTAATATTGTAATAATCAAATTTAGTTTTTATTTCAATTCAGCATAATTTCAGAATAACTTTTTTGGCTTTTTTAAATAGCCAAAAGTTATTTCCGAAATTGACTT
>CAUPRE010000006.1:0-186212 GCA_963513565.1 uncultured Flavobacterium sp. | reverse complement strand
GTGTTAGCACAAAAGGCATAAACACGCTATACAGTCTAGCTCTATGGCTGACTTAGAATACAAAATTAATTATTAAAAAAGACAAAATAAAATTTTAGATTTATTAGGAAATCAACACAGAATCTTTGCGGTTAAATTTTCGTGTCCTTTGTGGTTAAGCTTTTATTTCATTTAAACAAACACTAAAAAGGATACCCAATCGCCAAATTAAAAATCAAGTTTTCTTTTCTCCACGCTCCATTCCCCAAGTTGATTTGGTCAATGACCCAGCGATTGCCTTCAGGAAGGTAAGGCTTACGAAGTGGGAAAGCAAAATCCGTTCGAAGTATCAAAAAATTAAAGTCAAAACGCAATCCGAGTCCAGCGCCGACCGCCATTTCTTTCATAAAGTTTTTAGAAAATTTGGCTCCTGGTTTGTCTTTGTTTTCATTGAGTAACCAAATATTTCCCGCATCGATAAAAGCAGCTCCTTTCACAAAACTAAACAAGGTAGTTCGGTATTCCGTGTTGAGCTCGATTTTGATGTCTCCTGATTGATCCGCCAAAAAGCCGTTGGTATTTATCGCTTGATCAAAGTAACTTCCAGGTCCAATAGAACGTGCTCTAAAGGCACGAATACTGTTCGTTCCTCCAATAAAAAACTGTTTGATAAAAGGCATTTCTTTTGAATTTCCAAAAGGCAAAGCGGTACCTACTATAATCCGACTGGCCAATTGTGTTTCTTTTCCTAGTTTTAAAAAATGGCGGAATTCATTTTCGAATTTTACATATTGGCTGAAGGGCACTCCAAAGACTTTTAGTGTGTCTTTTTTGTCGATGTTGGCACCAGTAATCAAACCTGTCACCGCAGCAGATAAGTCTACAGTGCCTTTGTAATAGATGGTGTTTTTCTTTCTCTTCTGTGCGGTGTTGGAGTAGGTGTAAGAGTAAGTGGGACCAAAAATAAGTTGGCGTTCAATCACTTTACCTAGTGAGGGATTGAGTGCTACTTCATCGAGGTACAATTGCGTTACGTTTTGAGGTCGGGCAAAAATGACTTCACCTATGTTTAGTGTATGTTCTCGTCGTGCATTTTCTTTCCAGTTGTACCCAAACAGCGCCTTAAAGGTTTGTAATCTGTACAATTGCTGGCGATCTTGAAATTCATAGCCTAAAGTCGCCTTGGTTTTTGGAGTAAAGCGATTGCTCATTTTGAAGCGGATAGGGGATATCATTCGTGGCCAAATTAAGTTAGCTTCGGTACCTAAACGGTAGACGTTATAGCCATTGTTTTGCCCAGAAATTTGAATTTCATATCCACCAAATATAGAAATTGAAAGTAATTCTGCTGCTCTAAAGGTATTTCGATTACTCCAATTTACGTTTAATTCTGTTCCTTGGTAATTGGCTGAGTTGGTTTTGGCTAATGCTTCAAAACGGAAGGATTTTTTTTCTAAAGGTGATAAATAGTAAAAGGCATCTAAATAATTGCCTTCTATCAACGAAGGGTGAAATTCATTTTTGACCAATTTAAAAACGCCCAAATTCACCAAGCGATTTAAGGATAGATTATGATTGGTACGGTTGTACACATCACCTTTTTTGAAGTACAGCGCGCGATCAAAAATTTTAGGTTTGAACAACGAATCACGGTCGACAATCGTAAAGTCTTTGTATTGTGTTACTGCTTTTTTGGAGGCGCTGATGGTGTCGGCTCCCAAGGTGTAATTGGGATAAATTACAATTTGGTTGATTTTATAAATAAATCGGGCACGGGCGGGTGTTTCCTCTTTTACTTTTATAATCAAATCGACTTCTTGTTGGGCGACGGTTGAGTCTACTTGAATTTTTAAATATTCGGGACTGAAGTAATAAAACCCTAATTCTTTTAAGCGTTCGTCGATACGGACGCGCTCTTCTTTTATGGTTGCTAGGCTGTAGGTATTGCCGATTTTGAGCAAACTTCTTCTTTCGGTACTGCTAATGGCTTTGGACAAATCCGAGGAATCTTTCGGGAAAACCACTTTTTTGATGCGGTACTGTTTCGAAGGTGTGACGGTGTATATCGCCTGAATCGTTTTGCCTTTTACAATAGTATCAGCTTTGGTTTTGGCATTGAAAAAGCCCTTGTTTTCCAAATAATTTTGCAGTACTAATCGATTGTATTCGGGATCTAGTTTGGTATTCAAAACAGGTGGTTCTCCCACTTTAGTACGCAACCAATTCCGCCATCCTTTTTCGGTTTTGGGTGTTCCTGCCAGATTGTAAATGGATAGTTTTGGATAAATGCCTAAGAAAGATTGATTAGGAATCGGACGTACTAAAGCATTCAATTCTGTAGCCAATGCTTTTTTTTCTTTTGAGCTGGTTGGCCCTTCAACAGTTACTTTGGCACCCGTATACAGCAATTCGCCCTCTGCTAGATTTTTAGTAGAAGAACAGCTTTGTAACCCGATGGCGACAAGCAAAATGAATACTATTTTGTGATACATTTTCACTGTACTTTGGTTTTGATTCCTTGTTTGCTTAACGGTTGCTATTATTTTTAACCACACTTCGATGCCTCAGTGCAGGCTAGAGACATAGAATTTTTAGTTTTAAAAGAGAAAAAAGACGTTTTACTATTCACATAGTTGTTCTATGTGTGAAATAATGTTATTGCTATTTATTCTTTTTTTTATTTAGGTTTAATCTATGATTCTATGTGGTTTGTTTTAATTTCAACTACTGTTTATTTACTTCTCTGAAACAACTCTTTAAATTTATTGTAATCCATCGTAATAATGAAAGAAACGCCTGTTTCAACTACTTCCCCTTGGAGGGCTACTTGGTATTTGTTTACTCGATATCCTCTTATTTTGTATCGACCGTCTTTTGTGATTTGGTAATCGATGGAGACATCGCCAGCAATATTGGTAGCTTTTTCATTGGCTTGTTGGCTACCTTCCAATTCAAAACTACTGCCTACGGTAACTTTTACTCGATCATTGAACAGCTTTTTGGATACAGCTAGATTCAAATCTGTTTTGTTTTCTTTTTGCCCACTAGAGTAATCTTCGGTAGATTGTAAATCAAAATTCAATTCAACGCCTTTTATTAAATTGCCAGCAAAGTTGTTCAACTGATTGGATAAAATTTTACTTGCACTTCCTCTTGCCATTGATTCGGCAGAGAAACCCGATTCGCTCGACAACGGATTTTCGCCCATAAAATTACCCAAAACCAATAGAGCAAAAACCTGTTTATTCATTTCGTTCGGGTCTTGGCGTAATTGTTCAAGTTTGGCTTTGGTAGTACTCATTACCTTTGAGGAAACCGAATTGTTCTCTGGCATTACGATATCAAATGCAATTTCTGGCTTCATAATTTCGCCTGTCATTTTTAGCTCGGTTTCAAACGGAATTTTCTCTTTATAGGTGTTTTTTTCTGAGTCTGAAATACTACCAATTTGACTTAACACCAAGTCGATAGGTGCCGTGGTCACTTTGTACACTGCGGTAATATTGATGTCGGCTTGCATAGGTTCGCCTTTCCATAAAATGTAGCTTCCTTTTTTGATGTCTAATTTCTTTTTGATGGAACTGAACGTCATTTCATATTGTCCTTCTTCTATCTCATATTTTCCGGTCAAATTAGTTTTTCCTGAGGCGTCAATACCGCCGTTTAAGTTGGCCGTTCCTTTTACTTTTACAAAATCGCCCGTTGTTTTATCAATAATCATAGTCAATTCGGCGTCTTTGTCTACCGTAATATCCACTGATGCATTGATGCCCATAATGTCGCTTTGACTGGCTTTTTCATCCCCCTTTAAAGTAGTCGCCAGCGTAGGATGGTCTTGGTCGATAAACTCAACAATGCCTTCTCTATCGGCTATTGAAGGATCGGATTGTGGGACAACAATAGTAAAGCGAGTATCTTTATTTACTTTAATTGCGCCCTTGATTATTGGATTTTTACTAGTTCCAGCAATAGTGATGTGGTTGTCTAGGAAT
Organism: uncultured Flavobacterium sp.; assembly: GCA_963513565.1. Classification (GTDB taxonomy): domain Bacteria; phylum Bacteroidota; class Bacteroidia; order Flavobacteriales; family Flavobacteriaceae; genus Flavobacterium. Next base: position 182,241 of record CAUPRE010000006.1, on the reverse strand, counting down.
AATTCGCCATAGAACAATTCGTTGTCTTTTGCTTTGGAGTTGATGGCTTTAAAGTTTTTAGCATCAATGGCCAAATCAAAAGCGAGGTTGTCCAAAGAAGTGGTATTAATTAGACCATCAATAATCAAGTCATTGTTTTTTTCGTCTTTTATCGTAAACTTTTTAAAGATGATTTTTTGATTTTCAAAAGCAATGGCATCGTTAATGGAATTGAAGCTGGCATTGAGTTGCTTTACATTGAAGCCAACGTTGTTAAATTGCAAGAGTCCATTTAAATTTGGTTCGGCAGTTGTTCCTTTGATGTCGAAGTTCCCAGATAAATAACCACTACTTTTAATCAATTGCCCCATTGAAAAACCTTGAATACTCTTCATATTGAGTTTCGCTATGGCCAATTTCATATCGAAGCTATCGCTTTGGCTGCTATACGTTCCGTCTAGTTTTACGTCATTTTCTTGACCTGTGAGGGCTACGTGTGTATCGTATTCGTTGTCTCTTTCGTTTTTAATTTGAATCACAAAATCGCCCACAGCTTCTTTTTTGAAAGTAAAGGCGTCGATTTTTATATCCGAGGTGAAAAGTGGTTGCGTCGCTATGTTTTTGACCACAGCCGTTCCGTTGATTTTTCCGCTCATTTGCCAGTCGTCTTTTTCGACCATACTACTTATCGTTTGTATGTCGAAATTTTCAAATGCCAAAGCGATAGGTGCGTTTGCGTTTGGTGTTTGCGATTGCATGCTAATACTGCTTCCTTCGTGTTCTAATTTGAAATCCGAAATAATCAATCCTTTGGGTGTCGAAACGATTTGATTGTTTTCTGGAATTTGCCAATTTTCGTAATTCAGCAAGGCATTTTTATCCAAGTGGAGCAATGTATTGCCTTGACTGGTTGTTATATTTCCAGCAAGGAAATAACGCTCTTTGTCTTTATTATCTTTAAGTTCTAAGGCATAATCGATTTGATTGTTGGCTACTTTTCCAGATAGTAAAGTAAAAGGCAATTGCATTTGTGGATTTTGTATATCGTCAATGGTAATGCTATAGTTTAGCGCATTGTCATTAGTAGCAATGTTCAAATTAGCATCGGTTAGGGTTTGGTCGCCGTAGACCAATTTTGGTATTTTTCCTGTGACTGCAATCGAATCGTTTACCGAATTGTAACGTCCCGAAAACTGGATGGGAGCCAATTCCTTTACCTCAGGTAATAACTGCGAAAACAACGGACTTTCTTTGGTATTGAGCGTAAAGCTGAAGTGTTGCGGAGCCGTTGTTTTTCTTTTGGCTTTTGGTGTCGTATTGTAATAATGCGCTATCGAGTTTTGTAAAGCCGTTGCCAATTGGCTAATTTTAAATTGTCCTTCCATAGTCGCATTCATAAGGCTAGAATGCAAGAGCAATTCGGTTTTTTCTTTATTGGATACCGCTTTAAATTGAACAGAATCTATCGGGAACGCTCCTTTTTCATTGGTGATTACGAGTTGGTGTGCGACTACCGTTCCGTTAAGTCTGTCCAAATCGGCGGAAAGGATATCCGCATCGACTTCGCCTTTTAGCTTTAAAGGGCCTGCGTGAAGGTTTAGTTTTTCTAAATCGGCGATGTCGAGATTGAGTTTGATTTTTCCTTTGGGATATTTGTCTTTCCAGTTTCCAGTTGCTGTCAAAGTAAAGGTCAAATTGGGGTCGTTCGCATCCATCGTGGCTTCAAAAAGCCCTTGTTTTATGGCGCCATTCCAACTCAAATTTTGATAGGTGTACTTGTTGTACATCAGTTTAGATACTGTTCCCGTACTTACAATTGTAGCTGTTTTGGGGTCCAATCCCGTTCCTTTTACTCGGATGCGGCTACTTATTTTACCCAAATCTTTATTCTGAATCAAACGACCGATATCAAAATTGGTCAACTCGGCTTGGGCGTCGTAGCGTTCTTTGTTTTTTTGACGTTGGTCGAAGGTGGCTTTTACTTTGGCTTTGCCAAAACTACTATTCAGCACCATATCGGTAAAAAAGGAATGAATCGTTCCTTTGAAACTTCCTTTTCCGCTCAATTGATTGGGTAAGCTAAGGTTGGAAGGCAAACTTCCTTTGGGTGCGAATTGCTTAATATCTTGTGCCGATGATTCAAAATTTTGAATGACGATGTCGAATCGGGCTTGGTCTACATTGGGTAAGCCTACGATTGAACCACTCGCTTGCAATTTGGTTTTGCCAATGCCGCTCACTTCAAGATTGGGAATTTCGATGCGATTCAGTTTGCCCGAAACGGTACTGTTAATCAGCAAAATTCCTTTAGGATTACTCGCAAACGGATTGGTATTGGCGAGTTGTGGCGCCAACAAAAGCACATCTTTGAAACCCAACTGACTCTTTTTTAGATTCGCCTTTACGGATATCTCACCCGGATTTTTGCTTAGAGCCGCTATAGAAGGATAGCCTAAAAGCACTTGGTTACGCAAAAGGGTTTGAGGTGTTTTGAGGTACAACTTTTTCAAATAGCTGTTTTTAGGACCAAAGAAAAAGTCGGTGGAGAGGGAATCTATGACCAAACCACTTTGTTCTTTTCCGGCAAAAGAGGCTACGTTGACCGCAATCGATTCGGGTTTGTAATGAAAATTAGCCGCTTTGAGATGGGCTTTCTTGAGTTGGATATGGTTGTAATCCAATCCTTTGCTTAGGCGGTTAAAATTGTCATTGTCAAACTGAAAAAACAGTTGAGCGACATCGGTTTGATTGATTTTTACTTCCCATTGGTTCGGTTTTTCGGCGGGGTTGGTGACTTTGGGAGCTGCAATTTTGTTTACTTTACCCAAAGCTACGGCACCTCTTAGGTTTTCGAAATTCAGGGTGTTGATGACCACGAGTTCGTTGGCCAAATCAATCAAATCTATTTTAGTGTACCAGCGTTTGAAGGAAACGTGGGCTTTGGTTTTTTGAACCGATTCTAAGTAATCGAGTTGTACTTTACGAATATCAATTTCGCCAAGATTGATTTTCCAAACGGGTGTTGGGGTGGTAACTATTTTGTTAGACACTACCGTTTTGGGAGTTGCTTTTAGGGCTTGGGATACATCTACGGTGAGTCCAGTGACTTTGATTTTGGGCAGGTCGATTTCTTGTTTTTCTAAATCGAAGGCTTGGAATTCGGTGTCGAAATGTTTGAGTTTTAGTGTGGCCTTGATGGGCTCTTTGGCATCATTGTATACGAAGCGTATTTGGTTCAGATTGATTTTACGCAGGAAGATGGCCATAGGTTCCGAAGGCTCTTCTTCTGGTTTTTCTGGAGAAGCAAACGCTTGGGTGATGTAATCAAAATTGAAAGTGCCTTGACGGTTGCGGTCTATTTTGGCAGTGACGCCTTCTAATACAAGGCTATTTAACGTTAGTTTATTGCTAACCAAATCGACTAGGCTAAAATCGATAGTGAGGTGTTGTCCTGCTAGTAAAGTGTCTTTTTTTTGATCAAATAAATACAAGCCGTGCACTTGTATGGGTTGAAAAAGCCCAAACGAAAGCGAGTCAATGTGTACTTTGGTTTTGATTTTTTGGTGCAGGTAATCGACCGCTTGGTTTTTGGCGAAACGTTGTACAAAAGGCAAATGTAGCGCTATACCCAAAAGTAGCAACAATAGGATTCCTCCCAGCACTAGCTTACGCACGACCGATATACTTTTCTTTATGTTGGGTCTCAAGGGATCGATTTTAGCATAAAAGTAGCTTTTTTAAAATAAAGTAGCAAGTGGTGGGTTTGGGTGGTACTGTTTTTGTATTAATTGGGTCTTTGTAAAACATTGGTAATTGTTTAAAATAATGATTTGTTAGGATTGAAACAGAAGATTTAGAGTACAAGTCATAATTTTTGTTTAAGTAGCCTTATTTTTTTTTATTTTAGCACCAAATAAGTTAAGAAATTTTTACTTTTTTACTTTTAAATTTTAAAGCAATATATGATAAATTCAAATCTTAAAGCCGTTGATTTTTTTTGTTCTGGTGGCGGGATGAGTTCAGGAATTTTAAATTCTGGTATAAAAGTTTTAGCTGGTATTGATTATGATAATACCTGTAAAGAAACTTATTTAGCCAACATTAAAGGAGCGAAATTTATTCATGCGGATGTTTTTGAATACAAAGAAGAAACCCTTGAAAAAGAATTGAATCTTCAAAAAAATGACGATAATTTAATCTTAATTGGGTGCAGTCCTTGTCAATTTTGGAGTATTATTAATACAGATCGTAAGAAATCAGCGAAATCTAAAAGTTTATTAATTGAGTTCAAACGTTTCGTAGAATATTTTAATCCAGGATATGTAGTAGTTGAAAATGTCCCTGGTGTTCTTAGAAGAAAAGATGAAAGTGGTCTTGAAGATTTTATCATTTGGTTAGAAGCTAATGGATATGCGGTACATCATGGAGTTCACAATGTAGTGGACTATGGCGTTCCACAAAGTAGACGCCGATTGACTCTAATTGCAAATCGTGTGAACAGTAATGTTCTTGCGCCAATAAAATACAAAGGGAAATTAAAAACTGTTTACGATGCAATTGGAGAACACAATGGATTTCCAAAGATCGAAGCTGGTCATAAAGATGAAACAGATTTTATGCATTCTGTTGCAGGTTTGAAACAAATTAATATTGATCGTCTAAATGTTACTGATAAGGATGGTGGTTCAAGAATGTCTTATGCTAACAATGAAGATTTAGCGCCTAATTGTCATAAAAACGACACCATAAATTTCAAAGATACTTATGGAAGAATGTGGTGGCATAAACCCTCACCAACTATAACTACAAAGTATTTTAGTATTTCAAATGGAAGGTTTGCACATCCCGAAGAAAACAGAGCCATTTCCATAAGAGAAGGTGCCGTTTTGCAATCGTTCCCAAAAGATTATAAAATTAAAGCAACAAGTATTGCTAATGCAGCACGAATGATTGGAAATGCTGTACCACCAAAATATGCAGCCTCAATAGGTAAAGCTATAATTCAAAATCATATAAATGGCTAATTTCAGAGCAAAGGCAAGAGCGGTAGAATTATTGGGCAAAGGTCAAATAGCTGATTTACCTACAGCTATTTCCGAACTATGGAAAAACGGATATGATGCGTATGCTAAAAACTTAGAATGTAAATTATATCTAGATTCATATAAAGACAATAAAAAACCAATTTTTGTTTTAAGCGATGATGGTTTTGGTATGTCAGAAAAAGACATTTTAGACAAATGGTTTGTTTTAGGTACTGATTCTAAAGCTAGAAACAAAAAAATCCAACCAGAATTTGATTTAAGCCGAAGAACTCCAATGGGGGAAAAAGGAATTGGAAGACTTTCTGTTTCTTATTTAGGCACACAAATGTTGATGATTTCTAAAAAACCAAATCAAAAAGCAAATGCACTTTTGATGGATTGGAGAGTTTTAGATAATTATGATTTTTTTCTTGAGGATTTAAATATTCCAATGTTTTCATTTAAATCACAAAATGAATTCAAAATTAAAATTTCAAGTGCTAACATAGAATTTGAATTGAATTTAGATGAAAAAAAATGGAAAGAACAACAAAACTATAGAAATTCAATTTTACAAGATTGGAAATCATTTGAAATTCCAAAATTTATCGAAGATGAGATAATTGAAAAATTTTGTAAGAATGAATTCCACGGAACTTTCTTTATAATATTTACTCCGCATGAACAATTGTTAGAACTTACGGATAAAGATAGAATAACAAAAAACAAAGACGACTCTTTTTCTTATTTAAGAGCTTCTCTAAGTGGATTACACAATGATTTAAAAAATAAAAACAAAGACTTTTCAACTAGTTTTTTAATTTATGATGCTTCAGGTAAGTATGATTTAATAGACGAATTCTTTACAACAGAAGAAATGTTAAATGCTGACCATTGGTTAAAAGGTGAGTTTGATGAAAATGGTTTTTTTTCAGGAGAAATTAGAGTTTTTGACATAATAGAAAAATACAATTTTAAACCTAATAGGCCTCCAGGAAAAACACCATATGGTCCATTTTCAATACAATGGGGTTCATTTGAGGGAGATCCTAGGAACTCTAGTTTAAATTCTGAAGAGTTTATAAATATTAATAAAAAACTAGAAGTTTTTGGTGGTTTATACATTTACCGTGATGATTTTAGAGTATTACCATATGGTAGAACAGAAACTGATTTTTTAGAATTTGAAAAAAGAAGAACATTTAGTGCTGGTTCTTATTTTTTTAGTCATAGAAAATTAATCGGTTACATTGATTTAAAACGAGAAAAAAACCCTAATCTTACAGATAAAGCTGGCAGAGAAGGCTTTATTCAAAATAAAGCTTATAGAGAATTTAAAGATGATTTAATTGATTTTTTTATTGATATTGCTAAGCGATACATGAGATCTGGAAAGGATGATAAATTTGATACTTTTAGAGAAAACCAACTTGGAGAAATTAATGCGAAATATCAAAAACAATTAGATGGAGCAAAAAAGAAAAACTCAAAAACAAAAAAAGCTTTTCTTGAAAACCTCAAGGAGAATAATGATAAAGTTGGTGTTTTAGAAAAAGAAATTGAAAAAATTGAGAATGAACTTTCCAATGAGGTTAATCAAATAGAAATCAACTACAATAATTATAATAAAATACTACAGAAGCTAGACTCAAAAAAGAATGAGTTAAGAGCTATTAAAATTCAAAAACCGAAAGGAATAAAAATAACATCGAGACAAGAGCATGAATATTTAGATTACCAGAATAGATATTATGCTGTCGATAATAAGGTTCAAAATTGTCAAGCAATAATTGATAAAGCACGTGAAAGAATTAATGTTGAAAATCTAAAATTGGAGTATAACGAAAAGTTTAGATCTCATATTAAATATTTAGATAAACAATTTTCAAGTTTCAAAGACATTTCAAAAGATTCTTTTAATAGAATTGACAAACAATTAAGCGAAGAAAAAAATGTTCAAGTTGAATCTTTCATTAAACAATCTGAATCTTATAAATTATTTGATTCCGATGACAAAAATTTAATATCTACAAAAATTATTGCTCTTGAAAATATTATAGAAGAACATAAAAAAGATATCGAAAATTCTTTTGAAGGATTTACCAAGCATATTTCCAATTTACAAATAGATGTTGATGATGACTTTTTAAGAGGTTGGTATCAAGACCAAAACGAAAAACTTGAGGAAAAAGTAGAAGATTATGAAGAATTAGCACAATTAGGCATGGCCATAGAAATCATTGACCATCAATTCAACGTAATGTATTCGCAAATGCAAGATTCAGTAAATGAAATGGAAGCATATTCAAAGAAAAACAAAGAAATTGAATATAGTGTTAATCAATTAAAGAACGCTTTCCAGCATTTAGAAGGGAATTACAAACTATTAAAACCTTTATATAGAACATCAAGAAGAACAAGAGAAGTAATTACAGGTAAACAAATTGAAAAATATATCAAAGAATTTTTTGAAAATGAATTTAAAAGATATAGAATTGATTTTGATGTGAATGATGCTTTTAGAGAATATGAATTTTTTAGCTATGATTCAATTATAAAGCCTACATTTCTAAACATCATAAACAATGCTAATTATTGGCTAATTCCATCAAATGATAGAAAAATAAGAATTGATTTAATTGATGATGAAATAAGAATTGTGAATTCAGGCGAAAGAATCGATGAATCTCAGATTGAGGATATTTTTAATCTTTTTTACACAAGAAAAAGAGATGGTAGAGGTATTGGATTGTATTTAGCAAAGAAAAATTTAAATGCTGTTGGCTATGACATCAGAGCGACTAATGAAAAAGATTACAACACGCTCAAAGGGGCATGTTTCGTTATACATAAAATCAAGAAGGACTAAAAAAATGAATAAAAATATTTTGCCTGTTGAAAATTCTCAACCAGTTAAAGAAATAAAAACTTTTGAAGTTGTTGCCAAAGAGATAATTAAAAAATCTATTCGCTCAGCTGTCTGCATTGATGATATTTTTGTTGAACCATATATGGATGATAATCAAATTTCTCATTTAAGAGAAAATTTAGAAAAGCAAGGATTGATTTTAGATTTTAATACGCCATCCAATTTATATAAATCATTTAGACAAGATGGCGAATGTGATCTTGATATATATAATTTTGAAAGTATTGAGAAAAGTTGGCATCCAGAATATATTTTGAATAATAAAGATTTAGTAATTTTAGACTGGGAGCTTGAAGGACAAGGTAATTATGATAGTACTTTATTTATTTTAAATGAAATAATTAAAAATGATAAAATACCATTCGTAATCATATATACACAAAAGCCTAAACAAGAATTTTTTGAAATTTCTAGTGCTTTGATTTCTAATTTTAATATATTCAATAAAGAAAATCAATCTGATTTAAAGGATATATTCTATTCGCAGTTTAATGAACACTTAATTAAAATATCATCTGATGACAGTTGGGATGATGATAAAGTTGAATTGTTCTGGGATAAAAGTGATATTAAATTTATATTACTTGAGTTTATATTAAAACCTTTGAAAAAAAAATCAACAATAGCAAATTTAAAAGAAGAGATAATCAAAGAATTTAATATCAATAATGAAGCATCTCTCGAAAAAAAAATAAAAACCGTTTTAAAAAATACTTTTAATGCAGATTATTATGATAGCATTGAAAAACTAACCTACCTTTTAAGTGAATCAAACAACATTGACGGTTATCTATTTAAAAGAATAGATATAGAAGAGATTGGATTCAAAATAAACAATTGCATCGTAACAATATTCCAAAAGACTGGTGAAGATGGATCTGGAATTAACCCTAATAATGTTTTTATCCAATTTAGCAATTTAGTATCAAGCTCTCCTCACAATTTCATTACATTACTCAGTATTGAAATGAGAGATAGATTTAGGGAAGATTTAAGTAAAATTGGCAATAATATCTCTTTGATAGATGAAAAAGCATTCTTTTGGCATCTAGAACATTATAAAAAAAGATCTCCCGAAAACTATGAAAATTTATTTTTTGATTTTCTATTAAATTCATGGACAAACGAACTTTCTGAATATAATATTAATTTAAAACCTTTGGTTTTTGATGTGATAGATGAATATCGTAAATTAAATTTTCTAGAAGAAATAAAAGGTATAGAAATTATTAACTCATTAGCAAGATTAGCAAATAAATTATCTACTACAAAAATTAATGATCGATATGCAAGAGATAATAAAATTAGGTTTGGGGATATTTTTAAAATAAAACTAAATGGTGAAAGTGAAAACGAAGAGTATTATTTATCAATTACACCCCACTGTATATGTCTTGACTCTTGTAAAATTGACAACAATTTTTATTTTATTAGGAGCGAGAATGTTTCAAATGATTTTACATCAGCTTTAAAGAAAGTTGAGACTGACCATTATTCGTTTATAGAAGACGACTCATTAATAAAAGCAATAAAATGGGGAGATTGTAAACCTTTTACATCTTATATCACTGAAAATAATTTAAAAAACTTAAAATCCAGTTTTAAAAATATTGAAATTGAATTACTATATGTTACTACTTTAAAAGAAAATTTTGCGCAAAGAATTGCTAATAAATCATTTAGTTATGGCACTTCTATAGGGATAGATTTGCCGAACCTTTCATAATATTATGGCAACCCGAAACCTCTGGACAAAAGAAGAACTAATCTTAGCCTTTAATTTGTACTTAAAAATTCCTTTTGGAAAAATGCACAGTACCAATAAAGACATTATTCATTTAGCTAATTTAATTGGTCGTACACCTAATTCTATAGCTTTAAGATTGGTAAATTTTGCAAGTGTTGACCCAGTATTAAAAGCTAGAGGAATAAAAGGTATGGAGGGTGGTACAAAAATAGTACAACCCATTTGGGATGAATTCTATCATAATCAAGAAGAGTTAGTTTTTTTAAGTGAACAGATTCTTGCCCAAAAAGAAAACACTTCCATAGAAAATAAATACCAAGAGCTACTTTTTGATATCAAAGATTTAAAAGGAGAAACTGCTATACGTCAAGTTAAAACTAGAGTGAATCAATCGGTTTTTAGGCAAATGGTTTTAGCAAACTATTCTGCTAAATGCGCCATTACTGGTATTGACATTCCTGAGTTACTTTTAGCCAGTCACATAATGCCTTGGTCAATAAATGAAGAGCATCGTTTAAATCCAGAAAATGGCATTTGTCTGTCGGCTCTTTACGATAAAGCCTATGACAAAGGAATTATTGGTATTACGCCAAATTATGAAGTGATATTTTCGACTTCGCTTAAAAGTAAAAAAGAGACTTCGTTTTATAAAAACAACTTTGCACCAATTGAGAATTTAAAAATTAGCGAGCCGTTAAAGTATTTACCAAAGAAAGAGTTTTTAGAGTTTCATTTGGATACGATTTTTTTGAAGTAGCTTTCTCAATCTAGTTTTTCTTTAATAAAAACAAAACGCTTCTCCATTCCCAGAGAAGCGTTATTTATTTGATGTGGTTCGAAACCTTATTCGTGGTGGCTAGCCCCGGGAGTAGTGGCATCCTTTGTGGTCTCGTTTTTTTGAACGAGACAACAAAGATAGAACGAATCACGGGAGGGGACGTACTTTCGGCCCTTAGGCGGGCTGCTCCAAAAAAAAAAGTATAATCGGGATAGCCACGGTACAAACTACCTTTTGTGAGTTGGAGAAGCAGTAGCGGTTTTTTTAGTGTTTCTTGTGTGCACTGTTTTCTAATCGTTTTGATTTTTGTTTGTTGCCCCTAATTTCAAGAAAGTGGCAAGGATGCCATTCCTGCCCAACTATAAGGTTATATCGTTTTTTTGTGATGAAGGTATTGTAATTTGTTGATTATCATTTAATTTTGGTAATTAGCACAAAATGTTAGTATAAAATATATTTTTACAAATCAAATAGAAAATTCACAAAATGCAAATAGGAATAATAGGACTTGGAAAAATGGGATTTAATCTCGCTCTAAATTTAAAAAGAAACCAATATCAAGTGGTCGCACAAGATGTCAATACTGATTTTGTTGCTAAAATTGGTCATGAAGGAATTGAAATGGCTTATACTGTTGAAGAGTTATGCCAAAAACTAAGCGGTCGTAAGGTGATCTGGCTAATGGTTCCTGCAGGAGAAATTGTTGATGCGGTGATTCATGCTTTGCTTCCTTATTTGTCTCCAAACGATATACTTATTGATGGGGGGAATTCTAATTTTAATGATTCTAAGCGTCGTTATTCAAAATTAAAAACACTTGGCATCGATTTTTTAGATTGCGGAACTTCAGGCGGAACTTCAGGAGCCTTGCATGGAGCTTGTACCATGATAGGTGGAGACCCAGAGGTGTTTGATTATGTAGCTAAAGTGTTTAAAGATATTTCTGTTGAAAATGGTTCTCTCTATACCGGTGCAGCAGGAAGTGGCCATTTTACCAAAATGGTGCATAATGGCATTGAATATGGGATGATGCAATCTATTGCTGAGGGATTTGAAGTCTTTGAGCATTCAGAATTTGATATTGATTTTCAAAAAACCGCTAAATTGTTCAATCATGGTTCTGTGGTGCGCAGTTGGTTGATGGAATTGACCGAGAATGCTTTTGCAAAAGATCCAAAATTAGACGGTATCAAAGGAATAATGCATTCTTCAGGAGAAGGTAAATGGACATTAGAAACCGCCTTGGATTTAGGCGTACCTACTCCAGTTATTGCGCTTTCTATTATGATGCGCTATCGATCACAAATGTCCGATACTTTCTCGGGCAAAGTAGTGGCAGCACTCCGAAATGAGTTTGGGGGGCATGCAGTAGAGAAAAATGAATAATATTTTTGTCTCCATTCAATTCAATGAAGTACTCACGTTTATAAAATTATAATTCATGTCTTTACTGATCCTTATCGCAAGTATTGTTTTGTTATTGGTTTTGATTTCCGGCGCTAAGCTCAATGCTTTTATAGCTTTGATAATAACAGCTTTTTTCGTTGGAATTTTGAAAGCGATGCCATTCGTTTCTTTACTTGAATCTATTCAGCTAGGGATTGGAAATACGTTGGGTTCTCTAGTTCTCATTATAGCTTTTGGAGTGATTTTGGGGAACTTACTTTCAGACAGTGGAGCTGCTCAAAGAATTAGTTCGGTAATGATTCGAACTTTTGGTGTGCAACACATTAAATGGGCGATGGTGCTTACGGGTTTTTCTGTTGGGATTTCAATGTTTTATAATGCTGGTTTTATCATACTAATTCCGATGGTTTTTGCAGTTGCCAAAAGTACAAAACAGCCTATTATTTATTTAGGCATTGCTATGGCTTCAGCTTTGTCTATCACTCACGGTTTTTTGCCACCTCATCCGGGGCCAACGGCCATCGCCGTTATTTTTAAAGCGAATATTGGGAGGACTTTACTTTATGGTTTAGTGATTGCGGTTCCTGCTCTAATTGTTGCAGGCATAGTTTTTCCTGAATTGATAAAAAAAATTCAAGCGTTCCCTCCCAAAGGACTATTCGAAACCAAAACATTCGCAGAATCAGAACTGCCTTCTTTTCAAATAAGTATTATTACAGCCTTGGTTCCTGTTATTTTAATGGCGTCAGCAACTTTTAGCGAATTGGTTTTGCATGAAGAAAATAGTTTGCGTCACATTTTAATTTTTATTGGTAATCCCACCACTTCTTTACTACTCGCAATTTTGTTTGCGATAGTTGCCTTGGGGCTTTTTCGCGGTAGAAAAATGCAGGATATTATGGATACCTCTGGAGTGGCATTAAGTGCTGCAACAATGATTATACTAATAATTGCTGCTGGTGGAGCCTTTAAACAAGTATTAATAGATAGTGAAATAGGAACAGATGTCAGTCTTTTTTTTAAAGAATTTTCTCTTTCGCCTTTGGTTTTAGGTTGGCTGATTGCAACGATCATTCGTATAGCTTTAGGTTCTGCTACTGTTGCTGGATTAACAGCAGCAGGAATTGTACAACCCTTAGTTATTCAATCGGGTGTCAGTCCAGAATTAATGGTACTTTCTATTGGTGCTGGTAGTTTAATGTGTTCTCACGTTAATGATACAGGATTTTGGATGTTCAAAGAATATTTTGGGATTAGCGTTTCGGATACGTTTAAAACTTGGACAGTCATGGAAACCATTATTGGTGTTATGGGATTAATAGGTGTATTGTTATTAAATGTATGGATCAAATAAATAGAGCGCCTATGTATTATGTTGGAATTGATATTGGTACTACAGCTACAAAAGCAGTTTGTTTTGATATTCAAGGAAATGTTGTCGAGGAATTGTCTATTTCGTATCCTATGTTTCATCCCAAACCACATTGGAGTGTTCAAGATCCACAAGAAATATTAGACACCGTTGTAACATGTATACGGACTATAACCAAAAACATTCAACCAGAATTTATTAGTTTTAGTGCAGCCATGCAAAGTGTTATTGCCATTGATTCTGAAGGAATGCCCTTATCACCCGCTATTTTATGGGCCGATAATAGAGCCATAACTTTAGTTGAGGAGCTCAAAAGTTCCAATAAATCACAATGGTTGTATCAGAAAACAGGTATTCCAACGCATCCTTTTTCGCCTTTGGCCAAAATAGCATGGTTCAAAGCGTTTGATGCTGAAACGTTTTCCAAAACCTATAAATTCATTAGTATAAAAGAATATGTTTGGCATCATCTTACAGGTGAATATGCTATTGATTCTTCAATGGCATCAGGAACAGGACTAATGAATATTCATACTTTACATTGGGATGATGAGATTCTTGCTTATTTGAATATACAAGTGGAGCAACTTTCTCCAATTCATGCTGTGACTCATTGTTTAAATGGGATTTCGGATGATTTTTTATATGTGATTGGAGGAGGAGATGGTGCTTTGGCAAATCTAGGAACTGGTGCAATGAATGATGGATGTATGGCTTTAACCATTGGTACCAGTGGGGCGGTTCGTCTCCCAATTGATCAACCCTTTCTTGATGCTCAAATGAGAACACAGTGTTACCATCTCAAAGACAATCAATACCTTACTTTAGGAGCTGTAAATAATGGAGCAATTGTGTTGCAATGGCTTAAGGAAACGATGCTAAAAACAACCGTTCCTTATGAAACTCTTTTTCTAGAAGCGGAGAAAATCCCTCCAGGTGCTGATGGATTGCTTTTTGTACCTTATTTACTCGGAGAGAGAGCGCCAATTTGGGATGCATCCGCTCAAGGGACTCTTTTAGGAATTCAAATTACACATACTCAATCGCATTTGGTCAGAGCTACTTTAGAAGGGATTTTATTTGGATTATTTCAAATTACTGAAATTCTGATTCCTGATGAAGAAAAGCGAAAAAACACTACTGTCATGGTTAGTGGAGGATTTGGTAAAAGCGAATTTTGGTTACAAATAGTTGCTGATATTTTTCAAATGAAAGTAGCTATACCTAATACCGTTGAAGGTGCTGCTTGGGGTGCTGTTTTAATTGGTTTGGAAGCCACTTCCGGAATAATTAATACGAAGCAAAACATAGGAAAAACTTTTTTCCCAAATGAGTCAAATGCAGAAGTATACAAAGAAGCCTTTACTAGATTTAAAAAAGTATATACTTTGCTAAAAGAAATATAATGTTAGCTGTTTTTTAGCTGATTGGGTGGCTTAAAATTAAATCATGTTTTATTCTGGTTATGTCTAAAGTAATTTCCCCGCCAAGAAAAATGCCGAAATAGAAAAGTAAATAATCAGTCCCGTAACATCCACCAAAGTAGCCACAAACGGAGCCGAGGCCGCTGCGGGATCGAGTTTTAGTTTGCGTAACAAAAACGGAATCAACGAGCCCGAAAGCGTTCCCCATAAAACGATAAATAGGAGAGAAGTAGAGACACTTAGCGCAACCCACAACCAATACGGACCGTAATCATAAATTCCAGCTTCTTGCCAAATTACAATTCGAATAAAGCCTAGGAGTCCAAGAATACCTCCCAATAACAATCCAGAAACAAACTCTTTTTTCATCACATACCACCAATCACGCAATTGCAATTCTTTTAGCGCCATGGCACGAATAATCAAAGATGCCGCTTGCGAACCTGAGTTCCCCCCACTAGAAATAATCAACGGAACAAACAAGGCTAATACGACTGCTTTGGCGATTTCGTCATCATAATGCCCCATAGCGGAGGCGGTGAGTAGTTCTCCCAAAAACAAAACGACCAACCAACCCGCACGTTTTTTGACCAAATCGGAGAGTGATGTTTTGGTATACGAAAGATCCAATTCTTCCATACCTCCAAATTTCTGCATGTCCTCGGTATCACGTTGTTCGATTTGTTCTAATAAATCATCAAAAGTAACAATGCCTACCAAGATTCCTTTTTCGGTCACAATAGGCAAGGCTTCACGGTCGTATTTGTCAAAAATAGCCAAGCTTTCTTCGATTTTTTCGGTGGTGCGAATGGCGATAAAATTTTTGTCCATCAATTCGGCAATCAAAGTGGTGTCTTCTGCCATTAGTAATTGACCTATACGCAAATCGTCAATCAACTTGTTTTTGTCATTCACGACATACACAAAATTGAGTGTTTCGGCTTTTTTACCATAAATTTTAATCGATTCCAGTACACGTTTTACCGTCCAGTCTTTTTTCGCCTGAATATAATGAGGTGTCATCAATCGGGCAATACTATCATTTTCGTAGCCTAGTAAATTCAGCGCTTGTTCTCTTTCTTTTGGGTCCAACAAATTGATGATTTCCTTGATGATACTATCTGGGAAATCCGTCAAGAGAAGCGTTCTATCATCTGGAGCCAATTCATTAAACAGTTCCTTTGTAGCTTCATTTCCCAAATTCAAAATGAGCTCTTGTTGAATCTCACTGTCAAAATACGGAAACACTTCGGCTTTGGCTTCACCTGCTAAAAGTAAAAAGGAAAGTACGCGATCTTTAGAACTTTTTTGAGTCAGTTGGTCGGCAATATCCGCTGGATGTTTGGAAGTGATGTAATCCATGATAATAGAAGTTATTCGTTTTTTGATAGCTCATGCTAAAGCAACAAAATATGTTGAAAAGAATTTTGTTATTCTGTCCAAAAAGAACCTATAGCATAGGTTTTGGCCTGTCCGCTAATGATAACGCGATCGTCCTGCAATTCACAATTGAGTTTTCCTATTCTTTCAGAAATTTGAAGCGCATAAAGCTCGTTTTTACCCAATCTTTCGGCCCAAAGCGGAATCAAAGAGCAGTGGGCTGAACCCGTAACAGGATCCTCGAGTATTGAAGCTTGTGGCGTAAAAAAGCGAGAGACAAAATCACTATTTTTTCCTGGAGCAGTTACAATGACACCTCCAGTTTCCATATTGATTTGGTCAAAGAGATTGCGATCTATTTGAATGTTTTTTACAGCTTCTTCGTTCTCATAGATCAAAACATAGTCTCTAGATTTTAGGACTTCTTTTGGAGTGATACTAAAAGAGGCTTTTAAGTTCTCAGGAAGATAGGAGGGAACTGGCATTCTAGAGGGGAAATTCAAGAAATAGTAATCGCCTTCTACTAAAACCGTAAGGTCTCCGCTCAGGGTTTCGAAAACAAACGTGGTTCTTGGATCATTTAGGATAGTTTTTAAGGCATGAACCGTAGCCAAAGTAGCATGACCACATAAATCCATTTCAATCTCGGGGGTGAACCAACGCAGATGAATTTTTTCGCCTTTGTCTATAAAAAAAGCGGTTTCGGCAACAGCATTTTCTTGGGTGATTTTTAATAAAAGCGCATCGGGTAACCACTCTTTTAAGGGAACGACCACGGCTGGATTTCCTCCAAATAAAGTATCGGTAAAAGCATCAATTTGATAAAAGTCTAATTTCATGGGGATGTAATAGTTAGCTAGTTTTTTTATTTTTATCAAAAATAAGGATTTCTGTGGTTCTTATGGTTACTATTCTTACCGATGGATGACTTTTTGAGGATATTTATTTCCATAAAAAAAACCTGATGTTTTGAGGATCAGGTTTCATTTTCTTAGGACAAGGTAATTACAATTGGTAGGCTTCTTTCAAGAATGCTTTTAAAGAAGTTGGTTCTTGACCAATGAACGTTTTTAGACTGCCATCTACTTCTTCAAAGTCATTGTTTTTCATTCCTGCTGCAAAAAGTACCGACATGGTAATGATGGGTTCAGGTAGTCCAAATCCTTTTAGAGCGTTTTCAAAATCGGCTGAAGAAGGGCTAATGTATGGTACTTCTTTTCCTGATAGTTCTGATAAATAGCTCGCAATTTCAGTAAAAGAATGCGCTTGGCTTCCAGTAAGATGGTACGTTTTATTCTCATGTCCACTGCTTGCAACAATTTTAGCAATAGCTTTAGCCAAATCGTTTCGGGTTGCAAAAGCTACTTTCCCTTCCCCAGCAGGGAAAAAGACTCCTGTTTCGAGTACGTTGGCTCCAATAAACATTGGTACCACATCGGCATATAAGCTATTGCGTAAAAAAGTATAGGTTAGTCCGCTTTGTTTGATGTATTCTTCGGTTTCAAAATGATCCTCAATCAAAGGTTTTAAGGGGGAGTTTTCAATATTTTTCAATGTTACTCCAGTATACAGTATGTGTTGTACTCCAGCAGCTTTTGCCGCATCAATCACATTTTTGTGCTGACCAATTCGATCATTAAAATCACTAGAAGAAATTAAAAGCAAGGTGTCAATTCCTTGCATAGCTTCTAGTAAGCTTGAGGGATCTTGATAGCTACCGATTTTTACGGTTATTCCTTTTTCAGAAAAGGTAAGGCCTTTTTCGGCACTTCTTGCGAGCACCGAAAGCTGAGAAACAGGATAAGTTGCTGTTAGTTCTGAAACGATTTGACTTCCTAGTTGGCCAGTGGCTCCTGTAATTAATAATTGACTCATTTGTTATTTCTTTTAATATTAATACTTACTTTTGTATAGCAAATATCTTTTAGTTAGTGTTATTATGCAAGACGGTACTTTTTAGTGCATAACTTACTTTAAAGTTACTTTTATTGAAAATCAATTGTTTATGGAAGAAAAAAAAATAAAAAAAGAAGATTTTAATTTATTGAATTGTCCCATTCGAACGATTTTAGATCGTTTTGGAGATAAATGGTCGGTTTTAGTCTTGTTGATTTTAGGAGAAAAGAAGAAGCTTCGTTTTAATGCCATTAATAAAGAAATTGGAACGGATATTTCGCAAAAAATGCTCACAGTCACCTTGCGAACGCTAGAAGCTGATGGTTTGGTACTCCGCACGGTTTATCCTGAAGTACCGCCAAGAGTAGAGTACGAAATTACACCTTTGGGTGCGTCTTTAGTACCACACATAGATAATCTAGCACAATGGGCAGCAGTGAACATGCAAAACATTAAAACTTCCCGAGAGCGATTTAAAAATAGTTAAAATACTATTGTTTTTCGTTCACAGTAGGTGCTTCAAAATTGTCGTAGTACGTAAAATCTTTGGTGATTTGTCCGTTTTCAATCGTGAAAATGGTGCAAATGGGTAAACTAAATTTAGATTGATCTGGCGCAGTACCAGTTGAAATGAACTCCACTACGATATGTTTGCCATTCGAAGGATAAATGGCTACGATGGAGTCGTGTACATCTGGAAAAAGGGACGCCAATTCTGTATATTTTTGAGCAATTTGTTGTCTTGTTTGCACTACAGTCCCTGGACCCAAACTCGGATCCTTGAATAGCGCTTTTTCACTATACATTTGTGCCATTTTTTGCCATTGGTGTTGATTGAAATACACATAGTATTGTTGTACTATTTTCTCATTATCGATAGCCGATGTATTGGAATTAACACAAGAAGAGAATACCAAAATTGCGAAACCAAGTGATATTAGTTTTTTCATAAGTGGATATCTAGTGGTTTGTTTTTCAGTTATTTGTAAAAGTAAAAATAAATTATTCTAACTTTAACTCATACTTTTTTTTGTGTTTTTTTAGTATTGTATTGCTTTTAAGTTGTATGGCTTTGGGTAATTTTTTCCAATTGAGGTCATACACAACGTTATAGACGTCATCTTCATTTCCTGCGGGATAATAAGCTGTGGCTTTAGCTTTTTGGAGTTCGTATGATTTTGGTTTGTCTGGAAAGCTATAAATGATTTGTTTGTAGGGTTTGGCGTCCAAGCCATCACTTTCTCCTAAGTAAGCGAGGTAGAATTCAGGTTTACCGTCTTTGTTTTCGTCACTGATGGAGCAATTGACATAATCAAATTCTGGCCAATACACCAGATTACCAGCATCCTGAAATTTTATTTTTTCTACAAGACCTCCATGATCGTGCAATAGTACTAATGCATGCAATTGGTGTACACTATACAAGAGGGTATCAATGGGTTTTCCTTTTATCTCACTGTGTTGCCAAGTTCCTTTTTCATGTTCCCATTTTTTGTTTTTTGGATTGTATATTTCGCCCACGCTGCCTTCTTTGTAGTCTATGACTCTTGATAGTTGTTGTATCTTTTTTTTGAAAACAAATTCAAAATATCCAACTTCGCTTTCGCAATGAATGAGCATCGTGGTTTTTCCATAGACATCTTTCTCATAATTGTAATCAAAGTCTAACCCTACTTCTTTATGAAATTTTAAGCTGTCTTTTGGGTAGTAATATTTGACTTCTATTGGTCGTTTTTGTGCCGTAACACTAAGTGCGAATACTAGCAGTATAAAGAGGAAACGTATGTTCATTATTGAGGAAAAAATCTTTTTGGTTGTAAAAAAAAAAATGAATTGCTTTTAGTTTCCAATTAGCATTTGGAGACCTTGTTGCACTAAAATGTAGTAGGTCTAAAAAAAGAAGCATTATTAGCAGTGAACTACTCGTCTTTCTTGTATTTCTTCGAATTGGATTGCATTAAGAGATAGGGAATTCCGATAGCTAAAGCTCCAAAAAACGTATATTTTTCAATCGCAGGATTTTGAAAATAATCGGCGATAAGACCTCCTATAATAATTACGATTCCCATTCCTATCATTACATTTCTAAATAAGGTAGTCATTGCTTCGATTTTAAATTTATTTTGTTCTTCTTTGGACAGCGTATTGTAACCAGCAATAAGGAAATACATTTTCCCATGTTTGATTAGAATTCCTAAAACTATGAAAAAGAGGGCTATTCCTAGCATAATGTAGTTGTATTTTGATTAAAAAACTAACTCTAAATTAGTTCTTTTTACGCTGTAAATGTTACTTTTTTTAATTAAAATTAAAAAAACAAAAAGTGGGCCTCTCAGCCCACTTCTCTGTACATTATATTATTTAATTATTTCTTGATAATTTTTTGCATGGTTTCTTGTCCGTTTTCAAAGCGAATCAGCACAAAATAAAGACCACTACTTAATCGGCTTACATCGATAGTCTTGGCATTTGTATTGCTTTCTAAGACAGTAGTGCCTTGTGGAGAAAAGATACTGAAACCCGATACCGCTGAGGTAGATTCTATTTGTAAAGTTTGACTTACTGGATTTGGATATACACGAATTATGTTAATCGTTTCGTCTTTATTGGCAGTTTCTCCCAAAGCTTTACTCGTAGGATTCCCCCATGTATAGCTAAAACCATTGGTTTTATTGATTAAATCTGGGGTTTGATTGGCACTTCCTCCTGAGCCATTATTAAAGATAAGGTTTATAGCAGTTGGTCCAGTGATAGTATATTTATAAAAACCATTAGCATCTGCTGTCATATTCACACCTGGCCAAACGGCATTAGCAATACTACCAGTCGGTGTAGCACCCCAGTAATATACTTTTGGAGTTACGGTCCAATTCGTAGGAGGTTTAAAATATACCGTAATTGTTGGTACAGCACTAAACGTATAGCTTTCTGTTTTGATGGCCGAGCTGGTTCCAGCTATGTTTTTAACAAAAGCTTTTAATACAGTGGTTGAGGTAATGGCAAACGATTTACTTCCAACGGATGAGGGAGAGGCTGTAGTCGGTGTCGTTCCGTCGAGGGTATAGTAAATGGTTGAAGTGGTTTCGTTGGCCGTTAAGGTTACATTTACGGTGGTGCCCGTACTGAAACTTCCTCCAGATTTTGAGATGGTCAAATCTGGAGCGATGGTAGGGCATCTGTTGGCAGGTTCACCATTTAACCAACCAGCGTTATAAAATTTGATTCCCGCTGTAGTAGACAAGTCAGCAGTTTTTAAAGTCCCATCGTTGAATAATAAATTTGAAGCACTAACTGTTGATGGGAAAGTGTAACTGTACCAATCCCCACAGTCTTTGGTCATCGCAATTCCGGGCCAAGTTACTACTGGGGCAGTTCCTGTTGGTGACCAATAGTAAATTTTTACTGCTGCATTCCAATTGGTTGGTTTTTTAAAATATACCGTAAAGGTTGCAGAAGCGCTAAAAGTGTAGGTTTCTGTTTTGATAGTAGAGCTAGTTCCAGCGGTGTTTTTTACGAAGGCTTTAAGTACAGTAGTAGCGGTAATGGCTATGCTTTTACTACCTACAGATGAAGGTGAAGCTGTTGTTGGTGTTGTGCCATCTAGGGTGTAGTAAATGGTAGATGTTGCTTCATTTGCTGTAAGCGTTGCATTCACTGTGGCGCCAGTAGTGAAATTGCCGCCTACTGGTGCAATGGTCAAATCAGGTGCAATAGGAGTGACGTTGCAACGATTAGCAGGTTCGCTAGCTAGCCATGCTGTATCATAAAATTTAATTCCTGCGGTTGCCGATAAGTCGCCGGTTTTTAATGTACCGTCGTTAAAAAGTAAGTTCGAAGCGGATACAGTACTTGGGAAGGTGTATTTATACCAATCTCCACAGTCTTTGGTCATTGCTACTCCTGGATAAGTAACTGCTGGTGCTGTTCCTGTAGGTGACCAATAGTAAATTTTTACTGCTGCATTCCAATTGGTTGGTTTTTTGAAATAAACAGTAAATTCAGGTAAAGCCCCAATTGAAATGGTTTTGGTGATCGTTTCTGAAATGTTACCTTCATTATCCACAGCAAATACTTTTATAGTTGTTGTCTGAGTGATGCTGATAGTTTTGCTGCTAATTGCGCTAGCTGATGCAGTTGTTGGAACACTACCATCAGTGGTGTAGTAGATTTTTGGAGAGGGATCTGTACTATCTGTGGCTTTTATGGTCACGTCTACCGTTGTTGGTGAGTTTGTAATGTCTGGCGTAAAAGTAAGTTTTGGGGCTACATCTAGATTTTTTCCAACCCAAACGTGTTGAATTTTCGATTTGGTGACATTACCTTTTTTATCAGTTACTTCTACATAGTAATCGACTAACTTTTCCGAAAGTCCTGCGATTTCTGCATGGTATTGATTGGCAATTACGGTAGGCAGCATGTACAAATCGGCTTGGGTACTGTTGGTTACATTGCCTTTAGGGAAAACTCTTTCGGTCATTGGTAAACTTATCCAAGAACCCACTTCAGTTCCACCAGCATACGTATCGTTATGATTGGAGCTTAAATTGTTTTTCCCATCATTATCAATACGGTATTTTAGTTCGGCTCTTTCAATACCGCTTACATCATATGCAAAAGTGTACACCGTGAAGTCGGCTGAATTCAAGAATTCTTTGTAAGCATAAGGCGCTCCATATCCTTTTTCTCCAGGATTATAAGGCCATCGCTGTGGAATAAAAACAGAAGGTTTGGTGTTGTCAACGCCTGGGTGAGCGTTAAGTGTAGGTTGTGCAAACTCTACACAGCGGTTCACAGCCAAGGTCGTTTTGATTTCTAAATCCTCGGCTAAACCATAATACGCATTTCCACTGTCATATCCGGCCATCAAAAAATGCCATGCTTTTTCAGCAGGACTTATCGCTGATGTTGGATTTACGATTTCGCTGATGCGTAGATTACTTCCTTCGAGTTGTTCGGCCATGATGGCGTGATTTTCACCTGCGGTAGTGATGGCTTGGTTCATCATGTCTTCAGTCCAGCCATTAGGATTGAATTTTTTGGTTACAGGATCAAAGAAAGGCCAAAGCCAGTTGGTAAATTGTGGATGACCAAAATCGCCATCGGCATTCACCCATGCACCGTCTTCTACGTGCACTACTTCAGATTCTGGGACAGGATGATCTTGTAAATATTGTGGAATCGTAGTGGCATTATTTCCTTTGGCTGCCGAAGCATGCGAAAAACCAGTAACCGATTCGTTATAATACGAAGAACCGCCACCCCAAGCATTATCGCCATCATGAGCAAATAAAACCAAAGGTTGTCTGGGAGAGGTTGAAGCTTTAGCAGCAATAGGATCAATTAGAGTAGTACCAATGGCAGAATAGCCGTCTTCATAACTTTCGTAATCCGCCATAGGAACCACGGTGATTTTGTATTCCTGAGCGGTTTCAGGATCGATGTATTTGGCTTTATAAGGCAAATAAGAGTAAGGAATAGCGAATTGTCCTCCGCGGGCATCTTTTTGAGCAGAAAACCACGTATTTCCTTTCGTATCTACTTGGTCAGCTTTGTTGGGAACATCACACATCGTTCCACCAGAACCGTATTTTAGAGGATAATCAGATAAGGTTCTTGAAAGATGGCTATTAGCAATAACTGACCATTCTATACCACATTCTTTTAAGGTTTTGATGATTCTTTCCGAGAAAGCGCATTCTGCGGGCCAATAGCCTTTGGAGTTGTGGGAACCAAACAATTGAGCGCTATAAAATTGGTGTGCTTTGATTTCTTTGGTCAAGGCTTCGTCACTTAACAAAGGCGATAAGGCGTGGTGCATCGTAAAAGAAACCACTTCCATTCTTGGGAACCCTCCCGAAGTTTTCCAGCCTTTGGCATCCTTGATGTTTTGTGTCCAAGAGGTCGAATAGCCCCATTGGTTGGCTTGGGCTAATTCCTGTACGTTTTCCATCAACGAACCTCCGTAAGTGATTTGAGCCCCAGCTTTGGGTAAATCAGCTATAGAGGAAATGGCATTTTTTGGAGCAAATTGGTAGGCTGCTACACGGTCACCGATACTAAAAATCTCCACTAAGTTATTAGTAGGATGGGCTAGTCCGTTCTTGTCGTTGTTGGCTCCCGATGTTTTCAAATCTTGCGATTCTTTAACTATCTGGTAGCGATTGGGGTTTTTCTTGCTTACATCACCCCAATAAGTGGGCTGGTGCAAATGCCACAAATAAGAAGTGCTTATTTGTGCTTTCGCTCCCAAACCATAGACGAGAAGGGGGATAAGCCATAGTACTAGTTTTTTCATAATTTGATTTTTGGTAATTAAAACATTAAACTTTTGTTAAATTTATCAAAAAAATAGCTCCAAATTATGAATGCCATAGTTGAGGTTTCTACTACAACGTTTTAGTGTTTACAACTTTATTTCAAAAACATTTTTTGTAACAAATGAATTTAGATATTCTTGTAAAATTAACATCATACTGAAAATGTGCTAATTTTTTAATGAAAACAATAGTTTTTAAGGGAAAAATGACAACTTTTTTAGAAGATTTAAAAAGTGAAACACAACAGAGCATTTCCGATTTAAAATAGAGCGACTATTCTTCAGGAGCACCACATTCGTGCGCACCACACGAGTCGTCCATCTGTCCGTTATATCTTGCTTGTCGAACCCCGACAAGTAAGGATGCCACTACCATCAGGGCTAGGCGAGGGATTTTGGTTTTCATAGCATAAAAAAAAACAGCAATATTCTTTTAGAATAGTGCTGTTTAGGGAATGAGGTTGTGAATGTTATTCTGTTTCACACCTGACAGGTTTTTAAAACCTGTCAGGTGTATATCTAAGCAACATTTTAATGCTTTCGATACCTTTTCGTTTTAAAAAAAAATGATAAAATTGCTGTTTAGGGAATAATGTTGTCAAACGTTTTTATTTACTACTTCGTCTGACTTTCTCTCTTGTTGAAAAGGCAATTCTAATGTTAGGGCAATTGTCTTTTACTTTGTTGGTATGAATCAGTGTGTCATTTCTGAGGATAAATTTTTCATTCTCAAAAATCTCATAAGTTGCTTCACGACCACTTGGTTCACAATCTTTTATTGTTTTGTAATCTCCACTATACGGTTCGTTAAAAGGAATACAAATCACTCCAAATGGATGTTGAAACAAACATCCTTTGGGTTTTATACTATTTAAAATGATAGTGTCCTTTTCAATTTTCCATATTCCGTTGCTTTTGGAACCGCTTTCGCAACTTCTACTTGAATATTCGAAGGTGTTGTTTTCCTTGATGCTTAATTTCGCTCTGAAAGGCATTCCTTGAACTGTGTCGTACCACGTTCTCACAAACTTTGGATTTTCGATGGTTTGCTGTATCTCTTTTTTGCAGCTTGAAAATAAAATCAAGCAAATAAATAGAAAGCCTATTTGGTGTTTGAAGTCAAAGATTTTGGTTGTATTACGCATAGTGAAAATGGTGCTGCTTTCTGTTTAGCCTAATGCCAAATTTTAGATAGACTTTTATTTGAGGAAATACAATTGTATCTGTAAGACGCTCATTAAAATCGTCTGAATTAATTTGGATATTGTGTTTTACGTAATGATTCTTAAAAAGGTCGTAAGGAAATTCAATTTCTTCAAATGTTATTTTTCCATATACGACAACCATTGGAGTATCTGTATATTCAAATTCTATAAATCCAATTCGTTTTCTGTTAAGCTCTAAAGTATAAAGTCTTTTTATTTTGGTTTATATGATTGTAGCAGTTTGGTAAAATGATGGATAACGTTTCTTTGCTAGAGCTTGTGGCGGCTTATGGAAAGCTTTTTTCCATAACCGCCTGAGCGAAGTTATGAAAAGTAAACGAACAATTTACCGAAAAACTAGTCATAAATTTTAGCAAGTATTAGCAGAAGACTTCTAATTGCAATTACATGAATTTCCAAATAATAGTCTGAAAAAATAGGTTTCAAGCATTTGATTAAGATTATAACAAATAAATAGGAAAATTGTAGTTAAACCTAGAATTGAAATAAATGCGATCCACATTATGCTATAAATCTTTTTTTTATCATCTATGAATTTTACATCCTCATTAAACTCATTATCATTATTTAATATTCGATTTATATCATCCTTATCTAGTAAATCTGTGTATCTAGTTTTTAAATTATTATAGCTACTAACAAATCTTTTACGTTGTTCTTTTAATTCCCATCGGGAAACCCAAAAATAAATTAAGGATCCTGATAGAAATGATAATGAAAAGATTGTTGCGTCAAGAGAAAATATACTTGTAAATTTTCCTTTACCTAGAACTTTAATTGCTATGGCAGAAATATAAAAACTTATTAGAGCCAAAGAACTTTTCTGAAATCCACTTGCAAATACTTCGACAATTTTGTTTGCCCTGTTGTTAAAATCAATTAGTTGATCAGAAATTTTATTTCTAATTTCGATATATTGTTTAATGTTTTGCTTTTCGTAAACTTTATAACTAGACTGAATTGCTTGAAACGGGTTTCCTTGTAATTCTAATTCACCCTTTTTAAAGAAATGAAGTGATATAATATTTCTTGCGAGTCCAATCTTATCATTTAAATTTCCTCCATTATATACCCATTTGTAGATTTCTAAATATTCTTCTATTTCATTGAAATCGATTTTATTTAACTCTATTATTCCTTTTATACTTTTATAACCATTAATTTTATATTCGAACTTATTTTCATTCAGATTTGTGATGTCGAACAAATATATAATAGAGAGAATAGTTGAGAATTTCTTAAATATTTGATTGAGATTTGACAATGAATCATCTACTTTTATTAAATGAAAATCGTTTGGTAATAATGATAATTTATCACTTTGGTTAAAATGACATATACTTTTAAAATTTTCAATTACATCGTAACGTTTTTCAAAACTCTCGTTTTCATGACTAGAATCTAATGCACAAAACGATATTGTATTTGAATAAAAAGTGTTTGATAAATTTAAAACCTCAAATTTAATGTTTGGAGATAATTCAAAAATTTGTGAATAAATATTTATAAAGTCACTTGCATTAAGTTTTTCTAATGAACTTGTGAATGTCTCTAAATCATATATTGTGCATTTAGAATCTGTAAATGATTTGTTTATAGTTAAGACAATGTTTATATCACCTTCGTCATGGAATTTTGCTTCTTTATCAAGTAAGATTTTATATTCTTCTATAGATAAAGCCCTACTCTTGAATACGGTTGTATCTCCAGCACCGAATTGCACTGAAATATGTAAGCTATCTCTACTTTGTAGAAATGATAATAATTTATCAATTTTAGAAATAGATTTATCAATATAATTTTTTGAAACAAAAGTTGCTTCAAAAGCCATAGAGGATTCTTTTTCTTGAATTAATTTAATTTCAGAGAAGAAAGCATTTAGAAAGCTGTCATAGAATTTCATTGATTTTGACTTTCATTTGATTTAAAATATTTGTAACCTTCCTCTGATTTTATGCTTATATATTTTTCACCATCTTTAATTTCGGCAACAATTGTGTTATCAGCATAATCGCCTTTAATATTCAAATCTATTTCTGGAGTTAGCTTTATTTTGTTTAAGAATTTTGCTTTTACTTTTTCTTTAATGATATTGAATTGATTATCAAAAGGAGCTCTTTTTTTAGCCGGTAATTCTTTAATCTTTGATTTGATATCTTCTATATTTAAAGCACTATTTTCTGGAAGATAATCGCCAATCGCATTATCTAAAAAGTGTTGCATTTCAAAACGTTCTGTCGCACGAAAGTAGCGAACTACTGAATTTCTTATATGCGTATAATCTTGTGGATATTTTTCTTTTATGTTATTCGTAATTACTTTATCAATTGCACCAAAAGCATTTTCAGTGTTGTCCTCATCAGTAATTATCATTTCTAATTCTAAAAGTTCTTTCCACCAATATTTAGTATCACTTGGATTAGTGTCATAAACTAATATTCCTGAATCAGAATCATCATTATTTAAGTCACAGACAAATGCTTTAAATGCTTTTTTCTTTGTTGGCAGACCTCTAGTAAGAGTATAGTTCACTTCATTTAAGAATTCATTGTGATCTGCTTTACAAATAATAAATTTGTTTTTTCCGTCATCAGAAATAAGTGCTTGAACAAAAACACCTTTTTGAATAGTTATTTTTAGTTTGTCCATTTTTTTTTGAGCTTCTATTTCAACTTTAAGAAGTCTTTCTGAAATAACTTTTGAACTATCATTAAAATCATTATCATCATTATTGATTTTAGTAATTTGACTTCTGACTTCAGTTGTTTTTCTTTCAAAATTGAATTGTCTACCACTACTACCTGATATAATTGTTTCAAATAGTTCTAAAAGATAATTATCTAATTCTTCTCCGTAAGTTTTTGAATCAATATTGGTAGCTTCTTCATTGTCAATATCAATTTTAAAAATTTGAATTTTGTTTATTTCCATAATTTTGTTATAAATTTTAGTACAAATATTTCATAAGTGACTCTTGTTTTGCGCGGTTCTCAAAAGGTTTCTGCTAACTTGTATATAAACGCTATGTAATAACGACTATAAGCCCAAAATTGGAAAGATAACCGCAGTCTAATCTCGCCTTGTTGTTTTTTCAAATATATACAATTTTCATTACAAATCTTTTGCTTGTTTAGGGTTTGTTGTTATTGGTTTATGGTTTGGAGTTTATGGTTGTTGTTAAAAAAACATACACTCTGAAACCTGTAACTCCCTATATTTATTTGTTTTGCTGGTTTCGGGTTTGTTTTTTTGGTCTAAAGTTTAATGTTTGTTGTAACTTTTTTGTTATTGGTCTTGAAGTCTCGGGATTGGAATTTGCGATTTAAAAAATAGCCGGAATCAGCAAGTTGGATGATAGTACTATTTACGTATTGCTAAAAACGGCTATTGAATAATCCATTGTATTAAATCATTTTTGTCAACTATTGACCAACTGTGTGGGTGTCTCTCTCCATTTGATCTATATCCTTTGTTTTTTGTTGTGATGTTTTCTACTTGTTTAAATCCTGATTCTTTAAGGCGCTCATAAAGTTTCTTAATGTAAAAGGCATTCATTTGGTCATAATCAGCTTTTCTATTTTCTTTCCACCAAAGGGTATCTGGTTCCGAATAGAGTCTTATTTTTGTGTTTTTTAGGCTTTTTAGGTTGTCGATGTTGTTTGTTGTTGAAGTAAAGACGGAGTAAGTCTCATATTTAGAAATAGTATTGTTTGGATTTCCAAATTGCTTTTCTAAAGTTTCGATTATCCAAGTGCTTTCTTGAAGAGATGTTTCTGAAGAATTCTGTTTTAAATTTTTCTCCGAACTTTTGTATAATGCTACTAAATCAATTGGTGAATCAATACTAAAAATTCCTTTTGGATCTAAAGCAAACTTCTCATTTTCTTTGAGAAACGAACCAATTAATAAAGATACATTTCCTCCGCTTGAAAATCCGCCTATGTAAAGACTGTTTTTTGGCAATTTGTTTTCAAGAAATATGCTTTGTAATTGTGCTGCAAGTTTTTGTTTTTCATTCTCTTCAAGCCACAATTTTTTGTTGTAGTTCATATAAACTATTGCTATGTTATTTTCTTTCGCTAACTGAAGTATATTGAACTCTCGCTTAATATCTTCGGGTTTTTCAGGAAATCCTCCAAAAAGAACGACCACACTTTTTATGTTCTTATTTGGTTTGATTAGCTCATAGTTGTCGGTGATTAAGTCTTGAAAAGGAAGCTTTAAAGTATTTTCCTTTTTTATTTCTAGGTTCTTACAAGAAATAAATGCAAGTAATAGTAATACAGATAGCTTATTCATACATAATTGATTGACAACATTGATTTCGAAAACCTGTCTTTTGATTAATCGTTACGTAAATATAACTGGTTTTTAATTGAATAATGAATTTGCTTTAGAAATTGACTTTCATTGGTATAAAAAAGAGACATAAAACATCTAGAACCTGAAGTTTAGGTATTGAAATTTCTAAAATAATTAATTGGTTTTTTGTAGTATAGAAGTTTCTAGCCCTGATGGGAGCGGCATCCTGTGGCTCTGGGGTTCAGAGTCACAGATATAGCGTACAGCAGGAATAAGCTCCTAAAAAAAAGCGACTCCTTTACAGAAATCGCTTATGGATAGGGTAGTGGAGGAATTATTGATTTTGTAAAAACGCTTTCAGTTCCTCGTAGGTTTTGATTTTGGTGCTTATTTTTTCTTTGTTTAAGACACTTTCTATTTGGGACGGAATGGGTAAAGTCACGCCTAATGCGGGTTCTACGATGTCTAAAAACTTGATAGGGTGGGCGGTTTCCAGAAAAATTCCCAAGGCATCGGGATGGTTTTGCAACTCTTTTTTCAATCCTAAATAACCTACTGCTCCGTGTGGTTCTGCGATATAGCCTTTTTGCTCTTGGATAGTTTTCATAGCCTCGAGTGTCGCGGCATCGCTAAAGGTGTAGGATGAAAAGTCATTTTCGAATTGTTTCAAATCATTTTGATACATTTCTTGTATGCGCACAAAATTACTCGGATTGCCCACATCCATAGCATTCGAAATCGTAGCAATGGAAGGTTTTGGGTTGTAAACGCCATTTTCTAGGAAACGCGGTACGGTATCATTGGCATTGGTCGCGGCTACAAAATGTTCGATAGGTAATCCTAATTTCTTAGCAATAATACCTGCGCAAATGTTACCAAAATTTCCACTAGGACACGAGAAGACCAATGGTTTTTGATGTTGTTTCAAAGCTTTGTAGGCAAAGAAAAAGTAGAACATTTGAGGTAACCAACGCGCAATATTGATGGAATTCGCAGAAGTTAAATGTACATCGGCCAAATCGGGATCCAAGAATGCTTTTTTAACCATATCTTGACAATCGTCAAAAACACCCTCAACTTCGAGTGCTTTGATGTTCTGTCCCAAAGTGGTTAATTGGCGTTCTTGAATGTCGCTCACTTTACCCGATGGATACAAAATCACGACATCTACTCCAGTCACGCCCAAAAAGCCACTGGCTACGGCACCGCCTGTATCTCCTGAAGTAGCTACCAATACGGTGTTCTTTTTGGAGGGGTCGTTTCGGTTAAAATAAGCGATGCAACGCGACATGAAACGCGCGCCTACATCTTTGAACGCCATCGTTGGGCCGTGAAATAATTCTAACGAATAAATACCTTGTTCGACTTCGATTACTGGGAAATCAAAGCAAAGCGTTTCGGCTATGATTTTGCGTAAAGTGTCAGCTGGAATTTCGTCACCCACAAATTGCTGAATGGCTTGAAATGCAATCTCCTCGTGAGATAGCTTTTCGATGTTTTCAAAAAAGTCAGCCGCTAATGGACTAATTGATTCCGGAAAATATAAGCCTTTATCAGAGGCCAATCCTTGTACCACCGCTTCCTCAAAAGAAACGTTGGGTGCATTATGGTTTAAACTGTAGTATTTCATTTTTAGTGAATAGTCGCTCTCGACTGCGCTCGAGCTGACAGTAATTAGTGATTAGTAATTAGTGTGTTGTTTTGCTTGAATAAACAGTATTCCCCCTTCGGGGGTTAGGGGGCTATGCAATTATGGCAACTCCATCTGGATTAATTTTCGACACGTGGATTTCGTAGGGCAAATTCATTTCTTCATAGACTTTGCTCATTGCATCGGCAATCTTTTTGGCTGTGTTTTCACCTCTACTCAACGCAAAAATTGAAGGGCCAGAACCTGAAATTCCAGATCCCAAAGCGCCGTTTTCATATGCGGTTTGTTTGATGGCATCAAAACCTGGAATCAACATACTGCGAACGGGTTCTATGATTTCGTCATGCAATGATCGCCCAATAAGGTCATAATCTTGGGTGTACAAACCAGCGATTAAACCACCCACATTACCCCATTGAGTAATAGCACTTTTTAGGGAAACGGTTTGTTTTAAAACCGAACGCGCATCCGAAGTTTTGAGTTCAATTTGCGGATGAACTACCGTAGCGTATAATTCTGTCGGACTGTCTATTTTGATAATGTCCAAAGGGTTGGAGCTTCTTACTAATGTGAAGCCTCCCAAAAGGCAAGGAGCAACATTGTCAGCATGTGCATTGCCACTGGCTAGTTTTTCGCCTTGCATGGCAAATTGCACCAATTCTTTGCGCGAAAATGGTCGGCCTAACAATTCATTGATTCCAAAAACGGCCCCGGCTGAACTTGCGGCGCTGCTTCCAATGCCACTTCCAGCCTTGATGTTTTTGTAGATTTCGATTTCAAAACCTATTTCGGTTTCAAAAGCTTCTAGCAGTGCCAAAGCTGCAACTCCTGCTACATTTTTCTCGGTTTCTAAAGGCAAATCAGCGCCTACGATTTTGGTAATTCGAACTCCTTTTTCGGAAGAAGTCCGCACAATCATTTCGTCGCCTGCCGTGGCCAAACACAAGCCCAATACATCAAATCCACAAGAAAGATTAGCGATAGTAGCTGGACAAAATAGTTTTATTTCTTTCATAAGTCAGCCCCTCTCGACCTCCCAAAAGGGAGGGGTACAGAGGATTTATTAGTTAATATTTATTTTAAGCTCTCGAGATTCTTCGCCGTGGCGAATTAGGAGGCTACACATTTCCAATTCGAATTACATCGGCAAAAATTCCTGAAGCGGTAACAGCAGCTCCTGCACCAGCGCCTTTAATCAATAACGGTTGGTCTACATAACGATCGGTGTAGAATAACACGATATTGTCTTTTCCTTCTAAGTTATAAAACGGATGGTCTTTGGCTATGAATTGCAATCCAACATTGGCTTTGCCGTTTTCGAATTGGGCAACAAATTTGAGACGGGATTCTTTTTCGTTAGCTTCTTTTAATAATTGCTCAAAATGGGAGGCGTTTTTAAGAAGTGATTTAAAGAAATCGTCATTGTTAGTTGTCATCATGCATTCGTCTGGTAAGAAGGAAAGATTTTCTATGTTTTCAATTTCCATTTGATAACCACTCTCTCTAATAAGGATTAAAATTTTTCTGGCTACATCAACTCCACTTAAATCGATTTTTGGGTCGGGTTCTGTAAATCCTTGAACACCTGCTTCTTTTACTACATCATGAAAAGAATAATTTGGACCGAAATTATTAAAGATAAAATTCAAACTTCCAGATAAAACCGCTTGTATTTTGTGCACTTTATCGCCTGATGCAATTAAGTTTTTTACTGTGTCAATAATTGGTAAACCTGCTCCAACATTGGTTTCGAATAAGAAAGGTGCATTGTATTTTCTTGATAAATATTTTAGGTTTTGATAATTGGCATAAGCTGATGAACATGCAATTTTGTTGCAAGTCACTACCGCTACGTTTTGTCTCAAAAATTGTTCATAAAGCTTAGACACACTTTCATTGGCAGTAATGTCAACAAATATGCTGTTGCGTAAATTGAGTTCTTTTACTTTGGCAATAAAAGCCTCGGCATTTGCGGGTTCACCAGTTGCTAAAAGGGATGCCCATTCTTTGAGTGACATGCCTTCTTCGTCAAAATACATGTTTCTAGAATTAGAAACAGCAATAACGCGTAAATTGATTTTTAAATTCTCTTTTAAAAATTTCTTTTGTTGGTGAATTTGCTCCATGAATTTTTCGCCCACATTACCCACACCCATAACAAACAAGTTAAGTTGTTTGGTGTTTTCTTCAAAGAAGTTTTCGTGTAAAGTATTCAAGGCTTTTTTGACATCTCTTTCATTGATGACCACAGATATATTTCTCTCGGAAGCCCCTTGTGCAATCGCACGTATGTTGACATTGTTTTTTCCAAGTGTACTAAACATACGTCCGCTAAGCCCTTGGTGGTTTTTCATATTTTCGCCCACCAAAGCAATGATGCATAAGTTTTTTTCAACGATACAAGGTTCGACTTTGTTTTGAGTAATTTCAATTTCAAACGCTTTGTTGATGGCGATTTCTGCATTTTCTGCATCAGAATTCAAAATACCAATACAAATGGAATGTTCTGAAGAAGCTTGCGTAATGAAAATAACATTGATGTTTTCGTTTGACAATACTTCAAAAAGACGTTTCGAAGAACCCGCCACGCCAATCATTCCCGAGCCTTCGAGCGTAATAAGAGTGATGTTATCGATATGACTGATTCCCTTTACCGGTGAGCCATTAGCAGCAATTGTATTCGAAATAAAAGTACCTTCTGCTTCTGGCTCAAAAGTGTTTTTGATTAGAATTGGAATATTTTTTCTTAGTACTGGCTGAATAGTTGGCGGATATAAAACTTTAGCCCCAAAATGAGACAACTCCATAGCTTCTTGATAAGAGATAGTTGCAATAGGTTGTGCTTGTTTTACCAATTTAGGATTGGCAGTGTACATTCCGTTTACATCTGTCCAAATTTCCAGTTCTTCAGCTGCTAATGCGCTCGCAAGAATCGCCGCTGAATAATCTGAACCGCCACGTCCTAGAGTAGTAGTAATTCCATCTTCTGTTGCTCCAATGAAACCTGGAAGGAGTACTACTTTAGCATCATTTGTTGTAAAGTAATCTTGGATGAGACGATTGCTTACTTCAAAATTCACGCTTGCTTTTCCAAAAGTTGCGTTGGTTTTAATGAGTTCACGACTGTCTTTATAACTACTGTTTTTTAAGTTTTGTTTTAAAGCTTCTGCAATGATGAATGAAGATAATAATTCACCAAAACTTAAAATGGTATCGGCAGTTCTCGGAGATAATTCACCTAACAAGAAACAACCATCCAGCAATGTTTCTAGGTGATTGATGATGCGTTTGATGTGGCTCAACAAAGCACTTTGCTCGCTTACAGGAATTAATTGTTTTAAGGTATCGAGGTGTTTTTTCTCAATTTCTAAAACGATGTCTCTAAAACTTTCATCGTTTTGTGCGGCTTTAGAAGCAGCTAGTTGTAGCAAATCTGTGACTTTGCTTAAAGCGGATACGACTACGGCTAAAGGTTCTTTTTCTGCTTTTTGTGCAATGATGGCTAAGACTAATTTGATATTATCGGCATTGGCTACAGAAGTTCCGCCAAATTTTAATACTCTCATTTTTATATTTTATTTAATTGAATGCTAAGGTTTGCTGCCTCCCAAAAGTCTAT
The DNA here is from genome assembly GCA_963513565.1 of uncultured Flavobacterium sp. GTDB lineage: Bacteria > Bacteroidota > Bacteroidia > Flavobacteriales > Flavobacteriaceae > Flavobacterium. The sequence goes on along the minus strand of CAUPRE010000006.1, from coordinate 147,191 downwards.
TTTCTATACAATAGATGGGATGATAAACGGATGATATGTAATAAAGTATACCCTTAAAGGGTAGTAGTGGTAGTTGTAGTAGTGGTAACAGCAAATGCAACCCCAGTTGGCGTTGTCATTAGTAGTGTGTATGTGCTGTTATTCTTTTCCATTTTGATTTTTCAAAAGTACAGTTTTTTTGTAAAGATTTGGAACTGTTTAGTCTTTTTGCGAATATTTTAAAAATATCGAATCATAATTCATAAAATTACATATAATTTATTTTTAGTCGAGAATGATTATGATTCTTGCTTTGTTTAGAATAGTTATCCGATAGGGTTTATTGTTTATTTTCTTTGTTTTTAATTGTGTTGATGTTGAAAGTTTATATTTAGCTTCATTTTTTCAGAATTTAGGAAATGACTTGTTTATGATTTTGTTCTTGATGTTATTTCATTAAATAATTTATTTGTGTTTGTTTTTTATTTATTTATAAAATATACTATTTTGCAAAAAATAGTAATCAATCAACATGATATTGGAAAAAATTAAAAAAATAGTAGTGGTATTATTTAGTGCAATATTTTTCAGTTGTAATAGTGACGAAATTCCCACAACAATTCCTACTATAACAACTATTGAAGCGCTTCTAGTAGAGAATAAGATTAATCTTTCATGGTCTCCTGCTTCAGGCACCAATGTGACTTATAATGTGTATAGAAAAGATAGTCCAATAAAAATAAATGCTTTGCCAATTATTGAAGCTAAGTTCAGTGATTTATTAACTTCTGTTGGAGTATATGAGTATTTTGTAACTGTAGTCGTTAATGGAAAAGAAGGATCAAAGGGAAATCCATCAAATAGAGTTTTGTTACAACTTCCTTCTAAGGTGTTTTATGAAAACTTTTTATATACTAGCAAAAATGGAATAACAAGTGTTGATATTGAAACAAATGAAACAATTTATGCTTATGACCAAAAGAACATAGTAAAAATTTCAAGTACTATTGAGATTTTTGGTGATGGAAAAGTGAATTTTGGTTCATTAAAAAGTATTTATTATTACTCAGGAGACTTAATTTCAAAAATAGAAAGACTAGATAAATCAGGACTTGTCGAATCATCAATTCGATTTGATTATAATAACGCAAAACAAATTATTTATAGAACTTTTAGTTTAGGGAACACTCCAACTTTTAAAAGTGATTTTGTTTATAATTCTGATGGAACAGTAACTGAATCTTATTTGCAAATTTCACCCTATTCTGGTTTTCTGGAGCCTATAGGGGTAAAACATATTTATCAGTTTGCTAATGGTAATATTGTAACCGATAAGCTTTCAGCTATAGATCCTCAAACCAATATTGTGTCGGTTAGGATTGGTACCTATAGTTTTGATTCAAAGTATAACTATAATAAAAATATTTTAGGTGTCTCAAAGTTTCTTATAGCAGGGGAGTCTAACACGAATAATGTAATAGAATTAGTTGATTCTCCAAGTGTTTCCTTTACAAGACGTGAACTGACTTATGATGTTAATAATTTTATCTCAACATGCAAAATCTTTAGAAAGGAAGGAAATCAACCTGAAGTTTTAATTGCTAGAATAACTTACTCTTACTAGTTATACGATTATTTAATGAAATTAATTAAATTTTAATGTATTGATGTTAAAGTTAAATTTATTTTTATTGCCTTGTATTTTTAATTATTTCTATTTTCAGTTGCTTTTTAATGTGAATTTATTCAATTTTGGGGCTTAAACGATTCTTAAAATGGATAATACGCATTATATTTCTACCGAACTACTCACTTTCGAAGCGCTTCAAGAGATTGTCGCATTTCAAAAGACCATTGCTTTATCAGAGGAAGCCAAAGTAAATATTCAGAAATGTAGGGATTTCTTGGATAAAAAGATGGCTACTCATACCGAACCTATTTATGGTATTAATACCGGTTTTGGTTCGTTGTGTAATGTTAAAATTTCTAACGAAAACTTGTCAAAACTACAAGAGAATTTAGTTAAGTCCCATGCTTGTGGTACTGGAGAGGAGGTTCCTACGACTATTGTTCAGTTGATGTTGTTGCTTAAAATTCAATCGTTAAGTTATGGTTATTCAGGAGTTCAATTACAAACCGTAGAGCGTTTGGTTGATTTTTATAATAATGGAATATATCCAGTAGTATACACATTGGGTTCTCTTGGAGCTTCAGGTGATTTGGCTCCATTAGCTCATTTGTCTTTGCCTTTACTAGGCGAAGGTGAAGTATATTTTCAAGGGAAAAAAGTGCATTCAAGTGAGGTGCTCGCAGCTTTTAAATGGGAAGCTATAGTTTTGCAATCCAAGGAAGGTTTGGCGTTGTTGAACGGAACTCAATTTATGGCGGCTTATGGCGCTCACATTTTGATTAAAGGGTATAAATTATCCTATTTTGCTGATTTAATTGGTGCGATTTCTTTGGAAGCTTTTGATGGACGAATAGAACCATTTAATGAAATTATTCATTTTATTCGCCCTCATAAAGGTCAGATTCAAACGGCTCAGCGGGTAAATGAATTTTTGGAAGGAAGCCAAATTATAGCCCAACCCAAATTGCATGTACAAGATCCTTATTCGTTTCGTTGCATTCCGCAAGTACACGGCGCTTCAAAAGATGCCATGGAGTATGTGAAAAAAGTCTTTAAGACCGAAATCAATTCTGTTACCGATAACCCAAATATTTTCATTGAAAGTGATCAAATCATTTCTGGAGGGAATTTTCATGGACAACCTCTGGCATTGGCACTCGATTTTATGGCGATTGCTTTGGCTGAATTAGGAAGTATTTCCGAGAGAAGAACCTATCAATTGATTTCTGGATTGCGAAATCTTCCAGCTTTTTTGGTTGACAATCCGGGATTAAATTCTGGTTTTATGATTCCACAATACACTGCCGCTAGTATTGCTAGTCAAAACAAACAATTAGCTACTCCTTCGAGTGTTGACAGTATTGTTTCTAGTAACGGTCAAGAAGATCATGTAAGTATGGGAGCTAATGGCGCTACAAAATGCTTGCGTATCATGGATAATTTAGAGCGAATTTTAGCTATTGAATTAATGAATGCCTCTCAAGCTATTGAGTTTAGAAGGCCTTTGCTTTCTAGTGAATTTATAGAATTGTTTTTAACAGCCTATCGAGAAGAAGTTCCTTTTGTGAAAGAGGATAGAATTTTGCATTATGATATAGAGAAAACAGTTTCTTTCCTTAATACTTTTCATATTGAAGATGATTTGTTAACATTAAACTAACATTGGCTTAAATTAATGAATTAATTTTGCAATTCTAAATCCTTACAAAATGACATTAAATAGTGTTTTCCAATTTTTAGTACCAAAGGACAAAAAGTTTTTTCCTTTATTCGAAGAAGCTTCAAGTAATTTAATTGAATTAGCTTCTAATTTGCACGAGGCTGTGAACTTGCCTTTAAAAGAAAGAGAAGTTTTGTTCTTAAGAATTGATGAATTAGAACAACGTGGTGAAGATATAACGCGTCAAACTAATTTAGAATTAAGTAGAAATTTCATTACTCCATTTGATAGAGAGGATATTTATGCCTTGATTACTTCAATAGATAATGTTGCAGATAATTTGCATGGAGCTGCTAGTAGAATGCGTTTGTATCAAGTTGATAAAATCACTAAATCTATACGCAAATTAACTGAAATTAACTTGGAAGCTTGTCAACATATTGACGAGGCTGTAAAAGAGTTGAAAAATTTAGAGCGACTAAAAACGATTACCAATGCTTGTTCTAAAATTAATAAATTAGAAAACAAATCGGATAATGTATACAACAAAGCCGTTTTTGAGATTTTTGAAAACGAAACCGATGTAAAAAATATTATTAAATACAAAGAAGTACTTTCTGTATTAGAAACTGCTACGGATAAATGTAAAAGTGTGGCTAGTGTTTTAGAATCCATCACTGTGAAACACTCATAAACCTTTTATTCCTTATAGAAAATACAATTATGGAATTTACTTTATTAATAATTATCATTGTTTTGGCCTTGATCTTTGATTACATCAATGGTTTTCATGATGCGGCTAATGCAATTGCAACCGTGGTAGCAACCAAGGTTTTATCTCCTTTTCAAGCAGTGCTTTGGGCTGCTTTTTTTAACTTTTTAGCCTATTGGGTTTTTGGTTTTGGAGTAGCAGATACTGTCGCCAAAACAGCCAGCACTATGGATATTAACTTAGTGGTGATTTTGGCAGGAGTCATAGCAGCTATTTGTTGGAATTTGTTGACTTGGTGGTTTGGAATTCCTTCGAGTTCTTCCCATACTTTAATTGGAGGTTTTGCTGGTGCAGCAATAGCTCATGCTGGGTTTGGAGTAGTAACATGGTTTAAAGAAGGCAAAGATGGTGGTTTACCATCAGGGGTTTTAATAGTAATAGCATTTATTGTTTTAGCACCTTTATTAGGAGCCTTGATTTCTTACTTAATCTCCATTTGGTTATTAAATTCCTCTAAGAAAAGTATTTATCCTAAGATTTTCACAGTGTCTCTTATGGCGTTAACTATTTGGTTTGTTGAAAAACAAATGAAATATTATGCTGATATCGAAAAACCTAGATTTGATTCTCATTTTTGGAGTGTTGCTTTTGAAGCGCACAATATCAAATGGTTATTAGTAGCTTTTATAATTTTATCAATCAGTTCTTTCTGTTTGATGTTTAGTAGTTTAAATATTCATCAAGCTAATTCATGGTTGAAAAAATTTCAATTACTTTCTTCTGCAGCCTTTAGTTTAGGACACGGTGGGAACGATTCTCAAAAAGTAATGGGTATTATTGCAGCAGCAGTAGCCGTTTATATTCATACCAGCGGAGTGGCACAAGAATCTTTGCCAGATTGGTTGCAAGTGATTTTACCTAATGATGATAAAGGAATAAAAGGAGCAATGCCTTCATGGATTCCGTTAGCATGTTATACTGCTATTGCGGCGGGTACTTTGAGTGGGGGTTGGAAGATTGTAAAAACAATGGGTTCAAAAATCACAAAAGTAACTTCATTTGAAGGAGTTGCTGCCGAAACAGCTGGTGCTTTGACATTGTATTTTACAGAACATTTAAAAATACCGGTGAGTACTACGCACACTATTACAGGTTCTATCATTGGTGTAGGATTGACCAAAAGAGTTTCTGCGGTGCGTTGGGGAGTAACCGTAAGTTTGATGTGGGCTTGGGTTTTAACTATTCCAATTTCAGCATTGTTAGCAGCGATTATTTATTATATATTAAGCATATTTTTGTAATACATAGAATAGCATTAAAAAAAGGTCTATTGAGAAGTTTTTCTTAATAGACCTTTTTTTAATTGTTTATCGCTTACTATATTTTTTTAAGGAATAAAGTGCTTTTTCTTGTATTTTCTTCTGAAAAAAGCCAGTCCATCCTAATAAAAATCCTTTCCATCCCAACGCTTGTTGCGACCATTTCCAGACATTGAAGTTGTCGGTATGTTTGTATATAAGCCCGTCTTTGAATTCAAATTCAGCGGCAATATGATTTACCACTTTTCTATTAGTTTGAGAGAAAGTATAGTGTGCAACCCATTTTACTGTACCATAATTATCATTAGCTTTTGTATCAGTATACTCTATTTTGATATTTCCCTTGGCTCTTTCTAAGAGCATTTTCCACATCATGCCTGCTTGTTCTCCTTTCAAGAGCCCAAAAGCGGGATCACGAAATTGAATGTCGGGGTGATAACATTGCTTCATGGCAAGAGCGTCACCATTTTGAAAACTGGAATAAAATTGATGAATGAGTTGTTCGTTAGGATGCATGATTAAGAGTTGATTTTTAATAATAAATTTGGATCTGGACAATTGGATAAGTAAAACGGAAGCGTACTTGAACTACACACACCTGGATAATCTCCTTCTTTGTTTTGTATGTCTTTTATGATTTGAAAATGTAAATGGGGTGCATAATCACCATTTACGCTAGCGTTTCCTAATGTTGCAATAGTTTCTCCTTTTTTTACAATTTTTCCTTTAGTATGGTTTTGAATACTTGCTAATGATAAATGCCCATATAAAGTGTAGAACTGCTCATTTTCTATAGTGTGTTCAAGTATAATGGTAGGACCATAGTCGCCCAGTTGATTGTTGAATTGAAAACTGTGAATTTTTCCATCTAATGCAGCCAAAATTGGTGTGCCTGCAGCAATCCATAAATCTAAACCGATATGGATATTGCGTTCTTCTTGCGTAGAGTCGTTAAAAACAAGACTTCTTTTGTAAAGATTTCTAGTTTCGTTATATCCGCCGTATGCTATTTCTGCATTATTTTCGTTTAAATACTTATGTATAAAGTTTTCAAAATCTTCAGATGTGTTAAGGTTTAAATTTGCTAAAGCTTTGTTATTTATGGATAAGTCCAAAGGATAATAAGACGAATACGGGACATCAGGAGCTAATACTTTTACTTCCGTGAGATTATGTAGTAAATTTTCAAGTGGGGTCATTCTGTATGTTTAGATTATTAAAAGTAATAAATAAAATAAACTAAATAGCTCTTCGTCTCAATAAGTGAAATTGTTTTTTTAGGTATACTATAAATAAATACTATTTATTGAAATACTTTGGATTTCTATAACTTATTTATTCTCACAATTAAATCCTACAGAAATAGCTTTTTGATACCCGTTTTAATGATTAGGTATTTTTATAAGCAATTTGAAAAGAATTAGTTGCAGTTTTTCCTCTGAATTATAAATTACTTTCTTTTAGTTCCAATTTATTTGAGTGAACAATTTTCTAGGTTTTTTATCTTGTTCAGATTATCCAATCTTTTGTGTAATCCCCAACTTTTGAACTTGATCCGATTTCAATTAGTTATGTTTAATTGTTAAATAGTAAAAAAAAAACTCTAAATCATTGATTTAGAGTTTTTTTAGTGACCTCGACTGGATTCAAACCAGTAACCTTCTGAGCCGTAATCAGATGCGCTATTCAGTTGCGCCACGAGGCCTTTTTTGCTTTATAAAGCGACTTTTTAGAAAAGTACTAGTGCCTTATTGCGGGTGCAAATATAGGAATAAATGTGTAACTTGCAAGAGTAAAATTGTATAAAAATAAAAAAAAATGACAGTCGATAAGTACATTCGTGATATTCAGGACTTTCCTAAGGAGGGAATTTTATTTAAAGATATTACTCCGTTATTAATTGATCCCTCTGCAGGAAAAGAGTGTTTGGATATTTTGGTCTCAACTTTGAGAGATAAAGGCATAAATAAAGTAATCGGTGTTGAAAGTAGAGGGTTCTTTTTTGGAACGCTACTTGCACAAGAGTTGAATGCAGGTTTTGTTCCTGTTCGTAAACCCAATAAATTGCCCTATGATACAATTGCGGCTTCTTATGCTTTAGAATACGGAATAGACACCTTAGAAATCCATACAGATGCAATACAAAAAGGAGATCGTGTACTTATTCATGATGATGTTTTGGCAACGGGAGGGACAGCAAAAGCGGTTGGTGAATTGGTAGAGCAATTAGGTGGAATTATAGTTCAGTATAACTTTATCATGGAACTCACCTTTTTAAAGGGAAGTGAAAAACTAGGGAATACCGAAATTTTTACTGCAATTAAATATTAGTTTATTAACTAGAATTTTGTTTGTTCAATTCAATTCCAAATAAAAAGTAATTGCTTAAGTTTAACCTGAATTATTATTTGGATAGTGCTCTTGTTGTAATATAATAGCGATAGCCTATGATTGCCATCTGCCATTTTTTTGCTTTAGAGATGTCTAATCTTTGTTTGGTGAAGCTTGGCAGGATAATTTTGTTGATTTGAGCAATAATTTTATACATTTTATATTTTTTTTCCAAAGATATAAAAGAGAGCTGAATATACCACATAGCTTCCTTTATTGTGAAAAGATCTATTTGATAAATAGTCAAACAACTACTTTAAATTTTACCTTTTGTTTGTTTTTAAAAAACCATAAAGGTGTTTTTTCTTCCCAATTATTTTCTAAATATCCTTTTTAAAGATTATTAAACATTAAAATTATCGTTAATTTTCTTGTTTTTCACCCTTTGCGTATAAATTACTGAAGATGAATATTTTAGTTGCTTTTTGCTTAATTCTGATAATAATGCAAAAAAAAACTATTTTATTGGTTTTTGTTGAAAATTAATGATTTTTTTTTGTTAAAACTAAAACTTATCAACGAAAACGTTTGAATTTTAGTCCTTTTATTAAAAATATAATAAGATATTATTAAAGCTAGGCATTGTTTATTAAATTTACATATTAATACTTAAAAAATGTCAAAAACAATAAAAAAAATAGGAGTACTTACCTCAGGAGGAGATTCTCCTGGAATGAATGCAGCTATACGTTCTGTTGTTCGTACTTGTGCTTTTCACAACATAGAATGTGTAGGGATTTATAGAGGGTATCAAGGAATGATTGAAGGTGACTTCAAAGAATTAGGTCCTAGAAGTGTAAACAATATCATTAATAAAGGTGGAACTTTTTTGAAATCTGCCCGTTCTCAAGAATTTAGAACGCCTGAAGGCCGCAAAAAAGCACATGATAACTTGGTAAAAGAAGGAGTTGAAGCCTTAGTTGTTATTGGTGGAGATGGTTCTTTTACTGGTGGATTGTTGTTTAATACTGAATATGGTTTTCCTGTAATTGGTATTCCAGGAACTATTGACAATGATATATATGGTACAAGTCATACTTTAGGATACGACACTGCCTTAAATACAGTTGTAGAAGTAATTGATAAAATTAGGGATACTGCTAGTTCTCATAATCGATTGTTTTTAATTGAAGTTATGGGAAGAGATGCTGGTCATATTGCTCTAAATGCTGGTATTGGTGCGGGAGCTGAAGAGATTTTAATTCCTGAAGAAGATTTGGGATTAGAACGATTATTAGATTCCTTAAAGAAAAGTAAATCTACAGGAAAAACTTCAAGTATTGTGGTGATTGCTGAAGGAGATAAAACAGGTAAAAATGTTTTTGAACTAAAAGATTATGTAGAATCTAATTTTCCTGAGTACGATGTTCGTGTTTCTGTATTGGGTCACATGCAACGTGGAGGCTCTCCTTCCTGCTTCGATAGAGTTTTAGCCAGTCGTTTAGGTGTTAAAGCGGTTGAAAGTATTTTAGAAGGTAAATCAAATTATATGGTTGGATTGTTAAATGATAAAATTGCATTAACACCACTAGAACAAGCAATTAAAGGACATACAGAAATTGATAGGGAGTTGCTTCGTGTTTCTGATATCATGTCAATTTAGTATTCAATAGAAACAAATAAAAATAAAAATAATTTAAATTAAGTAAAAATGTCAAAAGTAAAATTAGGAATAAACGGTTTTGGAAGAATTGGAAGAATTGTTTTTAGAGAGTCTTTCAATAGAGATAATGTAGAAGTAGTAGCAATCAATGATTTATTAGACGTTGATCACTTAGCTTACTTATTAAAATATGATTCTGTTCACGGACGTTTTAATGGAACTGTTGAAGTAAAAGAAGGAAAATTATATGTAAATGGTAAAAACATCCGTATTACTGCTGAAAGAAATCCTGCTGATTTAAAATGGAATGAAGTAGATGTTGATGTAGTGGCTGAATGTACAGGTATTTTTACAACTATCGAAACTGCAACTGAGCACATTAAAGGTGGTGCTAAAAAAGTAATCATCTCTGCTCCATCTGCTGATGCTCCAATGTTTGTAATGGGAGTAAACCACGAAACTGCAAAAGCTTCTGATTTGGTTGTTTCAAATGCATCTTGTACTACAAACTGTTTAGCTCCTTTAGCTAAAGTTATTCACGATAATTTCGGAATTGAAGAAGCGTTAATGACTACAGTTCACGCTACAACTTCAACGCAAATGACTGCTGATGGTCCTTCAAGAAAAGACTGGAGAGGTGGACGTGCTGCTGCAATTAACATCATTCCATCTTCAACTGGAGCTGCAAAAGCTGTTGGAAAAGTTATTCCTGCATTGAATGGAAAATTAACTGGTATGGCTTTCCGTGTTCCTACAGCAGACGTTTCTGTAGTAGATTTAACGGTAAAAGTTGCTAAAGAAACTTCATACGAAGAAATTATGGCTGCTTTGAAATTAGCTTCTGAAACTACATTGAAAGGAATTATGGGATTCACTGAAGATGCTGTGGTTTCTCAAGATTTCATCTCTGATAAAAGAACTTCAATCATTGATGCTACTGCAGGAATTGGTTTAAATTCTACTTTCTTTAAACTAGTATCTTGGTACGATAATGAGTATGGATATTCAAGCAAATTGATTGACTTGTCTGTTCATATTGCAGGTTTAAAATAAGAAAATAAGCAAGATTCCAGAAGCAGTGGCTTTTGGAATCTTTTTTTGTTTATACAAAAACACACAAGAAGTATTACATCATTTCTTGTGTATTTTTGTATATAATATCAATTCCCAAAAATTAAGTATATGAAATTAATAGTAGACAGTGGTTCCACAAAAGCAGATTGGATTGCAATTGATGATAAAGGAAAAGTCTTATTTACAACCCAAACGCTTGGATTAAATCCTGAAATTTTAGAAGGTCACGAAATTATTGATCGTTTGAACGATCGTTTCGATATTTTACAAAACAAAAAAACGGCTACCCACTTGTTTTTCTATGGTGCAGGATGCGGAACAGCAAGAATGAAAGAGGCATTAACTCTTATTTTTCAAGAATATTTTCCAAATGCAATTGTATCAGTTGAAGAAGATACATATGCAGCGGTGTATGCTACTACTCCAAAAGGAGAAGAAGCTATTGTAAGCATCTTGGGGACAGGTTCAAATTGTAGTTATTTTGATGGAAAAAAATTGCATCAAAAAGTGCAATCATTAGGATATATTATCATGGATGATTGTAGTGGAAATGTTTTTGGTAAGGAACTAATTAGAAAGTACTATTTTAATAAAATGCCAAAACACATTGCAGAAGAGTTTGAAAAGGAATACAATGTGGATCCTGATTTTATTAAAAGCAAATTATACAAAGAGCCTAATCCGAATGCGTATTTGGCAACATTTGCAAAGTTTTTAATCAAACATAAAGAAGAAGAATTCTGCAAAAAAATCATCTACAAAGGAATGAAGTCTTTCGTGAAAAATTATATCAAGCAATTTGATAATTATCAAGAAGTTCCTGTTCATTTTGTAGGTTCTATTGCTTTCTATTTGAAAGAAGAATTACAAGTGACTTTTGATAAATATGAAATGAAATTAGGAAATGTGTTGCGTAGGCCTATTGATGGTTTAATTGCATATCACGTTGCTAATAGTTAATATAATGGAAATAGCTATTATTGCACACGATGGGAAGAAATTAGAATTGGTTCAGTTTTTAATCAAAAATAGAGCGATTCTTGATTCTTCAAATATTAAGCTAATTGCAACTGGAACTACTGGAGGAAAAGCTGAAGAGGCTGGCTTTAAAGTTAAAAGAATGCTTTCGGGACCGCTTGGAGGTGATGCTCAAATTGCCGGAAGAGTAGGTGAAGGGAAAACAAATATGGTACTTTTTTTTAAAGACCCGTTGTCCAGTCACCCACACGAGGCAGATATTAATATGTTGATCAGGGTTTGTGATGTGCACAATGTGCCGTTGGCAACGAATGGAGCTACTGCTCAGTTGTTACTAAATGCTATATCACAGCAATCATAGATATTTCTACATTTACATTTTTTGGCAAACAAGCCACTTGAACCGTTTCACGTGCTGGAGCGGTTTTTTCGTTAAAATAAGAACCGTATACTTCATTGATTGCTCCAAAATCATTCATATCCATAATGAAGATACTGGTTTTTACTACGTTCTCAAACGTCATATTTGCTGCTTCTAAAACCGCTTTCATATTTTGCATAACTTGTTCTGTTTCTGCTTGGATAGAATCGGTTACTAAATCACCAGTTGCTGGATTAATAGCAATTTGTCCAGAAGTGTATAATGTATCGCCTTTTAATACGGCTTGATTATAAGGGCCAATTGGTGAAGGGGCTTTGTCAGTAAAAATAATTTTTTTCATAAATAAGATGTTATCGTATGGTTCTGTCGTTTACTCTCTGTTTGTTCCATTTAATATCGCTCAATACTCCCGATTTTATTCCGATGAAGAAATTCCAATTCGAATAGTCACCAAAAGGTGTCCAATTGAAATCCATTCTCCAGCTTAATAAATCTCTTTCAAAACGTATTTGTGTAAAAGTCACTCCTTTTTGTACAAAATCATAACCTGTAGAGATTCCACCTTTCCATTTCGGTGTTAAATCAGCATTGGCAGAAATCATAATAGAGTTATTGATGATTTTCTTTTCACGATTGTTATTTCCGTAGGTTAGGGAGTAAGCAAAAGTCATATCCCAAGGCAATTTGGATTTGAAAAATGTAGTAATAACATCCTCGCCTTTGGATTCATCTTTGTCGTCAAACTGACTTTTTTGATTTAGAACATCTCTACTTTTTCCAAACAAATCATCTTCTCTTCCGCCATTTCTTTTAACCTGATCATCATCTTTTTTCTTTTCATCAAATTCACTACTCGAAATAGAATAATTTAAAGTCATATTGGCGCTCGTCATTCTGAATAAACTTCCACCATTGTCTATATTATACATATTGATTCGGGTACCAGAATTGTCAATTGCATAAGGGTCTAAGGTGGCTCCAAAATTCACATTCATTTTGTTTTTGAACAATTGAGTTCCTCCACTCACACGTACAGGTGACCAAGCCAAAGTTGTCTTGCCATCAGCATTAAGATCATAGCTTGTTGATAGGTTAAAATTGTTTAATAACATGATTTTTTTAGGTTCTACTTTCGTGGTATCGCTATCTGTTACTTTAGCTTCAAAAGTATTACTTAAGTCAAACCCTATATTATTAGAATTGGCAATACCTGGCGCTCCATAGATTCCGCCTTCAAAACGGGTGTAAGGTTTTATCATGGTACCACTTGCATCAGCTGAATAGGTGTCGTAGTATTTTTCAAAACTAGGAGTGTAGCCATACGAAATAGAAGGACGCATGACGTGTCGAATGGATTTTATCTTTTTGTCTTTGCCAAAATTAAAAGTACCATAAATTGTGGTTCCAATACTACTAGATAGTGAGTAGGTTCTAAATGCATCAAATCCATTTACAGTTTCGTCAACCACTTTACCTTGGTTGGTATCATAAAATCTACGAATGGTCTTTAAGTACCAAACTTCATTATAATTGGCTGATGCTGATGCACTAAAATACTTGAATAATTTAAAGTTTGTGCTTATAGGAATACTATGTTGCATTCCTACTTGTGCATTTTTGAACATTTCAGGCTTAAAGAATAAAGAGTCTGTGGTTACAAAGCTATTTCTTCCGTTTAAATTATATTGTAAATTGATGTTTTTGATAAATCCTTTCTTGATGCCGTCTCCCTTTGCAAAGGGAAAAACTCGATCTACACTTAATTGAAGCGTTGGCAATGTCATATTGATTTCGCTAGTTTGTGTATTTTGTGTATGTGTGGCCGATAGCGACATTCTTACTTGTGGAATAGAGTTAAATGTTTTGGAGTAGGAAACCGATGAGCTCAAAGTATTATTTAGATTGGACCCTAAATTTACCACATTTATAGATTGTTGGAAATACCTACTACTACCTAAGTTCACTGAGGCAGAGAAACTAGAGTTAGGATTTGATTTTGAATCTTTAGAATGAGACCATTGAATGTTATAGATAGTCTGTTTAGAGTAATCTGGGTAACCTCTTTCGCTATTAATTAGATTTTCGAATCTAAAATTGAAATTTCCTCTATAATTATATCGTTTTGCATAACTAGATTCAACACGCATACCATAACTTCCATTAGTATAATAATCACCAAGGACTGTTAAATCATAATGATCATTTAAGGCAAAATAATATCCAAAATTCTGTAGTGAAAAACCTCGGGCATTGGAGTCATTGTAATTAGGTAAAATAATTCCTGAAACACTGGTTTCTTTGCTCATTGGGAAATAAGCAAACGGCAAAGCGATTGGAGTAGGGACATCGGCAATAACCATGTTGGTTAATCCAGTAATTACTTTCTTGCCAGGGATAAATTTTACTTTATTGGTTTGAAAATAATACTCCGGATTATCAACATCTTTTGAAGTGGTAAATCGAGCTCCTTTTAGGAAATAAACAGAATCATTTTCTTTTTTTGTAACCGCTGCTTTGATTTTAAATTCTCCTTGGTCAGATCTTGAGTTCCAAATCAGAGCCTTTTTTGTTTTAAAATTAAATCTTATCGAATCAGGTTCTACAACATTAGTCCCTTGTTTAAAATTAGGATATTGAGTGTATTTGCCAGTGGAATCTTTGATGCGTCCAGCATACACTTCATTTTTCTCATAATCCATTACTATGATTCCTGATTTTAATTCAATATCTTGATAATATAATTCTGCCTCATCATAAAGCGTAATCAGTTTCTTTTTTTGGTCTATTTTGGTGTAATTTTTTGCTTTATACTTCACCTTGTCTTCGAGAAAAGCTTTCTTTACTTTTATCGTATCCGTTTTAACCGAATCTTTTGTAGTTGTAGGGGCAATTATGCTTTTTGTATTGTTTTCTTTTGCTTTTTTTGTTTCCTTTTTGGAAGGAATTGAAGTGTTTTTTTTCTTTATATCTTGCGAATAAGCACTAGTAGTTCCTAATGTAAGAAAAAATGATATTAAAACGATATTAAATAAGTTTGTATGCAAAGGTTTTAATGCTATTTTTGTAAAAATGATGGCTTGCTTTTTGAAGCACCAAACTTACATATATTTTTTTGCAAAAATAATCAATTAACAAAATTATAGCGGACGCCTCCTAATAAAAATTAACTTTTAAATTTATGAATACAAAGATTTGTCTAAAAGTAATGTTTATTATTACCTTCTTCTTTTTCTATTTTTTTTCCTACAGTCAATCCGAAGTATTTCGTGTGGCTTTAGATGCGGGACATGGTGGTCATGATACAGGTGCAAAATACAGTGGCCGAGTTGAAAAAGATGTTGCATTAGCGGTAGTTTTGAAAGTTGGAAAAATATTAGAAGAATCTAAGAAAGTAGAAGTAATTTATACTAGAAAAACAGATGTTTTTATTGAGTTAAATGAACGAGCAAATATCGCAAATAGAGCTAGAGCCTCAATATTTGTCTCCATACATTGTAATGCAAACAAAAATTTAGCTGCAGATGGTACCGAGACTTATGTAATGGGGATGACCAAAATCGCTTCAAATCTTGAAGCGGCTAAAAAAGAGAACTCCGTAATTACTTTAGAAAAAGATTATAAGCAAAAATATGAGGGTTTTGATCCTAACTCTCCAGAGACTATGATTGGTATGACTTTGATGCAAGAAGAATATTTGGATAACAGTATTTCTTTAGCTTCAAACATTGAAGATGAATTTCAAAATTTGGGAAAAAAAATACGTGGAGGAGGGGTTAAACAAGCGCCATATCTGGTATTGCATAGAGCATATATGCCAAGAGTTTTAATAGAGATGGGATTTATTTCTAATGCTATAGAAGGTGCAGTTTTAGTATCTGAAGAAGGTCAAAATGATTTAGCTCAAGCAATTGCTAAAGCGATAATTAAATATAAAAATGAGTTTTTCGAAAGCGAAAGTTTTGAAAACTTCCCTAATCCAAAAGTTGATTCTACTGAAAAAAAAGAGGTTATAAAGCCAAAAGATACCTCTGCTTTTGTAGAAGTTCCAAAAGTAGCTACAATACCAACTATAGGAACTATTTTTAAAGTACAATTGTCCGCTAGTTATATTCAGCTAGAGTTGCAACCTAAAAATTTTAAAGGATTAAATTTTATTTCAATGGAGCGCGAAAATAATTTATATAAATATTTTTATGGCGAAACAACAGATTATAATGTTGCCAAAGAAAATTTAAAAATGGCTAAAGCTAAAGGCTTTGATTCTGCTTTTCTGATAGCTTATAAAAATGGAAAGAAAATTAGTATTCAAGAAGCGACTAAATAATTCATTGAAGTTAAATTTTTATATTATTTTTGCGCAAAATCTTATATTTTGAAACTAACAAGAGAAATCAAAACAGCTATTATAGTAATTACTGCTATTTTATTATTTATTTGGGGTTATAGCTTTTTAAAAGGCCGAGATCTTTTTACTAACTATAAGACTTATTTTGTAGAGTATAGTAATGTAGAAGGGATTGCTCCTTCATCTGCAGTAACCTTAAATGGATTAGTAATTGGTAAAGTTGCCAGTATTACTATTAACAACACTACAGGAAAACTTCAAGTTGAATTACAAATAAATACAGATTTTCCAATTTCTAAAACCAGTACAGCAGTTATCTATGAGCCGGGATTGATAGGAGGTAAACAAATAGCTATTCGTCCTAATCTTAATGATACATCCTTAATTGAAGATGGTGCAACTATAAAAGGAGATATTGAATTAGGTATGGCTGCAAGTGTAGGCGAAAAACTAGTTCCAGTTCAGCAAAAAATTGAAAAGTTATTGGTAAGTGCTGATCAAATGATTAACGGAATCAATACTGTTTTAGATCAAAAAGGACAAGCTGATTTGAAAAACAGTTTGGCTGAATTGAGCAAGACAATGGAGCAATTTCATAAAGCTTCGGTTAGTGTTAATGGAATTTTAGACACGAATAAGTCTAAAATTAATGGTATAGTAACTAATTTTAATAAAGTTTCTGGTGATTTCTCTAAAATTTCAGATTCTTTGCAAAAAGCTGATTTAGGAAAAACAGTAAAAGAATTGAATAGAACTTTGGCTAACGTAGACAAGTTAATGAGTAATTTGCAATCAGGAAAAGGAACTATGGGTAAATTACTTAATGATGAAGCACTTTATGCTAATTTATCAAAAACATCAAAAGAGTTGGAATTGTTACTTCAGGATGTTCGCTTGAACCCAACGAGATACGTTAATGTTTCTGTCTTTGGAAAGAAAAACAAACCTTATGTAGCTCCTGCAACTGATTCAATAGTAAAAGCTAATAACTAATTATATGAATTTTTTAGACAATGTATTGTTCGCCATCGTTTTGGCAATTGGTTTTGGGTATTTTTTTATAAATGTCAAGAAAATCATTCGAAACATTAAGTTAGGTACCGCAGTTGATCGAAGTGATAATCCTAAAGAACGATGGAAAAACATGGCCATGATTGCCATGGGACAATCCAAAATGGTAAAAAGACCAGTTGCTGGAATTTTACACATTGTTGTTTATTTGGGATTCATAATCATCAATATAGAATTATTAGAAATCATAATTGATGGGCTTTTTGGTACGCATCGTGTTTTTGCTTTTTTAGGTGCTACCTATGATTTTCTTATCGGTTCTTTTGAGATTTTAGCGGTTTTAGTATTACTAGCTGTTTTTACATTTTGGACCAGAAGAAATATTATTCGTTTAAAACGTTTCATTAGTCCAGACTTGAATGGATATCCTAAGAATGACGCGAATTATATTTTATATTTCGAAGTAGTTTTGATGTCTTTGTTTTTGTTAATGAATGCATCCGATTTGCATTTGCAACAAGTACCGGGAAGCTTTTCTCATTTCATCAAAGCAGGCTCGTTTCCTATTAGTCAATTTATAGAGCCAATTTTCAATGGAATGTCTAACGAATTGGTGATGCTTTTATCAGAAGCTTTTTGGTGGTTGCATATTATAGGTATTTTGATTTTTATGAATTATTTATATTTTTCAAAACACTTACATATTCTTTTGGCTTTCCCAAATACTTATTTTGCCAATTTGAAACCACAAGGTCAGTTTGATAATTTAGTTTCAGTTACAAATGAAGTGAAGTTAATGATGGATCCAAATGCAGATCCTTTTGCAGCTCCTGCCGATGCTAATACAGCTCCAAGTAAATTTGGCGCCAGCGATGTAATGGATTTGAATTGGGTGCAGTTAATGAACGCTTATACTTGTACGGAATGTGGACGTTGTACTTCTTCATGTCCAGCAAATCAAACAGGTAAGAAGCTGTCTCCACGTAAGATTATGATGGATACTAGAGACCGTTTGGAAGAAGTGGGAAGAAATATTGACAAAAATAAAGGTGTTTTTGTGCCAGATTCAGTGTCGCTTTTAAATAATTACATTACAGCCGAAGAACTTTGGGCTTGTACTTCTTGTAATGCTTGTGTTGAAGAATGTCCAGTAAATATTAGTCCATTATCAATTATTTTAGATATGCGTCGTTATTTGGTGATGGAGCAAAGTGCGGCTCCAATGCCTTTGAATGCAATGATGACCAATATTGAAAACAACGGTGCTCCTTGGCAATATAATCAACAAGACCGTTTGAATTGGAAAAACGAGATATAATTAAAAAGTTTAAATTTTTAATCGGTTAAGTACTTAACCCATTAACTAATAACCAAAATACAATGTCAGAAAATTTAGTAGTGCCTACAATGGCCGAAATGTTAGCTCAAGGCAAACAACCCGAAGTATTGTTTTGGGTAGGTTGTGCAGGAAGTTTTGACGACAGAGCCAAAAAAATCACCAAAGCATTTGTTAGAATTCTTAATCGATCTAATGTTTCTTTTGCAGTTTTGGGAACAGAGGAAAGTTGTACAGGAGATCCAGCTAAAAGGGCTGGTAACGAATTCTTGTTTCAGATGCAAGCGATGATGAATATTGAGGTTTTAAATGCTTACGAGGCTAAAAAAATTGTAACTGCTTGTCCTCATTGTTTTAATACATTGAAAAATGAATATCCTGAATTGGGCGGTCACTACGAAGTAGTACATCATACCGAATTTTTAAAATCCTTGCTTGACGATGGTCGTTTGACTATTGAAGGAGGACAATTCAGAGGAAAAAAAATTACTTTTCACGATCCTTGCTATTTGGGAAGAGCCAACAATATTTATGAAGCACCAAGAGATTTAATCCAAAAATTAGATGCTGAGTTAGTTGAAATGAAGCGTTCAAAAGCCAATGGATTATGTTGTGGTGCTGGTGGTGCTCAAATGTTTAAAGATGCTGAACCTGGTAATAAAGAAGTGAATATCGAAAGAACAGAGGACGCTTTAGAAGTACAACCAAGTATTATTGCTGCTGGCTGTCCTTTCTGTAATACGATGCTTACTGATGGTATAAAAAATAAAGAAAAAGAAGCTGATGTGAAAGTTTTAGACATTGCTGAACTTATTGCTAACGCTCAAGATTTATAATAGAATTTAATTCAAAACTATGTACGTACCCTTTGAAAGTTTACCTGAGGAATCTAGAATATGGATTTATCAATCAAATAGAAAGTTTTCTGATGCTGAAATGACCGATATTGAAGAAGCATTACAAGCTTTTTTGAAAGATTGGGCGGCTCATGGTACAAGTTTGGAGTCATCTTATCTTTTAAAACACAATCGTTTTATAATTATTGCAGTAAACCAAGAAGTTCAAGCTGCAACGGGTTGTTCAATTGATAGCTCGGTTGAATTCATCCAAAGTTTAGAAAAGAAATATGAGGTAGATTTATTGGATAAGATGAATGTTACATTCAAATTAGGTGAACACGTTGCGCATAAACCTTTAATCGATTTTAAAAAAATGGTTAAAGACAAAGCGGTTACTGAAAACACGATTGTCTTTAATAATTTAGTAAACAATATTCAAGAGTTTAATGAATCGTGGGAAGTTCCCGCAGCGGATAGTTGGCACAGTAGATTCTTTTAAAATTATTTTAAAAAAAAACTAGATTATGAAATATGCTTAATCTAGTTTTTTTTATCTATTCCTTTTTTTACATGACCAAGTATTTCTTTTCCTTCTTTTTGCTACTCTTGACATCAAGTTTGTTTTCCCAAAACTGGGATATCAATACTTTACGGACAATTAATTTGCATCGAAATGAGAATTTAGATCCTACATTTGAGCATATTACCAATAGTTATGCAGTTGTTAGTATTGGAGCACCTTTGACAATGTATGCAGTTGGATTAATTAACAAAGATGTTCAATTAAAAAAAGATGCCATTTTTATTGTAGAGTCGGTGGCAGCTTCAGTTTTTATTACGATTGCTTTAAAAGAAACGATCAAAACAGATCGCCCTTTTGTTACCTACCCAGAGATTGAAAAATTAACTTCTGCGGGGGGGTATTCTATGCCTTCAGGACACACTTCAATTGCTTTTGCAACAGCTACTTCTTTGAGTATGGCTTATCCCAAATGGTATGTAGTCGCACCTTCTTTTGTTTGGGCATCAGCTGTTGGCTATTCCAGAATGCATCTTGGAGTACATTATCCTTCCGATGTTATTGCAGGAGCACTCATTGGTAGTGGTTCGGCCTATCTTACTTATAAAATTAATAAATGGATGAATAAGAAAAGAAGTAAGGAGGGGCTATAAAGTATTTTAACTTTCCTTAACTTTTTGATTCCTCATTTTTAAGTAAATTCGTATCCTAAAATAAATACATGAAAATAGCCATTGTTTGTTATCCCACATTTGGTGGAAGTGGTGTAGTAGCTACAGAACTTGGACTTGAATTAGCTAGAAGAGGACATGAAATTCATTTCATTACTTACAGCCAACCCGTTCGCTTAGCCCTTTTAAATCCCAATGTTCATTATCATCAAGTGAATGTTCCCGAATATCCATTATTTCATTATCAACCTTACGAATTAGCACTTTCGAGCAAGTTGGTTGATATGGTTAAATTATATAAAATTGAAGTACTTCATGTTCATTATGCTATTCCGCATGCTTATGCAGGTTATATGGCTAAACAAATGCTAAAAGATGAAGGGATAAATATTCCGATGGTTACTACACTTCATGGAACCGATATTACATTGGTTGGTAATCACCCATTTTATAAACCTGCTGTAACTTTTAGTATCAATAAATCAGATTTTGTAACTTCGGTTTCTGAGAGCCTAAAAGCGGATACGCTTAAATTATTTTCTATAAAAAATGAAATTGAGGTAATTCCAAATTTCATTGAATTGGATAAACAAAAAAAAGATCCTAATTCTCCTTGTCATCGATCTGTAATGGCAAATCCAGACGAACGGATTATCACACATATTAGTAATTTTAGAGGAGTAAAGAGAATACCGGATGTTATTAAGATTTTCTATAAAATTCAAAATGAGATTCCTGCAAAATTAATGATGGTGGGTGATGGTCCAGAGAAAGAGAAAGCTGAAGAATTATGCTTTAAATTAGGTATTCAGGATAAAGTAATCTTTTTTGGGAATAGCAACGAGATTGATAAGATTTTGTGTTTGACCGATTTGTTTTTGTTGCCTTCCCAAACCGAAAGTTTCGGACTGGTAGCTCTTGAAGCCATGGCCTGTTCTGTACCTGTTATATCTAGTAACTCAGGAGGGCTTCCTGAAGTTAACTTTGATGGGTTTTCAGGTTTTTTAAGTGATGTTGGTAATGTTGATGAAATGGCTCAAAATGCGCTTAAAATTTTAAAGGATGATGAAGTTTTAGCCACATTTAAGAAAAATGCCTTAACCATTGCTGAAAAATTTGACATTAAGAAAATTCTACCGATTTACGAAGACTTGTACCAAAGAGCCATTCAAAAATATCAATAAAAAAGGGAAGCAAAAATGCTTCCCTTTTTGTTTTTAAAATGTGTAGACTAAAATACATATCTAACGTTCAAACCAAATCCTCCTGCGTGAAAGTCAGTTTCTTCCACAATCCAAAGAGTAGGTCTCCAATCTAAACCAATAGCTATTGGAGCGCCTTTAAATTTGTATTCTAAGCCAATTTCTCCACTAGCACCAAGTAAAAAATCATCACCAATAAAAGCAGAAGGTCCAACTCCTAAATACCAATTAAAAGATTCTCCACCAAGAGGTCTGTATATGAAATCATACAATGCCTCAACACCAACTCCACCATTTCCAAAAGAAACATCAGCGTGAATTCGGCTAAATTTACCAGCTGAAAAAACTGCATCAACTGCAACATCATTACCCGTTACATCTCCGAATCTAACCCCAATCTCTTGTGCGCTAGCAAAATGTATTGAACCCAAAAAAAACATTCCTAAAAGTAATTTTTTCATAATCTGTAATTTAAAGAATTAGTATTAATGTAGTTAACTCTTGTAAAAATAATAAAAATAAAACGAGTGTTAATTTATTTTAATTTTTTAACAGTAAAAAGATGTTTAAAGGAGTACAAAGGCATGCTTTTAAATTTTATTTTTGTTAGCGCTTATTAGGTATTATTGCATTTAATACATTTGATATTTAATTAATACTGACTTTATTTTGGGTTAAAAAATTAAAATTGATTTTTATATTTGCTGTAAAAGAAAAAATTTAACTAAAAAAGCTTCTTTTGTAATAAAAATATCAAAATTTAACCTTTCTGAAATTTTTTTGTTTAATTCTTAAAACTTACATTTGCTTAAAAATTTTTAAAATGGCAGGAAATAGTTACGGAACACTATATAGAATAACAACTTTTGGAGAATCTCATGGTGAAGCTTTAGGTGGTATTATCGATGGTTGCCCTCCTGGAATTACTATTGATTTTGATGCTATAGAGCAAGAAATGGCAAGAAGAAAGCCAGGTCAATCAGCAATTGTAACACAAAGAAAAGAACCTGACGCTGTACAATTTTTATCCGGCATTTTTGAAGGTAAAACTACTGGTACTCCAATTGGTTTTATTATTCCCAACACGAATCAGAAGTCTGATGATTATTCTCATATTAAAGACAATTATCGTCCAAGTCACGCAGATTATGTGTATGACAAAAAATATGGTGTTCGTGACTACAGAGGTGGTGGTCGCAGTTCTGCTAGAGAAACCGCTAGTAGAGTAGTAGCTGGTGCTTTGGCTAAACAAATGTTGTCTGAAATAAAAATAAATGCCTACGTATCCTCAGTTGGACCTCTTTTTCTAGAAAAACCATATCAAGATATTGATTTTTCAAAAATTGAGAGTAATCCAGTTCGTTGTCCTGATGAAAAAATGGCTGCTGAGATGGAAGAATACATTCGTGAAATCCGTAAGCAAGGTGATACCGTAGGTGGAACTATAACTTGTGTCATTCAAAATGTTCCTGTAGGTTTAGGTGAACCTGTTTTTGATAAATTGCATGCTGAGTTAGGAAAAGCAATGCTTTCTATCAATGCTGTTAAGGGGTTTGAATTTGGAAGCGGTTTTTGTGGCGCAAAAATGAAAGGAAGCGAACACAATGATTTGTACAATGCTGATGGTACAACAAAAACAAATCTTTCTGGTGGAATTCAAGGAGGAATTAGCAATGGAATGGATATCTATTTCCGTGTGGCTTTTAAACCAGTAGCAACCATAATGCAAAAACAAGAAACTATTGACAATGAAGGTAATTTTGTTGAAATGACAGGCAAGGGGAGACATGATCCTTGTGTGGTTCCTAGAGCAGTGCCTATAGTAGAGGCAATGGCAGCTATTGTTTTGGCAGATTTCTATTTAATTAATAAAACCTACTTATAATTTGCATTTTAGTATTTTAACGAGCTAAATACTTATCAATTTAATATTTAAACAACCAATGGAACCAATCCAAACTAGCAAAAAACCTTTCTTCAAAAGTCTTACGGGACAAATATTAATAGCAATGATTCTTGGTGCAATACTTGGAGTCACCATTCATAATTCTGTTGCTACTGAAACAGCGCAAGAATTTAGTAATAAAATAAAAATTTTAGCTACCATATTCATACGTTTGGTTCAAATGATTATTTCGCCATTAGTATTTACCACACTTGTAGTAGGTATTGCTAAGTTAGGGGATGTAAAAGCAGTTGGTAGAATTGGAGGTAAGGCTTTGGGATGGTTTTTTACAGCTTCTTTTATTTCTCTTTTAATTGGAATGTTTTATGTTAATATTCTAGAACCGGGAGTAGGACTTAATTTGTCAAATGTTGATGTAACAACAGTTTCTGATGTGACTGCTAAAACTCAAAACCTTTCTTTTAATAATTTTATAGAGCACATTGTTCCAAAAAGTATTTTTGAGGCAATGGCTACTAATGAGATACTTCAAATTGTTGTGTTTTCAATTTTCTTTGGATTAGCAGCAGCTTCTCTTGGAGAAACCGCTAAGCCAATTGTTAAGGCAATGGATAAAATTTCTCATATTGTTTTAAGAATGGTGAATTTTGTAATGAATTTTGCTCCAATTGGTGTTTTTGGTGCTATAGCAGGAGTTTTTGCAGTTAGAGATTTTAATGAATTAGCAATAACATATTTTAAATTTTTCGGATCTTTTTTAATTGGAATTGCTTCTCTTTGGGTTATACTAATACTTGTTGGGTATTTTTTCTTAGGAAAACAAATGAAAGTACTTTTACAACGTATAGTTGGTCCTTTGATAATTGCTTTTGGAACCACTAGTTCTGAAGCTGTTTTTCCAAAATTGACAGAAGAATTAGAAAAATTTGGAGTAAAAGATAAAATCGTTTCTTTTATGCTTCCTTTAGGGTACTCATTTAATCTTGATGGTAGTATGATGTATATGACATTTGCTGGGATTTTTATCGCTCAAGCTTATGGCATCCATTTAGATTTACCAACTCAATTTACAATGTTGTTCGTACTAATGCTTACCAGTAAAGGTATAGCTGGAGTTCCAAGAGCTAGTTTGGTAGTTGTTGCTGCCACTTGTGGTATGTTTGATATTCCCGTTGAAGGTATTGCTTTGATTTTACCAATAGACCATTTTTGCGATATGTTTAGAAGTGCAACTAACGTATTAGGAAATGCATTGGCTACATCTGTAGTTGGAAAATGGGAAGAAGATAAATAATTTTTCAAGAATAATACAGAGCCTGTTTATTAAGTTAAACAGGCTTTTTTTTGGTTATTATGGTTTTTTGTAATTTGTGAGTTTTTTTATACAAAATTGTGATTTTTTTTAAATTACTGAGTTATATTTCTGAAAAAAAATGATAATTTATTTGTTTATAAATGTATATTTGGAGAAATAATAAACAATTATGTTCCCAAATCAAATTGTTTTAGTGTTTGTTTTATTGTTTACTTATAATTCTTTTTTATCAGCTCAAAACACCCAGTTTAAAAGGAAAGAACTTATAGAACAATCTGATCAAGCTACTAATTTTTACCGGAATCAAGATTTTGAAAAATCTTTACTACTATCAAGAGAGGTCTTAAAAAAGGCCCTGTTACTTAAGGATAGTGTTTTAATAGCAGCTTCCTACAATACTATTGGCTCAAATTACAGTGAGTTTGCTGAATTTGATAAATCTATAGAATATTACAAAAAGGCTTTGTTTTATGCTAATAAAACGCTGAGTGACACCTTAAAATTTAAAGCCAATAATAATTTAGGAAATGTATATTGTTTCGAAAAAAGACAATATAAAAAAGGTATTGAGTATTATAAAAAGGCTATTTTTCATAGCAAAAGAATTCCAAACAATACCTTTACTCTTCTGGCAAGTTTGAATTTAGCTTGGGCATATTTTGATGATTCCAATTATGAAGATGGTTTAGAGTATTTAAATTATTCTAATTCTTATTTTG
The DNA here is from genome assembly GCA_963513565.1 of uncultured Flavobacterium sp. Lineage (GTDB taxonomy): Bacteria > Bacteroidota > Bacteroidia > Flavobacteriales > Flavobacteriaceae > Flavobacterium. The sequence continues at coordinate 121,599 of CAUPRE010000006.1, read as the reverse complement.
AAAAATACGGAAATGAAACACTAAGCGTTGTTCATCAAATGATTAACGGAATGTATTATGGTCATATTGGTGATTATAAAAAAGCTAGGAATTACTTTGAAAAAGCAATTGCTTTAGGATATGAATACAATGAGTTAAATGATGTATCCTATTCTCATAATGAGTTTTCTAAGATGCTTTTTAAGACCGGAAATTATAAAGAGGCCTATATTCATCTGAAGAAGTTTGATGAACTCAAAGAAAAAATATACAATGAAGATAAACTTTTCAAAGCTTCAATTGCTGGATTAAATTTAGAATTGGATGAATACAAAAGAGAATTGTCCAAAATTGAATTGATTAAAGATGCACAAAATCAAAATCTTAGAAAATCAAAGATTATTGTTATCTTATTTCTTATCGTTCTTTTTGTGTTATTAATGTTGATTTTTACTTTGATTCGAAACAATAGCTTTAAACGAAAGGTCAATAAAGAATTGACCATTGCAAATAATGATTTGTTACTTGCCAAAGAGAAAGCAGAAGAAGCTTCACAAATGAAGTCACAGTTTGTATCAACAATAAGTCACGAATTAAGAACGCCATTGTATGGTGTAATTGGAATTACAAATATGTTAATTGATGAATACAAAGATTTATCTAAAAGTACACATCTAAGTTCGCTAAAGTTCTCCGCTCGCTACTTACTATCATTGGTCAATGATATTTTGCAAATTAATAAAATTGAAGAAAATAGAGTTGTTTTAGAAAGTATGACTTTCAATATTGCTGATGAAATTGAAATGATTATTCGTTCCCTTTCTTTTTTATCTCATAATAATAAAAACATAGTGGAGTTGCTTGTAGATCCTAAAATTCCAGAATATGTAATTGGCGATAAATTGCGTTTCTCTCAAGTCATTATGAATTTAATTAGTAATGCCTTAAAGTTTACCAAAAACGGAACAGTAACCATAACAGCTGTATTAGAGAAAAGTGAAGTAAATATTCATTACATTGGCTTTAAAATAAAAGATACAGGAGTTGGTATTGCTGTAACCGATCAAGATATAATCTTTGATAAGTTTGTTCAAGTAGGGCGTAATGATACTGATTATCAAGGTACTGGACTTGGGTTGTCTATTGTAAAAAGATTACTTCACTTGTTTGGAAGTGAAATTACATTAGAGAGTAATTTAGGCGAAGGAACCACATTTAGTTTTTGTATTCCTTTTGAATATGATCTTGATAAGACATATAGTTTGATTAATAATATGCGTGTAGATTTATCAACTAGCCAAATTTTTAAAGTTTTGGTCGTAGAAGATAATAGAATCAATCAACTAGTGACTAAAAAAATAATGGAAAAAAATCACTATAAATGCTTTGTTGTTGATGATGGTTATGAAGCGTTAAAGATTCTTGAAAAAGAATCTTTTGATATTATATTAATGGATATCAACATGCCACTATTGAATGGTTTTGAAACTACTCGATTAATTCGTAATAAAAACATTTTAACCCCAGTTATTGCGTTAACTGCTTTTGATAAAGAAGAAATCGCTGAAGAAGCTCTTTCTGCCGGGTTAAATGATATTATTATTAAACCATTTGATCAATCGAAATTATTTAAAGTGATGAGTACACTAATACATAATGCAAAAAACGTTGGTTAATACCAACGTTTTTTGTTTTGCTTCGCATTAGCTGATTTTCTAGATTTATGAGCTCCGCCACTTCTATTGGAGTTTTTGGGTTTCTCACTTTGCGTTTCTGGATTGCCCGATTGCCAAGGATAAGGATGGTCAGTGATTGTTTTAACATCCACTTTTATTAACTTTTGGATGTCTTTCCAATACGGATGTTCGTCTTTTCCACAAAAAGAGATGGCCACACCACCATTTCCAGCACGTCCAGTTCGGCCTATTCTATGAACATAGGTTTCTGGGATGTTTGGTAAGTCAAAGTTAATTACAAATGGCAATTGATCAATATCAATTCCACGTGCTGCAATATCTGTAGCTACCAAAACGCCTACTTCTTTATTTTTAAACGCATCCAAAACGCGTTGTCTTGCATTTTGAGATTTATCTCCGTGAATGGCTTCGGCGGCAATATCTCTTTTGCGTAACGCTTTCACTACATTATCTGCACCGTGTTTAGTTCTTGAAAAAACCAAAACGTCCGTTAGATTTTCATTTTTTATCAAATGATATAAAAGGTTTCTTTTTTCAGCTTTTTCAACAAAATATAATCGTTGCTCAACTTTTTCTGCGGTAGAAGATACAGGTGAAACTGTCACGGTAGCCGGGTCATTTAGAAACATTTCGGCCAATTCTCTTATCGCTATTGGCATTGTTGCAGAGAATAAGAGTGTTTGTCTGTTTTTTGGTGTTAGTTTTACAATTTTCTTTACATCATTTACAAATCCCATATCTAGCATTTGATCGGCTTCGTCTAGCACTAAAGTGTGCAAGTGATCAAATGTTATAAATCCTTGTTTGTGAAGATCTAAAAGTCTTCCAGGAGTAGCGATTAATACATCAACACCTTGACGTAGCGTGTCTACTTGTGGGTTTTGAGAGACACCACCAAATATTGTTAATTGGGTTAAATTCGTATACTTAGCATAGGTGTCAAAATTTTGACCAATTTGAACAGCAAGTTCTCTAGTAGGAGTTACAACAAGTGCTCTTATTACTTTTGCTTTTTTGGTGGAACCAACTATTCGGTGTAGTTGATGAATGATAGGGATTGCAAAAGCAGCTGTTTTTCCAGTTCCAGTTTGTGCGCAACCTACTAAGTCTCTACCAGACAAAACTAACGGAATCGATTGTTCTTGAATGGGAGTAGGTTCTGTATAACCTTCTTCAAACACTGCTTTTTGTATACTTTTTGAAAGGGATAAATCTTCGAATAACATATTTTTGATATTTAAATTCTTTGCATAGAACAAAGAATAAGGTTGCAAAGATAGTGTTATTATTTTTGATGCCTATTTTATTTGAGAAACGAAGGTTTTGCTTTTTAAATTATGATTATTATAAAAGGATATTATATTAAATTTTGATTGTAACCTTTTATAAAATCAGTGACCAAATAACCAATTAACTTACCAATTAAGTGATTGTTTTGTTCTTGATCTAAATCTGGTGCCCCTTCACAAATATGAATGTAGGAAGCATTTTTTTGTTTGGAAAAAAAGGAAATAAAGGCTCTTAATTCTTCAATAGAAAAACCACTTAATGTCATGGCGCTACTGGCAATGTTTGGAATGGCATCTAAATCAATTTCAATTCCAAAAGGGTCATTTTTAATGAATTCTAGTGCGATGCACATTTCTTGTTTGAAATCTTTTTCTTTTCGAACATTAATACTGTCGTAAGTATTATAGCGAACACGATCTTCTAGTTTTTTGATAATATCCAAAACACTTTTGGAAGTGTAGTTTTCATGCAGACCAAAAATGAAATATTTTTTTAAGAATCCTTCTTCAAAAGCATATGAAAATCCATTACCACTGTGCCTTCCTTCTAATATTCTAAAATCAGAATGGGCATCGAAATTTATTGCATTGATGGCTTTTCCTTTAGCCAAAGCAGTTCCTTTTATGTTACCATAAGAATTATTATGACCACCACCAATAATGATAGGAATCTTGCCTGCTTGGATTATTGTACAAACTATATAGGAAACTTCTTTATCAATTCTTTTTACTAATTGACTTAGTTTAGAACGATCATCTACATCATTAAAATCTAAATTTTTGACCTCATTCATTTCTTCTTTTACGTCAATTTGACCCAAAACAAGAATTTGACTTCCTTTGCAAAAACGATTATGCTGAATATTAGCAATGCTTTTTATAGCACTTTCCCATGCTGATGCAGCTCCAGGTCTACCATAATTAGCTCGAATGCCAATGTCTTCTGGAATTCCAAGTAAAACATATTTTGCTTCTGTAGATTTAATAAAGGAAACAAGATCAGTATCCTTTGGTATAGTAATCATTTTTTCTCCAAACTTGATCTCACCACTTCTGTGATTGGTAATTTTAGCCAGATCACTTGAGGTGAATTGGATTAATTTTTCCATTTTTTTTATTTCAAAAATACTATAAATATGTTAACAGACGTTATACCTTTGTATTATATCCCTAAATTTGAATAAAAATTAAAAAAGCATGGAAAAACAACAAAACAATTCAAGTCTAAAGGCAATTATTGCCGTTTTAGCAGTATTATTAGTAGGTAGTTTAGTTTATATTTTTAAAATGTCATCCGATGCAGAGGTGGTGAAAACTGAATTAACTACAACTTTAACAGAGAAAGAATCTGTAATGAAGGATCTACAAACGTTAAAAACAACTTATGACGCAGCAATTGCTGAAAATACCACAATGTCTGAAGAGTTAATCCAAGAAAGAGATAAAATTGTTGCTTTAATGGACGATTTGAATCAATCAAAAGGTGATGTTTCAAAGTTCAAGACTCAGTTATCTGTCTTGCAAAATAAAATGAAGTCATTAATGACTGAAAACGAAGGATTGAAAAAAGCTAATGAAACAGTAACTGCTCAAAGAGATAGTACTGTAGTGGTTTTAGGAGAATCTAAAAAGTTTAATGAAGTTTTAGTTGGTCAAAACGAAGAGTTGTCTAAAACAGTTGAAAAAGGAGCTAAATTAACTATTTTAAATACTAAAACTGCTGCTTACAAACTAAGAAGTTCTGGAAAACAAATTGAAACGGATAAAGCAAGTAGAGCTGATATCTTAAAAATTAGTTTTACAATTGCCGAAAATCAAATCGCTAAATCAGGAGACAAAACGTATTATGTTCAAGTAATTGATAGTAAAAATAATGTTTTGGGGGAAAAATTAAGCGAAAATTTTGGTGACACTATTTTGACCTATAGTTTTGCAACAACTGTTGCTTATGCAAACAAAACAGTAGAAGTTTCTGAAGATTTGAAAGGTAAAAGTTTCGAAAAAGGAACTTATTTTATCAATATTTTTGATAAAGATGTATTGGTTTCTAAAACAAGTTTTACTTTAAGATAACACGAATACAATCTATAAAAAAAGGAGGAATTTATATTTCCTCCTTTTTTTATGAATATATTTTACCTTCCAATAGCACCGTTTCAATGAGGTTACTGCCAAAAGAATAAGGCAACTGATAATAGGAGGGAATAGGCTTTGTGATAATGAGATTGGCTTTTTTTCCAATGGTAATGCTGCCGTGGGTCGTAGCGATATCCATTGCATAAGCACCATTGATTGTAGCTGCGTTTATGGCTTCTTCGGGAGTCATTTTCATTATAATACAAGCAGTTGCGACAACAAAATTCATGTTTCCAGACGGTGTAGAACCAGGGTTGAAATCTGTAGCTAAGGCTAGCGGAAGCCCTGCTTTTATCATTTCACGAGCAGGTGTATAAGGAATACTAAGAAAATAAGAGCATGAAGGTAAAGCAACTGGCATTGTAGTAGTCCCTTTTAGTGCTAAAATATCTTCTGCTGTCATTATTTCAAGATGATCTACAGAAAGGGCTTTGTACTGAACACCAACTTGAATTCCGCCAATAGAATTGAACTGGTTGACATGAATTTTTGCTCGTAAACCATGCTGGATTCCAGCAGCAATAATTTGTTCAGTTTGTGCTACCGTAAAATAGCCGCTTTCACAAAAAACATCAATAAAATCAGCTAAATTCTCTTTAGCAATTTCAGGTAGCATTTCGTAAATAATTAAATCAATATAGGCTTCTTTATTATCTTTAAATAGGGAAGGGAAGGCATGTGCGCCCAAAAAGGTAGCTTTAATTGCAATAGGGTAGTTACTAGCTAATCTTTTGATGACACGCAGCATTTTTAATTCCCCTTCGACGGTTAGTCCGTATCCGGATTTTATTTCTACTGCACCTGTTCCTAATTGTATTACTTCCTTGAGTCGTTCTTCTGATTGTAGGTATAATTCGTCTTCGGATGTTTCGTTTAGTTTTTGAGCAGAATTTAAGATGCCGCCACCACGATTTGCGATTTCTTCGTAAGTCAAACCATTGATTCTATCTACAAATTCTTGTTCACGATTTCCTGCATACACAATATGAGTATGACTATCACACCAAGAAGGGAGTACTATTTTACCACTAGCATCAATAGTTTTATCAGCCTTTATATTAGGCATATTATTCATGGAACCAAAATCTGAGATCAAATCGTTCTTGATAACCAAATACGCATTTTTGATGGTGGGCAAAATAGCCATTTCTTCACCAGAAACCTTTGTAATGTTTTCTTCACGAACTTGTAACAGTTCTTTGATGTTGGTAATTAATGTAGTCATAAATGAAGTATATAAACACAAATTTCACAAATAATCATGAGAACAATCATGAAATCTGTGAAACTTGTGTGTTTTTTTTATAAATTTTATTCAGATATTTTGATCTCGAACATTTTATCCCAATTTTTTCCGGTTACAAAAAAAGTTTTTGTTTTTGCATTATAGGCTATACCATTCAAAACATCAGTATCAATTCTTTGGGTGATTTTCTTTTTTAAATCGGCTAAATTTATAATCGCTTCAACTGCCCCGTTTTTTGGGTTAATTACTGCGATAGCATCTTTTTGATAAACATTACCATAGATTTTACCATTTACCCATTCCAATTCATTGACACCTTTAATTTTGCTATTCGAAGAATAAACAAAAATACTACCAATAGGTTGAAAAGTGTTGGGGTCTAGAATATGAATATTCTCTGTACTATCAGTCATGTATAAATTTGTACCATCTGTTGTTAGTCCCCATCCTTGCATATCCTTAAAATAAGGGAATGTTTTTTCTTTTTTAAATGTGTCAGCATTATAAACATAGCCCTCTCTATTTAGCCACGTTAATTGATATACTTTGTTATTGAGAATGGTAATGCCTTCACCAAAAAACTTTTCAGAAAGTTCTACTTTTTTATAAACCTTTCCTGTTCTATAATCTGTTTTTCTTAAACTTGAAATTCCTCTTTTTCCACTTTCACCTTCACCATTTCCTGTGCCTTCAAAAAGGGTGTCTCTATAAAATTCTAATCCTTGAGTATAAGCCGTTGTATCATGTGGAAAAGTATTGATAACTGTATATTTTAGCAATTTAGGTTCGATGTCAGAAACCAATTCAACTCTTCCGGTAGCTTCAGAACTATCTCCTCCAAAATAAACTAATGCTTTGATGTTTTGGTAACCTAATTTTTGATCTTTAAAAGGGAAATCAAGACCTGTATTTCCTTTACTAGTGGAAACTTTGATATCATTGATGTAATAGATAATACTATCAATAGTTTTAGAAGAAGGATTCAAAATTCCAATTTTAAGTATGTCTTTGGAGGTGTAAAATGGTTTAAATGCAGAATTATCAATAGAGAAAATAGAATTTTCACCTTTTTTTGTATCGCCACAGTTGATTAAAATAATTCCTAATAAAATGATATAAAGGAGGTTGAGTTTTTTCATGTCTAAAATTTTTGAATAAGCCAATATACAACGATATTTTTAAGAGTCAAAGCTCTTGCAAAAATATAAAAAGATTGTATATTTGCACCGGCAAGTCCTACACGACCAGCTCCTGCAGACTCCCCCAGGATGGGAACATAGCAAGGGTACGTGGTTGAGCGGTGCGATGTAGGTCGCTTGCCATTTTTTATTTCTTTTTAGTAAATGTAGTCTTCCTTAGGGAAGATTTTTTATTTTTACCACATCCATAAATTTGAAATTAATGAATAAAGTAGTTTTGATTACTGGCGGATCATCCGGAATTGGTAAATCTATTGGTGAGTTTTTGCATCAAAAAGGATTTATAGTATACGGCACCAGTCGCAATCCGGAAAAAATTAGCGATTCCGTCTTCCCGTTAATTGCTTTAGATGTTAGAAATAGCGCTTCAATCAAAGAGGCTGTAAATTACATTCTATCTTCCTCGGGAAAAATAGATGTAGTTATTAATAATGCTGGGGTTGGCATTACTGGACCTTTAGAAGAGATTCCAACCGAAGAGATAAAAAACAACTTCGAAACCAATTTTTTTGGACCAATCGAAGTCATGAAAGCGGTTTTGCCACAAATGCGACTACAAAAATCAGGATTAATTATTAATGTGACTTCTATCGCAGGATATATGGGCTTGCCTTACAGAAGCGTGTATTCGGCTTCTAAAGGTGCTTTGGAGCTCATTACCGAAGCATTGCGGATGGAAGTAAAAGGTTTTGGAATAACGATAACTAATATCGCTCCAGGTGATTTTGCTACTAATATCGCAGCAGGAAGATACCATGCTCCAGTTATTAAAGGTTCTGATTATGAGAGGGTTTACGGTAGAACATTAAAAGCTATGAATGAACACGTTGATAGTGGAAGCAATCCAACCGAAATGGCTGAAGAAGTTTACAAAATCATTACTACACCTTCACCAAAAATTCATTACAAAGTGGGTGTCTTTATGCAAAAGTTTTCAATAGTTTTAAAAAGAATACTACCCGATAAAGTCTATGAAAAAATGCTTATGAATCATTATAAATTGTAATTTTGCAGCAAATTTAAAAACACACAATTAAATATAAATCAATTATGAAATTTTTTATTGACACGGCTAATTTAGCTCAGATTAAAGAAGCTCAAGCTTTAGGAGTTTTGGATGGTGTTACCACCAATCCGTCTTTGATGGCTAAAGAAGGTATTACTGGAAAGAATAATATTTTGAAACATTACGTAGATATCTGTAATTTGGTAGATGGTGATGTTAGTGCCGAGGTAAATGCTTTGGATTATGATGGAATGATCAAAGAAGGAGAAGAGTTAGCGGATTTACACGAGCAAATCGTAGTTAAATTGCCAATGACTAAAGAAGGAGTAATGGCTGCTAAATATTTTTCTGACAAAGGAATCAAAACAAATGTAACTCTTGTTTTCTCTGTAGGTCAAGCTATTTTAGCTGCAAAAGCTGGAGCTACTTATGTTTCTCCATTTGTAGGTCGTTTGGATGATGTATCAACTGATGGTTTAGCTCTAATTGAAGAAATTCGATTAGTATATGATAACTACGGGTACGAAACTCAAATTTTGGCTGCTTCAGTTCGTCATACTATGCATATTGTGAATTGTGCTAAAATTGGTGCTGATGTTATGACTGGTCCACTTTCAGCTATTTATGGTTTATTAAAACATCCATTAACAGATATCGGATTGGCTCAATTTATTGCTGATTTTGAAAAAGGAAACAAATAAATTTGAGATCGTAGACTAACGATTTCTGATTTTAAATTTGATAATGAAAACTCCCATTATGCATTGCAATGGGAGTTTTTTTTGTTTTTAACTAGAATGAATGAAAATCCAATATTTGAAACTATCTTCAGATGAATTTCATGTAAGCCATTCTCAGCGACTTGAGTTTTAACAAAAAATCCCATTCTATTTTATTAGAATGGGATTTTTGAATTATTTGAAACACTTCTTAGTGTCCACCAGAAACTTTTTTGTCAAAATCAATTCCTTGAGCTCTTAAAATTCCGCTTACTCTCCAAGCATAAAAAGCCAAATAAGCAAAGCACAAAACACCAATAATATAGCTGTTTTGAATTCCGATACTATCAGAAACAAATCCTTGTGTCCAACTTACAATTCCACCACCCATAATCATCATAATCAAGAAACTACTTCCTTGACTAGTGTTTTTTCCAAGTCCACTTACTGCTAAAGTAAAGATACAAGGCCATAGCGTACTACAAAACAAACCAACACTTGTGAAAGCATAAACACTTACCATTCCGCTAGTTGTCATTCCGATAGCAGTTGCTATGATTCCTAGCGTTGAAAAAATCAACAACATTCTTGCTGGGTTTCCTTTACTGGCCATATCAGCAGCAATTAGAATTATAATTACTAATCCGTAAATGTAGAAAGGAGTCAAGTCGTGTTTCGCAATTGCGTTAACTCCTAAAAAAACACCAAAAGCAAGGTATGGAGCGATAAATCTCAATATTTTTTGCCAATTCATATTGTCTGTAAAGGCTTCAACAGCTCCTGTCCAACGACCAATCATCAAACTTGCCCAATATAAAGAAATGTATGGCGCTACATCTTTCGTTAAAAAGCCTAATTTACTTTCCATATAAGCCGGTAAGTTACTTGCTGTAGAAACTTCAACCCCTACATACAAGAATATAGCAATCATACCCATTACTAACTGAGGGTATTGCAAAGCTGATTTTTTTGCAGGAACTCCATCATGAGCATCTGTCTCTTCCACCAAAGCTGGTTTGTCTGGTAAAGATGAAAACTTTAGAAGTATTGCCACTAACAAGAAGGCAACACCTAATACTAAATAAGGAATTTTTACACTTTCGATGCTTGCACTTGTATTAGCATTTGTACTTGAACCGAAAATGGCAAAACTAACAATAAGGGGACCAATGGTTGTTCCTAAATTGTTAATTCCTCCCGCTAAAGTAAGACGTTGTGAACCTGTTGTGATTGGACCTAAAGCAATCGCAAGTGGATTAGCAACAGTTTGTTGCAATGAAAAGCCTAAACCAACAGTAAAAAGTCCAGCAAGCATTAAAGGAAAAGATCCAGTATTGGCCGCAGGATAAAATAAAAGGGTTCCTAAAGCTGAGATTAATAGTCCTAAAGAAAGACCATTTTTATAACCAATTTTGTTTACTAAATCTTCTTTTAGTACAACAGAAACACCCATATATATTAATGATCCAACAGTATAAGCAATATAAAATGCAAAAGCAACTAACTGGCTTTCACCTTGTGATAGATTAAATGCAGTTTTGAAAACAGGAATTAAAATGTCATTACTTGCAGCGACAAACCCCCAAAAAAAGAAGACAGTTACTAGGGGAATAAATTGCCCCCAATTGGTTTTTAAATTTTCAGAATTCATGATTTTAATTTAATTAATAGGTTAGTAAAATAATTGTTGCTGCAATACCGTAAATGTATTTCTTAACTAACAGATAAAAAAATTATTTCGACGAAAAATCGTTAGTTTTAAACCAACAGCCTGTTTTTTTCTACAAAAAGCTAATTTTTAAATTTATGAAAAGTAAGATTTTAATCTAATATCTTACTCTTCACTTCTTTACTGTAATTTCGACCAATTGGTAATGTGTAGGAAGTAATTTGTATTCTATTTCCTTCAATAGTTTTTACTTTATCTAAGGCTATGGTAAATGATTTGTGAATGCGAATAAAACGTTCTTCGGGGAGTTCTTCAGTCAAGGAAGAAAGGGATTTATGGGTAATATAGGTTTTTTCTGGAGTTACCACTTTGATGTATTCTTTCATTCCCTCGATAAAAAGAATCTCATCAATGTTAATCTTAACCATCTTTTTATCGACTTTGATGAAAATGTGGGGTTCTACTCGATGACTGTCTTGTTTGGAAATGATTCGGTTTTGAAACTCACCAGTTATCTTCGAAATACATTTTATAAAACGTGGTAATGGTACGGGCTTAACCAAATAATCTAACACATCTAAATCATAACTTTCTGCAGCAAATTCTCGGAAGGCAGTGGTGATTATAATTTTGGTATTCGATTTGTTTTTGTACAATTGAATCAATTCAAAACCTGACATTAAAGGCATATTAATGTCAAGAAATAAGGCATCGATAGTATTGTTGTTCAAAAAGTCAAGTGCCTCTATAGAATTATTGAAGGTGCCAATAATTTCAAACTCAGGAAAATTTTGAAAATAATTTAGTAAAACCTTAATCGCTAACGGTTCATCATCAATCAATACGCACTTAATCTTCATTGCTTATAGGTATTTGTAAACGAATTATATAAAAATTAAACTTGATTTGATGGCCTAATTTATAATTGTTTTTAAATATTAAATCCAATCTTTCTTTGGTATTGGTTAACCCAATTCCATTTTTTGATTTTTCATGTTGTGAAAGTACAAAATTATTTATTATTTCAAAATCAAGAGTGTTTTGAGTGCTAACATTGCAATTAATTTTAATTTTTAAATCGTTGTTATTGATTCCTCCGTGTTTGAATGCATTTTCAATCAATGAGATTAATAATAATGGAGGAACACTTACTTGGTCAATGTTGGATTCTAGATTAATAAATACGGTTGCGTTTTCAAAACGTAATTTTTCTATTTCGATATAATTATGGATATAGTCGAGTTCTTTTATCAAAGGAACAAATTTAGTACCTTCTATATCATAAAGTACATATTCCATCAAATGGGATAGTTTGATAATTACATTGGGCACTTTGTCTGAAGCTTCAAGCGAAAGTGCATACAGGTTATTTAAGGTATTAAAGAAAAAGTGGGGTTGAATTTGATTTTTCAAATATTCGAGCTTTATTTTGTATTGGTTTTCTCTTAATACTCTGTTTCTCTCACGTTCTTTAAGCCAAGTTAATGTTAGATATACTGATGATGCCATGGCTAATACATATAATTCGCCAATACAAACAGCAAGAATATGATTGATTTCAAAAGGTTGATAATCTCTATTAGCTTCTGGCCAGATGTTTTTTGAAATTAAAAAATAAGTCAATCCAGTCTTTAAAATATAGATGCAACCTAAACTAATTAAAAGGGCAAAAGTATAGAGTGAGTATTTTGATTTTAAAACCAATCTTGGAACCAACACAAACAGGTTGAAATATACTAATGGAATATGTAAAGCAAATTCTATTAGATTGGATTTAAAGGAATATTCATAATCATTAAAATAAGCTCCCCAACGTAGAAAGTTTAACAAAAAGTACAATCCCCAAAACCAAAAATGATTCTGGATTTTGATATCGAAGTTCATGTCTTTTATTTTAGCCATAGTTTTAGCAGCCTTTTTGGGAAACAAGTTAACAAATGATTCTTGAATTTGATTTTGCAACTTTAATCATTTTGTCAATAAAAATGAGCTTTTTTAGAGAAAAAAGAATTTAAAATTTGATATCATAATATAATGTAGAATGAGAAAACGTTTTCGTAAAACATATTATTGAACAAAAGATGTCGTTGGTTTAAAAAATACTACTGTTGGTATAATTTATTTTTTTTAACAAAACCTTAAGGATAAGTTTACATCATAACTAACAAATACATTTAAAAAAATGAAACAAATTTTATTAATCGTTATGCTTGTTTTTGCTACGCAACTCTCGTTTGCGCAACTAAAAACGATCAAAGGAACGGTAGTTGACGGTAGCGGTGCTCCAATACCTGCTGCTAATGTTCAAGTACAAGGAGAGTCAAATGGAACATCAACTGATTTTGATGGAAGTTTTACTATCAAAGTCAACAAAGGAAAAACCTTAATGGTAACTTACTTAGGTTACGAATCAAAATCAGTAGAAGTTGGTGACGACGACAGTATTAGAGTGATTTTGAAAAGTGAATCTACTACAGCGCTTACCGAAGTGGTAGTAACTTCATTAGGTATTAAGAAAACTAGAAAATCTATTACTTATGCTGCTCAAGAATTAAAGGGTGAAGAATTCACAAGAGTAAAAGATGCTAACATTATTAATACGGTAGCTGGTAAAATTGCTGGTGTTGCTGTAACAAGAAGTTCTGGTGGTACTGGAGGTTCTACTAAAGTAGTTATTCGTGGTAACTCATCTGTAAGCAACAACCAACCATTATATGTTATTGATGGTATTCCATTGTATAATGGAACTTCAGGACAGCCAAACAATGCTTTTGGAGATACAGCAGGTGGAAACCGTGATGGTGGAGATGTAGTTTCTTTGATTAACCCAGATGATTATGAAGGAATGACTGTATTGAAAGGTGCTGCAGCTTCTGTATTATATGGTTCACAAGGAGCAAATGGTGTAGTGTTATTGTCTTCTAAAAAAGCAAAACAAGGTAAAGCTCAATTGAAAGCTTCTTCTGTGTCTACATTTGAATCAGCTGCTTTTTTGCCAAAATTCCAAAGTGATTATGTTGCAGTTGCTGGTGGTGAAGAAACTTGGGGAGCTAAGCAAAAAGTAAATGATCACGTAAAAGGTTTTTTTGAAACAGGAAGTACTCAAATTTCTTCAGTGAATTTCACAACAGCTTCTGATGTGGCTTCTACTTCATTATCTTATGCAAATACAACAGCATCTGGGATTATTCCGGGAAATGGTTTGAAACAAAACAACTTTGGTTTCCGTCAGTCTGGTAAATTGTTTGATAAAGTAACAGTTGCTGCTAATGCAAACTATACAACTAGAACAGTAAACAACAGACCCGTAAATGGTTTGTACTTTAACCCATTAACTGGTGTATATTTAATGCCAAGAGGGAATGACTTTAATGATTACAAAAAGAATTTTGAAGTTTTTGATCCTGTTAGAAATATGAATGTTCAAAATTGGATGACTGATAGAGATATTATGCAAAATCCTTTTTGGGGAATCAATAGAAATCAATCAGAAGATACGAATCAATTTTTTAATGGAAACTTAGCTTTAGATTATAAAGCAACAGATTGGTTGTCTATAGCTACTAGATATAGTTATAATAGAATTGAAAGCGGATTCACAAAAGAAATCTTCGCTACTACTCAAGGTACATTATCTCATATCAATGGTAGATATATCGACATTAATAACTTGAGTACTCAACGTTACGCTGATTTAATCGCTACTATCAATACTAAATTTAATGATGATTTTACTTTTAATGCCAATATCGGTACAAGTATCACCAATACTTTGGCTAACAAAAGAACTACATTAGATTCAGGAATTGGTGGAGGTTTGCAAATCGCTAACTGGTTTACATTAGGAAACTTTGTAAATAATGCTTTGAACTTACAAACAGTTGATTCAAGAAAAGAAGTACAATCTGTTTTCGCAGCAACAACTTTTGGATATAAAGACATGTTGTTTTTGGATGTAGCAGCAAGAAATGACTGGTCTTCAACATTGGCCAATACTGATAATACTGGATTTTTCTATCCATCTGTAGGGGTTACAGCTCTTTTAAGTGAAATGGTAAAAATGCCAGATTTTGTTAACTACGGTAAAGTTCGTGCAACTTATGCTCAAGTAGGTAATGATATTTTTCCTTTCGTAACCTCTCCAACTTACGGTTTTACAGCCGAAGGTAATAAGCCAGCTACAGTAGCTCCACAACCAGGAACTTCTTTGCGTCCTGAATTAAAATCAGAATTTGAAATTGGTACAGAGTGGAGAATGTTTGACAGCCGTTTAGGGTTTGAATTTTCTTACTACGATTCTAAAACAAAAAACCAATACTTGCAAGTTTTGGCTCCGCCAACAAATGCACAAGGAGTTAAATATTACGGAATTAATGCAGGAAGTATTTCTAATAAAGGTTTTGAAGCTGTTGTTACTGGGAAAATCATCAAAGGAGATAAATTCTCTTGGGATGCAACAGTAAACTATTCTAAAAACACAAATAGAGTAGAAGAAATTCCTGCTGAATTAGGAGGAAAAGTAATTTTGACAGAAGCTGGAGTGAATAACTACAGATATGTTCTACAACAAGGAAGACCTTTTGGTGTTATTGAAGGTGTTAACATTAAAAAAGATGCACAAGGTAGAGTACTATTAAATGCTGACGGAACAATTCAAAAAACAGAATTTGAAGAAGTAGGTAACTCTAATCCTGATTTCATGTTAGGTTTTTCTAACTCATTCAAAGTTGGTTCTTTCTTTGCAAATGTATTGATTGATGCAAGATTTGGTGGTGAAGTAATGAGTTTGACAGAAGCTACAAACGATGAGTTTGGTGTTTCAAAAGCAACAGGAGATGCTAGAAATGCTGGTGGTGTTTCTATTAATGCGGTTTATCCAAACGGGACTGCTTATTCAGGTAAATATCCTGCAGAAAGTTATTACAAACAAGTTGGTGGTAGAGCTGGAGCAACAGGAGAATATGTATATGATGCTACAAATGTAAGTTTAAGAGAGGTATCTATTGGATATACATTCAATACTAAAAAGTTACCATTTTTGCAATCTGCAAGCTTGTCTTTAATTGCTAGAAACTTAGGATTTATCTACAAAGATGCTCCTTTTGATCCAAACATTTCATTAAGTACTGGTGAAGGTTTACAAGGGATAGATGTTTATGGAATGCCATCTACAAGAAGTATCGGTCTTAACTTAAACGTAACTTTCTAATTAAAAAAACATGAAACTAAATACAATTAAAAAAACAGCTATTTGTGTTTCCTTACTCGCAGCAGTAAGTTGCACAAACAATTTTGAGGAAATTAATACCAATCCAACGGGTATTACTGAGGCACAATACGAACAAGATTTTAATAATATCAAAGGTGCTTTTGCTCCTATGTTTAACAATATTATTGTCTTGACTCCAGAATGGAAATACCAAGTACAACAAGGACTTCAAGGTGATATTTGGTCTGGGTATATGGCAACTGGAACTGCATTTAGAGGAGGAACAAACAATACTACTTATGACTTAGTAGATGGTTGGAATGGTTTTGCTTGGGGTGCTGCTTACGGTGATGTAATGTACAATGCTTATTCAGTGGAGCAAAAAGCCAAAGGAAAATACGATCAATTTTATGCTTTAGCTTTGATTTTGAAAGTAGAAGGAATGCATAGAGTTACGGATACTTATGGTCCAATTGTATATTCTAAATTTGGAACTACGGATAAAACAATTGAATATGATTCTCAAGAAGAAGTATACAATTTGATGTTTAAAGAATTGGATTTTGCAGTTACTGATTTGACGAAAAGAGTAGATGCAGCAGAAGCTTCAACTTTTACAACTACAGATTTATCTGGATATAAAGGAGATTACAAGAAATGGGTAAAATTTGCTAACTCTTTGCGTTTGCGTTTAGCTATGCGTATTGTAAAGAAAAATCCAACTTTAGCTAAGGCTGAAGCTGAAAAAGCGATTGCTCAAAAATTTGGAGTGATGACTACAAATGATGATTTGTTTAAAGTAGTTTCTCCAAATTTCAACAACCCAATTGCTACTATCAGTGGTGCTTGGGGTGACGTTAGAATGTCAGCAGATATGGAGTCAATTATGGGTGGATATAATGACCCAAGACTTCCTGTGTTTTTCAAAACATCTGCACAGTTTCCAGGGCAATTCAAAGGTGTTAGAACAGGTATCGAGATTGCTGCCAAAGCGGATCACGTAGATTTTTCTGAAATTGGACCAATTGTTAATTCTAAAGAGATTGTATTAATGACAACTGCCGAAGTTTATTTGTTAAGAGCTGAAGGAGCATTAAGAGGATGGAACATGGGAGGAACAGCTCAAAGTTTGTATGAATTAGGAATTACTAACTCATTTGCTCAACATGGTGTTTCTGGTGTAGCTACTTATATTGCAGACAATACCAAAACGGCTAAAGATTATGTAGATCCAAATTTCCCAGTAAATAATGGAGCTGCACTAAATACAGTAACTATTGCTTGGGATGCAGCTGCCTCTAATGAAGTGAAATTGCAAAAAATTATCACTCAAAAATGGATTGCTGGTTTCCCAGAAGGACAAGAAGCTTGGTCTGAGTATAGAAGAACAGGTTATCCAAAATTGTTACCTGTACTTAAAAACACTAGTGGAGGAAAAATATCTTCTGCCTTGGGTGTTCGTAGAGTGAATTTCGTTCAATCTGAAAAAGATGGTAATGCTGGTGGTGTAGCTACTGGTGTAGTAAAATTAGGTGGACCTGATACAGGAGGAACAAGATTGTGGTGGGATACTACAGGACCTAACTTTTAGTTTTTTATAAAAAAGGGAATAAGTAATGTAAGAGTTACTTATTCCTTTTTATTACAAATTGCATAATTTATATTTTGCTGCACTATATAAGTTATGCAATTTTTTCTTCCTTTTTTGGTAGGGTTAAGAAGAAGTTGAAAAACAAATTTATAATGAATAAATATTGTTTTTCTTAAAAATACATAACATAAACGCACTTTATTGACTAAATAATGTCGTTGGTATATAAACTCTGACCGTTTGTTTTTTTTATTTTTTTGCCAGAAATAATAGGACTACATTTGAGGTATATTTAAAATTATATTGATATTTTTAAGATGTAAATCGAAATATATCAGCAAATTAAATATAAGAATCCTCAATCTTGTTTTTAAAAATAAAACAGACTATTTAGCAAGAAAACCAAAAAAAAACATTTAGAATTTAAAATTATAGTACAATGAAAAATGCTTTAGAGATAAAACCGGATATTAGTTACAAAAGTGCGGGTAAATTTGAAGAAACTAGATTTGAAAAAATTCATAACGAAATTTTTAAAAATTCTGTTGAAGCCTCAAAAATTGTAGCCGAAGAAATTGCCACTTTGATAAGAACCAAACAAGAAGAAAACAAAAACTGTGTTTTAGGTCTTGCAACAGGTTCTTCACCGATAAAAGTATACGAAGAGTTGGTTCGTATGCATAAAGAAGAAGGCTTAAGCTTTAAAAATGTGATCACTTTTAACTTGGATGAATATTATCCAATGAACAAAGAAAGCAAGCAGAGCTATCACTATTTTATGCATCAACATCTTTTCAATCATATTGATATTCATCCAGATAATGTTCATATTCCAGATGGAACAGTGGCAATTGAAGAATTGAATCAGTACTGTATTGATTATGAAATGAATATTAAAAATGCAGGAGGTCTTGATTTTCAATTACTAGGAATTGGGCGTACAGGTCACGTTGGTTTTAATGAGCCAGGATCGCACATCAATTCAGGTACTCGAATCATTACTTTGGATCATATTACTAGAGTAGATGCTTCTTCTGATTTTAATGGAATTAATAATGTGCCCAAACGCGCCATTACTATGGGAGTTTCAACCATTATGCGTTCTAAACGAATTGTTTTGATGGCTTGGGGACAAAATAAAGCTGATATCATCAAAAGAACGATTCAAGGTGAGATTAGCTCTGAAGTACCCGCTACTTTTTTGCAAAATCATCCCAATGCTACATTTGTTTTGGATCAATCAGCGGCTTCATCTCTAACACGTTTTGAAACACCATGGTTAGTAGGGGAGTGCATTTGGAACCAAGAATTAAAAAGTAAAGCTATTGTTTGGTTGTGTCAAAAAACAAATCAGTCCATTTTAAAACTTACCGATAGAGATTACAACAACAACGGTATGTCTGACTTGTTAGCGCAAGAAGGATCAGCTTATGATTTGAATATTAACATGTTCAATGTACTGCAGCATACCATTACTGGTTGGCCAGGAGGAAAACCTAATGCTGATGATGCACACCGTCCAGAAAGAGCTAATCCAGCTAAAAAGAGAGTGATTTTATTTAGCCCTCACCCAGATGATGATGTGATTTCAATGGGAGGTACTTTTGCTAAATTAATCAAACAAGGACATGAAGTTCATGTAGTGTATCAAACGTCTGGAAATATTGCTGTAACCGATGATGAAGCCTTGAAATTTGCAGAAGTATGTAATGATTTTGTTGGAGAAGATAGTAGTAAAATTAATTTCCAAGCCGTAATTGATTTCTTAAAAAACAAGAACGACAATCAAATCGATTCTTTAGAAGTTAGAAAATTAAAAGGTCTAATTAGAAGAAGAGAATCGTATGCAGCAGTGCGTTACATTGGGTTGAAAGATGAAAATGTTCATTTCTTGGATTTGCCTTTTTACGAAACAGGTCAAGTAAAGAAAAACCCTCTTGGAACAGAAGATATTGAAATTGTAGCTGATATCATCGCTAAAATTAAACCACATCAAGTTTTTGCGGCTGGAGATTTAGCTGATCCACACGGAACTCACGAAGTATGTTTGAATGCAATTTTTGCAGCTATGAAACAATTAAAAGGTAAACCTTACATGAAAGATTGTTGGTTGTGGTTATACAGAGGAGCTTGGCACGAATGGGATTTACACGAAATTGATATGGCTGTTCCTTTAAGTCCAGACGAAGTATTGTTAAAACGACAAGCGATTTTATTCCACCAATCTCAAAAAGATCGCGTGATGTTCCAAGGTAATGACTCAAGAGAATTTTGGGTACGTGCTGAAGACCGTAATAAAAATACTGCCAAGTTATACGATGATTTAGGCTTAGCAGAATATGAAGCCATCGAGGCATTTAAACGATTTGATTATTAAGAATTAAAAATCCATTCGGTTGTGTATTCGGCCGAATGGTTCTTCTCAACATTAGGATTAACCACCTGATGGAAGATTTTATATACCAAAACCACTTATGAAATACCTTTTTATACTGTTTTTAATAACATTATCGACAACTGCTCAAGTCAGTAAAGAGTCTTTAAATTTAATGCCTTGGCCACAAAAAATTGAGTTAAAGTCTGGAAATTTTGCTTTAAATTCATCTTTTAAAGTAAATGTTTCTGGGCAACCTAATTCGAGAATTTTTGTAGCTACTTCTAATTTTTTAAGACGATTGGATGGTAGAACTGGGTTATTTTTTAAGCAAGGTTTTGTTACTTCAACCAATGAATTTCCTGATGCACAGTTGCAAATCAATTGTCTAAAAGCTGGAAAAATTGGCTTGTATGAAGATGAAAGTTATCAATTGATTATTGAATCAAATACTATTGCAATCAATGCTTCCTCAGATTTAGGTGCGATGCATGCATTGGAAACTCTTTTGCAATTGCTTCAAAATAATGCTACTTCTTTCTATTTTCCTAACGTAACCATCACAGATATGCCTCGTTTTACTTGGCGTGGACTAATGATTGATGCTGCAAGACATTTTCAACCTGTTGATGTTATTAAAAGAAACTTAGACGCTATGGCTGCTATGAAAATGAATGTTTTTCATTGGCATTTGGTAGACGATCAAGGTTGGAGAATAGAAATGAAAAAGCATAAAGTGCTAACAGATAAAGCTTCTGATGGTCTTTTTTACACTCGAGAAGAAATTAAAGGTATCGTAAAATATGCTGCTGATAGAGGTATTCTTGTGGTACCTGAAATTGATGTTCCTGGTCATGCTTCTGCAATTTTGACTGCTTTTCCAGAAATAGGAAGTAAAGTTGTTACGATAAATAAAGGCTCTTCTGAAACTACCCAGAAAGCATCTGGTCTAGTAACTTATACCTTAGAAAGAAATGCAGGTATTTTTACACCAACATTAGATCCTTCTAATCCAAGAACGTACCAGTTGTTGAATGAAATTTTTGATGAAGTTTGCCCATTGTTTCCTGGTAAATATTTCCACATTGGTGGTGATGAAAACGAAGGTAAAGATTGGGATGCTAATCCTAAGATTCAGGAATTTATGAAAAAAAATAAGTTAGCCAACAATCATGAATTGCAAACTTATTTTACAATGCAGTTAATTCCAATGTTAAATAAGCATCAAAAAGAATTGATGGGGTGGGAAGAAATTATGACTAAGAATATGTCTAAGGAGGCGATAATTCATTCTTGGAAAGGACCAAACGAAGGAGTAGCAGCTGGTAGTTCATTGATAGCCGCGGCAACAAATGGTTATAAAACTGTTTTATCCAATGGTTTTTATGTGGACTTGGTTCAAGGAGTTGAGAATCATTATTTGAATGATCCAATGCCTAAAAATGCTTCACTTTCATCAGAAGACAAAGCAAGAATTTTGGGAGGCGAAGCTACCATGTGGAGCGAATTGGTTACTCCCCAGACAATTGATTCTAGACTTTGGCCAAGAACTGCCGCTATTGCTGAAAGACTTTGGTCTGATGCTAGTGTAACTGATTTGGCAAGTATGCGAAAAAGATTGAAAACTATTTCATTTCGATTGGAAGAATTAGGAATTACGCATATCAGAAATAAAGAAGTGTTGTTAAGAAATATCAGTAACAACCAAAATACAACTGCTTTGCAAACTTTTTCAGCAGTTTGTGAACCTTTGAAAATTTATTCACGTAATGCGGGAGGAACTGAATATCAAATGTATTCTCCGTTTACTTTGTTTGCTGATGCTTGTACTCCAGATGCTGAAGATGCATTGGTTTTTAATGGATTGGTTGAAGAATTTGTAAAGAACAAAGAGGTAAAATCAGAGAAAGAGATTGCTTTATTTTTGAACAAATGGATACAGAATCATAAAGAATTAGAGTTGTTGAGTCAAAATGCGCCATTGGTACAACCTCTTTTACCTTTATCAAAATCATTGCAAGACATTTCAGAACAATTGCTTTATAAGTTGCAAAAGAATTCTAGTTATAACGCTGTTACAGCGAAAGAGTTATTAGAAAAATGCAACTCCAAAGCACACGCAGATGTTGAATTGGCAGTTTATTTAGGATTAAAAAAAATGGTAGAATTATAATTTTTCGTTCAATTATTAATAGTGTTTAGTTTGATTAAGTTTGGTTTATTTAGTTTCTATTAATATTTGAATTGGTGTTAATTTCTTTTCAATTTGGTTATTGTTTTTTGAGAAATTAATTTAGAAAACCTGGTAGTTTTACCAGGTTTTTTTGTAAATAGTAGTGTCTTTAATTTAAATTAAAATATCGATGAAAGATTGTAAATTTTTGATTGTTTTCCTTTTGTTTTCTCTTTATGCTACTGCGCAAGAGCATAAAGATTTTTCAGTGATTGCCTATTATACTGGCGATGATAAGCAAATCGATACTTATGATGTTAAAAAATTAACTCATATTATTTATAGTTTTTGTCATTTAAAAGAGGGAAAATTAAATGTAGATACAGCTAAAGATTCAGCTGCAATTAAGCATTTGGTTTCTCTAAAATCAATAAACCCAAAACTAAAGGTGATGTTATCTCTTGGAGGCTGGGGAGGTTGTGAACCTTGTTCGGAAGGCTTTGATTCAGCTGAAAAAATTGCTGTTTTTGCGAAGTCTGTACAAGAAGTAAATACCTATTTTAAATGTGATGGATTGGATTTAGATTGGGAGTACCCTACAATCGAAGGTTTTCCAGGGCATAAATTTCAACACCAAGATAAGTCTAATTTTACGGCTCTTGTAGTTGCATTACGTAATGCTTTAGGACCAAAAAATGAACTGAGTTTTGCTGCAGGTGGGTTTATGAAGTATTTGAAAGAAGCTGTAGATTGGAAAGCGATTATTCCGTTGGTAGATAGGGTAAATATTATGAGCTATGACTTAGTGAATGGTTATGCTGTCGTAACAGGTCACCATACGCCTTTATATAGTTCTAGAATAGAAGACGAATCAACAAACAAAGCTGTTGACTACCTTTTAAAGTTGGGTGTACCTGCAAAAAAGCTTGTTATTGGTGCAGCTTTTTATACTCGTATTTGGAAAAATGTTGCTTCTATCAATAACGGTTTGTATCAAGCTGGAGAGGCTACCAACGGAATTGATTTCAAAGATTTTGAAACCAAATTAACCAAAGAAAAAGGTTGGGTTTATAATTGGGATGAGAAAGCACAAGCTCCTTATTGGTACAACGAAAAAGAGCAATTGTTTGCAACTGGCGATGACCTTAAATCGGTAGGAGTTAAAACAAGATATGCTATCAAGAAGAAGCTTGGCGGCATCATGTTTTGGGAATTGATTTTGGATAAAAACCAAGACGGAATGGTAGATGCAATTGATAAAGTAAAACGAATCAAATAAGTACAATTAGTTTATTTCCGAAAATACTGATTTATTTCAACAAAAATAAATCAGTATTTTTTTGTATTTTTGCAAAAAATTTTTAAAAAAGCAATTCATGTTAACAGTTAATAATTTATCAGTTCAATTTGGCAAAAGAATTTTATTCGATGAAGTAAACACCACTTTTACTCACGGTAATGTTTACGGAGTAATCGGAGCCAATGGTGCTGGAAAATCTACCTTTTTAAAAATAATTTCTGGTGAAATGGATCCAACTTCTGGGCATATTCATTTAGAACCAGGGAAAAGAATGTCAGTGCTGAACCAAAATCACAACATGTTTGATGAACAAACGGTACTTGAAACGGTAATGATGGGAAATAAAGTTTTGTATGCTGTTAAAAAAGAAATGGACGAGCTTTATTTGGATTATAATGATAAAAACGCAGATAGAATTGGAGAATTGCAAGTGCAATTTGAAGAAATGAACGGTTGGAATGCTGATTCTGATGCAGCAGCTATGTTGTCAAATCTTGGTATTACAGAAGACAATCATTATACTTTGATGGCCGATTTGGAAGGAAAAATGAAGGTACGTGTCCTTTTGGCACAAGCTTTATTCGGAAATCCTGACTTGTTGATTATGGATGAGCCTACCAACGACTTGGATTTTGAAACCATTGCTTGGTTAGAGAATTTCTTAGCCAATTATGAAAACACGGTGATTGTAGTTTCTCACGACAGACACTTTTTAGATGCAGTTTGTACTCATATTTCTGATATAGATTTTAGTAAAATCAACCATTATTCAGGAAATTATACTTTATGGTATGAATCTAGCCAATTAGCGGCTAAGCAGCGTGCTCAACAGAACAAAAAAGCAGAGGAAAAGAAACAAGAATTGGAAGAGTTTATTCGTCGTTTTAGTGCCAACGTAGCGAAATCGAAACAAGCGACTTCTCGTAAAAAAATGATTTCGAAATTGAATATTTCTGAAATAAAACCTTCTAGCCGTCGTTATCCTGCTATTATTTTTGATCAAGATCGTGAAGCAGGTGATCAAATTTTGAATGTACAAGATTTAAGCGCTTCTGTGGATGGTGAACTTTTATTTAAAGGCGTAGATTTGAATATGGCAAAAGGAGATAAAATTGTACTTTTTTCAAAAGATTCTCGTGCAACAACGGCTTTTTATGAAATTTTGAATGGCAATCAAGCTGCTGATACGGGTTCATTTGATTGGGGAGTTACTACTAATCAAGCTTACTTGCCTGGTGACAATCATTCGTTTTTTGAAAACGATTATACACTTGTTGACTGGTTACGTCAATATGCAAAAACTGAAGAAGAACGTGACGAGGTTTTTATTAGAGGATTTCTTGGGAAAATGATTTTTTCTGGAGAAGAAGCCTTAAAAACAAGTAGAGTATTGTCTGGGGGCGAGAAAGTGCGTTGTATGTTGTCTCGTATGATGATGGAACGTGCTAACATTTTGATGTTAGATGAACCTACCAATCACTTAGACTTGGAGTCAATTACTGCCTTCAATAATTCGTTGAAAAACTATAAAGGTTCTGTTATTTTTACCACTCATGATCATGAATTTGCTCAAACTGTTGGAAATAGAGTAGTGGAGCTTACACCAAATGGAGCTATTGACCGTTACATGACATTTGACGAATACTTAGATGACGAAAAAATTCAAGAGCTAAGAGTCAAAATGTATGCTAAATAATACACACCTTAAAAACCTTTCTTTTCGAAAGGTTTTTTTATGTTTTATTTTGTGGTTTTAAATGATAGTTTTAGTGTTTTACTTTTATAACTATTCCTATTTATTGCTAAAGTGAAATTTGTATATTTGTACACCAAACAAAACTAAACCATGAATCAAAAAGTATTGCTCACTTCCAAAGAAGTCAATATCATCCTAAATCGTTTGGCTTGTCAATTAATCGAAAAACATCTTGATTTTTCTGAAACCATCTTAATTGGAATTCAACCCAGAGGTACATTTTTGGCCAAACGTTTAAAAAGTATTTTAGAAAACGACTACCAAGTTTCCAACATAAAAATAGGGTTTTTAGACATCACTTTTTTTAGAGATGATTTTAGAAGAACCGATAAACCGTTGGAAGCCAATATTACACAAATCGATTTTTTGGTCGAAAATAAAAAAGTAATTTTTGTAGATGATGTTTTGTACACAGGAAGAAGTATTAGAGCTGCTTTAACTGCAATTCAGTCCTTTGGAAGACCATCAGGTATTGAACTTTTGACCTTAATCGATAGAAGATTTAGTCGAGACTTGCCCATTCAGCCAGATTATCGCGGACGTCAAGTCGATGCTATTAACGACGAAAAAGTAAAAGTTACTTGGGCTGAGCAAGGAGGAGAAGATGGTGTTTTTTTAATCAATAATAATCAACAAATATAATAATGAGCGAGTTAAGCGTAAATCATTTATTAGGAATAAAATATATCACCAAAAACGATATTGACCTTATTTTTGAAACTGCTGATCATTTTAAAGAAGTTATCAATAGACCCATTAAAAAAGTTCCTTCTTTACGAGACATTACCATAGCCAATATTTTTTTTGAAAACAGTACCAGAACCAAACTTTCGTTTGAACTAGCACAAAAACGTTTATCTGCAGATGTTATTAGTTTTTCTGCAGCCCAATCTTCTGTAAAAAAGGGAGAAACGTTAATCGATACGGTAAATAATATTTTGTCTATGAAAGTAGACATGGTAGTGATGCGACATGCAAATCCTGGAGCTGCATATTTTTTATCAAAAAATGTAAAAGCAAGTATCGTAAATGCTGGAGATGGTGCTCATGAACATCCTACACAAGCTCTTTTAGATAGTTATTCGATCAGAGAAAAATTGGGAGATGTAGGAGGGAAGAAAGTTGTCATTGTCGGAGATATTTTGCATTCAAGAGTAGCGTTGTCCAATATATATGCTTTGCAAATGCAAGGGGCAGAAGTTAAAGTTTGTGGCCCAAAAACATTGATTCCTAGATATATCGAATCACTTGGAGTAACAGTTGAGTCAGATTTACGTAAGGTATTGGAATGGTGTGATGTAGCCAATATGCTGAGAGTGCAAAATGAACGTATGGATGTAAACTTTTTTCCATCTACACGAGAATATGCGCAACAATACGGAGTCGATAAAAACTTGTTAGATTCGTTAAGTAAAGAGATTGTAATTATGCACCCAGGACCTATAAACCGTGGTGTGGAAATTACTTCTGATGTGGCAGATTCTCAACAATCTGTTATTTTGAATCAGGTAGAAAATGGAGTAGCCATTCGAATGGCAGTGATATATTTATTAGCTTCAAAAATTCAATAAGATGAAAGTAGATACCAAAGGGCATACTATAACTATTAAAGATACAGAAGGTGTTGTGACTACTTTTATTGAAAAAGTAACAAATCAATATCCAAGTTTCAAAGATTTTAATTTGATTTTGGACGTGTCTAATGATAAAACAGTCGATATAGCTTCTATTAAACTTTTTTTGCCTTTGGCTAAGACTCATAAAAAAGCCAAAAAGTCATTGGTAATTGTTACCGATGCGATTGATTTTAATGCGGTTCCACAATCCATAACAGTAGTTCCCTCTTTGTTAGAAGCAAATGATATCATTGAAATGGAAGAAATTGAAAGAGATTTAGGCTTTTAATAAAAAGCTTCTCAAGATTGTTAGATTACAGTTTATCTAAAAACAACATTCATTACTTTGAAATTAACCATACTTGGCTGCTATGCTGCAACACCTCGAACTTTTACAAATCCAACAGCTCAATTGTTGGAAGTAAAAAACAGGTATTTTTTAATTGATTGCGGTGAAGGAACTCAAGTGCAATTGCGTAAAAACAAAGTTAAGTTTACCAAAATCAGTCATATTTTCATTTCTCATTTACACGGAGATCATTTTTATGGTCTTATCGGTTTAATTTCTTCTTTCTCTCTTTTGTCAAGAGTGACTGATTTACATATCTATGGTCCCAAAGGCTTGAAAGAAATTATTCAATTACAATTAAAGCTTTCACATTCTTGGACCAATTATGAAATATATTTTCATGAGTTAGATTCCAAAGAAAGTGAATTGATATTTGAAGATGAAAAAGTTACAGTTCACACTATTCCATTAAAACATAGAGTATATAGCAATGGCTTTTTATTTCGGGAGAAAGAAGGAGATAGGAAATTGAATATTGATGCTATTCAAGAATTAGCTATTGATGTTTGTTATTATAAGAAGATTAAAAAAGGAGGTAACCTTACGCTAGAAAATGGACAAGTTATCGAGAACGAACAGCTTACTTTTCCTGGAGAACCTACAAAATCCTATGCTTTTTGTTCTGATACAGCTTATTCAGAAGCAATAATTCCAATTATCAAAGATGCAGATTTACTTTACCATGAAGCAACTTTTTTAGAAAGTGAATCGCAATTAGCAAAAAAAACAATGCATTCAACAGCCACTCAAGCAGCAATTATAGCCTCTAAATCTAATGTAAAGTCTTTGCTTTTAGGACATTACTCTACAAGATATGAAAACATTGATTTATTTAAGGATGAAGCTTTATCTATTTTCTCAAATGTACTATTGGCCGATGATGGTAAAACATTTGAAATTTAGTATTGATCTGTATCTCAAAACAACATATAATTGTTTTTAAATTTGTTGCAATCATTTAAAAATAAAGTAAAATGAAAGATTTAGGTAATTACAGAAAGTCCTATGATAAAAGTGAATTATTAGAATCTTCTATTCCTGAAGACCCTATTAATTTATTCAACCGTTGGTTTCATGAAGTAGAAGATTTTGGTGGAGTAGACGAGGTCAATGCCATGACAGTTGCCACCATAGGTTTGGATGGATTTCCAAAATCTAGGGTTGTGTTGTTGAAAAAGTTTAATGAAGAAGGATTTGTTTTTTATACCAATTATAATTCACAAAAAGGAAAAGCAATTGAGGCAAACCCAAATATCTGTTTGTCTTTTTTTTGGCATTCAATGGAACGTCAAGTAATAATTAAAGGGAAGGCTCAAAAGACTAGCGATATTGTTTCGGATGGTTACTTTGATTCAAGACCTGACGGAAGTAAATTAGGTGCGATAGTTTCCAATCAAAGCGAAATTATTCCTTCTCGAACTTTTTTAGAAAATAATTTAAAAGAAGTTGAGCTGAAATATGAAGGAAAAGAAATTCCAAGACCTAATTTTTGGGGAGGTTATTTAGTCGTTCCTTTTGAAGTTGAATTTTGGCAAGGTAGACCTAATCGTTTGCATGATAGGATTCAATATTTACTGCAAGAAGACTATTCATGGAGTATAAATAGACTTTCACCATAGTATAGAAATTTAACTATAAATGCATAGTAATCATGTAGTTAATTGATAAAATTTGGTAGTTTGCCGATGTTATTATTAAATTTACATAATAATTAACACCAAAAATATTTAAAGAAGTTTTACCCAAATCTACTTTAATCTTAAACTACCATTATCATGAAAACTACAAATCGAATATTGTCGTTTGTTGTTTTAAGTCTCTTGTTTTTGACTTCTTGCTCAACCGAGCCTGAAGAAACAACTCTTTCTGATACAAAAACTGTAATTGACAATTCTGCTGTCTATATAACTACAGTACTACTGAGATCCAAACTCTAGATTTAATCAATAATTATAGAAAATCAATTGGGTTAAATACGCTTGTTAAAATAAATTTTATTTCTTTAAAATCTGAAGAGCATGTTAATTATATGATTGCAAATAACGTTGTGAATTATAAAGATTTTGTTTCAAGATCTAATGAAATTATTAGAGTTTTGGGAGCAAGAAATGTTTCTGAAAATATTGCTTACAATTATGCGACTCCAACTGGTGCTTTTGATGCTTGGTTAAAAAGTTCAAGTCATAAAGAGAACATTGTTGGTAATTTTACTCATTTTGGGATTTCTGTTAGAGAAGATCCTGCAACGGGAAAAAAATATTATGTAAATATTTTGCAAAAATTTAGTTTTACTATCTACAATAAAAAAAAGGCTACTGAAAGTAGCCTTTTTTCGTTTTGAAAAAATAACTAAAGCGTCGTTATAATAAATTCACTTCTTCGATTCAATTGATGTTGTTCCTCGGTGCAATTGGACTGATTGGTTGGTTCACAACCACAATCGTTGATGAGTTGCGATTCTCCGTACCCTTTTCCGGTGAGTCTTGATTTATCAATGCCTTTGGAAACTAACCACTCAATAGTAGATTTAGCTCTTCGTTCTGACAATGCAAGATTGTATTTAGCGGTTTGTCTACAATCGGTGTGAGAGCGAATATCAAGTTTCATTGTAGGATTTTGGATTAAAACATCTAAAATTTTCGCCAAGTCTAAAGCCGCTTCTTTGCGGATATTGGATTTATCCAAATCAAAATAAATCATTTTAATACCAAAGCATTTTCCTAAATCATCACCTATTGTTACTTGGCAAATGCTACTATCTAATTGAATATCAAGTTTTGTTTCACCTGTAGTTGTTGGAATACTGATTTTGAATTCTTTAGGTGTGTAGTCTTTTTTGGCAGCTCTCACGCTGTAATTTTTTGCACATATTACCTCAAAGCTATAAATTCCAAAAGCATCGGTAGTTGTTTCTGCAACAGTTTTGTATTGGCTATCAATCAAAGTAACTGTGGTTCCTGCT
Source organism: uncultured Flavobacterium sp. (assembly GCA_963513565.1). Taxonomy (GTDB): domain Bacteria; phylum Bacteroidota; class Bacteroidia; order Flavobacteriales; family Flavobacteriaceae; genus Flavobacterium. The sequence goes on along the minus strand of CAUPRE010000006.1, from coordinate 91,329 downwards.
AATAATGCTCTTGTTTTATTGTCAGTTATAGTTCCTTTTAGAGTTTGTTTACAACTAGGTTTGAAACTAAATTTATAGATATCATCAGAACCCATTCCGCCATCACGATTGGAAGTAAAAAAGCCTTTGTTTGTCGCACTATCTCTAAAATAACCAAAATCATCTTTTGGAGAGTTTACTTCAGCTCCGTCATTTTCCAGAACTCCAATGCTGCCGTCATTATTGATTTTGGCAGTAAAAATATCTAATCCTCCTAAACCAGGATGACCATCTGAGGCAAAATACAATTGATTGTCTTTTGTTACAAAAGGAAAAGTCTCTCTTCCTTCAGTATTGATTTCAGTTCCTAAGTTGATTGGTGTGCCATAGCCTCCATTAGAGTTTATGCTGACTTTATACAAATCGGATTGTCCTTTCGTTCCAGGTCTATCAGAGGCAAAATATAAAGTTTGCTCATCAGGACTCAAAGCTGGGTGTGCTGTACTGTAGTTATTGCTGTTAAATGGCAATTCGGTTACAGAGGTCCATCTGTTATTAACCAAAAAGGCTTTATAAATTTTGAGAAAGGTAACTTTTTTGCCATCTTTTCCTTTTTTACCATCTAAAAAATTATTTCTTGTAAAATACATGGTGTTTCCGTCTTTCGTAAACACTGGTGTGGCTTCATGAAATCTAGAATTAACATTAGCATCATAGCGAGTTGGAGTACTTGGCGTAAGTTCACTGTCGACATCGGCGGAGTATAAATTGGTAAAATGTTCACCTGTCCAAGTGTGAATTCTTTGGCTTACACCTCCAGTATCTTTAGCTGAGGCAAAAACCAATTTATTATCGACTATAGCACTTCCATAATCTGAATATTTGGAGTTGATGCCTGCATTTTCAATGGTATAACGACCAACATTAGCTTTGATTTCATTCAAATAGTTAGTGTTGCTTTTCAATCGTTTCCCTCGGCTGTCTTGAGTAGATTTTACCTCGAATTTATTTAGTATTGCTTCTGCTTCTATTTCTTTTCCAATGGCTTTTAGCGATTGGGCATAGCGGTAATAATATTCAGGTTCTAACTCAGGTGAGAGTTGATATAACTGCTCGTACCACTGAGCTGCCTTTTCAAAATCAGAATTGAAGTAATAGGCATTTCCTAATTTTTCGAACATTTCTGCTGATTGATAACCTTTGGCTGCAAGGCGTTCATAAGTTTGTATTGCATCTACATAAGCGTAGCTGTTATATTTTTTATCGGCGGAAGCTATCTTGGCTTTTTGAGCAAAACTAGGACTCCAATATAAGGAGATCATAGCAAGACAAAGAAGTAAGTTTTTTTTCATGATCTAATTTTTAGAAAAATCTTGGTGTAGTAATTTTTTCGTTGTTTTTGAAGATTTCATAACGCAAGAAAACTTCGTGCGATCCTGAATTATAGTTCTCTAAATTGGTAGTTTCTAAATCGTAACCATAACCAATATACATCCCATCGGTAACTTGAAATCCTACCATCGCACTCATGGCAGCGCTCCAACGATAAGCTACTCCAACTACTACTTTTTCTATGAACATAAAGTTGGCCGAAACATCAACTTGTAGGGGAGAACCTTCAACTAATTTGGTTAAAAAGGCAGGTTTGAATTTGATGTCATTTGACAAATCAAATACATAACCTCCAATTAAGTAATAATTGATTTTTTCTTTAAAAATCGCTACTTCATTATCATCATATCGGTTTGTTTGTATAAAATTAGGAACCGATAAACCTAGATAAGCTTTGTCTGAATGATAGTAAATACCAGCTCCGATGTTTGGGGTAAAAACGTTTCTCAAATTCTGAAACTGAGGGTCACCTTGATCGGCGGGATTGAGTTTATTTACATTCAGATTAAAGAGATTTGCAGTTGCTTTCATTCCAAAAGAGAGTTTAAAATTCTCTGAGGTAGGAATGGTATAGGACAAGTCTGCCGAAATCGTATTTTCATTTGTTGGGCCTATTTTATCATTTACAAATGAAACACCTAATCCTAAATTACTATTGTTAATAGGAGTGTTGATAGACGCTGTATTGGTTGTTGGTGCGCCATCTAAACCTACCCATTGTGTACGATGCAACGCAAAAATACTCATGGCTCCACGACTACCTGCATAGGCGGGGTTAATATTGATGGTGTTGTACATGTACTGAGTGAATTGTGCATCTTGTTGACCATAACTCATCGCAGCTAGTAACATCGTAATGAAAGAGATAATTTTTGTTTTCATAATAGCTATTTTTTAGCATTTGAATTCTTTTGAATCCAGTAGGTTAATAGGTTTTTGTTCCCGTATACTCTTAATTATTAGTAAATTACATATTTATTTCGATAAATACAAATAACCGTCTTTTTTATTTTGAATAGGATTTCCGTTCAAATCAAAAGAAGTGTAATTCAAGATATAAAAATAAGTTCCTGTTGGCAATCCTGATGACTGGCTAATTGTTGTTCTTCCTCTTGAAGCACCATCAAAATAATTAGAGGTATTATTGTAATTTTTAGTATCAAAAATAGATAACCTCAGGGCTCATAAATCTAGATACTATTTTTCTCGATAGCAGAAAGTCAAATGCAAAGGAGTAACTTTCATTTAGCATATATGAATTCCTAGAGTTAATTCATATACCAACATCGGTTGTATTTATGCTTGCTGCATTTTTTTCTATCAATAACCTAAAAGCTTGTTACAAGACTTTTATTATTTAGTTTGTATTATTTAGTTTGTATTATTTTAAAGCAATTATTTTATTTTTTATAATTCACTGTTATTTGTTAGAGTTTTTTTAATTCAATAGTTTAGATCTTCTCTGTTGTTGTTTAATTTTTGCTTTGTATTTTCTAATATAAATAAAGACTAAACAATTGTTAATTTATTACTCATTACATAAAGACTTAAAAATTAACCGTAATTTAAGTGTCTAAAAAAAATAAAATCACAATTAGGTTCTAAATCAATTAAATAGGATCTAGTGAAAGAGTATTAGGAACTAAAAAAAAGAAATACCATGAAAAATTTAATCTTAGTTCGTCACGCAAAATCAAGTTGGGAAACTCCTTTAAAAGATAAAGACAGACCTTTATCAAAAAATGGATTGCAAGCGGCACATTTGGTGTCAGGTTATGTTTCAAAATATTTACCTAAGACCTATTTATTTTGGAGTAGTGTGGCAGAACGTGCCTCACAAACCGCTTTAATTTTTGCTCAAAATTTATCTTATCCAATTGAAAGTATTATTTACAAAGAAGATTTGTATACTTTCGATGAAAACCAATTGACTAATGTTATTAAATCATGTAAAAATGATTTTGATAGTGTAATTCTTTTTGGACATAATGGTGCAATTACAAATTTTGTTAATAAATTTGGGGATGTTTTTATTGAAAATGTTCCTACATCTGGGTTTGTTTCTTTACAATTTGACGTAGATGACTGGGGTGCAATTCAAAAAGGCAAAACATTAAAAATTATAGTCCCTAAAGATTTAAAATAAATAAAATTTTGATACATAGATATATTGATAGAGAAAAAAGTTGGTTAGCCTTTAATGCCCGAGTATTGCAAGAAGCAGCTGATGATTCGGTTCCTTTATTAGATAGACTTCGTTTTTTGGGTATTTTTTCGAATAATTTAGATGAATTTTTTAGAGTACGCTTTGCTGCCATTCGAAGATTAAGCCTTTCTGGAATTTCTGGTGAAAAATATTTAGGTGGTGTTTCGGCTCAACAATTGGTCAAAGAAATCACCGAAATTGTAATCGAACATCAAGCTGAAAGTTTGGATATTTTGAATGATATCGAAAGTCAATTGCAAAAAGAAAATATCTACATTATTACTGAAAATGATCTTGATAAAGACCAAACAAACTATATAAAAGACTTTTTTATTCAAAGAGTGAGTCCAGAATTGGTGACCATTATATTGAATGATTTAGCCGAATTCCCTTTGTTAAAAGATACTTTTGGTTATTTGGCCGTAAAGTTAGTCATGAAAAAAGATGATGAAGTGCGATATGCCGTCATCGAAATTCCAAAAACAATCAATCGATTTGTAGTGTTGCCTTCTAAAAACGAAAAACAATATGTTATTCTATTAGATGATGTAATTCGCCAAAACTTAAGTAGCATTTTTAATATTTTTGACTACCAACGTATTTCGGCACACATGATTAAAATTACTAGAGATGCTTCATTAGACATCGATAGTGATTTGAGTAAAAGTATGATTGAAAAAATTGCTTTGAGCGTAAAAGACAGACGAATTGGTGAACCCGTTCGTTTTATTTATGATCAAGAAATAGAGGATGATACGCTTACTTTCTTTTTAGATAAAATGCATATTGTTTCTACCGATAGTATCATTCCTGGAGGACGCTATCACAACCGAAGAGACTACATGGATTTTCCAAATTTGGGTCGATTTGATCTATTGTATCAATCCAATGTTCCGTTGCCCATTCCAGGATTGAGTCTTGAAGGAAGTATGCTTGAAAAAATAAGTAAAAAAGATTATTTATTGAATGCACCTTATCAATCCTTTTCTTATTTGACCAAGTTTTTAAGAGAAGCAGCACTCGATCCAAAGGTACTCTCTATCAAAATCACGTTGTATCGCTTAGCAAAGAATTCTCAAATTATTAGTTCTTTGATTAATGCTGCCAAAAACGGAAAAAAAGTAACAGTTCAAATTGAATTACAAGCTCGATTTGATGAAGCTTCTAATATTTCTTACGCTGAACAAATGAAAACGGAAGGTATCGAATTGATTTTTGGTATCAAAGGTTTGAAAGTTCACAGTAAAATTTGTGTCATTGAACGACAAGAAGAAGAAAAAATAAAGCGATACGGGTTTGTTTCTACTGGAAATTTTAACGAATCGACTGCTAAAGTTTATACTGATGTTACCCTTTTTACCAGTCATCAACAAATTTTAAAAGACATCAACAAAATTTTTGATTTCTTTGATGTCAATTATAGAGTGCATCGATACAAACATTTGATTGTTTCTCCACACTATACTAGAGGAAAATTTATAAAACTAATCGATCGCGAAATAACGCATGCATTGGCTGGAAGAAAAACCTATATTAAGTTAAAAATGAATAGTTTATCTGATTTTGAAATGATCGATAAATTATATCAAGCCAGCAAAGCAGGTGTGAAAATTCAATTGGAGGTTAGAGGAATTTGTTCTTTAATTCCAGGAATTCCAGGATTGAGTGAAAACATTGAAGCAATAAGTATCGTAGATAATTATTTAGAACATTCTAGGGTATATATTTTTGGGAATGCCGGAATTCCGGAGGTCTATATTTCTTCGGCAGATTTTATGACAAGAAACTTAGACGCAAGGGTAGAGGTGACTTGTCCTATTTATGATCAAGACATTAAAAACGAATTGATCGATCATTTTGATTTGGGATGGAAAGGGAATGTAAAAGCACGATATCATTCTCAAGAATTAGACAATCAATACCGCAAACCAAACGGAGAACCTTTGTTTAGGGCACAAATTGAGACTTATAAATATTATCAAAATAAACTAGAAGTAATTACTGAGGAAGCATAATTTACCTATACAATAGGTATAAATGAATGAGGGAAATATGATTAAAATTAAAAAATATGCGGCTATTGATATCGGATCCAATGCGATGCGATTATTGATTGCCAATATTGTTGAAGAAGAAGGAAAAGAAACGCAATTCAGTAAAAGCTCCTTAGTGCGTGTTCCAATTCGTTTAGGGCAAGACGCATTTACTGTTGGAGAAATTTCTCCAGAAAATATAGAAAGAATGTGCGACGCCATGAAAGCATTTTCTCTATTAATGAAAGTTCATAAAGTAGAATGTTACAAAGCTTTTGCTACTTCGGCCATGCGTGAGGCGTATAACGCAAAAGAGGTAGTGGCCGTGATTAAGAAAAAAGCCGATATCAAAATTGAAATTATTGATGGCAAAAAAGAAGCAGCCATCATAGCTTCAACAGATTTACATCATTTATTAAAAACAGACGAAACCTATTTGTTTGTAGATGTTGGTGGTGGAAGTACCGAATTTACGTTGTTTTCTAATGGAAAAATGGTCAATTCTCGTTCTTTCAAAGCGGGTACCGTTCGTTTGCTTAACGAAATGGTTCATGACATAGTTTGGGAAGAAATCGAAAAATGGATTAGAATTAACACCGCCGATTATGAAGAAGTAACTTTAATCGGTTCTGGAGGAAATATCAATAAGCTATTTAAAATGTCTGGAAAACAGCAAGATAAACCGTTATCTTATATATACATCAATTCTCAATATGCGTATTTGAGTTCTTTATCCTATGAACAGCGCATTTCGCAGTTGGGGTTAAACTCCGACCGTGCCGACGTAATTGTTCCTGCTACTAGAATTTATTTGAATGCCATGAAATGGAGTGGAGCGCGACAAATATATGTGCCGAAAATAGGACTTTCAGATGGAATTGTAAAAGCCATGTATTACGGAAAAATTTAAATAAAAAAAGCAAAGGATTTACCCTTTGCTTTTTTCGTTACAATAACTTCTATTTTTCTAGAAATTTATTTTTTGTTTTTGACCGTTAAGTCTTTGAAGGCATTTCCTAATTCAGTCATATCAGAATCTACTTCACGCTTAAATGAATCCCAATCGGTTTGATTGTTTTCGTAGTTTTTGATTTTCATTTTCAACGAGGTATTTTTGTCTTCTAAGGATTGAATGCTTTTAGAATAATTGGCATCAAAAGTATTGCCTGGTTTTTTTAAAGCGGCTTTCAATTCAGAGATGCGAACTTCATTAGCAGCAATAGTGATATTAACTTCTTCTTTGTACGTTTGCCACTCCATATCATTCGCTTTTATGGTTTCATCTTTGTCGATGTCCTCATTTACAGCGTCTAAATTTTCATTGGCATCAACCACTTTTTCGGTAGCATCTGCTTCTTTTTCTGTATTCGATTTGCATGCAGTGAAAACAATTCCTGATAAGCAAACTGCTATGGCTAAAGTATAAATGGATTTTTTCATGTTTGAATTTTTTTATGTTATAGATTAAAGCGATTCGATAATCTTTTTCAATTCTGCTTTGGTTTTGCCCAATTTTTTTTCAATTCTACCCAACATTTCGTCTTTTTTTCCATCTAAGAATAATAAGTCGTTATCTGTTAGTTTGGCAAATTTTTGTTTGAGTTTCCCTTTTTGTACTTCCCAATCTCCTTTTAGTTCTGTAGTATTCATGATGATAAATTTATATCAAGAATGTATTTTCCTGACTATACAAAGGTGCAAAAGGATATGAAAATCGAATTGTACTATTATAAGTAAGAGTTGTAATATTCACACATTATCTCATTTAAAATCGATATCGGATTCCCAAAGCAATGTCTGGTCCAAAATTATTGTCACGATAATCATTTGAATTAAAATACAATTCAGGTCTAATATCAAGTGATACTTGAATAGGAATATCAAAATCGTATTCTATTCCTATGTCGCCAGCCACAAAAGCAAAAACACCATTGTCATCATTGATATTGTTGTCATGACTCCAAGTCCCTAAGCCACCACCAACACCTGCATACCAATTGAAACCTCCATCTATATTCCAGACCCATTGGTAAATTCCAGCCAACTTTATAGCATCTACATCATTGCTATTTCGCCATCCTAAGTCTAGTTCCAAACGGTTATTAGATGCTAATTTTCGTTGATAAGAAAGTTCTCCTCCAAAACCATCATTATCTCCAATTCGGAGTCCTAAGGCATTTTTTGAAATGTTTTGTGCTTGTGAACACCAGCTTAACCCTATAACTAGGCTAATCGCTAAAATTGATTTTTTCATTTGTTTGTTTTATTTATGGTTTGTTGCTTAAGTTGAATCATTCAAAAACATAAATCCTTCGATTTAAATTTGATTTTCAGAGTTAATTTCTTTTAATGCATGGTTAATTTCTTTCTCGAAGGAAGCATCAGATTCTATGTATTCATCAGAGAGTTCTCTTATTTCTTTTTCTGTTTTATTGCCCGTATTCATTACTGTATTTTTAGCTGTTTTATGGGAAGAAATAAGTTCATTCATTTTCAAATGGATTAAGGCAGAATAGCGGTTAAATGATTTTTGAATAATAAATAAACTCAAAAAGGTAAACCCAAAAATGATATCGCCAATGTTTTGATGCCAGTTATTGGAAGTAAACAAATTATTTCCCCACCAAAAGAGCACAAGAGTTAATGCCAGAAAAAAAGCGAAATAACTACCTAGAATTTTGGTAATTGCATTCGTTAGTTTTTCAAAGAGTAAATCAATATGCAAAGTAGCTTTTTTCATTTTAGGCTATATTAAATGTAGTTTTTACTAGCTCCACTTTTTGATTTTCGGTCATTTTATCAATGTCTTTCGTGATAATCTTTAGCGCGTCAAACTTGGCTTCTTTTTGAATTAAATGTAGCAACTCTATTTTTGCGGTCGTTGGTCCAAAAAGGAAAAGTTCATCGCATTGTTCTACTTCATCAATTATTCTATTATAAAAGGCGAGTTGTAAATCTTGTTCTTTATTGTGCCAATGACTTTCTCCTTTTTGCAAAATTTCTTCTTTTACAAAATGATTCATTTCTGAGAATATTGTTTTTAAGATGGAGGTTGAATCCTCATTCGCATCAAAAACAATAGCGGTGTAATGATCCAAATAAATGGCTCTTTTAATTTTGTTTTCCATGAGGTGTAATATTAAATGGAGTGAATCAAAACATTGTGATTGGGCGCATATTTCATCAACAAATTTTTTAAAGAATTATAATAATCTTTAAGTACTTTATTGTCAATTTCAGGCAATGCCAAATCCGGAATAGTAATTGTCATTTCGTTTAGAAAAGGAAGCAATTCAGGAAACTCATTGTGAATAGTTTCGGTAATCCTTAAAATATTTTCATTGATTTCTGCAGCTGATTTCATAGCGATAGTATTAGAAAAGCATCCCAATTACTAGGATGTCTATTTGGAATTAAAATCGAATTCTAACCAAAGTCCTATGTAATCTGTAATTGCTTTTTTTGGTTTTTCTTTTGAATTTTTTTAGCCAAATCTGTTTGATCTTTGGCTTTGCTATTGCATCCACAAGCCATGGTATTATTTCCTTCTTTTTGAAATTTGGCTGCATCATGCAGATGTTTGGCAGCTATTTCTAGATGCATTGCAGCTTTCTCGTGATTGTCAATTAATTTTAGACTCTCTACTTTAGGGTCTTTTTCTTTTTTCGGAGTTTTAATTTTGGTGGTCATTAGATGATGATTTTAATGGCATGAAAGTATTTTCATGAACAATCAAAGTTCTCATTTATAAAGGAGTAAAGTGTTACATAACTATTTGCAAAACTTATGATATTCATAGTTTTTGCAATCAATCTTTATGCTTTTTATTGCCTTTTTCATTTTTTTTATTGGAGTTCGATGGATGTCTATCTTCTTTATAGGCTCGATTGTTATAATTTTTTTTGTGATTTGAATAATGCGAATACGGGCTTTTTCCTGCGTAATATGGCAAAAGAACTACATTTCCTCTTTGCAAATTATAATTACTATAGCGTGAAGGCAGTCTTTTATTTCTAATCCAAATGCCACTTGATAAATAAATAAATTGCGCACTTCTGATGTCGTAATACGAGTCGATGTCAGGTAGATAATAATAGTTTTCATTCGTTGCTGGAGGACCCCAAGAAGGTGTTCCAATATTGACGTTAACATGTATTTGAGCGTGAATAGGAGGAATTACCAGCATTAGTAATAAACCGAAAAAGACTATTTTTTTCATAATCGCAAGAGTTAATTGTTTAAAGCAATATTTGGCATCGCCTTTATTTATTGTTTTTGGTTTTCATTTTGTTTTTCTGCTTTTGCTTTTTTTCTAAAAAAACCTCTTAATAAAAAATTATGTTTTGCAGCTTCTTCTATTTCGAGTAAGTTTTTAGATCCTTTTTCAATATTGGTCAAAGAAGAATCTAGTGATGTAGCCAATCGTTCATCATCCACCAGTTTAGATAATATGCCACGACTACTGTTTAGTTTTTTAGAAAAAACATCGATTTCATGGGTGCTTTTTTCTAAGTTGGTTACTGTTTTTTTTATGGAAGCAGCATATTCTGGATCGGTCATCAATTGAGATAGTGTTCCGTTTTTGTTATTCATATTTTTGCTAAAAATGGTAAACTCATCCGAGCTTGTTTTTAAATTCGTCATGGTTTGCGCAATTTGATTAGCAAATTCTTCATCTGTCAATACCTTGTTAAGTGCGCCTTTTCCTTTGTTGATTTTTAAGCTAAATTCCGAAAGTTGAAGCGTAATAATTTGAGCATTATCAATACTTTTTTGTAAACTTTTCATCAAATCTTCAAGCTCTATGGCTTTGGCAGAAGCAATAGTTGCATTGTCTTTTACAATTTCGTTAGAAGAAGTTCCTGGAGAAATCGTAAGCACTTTGTCGCACATCAAACCATCAGTTCCTATGCTGGCTTGGGCATCTTTTTTAATATAAGGCTGGATTTCTTCTTTAATAATTAATTCGACAATAACAGCAGAATCGGATACAAACTCAATACTTTTTACACTACCCACATTGATTCCAGAGAAACGAACATTGTTTCCTATTTTCAATCCGCTTACATTTTTGAACTCGGATCGTAAACGAAAAGTATTGTCAAAAAGATTCTTATTTTTCCCGATAAAATATATAGTTACTACAAAAAGGCTTAAGCCTGATAGCACGAATATCCCCAGTTTCCAAGTATAATTTGATGATTTTACCATGCTGTTATTTTTTAATTTGGAAGATTGATTTCTAATTTTATGAGTAATTTTTACCATTAACTAAAAAAAGATCTTACCCATTCGTCACCATTTTTTTCTAAATCCTCATAAGTACCTTCGGCATGAATTACACCTTCTTTCAAAATCATGATTTGGTTACCAGTGGCTTTCGCGCAAGCCATGTCATGAGTAATAATGATAGCTGTGGTTTGCTGTTTTTTTTGAATAGAAACCATCAATTCGCTAATTTCTCTTGCGGTGATGGTATCCAATCCCGAGGTTGGTTCGTCATACAAAATAATTTCAGGTCGAATGATTAACGTTCGAGCCAAACCTATTCGTTTTCGCATACCACCTGATAATTCTGAAGGCATTTTGTCAACTGCCGCGGTCAATCCAACAGATTCAAGGGCATGCATGGTTTGCTTTTCTATTTCGGCAGCCTCTAAGTTCTTGGAATGATGTTTTAAAGTAAAAATTAAATTTTCTCTAACGGACATCGAGTCATACAAAGCACCATTTTGAAACATAAACCCAATTCGGATTCTGATTTGGTTGAGTGCTTCTATTTTTAGTTGAGTAATATCCGATCCAAAAACAATAATCTTTCCTCTATCGGCTTCTATCAAACCCACAATACACTTAATACACACCGATTTTCCAGAACCAGATCGCCCCAAAATAACCAAGCTTTCACCTTTGTTTACTGTCAGATTCAAGCCTTTTAAAACCTGGTTTTTCTTAAACGATTTCCATAAATTTTGAATACTGATAAGTGGTTCACTAGCCATATTTTAAAAGAATAAATCAGTTATTTGAACGGTTACCATATCAATTATAAAAATGGATAAAGAAGCCATTACCACAGCTTCATTGGCTGCAATTCCAACACTTGCGGTGCCGTTTGATGCTGTAAAACCTTTATAAGAACCAATCAATCCGATAAAAAAACCAAAGAAAAAGGTCTTTATGAAGGCAGGCATAAGATCCAAATATTCTAAATGTTCAAAAACATCAGCAAAATAGCGATACAATCCCATGGTACCCCTGACATTATATCCAATATATCCGCCATAAATACCAACAAAATCAGCATAAATAACCAAAACAGGAACCATTAATGTGGTCGCCAAAATTCGAGTTACCACCAAGTATTTATAGGGATTAATAGCCGAAACTTCCATAGCATCTATTTGCTCGGTTACTTTCATTGCTCCCAATTCGGCACCAATTCCAGACGCAATTTTTCCAGCGCAAATTAATGCGGTAATTACTGGAGCGATTTCTCTAATTAGCGATAAGGAAACCATACTTGGTAACCAACTTTCGGCACCAAATTTTGTCATCGTGGGTCGGGATTGAATCGTCAAGACCAATCCCATGATAAACCCAGTGATGGTTACCAGTGGTAACGATTTGTATCCAATAGCAAAACATTGACGAACAAATTCGTTGATTTGAAAAGGAGGTTTGCTAATTTCTTTAAAAAATCTTCCTCCAAAAAGTGAAAATTCTCCAATCTCTTCTAGGAATTTTTTTATTTCAGTTTGCATACTTTTATTTCATAGCGGTAACAATTGGTTTAATCAATTGGCCATTTTTTGACAATTTTTGAAGTGAAAATTCATTTTTTTTCGCGCTTTTTTTCGCTTTAATATATTTTTCTAAAGTTAATCTCGACATCATATAACTTACCGTAGATTCAGCGCCTTGATTTAGATTAATGTATTTTTCTTCTAAACCATCATAGCATCCGCCGGTACAGGGATTATAAATAATTTGATGCAAGTGGTTTTGGCCTAAAAACCAATCAAAAGCGATTTCTAATTTTTCAAAATAGGATTCTTCTTTATAGTGATCGTAAAACTTACTCAAAGCCATTACTGTATAGGCAACATCTATAGGCTGTTCACCACCATTTTTGGGGATAGCAGCTTTCGATTTATTGTGCATCCATCCCTGATTAGAGATCACTTTTATGGTAGCATCTTTAAACGTTTTGGTCAATAAAAAATCGAAAGAAGACCTTGCAATCGTTTCATATACAGGGTTTTTGGTTACTAAGTAAGCGCACAGTAAGGCTTCTGGCAAAATACTGTTTCCATATGTTAAGTAACTTTCAAACCATTTCCATTCTTCGTCTGCTTCATGTTTATACATTTGAACCAGGCGATCCGTTAACGTTTTTAAAATCATCGTGTTTTCAATAGTAACGTTCTTCATATTACTATAATACAAGCCTTTAATGATGAAGGCCATGGCTCGTGTAGAATGAATTTCGAGAGCCGTTGATAATGCTGATTGCATTGTGGCTTTGGCTTGAACAACGATATCTAGCGGCAACAAATTACTTATGGCAATTAAATTCCCAAGTGCCCAAATTGCTCTACCATTAGCATCTTCTAGGTTTTCTGAGTTTTGAAGAGTGAAATTCTTTTCGGTGTCAACATAATTTAAAAAATGGCCATCGGGTTGTAAACAAAACTTTATAAAATTGAAATACAAGTGAATAAGAACTAAATCACTAGTGTCTTTGCTGAGTTTGTAATGTTGGCAAACCGCTACCAAAGCCCTAGCATTATCATCTAAAGTGTACCCGGTATTCAAGTCAGGTTGGTTAATTTTTGCAAACTGAATCATTCCAAAATCAGTAGTCATATTTTTGAAATGATTCCAATTAATCTCTGGAATTTTATAATGCAATTTTATGGTTCTTCGACTAACTTTTTGAAACAAAAGGGCATGAGCAATGGCTGAATTTTCCCAAGCCGTTGGGGCTAATTTATGTATCCCATTCGAGGATATATCTTGACGTAATTGCTCGTTGTTTAATAAATGAATTACCTTTTTGGCTAGTTGTTCTGGATTTTCAAAATCAATAATGATTCCTGTTCCATTTTTTAAAACTTCAACAGCATGCGGAATAGGAGTAGAGATAATAGGACAACCACAACTGATGGCATACGAAAAAGTCCCAGAAACCGCTTGATTTCTGTCTTTAGAAGTAAATAAATAAATATCGGTGAGTTGTAAATATTCTAATAATTCAGGCAAAGGCAGATACTTATTGATGAATTTTACATGACTACTTAATCCTAAATCATTGATTTTTGTTTCTAGCATGGTTCGGTACATTTCTCCTTCGGTTTTTACTACAGTAGGATGTGTTTTACCAATGACTAAAAAGAGTACTTCTGGATGTTTTTTAATGATAGTTTTTAGCGCATTAATTGAGGTTTCAATGCATTTTCCAGAACTTAAAAGGCCAAAAGTAGAAATGATTTTTTTACCAGCTACTTGGTATTTCTCTTTTAAAATATTTTTGTTTATGTGCTCAACTAAATGGGTTCCGTGTGGAATAACAACTATCTTTTCGGCGTCAATATGGTAATCTTCAGTGATTATTTTTGCTGATGTATTTGTCATTACAATAAATGCAGTAGCATACAAATCAATAGCCAAAACCATTTCTTTTAATAACAAATCCGGTTGGGGTAGCACCGTATGAAATGCAACAACTATTGGTTTTTTTAACGTTTTCAAAAACAAAATGAAATCAGCTTCATTAGATCGAAACAACCCAAATTCGTGTTGAATGACCACCAAAGAAAGATTAGCATTTTCGTTGCATTTTTGAGCCAATTCTAGATAGGATCTAGGAGTATCGGTTTCTAAAACGGTATGAATATCTTCTTGGTACAAATAGTTGTCATTTTGATTTTCTAAAGCACAAATATTGATTTTGAATGATTTCTTGAATTTATTATTTAAAGCAAAAATTAAATCTTGCGAATAGGTCGCTATACCGCATTCTCTAGGAGGATAGGAGGTGATGAAAAGAATTTCAGGCAAGATAGCTTTACTTTTGATTCTTTTTAAAGGAAACAAGTTCAGATTTTTGTAGGCTTTCGTTTTCATATTATTTCAGATTAAGTAGTAGTTCTGTGAGTAAATCGGGTAAATTAAGCGAGACACATGCAATTCGTTCATCGGCAGCACCATAATAAATATAGAGGGTATCCTTGTCTACAATGGCTCCCGTTGGAAAACAAACATTGTTCACTTCCCCTTTTAATTCCCATTTCAGTTCAGGTTTAAACAAAGGATAAGGCAATCGAGCTAGCTCTTTTTGAGGGTTTTCTAAATCTAATAATGCAGCACAAGCACAATACACATAGCCTTTTATAGTGTCATGAACACCATGATATATCAGTAACCAGCCATGTTCTGTTTCTATTGGTGGACATCCGCCGCCTATATAACTAATTTCATGTTCATATTTTGGTTCAAGGACGATGCTATCTTTGAATTGTAGTAAGTAATTTTGCCAAAATTCAGAAGTGAGTTCGTTTAAATTATTGATACTAACGATTTGAATATCTGGTTTTATTCTATGCAGAAATAAGAGTTTGTTATTTACTCTTCTTGGAAAAAAAAGAACATTCTTATCCCAAACCCAAACTTTTTTTCCTTTTCGTTCTCTAATTCGATCGTGACTGTTGTAGCGCAAATATTTTTCGTTGATTCTTCCTTTAGTTTCTGCCAATCGTTTGAACTCGTCAAACATAATTTGGGGAACTATAAGGCCTTGTTTTTCCCAATGCATTAAATCGGTAGAAGTTGCCAAAGCTCCCAAAGCGTTCACGCCATCATAAGCACAATAGGTCAAATAGAAAGTTTCATTGATCTTTACAATTCTTCCATCTTCTACACCATGTTCTTCATACTCAAACTGTGGAAAAATAAGCGGCATATCTTTCCGTTCTTCAACCTCCAAAGGCGATTTTAATTTGGCATAGCCAATGCTGGAATAGTTGCCTTTACCAACGGCTCTATAAAAAATATGAATGGCACCTTCGTGCATTATTACTGCTGGATTCAACACACCATCTATTTCAAAACCTAAGAGCGTTTTTTCTAAAATAATGCCTTCTTTTTTTATTGCTAACATGATAAATGGAGTTTTTGAGTACGAGCTATTTTTTGTAAAGTTCGTTTAGATATACACTAATCTTGTTGCAAAACTTTACTTAAAAGTTATAAGATTCCTAGTGTTTTGAATTGAAAAGAGCGACCTTATTCGGGTCGCTCTTTTTACTAAAATGCTAAAGGAAATTGAATTAATAATTGGTTTTTAATTCTACTCTACGGTTTTTAGCTTTACCAAGAGCTGATTTATTAGAGGCTATTGGTTTACTTTCTCCATAACCTACGGCAGTCAAACGACCTTCAGATATTCCTTTTTCTATCAAATAAAATTTAACCGAATTGGAACGTTTTTGTGATAGCGTTTCGTTGTATGCAGCAGTTCCTACGCTGTCGGTATGTCCTTCGATAGTTAAGCTAGCGCCTTCGTATTTTTGTAAAATTTTAGTCAATTCGTCTAATTGTGACAATGAAGCCACTTTTAGTTTATCTGAATCATTTTCGAAGAAGATTTTGCTTCCAATGTAAGTTATTCTTACGACATCGGCTTTTGTGATTTCAGGACAGCCTTTGTTTTCAATAGTTCCCATTGCATTCGGACAACGGTCGTCAATATCAGCAACACCATCACCATCGGTATCTGGACAACCTTTTAAGCCAGCAATTCCAGCAACATTAGGACATCTGTCTATATCATCGGTAACACCATCGTTATCACTATCCATAGGACAACCTTTGATGTCAACTTTGGTACCAGGTTTGGTATTGGCACATTGATCGTCTACATCAGCAACACCATCTTTATCGGCATCAGGACAACCATTCAAGGCTACTATTCCAGCTTGATCAGGACAACGGTCTTTGGCATCTTCAACACCATCATTGTCTTTGTCTGGACATCCGTTTAAAGAAGAAGTTCCTGCTAAGTCTGGGCAATTGTCTAGATAATCAGCTACGCCATCAGCATCTCGATCTAATGGGCATCCTTTTTTATCCACCGCAATACCACTTGGGGTGTCAGGACAATTGTCTTTTTTATCAGAAACTCCATCGTTATCAGTGTCTTTAGAGTCGCCAAGATTAAAAGTTAATCCCACCATATGGGTAAGAAAATCATCTTTTTTACCTTGAACAGCACCATCTCTGGCATCATTGTCGGTAAACATAAAGGTTTCTTGAATATTCAAGGAAACGATTGGAGTCAATCGGAAGTTGATTCCACCACCCGCGGTAGGTAAGGCATAATCAATTCTTTCTTTGTGAAAATTAAGCTGGCTATCAAAAAGTAGCACGCCAACACCTCCAAATACATAAGGTCTGATTGCATATTCAGAACTTACGAAGTTGAATCTTAAGTTTAACGCTACCGCAGAATAATCACTTCTGAAACCTGCTGTTGTTCCATTGTTATAACCTAAAGTTCCTTTTGAGAGTAATAGGTTGGCATCTAAATAGCGGTTCAAATATCTCGAAATAGAAAGCCCTCCAAAACCATACATGGAATTTTTGGTTTTGTAAAAATCATGTCCTAAATCACCTTGATATTGGGTAACTCCGCCATGGAGTCCTAGATTCCATTTTTTATCTTCGGTTTGTGCGTTTGATGCAAATGTATAACCGATACATATACATAGAAAAAGTAATTTTTTCATAATGTTTGGTTGTTAAATTATTTGATACAAAGGTGCTTCTGATTTAAAGAAATGGTGTTACACAACTATTGTCAAAACTTGTGTTATTCCCACCTTTCGAAATTCTTTTTTTAGATGATTACACAAAAAAAGCGAGAATGTTTCTCGCTTTTTTGATTTTTGGCTTATTCTTAATTGAATAAATCTTTGATGTTTTCGCCTACTTCATTCATATCGCGATTGAAATTTCCTTTGAAGGTTTCCCATTGTGTAGCGTTACCATCATACCCGTTTAATTTTTTTTCGAGGTCCATATTCTTGGCTTCTAATTTTTCTATACGGTTTCTGTACATTCCATCAAACGTGTTGCCTGGTTTGTTCATTTTTTCTTTAAGTACTGTGATCTGCTTTTTGTTGTCGGCAATTTTGATTTGAGCAGAAGCTTTGTAGCTTTTCCACTCGGCTGCATTGTCGGCTCTAGTATCGGCTAAATCTTGTTTGGCTTCTGCTACATTAGTTTTGGCCGCATTCTCTTTTTGTTGCGCTGTTTTACAAGAAGTAAAAATAGTACCGATAAGTGCTAGAATAAGAATTGATTTTTTCATTTTTATATACTTTTAAATGTTTAACAAAGATGCGTTGCTTAACCAATCCAAGTATTATAGAATTTTATGCAAAAGTTGTAAGATTCTATTATTAATAAAAAGTTGTGGTAGTAAAGTGTCGTTTTTAATACCAAATTTTGGAGGGCTATTAAACTATTTCTTTACATTCTGTCGATATACCAATTGAGTTCTTTTTCCATTTTTTGGTATTTAAAAATGGTTTCTATTGCTTTTTGAAGTCTCAAAAAAGCCGTTTCACTTTTTACAATATAATCAAAAGCTTTGTGATGCATACAGCTTACAGCTACCTCTATTTTATCTTGACTAGAAAGCATAATCACGGGGATATCGGGACTAAGTTGTTTGATCCTATCTAATGTTTCTAAGCCATTTATAGCCTTTTTGTTTACCCCATCTAAATGAAAATCAAGAATGATGACATCGGGCTTGTTCAATAAATTTTTGAGACATAATTCGCCAGTTTCATAAGTCTCAATATCAAAATCCCCATGTTTAAGGAACTCGATTTCTAGTACTTTTAAGAAAATGAGATCATCATCCACTAGAAATAGTTTTATTTTATTATCCTTTTTCACAATAATTATTTATTTATCATTTTCAATTCTTGTTCCAATTCTCTGCAAGCTTGTGAACAATACTTTTCTAATTCTAGAACGAGTTCACTGATTTCTTCTGTAATTTCAATAGTAAAAGCATATTCTTGAATTTTTTTAGCCATATTTAATGTTTCTGCATTGATTCCCATTATGGTAAAAGAAGGAAGCATCTTGTGAATGGCGGCTTGCATGGTTTGCCAATCTCTATCAATCAAACTTTGTTTGATACTTAAAATTAGCGAAGGAGTTTGTTCTAAATAGGCATTGATAATTTTAGTCATCAATTGAGGATCGGATTTGGTGAGCTTATTTAAATAACTCATGTCAGTATACTTAAAGGTGTCATTTTTTGAATTTTCCCCTTTTGTATGCTCAATAATTAAAATGGGTTTTTTTGAAAATCCAATGAGTTTACTATACAACAAGCGTTCATCAACAGGTTTCGCAATATAATCGTTCATACCAACAGCCCTGCATTTTTCCACATCAACAGTGGTAACATCGGCGGTTAATGCAATAATTGGAATTTGTAATTTCATCACCTTTCGGATGTAAATGGTGGCGTCAAATCCATTCATTTCTGGCATTTGCAAATCCATCAAGATGATATCATAATTTTTAGTTTTTAACTTCTCGATGGCTAATTTGCCATTGGCGGTAATATCACATTCAAAACCAAAATCATCCAAAATCGTTTTCATCAAGAGTTGATTGAGTTCCATATCTTCAACCACAAGAATTTTGGTGTTTTTGATATCGGTATTCAATTCAAGAATTTCTGGTTCTAAAACTGCCTCTTCATTGGTTTTATCAAAGGCAAGAGTAAAACTAAAAACGGAACCTTTATTGACTTTGCTTTGCACTTCTATATGTCCATTTTGTGCTTCCACTAATTGTTTGGAAATGGCTAATCCTAGTCCTGTGCCTCCAAAGAGTCGTGAAGTTTCGCTAGTGGCTTGTCTAAAATTTTCGAATATTTCGTTTATTTTTTTTTCTTTAATTCCAATTCCAGTATCGGCAATTGAGAATTTTAATGTGACTTTATCTTTATTTTCCTTAAGTAATGTTACACTTACGGTAATGGTTCCTTTATTGGTGAATTTTACCGCATTACTCACTAAATTCAATATAATTTGATGCAATCGAATTGGATCACCTACCAATACTTCGGGTATTCTTAGATCATAGTTGGTAATCAATTGAAGGTTTTTCTCTTGGATTTTGGTTTCAAAAAGATGTAGCATCGCTTTGATGGATAAGCTAAGCTTGAAAGGTGTTTTTTCGAAAGTCATTTTGCCAGCATCCACTTTGGCCAAATCCAAAATATCATTGATTAAAACAATTAGTGCGTCACCACTCATTTTAATGGCCATTACATATTCTTTTTGTTTGGCTGTAAGTTCGGTTTTGAGTACAACTTTGGTAAAACCAATAATGGCATTCATCGGAGTTCTTATCTCATGACTCATATTCGACAAAAATTGTTGCTTGGTTTCTACAGCTTCCTCTGCTTTTTTGGTAGCGGTTTCGGCAATAATTTTTGCTTTTGTCAATTCATTTTGAATTCTTTTTTGTTCTGTAATGTCTCTAGCAATCATCACGGCCCCAATAGTTTCTCCGTTTTCATCTTTGTAAACAGCACCATTAAACAGAACATCGGTTAGTTTATGATCCTTGATGGTTAATGGAAAAGCATTTACAAACCCCTCTGAAAAAACCAAATCATAACCTATTTTAGCTTGTTTGGGATCTGTGAAATAATCAACAAATGCTGAGCCTATCAAAAGCTGTTTAGATACTCCTGTGGCTAATACCGAAGCTTCATTAGTATCCATAATTTTACCATCAGTACTAATAGTAAAAAGAGGATCTCTACTTGCTTCAATTAGACTCAAAAGGTATTGTGAGGCCCTTTTCAAGGAGTTGATATACTCATCAAGCTCTACTTCTTGATCTTTGTATAATTGATTTTCTTGATTTTGATTTTCTGGATCCATTGCAGTTGCTTTTGAAAGTAATTGATTGTTTTTTAATCCTCAAAAGCAGTAGTTTTTTAACTGATGAGTATTTGTATATTGGCTAAATATCCTCAATTGGACTTCGCCTTTTGTCTTTAAGTTTCTTGAAATGTGATGGAGATAAACCTGTAACTTTTTTGAACTGACTTGATAAATGAGCCACGCTACTGTAACCCATTTTCCACGCTATCTCAGTAATGTTGTGTTCTCCGTAAATCATCAGTTCTTTGATGCGTTCTATTTTATGCGAAATAATAAATTGTTCAATGGTGGTACCTTGAACTTCAGAAAACAAATTGGCTAGGTAAGTATAGTTGTGGTCTAATTTTTCACTCAAATAATCAGAGAAATTTACCTTGATGACTTCACTAGGATGATGCACCATCTGAATGATGCTATTTTTTATTTTCTCTATCAAAATGGCTTTTTTATCATCCATTAGTTCCAAACCAGAACTTGAAAGCCTTTTTTTAAGGTCTTCACGTTGAAAAATAGTCAGCGTTTCCATGGTCTCAACTTCGCCTAAATCAACCATAATAAAGTGCAAACCCATTTTTTTGAGTTCCTCTTTAACCGCTAATTTACAGCGATTACTGACCATATATTTTATGTAAAGTTTCAAATTATTGAGGAATTAGGGGAAAAACAAAGGTGATGGAATCTAGTGTAAAACAATTACATAACTCTTTCAAAAAGTTATATAATTCATAGATTTAGCTAGATAAGAAAAAACATAGATAAATGTTATAATTCTTATTTTCTTCTAAGTTAGGCTTTTAAAAAAGGAATTGTAAGTCCTTATTGTTAAATAAAATAGTGCTACTGTTTTTATATACTACTTTAAGTAATATTATTGATATCCAAATGATACTCAACAAAAAATCGGATTACTTTTTTGAAGTAATCCGATTCAGATATAATTATTTTAAAAGAAATCTAGAAACTAGTAAGGCAACACTCTGTTTTACGCATCAACGTGTAAGCCAAAAGTAGAACGCAACAAATCGATGGCGGGATTTAATTCCTTTAAACGATTATAACGGTCTTGGTCATTAAGATTTCTTTTGATTTCGATGCTTTCGTTTACAATTACATCAATAGTGATTTCGTGATTGTGCAAATGTCCCTTTAAGTGTCCTAAAAGTCCGTGTTTTTCACTTTCAAAATCCAATTTGGAACCTTCGTTTGGTAATTCAATTGTAATTCTTGTGCCGTCTAATTTTGGGTCGTTAATCAATAATAACGATTCCATAATTTTGTAGCCTTTGCTGCCTAATTTTTGGGCATAATTTGTCCATTGCAACAACATTTCGGTTTCTGTAAATGCTTCTTTAGGCGAATGAACGACCTCTTTTACAATCGATTTACTACTTTCTTCAAGCGCTTTTTTGGCACGAATACTCGATAATGAAAATGCCGAAATTTTAGGCTCGTCTGAAGTTAAAACGGGTGCTATAGGTGCTGCAATTGCTGGCTTTTCTACTGTGGTTTCTGTATTAGGAGTAACTTCAGTTGGTTGTGGAGCAACTACAGGAGTTTCTGGTGCAGAGGCAATAGCAGGTTTGACAACTTCGGTTATCGAATAGTCATTCTTACGGAAATAAGTAGGTGGAATTATGAAAGACTCAGCTTTTTTTTTTCTCCATCAAAAGTGATAGAGGCCAATTGCATCAAACAAAGTTCGACTAGTAAGCGTTGATTCTGACTGACTTTGTATTTCAAATCACAGTCATTGGCAATTTCGATTCCTTTTAATAAGAAGTCGGCACTGCATTTTTGAGCTTGTACACCATATAATTGTTGCGCTTGTTCTCCCATTTCTAACAAACTTAGGGTAGAAGGAGTTTTCGCCACCAACAAATCTCTAAAATGAGAAGCAAGACCCGATACAAAATGATGCGCATCAAAACCTTTAGATAAAATAGTATTGAAAGCCAATAACAAATCTGGAATTTTATTCTCCAAAACCAAATCGGTAATATTGATGTAGGTTTCGTAGTCTAAAACATTTAGATTTTCGGTTACAGCTTGTCTTGTCAAATTCGAACCACAAAAAGAAACCACACGGTCAAAAATAGACAACGCATCACGCATCGCCCCATCGGCTTTTTGAGCAATAATGTGCAACGCATCATCTTCAAATTGAATCCCTTGACTTTCGGCAACATCAGCCAAGTGTTCTTTGGCGTCTTTTACCGTAATTCGTTTGAAATCAAAAATCTGACAGCGAGACAAAATCGTTGGAATGATTTTGTGTTTTTCTGTAGTAGCCAAAATAAAAATGGCGTGTTTTGGGGGCTCTTCTAATGTTTTCAAGAAAGCATTAAACGCCGCCGATGACAACATATGCACCTCGTCGATGATGTACACTTTGTATTGTCCGGTTTGTGGAGGGATTCGAACTTGGTCAATCAAATTTCGAATATCGTCCACCGAGTTGTTTGAAGCGGCATCCAACTCAAATACGTTGAACGCAAAATCTTCTTCGGGGTCATCATAACCGGGTTGGTTAATTTTACGCGCCAAAATTCTAGCACAAGTCGTTTTTCCCACACCACGAGGCCCCGTAAACAACAAAGCCGAAGCCAAATGGTTGTTTTCTATAGCATTCAGTAGCGTATTGGTAATCGCTTTTTGACCTACAACATCCTTAAATGTTTGCGGGCGATATTTACGTGCAGATACTATAAATTGTTCCATTGTTGTCCTATGATTCGAAAGCAAATATAGCTTTTTTGTTTATTTTTTTGTTCGCTAATTTCTTTATTTGAAGTAAATATTTTTTTTAACTAAAATATAAAAGATAGTAAAAAACAATAGCACATTGATAATCAAAGAAATGATTAAACCTATGTCAAACAATGTATTTCTATGTTTTTTAGAAATTTTATTTTGAGATAATTTATAAGCTCTTAATTGTTCTAATTGGTAAAACCAATTTGACATCGTTTTATTCCTAATTTTTAAATTATCGATTTCATTACTTAAAGAATCAAGTTTTGTAATTCTACTTTCCGAGGATGTATATAATGGAATTGGAGGTAAAAAGCCAGGAGGAATATCTATAGTTTGAGATGGCAAACAATAATTCATATGAATTGTATTGTCTTTATTAAAACTAGCATAGACTATCCATAAATCTTTTTTGAAGGGAAATATGTCACAATTACTATTTATTGCTTTTCCTTTTATTAGATAGTTATTATAACTTCCTTTAAACATTTCAATTACCCTAAATGAATAAGTTTGAGATATAGAATCAATTTTTATTAACTCTCCATAAAAAACTATTTCTGCTCTTTCAAGTCCTTTCGAAACCATATTCTCTCTTTTATGAGGTGGACAATCACAGGAAAAAGCTTTGTTAAAACAAATGAAAGTTAGTAAAAATAGTATTTTTTGAAATTTCATTTTTTTGTAAAATATATTTACAAGTATACGTTTTTTATTTAAATAATTTTATTAGTAAGAAATCATCTTGACTATTGAGAATTCATAGCCCCGATAGTAGTGGAAATCCTTTTTGTTTTTTTCTTTAAAAAATAAAAAGATTGAAACGAATAGCGGGATTAGCTCCTAAAAAAAGTTACTTTTGCACCGCAGACCGCCTTATCGTCGTCCCGATTTATCGGGAGGGAGGAAAGTCCGGACACCACAGAGAAGCATAGCGGGTAACACCCGTCGGTTTGGTCTTTACGGACTAGATTAGGACAAGTGCAACAGAAAGTATGTACAGGTAATGCTGTAGTGAAACCAGGTAAACTCTATGCGGTGAAATATCAAGTATATCAGCATTTAAGGGCTTCTCGTTCGTTGCTGAAGGGTAGATAGCTTGAGCTTGCAAGTAATTGTAAGTCTAGATAAATGATAAGGGTTCGCTTTAGCGAATACAGAATCCGGCTTATAGGTCTGCATTTTTTTCAAAAAAAAAGCCTTTGCTAAGCAAAGACTCTATATTTTTATTCTTCTTCCGAATCGGTTACTTCAAAATCGTCATCGTCTAACTCTTCTTCTTCATCAGTATTGTTGAACTCAAAAAAGCTAAAAAACGAACCACCATAACTCTTTTGAAACGAAAAATTATCCAAATGCTCCATTTTAGTGTATTTAGAATGCTCGATAATCATCATTCCTTCCTCGTTGAGTAAGTTTTTTTCAAAAACCAAAAGCACCACTTTTTCGAAAGTAGCTTGGTCCAAACCGTAAGGCGGGTCTGCAAAAATGATATCGTAAGTGGTTTTGCAGTTTTCCAAAAACTTAAACACATCGCTCTTGGTTGCCGCAATTGTAAAATCATATTCGGCAGCCACTTGTTTGATGAATTTTACACAACCAAAATCACCATCTACTGAAGTAATTGGATAACTTCCTCTTGAGGCAAATTCGTAACTTATGTTTCCGGTGCCTGAGAATAAATCCAACACTTTCAATCCTTCAAAACTAAAATGATTGTTCAACACATTGAATAAAGCTTCTTTACTCATATCGGTAGTGGGACGCACCGGCAGGTTTTTTGGCGGTTGAATGCGTCTTCCTTTGTATTTTCCTGAAATGATTCTCATGAGTTGAATAGTATAAAATGTTGTCTGTTGATGGCTTGTGAAAAAGAATTAGTACGTTGCAAACTGCTCACATCAAAAAGAGAAATGTTTCGGATGTATTGGTAAGCTAGTTGATAGTAGGGACTTTCTTTATTAATATTTCCCATAATTTCTAATGGAAAATTTTCTGGATTTAAACTCAATTGCTCGGCTGTAAAGAGAATATAATACAAGAAATCTTCGGGTGTGGCGTATTCAAAGGAATTGAAAAGCAATAGTTGCTGGTTTTGCACCACTATGATTTCAAAATGACCTGTATTGAAATGAACGACCATTTTTTTATTGTCATTATTTTTGGAAGCTTCTAAAATTTTGGTAACCAAAATACTGTTAGCGTGCTTGTAATCAAAGGAACCAAATTGGTCAATAAAAAAATTATTGATGTTCACATACGGAATATAAACGGTATTTATTTCGTAATTGGCAATGGTATCGTAGGCAAAAAAATCGGTTTCGAACACTTTTGTGTTGTATTGCAAATAACTTCCTAAATAATTCTCATCAAATAGGGCAGTTGGCACAAACGTAGATAAGGTATTGTTGTGAATGACTACGATTTCGTCATACGTGTCCTTTAATTCAGGAAAATCGCTAAACGCATCGGCAAAAAGTTCTTCAATTTTGGTCGCTTTATGAAAGGTATCAAAATGAATTTCGTTGTAAGAAAGGATTTTTTTATTTAATGTGTCGAAACAGCAAAAAGACAAACCTGTCAATGATACTTGAAGTGCTAATTTTTTGTATTTCTTTTCGGTGATACTCATCTTTTTTTGCTTTTTTTCGACTACGCAAACTTACAAATTTTAATAGCAATAACAATAGCCAAATTCAAGGCGTAATGGAATCTTAATGGTAATTATAAAATAATATTACACAAAATTAAAGGGTTACCACTTTTTCAAAAAACAAATAAAACTACAGCATTTGTAGCTGTGACAAAAATGAAATTGCCTTTGAAAATTGTCTATGCAATAGAAAACTTTCCGTTACTTTGTATTCAAATTTCACTCCATGAATTCCTCTCAATTTTATAGTTTTTTACAGAAAAATTTTCCTTTTCAGCCCACATACCAGCAGGATATTTTTTTTCAGAAAATTGCTATTTTTCTAACTGAAATTGAGAACAATACCATTTTTGTTTTAAAAGGTTACGCAGGAACGGGAAAAACTACGGTAATTTCCACTCTTGTGAATAGTTTGATAGGCATTAATAAAAAAGCCGTTTTACTAGCACCAACGGGTCGAGCGGCCAAAGTAATCGCTAATTATTCTGAAAAACCTGCTTTTACGATTCACAAGAAAATTTATTTTCCTAAAAAAACATCTGGAGGAGGCGTTTCTTTTACCTTGCAACCTAACAAACATAAAAACACCATTTTTATCGTCGATGAAGCTTCTATGATTTCAGATACTAATTCGGATTCGAAATTGTATGAAAATGGTTCACTCTTAGATGATTTGATTTCGTATGTGTATTCGGGAACCAATTGCAAAATGATTCTTTTGGGAGATACTGCACAGTTACCTCCTGTCAATCTGGATATCAGTCCCGCCTTAGATATTGATACCTTATCGCTTCATTATAATAAAGAAATAGACCATATCGAACTCGATGAAGTGATGCGTCAAGAGGAAAACTCGGGAATTTTATACAATGCGACGGCTTTGCGTGAATTGCTAAACGATGCTTTTGTAACCGAGTATCAATTTGATTTGAAAAAATTTAAGGATATCGTCCGACTTGTGGATGGCTATGATATTCAAGATGCGATACATTCAGCTTATAGCAACTACAGCATTGAGGATACCGCTTTTATTGTACGTTCCAACAAAAGAGCAAATCAGTACAACGAACAAATTCGAGCCAAAATATTAGATAAAGAAAGCGAATTGGCCACGGGCGATTTCTTGATGGTGGTCAAGAACAATTACTTTTGGTTGAAAGATTCTGACGAAGCTGGTTTTGTAGCCAATGGAGATATCATCGAGGTATTAGAAATTTTCGCAATCAAAGAGTTGTACGGTTTCAAATTCGCAAAAGTCAAAATCCGAATGGTCGATTATCCCAACCAAAAACCTTTGGAAACCGTTTTGTTATTGGATACCATAAAAAGCGAATCTCCATCTTTAACTTATGAAGAATCGAACAGATTGTACCAAGAAGTGATGAAAGATTACGAAGGCGAAACCAAATACAAACAGTTTCAGAAGGTCAAAAACAATGAGTATTTTAATGCCCTTCAAGTCAAATTTTCCTATGCAATCACTTGTCATAAATCGCAAGGTGGGCAGTGGAATACCGTTTTTATAGAACAGCCATATTTACCTAACGGAATCGACACCGATTATATTCGATGGTTGTACACCGCAATGACACGTGCCAAAAATAAGCTATATTTGATAGGATTTAAAGACGATAGTTTTGTAGACTAAATAAAATGAAACAAAAAATAGCACATATTGCTTTGTTGGTGGCTGATTATGATGAAGCCATTTCGTTTTACGTAGATAAATTGCATTTTGATTTGATTGAAGATACTGCCTTGTCTGAAACTAAGAGATGGGTTTTAGTCGCGCCCAAAGGAAGTCAAGATTTTAGTTTATTGTTAGCCAAAGCCGATGGTGCTATTCAAAAACAAAGTATAGGCAACCAATCGGGAGGGCGTGTTTTCTTGTTTTTAAATACAGATAATTTTGATAGAGATTATCAGAATTTAAAAGATAATGATATTGAGATTGTACGTGAACCCAAGACAGAAGAGTATGGTATAGTTCTTGTTTTTAGAGATATCTACGGAAATCTATGGGATTTAATTGAACGTAATAAGTAATCCTTATGCAGAGTATAAATGATTTCCATAAAATAGCCAGTTCTTTTTCGACTACCGAAAAGATGCCGGTTTTGTTTTTAGGACACGGAAGCCCTATGAATGCCATCGAAGAAAATCAGTTTGTTACTGGTTTTCGCAATTTGGCTAAAAACTTACCTAAACCCAACGCTATTTTGTGTGTATCGGCACATTGGTTTACCAAAGGGTCAAAAGTTACCGCTATGGAAATGCCTAAAACCATTCACGATTTTGGTGGTTTCCCAAAAGAGTTGTTTGAAGTACAATATCCCGCTCACGGATGTCCTGAATTAGCTACGATTACTCAAGAATTATTGCTTCCTACAGTGGTTGAATTAGACCATCATTGGGGATTAGACCACGGCGCTTGGAGTGTAATCAAACATTTATATCCAGAAGCCAATATTCCTGTAATTCAATTAAGTATAGATTATTCAAAACCTGCTGAATATCATTTTCAATTGGCGCAACAATTGAGTCGTTTGCGTCAAAAAGGTATTTTAATTATTGGTAGTGGTAATATCATTCATAATTTACGATTGGTCGATTTTTATAATTTTGATAAAGATGATTATGGCTATGATTGGGCTATAGAAGCTCGAGCTACCATTAATTCACTTTTACTAGATGGCAATTTTCAACCATTATTAGAGTATGAAAAACAAAGTCAAGCGTTTCAATTGGCTATTCCAACACCCGAGCATTTTTTGCCTTTAATCTATTCTTTGGGTTTAAAAGACAAAAGCGAAGAAATACAATTATTCAATGATAAATTAGTAGCGGGTTCGTTAAGTATGACCTCGGTGCAAATTGGCTAAAGTTGCTAATTGACTTTAAGAGAAAGGATTTTATATCTTTGTTTAGCAAAATTTTAAATTAAAAAAACTTCATATACTAGCGCCTTTGCGGCAAAAAATAAAACAATGAAAATAATAGCAGTCATTCCCGCTCGATATGCATCAACCCGATTTCCTGCAAAATTAATGCAAGATTTAGGTGGAAAAACAGTGATTAGAAGAACTTATGAAGCCGCCATTAACACCCAACTTTTTGATGATGTGTTTGTGGTGACAGACTCCGATTTAATTTATAATGAAATTGTTTCAAACGGAGGGAAAGCCATCATGAGTAGTAAAGAACATGAGTCGGGAAGTGATCGAATTGCAGAAGCAGTTGAAAATTTAGACATTGATGTCGTAGTCAATGTACAAGGCGATGAACCATTCATTAATGCCGAACCTTTAGTAAAAGTGATTGAAGTATTTAAAAACGACACGAACCAACAAGTGGATTTGGCTTCGTTGATGCGAGAAATTACAGATGAAGTTGAAATTAATAATCCAAACAATGTGAAAGTTGTGGTAGATCAAAATGGTTTTGCCTTATACTTTTCACGTTCTGTAATTCCTTACCCAAGAGAGAAAAATGTCGGAGTGCGTTACATGCAACACATAGGTATTTATGCATTCAGAAAACAAGCCTTACTCGATTTTTACAGTTTACCTATGAAATCTCTAGAAGCTTCTGAAAAACTAGAACAATTACGTTATTTAGAATTTGGGAAACGAATCAAAATGGTAGAGACTACTCATGTAGGTATTGGTATAGACACTGCTGAAGATTTAGAAAAGGCCAGACAATTATTGAAATAAAGCTTTGAAATACAATTTGATTGACCAAAATCAAAATTAGATTTTAGCCCCTGTTTTGAATCAATATCAATTCATTATGTCTTTCAATTCGGGGAATTGAATTGATTTTAAAATTGGCATTGTCAAAATTGGCAATGAATTTTTTATTTCTATCATTATCGGCTTCGTTGAGTATCATGGTATTAAAAAGAATAAAACCATTTTTTTTCAAAAGGGAAGCAGTATGATTGATGAAAAAGGTTTCAAACAAAAAATTAGGCATTTGTAAATCTTGAAAAACATCAATGATTATTAGGTTGTACTGGTCTTTGCATCTCAAAACAAAATCAAAAGCATCTTGGATGTGAATTTCTAAATTTGGAATTTCATTTAGTTGAAAGTAAGAATTAGCCACTTCAATAATGGCTGGGTCAATTTCAACACCTGTGATTTGACCTTTACATTCTATTTCATCAACCAGGGTTTTGATAACACTACCACCAGCAACACCAAGAACTAAAACATTTTCCATCGATTGAATGGTGCTGAAACCAATTTTTCGCAAACCAATTCTCAGAATGCGTTGCAAACTTCCATACGAATAGTTGGTGTTTTCAGAATCAATCAACAGTTCACCATTAGTCCATGTAACCTCAATGGATTTACTAACAGCGGATTTCGATTTATAGATATTTACAGGAATAAGATAACTAAAAAGTTTTTTTAGCATTTGAAAAGGAATTTTGCCAAAAATACCATTTTAATGATTTATTTTGCTTCATATTTTAAAAAAATGAAGAAACGAATTTACAAATGGATCTTTTTCGATCTAATGGGATGGCAAATAAAAGGCACAGTATTGCCAGAGGTAAAAAAGTGTGTCATGATGGTGATGCCGCACACGAGCAATCATGATTTTTATTTGGGCGTTTTTACCAGAGGAATCATTGGTCTACCAATCAATTGGATAGGCAAAAAAGAGCTTTTTATATTTCCTTTTAATTATTATTTCAAGTACATGGGAGGAGAACCATTGGATAGAAGTGGCGGATTAAATAAAGTAGAAGCGATTGCCGCCATATTCAAAAGAAAAGAAGAATTTCGTTTGGCACTTGCTCCAGAAGGAACTCGCAAAAAAGTCGATCATTTAAAAACAGGATTTTATTACATTGCTGTGGCTGCTAATGTACCTATAGTACCAGTTGCATTCGACTTTGGAAAAAAAATAGTGCATTATGGAGATCCAATGCAACCTTCAGGTAATTATGAAGAAGATCTAAAAATTCTGAAAACACACTTTGATGGAGTAGAGGGAAAAATTCCTCAGAACGGATTTAGCAATTGGTAGTTTGCTGAGATTTGCATATTTCAAAAAAAAATATTTTATTTTGAAAAAACTCGATTTTTTCTAATTGTGGTTAAAAATTTTAAAAGTACCATTTTTATAGAAAAAAACAATTTTATCTACATCTTCGGGTAAGGTATTATCTTGAGAAAAACTAGTTGCTATATTTTTGCCATTGTCTATTAATTTAGGTAATGGCTTTTTTTCTGTCTCAGAAAATAAAGAGAACGAAGGACTATCCGAAAGAGAAGGAGCTATCAAATTTTCAGAAGTATTTATTTCTTCTTTAGGAAAACTTCCCTTTCCTATCAAAATCCAATATAAGTCAACTTCTGGAAAAGCCTCAATAATCTTTAAAATAAAATCAAGGCTAGGCTTATTTCTACCTGAAAGTAGGTGAGATAAACTAGAACGTTGGACCCCAATTTTGTCAGCAAAACTTGCGGCATTCATGCTGTAATATTCCAATAGGAATTCAAGCCTTTTGATGAAATTTTCGGTGTTTACCATTGTAAATTATTTTATATTTGAATTAGATTACAAATGTAACTAATTTTGCAATGGAATCAAAATACGGCTCTATTATGAAAAGAAATCACTGATTTATACTAAAGTAATAGTATATTTAAATTAATATAAGTAATTGAAAATAAGTAACTAGGATACAAATATATATTTTATAACAGATTGAACTTTATCAACATATAATCAAGAGTAATAGAACTGGCTCTCCTGTTTACAAAACTAACTTTAAAAGAAAAAACACAAGTTACAATTGTAAATT
This sequence comes from uncultured Flavobacterium sp., assembly GCA_963513565.1. Lineage (GTDB taxonomy): Bacteria > Bacteroidota > Bacteroidia > Flavobacteriales > Flavobacteriaceae > Flavobacterium. The sequence goes on along the minus strand of CAUPRE010000006.1, from coordinate 59,501 downwards.
TAAAGATGTTTACTTTTGTAAATCAAAATTTAAACTATGGAAGCGTTAGAATTATTCCTTCAATTCAAGGAACAATCAATACAAGGAAGGTATTTAACTTTAGAGGCAATTTTACCTATTTTAAAAAGACATAATACCCATAACCAATTAAAACATGTTGGTAATTCGGTACAACAAAAACCAATTTATACTTATCAGATTGGAACCGGAAAAACCAAGATTTTTTTATGGTCACAAATGCATGGAAACGAAAGTACGACTACAAAAGCTCTTTTGGATTTCATTAATTTTTTGAATAGTGATACTGAGTTGGCTATAATGCTTTTAGAAGACTTTACTTTTTTAGCTATTCCTATTTTAAATCCTGATGGAGCTGAATTATATACCCGTGAAAATGCAAATAAAGTAGACTTAAATCGTGATTCCCAAGATTTAACGCAACCTGAAAGTACTACTTTGAGAGGTGTTTTTGAGGTTTTTCAGCCAGATTATTGCTTTAATCTACATGATCAAAGAACTATTTTTGGTGTTGCAGATACAGGAAAACCTGCTACAGTATCCTTTTTGGCCCCTTCGTACAACGAAGCGCGTGACATTAATACTACACGATTAAAGGCTATTAATGTCATAGCCAATATCAATAAAGTTTTGCAAAATTACATTCCTGGTCAAGTAGGGCGTTTTGATGACTCTTTTAATATAAACTGCATTGGAGATACTTTTCAATATTTGGGTGTGCCAACAATTTTGTTTGAAGCAGGACATTTTCCTGACGATTATCAAAGAGAAGAAACTAGAAAATACATCTTCATTTCGTTACTCGCCAGTTTTACAACACTTTCCGAAAACGATATAGTTGACAACGAAATAACTCAATATTTGAATATTCCTCAAAATAAAGTCGTTTTTTATGATTTTATGTATAAAAATATCAAAATAAATTATGATGGTAATGAAATTATAACGAATTTTGCTGTTCAATATAAGGAAGAATTGATTGACGGGGAAGTAAACTTCAATGCTTACATCGCAGCAATCGATAATTTAGAATCTTATTTTGGTCATTATGAATACGATGGGCAAGGTGCTTTATATTCTGACAATCAAGATAATTTGCCTAAAATTAATCAAATAGCCAATTTTTCATTAGATGATGCGGTTGTTTTTGTTAATGGAATGATTAAAGTTTAATTTTTTTATCAATTTATTGATTTTTTCTTATATTTGTACACATTCTTGCCTTAAAACAGTAATATTAATTAAAGAATTATGAGTAAATTTCGTTTGGATGAAGTAGATCATCAAATTTTAGATATGTTGATTGACAACACTAGAGTTCCTTTCACCGATATCGCAAAAAAATTATTAATTTCTGCAGGTACTGTACATGTAAGAGTTAAGAAAATGGAAGATGCTGGAATTATCATGGGATCTTCATTAGTTTTGGATTATGACAAACTAGGGTATTCTTTTATAGCTTACGTTGGTGTATTCTTAAACAATACGTCTCAAACTAAATTTGTTTTGGAACGTATTAATGAAATTCCTTTTGTTACTGTAGCTTCTGTAACTACTGGTAAATTTAATATCTTCTGCAAAATTAGAGCTAAAGATACTAAACACGCTAAAGATGTTATTTTCATGATCGATGATATCGATGGTGTATACAGAACTGAAACTATGATCTCTTTGGAAGAAAGTATCAACGACAAAAAGCGTTTGATGCATACCATCTTTAAAGAGATGTAATAACTTGAATGCGATATATTTACAAATATAACCTCAAGTTTTCTTGGGGTTTTTTTATGATTTTTCATCTTTGAACTAGTATAAGTGTTATATCTGTATCTAATCTTTTTTCTGATGTTACATTTTTATGTTTTTCAAAGAATAACTACCAATAAACCAAAATAAATTAGTTAAGTATTATGTATACCCTTCCTAAAATTGAACGATTCAATAGAGATGTTCTTTCAAAATATCACATATACAATAGTGTTTTTATAACATTACCCTTCGATTCTGTTGATAATACAGGAGTCTTACTTCCTTTGTTTACTGATATTTGTGAAAAAGGATTTAAAAAACAAGAAACGCCAAAAGAGATTGTTGACTTTTTCTCTTCAAAATATTTAAATAACGCTTCTGAAGAGGAGGCAATCAATTTAATGTTTCATTTTATCCAATACATAGAAAGACAAATAGTTCTTTTTGATGCAATTGAAGACGCGGCTTTTTCATCTGTGAACAATATGGAAGGTAGAGGTTCCTTACGTGACATAAAAGAAAAGTCAGATGCTAAAAACAAACAGAAAGAATTGATTTCGTTTTTGGAAAACTTCAATGTTCGTACTGTTTTGACGGCACATCCTACACAGTTTTATCCTGGCCCAGTTTTAGGAATAATAAACGATTTAACGGAGGCAATTCGTAGAAATGATTTAATTCAAATTAAACAATTACTGGCTCAATTAGGAAAAACACCATTTATACAAAATGAAAAACCTAATCCTTTTGATGAAGCTATTAGTTTGATTTGGTATTTAGAAAATGTATTCTATAATACCTCTGGAGAGATGGTGCATTATCTGGAGAAGAATGTTTTTAACGGAACTACCATTCAAAATCCATTAATTAAGTTAGGTTTTTGGCCTGGAGGTGATCGAGATGGGAATCCATTTGTAACAACAGAAATCACTCTTAACGTAGCCGAACGATTAAGAACTTCGATCTTGAAATGTTACTATTTTGAAATTAGAGCTTTAAAAAGAAAATTAACTTTTTCAGGGGTTGATGTTTTAATTTCAGAATTAGAACAAAAATTATATCGTTCTGTTTTTTATTCAAAAGGAGAGATTTTTATCACTCTGGAATCGTTCAAAGAACAAATTCATAGAATTAAAACCATTATTATTGAGCAACATCAGTCACTGTATTTAGATGATTTAGAGGCTTTATTAATTAGAGTAAATTTGTTTGGATTTCATTTCGCAACATTAGATATTAGACAAAATAGTAAAATACATGATGATGTTTTTAAAGATGTTGTGGAGTATTATCTAAAGTCGAATACCACTATTTTTCCTGAGAATTATTACAGTCTATCTGAAAGTGAAAAGTTTGAAGTTTTAGCAAATGTAAATGGTGACTTGGATCCAAATGTTTTTGATAATGTAATTACCAGACAAACATTAGAATCCATTCAAGCTGTAAAAACTATTCAAACTAATAATGGTGAATTTGGAGCGAATCGTTATATTATTAGTAACAACGAAAGCGCACTAAATGTATTAGAAACTTTTGCTTTGATTAAATTAAGTAATTGGGAAGAAGCAACCATAGATATCATTCCACTTTTTGAGTCTGTTGACGATCTGCAACATGCTCATGAAATTATGGAAAAATTATACACTAATCCTTCTTATGCGAAACATTTGAAAGACAGAGGTAACAAACAGACGATAATGCTTGGTTTTTCTGATGGAACAAAAGATGGTGGATATTTGATGGCTAATTGGAGTATTTATAAAGCTAAAGAAGCTTTGACTGAAATATCTAGAAAATATGACGTAAAAGCTATATTTTTTGATGGTAGAGGAGGGCCTCCAGCACGTGGTGGTGGTAAAACACATCAATTTTATGCTTCATTAGGACCTCAAATCGAGAATAAAGAAATTCAGATTACGATTCAAGGGCAAACGATTAGCTCGAATTTTGGAACCTTAGATTCATGTCGTTATAACCTTGAGAATTTATTAAGTGCAGGAGTGACCAATCAAGTTTTTAATAATTCTAAAAATAGACTATCCAAAGAGGATAAAGAAATTTTGGACAAAATGTCTGAATTGGGCTATGAGAAGTATTTGAACTTTAAAAATCATCCAAAGTTTATTCCGTATTTGGAGCAAATGAGTACATTAAAATATTATGCTAAAACTAATATTGGTAGTCGCCCTTCTAAACGAAATACTTCAGAGCATCTAGAATTTAGTGATTTGAGAGCGATTCCGTTTGTTGGATCTTGGAGTCAATTAAAACAGAATGTTCCTGGTTTCTTTGGAGTAGGAACAGCTTTAAAATATTTTGAAGATAATGATGAATGGGATAAAGTTCATAGCTTATATAAAAACTCCTTGTTTGTTAAAACGTTATTAGAAAACAGTATGATGTCTTTAGCAAAATCTTTTTTTCCATTAACAGCATACATGCGAAAAGATCCCGAGTTTGGAGAATTTTGGCAAATCATCTATGATGAGTTTTTAGAAACAAAACGTTTATTATTGAAAATTGCTGGACATAAAGACTTAATGGAAAATTATCCTGATGGAAAAGCTTCTATAGATATGAGAGAACGTATAGTACTACCTTTGTTAACAATACAACAGTATGCTTTATTAAGAATTAACGAATTAAACAAAGAATCTCAGCCTAATGATGAACTCATAAGGGTTTATGAAAAAATTGTAACTAGATCTCTTTTTGGAAATACTAACGCGAGTAGAAACTCGGCTTAATTTTATAGTTATGAATTCAAATCAGTTGCCAGTAAATGAATATTCTAAATTTAATGCTACATACATTAATGCAGCTATGAATGTAGAATTGATCGAGGAATTAGAGATTTCTTTGCATGATTTTATTCGATTTGTCCAAAATATTCCGATGGACAAATTTGATTATCGTTATGCAGAAGGCAAGTGGACGATAAAAGAAATCATTCAACATATCATTGATACGGAAAGAGTTTTTAGTTATCGTGCTTTGCGAATTTCTAGAAATGATAAAACCCCTTTGCCAGGTTTTGAAGAAAATGATTATGTTGACAATACCAATGCAAATGAAAGAAATTTGCAAGGTTTGTTGACCGAATTATCAGCGGTTAGGCATGCTACATTATTATTATTTAAAAGTTTTTCAGAAAAACAATTAGCTAGGATAGGCATCGCTTCAGAAAATGAAATTTCAGTTCGTGCTATTGGTTTCATCATAATTGGACATCAAAAACACCATCAAAAAGTGTTTGAGGAGCGGTATTTATAAATTACTCAAAACCAAAGACCATTCGTTTAATTTTTTTTCGAATGTCATAGTGTTTGCAGGACTTGTAGAAGGCATTACATAATATGTAATGCCTTTTATCTGTCCATATCTTTTGTAAAAGAACTGATAAGCTATTTTTCCATTGAAAAGAAGCGTTGTGATTTGTGGGTGTTCATTGAAAAAAGAATCAAAATCATTTATCTCTTGATTTTTAATTGCAACATCTAAACTCCCTTTTCGTTCGCAATTTCGAACCACATCCCAAAGTCCAATCCGATTTTGAAGTAAAATATTGACTTTGTTTTTATAGCAATCAGAAACACTTTCTTGTTTTAATAGCGAAAAAATGATTTTCCAAAATTGATTTTGTTGGTTTCCGTAATATTCGATTTTTTCTAAAGATTTTACACCAGGAATAGAACCTAAAATAAGAATTCTAGTATTATGGTCTACAATCTGATCAAAGGAGGCAATTGTCATGATACTTGATTTTCTTTTTCTATAATGGCAAGTGCTAATCTTATTTTTTCATAAGGAACTTGTTCTTCAAAATAGTCAAAATAGGACTTTAAAGCATTTGGAGATTCAAGTTTAGTTTTAGCTTCTCTAATTTGAGAAATTTCATCAGGATTGATATAACTGTCTAAATCAATTGGATGACCATCTATATAAAGTTTAGCTAAATGCGATGCAATAGTGCTGACGCCTAAATTCCTTTTTGTTGCAATTTCATCCACACTCAAGCCACTATTAAATAATTCTAATGTTTCCTTATAAGTATTCGACTCTTTTTTGGGTTTTACATTTTTATTTTTTTGAAAATCAATAATTGTCTTGATGAAAATATCTCCATATTTTTCGAGTTTAGCTTTTCCAACTCCATCAATGGCTAAAAATTCCGAATCACTCATCGGTCGTTCGTTTTCAAATTGTTTTAGTGTTGCATCATTAAAAATAACATATGCCGGAACACCTTCTTCTTTAGCCAGTTCAGAACGTAGTTTTCTTAAAATTTCAAATAGAGAATTTGAAGTCGTTTTAGGGGTTCGTTCTTTAATTTCCGCTTTTGTTTTGTCAATCTTCTGTACAGTCGTTAATTGAACTTTTTCACCTTCAAACAATATTTTTTTAGCAAATGATGTTAATTTTAATTTGTTTTGCTGATGAAAAGCAATTTCGCAAAATCCAAGATTAATCAATTGGATAATGTATTGATTCCAATCGTACCAAGAAATATCAATTCCGATACCATATGTTTTTAAATGCTGGTATTCTTTATCAAAAATAGAGGCGTTCTTGGAACCTCTTAAAAAGTCAACTATTACTGCTAATGGTTCTGATTCTTTCAATCTTGCAATTGCAGACAAGGCCTTTTGAGCAATAATAGTTCCATCAAAAAAAGCAGGTGGATTTTTGCAGATGTCACAATTTCCACAATTTTCAGTAACCAATTCACCAAAATAAGAAAGTAAAATTTTTCTGCGACAACTCAAAGCATCGGCATATTGCTTCATTCGTTCCAATTTTGCTAATTGCACTTCGGCATTTGAGCCATCGGACGCAAATTTTTGTAACTGAATCATATCGCCATAACTCTCGAATAGAATCGTTTCAGAAGGTAATCCATCTCTTCCTGCGCGTCCAATTTCTTGATAATAGCCTTCAATATTTTTGGGTAAGTTATAGTGAATAACCCAGCGTACATTCGATTTATCAATTCCCATTCCAAAGGCAATGGTTGCGCAAACTACTTGACAATCATCATTGATAAAAGCGTCTTGTACCTTTGAACGAATTCTATTATCAAGGCCGGCATGATAGGCATTTGCCTTTATTCCTGTTTTTTGAAGTTTTTCAGCAAGTTCTTCGGTGGTTTTTCTACTTAAACAATATATAATCCCAGATTCATTTGGCTTTGTTTGAATGAAATCAAGAATTTGTTTTACTCGATCTAAAGCGGGTCTAACTTCTAGGCTCAAATTTTTTCTATCGAAAGAAGCCACAAAAGTCTTTGGGTTGACCAAATTCAATTGATTAGAAATATCAGTTCTAGTAGCTTTGTCAGCTGTTGCGGTCAAAGCTAAAATTGGAATAGAAGGGAAGCGGTTTTTTAAATACCCCAAATTCGTGTAAGCGGGTCTAAAATCATGTCCCCATGCCGAAATACAATGCGCTTCGTCAATCGCAATAAGGCTAATGGTGAGTTTGTTAAAAGAATTTTCTAAATAAGACAAACTCTCGGGAGCAATATATACAAGTTTGAATTTGTTGGCTTGTAAGTTTTCAATATAAAATTGTTGTTCCTCAGAAGATTGACTGCTGTTGATGAAACATGCCTGTATGCCGTTTGCTTTTAAACTATCGACTTGATCTTTCATTAAAGCAATAAGTGGTGAAATAACTATTGTTACTCCTGGTAAAATCAAGGCGGGAAGTTGAAAACAGATAGATTTACCTCCACCTGTAGGCATAATGGCTAAGGTATCTTTTCCAGATAAAATACAAGAAATAATTTCTTCTTGATTGGGTCTAAACTTTTCAAACCCGAAATTCTCTTTGAGAGTGGCGTGTAAAATTGCTGTTGTCATTTTGGCTTATAAAAATTGAATACTAAAAGTATAAAAAAAGGAGCTCATTTTTTGAGCTCCTCATATTTTTTTTTTGAAAACTAAAGTTTAATCTTCTTCATCTTCATCTTCATCATCAGCAATATCTTTGTCTCCATCCTCATCATCTTCGGAATCTAAGTCTGGTTTGTCTAAATTGTCGTCCTCGTCATCATCATCTGATACAGCGTCATCATCGTCAAGTTCAATGCCACTAATTGGAACTACCACATCATCAATATCATCATCATCAAAATTTTCAATTCTGTCCGCTAATTTGGTACTAACTTTTACTAAATAAATAGTATCTTCTGTTCGTACTTCCACAGCTTCAATTAATTCATTTTTGGCATTTCTAAAACGAATTACATCCGAATCATCATACCCATCAGGAAATTTTTCAACTAAAAGATTTAAAATTTCGTTAGTTAATTTTGCGTAATCAACAATTACTCTCTTCATAAAATATTCTATAAATCTAACAAATAAGCGAAAACTAATGGAGCTACAATTGTAGCATCCGACTCAATAATAAATTTTGGAGTATTGATATCTAATTTACCCCAAGTAATTTTCTCATTAGGTACTGCACCTGAATAAGATCCATAACTAGTAGTTGAATCAGATATTTGACAGAAATAACTCCAAAATGGCACATCGTGCATTTCCATATCTTGATATAGCATAGGCACTACACAAATTGGGAAATCTCCAGCAATTCCACCACCGATTTGGAAAAATCCAATTCCGTTTGACGAATTTTTAGAATACCAATCAGCTAAGAAAGTCATGTATTCAATACCAGACTTCATAGTTGAAGCTTTTAATTCTCCTTTTATTACATAGGATGCAAAAATATTACCCATGGTACTATCTTCCCAACCTGGTACAATAATAGGTAAATTTTTCTCTGCAGCTGCATACATCCAGCTGTCTTTTAAATCAATTTCGTAATATTCTTCTAAGACACCAGAAAGCAGCATTTTATACATAAATTCGTGAGGAAAATAACGCTCACCATTATCATCAGCATCTTTCCAAATTTTGTAAATGTGCTTTTGTAAACGACGAAACGCTTCATGTTCTGGAATACAAGTATCAGTCACACGGTTTAGTCCTCTTTCTAATAAATCCCACTCGTCTTGTGGTGTCAAATCACGATAATTAGGTACTCTTTCATAATGAGAATGAGCTACTAAATTCATGATATCTTCTTCTAGATTTGCTCCTGTACAAGAAATGATTTGTACTTTGTCTTGACGAATGATTTCGGCAAAAATTTTACCTATTTCGGCAGTACTCATTGCACCGGCCATACTCACCAACATTTTGGCTCCATTAGCTAATTGCTGCTCATAAGCTTTTGCAGCATCTACTAACGATGCAGAGTTGAAATGCAAATAATGCTTTTCAATAAACTGACTGATTGGTCCTTTACTCATTTTAATTTATTTTAATTATTAAAAATCATAAATTGTATTTCAAATTTAACTAATTTTTAAATTGACTATTATTAAATAACGATTATTTTTTTCCGTAACCTAAAATCTTCAAAACGTCTTCAGAAGTTTGTTGTTCTGAGAAAACTTCAGTGGCCAAAATTCCATTTTCATCTCTATCGATCAAAATATGTTTGGGTTGTGGGATTAAGCAGTGATGCAATCCGCCATAACCACCAATGGTTTCCTGATAGGCACCAGTGTTAAAAAAACCAATATAAAGGGGTTTTTCTTTATTATATTTTGGCAAATAAATAGCATTCATATTTTGCTCAGAGTTGTAATAGTCATCACTATCACAAGTCATTCCTCCAAGCAAAACTCTTTCATAAGTATCATTCCAGCGATTAATAGCCAACATGATAAAGCGCTTGTTTATAGCCCAAGTATCTGGTAAAGTGGTGATAAATGAAGAGTCAATCATGTTCCATTTTTCTCTGTCATTTTGTTGTTTTTGATACAAAACTTGATAAATGGCACCTCCACTTTCTCCAACTGTAAATGAACCAAACTCGGTAAATATATTAGGAACATCAACTTCTGCTTCTTCGCAAGCGATTTTGATTTGATTGATAATTTCATCAATCATATACTGATAATCGTACTCGAATGTCAATGAATTTTTTATTGGAAAACCACCACCAATGTTCAACCCATCTAAAGTTGGGCATTCTTTTTTTAGAGCGACGTAAACCTTAATACATTTTACTAACTCATTCCAGTAGTAAGCATTATCATTGATTCCTGTATTAATAAAAAAGTGCAACATTTTTAGTTCCAATTTTTTATTCTCCTTAATCTCTTTTTTATAAAAAGGAACTATATTTTTATAACCAATTCCTAATCTAGAGGTATAGAATTCGAATTTTGGCTCTTCCTCGGCTGCAATACGAATTCCTATTTTGAATTTGTTTTTTATTTGCGATTGCAACAAATCCAATTCTTCGAAATTATCGATAATTGGAATGGTATTTTTATGACCATTATTAATCAATCGAGCAATGTTTTCAACGTATTGGTCTCTTTTGAAACCATTACAAATCACGTAAGTACTTTTGTTGATTTTTCCATTTTCTAGCAAATTTTCAACAATATTAATGTCAAATGCAGAAGATGTTTCTATGTGAATATTGTTCTTAAAAGCTTCATTCATTATGTACTCAAAATGGGAGCTTTTAGTGCAATAACAGTAATAGTATTTTGCCTCATATTTGTTTTTTTCCATCGATTTACGAAACCAGCTTTTGGCTTTGTTGATGTTATTTGAAATTTGAGGTAAATACGTGAATTTTAATGGCGTACCATATTTTTCAACCAATTTCATCAAATCAATATTGTGAAATTGAAGATTATCTTTGTTTAATTTAAATTCTTCTTGAGGGAAGTAATAGGTTTGATTGATTAAGTCGGAATATTTTGTATTCATTAGGTTGACTATTTATAAAAATTAATTAAGCGTTTCAACTAAATCAATTGTCATTCAAACCCTAATATTGGCGTACCTAATTTGTAGTTTCTCGTTCTCTGTTTTTATGTATTGAAAAGGATCAAAATTGAAACAACCTATCATGGTGTAAAAACGGTGGAAAGATTTAATTAAAAATCGTTCTTGTTTGTTTTTACTCTCTTTGTCGTTGCTATTTTTTTGACTTTTTTTCATTGATGCAAATGTAAAAAATAATATATACGCAATGCAATCCTTTTTATTAAAAAAAAGATTAAGATTTGTAATCTTGAAAGGCCTCAAGAATCAATTCGTTTTCAACCAATTGATTTATTTTTATGGTTCCAATACCTTCAATTAACGCAAATTGAATGGTTCCGTATTCATTTTTTTTATCGTGAATTAGTAATTCTAAGATAGGATCTATATCATTTTCTTCAAAAACAATAGTTTCGTATATGCTTTTTATAGACTCTTTTATTTGTAGATATTCGGTTGTTGAAATTAGATTCTTTTTTAACGAAATATAGCTTTCTAAAATCATTCCTACCGCAATAGCTTCGCCATGTAATAATGTGGTTTTGTCATTGCTTTCAAGGAAATAACTTTCTATGGCATGCCCCAAAGTGTGACCAAAGTTTAACGCTTTACGAATGCCTTTTTCTGTAGGATCTTGCATTACAATTTCGTTTTTTATGGCTACAGAACGATGAATAAGTTCATCAAAATCATCAAAATTAATTGAAGTTAGGTCTAAAAACTGCTCCCAATAAACTTTATCATAAATCAATCCGTGTTTGAGCATTTCGGCCAAACCAGAACGCATCTCGCTTTGCGAAAGGGTCTCTAAATAGGCCGTGTCAATCAAAACCATTTTTGGAACATTGATTACCCCAATTTGATTTTTTAAATTACCTAAGTCTACACCATTTTTTCCTCCAACAGATGCATCTACCATAGAAAGGAGTGTAGTAGGAACATGAATAAAATCAACACCTCGTTTGAAAGTTGAAGCCACAAAACCTCCTAAATCAGTAACTACACCACCACCTACATTAATTACCAACGATTTTCTATCAGCACCTAATTCGGTCAAAACATTCCATATTTCTATACAGGTTTCAATGTTTTTGTTGATTTCACCCGCTTCAAATTCAACAATTTCAATAGTTAAATCGGTTTCTAAATAAGGTAAGAATTTAGGTAGACAACTATCCGTTGTATTGCTATCAACAATAATGAATATATTGGAGTATTTGTTTTCTTTTAAAAAATGATTCAAATGCTCATAAGCGCTTTCATTAAAATAAATAGGGTAGTTGTTTGCTGTAATAGTTTGCATGATCTTCAAATTATTTGAGTGGCAAAATAAGGCATTTTTTAGTTAATAGAATTCAAAACTCTAGCTATATTTGCATTAAAATTTAACAAATAATGAAAAATATATTCAATAACACACAAGTTGCCTTTGCTTTAAAAAGTGATACAGAACTAGATAGAGCTTATTTTTTATTCAAAATGATTGCAAGTGAGCCACTAGTAAGAATTGGTACAGCAGTAACTAATTTTGCAATAAAAGCCAATTTGCCTGTTGAAAGCCTAATTAGAGCAACAGTTTTTGATCATTTTTGTGGTGGCGTTAACGAAAACGATTGTTTGACGGTAGTAGATAAAATGTATACCAAAGGAGTTTCTTCTGTTTTGGATTATTCTGTTGAAGGAAAAGAAGAAGAAGAGCAATTTGATGCAGCATTGAAAATGACCTTAAAAACCATCGAATTTGCTAAGGAAAGACTAGCAATTCCTTTTGCTGTATTCAAACCAACAGGTTTTGGTCGTTTGGCTTTGTATGAAAAATTAGGAGAGAAAAAGCCTTTGACAGATGAAGAAACGATCGAGTGGAATAAAGTAATCGAACGATTTGATGCCGTTTGTAAAGAAGCATATATTAAAGATGTAGCCTTACTAATTGATGCTGAAGAAAGCTGGATGCAAGATGTAGCAGATGATTTGGTTACCGATATGATGCGAAAATACAACAAAGAAAAAGCGATAATTTTCAATACATTACAAATGTACCGTTGGGATCGTTTGGATTATTTGAAGAAAATACACGAAGAAGCTAAACGTGATCAGTTTTTTATCGGAATGAAACTAGTTCGTGGCGCCTACATGGAAAAAGAAAATCTTCGTGCACAAGAAATGAATTATCCAACGCCAATTTGTGCTTCAAAAGAAGCTTCTGATGAAAATTACGATGCAGCTGTTGTATATATGATGGAGCATTTAGAAATCATGTCGATTTTTGCGGGAACTCATAATGAATTGAGCACTTACAAGTTAATGGATTTGATGGAAAAAAGCGGCATTAAAAGCAATGATAACCGAATCTGGTTTGGTCAATTGTATGGAATGAGCGATAACATCAGTTACAATCTGGCCGAAAACGGATACAATGTTGCAAAATATTTACCATTTGGTCCTGTAAAAGACGTTATGCCTTACTTGATCAGACGCGCTGAAGAAAATACATCTGTTGCAGGACAAACTAGTCGTGAATTATCAATGATAAAAACCGAACGTAAAAGAAGAAAAGAGAAATAATACATTCAAAAGAGAAGCGGGAAAGCCTCTTCTCTTTTTATTATTAATAAGGTTATAAATTGTAATGTGTTGCTGAATTTTTTTTAAAAAGGAAATATCTTATATTTGGCACACCAAAAATGCTTTTATCGCCATAGCATTTTTAAAATAGACTTAAAGTCTCAAATCATTTAAAAATAATTAATCTTTTGAAGGTGAAATCGATTTTTTTTTCCTAAAAGAAGGAATTGAATTAGCCATTTTCGAAAAACAAATATTGACTAAAAATGAAATTACTAGAAGGAAAAGTAGCCATAATCACAGGCGCAAGTCGTGGAATTGGTAAAGGAATTGCTGAAGTTTTTGCAAAACACGGAGCTAATGTAGCTTTCACTTACAGTTCGTCTGTTGAGTCGGCTTTGGCCTTAGAAAACGAGTTGAATGCCATGGGAATTAAAGCCAAAGGATACCAATCTAACGCTGCAGATTTTAACGAAGCACAATCTTTTGTAGATGCTGTTATTGCTGAATTTGGAACTGTTGATATTCTAATAAACAACGCTGGAATCACTAAAGACAACTTATTAATGCGTATGTCAGAAGCTGATTTTGATCAAGTTATTGATGTGAACTTGAAATCAGTGTTCAATATGACAAAAGCGATTCAAAAAACATTTTTGAAACAACGTTCAGGATCTATCATCAACATGAGTTCTGTAGTGGGTGTAAAAGGAAATGCTGGACAAACGAATTATGCTGCTTCAAAAGCGGGTGTGATTGGTTTCTCAAAATCGGTAGCTCTTGAATTAGGTTCTCGTAATATCCGATGTAATGTAATTGCTCCAGGTTTTATTGAAACCGAAATGACTGCAAAATTAAGCGAAGACGTTGTGAAAGGATGGAGAGAAGGAATTCCTTTGAAACGCGGCGGTTCTACTGACGATGTTGCTAATGCTTGTTTATTCTTCGCTTCAGATATGAGTGCATACGTTACTGGACAAGTATTAAATGTTTGCGGAGGAATGCTTACATAATAAAGTATTCAGTATTCTGATTTTAGTATTCAGTATGAAAACTGAAAATAATGCAGAATAGTTATAGAATAAGCCTAAATTATTATTAAAATATGACAACAAACACCCTTCTATTACTGCTTCTTTCTATAGTTATAGCTGGTAGTTTGTCTTATTTTCAATACTTATATAAAGCCAAAAGCCAATCCAAAGTGTATTGGCTTTTGGCTTTTTTGCGTTTTGCTTCCATTTTTGGTTTCTTCTTATTATTGATTAACCCAATTATCAGTAAAACCGAATTAGAAGTAGTCAAAACACCATTACCTGTAGTGGTTGATAATTCTAGTTCCATTGCTTTTTTGAATGCAAAAACACAAGCAAAAGAAGTGTATCAGCAATTGATTTCGAATAAAGAATTGCAAAAGAAGTTTGAGATACAATCCTATTTATTTGATGCGTCATTACAACAATCCGATACTCTTACATTTCAAGGGACACAGACACAGTTGGATGTTGTAGCCAAAGATTTGAAGAGTTTATACAAAAATGTTCATTTTCCGACGGTTTTGATCTCAGATGGGAATCAAACTTCAGGCGATGATTATGTATATAGTTTTGATGCTGAGAATCGTGTTTTTCCTGTTGTCATGGGTGATACCACCGCTGTTTTTGACTTAAAAATCAGTCAACTGAATGTAAATAAATATGCTTTTTACAAAAATAAATTTCCAGTAGAAGTATTTGTTCAGTATTCAGGAAACCGACCGGTTACAGCAAATTTTTCTATTTCGGAAGGAAAAAGTATGCTTTCAAAACAACCCATTAACTTTACATCCACTCAAAAAACAGCCACTTTTACGGTTTTTTTACCTGCTGATAAAATTGGTTTGCATTTATTTAAAGCTAACATTACTTCTGGTGTAAAAGAAAAAAATACCTATAATAACTCCAATAATTTTGCTGTTGAAGTATTGGATCAAAAAACAACAATTGGATTGGTTTCGACGATCAATCATCCAGATTTGAGTGCTTTAAAACGCGCTATTGAAACTAATGCTCAACGTAAAGTAAGCATTATTAAACCACAAGAAATCAAATCTTTATCTGATTATAATGTTTTGATTTTATATCAACCTAATGCTTCTTTTAAGTCTATTTTTGATGGTGCTAAAACCGCTGGAATAAATACGTTAGTCATTACAGGAATGACTACAGATTTTAATTTTTTGAATCAACAACAAAGCGATTTGGCATTTAAAGTAACGAATCAAAAAGAAGATTATTTACCTTCGTTTAACTCTAAATTCAATCTGTTTGCGTTAGAAAACATAGGTTTTGAAAATTTCCCTCCATTGGCACATCCTTTTGGGACAGTTACAGCAAAGGAGAATGTTACGGTTTTATTATCTTCCAAAATACGAAGCATCGATACTGGTTTACCTCTATTAGCATTTACAGAAACAGGAGGGAAAAGAAGTGCTTATTTGTTAGGAGAAAACAGTTGGAAATGGCGTTTACAATCGCATGTTGACCAACAGTCGTTTGAAAAATATGATGTTTTTATCGATAAAACGATTCAGTTTTTAGCTTCGAATAGTACTAAAAAAGCGTTGGTGGTTACCCACGAAAATTTTTATAATTCTGGAGAAGCTATTGCAATCACGGCGCAGTTTTTTAATAAAAACTATGAGTTTGATGATAATGCTCGATTAAGTATTACAGTAACAAATACTAAAAGTAAGCAGAAAAAAAATTATGATTTGCTTAAAGGAACCAATGCTTACCAAGTTAATTTAGATGGTCTTTCTGCTGGAAGTTATACTTTTAAAGTTAATGAATTGAATACCAATACTAGTTATTCAGGACGTTTTGAAATTCTAGATTTCGATATCGAAAAACAATTTGTTACTCCTGATTATACCAAATTAGCACAATTAGCTGAGCAAACAAAAGGGAAATCATTTCTTCCTTCACAAGTAGAAGAATTGATGCAACAATTGCTTGCAGATGAGTCTTATAAAGCGATTGAAAAAGAAAGCGTCATCAAATCTCCCTTGATAGATTGGATTTGGCTTTTGGTTTTAATTGCAATTTGTTTGTCAACAGAATGGTTTGTTCGAAAATATCACGGTTTACTCTAGTTTAAATTGATTTTTAAATACTGACAAATGGATTTTAGGCTAAAAGTTTTTTATACCGTGGCAGTCCGACTTAATTTTACTAAGGCGGCAGCGGAATTGTATATCAGTCAGCCAGCCGTTTCAAAACACATTCAAGAACTGGAAGAAACCTATAAAACAAAGCTTTTTGAACGAAACGGATCTAAAATCGCTTTGACACCAGCAGGTCATCTTTTACTACAACATACCAAATCTATTTTTGATATTTACCGCGATATTGAGTTTGATATGAGTTCTTTTGTAACCAAACGCCAAGGATTATTGAGACTTGGAGCAAGCACAACGCTTTCGCAATATGTTATTTCTCCAATTTTGGCCCGATTTCATGAAAAAGAGAAAGGCATAACTATTCAATTAATTAATGGTAATACGGAACAAATAGAAAACGCATTAATCAACAAGGAAATTGAAGTTGGAGTAGTAGAAGGACAATCTAAAAACCAATCGATTAAATATTTACCCTTTTTAAAAGATGAATTGGTTTTAGTGTGTCGTTTTGCACATTCTTTGGCTAATAAAAATGAAATTACTCTTGAAGAGTTAAAAAAACTTCGTCTCCTAACTAGAGAAAGAGGTTCCGGAACACTTGAAGTTATTGAGCACGCCCTAAAACAACAAAATGTCAAATTAACCGATTTGCAAATCGAAATGCAATTGGGTAGTACAGAAAGTATTAAATCCTATTTGTTGCATTCCGATTGTTTTGCATTTATGTCTATACATGCAGTATCTAAAGATTTGAAAAATAAAGAATTGACAGTTATTGATGTTGAAAATTTATCCATTGAGCGTTCTTTTTTTTGTATAACTTTAGTTGGAAAATCCGACACATTGTCTGAACTCTTTATTAGAAGTATTTCTGATTATTATAACCTAGAGTTATAGGCTATTGTGTTTTTGTATTGGACTTTTAAGCTTATAAGTAGGACCTTTGTAAAGTAATTTTAAACTACTTTAGGATGGATACTACATCAAAACATAGCGCTGTTGCACCCACACACTTTTTAAATCTTTCTAGAACCAATCAACAAATTCTTTTTGTTTTTCTCATAATAGTTTGTCTTACTTTTTCTGTGTCACCACCCATTGCCTTGCTTTTGGGATTGATTATAGCGAATTTATCAGGACATCCCTTTTTACATTTAAATCATAAAGCAACTTCAATTTTATTGCAAATATCCGTGGTCGGATTAGGATTTGGTATGAATTTGCATAGTGCTATTGCAGCAGGAAAAGAAGGAATGCTTTTTACTATAGTTTCCATTTTTTCTACTCTGTTTATCGGGATTATCTTAGGGAAATGGCTTGGAATTGATAAAAAGATAGCACATTTAATTTCTTGTGGTACAGCAATCTGTGGAGGAAGTGCCATTGCAGCCATAGCGCCAGTAGTGGAATCTAAAGAAAATCAGACTTCAGTAGCTTTGGGAGTTATTTTTATTTTAAACTCGGTGGCTTTGTTTTTGTTTCCTGTTATTGGACATTGGTTACAATTGTCACAAAACGAATTTGGATTATGGTGTGCCATTGCCATACACGATACGAGCTCTGTTGTTGGTGCTGCTAATAAATTTGGCGCAGAAGCACTGCAAGTCGCAACTACGGTAAAATTAGCAAGAGCGTTATGGATTATTCCCATCGCGATTGGTTCTTCTTATTTATTTAAAAATGGAAAAAAGGAAGTGACCATTCCATATTTTATTTTCTTATTTATTTTGGCTTTGGTAGTAAATACTTATGTTCCAGCCGTTACGACTGTTGCTCCATTTTTAGTATCTGTTTCAAAAGTTGGTCTAACAGTTACGCTATTCTTAATCGGTGCTGGACTTAATTTTACAAGTTTAAAGCAAGTCGGAATAAAACCTTTATTGCAAGGGATTCTATTATGGGGTTTTATCGCTGGATTGGCTTTGTTGGTAATTATGAATTATGCTCATTAATATTCTTATTCCATTCATAACGTTCCAAATAAGAATTTTTCTTTCGATTGAGGTAATAAATTTTTAATCGAAAATAGTCATAAAACAAAGCAATCAATAAAAACAAGCAGCCTAAAAAAAGTGTTTTTAGTGCGATAATTTGGTACAACAAGCCTCCTACAAAACACCCCAAGAAAAATAAAGTAATAATGGATAATCTCAGAAAAATATTTCTTCTGAGTTTTTTCTTTTCTTCTATTTGAGTGTAAAAAAACAATTGTGATAGTTCTATCCCTAAATCCGTAAAAAGCCCTGTTAGATGTGTTGTTCTGACTGTTGATTGTGAAATACGAGTTACTAAGGCATTTTGGAGTCCCATAGCAAAAAGCAAAGTAAAGGCGATTATTTTGCCTTGAAAGTTCGCTGCATCAGCAGAAGCTCCGAATAATCCAATAATGAATAGTAGCACAATTTCTATCGATAACGGAATGACGTGTGAGAATTCGGGTTTTGTTTTGGTGACTAATTCTACAATAAAATTTGAAGTAAAAGCTCCTAATAGAAAGAAAAGAATGAATACAAAAAAAGCAAAGGCTGCCAAGTATTGATGCTCCATAATTTGCTCCGCAAAGTAAGCAAAATGTCCTGTTACATTCGTGGTGAGTACTTGTATCTCAAGTACACCAGTAACATTTACAACTCCCGCCACAAAAGAAAGTGTGGTGGCTAATCGTAAATTATGACTGAACGTTCTGTTTTTTCCTTGATGACGAAACATAAGGTGGTTTTTACCAAATTTACAACAAACCCTTCAGAAATCATTCCTTTTGATACTGCTTATTTTTTAAGAGTTCAGAAGCCGTTTGATAATAAGAAATCGTTTCGTTAATAAGCTGGTTATTCGGTTTTTTTAAAAGAATTTCATCATAATGGGACTGATATTCCTTTTGAATATTTGAATTCGGTATCATTTTTAAATCAAATTGTTTTACTTTTTGCTTAGGCGAAAGTATCGTTAAAATGTTCTCTTTCATTAATCCTAAATCCTGATAAGTAGCAATGAAAGCTCTTGGTTGATAAGTGGTTTTCATAACATCTTGTCCGTAAAATTTACTCTTATAATCAAAATGTAACAATCCTAAAACCGTAGGCATAATATCAATTTGGGACATCAGTTTTTTAAATTCTCTTTTATCGGTACGATTTGGATCATAAACAAAAGCTGGAATTCTGTATTTGTCTAACGGAAGTTCTATTTTTCCAGCACTTGAAGCACAATGATCTGCTACAATTACAAAAAGGGTATTTTTGAACCAAGGCTGTTTTTTAGCCATTTTGAAAAACTGTTTCAATGCGTAATCGGTATATTTTACGCCACCTTCACGAGATTTTGCATCACCTGGAATATCTATTTTGTTATTAGGATAAGTAAAAGGTCTGTGATTGCTCACAGTCATCCAATGAGAAAAGAATGGTTTGCCAGTTTTAGCATCAGCATTCATCGTTTGAATGGCTTTTTTGGCCATATCTTCATCACAAACGCCCCACACATTAGCAAAAGTAATTTCCTCTTTGGCAAATGATTTTTTATCAATTATGCGATAACCATTTCTTCCGAAGAAGGATTCCATATTGTCAAAAAAAGCATCTCCACCGTATAAATAGTTTACAATGTATCCTTTCTTTTTAAAAACAGAAGCTGTAGTAAACTTATTTTTATTGTCTTCTCTTTTAACTACACTCTCACCAGCAGTTGGCGGTAAACAAAGTGTCAAAGCTTCTAAGCCTCTTACGGTTCTATTTCCAACGGCATACAAATTGGTAAATTCTATGCTTTTGTCAGCCAAGCTATCCAAGAATGGGGTGATGTTCTTTTCATTGCCATATCTTTTCATAAAATCAGCGCTTAGGCTTTCAATAGTAATAAGCACCACATTTTTTTTAATTTCTAAACTGTCAGAAGTAATAGTTCTCTGAGTAGTTATTCCTTTAATTCCTGGTAGTAAATTGTGTAACAGGGTATATGCTTCGTTATTTGGTAATGTTTTGTAAAACTTAAAATAATCCAATTCGCTATTCATGAATGCCAAGTAGAACTTATAAATTCCGTTAGATTGTAGTTCATTGGTAAAAATATTGGTCGAATTTTCTTTTTTAGCCAAAGAAGGAATTGCCCAAAAGGAAAGAGCAAATACACTCAAGAAAACTAGAGATAAATTTATTTTTTCTTTGAAAGTAGGTAGGTCAATCAAGTAGCTTTTCGTTCTTTTAACAATAAAAAAAGTAATGATTCCAACCACTAGAAACAAGGCGGAAAAAATAGGAATCACAGGATAAGATTCCATAATGTTGCCAATTACTTCATTGGTATAAATTAAATAATTGACTGCGATAAAGTTGTATTTTACTCCAAATTCATTCCAAAAAAAGTATTCGCTAATGCCGTTTTGTAAAAGCAGTAAAACATATAAAAAGATAACAAAACTAAACATCCAAAAGCGCAAACGCTCACGGTATTGAGGTAAAAATAAAAACAAACCAAAGAATACGGTCTTAATTCCAACAAAGGCAATTCCAATTTTGGGTAAAGCGCCACCGTATTCATCCAAAATAGTATTTCCTAACGTTACATAACCTAATAAAGAGAGAAGTAATCCAAAAATTATATAACCATAAGGCTTATTGTATTTTGAATTGGAGAGGAAAATCAAATAGAGCCACAGAAATCCACTGGCTATAATAAATACAAACACATCAGAACAAAGTCCAAGTCCATAAATTTTTATTAGTTCTAGAAAAGTAAACGAACTTTGGGTAATAGGGTGTACTAGTAACACAGTTCTCAACACAAAACTAATACTAAGATAAAAAAGGGATAGGTAGTAAAACGGGGAAATTTTTTTTAAAAATGGCATTCTTTATTTTTTTATTCAAAATTATACTTGTCTTTTTCTAATTGGATTAAGATTCATCTAAGATTAACTTAAGATTTGCTTAATATAAATTAAAATTAAGATTCCCTTAAAATAAGTAACAACAAGTCGAGTTTGACTATAAATGCAATACTTTTACTTTATGAATTTAACAAATGTTTATATGAAGAATACGATGCTACTATTATTTCTTTTTTTGACCACAAGTGGTTTTTCTCAAAACTGGAAAACCAATTTTGATGAAGCAAAAGCAGAAGCTACCAAAGAGGACAAAAATATCGTTTTGGTATTTTCTGGCTCTGATTGGTGTGCACCTTGTATGAAGTTAGATAATGTAGTTTGGAAATCAGAAGCCTTCAAACAAGAAGCAGAGAAGAATTGGGTTATCTATAAAGCTGATTTTCCGAAGAAAAAAGCCAATCAATTGGCTCCCGATTTAACCGTTGCTAATCAAAAATTAGCCGAGAAATACAATCGTGGCGGAAGTTTTCCTTTGGTCGTGTTACTAGATAAGACAGGAAAAGTTTTAGGAATGACGGGTTTTAAAAATGTTCCTGCCAATGATTATATACAATTAATTCATTCGTTAGAGAAAAAATGAGAAACGTAACTCTTATATTCCTGTTGACATCCATTTTCGCTTTTGGGCAAGTGACCCACAAGCGAAAATTGTATATGTTAGGAAGTCCTTTTGAAATGACTGTTGTTGCTAAAGATACGATTCAAGGTAACATTTATATTGATATGGCTGTTGCCGAAGTGAAGCGCATTGAAAATCTAATTTCAGATTGGATTCCAACCACACAAATTTCTCAAGTGAGTAAAAATTCAGGCATTCAACCCGTAAAAGTTGATAAGGAAGTATATGATTTGGTAGAACGCGCAATAAAAGTATCACAGCTTATTTCGGGGGCTTTTGATATTTCTTATGCTTCGATGGATAAAATTTGGAAATTCGACGGAAGTATGAAGGCTATGCCAACTCCCGAAGCTATCAAACAATCGGTAGCAAGAATTGGGTATCAAAAAATTGTGTTGGATGCCAAAGCACAGACTATTTATTTGAAGGAAAAAGGAATGAAATTAGGTCTAGGCGGTATTGGTCAAGGTTATATTGCAGATAAAATCAAAGATTTATTGCTATCAAAAGGCTGTACCTCTGGAATTGTAAATGTATCGGGCGATATTAATGCTTGGGGCTATCAAACGACAGGTAGACCTTGGACAGTCGCCATTGTTAACCCAATGAATAAAAACAAAGTATTTGCCACTTTCCCTCTCGAGAATAGTTCGGTGGAAACTTCGGGGAGTTACGAAAAATTTGTGGTTTTTGACGGCAAACGCTATTCTCACATTATCGACCCTAGAACGGGTTATCCAGCACAAGGAGTGGTGAGTGTTTCTGTTTTTGCTAAACAAACTGAAATTGCAGATGCTTTAGCTACTGGGATTTTTGTTTTGGGAGTTGATGTAGGCTTGAACTTAGTCAACCAGCTAAAAGGCATTGGATGTATAATTGTTGACGATAAAGGGGAAATACATACCTCTAAAAATATTGATATTAAAAAATTTAACTAATGAAAAAATTACTTTTTGCTAGTATACTAGTAGCCGCTTTACAATCTTGTACTTCTGTAAAAGAATATGAAAAAGTAGCTATAAATGACCCTGATATGAAGCTTGCTGCTAGAGCATCAGAACGTTATGAAACCACTTTTCAGGTCTACAGAGAAGCTTCTGCAGGGGCTAATGGCGGAAAAACTGGTGGTGGTTGTGGATGCAACTAAATCCTCAAAATAATTTATTTAATTGAAATATAGATAATGAAAAAAGCCCTATCCATTCTATTACTGAGTATTGTTTTATTTGCCAATGGGCAACAGAAAGACTCTACAGCAGTTGGATTTAAGAAAAGAGTATTAGAAACTACCGAAGTTGATTTCTTGTTAAGCTACTACAAACAAGATGGGATACATTCAGCTGTTTCTGGTGGTAGCGGAACCGAAAACCTGACCGATATTACAGCTGCAATAGTGGTAGCAATGCCATTAAGCGATGATGAAGTTCTGACTGCAGATATTGGTATTTCTGCTTATTCTTCAGCTTCATCAAGTAATATAAATCCTTTTGATAGTAATACACCAAACCCTTGGCAATCGAGTTCGGGTGCATCACAATCAGACCAATTGACGAGTTTGGCTTTATCGTATTCTGCAAGTTCTGATGACAGGAACACAATTTGGAATGCACACGTTTCTGGTTCGGTGGAATATGATTATTCTTCTATTGGATTTGGTGGTGGAGTTACCAAAGAATTTAATGATAAAAATACAGAAGTAAGCCTTTCTGCCAGTGCGTATTTGGATACGTGGAAACCTATTTATCCGAAAGAATTACAGGATTATAAAAATAATGGAGATAATTTTAATGGCGGAATATTTGATTATTTTACCATTACTGGAAATGCAGCTTATAATCCGAGTCAATTCGAATTTCATAAGGATAAGAAAAGAAATTCCTATTCTGTATCGTTAAGTTTGTCGCAAGTGATTAACAAAAAATTGCAAGCATCGGTTTTCTTGGATGTGTTACAACAACAAGGTTTGCTATCTACGCCGTATCAAAGGGTATATTTCAAAGATGTGGCAGCTTCCTTTATCAATAATTTTCAGTTGGCCAATGATATTGAACGCTTACCAGATTCAAGATTTAAATTACCAATAGGAGCGAGGTTGCATTATTACATCAATGAACGCTTTGTGTTGCGAACCTATTATCGTTTCTATTCTGATAACTGGGGAATACAATCACATACCGCTAGTATTGAATTACCAATAAAACTAACGGATCGCTTTACGGTTTTTCCTATGTATCGTTATTATACACAAACGGCTTCAGACTATTTTGCACCAATCAATACGCATTTATCAACGGATCAATACTACACCTCTGATTATGATTTGTCAGCTTTTGATGCCAATCAGTATGGATTTGGAATCAATTATACCGATATTTTTACGGGAGCAAAAATTTGGAAGTTCGGCTTAAAAAATATCGATTTCAGATACAATCATTACGATAGGAGTGATGGTTTGAAAGCTGATATCGTTTCACTTGGGTTCAAGTTTTTAATGCAGTAACTATGAAAATTCTTATTGTAGAAGACGAAGTTGGAATTGCTGATTTTCTCAAACAAGGTTTAGAAGAAGAGGGCTATTCAGTATTAGTAGCTTACGATGGCGAAGCAGGTTTAGCCTTGGCTTTGCAGCAAAAAGTAAACGTTATTTTATTGGATTGGATGCTGCCAAAAATGCACGGAATAGACATTTGTAAAGCCATTCGAAAAGCCAATATTCAAACGCCTATTTTATTTTTGACTGCTAGAGATACCGTACAAGAAACGATAGAAGGTTTGAAAGCTGGAGCGAATGATTACATCAAAAAACCTTTTAGTTTTGATGAATTAATTGAACGAATTAAAATTCATTTTAGAAATACCGCTTCCAATGACATATTGGTTTTAGGCAACATCAGCATTGATCCGTCCAAACATCAAGTGCTGCTGGGCGATCAAGAAGTTAATCTTACGCAACGCGAATATGAATTATTAGTATATTTAATCAAAAATAAAGGAAAGGTTTGTACTCGAAATCAAATTATTGAGGACGTTTGGGATATTCATTTTGAATACGATACAGGAGTTATTGATGTTTTTATGAACGCTATCCGAAAAAAACTCAATCTGAACAAAGAAGAAGATCTCATCAAAACCATTCGTGGCGTTGGCTATATTGCGAATGATTAATTTTACATAAATATGTTTTCATTTTCATACAAAGACAGAATTGCCTTTAACTATATTTTGAGCACTGGGCTCTTAATTTCTGTAGTTTTCATTGTGATTTATCAAAGTATGAAATACAATGT
The DNA here is from genome assembly GCA_963513565.1 of uncultured Flavobacterium sp. Taxonomy (GTDB): domain Bacteria; phylum Bacteroidota; class Bacteroidia; order Flavobacteriales; family Flavobacteriaceae; genus Flavobacterium. Next base: position 34,357 of record CAUPRE010000006.1, on the reverse strand, counting down.
GAACACACATATCAATGAAGACATTCAAACTGAGGTTCAAAAGCATTTAGAGGAAATTGAAATCGATCGCAACAATACGTATTTGATTCAAGTCGATCAGTGGCGTGCTAGAGAGCATAACACAGTAACCGTAAATCCTGTTTTTGTACAGTTTTTTGATAGTAACAATCAATTAATTGACAAATCTCCCAATTTGAAAGGCTTGCAACTTAAAATGTATAAAGAGTCTTTTGACAACAAATTCATTGACACCTATTTAAATAAAACGCCCATTCGTCAGATTCAAGTTCCGCTGTATGACGAACAGAAAATCGTAGGTCATCTGTTTGTAGCAATGTCATTAGATGATGCGCAAATGATTTTGAATAATTTACGCAACACCCTTTTCGTTTCTTTTCCTTTAATACTCATTTTGCTGTTCCTGATAGCTCGATTGATTGCAGGCCGAAGCATAAAACCTGTCACCGCCATCACTGAAACGTCTAGTAACATTACAAAAGACAATTTAAAAGGACGCATCGTTTTACCCCAAAACAAGGATGAACTCTACACGCTCTCCAAAACAATCAATGATTTGCTGGATCGAATAGAAAATGCCGTAGAGCGAGAAAAACAATTTACTTCAGATGCTTCACACGAATTAAGAACACCGCTAACGGTTTTGAAAGGTACTTTGGAAGTATTGATACGAAAACCGAGAACACAAGCAGAATACGAAGAAAAAATTGCATACAGTATTAAAGAAGTCAATCGTGTGAATAACTTGGTGGATCAATTATTGTTATTGGCGCGTTTCGAAAATCAAAAACAACAATTAAAAATTGAAAAGGTGTATTTGAACGCATTGATTCTGGATACTTTAACGATGTATTCAGAAAAGATAAAATCAAAGAAAACAACCGTTGTTAGTCAATTTACTGCTGATTATTATATCGAATCCGATCATTATTTAGTGGCGATAATTATTGGAAACATTATCAGTAACGCCATCAAGTATTCTGGAGAAAATACTGTGGTCACAATTGATTTAAATAAAGACGAAAAAGGTACCCACTGCATCATTACCGACCAAGGAATTGGTATAGCCAAAGCCGATTTGGATAAAATTTACAACCCTTTTTATCGTTCTAATGCGACCAATCATCCTACGATAAAAGGCTCTGGATTAGGACTTTCTATAGTGAAACGAATTGCAGAATTACTCCCTATGGATATCGAAATTTTTAGTGAAACTGGCAAGGGGACTAAAGTAGTCTTAAGTTTTCATTAATCTCTTTTTAAGCCGTTCTTAAGATATTTCATATATTTACGACTTACTTTTGTACTAAAGCTTGATGCTGTAACCATTTGAAAGTAGTTGTATATGTCTGTCAAAAAAATAACGACCCTTTTATTTCTATTTGTTTTTGTGTATTCCAACACAGAAATAGGGCAGTTATTCAAAATTCCCAATTTGTATCAGCATTATTTAGAACATCAAAATCACAATCAAGAACAAGCCTTTTCGTTTATCGATTTTACCATCAGTCACTACAATAATTTAAACAAACACACCGATACTGATGGTCACGATAAGCACGAAAACTTACCCTTCAAAAGCCAAACCATCAATCTCGATACGGTTGTCTTGGCTTTTGAGGAACCTCAATCTATTTTTTCTTTAAAAAATCCTATACGAGTAGTTGTAAATCAATCACTTCCTATTTACAAAGAATGGTATATTTCTAACGTATTTAGTTCTATTTGGCAACCGCCTAAACTAGTTTAAAATTATCTTTATCGTTAATTATCTTTTTGATAATTTCTATTTTACTGAATTATTGGTATTCTAATGATTCTAAACGTATAATTTTTAATTTACTAGTATGCTAAATAAAATCATAGCATTTTCTATCCAAAACAAACTCATTGTATTGTTGTTTACTTTGAGCGTGTTCGGTTTCGGATTGTTTTCTGTATTCCAAATTTCTATCGGCGCTGTGCCTGATGTTACCAACAATCAAGTGCAAGTGATTACCACTTCACGCAATCTTTCAACTCAAGATATTGAGCAATTTATTACGTATCCTGTCGAGATTGAAATGGCTAATTTGCCGGGCGTAAAAGAAATTCGTTCTATTTCAAAATTCGGTTTATCGGTCGTAACGATTGTTTTTGATGACGATTTGGGAACGTATTTGCCTCGTCAATTAATCGCAGAAAAAATAAAAGCGGCTTCCGAAAAAATCCCCGAAGGTTTTGGTACACCCGAAATGGGACCGATTACCACTGGATTGGGCGAAATTTACCAATACACTTTGGAAGTAAAACCTCAGTTTAAAAACAATTATTCCATAACCGATTTAAGAACGATTCAGGATTGGATTGTGAAACGACAATTGTCTGGAATCAATGGAGTGGTCGAAATCAACACTTGGGGTGGTTATTTAAAGCAATACGAAATCAGTATTCGTCCTTCGGAATTAAAGGCGATGAATTGTAGCCTTACTGAAATTTTTACCGCTTTAGAGAAAAATAACAGCATCGCTGGAGGTGCCTATATCGAAAAAACGAATCAAAGTTATTTTATTCGTGGCGAAGGAAAAGTCAATAGCATTCAGGATATTGAAAACATTGTGGTGAAAAACACCAATGGACTTCCCGTTTTGATTAAAAATATTGCCAAAGTACAATTTGGCCACGCCAATCGTTTTGGAGCGATTACTGGAAATGGAGAAGGAGAGAAGGTACTCGGACAAGTGATGATGCTTAAAGGTGCTAACTCAAAACAAGTTATTAGTGATGTCAAAGATAGAGTAGCCGAAATCCAAAAATCATTGCCAGAAGGCGTGTATATCAATGGTTTTCTAGAACGAAGTGAACTCGTTGGAAAAACCACCTTTACGGTAGCCGAGAATTTAATTTTAGGTTGTTTGATAGTAATTTTTGTGGTGGTTTTATTGCTTGGTAATTGGCGTTCTGGATTGGTCGTGGCTTCCGTGATTCCGTTGTGTTTGTTGTTTGCTATTTCGTTTATGAATATTTTCGGAATTGACGCCAATTTGATGAGCTTGGGTGCCATTGATTTTGGAATTATTATCGATGGAGCGGTAATTATAGTGGAGTTCATAGCCTTTCAAATTGCTCAAAATTCGGCACATTTGGCAGGATTAAACAAAGAAAATCGTCAAATTGAAATTGACCAAATCACCTATAAAAGTGCATCCAAAATGATGAATTCTGCCATTTTTGGGCAATTGATCATTTTGATTGTTTTTATTCCGATTTTGTCTTTGTCAAGCATCGAAGGAAAGATGTTCAAGCCAATGGCTATGACGTTTAGCTTTGCTTTACTTGGCGCAATGATTTTCTGTTTCACTTATGTTCCTGTTGTGGCTTCGATGTTTTTAAAACCAACAAGAGAAAATCCAAACTCGATTTCAGAGAAGCTAATTCGTAAATTAAATTCTTGGTATCTACCTTCCATTACTTGGGCTTTGGGAAATACCAAAAAAGTATTGTACGGAGCCCTAGCGTTATTGGTGTTTTCGGGTGTTTTATTCAGTACTATGGGAGGCGAATTTATTCCCACCTTAGACGAAGGAGATTTTGTGATTCAACCCGTACTGAAAACAGGAACTTCTTTGACCAAAACTATCGAAACCACTACTAAAATGGAGAAAATTATTTTGAAAAATTTCCCAGAAGTAGAGCAAGTCGTGAGTAGAATTGGCGCTGCCGAAGTCCCAACAGATCCCATGTCGATGGAGGAAAGTGACGTCATTGTTAAACTAAAACCTAAGTCAGAATGGGTTTCTGCCTCTTCCAAAGATGAATTAGCAGATAAAATAAAAGAAGCCTTAATTGCCCAAATTCCGAATATGGAAATAGAGTTTACACAGCCTATTGAAATGCGTTTTAATGAGTTGATTTCTGGAACACGTTCTGATGTGGCGATTAAGATTTTCGGAACCGATTTGGATGTTTTGGCTAGAAAAGCACACGAAATAGAACGCGCTATCAAAAAAGTTCCTGGCGCTTCCGATGTTATCATTGAAAAAACAGAAGGTTTGCCTCAAATGTATGTACAATATGACCGCTCCAAAATTGCGCGCTACGGTTTGAATATTGAAGATTTGAACGATGCCATCGCGCTGAGCTTTGCTGGAAAAGTAGTAGGAAATGTTTTTGAAGGCGAAAAACGATTCGATATGGTGATTCGTTTAGACCAAAGCAACAGAAAAAGTATTGAGGACTTGAAAAACTTATATGTTACGGTTCCCAATGGAGCTCAAATCCCGTTGAATGAGTTGGCTACTATTGAATATTCTGAAGGCCCAGCCAAAATATCGCGCGACAACACCAACCGACGCATTGTGGTGGGGATCAATGTTCGTAATAGAGATTTACAAAGTGTAGTGACTGATATTCAAAAAATTGTGGATACGCAAATTAAGCTACCCGCGGGATATTATGTGCAATACGGCGGACAATTCGAAAATTTAGAAAGTGCCAAAGCCCGATTGCTCATAGCAGTGCCTATTGCTTTACTTTTGATATTTATATTATTGCATTTTGCCTTTGGATCGATGAAAGAGGCTTTGATGGTGTATTCGGCGATTCCATTATCAGCTGTGGGAGGCATTTTATTTTTATGGATACGCGATTTGCCTTTTAGTATCTCGGCAGGGGTTGGTTTTATTGCGCTGTTTGGTATCGCAGTATTAAACGGCATCGTGCTTATTGAACATTTTAAAGAACTAAAACATCAAGGAATGACCGATATGAATGCCTTAATTTTAAAAGGAACTACTGATCGTTTGCGTCCGGTATTATTGACGGCAGCCGCTGCTGCTTTAGGTTTTTTACCTATGGCTATTTCTTCATCGGCAGGAGCAGAGGTACAACGTCCTTTGGCCACCGTTGTAATTGGTGGACTTTTTACAGCTACAATTCTGACATTAATTGTACTGCCGATTCTTTTTAAAGTTTTTGATTCAAAAGAATTCAAAAGACCCAAATTGAAAAAAGGCAAAAATCACCTTACTACTGTTTTACTTTTGTTGGCTAGTAGTTTTGGATTTGCTCAAAACACCAATACATCGCGTGAAGCGGTAATAGCCAAAGCACTTGAAAACAACAAAGGTATCAAGGCTGCTGCGCTGCAAGTCAATAAAATGCAAGAAAACATTAAAAGCAGTTTTACCTTTGAAAAAACCAATGTGTATTATTCATACGATCAAAATAATTTGGCATTGAACAATCAACCACTAAAAGTTTTCGGAGTGCAGCAACGCTTTTTGTTTCCTACCGTTTATGGCGTGCAAAAGAAAGCGAATACCTCAGAATTTGAGAAAGAGAAAGCTAATTTTGAGCTTCAAAAAAACAAACTTTCGTTGCAAGTAGCCAAAACGTATGAGCAAATTGTGTATTGGCAACATCAGGAGCGCTTGTATTCTTATTTGGATAGTTTGTACCAAAATTTCTCTAAAGCCAGTGATCGTCGTTTCGAATTGGGCGAAACCAATTATTTAGAAAAAATTACAGCACAATCGAAATACCGACAAATTAAAACCAAGCTCACGCAAATTAACTTTGAGAAAAAAGCACAATACGAATCTTTGCAAGCTTTGGTGCAATCCGATGAAAAATTAAACATTCTCGATAAAGAATTAGTACCAATGCCTACTTTGGATACTACCTCAAATAAAGTTATACATACCACTTATTTAGAGAGTATTAGCAAAATGCATAAATCTCAAATTAGCTTGCAAAAACAACATTGGTTACCCGATTTGAATTTGGAATACTTTCAAGGAAGAAATAACGGTTTATCACAATCTTTGTATGGTTTTCAAGTAGGTATTGCAGTTCCTATTTTGTTCTCAGGAAATGTATCCAAAACCAAAGTGGCACAACTAGAATCGCAAAGTTGGGAAGAGCAAAAGCTTAATCAAGAACAACGAATGACACAATTTATACTTCAGAAACAAAATGAAATAGCCAAGTACCAAGAAAGTATCAATTATTATAACGCCACTGGGAAAAAATTATCTGAAGAAATCATTAAAGTGGCGAATAGCAGCTATAAAAATGGAGAAATTGATTTTTTTCAATACATTCAGAGTTTAGAAAATGCGGTGTCTATAAAAATAGAATATGTTAAAGCTGTGCTTCAATTCAACAGTAATCAATTAGAATTACACTACCTTAATTTTTAGTTCAAACCATGAAAAAACAATTGTATATATTAGTTTTTACACTGCTTTTAATTAGCTGTAAAAAAGAAGCAACTACACCAGCAGCAACAGAAGATGATGGCTTAGTTAGAGTTACTCAAACCCAGTTTCAATCTACTGGAATGGTGATTAGCAGCCCCGTAATGAAAGGTTTTGACGAAACCATAAAAGTATCTGGCAAGATTGATGTTCCTCCCCAAAATAGAGCGAAAGTCACCACTTTTATAGGTGGTTATGTAAAGAGTACACAACTTTTGGTGGGAGACAGAGTTAGCAAAGGACAAGCTTTGTTAACCCTTGAAAACACAGCATTTATTGATATTCAGAAAGAATTTTTAGAAGTAGCCGAGCAACTAAAGTATCTCAAATCTGAATTTGTTCGACAAAAAACCTTGTATGACGAAAAAATAACCTCTCAAAAGAACTATTTCAAGGCGGAAAGCGAGTACAAAAGAGCGATGGCAACCTATCAGAGTTTGAAACAAAAACTGATTTTGATGCACATTAGCCCTGTTCAGGTAGAGAAAGGTAAATTCACATCGACAGTAACCATTTATGCTCCAATTACTGGAGATATTGTGATTATGAATGCTAATGTGGGGATGCTGATGGCGCCCGAAGATGTCATTCTAGAAATTGTAGATACAGATCACTTGCACTTGGAATTGTCTGTTTTTGAAAAAGACATTTTGAAAGTGACTAAAGGTCAAAAAATCAAATTTACCGTTCCCGAAGCGACTAAGGAAGTGTTTAATGCAGAAGTTCATTTGGTAGGTAAATCAATTGAAGGAAATGATAGAACCATCAATGTTCACGGACATTTAGAAGATGAATCCAAGCAAAAACTACTCACTGGGATGTTTGTAGAAGCGGCCATTATTTTTGATACTAAAAAAGGTTTAGCGGTGCCTTCTGAGGCCATTATGAAAGAGAACAACAAGCATTATGTTTTTGTTTTGGTTACCAATAAAAATGGATACGCCTTCAAGAAATTAGCCGTATCTTTAGGAGAACAAAATGAGGATTTTAGTGAAATAATGCCAAATTCTTCCATCAACGCTTCTACTAAAATTTTAACCAAAGGCGTTTTTGATGTAGCAGAATAAAAAATTTAACTTAAAAATAAAACTTATGAATGAAGCACATTTGCACCTAGTGGTGAACCATTTTCCTATTATCGGGACGATTTTAGGATTAGGAATTTTAGTGGTTGGGTTGTTGTTGAAGAACAATTCGGTCAAGAATACGGCATTTTTTCTGTTTATTGTTGCGGCTATTTTTGCAGCAGTGAGTATGGCAACTGGAGAAGGAGCAGAGGAATTGGTAGAAGATATGCCTAACATTGGTCACGATATCATTCACGAACACGAAGAAATGGCGGAAAAACTAGCCATTGCACTTTATGTTTTGGGACTAACTTCCCTAATTGGTTTGTATTTGAATTACAAAAAATCTGCAAAATCAGTTCTGGTGACTTATCTAGCGCTTGTTATTGCTGTGGTAGCCGTATTTTTGGGACAACAAACTGGAACAACAGGTGGAGAGATTCGTCATACAGAGATAAGATCAGTAGCGATTCCTGCTGATGTTCAAATGGAAGACAAGGATTAATTTTAATTGTATACTAACGGAAAAAAGGATGTCATTAGTTTGACATCCTTTTTTATTGAAATTGAAATAAATAGATTTGGATTAACTCGCAAAGAGTAAAATAAGCAATTGCGCGACCAGAATTCGACTAATAGTTACCAGAGGATAAACGGTAGCATACGATTGATTAGGGATATCAGAATCTAAGTATTTGGTGCTAAAAGCTAAGGCTGCAGGATCAGTATAAGCGCCACTCATTATCCCCACCATTTGATAAAAATTGAGCTTGAAAACAAAACGGCTGATAAGTACCAAAAGTGTCAACGGGATAAAAGTGATAAAACAGCCGTAGTAAATCCACATCCAACCATTATTGGCTAAGAAATTATCATAAAAACCATGTCCAGCTTTGATTCCCACTGCGGCAAAGAACATACAAATTCCAAGATCTTTCATAAAGTGAATGGCTCCGTTGTTGATATATGAGTGAATCACTCCAACACCACCATATCTACTGATAAACAAAGCGGCTAAAAGAGGACCAGCTGCCAAACCTAATTTTAAAGGAACGGGTAAGGAAGGAATCATAATTGGAATAGAACCAATGATTAATCCAAAAATTAAACCGCCAAACAAAGATAGAAAATCGGGTTCTAATAATATTTTCTTAGAATTTCCAATGATTTTTTCGGCTTCCTGAATAGCTTCTTTGTTACCAACAACCATCAAAGTATCGCCATAGAATAATTCCAATGAAGGTTGTGCTAAAATTTCTAATCCAGAACGAATAACACGAGTAACTTTCACGTCATATTGATTGTATAAATCCAATTCAGCCAAACTTTTATGAATAGCCGTTTTGTGTGTAACGCTTAAAATTTTTGTGGTCACATCTTCTTCTGATTCAATGAACAAATCTGTTGAAATTTTACCAACTACATCAATTAAGGTGTTGATATCTTTCTGTTTTGCCACTACCATTAAAACGTCTTTAGCTTTTATAACAGAATCCAATGAAGGTGAGTAAACGACTTTAGTACCACTTTGTTTTTGTCTAGAAATAATGACATTATCAATATGAAATTCTTTGAATACTTGTTTGAAAGTCTTACCAATAACTTCTGGTTTAGTAACTCTGCATTTTTGACGAACAATAGCATTCTCGTGGTCTTTATTCTTCTTTTTGAGTAAGATTACCTCTTTTTCAAGGTCAATTTTCAAGGCATTTTTGGCAACTATAATAAGGAGAATAATTCCAAAAACTCCAATCGGGTAGGTGATGGCATAAGCAATAGCTGGATCAGAAAAATGATCAGCTGGTAGATTCAATTGCTTTTGAATTTCAATTAATGTTGATTTAGCCGCTCCTAATCCTGGAGTATTGGTAACAGAACCCGACATTAAACCTACAGCATTTTCAACTTTTACATTAGCCAAAATATGAATGAGATAAGCAATGATTCCTCCAAGAAAAACCGTTCCTACACCCAAAGCATTGAAAACTAAGCCCTCTTTTTTAAAAGAAGAAAAGAAAGTAGGACCAACTTGTATTCCAATTCCATATACAAAGAGAATTAAACCAAACTCTCTCACAAACTGAATCAAATCGGCTTGCATGCTATACCCTAAGTGTCCTAAAAAGAGTCCAACGAACATAACAGCAGATACTCCAAGAGAAACTTTGCCTATTTTGAGTCTTCCAGCGAAGAAACCTAAACTTATTGCCAAAAATAAAACTATTAATGACTGTGCCATCTCCGGCTCTTCCGTCGGAGTGAACAATATTCTAAACCATTCAAACATAATGTTAAAATTTAGTATTATTAAAAGTAGTGTAAATGAATCAATTTTGTAGATTTTTTTTTATGATAAAAATCAGTTAATAAGGTTATTTTTAAAATAAAAGCATAAATTTGTTATGAAATCGATTTCGCTGTAAAAGCCTTATAATCAGTGCGAAATATTGCAATCGTTTTCGTAAATTTTTATCGTATTTTATGATATATATCAGTTTTTTCTTTGGATAACAGTCGTAAATTTGAATATCAAAAATTAAGAGATTTATAAAAAAAATAAGGTTAAAAAAATAAAAAAACGGAACAATGAAAAACATTAAAATTATTCAGGAGCTTCACAATTTAGGAATAACTGGTTATCATGAAGTAGTTTATAATCCATCTTATGAAGAGTTGTATCAAGCAGAAGTTTCTTTAAAAAGAAAAGGATACGAAAAAGGAGCAACAACATCAACTGGAGCTGTTGCAGTTAAAACCGGTATTTTCACAGGACGTTCTCCAAAAGACAGATATATTGTTAAAGATGATGTCACAAAAGATACTATTTATTGGGATGACAAAGTAAACTTTCCTACTTCAAAAGTAATCTGGGATGAATGCAAAGAATTAGTATTAACACAATTATCTACTTCACCAAAATTATATATTGTAGATGCTTTTTGTGGAACCAACCCAGACACGCGTTTAAAAGTACGTTTTGTAGTGGAAGTAGCTTGGCAAGCACACTTTGTAACTAATATGTTCATCAGACCTTCTATTTATGAACTAGAAAACTTTGGAGAACCAGATTTTATCGTAATGAATGGTTCTAAAGCGACTAATCCAAACTGGAAAGAACAAGGCTTAAACTCTGAGAACTTTGTAATGTTCAATTTGACAGAGAAAATCCAAATTATTGGTGGAACTTGGTACGGTGGTGAAATGAAAAAAGGAATGTTCGCGATGATGAACTACTACCTACCATTAAAAGGAATGGCATCTATGCACTGTTCTGCAAACGTAGGAGAAGATGGAGATGTAGCGGTATTCTTTGGACTTTCTGGAACTGGAAAAACAACTTTATCTGCTGACCCAAAACGTTACTTGATTGGTGATGACGAACACGGATGGGATGACAATGGAGTATTTAACTATGAAGGAGGTTGTTATGCAAAAGTAATCGACTTGAGCGAAAACAACGAACCAGATATTTGGAGAGCCATCAAACGTGATGCTTTGCTAGAAAATGTAATTGTGGATGAGTACGGAGATATTGATTACTATGATCACAGTATCACTGAGAACTCAAGAGTTTCTTACCCAATTTATCACATTAATAAAATTGTATTGCCTTCAAAAGCAGGACACGCTAAGAAAATCATTTACTTGTCTGCTGATGCTTTTGGTGTATTGCCTCCAGTTTCAATCTTAGACGAAGATCAAGCACAATACCATTTCTTGTGTGGATATACTTCTAAATTAGCTGGAACTGAAAGAGGAATTACTTCTCCAGAACCATCATTCTCTCCAGCCTTTGGTGAAGCTTTCTTGACTTTACACCCAACCATGTATTCTAAAACATTGATTGGTAAAATGAAAGAACACGGTGCTAAAGCATATCTTGTAAATACAGGATGGAATGGAACAGGAAAAAGAATTTCTTTGAAAAACACTAGAGCAATCATTGATGCTATCATCAGTGGAGAAATTGATCAATCTGAAACAGCAAAAATCCCGTTCTTGAATTTAACTATTCCAACAGCTTTGCCACACGTAAGCGAAGGAATTCTAGATCCAAGAGATACTTACAAAGATAAAGCGGAATGGGAAACTAAGGCTAAAGATTTGTCTTCTAGATATATTAAAAACTTCGAGCAATATACAAATACCGAAGAAGGTAAGCGTTTAGTAGTTGCTGGACCACAACTTTAATAACGCTGATTCTATAATAAAAATTAAGTTGGTTTTTTTTTTGAAACACTCGTTATTACAAGCCTATTTTAGCTTGTTCTAACGAGTGTTTCGCTTTAAAAAAAAACAATGATTTAACAATTTAACAATACAATGTTTCAAAATAATTAGTTTTTCAAAATATTATTTCTATATATTTGCACTGATAAAAAAACAAAATCAATGTTCGCTACACAATTACATCATCATCATTTTCATTATTGCTCTCAAGCGATGTGTTAATGGTATGTTTGTAAATCATCATATTTTAAAACCCGTTTGAGTACATCAAACGGGTTTTTTTATATCTCCTCAAGTTGTACTCAAATTTTATCAATCTAAACAAAAAACTAAAATGAGTACACTAAAAATTGCTATCCAAAAATCAGGACGATTAAACGAAGATAGTATCCAAATCCTTAAAGATGCCGGAATATCAATAGACAACGGCATCGATCAATTAAAAGCGGAAGCCTCTAATTTTCCTCTTGAAGTATTGTACTTGAGAAATTCAGATATTCCTCAATATCTTATCGATGGAGTAGTGGACATTGCTATAGTAGGCGATAATTTATTAGTCGAAAAAGGAAAAAACATTGAAGTAATTCAGAAATTAGGTTTTTCCAAATGCAAAGTTTCTGTAGCTGTCCCTAAAGCCTTCAATTATACTTCTGTAAAAGATTTAGAAGGAATGAGAATCGCTACTTCTTATCCAAATACAGTGATTAATTTTTTCAATTCCAAAGGTGTTACGGTTGATATTCACCAAATTTCTGGCTCGGTAGAAATTGCTCCAAACATTGGCTTGGCCGACGCTATTGTTGATATTGTTTCTAGTGGCAGTACGTTGTTCAAAAACAATTTGAAAGAAGTAGAAGTGATTTTCAAAAGCGAAGCTGTTTTAGCCGTTTCACCTAAAGTAAGTAAGGAATCTCAAAAGATCATCGACACCTTGAAATTCAGAATCGAATCGGTGTTAAGAGCCAGAAGATCCAAGTACATCTTGATGAATATTCCCAATGATAAAATCGATGCTGTGGGTAAAATTCTTCCCGTTTTGAGAAGCTTAACCGTTTTACCATTGGCCCAAGAGGGATGGAGTAGTGTACACTCGGTTATTGATAAAGATACGTTTTGGGAAGTTATCGATCAATTAAAAGAAGTTGGCGCCGAAGGAATTTTAGTTTGTCCAATTGAGAAAATGGTGCTTTAAGCCCCCTAGTCCCCCGAAGGGGGAATTATAAACTTAAAATTTAAATACAATGATTACAATAAACAAATATAATTTCAGTGATGTTCCCCCTTCGGGGGTTAGGGGGCTTTTAGAAAGACCCACGAAAACAGTAGATGATATAGAAGCTACTGTAAAAGAAATTTTTAAAGAAGTGCAAAAAAAGGGTGACGAAGCCATTACTAAATACACTTCTCTTTTTGATGGAGTAGCAGTAGCTAATCTTGAAGTTACTCCAGAAGAAATCAATGAGGCGATTGCATCAATTCCGCAAGAATTACAAGACGCTATTCAATTGGCAAAATCCAATATTGAAAAATTCCATACCGCTCAAAAAACGAATCGTATTAGCGTAGAAACCACTCCAGGAGTTTCTTGCTGGCAAGAAAAGCGCCCGATTCAAAAGATTGGGTTGTACATTCCAGGTGGAACAGCTCCTTTATTTTCTACCGTTTTAATGTTGGCTGTTCCAGCGAATATTGCAGGTTGTAAAGAAATTGTGTTGTGTTCGCCTCCAGATAAAAAAGGAAAAATCAATGCAGCCATTTTGTATGCCGCACAATTGTGTGGGGTGACCAAAATTTTGAAGGTGGGTGGCATTCAAGCGATTGCAGGATTGACTTTTGGCACAGCTGCAATTCCGAAAGTGTATAAAATTTTCGGTCCAGGAAATCAATTTGTTACGGTAGCGAAACAATTAGCGACTCAGTTTGGGGTTGCCATCGATATGCCTGCAGGGCCATCAGAATTGTTAATTGTAGCCGATGAAACAGCTGTTCCTGCTTTTGTAGCTTCGGATTTGTTGTCGCAAGCGGAACACGGTACTGACAGTCAAGTGATTTTAGTTTCTACATCAAAAGAATTAATTGATGCGGTTGAAACTGAAATTCAAACGCAATTGGAAGTACTACCAAGAAAAGCCATTGCAACAAAAGCCATTGAAAACTCTAAATTGATTTATGTTGAAAATGACCAGATTGCTTTAGACCTAATTGACGAATATGGGCCTGAACATTTCATTATTTGCGCTAAAAACGAAGATTTTTATGTAGATAATATTGGTAATGCAGGTTCGGTTTTTATTGGGAATTACACGCCCGAAAGTGCTGGAGATTATGCTTCAGGAACTAATCATACGTTGCCAACCAATGGTTATGCTAAAAATTATAGTGGTGTCAATTTGGATAGTTTCTTGAAATCAATGACGTTTCAAAAAATTACAGCTGAGGGCATCCAAAACATTGGTCCTGCAATTGAACTAATGGCAGAGGCAGAAGGATTGCAAGCCCATAAAAATGCGGTGACGCTTCGACTACAGCCCTGCGAGGTTTCTAAAACCTCGTAGGTCTATATTTTAGATTGCTATTTGTTAACTAATACCTACAAGGTTTTTGAAACCTTGCAGGAATAAAAAACTTATTATGAATACTTTTGATATAAATAATTTAGTTCGCGAGAATGTAAAAAAAATGAAACCTTATTCTTCCGCTCGTGATGAATTTGAAGATTTTGATACCGCTCAAATGATTTTCTTGGATGCGAATGAAAATCCGTTTGAAAATGGAGTAAATCGCTATCCAGACCCGCAGCAACAATCGGTAAAATCGATTTTAGGGCAAAATAAAGGCTTGCAAAAGAAACAAATCCTACTTGGAAACGGTAGTGACGAGGTGCTAGATTTATTGTTTAGAGGATTTTGTGAGCCAAAAATCGATAACATTATCACATTGCCACCAACCTACGGAATGTATAGTGTTTTGGCCAATTTGAATGATGTAACCAACAAAGAAGTGTTGTTGACCAATGAATTTCAACCCAATGTAGAAGCCATTTTGGAAGCGGTTGACGCCAATACCAAAATCATCTTTTTGTGTTCACCGAATAACCCAACAGCCAATTCATTTTCGGATGAAAGTGTGGTGTATTTGTTGAATAATTTCAAGGGATTAGTGGTTATTGATGAAGCTTATATCGACTTTTCTACAAAAGCGAGTTGGGTGAACGAATTGGACGCTTATCCAAATTTGGTCATTACACAAACCTTGTCCAAAGCCTACGGATTGGCAGGTATCCGACTTGGAATTTGCTATGCTTCAGAAGCTATTATTGGGGTGTTGAATAAAATTAAACCCCCATACAATGTCAATGAATTAACCCAACAAAGAGCGATAGAACGTTTGCAGCAACCAGCAAAAATTGATTTGGAAATTAATTCTATTATTGCGCAAAGAGAGCTTTTACTTAAAGCATTACTTAAAGTTAATTTTGTTCAAAATGTCTATCCTACAGAAGCGAATTTTGTATTGATTAAAGTGGATGATGCCAACAAAAGATACGATGAGTTAATTGCCAAAGGCATCGTGATTCGTAACCGAACTACGCAACCACTTTGCGACAATTGTTTGCGATTGACGATTGGGACAGAAATAGAAAATAAGAAATTGATAGAAGCTTTATTAGCCATTTAGTAGTAGAGAACCGTAAATTGCGTGAGGGATGTAGTGGAGCTCTTTTTGTAACGGAGGAACGGAGTTACAAAAAAGCGGGAACGGAAGCCCGACCCACCTACTGAGCTTGTCGAAGTATCAGGTGGGGCACGCCCAAATAAACAATATAAAACAAGATGAAAAAAGTACTTTTTATAGACCGTGATGGAACACTAGTTTTAGAACCAGAAGGGTATCAGTTGGACAGTTTGAGCAAATTAGAATTTTACCCGAAGGCGTTTCAATATATGGCAAAAATCGCCAAGGAATTGGACTATGAATTAGCGATGGTTACCAATCAGGATGGTTTGGGAACCGCTAGTTTTCCTGAAGATACGTTTTGGCCTACGCAAAATTTTATCCTGAGAGCTTTTGAGAACGAAGGCGTTTTGTTTGATGATATTTTTGTGGACCGCTCGTTTCCAGAAGATAATGCGCCAACGCGCAAGCCTAGAACAGGAATGTTGACCAAGTATATCAACAATCCGAATTATGATTTAGCGAATTCTTTTGTGTTGGGCGACCGCTTGACCGATGTAGAGTTGGCTAAAAATCTAGGAGCCAAAGCCATTTTCTTGAAGCAAGAAGAAGGATTGGGAGCCGCAGAATTGTCTAGTAAAAAAGAGGAATTAGAGGCTGTAATTGCGTTGCAAACTATCGATTGGAAAGCGATTTATGAGTTTTTGAAATTAGAAGCTCGTTCGGCTAGTATTGCTAGAAAAACGAATGAAACTGATATTACCATTCAACTGAACTTGGACGGGACAGGAAAAAGCAAAATCGACACTGGAATTGCCTTTTTTGACCATATGTTGGACCAAATTGCGCGTCACGGGCAAATGGATTTAGAGATTTCGGTAAAAGGCGATTTGGAAGTAGACGAACACCACACTATCGAAGATACAGCCATTGCTTTGGGAGAAGTTTTTGCCAAAGCCTTAGGCAATAAATTAGGGATTGAACGCTATGGTTTTTGTTTGCCAATGGACGATTGTCTTTCACAAGTGGCTATTGATTTTGGTGGAAGAAATTGGTTGGTTTGGGAAGCTGAATTCAAGCGTGAAATGGTCGGTAAAATGCCAACTGAGATGTTTTATCACTTCTTTAAATCCTTTTCTGACGGGGCAAAAGCTAACATCAACATCAAAGCGGAAGGCACCAATGAACATCACAAAATCGAAGCGATTTTCAAGGCTTTCGCCAAAGCTATAAAAGTAGCCGTGAAACGCGATACAGAGAAAATGATTTTACCAAGTACGAAGGGAATGCTTTAAAATAAATGGGAGGTTAGAAGTGGGAAATTAGAAACTTCTGACATCTAACTTCTGACATCTAACTTAAAATAATGAAAATAGTAATCATAAATTACGGCGCAGGAAACATTCAAAGCATTATGTTTGCCATAGAACGATTGGGATACAAAGCGGTTTTGAGTAACAATCCTGAGGAGATAAAAGCAGCAGACAAGGTCATTTTTCCCGGTGTTGGCGAAGCGAGTTATGCAATGAAAATGCTAAAAGAAAGCGGGCTGGATAGCTTGATTCCAACTTTGAAGCAACCTGTTTTAGGCATTTGTTTGGGAATGCAATTGATGTGTCATTCTTCTGAAGAAGGGAATACAAAAGGTTTGGGGATTTTTGATGTGGATGTGGTCAAATTTTCTTCCAAGGTGAAAGTACCACAAATGGGTTGGAACACGATTTATAATCTAAAATCGGATTTGTTCAAAGGTATTTCTGAGAATGCGTATATGTATTTGGTACACAGTTTTTATGCACCACTTTGCAAGGAAACCATTGCCACCACAAACTATGAATTAGAATATTCATCGGCTTTAGAGAAAGACAATTTCTTCGGAACACAATTTCATCCTGAAAAGAGTGGAGATGTTGGAGAGCAAATTTTAAACAACTTTTTAAACCTTAAACTGTAAACAAATTATGCGAATAATACCCGCAATAGATATCATCGAAGGAAAATGTGTGCGTTTGTCTAAAGGGGACTACGATACCAAAATTATTTATAATGAAAATCCACTGGAAGTCGCCAAATCATTCGAGGCACACGGAATTGAATATTTGCACTTAGTAGATTTGGATGGAGCCAAATCTAGCCAAATTGTCAATTATAAAATATTGGAACAAATAGCTACTAAAACGAAATTGAAGATTGATTTTGGCGGTGGTTTGAAATCCGATGCTGATTTAAAAATTGCTTTCGAAAGTGGTGCCAACCAAATCACAGGAGGAAGCATAGCCGTAAAAAATCGAGCCATTTTTGAAAAATGGATTGCTGAATACGGTTCGGATAAAATCATTTTGGGAGCAGATGCCAACAATGAAAAAGTGGCTGTTTCAGGCTGGTTGGAGGATTCGAATGAGGATTTGATTCCGTTTATACAAGACTACCAAAGTAAAGGTATTCAGTACGTGATATGTACCGATATCGCGAAAGATGGAATGCTAGAAGGCCCGAGTTTTGATTTGTATGCAAAAATTTTGAACCAATGTAATGTCATATCGAGCGGAGTCGAGATAAAGTTGATTGCTTCTGGAGGGATTTCCACCTTCGATGAATTGCCTAAATTAGCAGAACTAGGTTGTGAAGGAACCATTATCGGTAAAGCGATTTACGAAGGAAGAATTACGCTGAAACAATTAGAAAAATACATTATTCAAGGTTAGAAATACGAAGTTAGAGGGTAGAAGTGAAGGAAAGTTAGAAATAAGAAGTTAGAGAGTAGAAGTGAAAAAAAGTTAGATATAAGAAGTAAGAACTTAGATGTTTTGTAGCAGAAGATCATCCTCATTAACTTCATAATTCTAACCTATAATTACTAACCTTTAAACTTTTAATCTTTAATTTCTAACTTCGTATTTCTAGCCTCTTATTTCTAATTTCTAACCTCCAACTTATAACCTCTAACTTTAAATTATGGTTCAAGATTTAAAAGCAAGAACTAAAAAATTTGCAATTGATTGCGGTAAATTATGTAGAAATTTTCCTCACTCAAGAGAATATAATGCATATGTTAATCAGTTAATAAGATCTTCAAGTTCTGTAGGAGCAAACTATAGAGCCTCTCAAAGAGGTAAGTCTACAGCTGATTTTATAAATAAATTAAAAATAGTAGAAGAGGAAGCTGATGAAAGCCATTTTTTTCTTGAAATTCTGCTTGATCTATATGATTTAGATGATGTTAATGTAAAAGATGAAATGAAAAGATTATGTAAAGAAGCGAATGAATTGGTAGCAATAATAGTAGCGTCAATAAATACAGCAAAAAATAAATTAAAATGATTTTCTCTCGTAAGAACTTCTAATCTCTAATTTCTAACTTCTAACTTCAAATAATGTTAACAAAAAGAATAATTCCTTGCTTGGATATTAAAAATGGACGAACCGTAAAAGGGGTGAATTTTGTCGATTTACGCGATGCAGGTGACCCAGTAGAATTGGCCAAAATCTATTCCGATGAAGGGGCAGATGAATTGGTGTTTTTGGATATTTCAGCTACCGAGGAACGACGAAGCACCTTGATTGACTTGGTGCGAAAAGTGGCGGCTACTATCAATATTCCATTTACGGTGGGTGGTGGAATTTCATCAGTTGAAGATGTGGAAGTGTTGCTGCAAAATGGTGCTGATAAAGTGTCTATCAATTCTTCGGCAGTGAAAAATCCACAATTGATTAATGACTTGGCACAGAAATTTGGTAGCCAATGTGTCGTAGTAGCTATCGATGCCAAGCAAATAGAAGGCGAATGGATGGTGCATTTGGTAGGAGGGAAGGTGCCCACGGAAATCCGATTGTTTGACTGGGCCAAAGAAGTGGAACAACGAGGTGCTGGAGAGATACTGTTTACTTCGATGAATCACGATGGTACCAAAAATGGTTTTGCCAACGAAGCTTTAGCGCAACTATCACAATTGGTTAATATTCCTATAATTGCTTCAGGAGGCGCTGGAAACATTCAGCATTTTGTGGATACCTTCATTGATGGGAAAGCGGATGCGGCTTTAGCGGCTAGTGTATTTCATTTCAAAGAAATAGATATTAAGACTCTAAAAAAAGCTTTAAAAAATAACCAAATTGAAGTAAGATTGTAGAACATAGAATATAGATCATAGAAAATAGAAAACTCTTTTATTTTTCGTTTTCAATCTTTCAATCATTTAATCTTTCAATTATTTTAAATAAAAAAAATTATGCAAATAAATATATCTAGTGCTCACGGTTTAATTCCAGCCATCATTCAAGATGCTGAAACCAAAAATGTTTTGATGTTGGGCTATATGAACGAAGAATCGCTTCAAAAAACCATAGATACTCAAAAAGTAACTTTCTTTAGCCGTTCCAAACAACGTTTGTGGACCAAAGGAGAAGAAAGTGGCAATTTTTTAGAATTGGTTTCCATCAAGAATGATTGCGATGGCGACACCTTATTGATTCAAGCAAAACCAGTTGGTCCAACTTGTCATACTGGTGCTGATACCTGTTGGCAAGAAGCTAATTCAGATAATTACGGCTTTATTTCAGAACTAGAAGCTACTATAAAATCTAGACGAGAAAATTCGGATTCCGAAAAGAGTTATGTGGCTTCATTGTTTGAAAAAGGCATCAACAAAATTGCTCAAAAAGTAGGAGAGGAAGCTGTAGAAGTCGTGATTGAAGCCAAAGATGATAACGATGAATTGTTCTTGAGTGAAAGCGCCGATTTGTTATTTCATTACTTGATTTTATTGCAAGCCAAAGGGTTCCAGTTGAATGATGTGGTGGAAGTGTTGAAGGGAAGACAGAAGTAAGGATTGGTTTGTTGCAACTGGACTAAAGTCCAGCCTTACAAAATGTATCGAGTCTACAACTCTTTAAAATGAGGTTAAAGTTCCATAGGAACGAAATTTATTGTAGCAACTGCAACTCGACTAAAGTCCAGCCTTACAAAATGTATCGAGTCTACGACTCTTTGAATAGAGGTTAAAGTTCCATAGGAACGAAATGTATTGTAGCGACGGATTTCAATCCGTTGCTATAAAAGAAATTAATCTTTACAATGCTTCCAAAAACAAAACCTTTTTTCCTTTTAGCCCCGGGAGGAGCGGCATCCTTTTGTAGCGATGGGCTTAAACCCATGGCTACAAAAGATATAGCGGATCACGGGACGATGCTGGCTGAAATGCCTATTTTTCCTGCTCCAAATAAGAATAATGTAAGGAATTCTTGTTTCTTTTTTACTGCAAAATCTAAAAAAGTATGTAGTTTTGAAAAAAACTATACCCGATGAAAAAAATTGCCATCCTTCTTTTGATGAGTTCGTTTTCGGTCATTAAAGCTCAAGGATTATTGAATAAAAACGAAACCACTTTTACCCGACAAGATACGCTTAGAGGCAGCATTACCAAAGAACGTGCTTGGTGGGATTTGAAACACTATCACTTAGCCATCAAAGTGAATCCAGCGGATAGCAATATTTCGGGGTCGAATACCATTCGTTACCAAGTGCTTCAGGAAAATTCGGTGATGCAAATTGACTTGCAAAATCCGATGGCCATTACCAATGTAACGCAAGACGGAAAACCGTTGACCTACAAGCGAGAGGGAAATGTGTATTTTATTACTTTAACGGCTCCTCAAAAAGTAGGCACCACCAAAGAAATTGCAGTGTTTTATGGTGGAAAACCAAAAGTAGCTGTCAATCCACCGTGGGATGGAGGGATTACTTGGAAAAAAGATAAAAATGGAAATCCGTTTATCGCTTCTTCTTGTCAAGGTTTGGGAGCCAGTGTTTGGTGGCCCAACAAAGATCATATGTATGATGAAGTTGACGAGGGAATGAAAATTAGTGTGAATGTTCCTGGGAATTTGACGGATGTTTCTAACGGTCGCTTGCAAAGCGTACAAAAGGAAAAAGACGGTACCAAAACGTTTCATTGGGTGGTTAAGAATCCAATCAATAATTATGGCGTGAATATTAATATTGGCGATTACGTCTCTTTTTCTGAAAAATATAAAGGTGAAAAAGGCGACTTAGATTGTATGTATTATGTATTGCGTGATGATTTGGACAAAGCCAAAAAACAATTTCAAGAGGTACCCAAAATGTTGAAGGCTTTTGAACATTGGTTTGGTCCTTATCCATTTTATGAAGATAGCTACAAATTGGTGCAGGCTCCGTATTTGGGTATGGAACACCAAAGTAGTGTAACCTATGGCAATAAATTTTTGAATGGTTATTTAGGTCGCGATTTGAGTGGTACAGGCTGGGGAATGAAGTTTGATTTTATCATTATTCACGAGTCGGGACACGAATGGTTTGCGAACAACATTACCTATAAAGACATCGCTGATATGTGGATTCACGAAAGTTTTACCAATTATTCTGAGAGTCTGTTTTTGGAGTTTTACTTTGGTAAAGAAGCGGGCTACACTTATGTCCGCGGTATTCGAAAAAACATCGAAAATGACAAACCTATTATTGGGGTTTATGATGTAAACAATGAAGGTTCTGGAGATATGTACTACAAAGGCGCCAATATGCTACATACCTTGCGACAAGTGGTAAATAATGACGAAAAATGGCGTGAAATCTTGCGCGGTTTGAATGCTACTTTTTACCATCAAACAGTGACAACACAGCAAATTGAAAGTTATTTGAGCGAAAAAATTGGTCGAGATTTGACGCCTGTTTTTAACCAATATTTGCGTGATACGCGTATTCCAACCTTGGAGTATTTCTTTAAAAACAATCAGTTGGGGTATCGTTGGGCGAATAGTGTGGCCAATTTCAATCTCCCTGTAAAAGTTTATCTGAATGGCACTGCACAAATTTTGGAACCTAATAACGAATGGAAAATGTTGCCTTTGGGAACAACGGAAAAACCAACACTTGAAGTGGATAACAACTATTATGTGGGCAGTTACAATATAACGGAGTAGTTCCAATAATAAATAATAAAAAAAGCTTTCTGATGTCTAGCAATAGTTCAGAAAGCTTTTTTTATTGTTGTTCAGTGATGGAATTATTTATGAAGTAGGTTGGCAATTTTGGTGTAAACAAAGAGTACCATAGGTCGAAGTACTAAATACAGAACGCTGCAAATGAGTACTAAAATAGTTCCAATAAGAATTGGGAGTACACCCCCAAAAGTAAAGGTCATTCCAATTGCAAAACCAAGCAAGCATTCTGCACGATAAACCGGCAAGAAAAAACCAAGCACTAACAAGCCGACAAGCATATAAAAAGGCACATCTTGATTGCCCAGCGTAAAAAATACAGAAAGTACTATCCCAAAAAGCAAAGCTCCTACAAAATAAGCCACAAAACTGCTTGGTAAAGTACTACTCGATGCTTCTTTCGCTAGTCGCACTTGTGAGCGGTACAGCAAGAACCAAGTTAGCAGAGGAAGCAAAATACCGCCCCACCAATTCGAAAATGAGGGCAAGTCCTTGTTTTGCAAAAGATGATGACTGGGCACGCCTCCGTGAAAATGATCCCAAAGCAATAGCGCCCAAATGAAAACTGTTACGAGGATAGTACAATAAATACGCTTTTTTAAAAATGTTTCTTTTTTCACAAAGTGGGTTGGTTAGGAATGGTACAATAAAATTATTCTAACCATTAGTTGCATTAGTTGCGCTATTGTTACACTACTTGCTTTAGTTTGCTTTATTCGATTTTGATAATAGGTTTTCCGTTCAAAGCTTGAATTAAGGTAAATAAAGCCAATGCAAAATACAGAAGACCTAAAACAAGGGTGAGTTTGGTGTTTTTGAGTACAAAATAAGCAAAAATCGGAAGAATTTGCAGTGCGTGCATTCCAATAAAATGAGCAATTCTCAAATCTCCATACGTCCAACTCCAATTGAGCAAAGGCCAACCTTTTGTGCCATCAAGACTTCCAATGGTGTGCGTCATTTTTGATCCCATCACAAAACCTTCAAAGGAGAAAATCACAAAAATAATTAGGCCAATACGAATACTCCATAAATAGTAATCGTGCAGTGCTACTACATTTTTGCCAAAAAACAAAACAGCTATATATGCCGTTGCAAGAGTCGCAATTGTGGCCATCAATGCCATCATCGAAAACATAAAAGACTTTAGAGGGGTAGTAACGTTATAATGCGAAGTTTCTCCTTTTGAGGCTTGCCACGCAATGTAAACAATTTCAAAACCCAAGGAAATGATAATGACCCAATTAAAAACAGCAGCGTTAAAATGCGGCAAATAAGTTAAAAACCAAGCCATTGTCCAAGAATACAAAAAGGTCGAAAACGCAAACTTAAACGGTTTTATATAAGCATTTATCCCATACACTTGCGCAGTAGTTGTCTTGGAAAGCAGAAGAAAAAGTAAGGCAAAAAGCAAGCAGATTAAGCCAAAATAAAACAAAATCGAGTTGCGGAATTTTAGTGTTTCTATAAAGTAATTCATTGGTGTTCTGCTTTTAGGTTAAATTCCTTTAACCAAATATCGTTCAAGATATAGTTACAAATATATTCGATCTTGATTTATAAAACGATAACAAATGTTTATGTATTTTTCAAACGGCTTAAGTGAATGGATGTGATGCCTAAATAGGAGGCACTTTATGTGTTGGCATTCAACTAACTACAAATATAATTACTAATGTTGCCATCATATTACAAAATTAGGCTTTTAAGGCTTGTCTATTGAAATAGAAGCCCTAAGGTTTGCATACTAAAAAAGGACTAACGTAAAATAAAGTGCGTTAGTCCCATTACTATTACAAAAAAATATTTTAGTCTATTGCTTTGTAAACTTCATATTTATAGTTTCGTTTTGAAAAATATAAACACCTATTGGGTTAAAATTTAAGGTTATTTCTTTGGAATCATTATTCCCTTCTTGGACTAATCGACCTGAAACATCAAATATTCTGTAGTTACCTAAAACACTATTCGACATTAGTTTGTTTTCGTTTTTTGAGTACCAAATTATATTTTTTGCTTCCGCACTTTGTTCCTCTTTAATTCCTAAAGAAGTTCTTAGAGTAACTGAATAATCCTCAACTTGACCATCTTTTGTTGCATCACAGGCTCCAATTTCATCACCAGTTCTTACTCTTAATCGCAAAGGTTTGTTTATAGTTGCAGTTGATGGTGGGGTTACTGTTGCAGACCATATTGTATTTGTAGTAAACCCATTTGTTGGAGTAATTTTTATTCCAGAAGTAACAACAAGTTCCGAAGCTTCAAAAGAACCATTGTTATTGTAATCAATCCAAGCATTGATATATTGAGAATTCCCCACAATTCCTACTTGTAATGTGTAAGTTTGTCCAATGTTCAAATCGGTATAAACGCTGGGATTAATACAGTTTTTTTTAGTAAAATCAGTATAAAAGACCTGAGAAGAAGTCTTTCTAGGAAGTGAAACATTATTAATAGTGCCTAATTGAACTAGAGTAGGACCCAACCAAAAATTAGAGGCATTGTTGGTTGAAGTGATTTCGCACGAAGCATTACTTACGGTACCTCCACCAGTATTGTCTTCTATTGGTGTTGCTCCCAAAGAGAGTGTTAGATTTTCACGTGATCCTAAAAATTCTGTAATAGCTCGCTCTCTTTGTCCAAGGGTGAATTTTCTTCCACTATTGTACCCCATCATGTTGTATTGTATACCATCATAAGTACTCCCTGTACATGGGTTGATAATAGTGTTGTCTGGGAGAGGATTAAGATAGGGTTTACATGGAGCTGTATCGCAAACATAATCATTAACAGTGAGGCAGTTTTGTGCTGTTTCTGCAACAGGACAAGGTGAGGTAGTAAAATCATAATCTTTGCTAAACGTATGTTCTAATCCTACGGCATGGCCTATTTCGTGAGGTAAAATACTAATATTAAAAGCATTAAGTTTGGTTGTAACTCTACAAGTCATAAAAGCGTCATAACTTTTGTCCTCATTTTTAGGTAAACCACTAAAACCCGTATCCCCTCCATTGAAGTTCCCTTTAAAACCATTTATAACATAGATATTAAAATAAGACGCTTCAGACCAATGCGGCGCAAAAGTTCTAACTTGATCAGCCGTTACCCCTTTTGTGTCATCCAAACCATAAGTTGCATAATTGGGTAATGTAGTTTCTGAAGCATAATGTCTAACAATTCCAGTAGTAGCTTCGCATGATTCCGTTCTTTTTGCCAAAACCAGTTTAAATGGCATTACAGTTCCATCCAAAAGTCCATTTCCTTCTGGATAAACAAAATCACCATAAGTAGTATTAAGTATTTTATTGCAGTTATCTATCCATGTCTGAATTTCTACGTCAGAGGGGTTAAATTGGGTTCCAACAGCTTCATTATTGGGTACTATAATATGTACCACAACAGGAATAGTATAGATTTTTCCGTTATATGCTCCCGTTTTATCTGTAGAAAATCCTTTTGATAACAAGAACTTTTCAACATCTAATGATGGAGATTTTGTGCTATTTGGGGCTGTTTGTTTTCCTAAAATAAAATCTTTTGAGACCGCTTTTTTTTGCATTTCATCTGTAAGGCAAGAATTCTGTGCGCGGCTTATTAATGTTGTAGCTAAAATAATAACTACTGTGAGTAATGTTTTCTTCATCTTTAACTATTTTTTATAAAATACAAAAAAAGTAAATTTTGAGTAAAACACACTATGAATTGTTATTTTTTATATACTACTCTAACCAACTGATTATTGAGTAAGAAGTACTTATTAGCGTTTAGCGTTGAAATTTTAGCAAAAACCTTATTCTTTAAAGTTCTAATTTACTTCATAGCAATAATTCAATAACTACTATTGAGAGCAAAGAAACAATATCAAGTATAATTAAAAATAGGGAACCCCAATACAACTTCAAATCCATTTAATCTTTAAAATACTCCGAAAAATTAACTCTTTTTATACCACTTTTGGGTTTTTCCTTTGTTGCTGTATTTTAGGAAGTAAATAAGGCAACCAACGAGGGGTAAACATATTTCTTAAACGAGGTTGTTTTTTTATGCTGATTTTGAAAATTTGCTTTTTAAGAGAGTTGCGCAACAGCTACTTGTGTTGAGGGTAGTTATATTTTATATTCTTACATTTTTACATAAGATCATTGCTGAGATCTTAGCTGTTCAATAATTTTAGAATCAACCCAATATTTTTTTGACTCCCAATATGTGCTTCCATTTTCCCTTACTTTTTCTTCTGACCTTTCAAAAAGCAAATATTTTCCATCAGGTGTTAATCTTGCACCATTTTCTACTAGTTCTGAATTTATCTTATCTCCCATATTGATAGTTGAACCCCATGAGCCATCTTGCTGTCGAAAACTGATATAAATGTCGGACTTGCCATATCCACCTTCTCTCTCACTATCCCATATTAAGTAGGATTCATCAGGTGCTATAAAGGGGTGGGCTGTCAATTCCCCTGAGTTAATCTCCTTACCGAGTAGTTTTGGTTCTTCATGCTTTCCGTCTATAATCTTTGATATGCTGATTCCGTCATTACTTTTATAATCGTCAAAAACAAGAGTGCCTTTAGAAGATACTGACATCACCATAATACCCAAATCTTCCCTATCAAACATGGAACCTAGGCTTTTAATTTTGGACCAACCAGAATCTGTACGCTCTATGTAGTTCCATCTAGAGTATAAGATGTTACTATCGCTAGGATTATGTTTAAAGCTATACTTATTAACCTTGTAATAGCTACCTTCATTACGATACACAACAACGAGAGGCTCAAACGGGTCGTTACCTTGATATGTAAAATAAAATTCATCCATATTCAAAGAGTCTGCATTACATAATTCCCAATCTTGAGAGGTGCTCTTTTTAGGAACAAAAATTTCGGGGGTTAATCCTGGTGGTTTATGTCCAAAGTAAAGGTTCTCTTCTTTTAAAGGATTATTCTTATTTATTTCAGACTTCACAGTTTTACAAGCACTTAAAAATATTACAAATACCAGTACTGTAATTTTAATCATGTTATTTCTCATTCTTTAATTTGTTTTAATTCTAACTAACGTTTTTATAGATGTTTAAAACTAAATGATTATAAAATTAAAATCATCGATTTTGAATTGATGCTTTTCTATTTGTTTTATATTCTTTTTGTACGGTTAGTTTTCTTTTTTGTCTAAATATAAGTGATTTTCTGGATCTATTTTCAGTAACTTTTTTAGCTTGTTTATGTCAATTTCGATTCTATTTCCAATTTCTACGAAATATTTTGTTTGCCAATTTTGAGTTTTTTGTGCTTGTTTATTTTCTGTTACGCTCCAATTTGGATAAACTCTAATTCCACGTTTTCCTTCCCCTTTTTTACTTGTCAAAATTTTATTTTAGCTCAAAACTGTTGAAAATGAAAACTCCAAACTTTTCTGCTTGACGACTTTCTTTAGCGCCTCCTAATTGATAACCATAATAAAAGTTGGGCTTCTTGGGAGGAAAGAATTTTAAAATAATGGTATAGATTAACAAAAATACAAGTACTGTCATAAATTGAAATTTAATTGTTTGATACTATATGATTTTTTTTGGTTATTACACCGATCAAGCGAAATTATAAAAGTAAACGAACAATTTAAAGAAAACTAGACATGAGATTAAGTAAGCCTTGTGGAGTTTTTTACTTGCTTTGAAGCTTCTTAATTGCATGTATAATATTCTCTTTATCTTTTTCTAAATCGTTAGCAACATTTCTAAAAAATGTTTGTCTATCATTGGGGTAATTCAATTCATAATTAACTGGAATGCCAATATTTTCGTAACATACATTATTATTATCTGTGTAAACTTCATTCGAAAGTGAATAATACCAACCATTGGGCAATTTCTTTTGTAAAGCATCTGAAATTGCTCCATTTGTATGTGAACCAATACGTTTCAAATTATGCAATTCCATTGAACTTAATGCCAACATATCAGTGGCACTCGCAGACTGTTGTGAAGTCAACAAATAAACAGGTTTTGTATATGGATTTTTTGCTGCCTCTAAATAAATAGGTGTTTTTATAGTGTAGCCGTTATTATGTCTTGCTTTTTTAAGAGCAATTTGTTTTCTATCCGTGTTAAATCGCCTTAAAATTTCTAACGCTACAGCATCTTGACCTCCGCCATTAAAGCGAACATCGATAATCATATGTGGTGTTTCTTCAAGGTCTTGCATTATCACATCCATTAATTTACTTATTCCAGCAACTTCTTCTGAAATTTGCTGTTCGTAATTTAAACGATCAAATGCGTCCATATATGTCGGGACAAATCCATTTGCTTTGACAAGGCTATCGTTTAAATGTAAGTCTGCATACAGAAACATTGATTTGATTTGGATATAGCCAACATTGTTTTCCATCTTTCCCCATTTGATTAGCCAAGAATCTTTGGTCAAATCCTCCTTTAGATAATAGTCAGCGACGATTTCAGCAATCTCAAAATCGCCATATTGTTTTACTGCTTCTTTTACTTCATCTATTACTTTTGGCTGCCTTTTATTTTGTACTAATTCGTAAACTTCATCTGTTGGTTCTATAGATCCATGATTGTCTTTTACTCTTTTTATCATATCCTCCAGAACTAAAAACAAATCAACTTCGGTGCTTTTTGTATTGATTTTGTTTTTTGAATTTGTGTAAAGACTGTCCCAATCAATTTTATTTAGATCAAAATAGGCGTAGTGATTTTTGTAGGAATTGGCAAAAACCTCGAAATTATAGAAAATGTTCTTTTTGTCTTTTAAGTTTTGTTGGGATACTTCTGGAAGTTTCTTAATCCTAACATAGCGATATTTGTTAAATCCACGTTTTACGATAAGTGTATCATTTGAAACCTCCATCGATTTAGTGACTTCCGCGATATTGCCTTCTTTCGATGGTAAATAAGAAAAATCGGTGACATCAAAGTATTTGTAGGAATCCGAATCTATTTTTAGAATTTGCCCATAACCGATAGATTTCCAAATTCCTTCGATTGAGTTACTCTTAACTTTACTTGCTTTGCAACCAACTAATAAAGTTAAAAAAAGTAGTAGAGACATAAGAATAAAACTAGTTCGCATAATGATGATTTATTTTAATGCTAAAGACTAAAAATTTTAAAGGATGTTACGATTTTTTTTATAATGTGCACCACAATATCCCTGAGCTACAAGTAGTTTAGTGCTCAAATACAAAACCAATTTAATTAAGCCAATTGCCCAAATCCTATGTGGCTGTTAACGGTAGTGCATAATTTTAAAATCCAGCTCTCTTAATTTTTATTGCGTCCTGAACTTCTTCGTTTAAAAATATGTTAGATCGATTAGGGTTGATTGACGAAAATTCGATTCTAAAACACTTATTTAGATATTCTTTTCCTGAGTTGTCTATTTTTTCGCCAGATTCATACCTTTTCCCATTATAAAAATAAAAATATCTAGCGTCTGTAAAATTTCTTTTAATATTTATGTAAAATACTTTTCCTAAACCGCCAACATTGTTTTTCTGAATGTCAATTTTGACCTCAGACCTATATTTTTCGATAAAAAAAATACAGATTATTAGTAATGTTACGCAAATAAAAAAAACATAATTGTCTTTTAAT
The DNA here is from genome assembly GCA_963513565.1 of uncultured Flavobacterium sp. GTDB lineage: Bacteria > Bacteroidota > Bacteroidia > Flavobacteriales > Flavobacteriaceae > Flavobacterium. The sequence goes on along the minus strand of CAUPRE010000006.1, from coordinate 4,536 downwards.
TCTCTCATTCTTGTTTAGTTTTTTTTTTATTTTAATTGACTCTGCGGGCGCATTACCGCTAGCGTACTTGTACTACAGCGGGTTTGGGTTCTAAATTAAGATTTATTTTTAGGTTATCGCTAAACTGCCAAATACAAAACCAACTTCCCATTAAGCCAATTGTTCAAATCTATTATAGTAATTATATCAGCTGGTTTCATTTGACTGGTAAATGAGTATTGCTAAAAATAATATTTAGACTATCTGTTATTAAATCTCGATTAACGTATATGAATTTGTAATTCTTTATAGTATCAATTTTAAATTCCAAATAATGTTTTCTTTTTTCATCTATGAAACTTGTTTTACAACTATTATTTATTCGAAAAATTTTGGCAAATGGTCCTAATTTGAGAGCTTTTACAGAATCTTCAGGTTTTACTTGTTTACAATTTCTAACTAACAATTTAGAATTAAAATAACCTCCGCCAAAAATTAATAGTGAAAATTCACTTTTTTCAGCATTAAAGCTTTTAAAGTATAAAGTGTCAATCTTATCAAATTCTATTTTTTCTGTTTTATGCTTAATGATTTCTGAATCTTTACAGCCTAGTAGAATCGACAAAAAAAAGTATGGAATTAATTTCTTCATGTTTAACGTAAGTTTGTCTTTAAACTTGTTATCAAAGTTCTTGTTATTTAGACTAAACAAAGCCCCATTCTTCAGATTTGCCAAATCATACCAAATACAAAACCAACTTATCCGAGAGCCAATTACCAAATCTGTTTAGTTGTTAGCAACAGTTTTTTTAATTACTCTTTTTTATTTCAATTAGAAGATTTAATATTTCTTCTTTCTGTTTTTTAGTAGGAATAAAAGGAGCGAAAATTTCGTCACAATATAAATCTAACTCTTCAGTATTCATTCCTTTTATATATAGTATACTATTTCCAGTCAAGCTATGTATGCGTTTTTTTAAGTCTTCGATACCATTTTTTTCTGAAAGCTTAAATCTACTTTTGCCATCTACGTATATTTCTTCCAAGAGTTCGGGATTTCCTGATAAATGTTCTCTATATGCTAAATGAACTTTTTCATAAATAGAAGTTATATAGGGACTTGATGCAATAGAACTTAAATCTTCTGCGTCCAAATGAGGTTCAAATTTAATTCTATCTAATAGTTTATTTAAAGTGTTTATTTCTGTAAAATCAAATGTTATATTTTTACCCATATTATTTTTTAATTTTTTTGCTAGCGTTCTTTTAGTTAAGCGGGTTTGAACTACACTTAGTTTTTTTTTGTTATTTCTAAACTCCCAAATACAAAACCATCTTTCCCTTAAGCCAATTGACCAAATCCATTGTGGCTGTTGTGCAATCGCCTTTTTTTCAAAATTGAATTAATGAATTTATCTCTTCTCTTAATTTATTATCTCTTTCAGTAATAAATTCAACTATTGAGTAAGTATTGAAATTAATCATTTCTGGTAAATAGTTCTGCTTTACTAAATATTCTATTTTATCCATTCCTTTTTTTGAATGTATTTCTTCTATATCATGCCTTCTTACTAAGCAATGACCCGCAACAGAATTGATGTTTAAATTCCACTCAGTTTCATTTATATAATCAGGTCTTTCTTCAGAATCAAAAAATTTATATAGTATTAATGAATTTTGTTTTTTACTTCTCAGTAGTGAATTAAATTCTAAACTAGAATTATTTTTAAATATTAATCTCGCAAAAAGATAATGATAAAATCCCCAATTATCCATTCTATGAAGCGTTGTAAATGGAGATGATGATTTAAGTTTTTCCAGTTCTAAGCTTAATTTTAAAGTTAAATTTAACTCATCTTGATTTCTAATAGATTTAATTAATTCATACATGCTATATCTTATAGTACTTTGTGTTACAGCTCTCCCTATAAGCACTCTTACAATGGTAAAAGTGTCTATGAATTTCCCAATTAGTTTTATTTTATTATCAATAATTTCATTTTTATCACTTTTGGAAATTGGCGATATGAAAAGCGGATACGAGAGAGAGTCAGCAATAGGGTAGAAATTAGATACATAAATATTTTCAAAATCTTCTACGCAATGATTCTTGAAATTGTATAGTGTCATATAAAGTTTAGAGTAAAAATCAAAATCAGATTTTATAAATAAAAAATAATCCTCAGAATTTGATAAATATACTTTTTCAGGATTGTTTTTTACCCACGAATGAAATTGAGTTCCAATAATTTCAAAATCTTCATTTTCTGCACCTTGCTTTGTATCTCTTTTTGTTTCAGCATATTTTCCTCTAAGCCATGCTCTAAAAAAATCTAATTCTGTATCACTACCAATTTTAGATTTAATTTCAAAAATTCTATTTTTCCAAAATTCATTTACTTCATCACTTTTTATTTCATCATCAATTTTATGTAAAAGAAATGCTTTTAAAATTTCTGTTGGATTTAAGGTTAACCCTCTATCATTCATAGTTTCAAAAATTGTATATGCATTTTCTAGGCTGTAAGCCTTAACTTCTACAATTACAACTTTTTCAAGTAACCATTCTATAAAAATAGGAAGTACATTTTCATCTTTTATTTCATCAGGAAAAAGTTTTGTAATATCTTCATATCTTTCAATTAGATTTTGAATTGATTCATCAGTTTTATTTGATTTTTTAGATTCATCAATATCAAATTCGATGTTGTTTTCTAAATCTTCGTAATCATCAAAGACAGTTTCTGGATTTTCAATAAGATGCTTTAGTACTTTATTTCTTGATTTTACATTTAAAACAAATGTTGTTTCCCCTGCTTTTGTTACATATAAAAAAGGTTTTAATTCTCTTAGAGTTAGGCCTTCTTTTTTGATTTTATTTTGTTCATGGTTAAGATATATAAACAATAAAGTAAATGATGTTAATCTTTGTTGTCCATCAACAATTGATAATTCATTATTTGTATCACACAAAACTATTGGCCCCATATAATAACAATCATAATCATTACAATTTTTAACGGTATGAGAACTTATATAATTTTTTTTAAAACTTATCGCTAAATCACTTATTAGTGATTCAATTTGTTTTCTTTGCCAGCGGTATTCTCTTTGAAAGGAGTCTATTCTATATCGTTGACCAGTTAAAACTTCTGACAGTTTTTTGTCTTTTGCATCAATTTTGTTAGCTATATGCGACATAGGTTTAGTTTAAAGATTTTACAAGTTGTTTTTGAATATTGTATGCATTTTCATAAATTATAGAATAATTTTGATTAGGATTAAGTTCACCATGAAATATTTTACATCTCAACTGATAAATTAATTCAACTATTACTTGAGTAATTAATTCTATATTATCTATAAAAAATAAATCGCCTGCAATTTTAATTCCTTTATTGTTCTGTGAAATTATGTTTATGGGTTTTTGAGGATTTATTTCATTAAAGCCTTTTTTTATAATTTCTCTTACTCTTATATTTTGGCTTTGGAAATATTCATGTTGTTCTAATTCTACATTATTACATTTAAATATATCAATAAGTCCAACAGTTACTTGACTAGCATTGTTTTTAAGAATCGTACATTTAAATCTTTTAGTAGTCCTTGGTTGCTGATGTAAGTATTCAAATTTATATATCTTCCTATTGTATTCTAAAGTTTCATCTTTTTTTGGATTTGAATATAGATTTATACTTGATAATTTAATTCTTTTTTCTTCACTCGGTAATGAATGTAATTCTAGTTCTTCGTGTATTTTTTTTATACAATTTTTAAATTCAATAGATTCTGTTGTATTTCCTAATATAAGATTCTTTATTCTACTTTTATAAGGATTATCATTTCTTTTTATATAATCAATGAGCTCTCTATCACTCTTTAAATTATTATTTTCATCATAAAAATTCTTATTATACCATGCATTAAAAGGTATCCATGTTTGAATGAACATTATATAAAAATCAATATCAACTCTTTTAAGCCAATTGTCTAAATGTATGTCACTCATATATTTTCTGTGTAAATTGTTTAATAAATAAAATACTCTATAATTCTTTCAATTTGCTTTGGCAATGTTTAGCACAACTTGCATATAAGTCTGACTAAGTCATCCCTATCATAATTAAATTTGACAGATAGGTATAAAACTTAAGTAAAACTTTATTCCTCCAAATATATCCGTTTTCCCTCAAAAAAATATAAAAATTTTCTGAAAATAGCGTTTTGTATTTCTTTTTTATATCTGCCTTCTGCAAACTGTAAACTGCCATCTCTTTTCGCATGAGCGATGGGAGCGGCATCCTCTTGGGGCGGGGTTCGCCCCAAGAGATATAGCGTACAGCGCGACCCCGTTGCAGCACTGTCGTGATTTTAGCACGGTCGTGTACATCGGGGTCATGCCCAAATAAAAAAGGGAGTTATGGCGGATTCAAGACCTTAATGCAACAAGGTCATTTAATATTGTAATAATCAAATTTAGTTTTTATTTCAATTCAGCATAATTTCAGAATAACTTTTTTGGCTTTTTTAAATAGCCAAAAGTTATTTCCGAAATTG